>CAWGUV010000015.1:0-55848 GCA_963825775.1 uncultured Thermoleophilaceae bacterium | reverse complement strand
ACCACATCGCTACTCAAGCCGGTCCGCGTTCTCAGCGGTGATCTGGTGCTCCACGGCCGCCGGCACGAGAAGGTCGCACGGCTCCTCGAGGATCTCGACCCTCCCGACGTGGCGACCCGGGGAGCCGCGCAGGAAGCCGTGCTCGGCGATCCAGGCGTCGACCGCCATCGGCTCGAGGCCGTCGGGATCCACCACGCCGCCGGTCACGTCGGAGACGCCGACGATCGTTGCTCCGCGATCGGCGAGCTCCCGGGCGACGGTCCCGCCCACGTTGCCGAGGCCCTGGACCACCACGCGCATGCCGGACAGGTCTCCACCCTCTGTCTTCATCAACTCCTCGATGCAGAAGACCACGCCCAGGCCGGTGGCATCGTCGCGGCCCTTGGTGCCACCGAGCACGGTGGGCTTGCCGGTGACGATCTCGGGCACCGGGTGTCCGACCTGCTGCGAGTAGGTGTCCATGAACCAGGCCATCTCGCGCTCGCCGGTGGCCATGTCCGGCGCGGCGATGTCGCGGTCGGGTCCGATTATCGGGAAGATCTCCGAGGCGTAGCGGCGGGTGACCCTCTCTAGCTCGTCCTCGCGAAGGCGGTTCGGATCGCAGCGGACCCCGCCCTTGGCGCCGCCGAAGGGCAGGCCGAGCAGGGCGCACTTGAACGTCATCCACATCGCCAGCGCCGCGCACTCCCCGAGCGAGACCCCCGGCGCGTAACGGATGCCGCCCTTCATCGGCCCCATGGTGAGGGTGTGCTGGACGCGGTAGCCGGTGAAGATCTGACCTCACCGTCGTCGCGTGCGGACCGGGAAATTCACGACCAACGCGCGGCGCGGCTCGAGCAGCCGGGCGCGTATCTCGCGCTCGAGGCCGAGCAGGTCGGCGGCGCGGGTGAACTGGTCTACGGCGACGCGGTAGAGCTCCGAGCGCCACTCATGGCCGGGCTCGAGTGCCGGCTCGGCGTCGAGCACCGACTCCAGCCTCCGCTGCCGCGACGGTCTGCCGTGACCCTGCCGTTCCCGCCCACAAGGGGAATGTTCCCTCAGAAGGCCCGTCTATGCGTCAGGCGCCTGCTTTGCAGCGATTACGCCACCCAGAAGTACCAGCGCGATGACGCCTGCCGCGCCCAGCTTCGCCCGGTTCCGGGCCATTTTCTTCCTGGCCACTCGCGACGCCGATCTGCCAGACCGCCCAGCCCGAGCACCGTGTAGCCCCTTGTTCCCATTACTCCTCCTTCTTCCCGGTTGCCGGATTCCATACGCCATTCGCGACTGCAGGGTCCACAGCTCGATGAAGCCGGGGCTCGCCTGCTGGGAGAACAGGCCGCCGGACTCGCCGAAGCTCGCGAGCTCCTCGTCGTAGAGCGCGTTGGGCGACCTGCGCGCCACCGCCTTGCGCTGCCCTTGTAGAGCCGCAGCGTGATCTTGCCCGTGACCTGCTCGTTCACCGACTCCATGTAGGCGTCCAGGTCTCGCGCAGCGGCTCGTACCAGAGCCCGGCGTAGACGAGGAACGCCCACTGCTGTCGAGCTGCGCTTGAAGTGGTTCTGGTGGATCGTGCCGACCAGCTTCTCCAGCTCGCGTGTGCGCGGTCAGGATCATCTCGGCGGCGGGCACCTCGTACAGGTCGCGCACCTTCAGCCCGACGATGCGGTCCTCGATGTGGTCGACGATCCCGACGCCGTGGCGGCAGCCGATGGCCGGCAGCCTTTCGAGCAGCTCGACCAGGCCCAGCCGCTCGCCGTCGAGCGCGACGGGCCGGCCCTCGTCGAACTCGACCACGAGTCCTGCGGCTCGTCGGGGGCGTCGCGCGGATCGGCCGACCAGCTCGAACACGTCGTCGCGCGGCGGCTCGCCCAGGTCCTCGATCGGCCCGCCCTCGGAGGAGCGCCCCCAGATGTTGTCGTCGATCGAGTACGGCGGCGCCTCGGTGCCGCCCTTCACCGGGATGCCGTGCTCGCGCGCGTAGGCGATCTCCTCCTCGCGGCCCATCGCCCAGTTGCGCACGGGCGCGACGATCTTCAGGTCGGGCGCGAGGCGAGCACCGCCGCGTCGATGCGCACCTGGTCGTTGCCCTTGCCGGTGCAGCCGTGGGCTATCGCGTCGCAGCCGTCCTCGCGCGCCTTCTCGACCGCGATCTTCGCGATCAGCGGCCGGCCCGAGCGCGGTGAACAGCGGGTAGCCGCCGCCGTAGAGGGCGTTGGCCTTGATCGCCGGCAGCACGTACTCGCTCGGCGAACTCCTCGCGGGCGTCGACGACCTCGCAGCTCGAGCGCGCCCAGGTTCATCGCCTTGCCCTTGATCACCTCGTAGTCCTCGCCGGGCTGGCCGAGGTTGAGCGTCAGCGCCACGACCTCGGCCTCGTACTCGTCCTGGATCCACTTGAGCATCACGCTCGTGTCGAGGCCGCCCGAGTAGAGCAGCAGCACGCGGCCCGACCTCGCCGGGGCCGGCCTCGTAGCCGCCTGGCGGCGGGCTCGCTGTGGGTCGTCGGCATCGGGCGTGCGGAACCTAGCCGGCACCCGGCTCAAGCCCGCGCCCATGACCGCGACGATCCATGTCAAGTGACTCGTCAATGGGCTCGCGCCGTCGCCTGACCGTGATCACGGCCAGCTGCTGGCTTCCCCGCTGGCCGACCGGCGCGGCGGTGGTGGCGCGAGCTGCGCCGCGCGCCGCGCCTGAAGTTCGTGCCGGGAGAGGCGATCGTGCGGTTCACCAAGGGCACGTCCGCCCCCGAGCGAGGCGCAGCGCGAAGCCGGGCAGACGTGGAGTTCGATCGATCGACACGGATCTCGCAGGCGCAGGTCGTGAGGTGGGAAGGCGACGGCTCCGTGCGCGCGGCCGTGGAGCGCCTCGAGCGACAGCCCGACGTGCTCACGGCTGCAACCCAACTACCTCTATCGGGCGCTCGGCGGCCCCGCCGGACGACACTCGCTTCGGAGAGCTCTGGGGATTGCACAACGTGGGCCAGCCCATCCGCCCGTAGCGGCCCGCTGGGCGAGGAGGGACTTGACGTAAGCGCCCTCGACGCCTGGGACACCACCCGCGGCGCCGGTGCGGTCATCGCCGTGCTCGACACGGGCGTCGACAAGTTCCAGCCCGACCTACTGCCCAACCGCTGGACCAACGACGACCCGGCCGGTGGTGGCGACGACGACGCCAACGGGAAGGTCGACGACACCTTCGGCTGGGACTTCGCGGCCAACGACAACGACCCCGACGACTTCGACTTCCACGGAACCCACGTGGCCGGCACCGCCGCCGCGGTTGACGCGAACACAAGCGGCGTGGCCGGGGTCGCACCCGACGCACAGATCATGGCCGTGCGGGTGCTGGACGGGAACGGCTCCGGCACGAGCGAGCACATCGGTAACGGCATCACCTATGCGGCGCAGGAGGGCGCCGACGTGATCAACCTGAGCCTGGGTGGCGAGGGCGCCACGGACGGGTTCATGTCGGCCGGCGTGAACGCAGCGAACGCCGCGGACGCCGTGGTCGTGGCGGCGGCCGGGAACGACGCCACCAACAACGACACGGTTCCCACCGTGCCCTGCAACCTGCCGCAGCCCAACCTGATCTGCGTTGCCTCGTTCGCGAACACCGGCGCGTTGTCGAGCTTCTCGAACTTCGGCCCGTCGAAGGTGGACGTCGGCGCGCCGGGCAGCCGTGTGCTGAGCGCGAAGACCGACTACGACAACCTGCTCACCAACCCCAGCTTCACCACGAGCGGCGCCACCTGGACGACCTCGGGCGCGCCGGCGTGGGCGAGGACCACAAGCTTCTTCAACTCGACGCCGGCGTCGGCCACCGACAGCTCGCTCGGCGACTACCCCAACAACGCGAACGGAAGCCTTCACAGCCAGGCCGTGAGCTTCACCGGACTGAGCGGCTGCCGCCTCGACGCCCGGGCTCGGTTCGACCTGGAGACGGACGCCGACTTCCTCGACGTCTACGGCGAGAGCGGCGCCGTGGACATCCCGCCCTTCGACGACCGTGGGCTGACGGGCTCGAGCGGTGGGTTCGTATCGCTCGAGAATTCGCTCGAAGCGTTTGACGGCGACAGCGCCGTGAGCGCCAGATTCCAATCCTGTCCGATGAAAGCAACACCGACGACGGCGCCTACATCGACGATGTGATGCTCGGCTGTCGCCCCGCCAGCGCCGCCACCGAGGACGAGGACTACCACTACTTCAGCGGCACCTCGATGGCGACGCCGCACGTGGCAGGCGTGGCAGCGCTCGTTGGCCGCCGCCACCACGGCGAGCGACACACGTATCGTGCAGGCGATCAACGACAGCGCCGTTCCCCTCGCCTCGCTCACCGGCAAGGTGGGCACCGGCGGCCGGGCGGACGCCAATGCCGCAATCGCACGCGCACAGCAGCTGATCAGCGCCAACGCTCCCGTCGACGCCGACTCCGATGGACGCGCCGACGCCTCGGACAACTGCCCCGGGGACCCGAACGCCAATCAGGCCGACAACGACAAGGACGGGACGGGCAACGTCTGCGACCTCAGCCCCGGCTCGCCGCCCGTGGTCACCAAGCCGCCCGCGGTGCCGACGCCGGTGTCGCCCACACCAACGCGGCCCCTCGCCAAGCCCGACCTCTCCGGGGCCAAGCGCTCGATCAAGGTTCGGCGGGGGCGCTTCAGGTACTCGCTACGGGCGACGGCCGGCACCGCGGGAGAAGCCGCGTTCCGCAGCATCGCCAAGGTGAAGGTCAGCGCCCGGCGCAAGGTGACCCTGGCACGCAAGTTGTTCAGGGTCCCGGGCGCGGGCAGGGTGACGCTCACCATCAAGCTCTCCCAGAAGAACCTGAAGATCCTGCGCCGGAACAAGCGGATCAAGCTGCGTGTGGCGGTGCGGCTCGAAACCGCCGCGGGCCTCACGTCGCGCGCGACACGGACGCTGACGCTCAGGATCTAGCGGCCGGGGCGTCGGCCTCGCTGGCCGGGTCGATCAGGATCTTCGCGTGGCGCTCGGGGTCACCGAGCGCGGTGAAGGCGGCGTCGACGCCCCCGAGCCCGACCTCGCCCGTGATGATCGGGCGGGGATCCACCTGGCCCTCGGCCAGCATGTGCAGCGTGTCGCGGAACTCCAGCGGCGTGTAGCCCACCACGAAGCGCAGGTCGAGCTCCTTGTTGATCGCCATCGCCGGCCGGAACGTGTCGGGCCCGACGCAGACGCCCACGACCACCACGCGCGAGAACAGCGGCGCGCTCGTCACGATGCTCTCGATCACGCCCGGCACGCCCACGCACTCGAACACGACCGGGCCCTTCGGGCCGGCCCCCAGCCGCTCGGCGGTCCGCCACACGCCCCACTCCCCCACCGGCAGCCTGGCCAGCCGCTCGCGGGCGCCGACCACGAGCTCGAGGGCGGCCGGAATGTCGTCGAGGTGGCCCTTGGCGGAGCGCGCCGTGTAGGGCGAGTCCTCGGCGGGGTCCACGACCACATCGGCGCCGCATGCGGAGGCCAGCGCGCGTCTGCCGGGCGAGAAGTCGGCGGCCACCACCGTTCGGACGCCCTTCGCCTTCAGCATCAGGATCACGCCAAGGCCGACAGGCCCGCATCCGATCACGATCGCCACCTGGCGCTTGCCCACCTCGCCGCGCCGGACGGCGTGCCAGGCCACGGCCATCGGCTCGGTGAGCGCGGCCACGTCCGCCGGCAGCGCGTTGGGAACCGGCAGCATCAGCGCCTCGTGCACGATCACCTGCTCGGCGTACGCGCCAGGAGCGTGTGCGGACAGGCCGACGGTGTCCACCCCCTGCTCGCCCCGGATCAGCGGCAGGGCCACGACCGGCGCGCCGGTCGGAACGTTGCCCTTCGTGCCCGGGCCGTACTCCGCCACCTCGCCCGAGAACTCATGGCCGAACACGATCTGCTCGTGCGAGCGGCCGAGGCGGTCATAGCCCGCCTGCTCTGCCAGGTCTGCCCAGTCGTCGATCCCGTGGCGGGCGTGCAGGTCCGAGCCGCAGATGCCGCAGCGCGCCACCCGCAGCCGCACCTGGCCTCGCCCGGGAGTGGGCTCGGGCAGGTCGACCACGTCGAGCTCGGCGTTCTGGCAGACGACCGCCTTCATGCAATCGCCGTCCTCACGCGCCCAACCGCCTCGTCGATCTCCTCCTCGCTCACCGTGAGAGGCGGCAGCAGGCGAACCGTGTCCGGGCCGGTCGCGTTCACCACCAGCCGGTGTTCCAGCAGCAGCTGGCGCGCGAGGTCCGGCGCGTCGGCCACTGCGAACGCCAGCATCAGCCCTCGGCCGCGCACGTCGAGCCCTGAGTCCCGCAGGCCGGCGGCAAGCCGCTCGCCCTTCGCCCGCACCTCGTCGAGGAAACCGTCCGTGGTGATCACGTCGAGCACCGCGTTCGCGCCGGAGGCCACGACTGGCCCGCCGGCGAACGTGGAGCCGTGATCGCCCAGCTGGAGCGTGTCCGCCAGCTCCGGCGTGGTGAGGCACGCGCCGATCGGCAGCCCGCCGCCCGAGGCCCTTCGCCACGGTCATCACGTCGGGTCGCACGCCGGCCTCCTCCCAGCGCCCACATGTCGCCGGTGCGGCCCATGCCGCACTGGATCTCGTCGCAGATGAGCAGCGCGCCGTGCTCGTCGCAGGCCGCGCGGGCGGCAGCGAGCGTCTCGGCGCTGAGGGGATGGATGCCGCCCTCGCCCTGGATGCGCTCGAGCAGCACGGCCGCGGTGTCGGGGCCAACGGCGGCGGCGAGCGCGTCGGGGTCGTCTCGCCCGCACCGTGGCGAAGCCGGGCACCAGCGGCGCGAACGGCGCCTGCTTTGCCTCCTGCGGCGTGGCAGACAGCGCGCCCATAGTGCGGCCGTGGAAGCCGCCCTCGATCACGACGAAGTCGCCCTGCGCGTGATGGCGGCGCGCGAGCTTGAGCGCGCACTCGATCGCCTCTGTGCCGGAGTTGCAGAGGAATGCCTTGCCGCCCAGCGACAGCTCGGACAGCCGTGCCGCCAGCCGGATCGCCGGCTCGGTGTAGTAGAGGTTGCCGACGTGCATCAGGCGCGACGCCTGCTCGGTGACCGCCGCCACCAGCGCCGGGTGGCAATGGCCGATCTGGACGACGGAGATGCCCGCGAGGAAGTCGAGGTACTCGTTGCCGTCGGCGTCCCACAGCCGCGTGCCCTCGCCCCGGACGAACTCCACCGGGTTGCGGGCGTAGGTGCCCATCGTGCCCTGGGCCTCGAGGGCCTGCAGTTGCTCTAGGGCCACAGCTTGGTGCCGCTGCCCTCGTCGGTGAACAGCTCCAGCAGCAGCGAGTGCGGGCGGCGGCCGTCGACGATGTGGGCGTTGGCGCACCCCGCCGGCCAGCGCCTGCACGCACGCCTCCAGCTTGGGCCGCATCCCCCCGCTCACCTCCGGAAGGGCCGCCTCGATCTCCTTCGCGGTGCTCTCCGAGATCAGCGAGGCATGGTCGGCGGGATCCGCCAGCCAGCCCTCGACGTCGGTGAGGAATATCGCCTTGTACGCGCGCAGCGCGGCGGCGACCGCGGCCGCCGCGGCGTCGGCGTTCACGTTGTAGGAGTTGCCCTCGGCGTCGGCGCCCACCGACGCGATCACCGGGATGTAGTCCTCGGCGATGTGGTTGAGCACGTCCACGTTCACCCGCTCGATCTCACCGACGAAGCCGATGTCCCGGCTCCCCGCGAGCTGCTTCTTGCAGGTGAACAGCATCCCGTCGTCGCCGCACAGCCCCACCGCCGGCTGCCCGTGGCGGCCCAGCCGCAGGACGATGTCCTTGTTCTGCTTGCCGACCAGCACCATCTTCGCCACCTCCACGGTGGCGTCGTCGGACACGCGCAGGCCGTCGACGAACTCGACCTCCATGCCGAGGCGCTCCATGTAGTGGGTGATGTCCGGGCCCGCCGCCGTGCACCACCACGGGGTTCATGCCGACGTACTTGAGCAGCACCACGTCGCGCGCGAACTCCTCGCGCAGCTCGGGCTCGGTCATGGCCGCCCCGCCGTACTTGATCACCACCGTGCGCCCGTGGAAGTCACGGATGTAGGGCAGCGCCTCGAGAAGTGTCTGAACGTCGCGCATCAGCTCGTGTAGTCCCCGTTGAGTGTCACGTAGTCGTGGGAGAGGTCGCTGAAGAAGACCTCCGTCTCGCCGCCCTCGCCCGGGATGGTCACCTCGAAGTCCACCTCGGGAGCCGCCATGGAAGCTTCCAGCGCGCGCCCACTCCTCCGGGTAGTCGAGGTCGATCGCGGCGCCCGCCGACACCACCTGGAGGCCGTCGATCGCGAGGTCGACCACGAACGGCGCGGCGCCCGACATGGCCTGGCCGACGGCCTGGAGGATCCGCCCGAAGTTCGGGTCTGACCCGAAGAGGGCCGTCTTCACCAGCGGCGAGTTCGCCACGCTGCGCGCGACCGGCTCGACCAGTTCGCCCGCGCCCGTCACCACCACGCGGCCCACCCGCGACGCCCCTTCGCCGTCCGCCACCATCATCACCGCGAGCTGGCGCATGCAGCGCGTCCAGCGCCTCGCCCACCGCCAGCTCGTCCGAGGTCTCGGGCTCGATCTCCACGCCGGACGCGCCGTTGGCCTGGAGGAAGACCGCGTCGTTGGTGGACAGCTGGCCGTCCACCGAGATCCGGTCGAACGAGCGCTTCACGGTCACGCCGGTGAGCAGCTCGGCGGTCTCGGGCGCCAGGCCGGCGTCGGTCTGGACGAAGCACAGCATCGTGGCGAAGCGTGGGCGAGATCATCCCGCCGCCCTTCGCCTGCGCCGCCAGCCTCACCTGCCCGCCGGAGGGCAGCGTGACCTCGAGGCAGGCGCGCTTGGGCCCGTCGTCGGTGGTGAGGATCGACTCGGAGAAGGCCTCGCTGTTCGGGGCCATCGCCCCGGCGGCGTGGCGGATGCCGGCCACGAGCTTGTCGCGCGGCAGCTCGCGCGCGATCACCCCGGTGGAGGCCACCGCGACCGCCTCGTGCGGCAGGTCGAGCGCCTCGGCGGCGGCTTCCCGCTGGGCCCGGGCCGTGGCCAGGCCGCGCTCGCCGTCGGACACGTTGGCGTTGCCGGAGTTCACCGTCACCGCCCGCAGCCCGCGACAGCTCCGACTCCCGGCACACCGCCACCGGCGCGGCCACCAGCGCGTTGGTGGTGAAGCGCGCGGCGGAGACCGTGCGGTCGCGCTGGGAGTGGATCAGCCCCACGTCCAGCCCCTCCGGCTTGATGCCGGCCGCGTAGCCGGCGCTCTCGAAGCCCTCCGGAAGCGCGGTTGGCGCCAGCTCCTTCACGTGCGCGGGCCGCTCGACCCACCTGCGAGGCGAAGAAGGTCATTCCAACCCCTCCGTCTCCGGCGAGGCCGAGCATCAGGTTCAGGTCCTGCACGGCCTGGCCGGCGGCGCCCTTCCACAGGTTGTCGATCGCGCACACCGTGAGCACCCGGCTGCCGGTCACCGTCCCGTACACCCGCGCGCGGTTGGTGCCGCGCACGTGCGAGGTGTGGGGCGGCTCGTCGACCACGTCCACGAACGGCTCGTCGGCATACGCGTCGTGCAGCAGCGAGCGCACCTCGTCCTTGGTGAGGTCGGACTTGGTGATCGCGTAGTTGGTGGCCATCAGCCCCTGGTCAACCGGGATCAGGTGGGGCACGAAGGTGAAGTCCACGCCTGGGATCTCCTGCTCCAGCTCGGCGCTGTGGCGGTGGCCCTCGGTCTTGTAGGGGTTCACGTTGTCGGCGGCCGACACGTAATGGGTCTCCTCCGTCGCCTCCCGCCCGGAGCCGGACACGCCGGTCTTGATGTCCACCACGGCGTCGGCGAGGTGCTCGCGCAGCGGCCACAGGCCGAGCAGGGCCGCGGTCGAGTTGCAGCCGGGTCCCGCCACCAGGTCTGCCTCCCGGATCGCGTCGCGATGCCCGATCTCCGGCAGGCCGTAGACGGCCTCGTCCAGCAACTCGGGCGCCTCATGCGGCTGATACCAGTGCTCGTAGGGCTCCTGGTGAGCCGGAAGTCCGCGGAGAGGTCGACCACCTTCAGCCCGCGCGCGCGCAGCTCCTTCACGGCGATGGCGGCGGCCTTGTGCGGGTAGGCCGACCAGGGCGGCGTCCGCCTGCTCGGCGATCGACGTCCGCGTCGAACTCGCCCATCGTCAGCTCGACCCGGTGGATCGGGTACAGCTCGTCGTGGCGGCGGCCCGCGTCGCTGCGCGCGGTCACCACGGTCAGCTCCAGCGACGGGTGGCGCTGGACGATGCCGGCGCAGAGCGCGCCGCCGAAGCCGGCGGCGCCGATCACGGCGACCCTAGGCACGGAGCTTCCCCCCGATCTCGCCCAGCGCGGCCTCGATCGCAGTCCGCGCGCTCGGCGACCTCCTCGTCGGTGAGCGTGCGGTCGGGGGCGCGGAACTCCAGCCGCAGCGCCAGCGACCGGTTGCCCTCCCCCACCTGCTCGCCCTCGTACACGTCGAACACCTCGGCGCGGGCGAGCAGATCGCCCGCGCCCTCGCGCACGGTGTCGACCACCTCGCGCCGCGCTCACGTCGCTCGCCACCACCACGGCGATGTCCTGCAGCACGGCCGGGAACGCCGTCACGTCCGCGATACGCCACGTCGCCGCCGGCCTCCTCGGCCAGCAGATCGAAGTCCAGCTCGAACGCTGCGGCCCCCTCGAGATCCCACGCCCGCGCGACGAGCGGGTGCAGCTCCCCGATCCAGCCTGCCTCGCGCCCGTCGCCGCAGCACGCAATCGCCGAGCGGCCGGGGTGCAGGAAGGGCCGCGTGCCCGGCCCCACGCTGAGCTCGAGGCCCGCGGCCCCGAACAGCGCCTCGACGTAGCCCTTGGCGGCGTAGAAGTCCGCCGCGCGCCGGCTCGCGGCGCCAGCTGCCAGGCGCGCCGATGGTGAGCAGGCCGGCCAGGTGGTGGCGCTCGGTGGCGGGCGCGGCGCCCCCCGGGCTGCCCTCGGGCGCGGTCCAGGCCCTCGCCCGGGATGTAGATGTGCGCCGACTCGAACAGCGCGAGCTCGCCGGCGCCGTGTGCGGTGTTGTGGCGCGCGGCGTCCAGCAGGCCGGGCAGCAGCAGCGGGCGCATCACGCTGCCGCTCCTCGCTCATCGGGTTCGCCAGCGTGAGCACCGGCATGTCGGCCAGCCGCAGCCTCGCCAGCGAGCCGGGCGAGGTCAAGCTGAACGCCACCATCTCGTGCATGCCGCGGTCGCGCAGGGCGTCCTCGAGCCGGCGCCGCAGCCGCTGGGCCCGCGTGAGGCGGCCGACCGCCCGCTCGCGCGAGGGCAGCGTGGTCGGCAGCTTGTCGAGGCCGTAGATGCGCGCGACCTCCTCGATCAGGTCGGCCTCGCGCTGCACGTCGGCGTCGCGCCAGTAGGGCACGGTCACCTGCTCGCCGTCCGCCACGAACCCGAGCGAGGTGAGGATGCGCTCGCTCTCCTCGCGATGGGATCGCCTCCCCCAGCAGCCGCTCGAGCGAGCGGCGCGCAGCCCGACCACGCGCGGCTCCACCGGCGTCGGGGTAGGCGTCGATCGTGCCCGGCACCAGCCGCGCGCCGCACAGCTCCACCATCAGCGTGGCCGCCAGCCGCTGGCCGGCCATCGCGTTCTCGGGGTGCAGCTGCTTCTCGAACCGGGTCGATGCCTCGCGAGCGCAGCCCCAGCGCCTTCGACGTCCGCAGGATGTTGGGCCCGACCCAGGTCGCCGCCTCCATCAGCACGCGGGTGGTCTTGTCCGAGACCTCCGAGATCTGGCCGCCCATCACGCCGGCGATCCCGGAGGGGCCCTCGGCATCGCACACCAGGCCCATCTCGGCGTCGAACTCGCGCTCGGTGTCGTCGAGCGTGACCATCTTCTCCCCCGCCTTCGCCTTGCGGACCACGATGCGGTTGCCGCGCACCTCGTCGAGGTCGAACGCGTGCAGCGGCTGGCCGGTGACGAGCATCACGTAGTTGGTGATGTCGACCACGTTCGAGATCGGGCGCTGGCCCGCGGCGGTGAGCCGCTGCTTGAGCCACTCGGGCGACGGGCCGAGCTTCACGTCCTCGAACACGCGCGCGGTGAAGCGCAGGCAGATGTCGGGGTCGGCGATCTCCACCGTGGCGTGGTCCTCGGCGGTGTCCTGGCCGGACGCGATGGCATCCGCGTTGCTCGGGTCGTCCGCCAGCTCGGCGCCGGTCGCGGCGTGCACCTCGCGCGCGACGCCGTAGACCGACAGGCAGTCGGGCCGGTTGGGCGTGATCTCCAGCTCCAGCACCTC
The DNA here is from genome assembly GCA_963825775.1 of uncultured Thermoleophilaceae bacterium. Lineage (GTDB taxonomy): Bacteria > Actinomycetota > Thermoleophilia > Solirubrobacterales > Thermoleophilaceae > JAAYBF01. The sequence continues at coordinate 43,621 of CAWGUV010000015.1, read as the reverse complement.
GTCGGCGATCGGCAGCGCCTCGAGCAGCGGCGTTCCCGCCGGCGAGCTCGTCGGCGAGCACCATGATCCCGTCGTGCAGACTCGCCGATGCCGACCTCGTCCTCGGCCAGGATCATCCCGCTGGACTTGACGCCGCGCAGCTTGGCCTCGCCGAGCTTCGGTGCCGTCGGGCATCGTGGCGCCGGGCAGAGCCACGGCCACGGTCTGGCCGGCGGCCACGTTGGGAGCGCCGCAGACGATGGTGCGCGCGCGCGCCCGAGCCGTCGTCGACCTCGCACACGGTGAGCCGGTCGGCGTCCGGGTGCTTCTCGGCCTTCAGCACCTTGCCGACCACGAACCCCTCGTCCGATGGCACGCCGATGCGCTCCAGGCGCTCCAGCTCGGTGCCGGTCAGGTCGAGGCGCTCGGCGATCTCCTCGGCCGAGAGGCCGGGATCGCAGTAGCTGCGCAGCCATGAGAGCGGGACCCTCATGAGCCGAACTGCTCCAGGAAGCGCACGTCGTTCTCGAAGAACAGGCGCAGGTCGGGCACGCCGTGGCGCAGCATCGCGATCCGCTCGATGCCCATCCCGAACGCGAAGCCCTGCACCCTCTCGGCGTCGTAGCCGTTGTCGGCCACGAAACCGAGCACGTTGGGATCGACCATCCCCGAGCCGAGGATCTCGATCCAGCCCGAGCCCTTGCACAGCGAGCAGCGCGAGCCGTCGGGCATCCAGCCCTCGCCCGCGCAGTTGAAGCACGAGATGTCGACCTCCACGCTGGGCTCGGTGAACGGGAAGTAGTGCGGGCGCAGCCGGATCTCGCGCTCGTCGCCGAAGATCGCCCGCGCGAACTCGAGCAGCACGCCCTGGAGGTCGGCGAGCGTGATGTCCTCGTCGATCGCCAGCCCCTCGACCTGGTGGAACATCGGCGTGTGGGTGGCGTCGGAGTCGCGCCGGTAGGTCTTGCCCGGCACCACGATGTAGATCGGCGGCTCCTGCAGCTCCATCGCCCGCACCTGCATCGGCGAGGTGTGCGTGCGCAGCAGCACGTCGTCCGAGAAGTAGAAGGTGTCCGCCAGCATCCGCGCCGGATGATTGGGCGGATGGTTGAGGGCGGTGAAGTTGTAGTAGTCGAACTCCACCTCGGGGCCCTCGGCCACCGAGAAGCCCAGGCCGAGGAAGACGTCCTCGATCTCCCGCCGGGTCTCGGTGATCAGGTGAAGGTGGCCCGCCGGGCCGCGGCGGGTCGCCTGGCAGCGTCATGTCGATGGCGTCCGTGCGCAGCCGCTCGTCCATCTCGCCGGCCTCGAGCGCGGTGGTGCGCACCGTCGAGCAGCGACTCCAGCGCGTTCTTCACCTCGTTGGCGCCCTTGCCCACCGGGCCGCGCTGCTCGGCCGGGAGGTCGCCGATCGAGCGCAGCATGGTGGTGAGCTCGGCCTTGCGCCCGAGGTAGCGCACCCGCAGCTCCTCGAGCTCGGCCGCGGTGCCCGCGGCACCGATGGCCGCCTCGGCCTCCGCGCGGATCTCTGGCAGGCGGGCGGAGGGGTCAGGCATGGCGAGCGATCCTATTCCCGAGGTCGTACAGACCGACGGTGGCGGCCATCGCGGCGTTCAGCGATTCCGGCCCGCCCTCCCGCATGGGGATCCGCGCGCCGTGTCGCCTCCAGTCGGCGGCAGCCCGCCACGCTCGCCGCCCACGCACAGGACCACGGGCGCGACCGCCTCCACCTCGCTCAGCGGTTGTCCCTCCGAGTCGAGCCCGATGAGCGCGCCGCTCAGCTCCTCGAGCGACGCCCGCGCGGGCGGCCGCGCGAAGACCGAGCCCATGCTCGCCCGCACCGCCTTCGGCCCGAACGGATCGGCGCAGCCGGGGCCGAGGATCACCGGCCCGTCCGCCAGCGCATGCGCCGACCGGATCACGGTGCCCACGTTGCCGGGGTCGCCCACGCCGTGCAGATAGACGCACAGGTCGCCGACCGCCTCCGACCAGCGCTGGCGGTAGATGCCGATCACCCTGCTGCCCGACCCCAGCGAGCTGACCCGGTCGAGCAGCTCGGGCTCGACGTCGTCGCCGGAGAAGAGCAGCACCTCGGGCTCCCACTCGGCGTCCTGCGCGGCCTCGATCAGATCCTCGCCCTCGGCCACGAACAGCCCGCTGGAATCCCGCTCCTTCTTGCGCTGGAGCTTGCGGATGAGCTTGAGCTGTGAGTTGTCGGGTGAAGTGATCAAGGTTTCAGGCCTCAGGCCTCAGTTCAGGAACAAAAAGGGCGCCTCTGAGGGCGCCCGGGAGATTGACATTGCGGTCGTTGCCGTTCTAGGCAGCGGCCGCCTCCCGGGCGGTTTCGGCAAAACGTCGGAAAGTCTCAGGGTCGCGCACGGCGATGTCGGCCAGCACCTTGCGGTCGAGCTCCACGCCGGCCAGCTTGAGACCGTGCATGAACGTGCCGTAGGTCATGCCCTCCTGGCGCGCCGCGGCGTTGATGCGCGTGATCCACAGCCTGCGGAAGTCGCGCTTCTTGTTGCGCCGGTCGCGGTAGGCGTAGGTGTCGGCCTTGAGCAGGGCCTCCTTGGCGCGCTTGTAGGACTTGCTCGACTGGCCGCGGTAGCCCTTGGCCCGGTCGAGGGTGGCGCGCCGCTTCTTGCGCGCATGGACTGATCGCTTGACGCGGGCCATTACCCGAGCAGCTTCCTGACGCGCTTCTCGTCGGCCTTTGCCACCTCGACCGGCCGCCCCAGCCGCCGCCTGCGCTTGGCGTTCTTCTTCTCGAGGATGTGGCTGGTCATCGCGTGACGCGCCCGGAGCTTGCCCTTGGCGGTCTTGCGGAAGCGCTTCTTCGCGCCTGAATGGGACTTCATCTTCGGCATGGGAACCGTATTGAAGCAGACGGCCTAGCGGCGCTCGCCGAGGCGGTGTGCTCGGCGGCTTCGCAGCCGCGTCCGCTTCGGCGGCCGGCTCCGGTCCGGCGCTTCGGGGCGCTTCAGCCTCCTCGGCCGGCTTGGCCTGCGCCTCCGTGGCGGCTCTCGGCCTCGGCGGCGGCGCCGCTCGGGCTTCTCGGCGGCCGTCTCGCGGCCTCGGGCCTGCTTCTTGGGCACCGGGCGAGAGCAGCATCGTCATGTTGCGGCCGTCCTGGATCGGGCGCTGCTCGATCGTGCCCAGCTCGGCGACGTCCTCGGCCAGGCGCATGAGCAGCGCGGTGCCGCGCTCGGGGTGGCTCTGCTCGCGCCCGCGGAACATGATCGTGACCTTCACGCGGTCCTCCCCGGTGAGGAAGCGGACGACGTGGTTCTTCTTGGTCTCGTAGTCGTTGTCCGCGATCTTCGGCCGCAGCTTGATCTCGCGGACGTTGACCTGCTTCTGGTGCTTGCGGGCGGCCTTGGCCTTCTGCTCCTGCTCGTACTTGTACTTCGAGTAGTCGAGCACGCGGCAGACCGGCGGCTTGGCCTCGGCGGCCACCTCCACCAGGTCGAGGTCGCGCTCCTGGGCGTAGTCGAGCGCCTTGTCGATCGGCACAGACGCCGATCTGGTTGCCGTCGTCGCCGATCAGGCGCACTTCCTTGACGCGGATGCGCTCGTTCGTGCGAGTGTCGTCGCGCTCCGGGCGGGCGCCGATCGAACCTGCGTGGGATCGGCACTTAGTGAGGTTGCTAGACGTCAAAGTGGCGTGGGGTTCGAAGAGGGCAGCGCTGATGGCGGCGAAATGGTTGGTGCCGTCATTCGCGAGCGAGTATAGCGGCGGTGCGCGTTGGCGATCTCGCAGGCCGCGAAATCCCCCACCGGCACCGCGCCCCGGTCACCCTCCCCGTGCCGGCGCACCGCGACCTCGCCTGACTCGACCTCGCTGTCCCCCACCACCAGCAGGTAGGGCACCTTGCGCAGCTCGTTCTCGCGGATCTTCTTGCCGATCGACTCCGTGCGCTCGTCGACCTCGGCCCGGAGCCCCGCGTCGCGCAGCTCGCGGGCCACGCGGTCGCGCGTACTCGGCGTGGCGGTCGGCGATCGGCAGCACCACGGCCTGGACCGGAGCCAGCCACAGCGGGAACTCGCCCGCGTAGTGCTCGATCAGGATCCCGATGAAGCGCTCGAAGCTGCCCATCAGCGCGCGGTGGATCATCACCGGTTGGTGGTCGGCGTTGTCCTCGCCCGTGTAGGTGAGCTCGAAGCGCTCGGGCATCGAGTAGTCCAGCTGCACCGTGCCGAGCTGCCACGAGCGCCCGATCGAGTCGGTCATGTGCAGGTCGATCTTCGGGCCGTAGAAGGCGCCGTCGCCCTCGTTCAGCTCGTAGGCCAGCCCCTTCTCCTCGAGGGCCTCGCGCAGCGACGCCTCCGCGCGATCCCACATCTCGTCGCTGCCCACGCGCTTCTCCGGGCGGGTGGAGAGCTCCAGGTGGGGCTCGAACCCGAAGGTCTCGTAGATGAAGTAGCCGAAGTCGAGGCACAGCTGCACCTCGTGCTTGACCTGCTCCTCGGTGCAGAAGATGTGGCCGTCGTCCTGGGTGATGTGCCGCACCCGCAGCAGGCCGTGGAGGGTGCCGCTGGGCTCGTGGCGGTGCACGAGGCCGGCCTCGGCGTAGCGGATCGGCAGGTCGCGGTAGGAGCGCCGCTCGGACTTGTAGATCTGGATGTGCGCCGGGCAGTTCATGGGCTTGAGGCCCATGGGCCGGTCCTCGACGTCGGTGAAGTACATGTTGTCGCGGTACACGTCCCAGTGCCCGGACTGCTTCCAGAGCTCGACGTCGTAGAGGATCGGCGTGCGCACCTCCTCGTAGTCGCGAGCGACGTTCTCCTTGCGCCAGAAGTCGGTCGAGCGCGGCCCACACCTTCGCGCCCGCGGGCTTCCAGAACGGTGAGCCGGGCGGACAGCTCGCTGAACATGAACAGGTCGAGCTCGCGGCCGAGCTTGCGATGGTCGCGCGCGCGCGCCTGCTCGAGGCGCTCGACGTGCTCGGCAAGCTCCTCCTTGGAGAGGAACGCGGTGCCGTACACGCGCGTGAGCATCTGGTTCGCCGCGTCGCCGCGCCAGTAGGCGCCGGCCACGCTGGTGAGCTTGAAGGACTTGATCCGCTTGGTGGACGGCGCGTGCGGGCCGCGGCAGAGGTCGGTGAACGGGCCGTTGGTGTAGAGCGAGACGGTCTCCACGCCCTGGTCCTTCACCAGGTCCTCGATCAGCTCGACCTTGTAGGGCTGGTCCTCGGCCTTGAACCGCTCGATCGCCTCGGCGACCGGCATGTCCTCGCGCACGAACGGCTCGTCGGCCTTCACGTGCTCGCGCATCTTCGCCTCGATCTGCTCGAAGTCGGCGTCGCTGAGGGTCACGCCCTCCGGGAACTCGAAGTCGTAGTAGAAGCCGTCGTCGATCGGGGGGCCGATCGAGATCTTCACCCCCGGGTAGAGCTCCATCACGGCGGTGGCCAGCACGTGGGCGGTGTCGTGGCGGACGAGCCAGAGCGCGTCGTCGCCGCTCTTGTTGGTCACGATCTCGATCGCCGCGCCGTCCGGCAGGGGCGCCGAGAGGTCGAGCAGCTCGCCGTCGGCCTTGATGCCCAGCGCGGCCCGCGCCAGCCCCTCGCCGATCGCGGCGGCGGCGTCGGCGCCCGTGGCGCCGTCGGGCAGCTCGAGCTGGGTGCCGTCGGGGAGCGTGACCGTCATCGCTCTGAACCTATTGGAGTGAGGCGAGCAGCCGCAGCTCGTCCTCGAGCACGCGCGTGATCAGGAAGCGCTCCTGCACGTGGCCGCGACCGGCGCCGCCCATCTCGATCGCCAGCCCCGGATCGGACACCAGCTCGATCACCCGCGCCGCCACCTCCTCGGCGCCGTCGGCCAGGTAGCCGTCCACCCCGTCGCGCACCTGCACGCGGCGTGCCGCCCTCGCGCCCGCCGACCACGGGCGTGCCGCGCCACAGCGCCTCGGAGGCCGCCAGGCCGAAGCCCTCGCGCAGCGACAGGCGGATGGCCACCCGGGAGATCTGGTTCAGCGCGCCGATCTCCAGGTTGCCGAGGCCCGAGTAGCTGGTGAGCAGATGCAGGCCCTCCTGGCCCTCCGCGAAGTCGGTGATCTCCTTCACCGCGGAGAAGCCCTCCGCGTCCAGCTCGCACCCCAGCACGAGCTGCAGGCCGGGCAGCTCCTCGCGCACGCGCGCGAAGGCGTCGAGGGCGGTGTGCGGGTCCTTCCAGCGGTCGAGCCGCATCAGCTGGCTCACCGACGGGCGGTCGAGGTCGAGCCCGAGACGCCTCAGCGCCCGGCCCGCGAGCCGGGGCGCCAGCTCGAGGTTGCGCGGGCTCGAGCGGGTCGATGCCGGGAGCGATCGACGTGAGCGGCGTGGCCTCCGGCGGCGCGAACGACGGGTCCGCCACCACGATGTCGCACTCCTCGGCGAGAGCGCGGGCCAGCTCCCAGGCGGGCGGATCGGGGTGCGACGCGTCGAGGTGGCAGCGCCAGAGCACCCGCTTGCCCGTCAGGGCGGGCGCCAGGCCGAGCGTGCCGGGATCGTGGAGCACCACCACGTCGTGCTCGATGTCCGAAGCCGCCGTGGCGCAGGCGTCCAGGTAGGCGCGCCAGTCCGAGTCCGAGATGGCCGTCTCGGCGCCCTGAAGGCCGTCGCGCAGCTGGGCGGCGACCCGGCGAGACCTCGTCGCTGCCGAACAGCACTCGCCACTCCGGCGCCAGCCCGGCATCGGCGGCCAGCGGAAGAAGCGCGCCAAGCAGGTCGGGCACCGACCCGCCGCCGCCGGCGGCGCTGATGTGAAGCACACGCCGCCCGGCCACGGGGGCCGCGGCGGCTCGGATGCGCTCGATCGCCTGGGCTCCGCACGCGGGCGCGTGGTCCCCCAGCGGGCGAAGTCCCGACGTCCATCGCCTGTAGCGCCGCCGCCATGGCGGCGCAGACTAGAGCGACTCCTCCCGCTCCACCGCCTCGAGCGCCTGCGCGGCGGTCTGAAACAGCTCGCCGCGAACGATCTTGCCGTCACGCAGCGTGTAGAGGTAACCCATCTCGCCGTGGACCTCGATCCCGCTGGTCCGGCCTCGCCCGCGGTGGGTCGCGCTCGAGAAGGACGACGTCCCCGAGATCGCGCGCCTCCTCGATGTCGAAGTGGTAGCCCGGCTCGAACGTCCTGAACCAGTTGCCGAACCACTGCCCGACCGCTTCCCGCCCCCTGAAGGTGCCGGCCTCGAGAGACGCATCGCTGTGCACCACGAGCTCCACGTCCTCGGCGTAATGGCTCATCGCGCGCGGCGAAGTCCCGCTCGTTGGTGGCGGCGAACTGGTCGAGTACGACTTCGACGTTCTCCTGGGACATCGCCCTCCGGCGTCAGGCCGAGACGAAGCCTCCGCCGGATAGATCTCGGGCGGGTCGGTGATGCCGACCTCCTGCAGGATCGGCTGAAGGACCTCGCCGAATCGCTGGCAGGCCTCTTCCGACTCCCAGACGTCGACGATACGAAAACCCTGCGAGCTCTGCCCTGCGACGTGCACGAGCAGCCCCTCGACGGGCCAATCTGAGACCGACTCCAGGCGGCCCTTGCCGCCGGTCAGCTTCTCGACGGTCGCCTCGTAGTTCTCCTGCGTGACGCTCGGGCCCTGATGGACGAGCACTACTGGCATTTGCTTCCCCTTCCCGGCCGGTTACGGACGGGCGCAGCCTACCTTCGGGGTCGCTAGCGCTGAGCGCCGAGGCGCTGAACTGAAGCGCCGCGACTGACAGGGGTGCGCCGGCGTTGGCCACGTCACCAGCGGTCATTCTCGACCGACCTCAGGTGCATCGAGCCACATGCGGGGCAGGTCAGCCCGAAGGTCTGCGAATCGCAGCGAGTGCATTGACTGCGTACGGGCTCGCGAGAGGTGTTTTCGGGGGACATGCCGTTGGTATCGGTCCTGACCCCGCAAATGGCGACGAAACGCGTCTGTACTAGACGTTCGGCGGCCTAGACCCGCGGAAGGCCGCTCAGGGCGTCGAGCTGCCAGACGCGCAGCGCCTCCATCGACAGCGGCAGGTCGCCCACACGGCGAATGTCCTCCGGACTCGGTGTGAGCCGCTGGAGGTTCATCGACCCGCACGTGGTGCAGGTGTATCCGTAGGTCTGGGCGGAGCAGTTGATGCACTCCTGGCGTGGCTGCAGGATGGAGAAGGGTTCTCTCATACGACCGGTATGCGGCCCAGCCGCGGATCCCAAACGGAAGGGGTGGACGTTTACCCGAGGGCAGCGCGGGGCCGTGGGAGAAGTGTGATGGCCATCACACTTCTCTCACCTCTCCCCCCTAGCCTCACCCAGTTCTGAGCCGTCAGGCAGGGGCTATTTGCCCGCGGCGGCTCCCGTTCGCGCGAAAGCGCGTTGACCCCGATCCCGGAGTCGTCTTTCCATGCGAAGGCTGTTTGTCGTTCCGTTGCTGTTCCTCGTCGTGCTCGTCCCCGCCGCAGTGGCGGCCACCGGCGTGCCCGGCACCCGCCGTCCCCGTACGGACGGATACCGGCAGACCCGCTGAGCTCTTCAGCGGCTCACGTCGAGCGCGTCCGTGGCGCAGCCGACGTGAACCGCCACCTCGCACGCCGAGCCCAGCGCCGGCGCCGCGCGGCCGCCCCGGCCGTGTCGCCCGCCCTCCAGGCGATCGCCCAGTGCGAGTCGGGCGGCAACCCGCGCGCGATCAGCTCCAACGGCACCTACCGCGGCAAGTACCAGTTCTCCACCGCGACGTGGGCCGGAGTCGGCGGCAAGGGCGACCCCGCCGCCGCCAGCGAGGCCGAGCAGGACAAGCGCGCCGCGGCCCTCTACGCGCGCAGCGGGGCCGGCCAGTGGCCGGTCTGCGGCGCCTAGCCCCCCGCTCTGACGACCTGGGAGCCCGGGACGATGTCGTCGTTGCCCGACTCCTCCCAGCGGATCCAGGCCTTGTGGCCGCCGTCGTAGTCGTCGCCCCATAGGACGAGCGTCGCCGGGTCGTCCCAGACGGTGACCTTCTCGTCGGACTCCTCGTCGAGGCCGCGCCACAGGCGCACGAAGCGTTGTTCTCGAACTCGTCGCCGATCGTGGTCGGGTCGGTGTGGCCGGGATGCACCCGGGTCTCGGGCGGCAGCTTCATCAGCAGATCCATGATCGAAGCCTTCAGATCCTCGAAGGTCGTCGATCCCGGGGCCTTCACACCGCCCACCGAGCCCTTGAAGAGGGTGTCGCCGGTGAACACGTCGGTGTGGTTCACCACGAAGTTGAGCATCCCGTCGGTGTGCCCCGGGGTGTGCAGCGCGTCGATGCTCAGGCCCCCGACCTCGAGCACCTTCGGCCCCGGGCTCGATCGTGCGATCCACGTCGAGCAGCCGCTCGGCCTCAAGCGGGTGCGCGAGGATCTCGACGCCGAACTTCTCCTTGTAGACGTGGTTCTCGGCCACGTGGTCGGCGTGGTGATGGGTGAGCAGCAGATGCGAGGGCTTCAGGTCCATCTCCTCGATCTTCGCCAGCAGCGGCTCGGACGGCCCACCGGAGTCGATGATCACCGCGGCGCCACCGGGCTCGTCGGCCACGAGGTAGGCGTTTGACAGCCATTCAGGGGACTTCATCGAGCGTTCAACGATCATGGCGCTGAGACTAGTGTGGGCGGCGTGTCAGCCGCCTTGCGCTCAGAGTTCCCCGTCTTCGACCGCCTGTCCTATCTGAACGCCGGCTCTGTGGGGCCCACGCCACGAGCCGGCGCCGACGCCGCGATCGACGAGCTCCGCGCCCAGGCCGACGGAACGCTCGCCGGGGTCGAGCTGTTCGAGCGCCAGGTGGAGCAGGCAAAGCTGCTTCGGGCCCGAGCCGCGGAGCTGCTCGGCACCGAAGCGGAGAACGTCGCGCTCACCGGCGCCACCACCGACGGGGTGAACGCCGTCGTCGGCGGCATGGAGCTCGGCCCGGGCGACGAGGTGCTGACCACCGATGAGGAGCATCCCGGCGTCCTGGCGCCGCTGGCCGCCGCGCGCGAGCGCCACGGCATCTCGATCCGGATCGCTCCGTTCGAGGAGGTGGCGGCAGCCGCCGGGCCGGACACCAAGCTCATCGCCTGCTCCCACGTGTCCTGGCACACGGGGCGCGTGGTGGACGTCCCGGCGCTCGCGGCGGCCGGCCCGCCGCTGCTGCTCGACGGCGCGCAGGGCCTCGGCGCGCTGCCAATCGACGTCGGCGAGCTGGGGTGTGACTTCTACGCGGCGTCGGGTCAGAAATGGCTGTGCGGGCCGATCGGGAGCGGGTATCTATACGTACACCCCGACCGGGTCGAGCAGCTCTCCCCCATCTCACCCGGCTACGGCTCGGTCGAGGACCCAAAGCGAGCCCTGGACTCCGGCCTGCGCGACGGCGCGGCGCGCTTCGATTGCGGCCTGCCCACGCTGCAGCACTCCGCGTGGGCGCTCGCGGCTATGGACGTGCTGGCCACGGCCGGCTGGGAGTACGTGCACAGTCGAGGTCCTGAGCTCGCCGCCTGGCTGGCGGGCGAGCTGACCGAACGCGGGCTCACGGTTGCGCCCAGGGATTCGTCCACGCTGGTCTCCTGGGAGACCGCGGATCCCGAGGCGGAGTGCAAGCGCCTCGCCGAGGAAGGCTTCGTGATCCGCCACCTGCCGGGCACGCCGTACGTGCGCGCGTCTGTGGGCGCCTGGACGACGGAGGACGAGCTGGAGCGCCTGGTTACTTCGACGTCATGACGATGATGCCCAGCACCACGGCGAGCGCCACCGCGGCAAGCGCGAGCGACGGTCAGCACGCCGTAGACGCCCGCGACCGCCGTGTTGCCCGACCGGCGGAGGTCCACCGCCCGGGTGGCGCCGAGGATCGCGACCGCGAAGATCGCGGTGACGCCGATTCCTCCCAGCAGCGAGGTCCATACGACCTCGAGCAGCGCGCCCCAGTCCACAACCGCGTCGGCGATCATGAGCCCTCGGCAGCCGTGATCGGGGAACCCTGCTGCAGCCGGCGCGCGAACACGATCGCGATCACGGCGAGGATGAGGACCGAGACGACGAGCGGCCCGGCCGCCCCGGTCCCGAAGATGCGCGTGATCCCGTAGGTGGCCGCGCCGATGATCGCCGCCGCCGGAAGCGTGAACACCCAGGCGACGACGATGTTGCCGGCCACGCCCCAGCGGACAGCCGAGACACGCTTGGCCGCTCCGGCGCCCATCACCGCGCCGGAGATCGTGTGTGTCGTGGACAGCGGGAACCCGCCGTGGGTGGAGGCGAGAATGACCGCCGCGCCGCTGCCCTGGGCCGCGAAGCCCTGGGCGGTGTCCATCTTGATGATGCGGCTGCCCATCGTCTTGATGATCCGCCAGCCGCCCATGTAGGTGCCGAGGGCGATGGCGGTGGCCGCGGAAACCACCACCCAGGAGGGCGTGGTTGCGTTCTCGCTGAGGTTGCCGTTGGCGATCAGCGCCAGGGTGATGATGCCCATCGTCTTCTGCGCGTCGTTTGTCCCGTGAGCCAGGGCGAGCAGGCCACCCGAGATGACCTGGCCGGCCTTGAAGCCGTTCGTCACCGGTCCCGGCCGCTGCCGGCCAACGATCCTGTAGATCAGGAGGATCGCGCCGCCGGCCACGACGAAGGCGAGCACCGGAGCCACGAGCGCGGGCACGGCCACCTTGCCGATCAGGCCGTCGGTGAGCACGGCGTCCGCGCCCTGGGCGGCGAACGCGGAGCCGACCACCCCGCCGATCAAGGCGTGCGACGAGCTCGACGGAAGGCCGTAGTACCAGGTGATGAGGTTCCAGCTGATCGCCCCGATCAGGCCCCCGAACACGATCTGCGGGGTGATCAGATCCGACTGCACGATTCCGTTTGCGATCGTGGCGGCCACCTCGAGCGAGAGGAACGCGCCGACGAAGTTGAGCACCGCCGCGTAGCCCACCGCCAGGCTTCGGCGCCATCGCGCGCGTGGAGATCGAGGTGGCGACCACGTTGGCGGTGTCGTGGAAGCCGTTGGTGAAGTCGAAGGCCAGCGCCGTGGCCACGACGATCACCATGATCAGATCGTTCTCCATGCGGAACTACGAGTTCTTGATGGTGATTCCCTCGAGGATGTTCGCCACGTGCTCGGTCGCGTCGATGGCCGACTCGAGGCGCTCGTAGATGTCCTTCCAGCGGATCACGACCATCGGGTCGATGCCGTTGTCGAACAGTCCGGCGATCGCCTCTCGGGTGATGCGGTCGCCGTCGTTCTCGAGCCGGTTGATCTCGATCGTGTAGTGGCTGATGTCCTTGAAGCCACGCAGGCGGGGCATGCACTCGTTCACCTGGCGAGCGCAGTCGAGCAGCACGTGCGCCAGGCGTTGCGACTGCTCCATCGGCGCCTCGATCTTGTACAGGCCGAGGTAGTCCGCGACCTCCTCCGTGTAGTCCACCACGTCATCCAGCGCCGATGCCAGCGCGTAGATGTCCTCGCGGTCGATCGGTGTGACGAAGGTCTCGTTGAGGCGCCGGATGATGTCGTGGGTGATCCGGTCACCCTCCTGCTCGCAGATCAGGATGTCCCGCGCGAGGTCCTGTCGGCCGTCGGGAAATGCGCGCAGCATGCGGTCGAGCAGGTCGGCCGCGCGGAGGATGTTGCCCCCCGCTTCCTCGAAGAGATCGAAGAACTCACGGTCGCGCGGGGCCAGGACGCTTGAGAGGCGCATCGCGCGGCCACGCTAGCAGTTGCAAAGGACTTGTAAATGCCGTTGAGGGTCAGGCGCGAGCGGCGGCCGCGGCGTCCGCGGCCGACTCGAACACCTGGGCCCACACGAGGCGGCCATCGCGGACCTTGAACAGCCACCCGGTCGAGGAGTCGACGACCCTGCCGCTGCCTCGGGCCCAGACCCTCCCGGTGACCAGGATCACGTCTCCGATCTCCTCGAAGTCGGTCGGAGTGAGCCGGATCTCCTCCCAGATCGACTCGACGTCGGCGAAGTAGAGCTCCATGCCGGCGTGGCCCACGTATGGCCCGTCGCGCCCTGCCACCTCCGCGGTTACCGCATGGAACTCCATATCCTCGGAGATCAGCTGCTCCACGCGAGCGATGTCGCGCTGGGCGAACGCGTCGAAAAGCGCCCTCACGATGTTCACGTCCGAAGCCACGAGTCCCCGCGGGACGGTACACGGGCACGAAAAAGGGGCCCGGAGGCCCCTATCTCGTGAAGACGTGCCACCAGTTCGTATTAGATCGAGGCTGGTTCGTCAGTCTTCTTGATCTCTATATCGGCGGCTGCCCCGGGGGCTTTAGCGACCTGGACAAATGGACGCTATTCTCGGGCTCCCGGTCCGTTAGCTCAGCTGGGAGAGCGCCGCCTCGACAAGGCGGAGGTCGCTGGTTCGAGCCCAGCACGGACCATCACGCTTCTTCGGCCTGCAGCTCCTTCACGCGCCCCTCGAGCTGGCTCATCACGTCCGGATCGCGAAGCGTCGTGACGTCGCCCAGCTCGCGGCCCTCGGCAATGTCACGCAGCAGGCGGCGCATGATCTTGCCGGAGCGGGTCTTGGGCAGGTCGTCGGCCCACACGATTCGCTTGGGCCGCGCGAGCTTGCCGATCCGCTTCGCAACCGTCTCCCGGATGTCCGCGATCAGCTCGTCGCTGCCCTCGAGGTCACCCTCGAGCGTCACGAACGCGCAGATGGACTGGCCGCTGTCCTCGTCGGCCTGGCCGATCACGGCGGACTCGGCCACCTTGGGATGGGAAACGATCGCCGACTCCACCTCCGCGGTGGACATGCGGTGGCCTGACACGTTGATCACGTCGTCGACGCGCCCGATGATCCAGAAGTTGCCGTCCTCATCCTTGCGCGCGGCGTCGCCCACGAAGTAGGTCTCCGGGCCGAACTTCTCGAAGTAGGTCTCCACGAAGCGGTCGTCGTCGCGAAACAGCGTGCGCAGCATCCCCGGCCACGGCTTGCGCAGCGCCAGCAGGCCCTGCTCGCCGTCGGGCACCTCGTTGCCCTCCTCGTCGAGGACCGCGGCGTCCACACCGGGCAGCGGCCGGGTGGCCGACCCTGGCTTCTGTGCCACGAGGCCCGGCAGCCCGGCGATCATGATGTGGCCGGTCTCGGTCTGCCACCAGGTGTCGACGATCGGGCAGCGCTCTCCGCCGACCACCACGTGGTACCAGACCCAGGCCTTCGGGTTGATCGGCTCACCGACCGTCCCGAGCAGGCGCAGCTTGGACAGGTCGTGCTCGGCCACCAGGTCCGCGCCCCACTTCACGGACGCGCGGATGGCGGTGGGCGCCGTGTAGAACAGCGTCACGCCGTAGCGCGCGCACAGCTCCCACCAGATTCCCTTGTGCGGGTAGTCGGGCGCGCCCTCGTACATCACCGAGGTCGCGCCGTTCATGAGCGGCCCGTAGACGATGTAGGAGTGCCCGGTCACCCAGCCGACGTCGGCCGAGCACCAGTAAACGTCCTCCTCCGGGCGGAGGTCGAAGACGTACTTGTGCGTCATCGCCACGCCGGTCAGGAAACCGCCGGTGGTGTGAAGGATGCCCTTGGGCTTGGCGGTCGAGCCTGAGGTGTAGAGCACGAACAGGGGGTTCTCGGCGTCGAAGGGCTCGGCCGGGCACTCGTCGTCGGCGGCCTCGAGCTCCTCGTGGAACCACACGTCGCGCTCGGAGTCCATCTCGCACTCCTCGCCGGTGTTCTTGACCACCACCACGGTCTCGATCGACGGCACGTCGCCCAGGAATTCGTCGACCGCGCTCTTCACGGCGGCGGTCTTGCCCTTGCGGCGCGCCCCGTCGGCGGTGATCAGCGCCTTGGCCTCGGAGAACTGCATCCGCTCCTTCACCGAGTCCGCCGAGAAGCCGCCGAACACCACGTTGTGCGGCGCGCCGATGCGCGCGCAGGCGAGCATCGCCACCACAACCTCGGGGATCATCGGCAGGAAGATCCCGACCACGTCGCCCTGGCCGATGCCGCGGGCCTTGAGCGCGTTGGCCAGCTTCTGCACGTCGCGGTGGAGATCCGCGTAGGTGACCTCCTTCTCCTCGCCCTCCTCCCCGTGCCAGTAGAACGCGACGCGGTCGCCATTGCCGGCCTCCACGTGCCGGTCGACGCAGTTGTACGACGCGTTCAGCTCGCCCCCGCCAAACCACTTGTAGAACGGCGGGTTGGAGTCGTCGAGCACCGTCTCCCACTTCTTGGACCAGTCGAGCGCCCCGGCCTGCTCGGCCCAGAACCCCTCGGGGTCCGACGCCGCCTGCTCGTACACCGACTCGTCGCCCCAGAGCGCCTGTTCGGCGAACTCGGCCGGCGGGTCGAAGGTCTCCTGGTCGAGCAGCTCGGCTATCCGAGCCTCATGGTCCGACGTGGTGCCCGCTTCCATCTCTCCTCCTGAGTGCGTGGGTGGCGGTGTTCTACCCCACCGGGGCTATGGCAGACCTTCACCCGGCGCCGCGTGGGGGGACGCGACGCCGGGTCTATGGGCCAATTCAGGTACGGGCGCCGACTTCGGCGCCGAGCCCCGTTTCAGAGCGGACGTACAGCTCATCGAAGCTGCGATCCGCGCGGGACTCTGCCGTACTTAGAACCGTTCCCAGCCAACAACCGATGAAACCCAGCGGGATGCTGAGGATGCCGGGATTGGCGAGCGTCCACCCGATTGGGGAACCCTCGGCATCGGGTCCGGGCCACACGCCTGGACTGACGATGACGAGGAAGATCGAGCTGAACACCCCGACCAGCACACCGGTGACCGCGCCCGTGGTGTTGAACCTCCGCCACGTGAGCGCGAGCAGCAGCGCCGGGAAGTTCGCACTCGCTGCCACCGCAAACGCCAGGCCGACCATGAACGACACGTTCAGCCCCGCGCCGCCGATGATCGCGACAGCGATCGCGATCACGCCGATCCCGACGGCCGCGATCCGCGCCACATAGACCTCCTCCTTCTCGGAGTCATGGCCCTTGCGGACGATGTTCGACCACACGTCGTGCGCAACGGCGCCCGAGGCCGAGAGCACGAGGCCCGCGACCACGGCGAGGATCGTGGCGAACGCGACCGCCGCGATGATCGCCAGGAACAGGTCGCCGCCGACCGTGCCGGCGCCGCCTCCCAGCTCCTCTGCGAGCAGCGGTGCGGCCAGGTTGCCACCCGTGCCTGCCGCCGCCTCACCCGCGGTGCCCAGCACCGCCCGGGCGCCGAAGCCCAGGAAGGTGGTCATCACGTAGAAGACGCCGATCAGCCCCATCGCCCAGACAACGGACGACCGGGCGGCCTTGGCGTCGGGCACGGTGAAGAACCGCATCAGGATGTGAGGCAGCCCCGCGGTGCCCAGCACCAGCGCCAGGCCGAGGGAGATGGTGTCCATCGGCGTGTCCAGGAACAGTC
Source organism: uncultured Thermoleophilaceae bacterium (assembly GCA_963825775.1). Taxonomy (GTDB): domain Bacteria; phylum Actinomycetota; class Thermoleophilia; order Solirubrobacterales; family Thermoleophilaceae; genus JAAYBF01. Next base: position 27,333 of record CAWGUV010000015.1, on the reverse strand, counting down.
CCGGCTCCAGGTACTTGTGCTTCTCGGGCGATGCCGCCTCCGCCTTGTTGAACAGCTCGATCGGGTTGAAGCCCACGCGGTTGAGCACGAAGATCGAGAGCACGGTCGTCGCGGTCATCAACAGCACGGCCTTGATGATCTGCACCCAGGTCGTGGCGAGCATGCCGCCGGCCACCACGTAGATGAGCATGAACGCGCCGGTGATCAGCACCGACAACTCGAAGCTGATGCCCACCAGCGCCTGGATCAGCACACCCGCGCCCACCATCTGGGCGATCAGGTAGAAGGCGACCACCGAGAGCGTGCCCAGCGCTGCAGCGGCACGCGCCGGCTTCTCGTTCATCCGGAACGACAGCACGTCGGCGATCGTGTACTTGCCGGAGTTGCGCATCCGCTCCGACAGCAGGAACAGCACCGTGAGGAACGCCACCAGGAAGCCGACGGAGTACAGGAACCCGTCGAAGCCGAACAGGAAGATCAGCCCGGCGATGCCCAGGAACGAAGCCGCCGACATGTAGTCGCCGGCGATGGCGAACCCGTTCTGCACTCCTGTGATGCCGCGCCCGGCAGCCCAGAAGTCCGTGGCCGTGGACATCCGCTTCGACGCCACGTATGTGACGCCCAGCGTGATCGCCACGACCAGCCCGAAGATGCCAAGGGCCAGCTCGTTGAGATCGGCAGCAAAGACGGTCATGACGCCACCTCCTCCGTCTTGCGCGGCGCAGCGGGCTGAGGCTGGGAGCCTCCGGTCGGCTTGCCCGCGCCGGCGTCGATCGCGACCTGCGCCGCCTTCCTGGCCAGCGGATCGAACTCGCTGTCGGCCTTGCGCAGGTACCACCAGCCAAGCCCCCAAACCATCACGAACTGGCTCAGCGCGAGCACGTAGCCCACGGTCAGGCCCTCGTAGACGGACTCGCCCATGAACTCAGGCGCATAGCCCGCCAGGATCACGAAGCCGAAGTACCAGGACAGGAAGAACACGGTGCAGGGCAGCACGAACCTCCGCCGCCTCGTTACCAGCTCCCTGAACTCCGGTGAGCGTTCCGCAGCAACCCAGTCGATGGACTCGGACTCGGCCAAGCCCCCCTGAGCTCCTGCGGGCATGCCGCTGCCGGAGCCATTCTCCTCCCTCATTCGCTCCTCCTTTGGTTCCCTCGCCGTGTCGGGAGGGCCGCAAACGAGGGCGACCCTGGCCGTTTGGCGTCTTATGGCGCGTACTACCCCAAACCGAAACGGTTTATTCCCCCGGGGGTCGATCGGCGCGCCCGGCGGAGGCGTCTGGCAAAGTCTCCGTGCGATGTGGCAAGGGAAAGAAAGACGATCTGAGACGAGTGCGGCCGCCCGCGCCCTGGTCAGGGCGAAGGAGCAGGCCGATGAGCTCGAGTCGCAGCTGAGCAGGCTGCGGGTGCGGCGATTCGGCAACCGAGGCCGAATCGCGGACCTCGAACGCGAGCTGCGCGACATCCGCGCGGTCGAGCGCCGGTGCCTCGAGGCACTCGGCGGCGCGCCCGAGTCCAAGGCGTCCTAGCCGGCATGCAGCCGCGCGAGCTCGTCGAGCGGCTACACACAGAGCTCTTCGCCAGCGGCGACCTGGAGACGCTGGATCGATTCTTCGCGCCGGACGTGGTGAGCCACGACATGCCGCCGGGATTCCCGCAGGGCATCGAGGGGGTGCGCCTGTTCTTCAGCGCCTTCCGTCAGGGGATGCCCGACGTGGAGGTGCGGATCGACGAGATCGTGGCCGAGGGCGACCGCGCGGCCGTGGCGACGATGATCGAGGGCACGCACACCGGCCCCCTGATGGGAGTCGAGCCCACCGGGCGGCGGCTCTCCGTGCGCGGCATCGACATGGTGCGCGTGGAGGACGGCCGGATCGTGGAGCACCGCGGGCTGACCGACACCGTCGGCCTGCTGCGCCAGCTGTCTACGCCCGCGTAGCTACGTCGCGGTGAACTGGATCTCGGGGCTGAACTCCTCGCGGAGGTCCTCCCCCGCGCCGCTGTAGAGGCGCTCGAAGAACTCCGCCGTCCGCAGCGCCGGCCTGACCTGCCAGCGAACGCGCGCGGCGCCGTCGCCGGTCATCTGATGCGGCGTCTTCGCCGGCACGTCGAACGTCTCCCCCGCTTCGTACCGGCGCTCCACCCCGCCGATCACGGTCAATACCGCGCCCTCGAGCACCTCGAACCTCTCGTCCTGGCTCGGGTGGAGGTGTTCGGGCGGGAGCATGGAGTCCTCGCCGTAGCTGGCCTCCATCTCGAGCAGCTCGCCGCCGGTCTCCTCGCCGGTCTTGACCAGCAGCAGGCGGAAGCCGCCGAAGCCCTCGATCTCCTGGCCCGCGTGTGGCATGGGCCCGAGAGTAGCCTGGACCGATGCGGGAGAACGTGGAGGTCGCCAGGCAGGCGATCGACGCCTTCAACGAAACCGACGTCGACGCCTTCGCCGCCCTCACGACGCCCGACTTCGAATGGTCCCCGTCGATGGTCGCCATCGAGGGCGAGACCTATCTGGGGCGCGAGGGCATCGACAGGTACTTCGGAAGCCTCGGCAACTCCTGGGAGAAGTTCCACATCTCCCCTGACCGGTTTCGCGACGCCGACGACGTCGTCGTGATGCTCGGGCGCCTGGAAGGACTTGGCAAGGGCAGCGGCGTCCCGGTCGATTCGTCGCTGGGGATGGTGTTCGAGTTTCGCGACGGGGCGATCTCACGCATCCGTGGCTATCTCGATCACGCCGAGGCGTTGCGAGCGGCCGGCCTGCCCGAGGACGAATAAGGCGCCGACCGGAATCGAACCGGTGTAAACGGCTTTGCAGGCCGCTGCGTAGCCACTCCGCCACGGCGCCAGAGCGGCGCCTAGCGTAGCGAGGGGCTTTCCTGGAACATCTCCGCCATGAGCCTCGGATCCCGCGTGCACCCGATCGGGATCGAAGACCATCCAGGCCGGGTGCGTGGGCTGGTGGACGGCGCGGAGCTGTTCGACACCGAGCGCGCCAAGGTCCTGCACGAGGGCCGCCTGCCGGATCGGATCTACGTGCCGCTCGAAGACTTCGACGCGAGCCTGCTCGACGAGTCCGAGCGGACCAGCCATTGCCCGTTAAGGGCGACGCCCGCTATTGGTCGGTCCGCGTGGGCGACCGAGTGGTCGAGAACGCCATCTGGGCCTACCCGGACCCGATCGACGACGTCTCGGAGATCGCCGGCTTCGCGTCGTTCTACCGGGAGAAGCTGAGCGAGCTGATCGAGACGCCGGGCGACTAACCCAAACGCTGCTCGAGCGCGTCGAGCTGCGCCGTCATCTCGGCCGGCAGGGCGTCGCCGAACTGCTCGAGGTGCGCGCGGATCTGCGGGAGCTGCTCGCGCAGCTGCTCTGAGTCCACGCGCATCACCTCCGCGAGGTCCTCGTCGGAGATGTCGAGGCCCTCGACGTTGAGGTCGCCCTCGGCGGGGACCAGGCCGATAGGCGTCTCCACCACCTCGCCCTCGCCGTCGCAGCGGCGGAACACCCACTCCAGCACGCGGCTGTTCTCGCCGAAGCCGGGCCAGAGGAAGCGCCCGTCCTCGCCCTTGCGGAACCAGTTGACGTAGAAGATGCGCGGGAGCACGGCGCCGTCGATGCGGCCGATCTTCAGCCAGTGGGTCATGTAGTCGCCCAGGTTGTAGCCCGAGAAGGGCAGCTGGGCGAACGGATCGAAGCGGAGCTCGCCGAGGCCTCCCGCTGCAGCGGCTGTCTTCTCGGACGCCATGGTGGCGCCGAGGAACGTGCCGTGCTCCCAGTCGAATGCCTCGTGCACCAGCGGCACGACCGCGGCACGGCGGCCGCCGAAGAGGATCGCGTCGACGGCCACGCCCTTGGGGTCCTCCCATTCCGGCGCGATTGCCGGGTCCTGCGAGGCGGGCACCGTGAAGCGCGCGTTGGGGTGCGCGGCGGGGTCGTCGGACTCGGGTGTCCAGTCCTCGCCGCGCCAGTCGATCAGGTGCTCGGGCGGCTGCTTGGTCATGCCCTCCCACCAGATGTCCCCGTCATCGGTCTTCGCGCAGTTGGTGAAGATCGTGTTCTCGGAGATCGTGGCGATGGCGTTGGGGTTGGTGTGCTCGCCCGTGCCGGGCGCGACCCCGAAGAAGCCGTACTCGGGGTTGATCGCGTACAGCCGGCCGTCGTCGCCGAACTTCATCCAGGCGATGTCGTCGCCGATCGTCTCGACCTTCCATCCCGGCAGCGTCGGGATCATCATCGCCAGGTTGGTCTTGCCGCACGCCGACGGGAACGCGCCCGTGATCACCTTCGAACGGCCCTCGGGATTGGTGAGCTTGAGGATCAGCATGTGCTCGGCCATCCAGCCCTCGTCGCGCGCCATCACCGAGGCGATCCTCAGCGCGAAGCACTTCTTCCCCAGCAGGGCGTTGCCGCCGTAGCCCGAGCCGAACGACCAGATCTCTCGTGTCTGGGGGAAGTGGACGATGTACTTGCTGTCGGCGTTGCACGGCCAGGCCACGTCCTCCTCGTTCGGCCCGAGCGGGGCGCCGACGGAGTGCACGCACGGCACGAACTGGCCGTCCTCGCCGAGCACGTCGAGGGCGGCCTGGCCCATGCGGGTCATGATCCGCATCGACACCACCACGTACGGCGAGTCGGTGAGCTGCACGCCGACGTGGGAGATCGGCGAGCCCAGCGGGCCCATCGAGAACGGCACCACGTACATGGTCCGGCCCTCCATGGATCCCTCGAACAGCTCGTCGAGGGTCTCGCGCATCTGGTCCGGCGGCCGCCAGTTGTTGTTGGGCCCGGCCTCCTGCTCGGTCTCCGCGCAGATGAAGGTCCTGTCCTCGACGCGAGCCACGTCGTCGGGGTCCGAGAGCGCGAGGTAGGAGTTCGGGCGCTTGGCGTCCGAGAGCCGCTCGAACGTGCCCGCGTCCACCAGTCCCTGAGCCAAATCGTCGTACTCCTCCGCCGACCCGTCGCACCAGTGAACCTGGTCCGGCTTCGTAAGCGCTGCGATCTCCTCAACCCACGCCTGAAGCTTCTTGTTCTGCGTGGGAACGGTCGTTTGACTCACGTGTATCGGGGGCTCCTTGGGGGTCGATGCGGCGGGGCGAGGCCGGGGAACGGTACCGGACGGCCGGACGGCAGGAGCCGACATGGCCGCGTGTATTCTCTGACTTAAGTCAGAGATGTCAGGGCAAGCAGACATCGCGCTCGTCCGCAGCTTCAACCGCCTCGTAACGCGCCAGGTGGGGGCACTCAACGACCGCTACCTCGGTCGCCGCCCGCTCGGAGAGCTGCGGGTGCTGTTCGAGATCGGGCTCGACGGCGCCACACCCCGTGACGTCCGCGCGCGGCTGGGGCTCGACTCCGGCTATGTCTCGCGGATGGTGCATGCGCTGGAGGGCGACGGGCTCGTCGACCAGCGGCCCGACCCGGCCGACCGCCGGACCAAGCGCCTGACCCTGACGGCCGCCGGGCGCGCCGAGCTGCGAGAGCTGGACCGAATCTCGGACGAGATGGCCGCCGCGGTGCTGGATCCCCTCACCGCCAAGGAGCGCGAGCGCCTGCTGGCCGCCCAGGCCGAGGCACGGCGGCTGCTGGCGATCTCGATGGTGACCATCGAGCAGGAGGACCCCTCGTCCGCCGACGCCAGGTGGTGCATCCGTCACTACTTCTCCGAGCTCGCGGAGCGCTTCGAGAACTCATTCGACCCCGCGGGGACGACGCCGGCCGACGCCCTCGACCCGTTTCTCATGGCACGGATGAGCGGCCAGCCCGCCGGCTGCGGCGGCATCCTGACCGTGCGCCCGGGGGTCGCCGAGATCAAACGAATGTGGATCGATCGCCCCCACCGCGGCATGGGGCTCGGCGCGCGGATGCTCGAAGCGCTGGAGGAACAGGCGGCCGAGCACGGCCACCACACGGTGCTGCTCGACACCAACCGCTCGCTCGACGAGGCGAAGGCGATGTACGGCAGCCGCGGCTACGTGCAGACCGCCCGCTACAACGACAATCCCTACGCCGATCACTGGTTCGAAAAGCGGCTGAGCGCGCCCGGCTAGTCTCGGCTGGAAGCGACCCGAAGGGAGAAGGAATGGCTACACGTCAGGGCAGCGCGGAGTGGAAGGGCGACCTGCAGGGCGGTTCGGGCGAGCTGGTCGTCGGCGACGGCGCCTTCACCGGCCCGTACTCGTTCAAGTCACGCTTCGAGGAGGGCGAGGGCACCAACCCGGAGGAGCTGATCGGCGCCGCGATTGCCGCGTGCTACTCGATGCAGCTCTCGCACATGCTCGCCGAGGCCGGGCACGAGCCCGAGTCGGTGAACACCACGGCCTCCGTCCACCTGGAGCGCGGTGACTCCGGACCCGCGATTCAGCGGATCGACCTCGAGACCGTGGGGGTGGTGCCGGACGTCGATCAGGAGCACTTCGAGAAGCATGCGGCGGAGGCGAAGGACGCCTGCCTCGTGTCGAATGCCCTGGCGGGCGTGGGTGAGATCACCGTGGCCGCGAAGCTCGGCTAGACGGTCAGCGCCAGCTGTCGCGACTGGGCCAGCAGCTGGCCGTCGCGCGAGAACAGCTCGCCGTCCTCCTCGAGGAAGCCGTCGCGCGCCCGGCGCGTCCAGAAGCTGCCTAGCACCCAGTCGGCGGGCCGGGGCAGCGGCGCGCGCAAATGCACCGTCAGGTCGAGCGTTGGCACCGCCAGCGGCGTTTCCGCGGCGGTGAACAGCGCCGGGAACCACGAGTCGCACAGCGCAACCGCCAGCGCAGCGTCCAGCTGATCGGGCCCCTGCCTGGGCCAGAACCAGCCGCCCGTGACCGCCTCGGCGGAGCCCTCGAACGGCTTGCCGCCGATGGCGGGCCGGAAGTCGAAGTTCTGGGCGAACGGCGGCGCCTGCAGCCGGGTCTCGCCCTGCGGTGGCACGTCCTCGGGCGGCGCGATGTCGGGCGGGTCGGCGCGGTCGAGCTCGAACCCCTCGCGGTCGGCCGCGAACACCGCCAGCGCGGTCGCCTGCGGCTCGCCGCCCTGCTCGATGGTCGCCCGCATGAAGCTCACGCTGCGGCCTTCGCGCGCGGACTCGGTGCGTACCTGGGCCGGGCCCTCCTTCGGCGCGCGCATGTAGTGCATGGTGAGCGAACGCAGCGGGCGGCCGTCAGCGACGACCGCCTCGAGCGCCCGGGTGACGATGGCGGCGAGGTAGCCGCCGTTGGGCCCGGTGACCACCCACCACGCGGTATGGAACTCGCAGTCGAAGACCCCGTCGCCGGCGGGACTGATGGCGGTGTCGCGCTCGAAGTCGGCCACGCCGGAGAGAATATGGCTGCCTATACTCGGGCCCTCGCGCGGCTGTAGCTCAGTTGGCTAGAGCGTCTGCTTGCCATGCAGAAGGTCGTGGGTTCGAATCCCATCAGCCGCTTGACTCGAAGTCCGGTTTGCTACTCCAGATCCTCCTGGGACATCCGTGGTCGCGGGTGGATGTTGGTCATGTGGGCGCGGGCGTCGCCGGTGTTGACGAACTTGTGCGCGCTGCCCGGCGGCGCGATCACGATCTGACCGGGCCCGGCTTCGATCGTCTGGCCGTCGACCGTGAAGGTGATCTGGCCTTCGTGCACGATGAACGTCTCCTCGTACGGATGGCGATGCAGGCTTGGCCCACGGCCGGGCGGCGTCCGTGCGAGGAAGAACGACACGCCGGAGCCGTGGTCGGCTCCCTCGAACGGTCCCGGCAGATCGTCCTGCTCGATCTGGGCCGGGACACTCGCCCCGAGTAGCACCTTCATCCGATCGACGGCGTCGAGGAGCGTGGCCAATGGCCTGACCATCAGCGTCAGCTCCGAGACGGCACCATCGGGCTCACCGGCCGCCAAGAGAACGCCGTCGCCGGCGGCGCCCTCGAGCTCGGCGGTGAACGCCAGCAGCGTCTCGTCGGAACCCTCGATCAGCCGGGTCGGCTGCGGCGCGGCCACCACCTGGGTGACAGCCTCGAGCACCACACCGATCCGGTCGCGGTCCTCGTAGTCGGCCACCGGGCTGTGAAAGACCGCATCCGGTGCGAGCTCGGCGACCATCGCCGGCACGTCGCCTTGGAGGAACGCGTCCGTCAGCCGGCGTCCTGCTGATCGCATGTCGTTCAGCCGAGCTCCTGGACCAGCCCGACGATGACGCCGGCGGGGCCGCGGACGTAGGCGTACCGGTAGATGTCCTCGTACTGCGCAATCTCGCCCACGAGTTCGGCGCCGTGGGGGCGCAGGCTCTCGAAGACGTCGTCCACGGCGTCGACCACGAACGTGAGACGAGGGATGCCCGGGACGTTCACCGGCGCCCTCGGCGCAGGGGTGGTGGACACCGGCGACTGAAACGACGACACCTCGACTCGGCTGTTCCCGTCCGGGGTCCGCAGGAAGGCGATGTCCGCCTTGACGCCGTCCAGCGCTATGAGCTGGTCGGCCCACTCACCCTCGACCGTTGTCTGGCCCTCCAGTTCCAGGCCCAGTTCGACGAAGAACGCGACGGCAGCCGCGAGATCCTCGACCACCACGCCGACGTGATCCATCCGGTGAATCGTCATGCGCTCGACGGTAGCGGCTAGTGCACGGTGGGCTGGTAGATCAGCTCCTGGGTGTGGCCGTCGAGCGTCCGGCTCTCGATCAGCTCGAGGTCGAAGTCGCCCGCACCTTGGAAGATCGGCTCCACCCCGGTCTGACCGGTGATCACAGGGAAGACCGTCAGCTGAACGCGGTCGACCAGGCCGGCGGCCATCAGCGCCCAGTTCATCGACAGGCTGCCGTTCGAGCGCAACGGCACCTCGGACTCCTCCTTCAGCCGAGCGACGACATCGACGGCGTCGCCGTTCACGAGGGTTGCGTCCGGCCAGTCGAGGCGTCCTTCGAGCGTCGTCGACACCACCGTCGTCGGCAGGCTCCTCATTAGGTCGTTCACCGGGTCGCCCACCTCGGACTCCTCGGTGCTCGGGCCCAGCAGCTGCACGAATTGCCGGTAGGTGTTGGCCCCGAACACCATCCGCTGCTCCTCGCCGTACAGGGCTAGGCGGCGTTCGAGAAACTCGGGGCCCTGTTTGCCCCAGTAACCGCCCCAGTCGCCGCCGTCGTACGAGCCGAAGCCGTCGAGGGTGGAAAAGACGTCGAAGGTGTAGATCGCGCTCATGATGTGCTCTCCTCAAGTAGGGCATCCATATGGCCCATGGCCCCCTGCAGGCCCTCGGCCGAGCCCGTGGCCGCCCACCTGTCCATGTCCGCGCGGGACTCGAACATCGCGCGCACCTCCATCCGCGTGGCGCCCTCGCGATCGACGAGGAGGACCCTGATCGTGGTGACCGGCCCGTCCGCGACCGGCGTACCGTCCGGTTCGGCGAACGCATCGGTGAACTCCAGCGAGGCCGGTGGCTGGACCACAGTGATCGTCCAGACGCCGTGGTGCAGCTCCCCCTCCGGCCCGGTCATCCGGTACTTGACCTGGCCGCCCGGGGTGAGGTCGTGCGTCTCGACGGTCGCCGGATAGCCCGGCGGCCCCCACCAGCGCTCGAGCTTGCGCGGATCCGACCACAACTCCCACACCCGATCGACCGAGGCGCCGAACTCGGCGACGAGGGTGACGGTCAGGCCGTCGTAGTCCCGATCGACGCTGGTGACGCTCAATTGGTTCCTTTCATCGAAGTAGGTCCGACATCCGGCCGACTCGGCCGCGCCAGGCCGCCTCGAGCTCGTCGAGGGCCTGCCGCGCGCGGTCGACCGCACCGGAGTCGGTGCGCACGAGCTGCTCGCGCCCGCGGCGCTCCTTGGTGACCAGGCCGGCCCGCTCCATCACGGCGACGTGCTTCTGCACCGCCGCGAAGCTCATCGGGTAGGCCTGCGCGAGTCGGGACACCGAGCACTCGCGGCCTGCGCAGCGACGAAGGATGTCGCGACGGGTCGGGTCGGACAGGGCGTGGAAGAGCTCGTCGACCGCCTCGTCCTTGAGTACATCTACAACCATTTGGTTGTAGGTTACCGGGCATGACCACACCAGCCCCGCCCGTCACCGACCACGACGACTTCGAGCGACAGCTGCTCGAGCTGCAGAAGCGCGAGAAGGCACACACCCGCGAGGGCGACGCGATCGCCGCGGCCCGGCGCCGGCTGCCCATGACAGAGGTGGCCCCCGACACCACCGTCATCGGCCCCGACGGCCCGGTCCCGTTCGGCGATGTCTTCGAGGGGCGCGACGAGCTGGTCGTCTACAGCCACATGTTCTACGAAGGGAAGCCATGGGAGTGGCAGTGCGAGGGCTGCACCAGGAACTCCTGGCCGATGCAGCACGCCGCCGACGCGGCCGGCCTCAACGCCTACGGGATCACCTTCGCCATCCTCGGCAGAGGGCCCTACGAGGAGCTCGCGGCATTCCGCGACTTCATGGGCTACACCACGCCGTGGTACTCCAACGCCCACATTGACGACCCCACCGTGAGCCACCAAGGCCGGATCGCCTGCTACCTGCGGCAGGAGGACCGGATCTACCTCACGTACTGGACGACCGGCCGGGGCGACGAGGTGATGAGCCCCTTGTTCGGGCTGCTCGACAGGACCGTCTACGGGCGGAAGGAGGAGTGGGAGGACTCGCCCGAGGGTTGGCCGCAGTTCCCGACCCATTCCTTCCTTCGCACCGACGAGCACGGTGCGCCGATGGGGCCCAGAAGCGGCGGCCGGCCGGTGCCGCAATGGACCCGCCCGGGCGCCACCGGGGTCGGCGGAGCACCCGGCTAGGTCAGAACCGCCAGCGCACGCGCCTGCGGCCCTTCTTAGCCACGTACTTGTCCGAAGCCGGGCGCAGGTCGCCCGTCACGCTCCAGCCCTTCCAGGTGAAGCGGCGGATCGGGCCCGTCGGGGTGAGCGAGAGGGCCTTGTAGTGCGCGCCCTTCGCGACGCGGCGGGCGGTACGGCACGACACCCTCAGCGCGCGAATTCGGCTCAGGTCGAGGCCCTTGTAGCGCGTGCCGGGGTAGGGCTTCTTCACCGGCTTGCACTTCTTGTACGCAGCCGAGGAGGCGGCGGGCGCGGTAACCGCCACCAGTGACAGGCTCGCGGCGACGAGCAGCAGCGTGTTCCTCCTCACGCCGGCAGCACCTCACAGAAGTAGATCTGCGGCGGCTCGGCCAGCGCGTCGATGTTCTGGGCCACCTGCTGAGTGTGCGGGAGGGTGAAGTGGGTGTCCAGCGCCTCCTGGGAGGCCCAGCGCTCCACGACCACGAGCCGGTTGGCCTCGTTCTTGTCCACGTGGATCACGTACGAGATGCAGCCCTCCTCCTCGATCGAAGCGGCCGCGACCTCGGACATCACCGTCCGCATGCGCTCTTGCTCGCCCTCCTTGCACTTCGCCACTGCCACCACCACGACCTCGCTCATCGACGGCTCCTCTCGTCCAGCGCCTCGTTCACCAGCTCGTCGGCGCGCTCGTTGCTCTCGCGGCGCACGCTTCGCACTGCCCACGTGGCGAACTCGCGCAGCGCCGCCATCGTCTCCAGGTACAGAGGCTGAAGGCCCTTGTTCTTCACCCGGTACTCACCGGTGATCTGCTTGGCGATCAGCTCGGAGTCGTTCACGACCTCCACGTCGTCGGCGCCGAGCTCTTTCGCGAGCTCCAGGCCGAGCAGCACCGCCTTGTACTCGGCCACGTTGTTGGTGGCCTCGCCGATGTAGGCGTTGCGATCCGACAACTCGCCCCCGTCGGGCGTGCTCGCGACGGCGGCCACCGCGGCCGGGCCCGGGTTGCCTCGCGCCCCACCGTCCACGTGAACTACGACCTTCAGTCTTTTAGCTCGATCGGCGGGAAGGTGCCCTTCACCCTCTGGCGCCGCTTCTCGGAGTGCGGGTCGTGGGTGCCCGGCTCGCCGCCCTGCGCGCGGCGATCCACGATGACCTCCACGTTGGGGTCGTCGCGGTAGTAGTCGGTGAGCTTCTCCAGCAGCTCGTCCTCCAGGGCCTGTGGCACCACGCAGTAGATCATTCGCTTTCCACTCCTATCACCAGTCGCCCTTCGGAGTCCAGTCCGGCATTCCAGTCGCGCAGCGGCTCGTCGATGTCACCCAGCTCGTCTCCCTTGCCCTGAAGCGACACGGGGTCGGCCGAGTCGCCCAGATCCACGCGGTAGCGATACCAGGACAGCTCCCACGCAACGAGCACGGTGACGGTACTGGGAGCGTCGGGATCAGGCTTGGCGGTGGCGTAGGGCGGGCCGAGGCTGCGCGTGAGGCCCGCGACCGTGCGGTGGTGATGGGACCCGTTGAACAGGTCGAGCGCGCGCTCGACCTTCACATCCGCGGTGGTGGGCACCGCACGCACGTGGCGCGGGTCGCGCGGGCGCTCGCGCTGGATCGGGGCCGGGTCGGGCTCCGACTCCTGCTCGTCGTCGCGGAACTCGGGCTCCGGCTCGGGCTCGCGCTCGCGCTCCGGGTCGCCCCCGCGCCGCAGCCGCCCCAGCAGCGACCTGCGCTCCTGCGGGCGGGCGCCCCGCGTGGGGAGCTCGTCGCGTCCGGCCTCGCGGATCCACCCCGCGTGCTCGGCGCGCACGAAACAGAGCTCACACACCCCATGCCGCTCGCCGCCGGGGGCGAGGTAGGACTCGGTGCGCTCTCCCTTGAGAATCGTGCGCCCGCAGACGTCGCAGGTCACATGGTCGTGAAACGGGCGAAGCTCCTTCTTCATCCGAAGTGAGGGTACTGGCCAGGCCTCAGGCGTCAGGCGTCAGGCGTCAGGCATCAGGAACTGCTCGGCCGGGGGGACCTGAGGCCTGAGGCCTAGGCCTGCACCGCCTCCCCTTCCTGCCCCGCCTTCTCGACGACCTTGCCCGCCAGATGTGAAGGCACTTCCTCGTAACGCGCCAGCTCCATCGTGTAATCGCCGCGGCCGCCGGTGATCTGGCGCAGGTCGGGCGCGTAGCTGAGGATCTCGGCCATCGGCACCTCGGCCTTGACCTCGGTCGCCCCGCCCTTGGGCTCCATTCCCAGTGGACGGCCCCGGCGCGAGTTGAGATCCCCGATCACATCGCCCACCGAGTCCTCGGGCACGCGACACGGCGATGGTCATGATCGGCTCGAGGAGCACGGGCTTGGCCTTCTCCATCGCCTCCTTGAACGCCATCGACCCGGCCACCTTGAACGCCATCTCCGACGAGTCGACCGAGTGGTAGGAGCCGTCGTAGAGCGTGACCCGCACGCCCTCGACCGGGTAGCCGGCGATCACGCCGCTGGACATCGTCTCGACGATGCCCTTCTCGACGGCGGGGATGAACCCGGACGGGATCACGCCGCCCTTGATCTTGTTCACGAACTCGAACCCGCTGCCGGACGGCATCGGCTCGATCTCGATATGGCAGTCGCCGAACTGCCCGCGCCCGCCGGTCTGCTTCTTGTAGCGCCCGTGCGCCTTCGCCGGGCCCCGGATCGTCTCGTGGTAGGGCACCCGCGGCGGCTTGAGGTTCACCTCGGCGCCGAAGCGGTCCTTCATCCGGTCCACGATCACCTCGACGTGGATCTGGGTGAGACCGGCGACGATCTCCTCGCCCGGTCTGGCGGTCGCGGTGCACGTCGATCGTCGGGTCCTCCTCCTGGAGGCGGCGCAGCGCGGCGAAGGCCTTCTCCTCGTCGCCCTTGGCCTTGGGCTCCATGGCGAACGCCATCACCGGTCGCGGCAGCTCGGGCATCTTCAGGTCCCACTCGCCGTCCTTGGCGGCCAGCACGTCGCCGGCGTGGGTCTCCTTGAGCTTGGCCACGGCGCCGATGTCGCCGGGACCGAACTCGTCGGCCTGGTCGTACTCCTTGCCCTGAGGCACCAGCAGCTGGCCGATGCGCTCCTTGTGGTGGGTGCGGCAGTTCTGCACCTGGGAGTCGTGCTTCATCACCCCCTGGTAGACGCGGAAGAGGTTGATCCGCCCCGCGAAGGTGTCGGCCAGCGTCTTGAACACGAACGCCACCATCTCGCCGTCCTCGGTGGGCTCGAGCGTGTCCTGGCCGGCGTGGACGGCCCCGACCTTGCCGGGCGAGGGCAGATCCTCGACCAGGGCGTCGAGCAGCCGGTCGGAGCCCAGGTTGCGGGTGGCCGCGCCGCACGTGACGGGGAAGATCGTTGCCGGCGGTGACTCCCGCCTTGAGCGCCGAGACGCACTCCTCGTGTGAGATCTCCTGCCCCTCGAGGTAGTGCTCCATCAGCTCGTCGGAGACCTCTGCCACCTCGTCCATCAGCTTCTCGCGGTACTCCTGCGCCAGCTCGGCTAGGTCCTCGGGGATGTCGATCTCCTCCGAGCTGCCGCGTCCCGCGCCGTCGTAGCGGTAGGCCTTCATGTCGATCAGGTCGATCACGCCCTGCAGCTCGTGCTCGGCGCCGATCGGGATCTCCGTCGCCACGACGTGCTGCCCGAAGGCCTCCTTGAGCGAGTCGAGTGTGCGGAAGAAGTCGGCGCGCTCGCGGTCGAGCATGTTCACGTAGATCAGGCGCGACAGCCCGAGGTCGGCGGCGCGGTGCCAGAGCCGGTCGGTGCCGACCTCGACACCCATCACGCCGTTCACCACGAACACCGCGCCCTCGCATACGCGCAGCGCCGCCAGGGCGTCCGCCACGAAGCTGGGCTCGCCGGGCGTGTCGATGAGGTTGATCTTGCGCTCCTGCCACCGGAAGGTCGTGAGGCTGGAGGCGATCGACATCTCGCGCGCCTTCTCGTCGGGCGCGGAGTCGGAGACCGTGGAGCCGTCCGCCACGGTGCCGAGCCGGTTGATCGCGCCCGCCTCGAACAGCAGGGCCTCGTTCAACGAGGTCTTGCCGCTCCCCCGGTGGCCGACCAAGGCCACGTTGCGGATCCTCTTTGCACCCTCATGCGGCATGTCTGCTCCTCTCCTCGCTGTCTGACGGGGAAACTACGCCGAGGACAGGGCCTCGGCAAGCTCGGAGTGCACGGGCGCCACGCTGCCCACGTCCGTGAGGGTGAGCAGGCGGGTGAGCGGAGAGCTCTCCGGCACCACCAGGCGCAGCTGCTGGCGCCTGCGGCCGAGCCGGCGCGAGAGCTCGAACAGCAGCTCGATCGCCGCCGAGTCGAGGTACTGCGTCGCGCTCAGGTCGATCACCAGCGCGTGCGCGTCGTTGGGTACCTGCGCCGTGATCTGGTCGCGCACGAACTCGGCGTTGGTCATATCCACCTCCCCGGCCAAGGTGGCCACCACCGCCAGCTCGTGGCGCTCGAACCCCAGTTCCGCGTTGGTGCTCATGCCGCCGCGCGCAACGCCCAGCCGGCGGCTCATCCTCACCGTGGTGCCGTTCGACGTCCGGCTCACCTCCACCTCATCCATCATGCCTTCCATGATCGTCAGGCCGCGGCCACGGTCCTCTCCGCGCCGCTCGCGCCACACTCCGAAGTCCCGCACCGAAATCTGTACCAGTTCACCGTCCGTGCGCGCGTCCAGCTCGAACTCGGCGTCGCCGGGACCGTAGGCGTGTTCGATGGCGTTGGCGGCCGCCTCGCAGACCGTGAGCGTGATCTCGAACCGCTCGCCCTCCTCCGCCCCGGCCGCCTCGAGGAAGCGCCCGAGCCGGCGGCGCAGCTGCGCCAGGGCGGCCGGGTCCGCCGGCAGCCGCAGCGACAGGCGCCCCGGCTCCGTGAGCTCCAGGCGGATGGCGAGCACCGCCACGTCGTCGGCCGGGCGCTTGCCTCCGAGGCTGCCCTCCAGCAGCTGGTCGCAGACGTCCCCGAGCTCGCCGTCGGCCACGGACGCGACCGTGGCCAGCTGCGCCAGGCGGTCGTCGAGTGAGGTGTCGCGGCGCTCGACGAGGCCGTCGGTGTAGAGGATCAGCGTCGATCCGGGCTCGAGGCGCGTCTTGCTCTCGGTGTAGGGCGCCGGGTCCGCGGTGCCGAGCGGGACGGAGCGGCCTTCCTCGATGAAGTAGGCGCGTCCGCCGGACTCGATCACCAACGGCGGCGGATGGCCCGCGCTCGCGACCTCGATCTCGCCGGTGTCGCGGTCGATCGCAATGCACAGGGCCGTGGCCATCAGGTCGCGGCCGTCCTTGGCGAGCAGCCGGTTGAGCCGCACCAGGGTCTGCGCTGGGGAGGTCTCCACCAGTGCATAGGCGCGGAAGGCGTTGCGCAGCTGGCCCATCACCGTGGCCGCGCGCAGGCCGTGCCCGACCACGTCGCCCACGACCACCTCCACACGGCCGTCCTCGAGCTCGATGGCGTCGTACCAGTCGCCGCCGATCGCGGCCCCGCGGCTGGCGGGCAGGTAGCGCGCCTCGATCTCCACGCCGTCGATCGCCGGCAGGCTCTCCGGCAGCAGCGAGCGCTGGAGCACCTCCGCCACCTCGTGATCGGCGGCGGCGGCGCGGCTCAGCTTCTCCTCCATCTCCTTGCGCTCGTGGATGTCCGTGGCCGTGCCGACGTAGCCCATGAGCTCCGTCGCCGTGAAAGCGCGGCACCCCGCGGTCCACGATCCAGCGGTACTCGCCGTCATGGCGCTGCAGCCGGTACTCGCGCTCCCATGGGACGCGGCGGTTGAACGCCCGCCACCAGGTGGACCGCACGCCCTCGGCGTCGTCGGGGTGCACGCCAAGGTCCCAGGTGTCGCCCAGCTCCTCGGCCATCGGCCGCCCGGTGAAGTCCAGCCACCCGCGGTTGATGAAGTCGATCATCCCCTTCGCATCCGCGGTCCAGATGAACACCGGGGCTGTGTCCGCCATCTCGCGGAAGCGCGCCTCGCTCTCGCGCACCTCGAGCTCGGCGCGGCCGCGGTCGGTGGCGGCGGCCAGGGTGTTCGCCATCCCCTCCAGGAAGTGAACGTCCTCCTCGGAGAAGTCCGCCACCCGGCGGCTCGCGGCCGCGAGCACCGCCGACGGGCTGCCGTGGACGCCGATCGGGACGCTCACCGTGCTGCGCATCCCGAGGTCGAGCACCCACTGCGCGGGCTCAAAGCGCCGCTCGGTCTTCAGGTCCTCCACCACCACCGGCTTCGGCGATGCCAGCGTGAAGCCGGTCTGGCCCTCGTCGGCGCGGGGCAGGAAGGGCTCCGCGGTGAGATCGTCGGGAAGGCCAACCGCGGCGAGCGCAGTGAGCTCCGAGCGTGCCCTCCACGGTCTCCACGATCGTCACGTAGGGCACCCCGAGCTGGGATGCCACGAGCTTCACCGCCTCATCGGCGAGCTGCCCCACGCGGGGTGCCCGAGAGGGCCAGGCGGCCGAACTCGGCCACCGCCGCCTGCTGGCGGAGTCTTGTCCGTAGCTCGTCTTCGGAACGACGCTCGAGCACGTGTGTGCCGGTCAGTCAGGTTCGCTTAGCGAATCACCCTGCAGGCGAGACTTCAAACGCAGCACGGCCTTGGTGTGAAGCTGGGACACGCGGGACTCGGTGACGCCAAGCACCTCGCCGATCTCTCGCAGTGTCAGGTTCTCGTAGTAGTAGAGGGCCACCACCAGCTTCTCCCGCTCGGGCAGCCGCGCGATCGCGTCGGCGAGCCGGTCCTTCATGTCGGTGATGTCCATCTCCTGCGCGGGGTCCATCGCGCCGGGGTCCTGGATCGTGTCCAGCAGGGACACCTGGTCGCCGGAGGCGTCTGAGACCGTCCACAGCTCGTCGAGGGCGACGACCGAGGAGTTGGAGATGCGCACCAGCGACTCCTGGAAGTCGTCGAGCGTGGTGCTCCAGGGCGTCCGCCATCTCCTGATCGGTTGGCGCGCGGTGCAGCTGGTGCTCGAGCTTGGCGTTGGCCCTCTCGATCTCGCGCGCCTTCGCGCGCACGGAGCGCGGCACCCAGTCCAGCGAGCGCAGCTCGTCGATGATCGAGCCCTTGATGCGGGTGATCGCGAAGGTCTCGAACCGGATCTCGCGCGCCGACTCGAAGCGCTCGATCGCCGAGATCAGCCCGAGCAGGCCGTAGGAGATGAGGTCGGCCTCCTCGACGTGCGAGGGCAGACCACTCGACATCCGGCCGGCCACGTACTTGACCAGGGGCGCATAGGCCAGCACCAGCCGCTCGCGAGCCCTCGGATCCTCCTCCTCCTTGTAACGCTTCCAGAGGTCCTTGAGCTCGATCGCCTTGAGGTTTGTCTCCACCCTGCTTTTCGGTGTCAGGCGCGGGGATGTGCCCGCGCGTAGGCCATTTTCAACCGCTTCGACTCTACCCGAGTGTAGGTCTGGGTCGTGGATATGGACGCGTGTCCTAGCAGCTCCTGGATCGATCGGAGATCGGCGCCTCCCTCGAGCAGATGGGTCGCGAAGGAGTGCCTGAGCGTGTGGGGCGAGACCCCGGCCTGCACCGCGGCGCGGCGAACGGCGAGCGCCAGCCGGCGCCGAATGTCCGACGTGGACAGCCGCCGCCCGCTCTTGGAGAGAAACAGCGCGGGCTCGGGCTCGCCCGCCAGCGCGGGCCGCCCTCGCTCCAGATACGCCTCGAGCGAGCGCCACGCGGGCTCCCCCGCGGGCACGATGCGCGTGCGCCCGCCCTTGCCCTCCACGCGCAGCTCCTCGGCGTCGGGATCGAGGCTGGAGGTGTCGAGGTTCACGAGCTCCTCAGCCCGCAGCCCGGCCGAGTAGCAGAGCTCGAAGATGGCCCTGTCGCGCAGCTCGAGGGGGGTCGAGCCAGGCATGCGCTCGAGCAGGTCCGCCACCTCGGCCTGCTTGAGCACGGCGGGCAGGTGGGAGTCCTTGCGCGGCGAGGCGACGAGGTCGGCGGGGTTCGCGGTGATGGCCCCCGTGCGCAGCAGCTCGCGGTAGAAGCCCCTGATCGCGGCTAGCTTGCGCGCGACCGTGGTCTTCGAGGCACCCCGCTCCGACAGCACCCCGGCGTAGCGGCGCAGCGTGCGGTGGTCGACGGCCTCGGGTGCGAGGTCGTGCGCCGAGGCCCACGCGGCGAGCTGGCCCAGGTCAACCCCGTAGGCGCGGCGGGTCTTCTCCGCCATCCCCTGACGGGAGAGCGCGGCGTCGAACCCGGCCAGGGCTTTCCCCCATCTAGGCTCCAAAACCGAGGTGTCGCGGTTCTTCGTCAACACTCAGGACGGCCGGGTGGCAACGCGCACCCAGCTGGTCGAGGCCGGCGAGGCGACTGCCGACGAACGGCCGGAGCTGCCCTGGCACGAGATCCAGGGGCCCAGCGACGCCTCCACCATGTGGTACTCGGTGCTTCGCAAGCGTGAGAAGGGCATCTTCATCGGCACACTGTGCATTCGGCATGTGGGCCGCCAAGCCTCCCTGGAGGAGGCCGGCTGGGAGGAGATCCCCGTGGATGAGATCGGCGTCTGAGGGTCTCTACGCGATGTAGACAGGCGCCCCCACGGGCACCTTGTCGTAGAGCTCGATCACGTCCGGGATCGCCATCCGCACGCAGCCGTGCGAGGCCGCGGTGCCCAGCGACCCGATCTGGTCGGTGCCGTGGATGCCGGCGCCGGCGAAGATGCCCATCCAGCGCGCCTTGAGCGGGTTCTCGGGCACGCCGCCCGGAATCACCGTGCCGGCGAGCGAGCCGGCCCAGGGGCTGTTGGGCACGCTCCAGGGCACGTTCACGCCCTTGTTCTGGATGTTGTAGAGCCCGGCGGGAGTCTCGAGCCCCACCTGGCCCACCGCGATCGTGTAGGTCTTGGCCAGCTTGAGCTTCTCGTAGAAGCGCAGCTTGAACGCCCCGCGGTCCACCACGATGAGCTTCGGGTACTTGTTCGCCAGCTCCGCGCGGGTGACCTTGGCCTTCGTGGTCGACACCGGCACCTCCGCGGTGCGGTCATCCGGGCTGAAGAGGGCGGCGCGGATGTTGCGCTCGAGCCCGGCACGATCGGTCTTCACGCCGTCCTGCTCCTTGACCTCGGTGAGCGAGGGGAAGTTCACCGAGGCGTCGCGCGCCTTGCGGTTGACGCCCTTCTCCACGCGCGCCCGGAGCTTCGCGACGGCGATCTTCGAGTAGCTCACGCGCGGATCGATCTGCGCGGGCTCCTCGCCGCCGGTCACGTCGCGCAGGGTGCGGCCGAGGATGTTGCCCCCGCGGCTGGCGGCGACGGCGTCGTCGACCATCCCGCCCACGTCGGCCCTCACGGCGGCGTCCTCGGCCGAGAGGGTGAAGCGCTTCTTGCCGTGCTCGACGACGATCGGCTTTTCGAGCGGCTCCTGCAGCTTGCGCTCTAGCTTCTCGCGCGCCTCGTCGGCGTCAAGACCGCCGACGCTCACGCCGGCGACGCGAATGCCGTTCGCCACCCGGTCCTCGTTCGAGGAGTCATAGGCGTACACGGCCGCCGCGCCTGCGAGGAGCGTGAACAGAAGCGCCGCAACGGCGATGAATGACCGGGTGCCCATAGAGATGACTCCGCGCCGAGGTGGCCGGGGCGCGCCCGCTCAATATAGGGACGGTCGACCCGGTTTAACAAGCGCGCAAGTGTGGTTGCGAGGTATTACGCGCCAAGCGGCGATCCGGATGCCCGTGCGAGCACCGAATCGATGGCTCCCAGCACCGGCGCGCGACCCGCATGAGTCCGCTCGTACTCCCGCAGAGCCACCAGATCGGGCGGCTCGAGCGAACCGAGCAAGGAGATGATCTCCTCAGCGGCAAGATCGTCGTAATGATCGACCGGAGGCCCGGCGGAAACTGGCTTGGGCTCAGGCGGCGGCGTGGGCTTGGCCGGCGCCGCCTCGGGCTCAGCACCTGAGGCCTGAGGCCTGAGGCCTGAGGCCTGCTTCGGTTGCGCCCGCCGCACATTGGGGCTCCACCGCAGGAACTCTTCTACTTCCCGCTCATACCGATACGGCTCACCGTTCCCGCGCATGAGCGGATGCAGGCGCATGTGCTCTCCGAGCGCGATCGCCGCCTCGCGGCTGGTGTGGCCGTACTCGAACTCGGCGGCCTTCAGCCGCCGGTTGTCCACGCCGCGGCCGAAGCGGAGCTGGTTGAGCATCTCGGGCGGGATGCGCAGGCCGACCCGGCGGGCGACGCTCGCGGCGATGCCGGTGCCCCACGGCGGCAGGATCGGCGCGTAGGGCTTGCCGAGCAGGCTCGCGACCTCCGACAGGGCGAGCACGCCGTCGGCAGCCACGTTGTAGACGCCGGGCAGCCGCCGCTGCACCACGTGCTCCAGCGCGTGCACCACGTCGTCCTCGTGCACGAATTGGTAGCGCGGGTCGAAGCCGAGGATCATCGGGACGGCCGGAAGCGAGAAGAGATCGATGTGCGACGTGTCGACGTCGGGCCCGAGCACGTTCGCGAACCGCAGGATCGTCACGTCCACGTCCGGGCTGGTGTCCGCGTACTCGGTGACCGAAGCCTCGGCCTCGAGGATGTCGCGCTCGATCGGGGTGCGCGGGGCGTGCGGGCGCCCCATCGTCTCGTCGAAGAACGCGGGGTCGTCCTGCTCGGAGCCGTAGAAGTGGGTGGAGGACTTGAAGACGAACTTGCGCACGGTCGTCACCGGCCCGCTGCACGCCGCCAGGATGTTCATCGTCCCGATCACGTTGTTCTCGTGGGCCTTGCGCGAGGAGGTGACCACGGAATCGACCACGAGCCGCGTGTCCACCACCGTGTCGATCTCGGCGGCGTCCACCACGCGGCGCAGCAGCGCGTGCGAGTTGCTCACCTTCACGTACTCGGTGCGCTCGAGCTCGACGCTCGGCTCCTCGTTGTCCACACCCACGATCGCCTCGATCGTGGGGTCGGCCTCCAGGGCCTGCGCCAGGCGCCCGCCCCAGTAGGTGGACAGGCCGGTGATGAGGACTCGCTTGGAGGGCATGTCAGCCGAACCAGACCGACTTGCGCTTGGCGACCATCTCGAACAGGTTCTCCTGGATCCGGGCGCGCACCTCGTGGGCGGTCGACTGCACCAGGCCCTTGTCCTCGTGCATGCCGGGCTCGTCGAAGGCGATCGGCTCCAGGAAGCGCAGCTTGAACTTGGCCGGGAGGTAGCCGAGCATGCCGAGCGGGCCCAGGTGCGGGAACGTCGGCGTGAGCGGCGTGGAGAGCAGCCCCGTCATCCGCTTGAGCAGGTTGAGCTGCGCGAACACCGGCTGCGCCTCCTCGGCGCCCACGACGCACACCGGCACGATCGGCGCCTGCGCGCGCATGGCCGCCTCCACGAAGCCGCCGCGGCCGAAGCGGCGCAGGCGGTAGCGGTCCTTGTAGAGCTTCTCGGTGCCCTTGCGGCCCTCGGGGAATACCAACACCAGCTGCCCCTCGTCGTAGAGCAGCCGCTGCACGTTGGCGGGGTGGGCGGCGACGCACCCGATCTTCGGGATCAGCATCGAGAATCCCGGATAGCCCTTGAAGAAGTGCTCGACCGTGATGTTCAGCGGGCGCGGGTGCGGATGCTCCTCGCGGATCGCCTTGCCGATCATCGCGGCGTCCGGCGGCAGCGCGCCGGAGTGGTTGGACACCAGCAGCGCGCCACCCGTGGCGGGCACGTTCTCGATCCCCTCGATCTCGGCCCTGAACCAGTAGCGGTAGTAGAACTCGATCAGGGTGCGGTCCATGAGGCCCTCGATGCGCTCGGAGCGGCCCCAGTCGGTGAGGGTGCGGTCTGGCTCGAGCCCCGGCAGGTGGCGGCGCAGGTCGCCCTCCTGCACCGCGGGCAGCGGTGGCGCCGGGGCGCCGGCGGGTGCAGGCGACTGCCCCGGGCTCAGCGGTGTGCGTACGGAATCGGCCACGTCGACCGATTCTGTCAGGATCGCGACGATGCGGACGAAGGACCAGGTACGGCGGGACGTGTGGCGCTCGATGGACCGCGAGGGCGTGTCTCGCTTCCCGGGCGCCGAGGGCCGCATCCCCAACTTCGCCGGCGCGAAGGGCGCCGCCGAGCGCCTGGCCAAGCACCCTGCCTGGGTCGAGGCGACCACGATCAAGGCCAATCCGGACTCGCCCCAGACCCACGCCCGCCGCCTCGCGCTGACGCAGGGCAAGACCCTCGTGATGGCCGTCCCCCGGCTGCGCGACCAGCATCCCTTTCGGCTGCTCGATCCGTCGAAGCTCGACGAGGACCAGCTGCGCGAGGCCGCCACCATCAAGGGCGCGCTGCGCCACGGCGAGGTGATCGACCTCGATCAGGTGCCCGAGCTGGACCTCGTGCTCACCGGGTCGGTGGCCGTGAACCTCAAGGGCGCGCGGATGGGCAAGGGAGGCGGGTTCTCCGACCTCGAGTACGGCCTGCTGCTGGAGTCGGGCAAGATCGACCGCCGCACGGTGGTGGCCACCACCGTCCACCCGATCCAGATCCTGCGAGAGAACCTGCTGATGACCAGCCACGACATCCCGGTGAACATCGTGGCCACGTCACGGGCGGTGATCGAGGTCGACGGCGCGTACAAGCGGCCGCCCGGCATCCTGTGGGATCACCTGCAGCCGCCGCAGATTCATGAGATTCCTGTTTTGGAGCGGTTCGGCTACGCCGGATAGGCGTCAGGTCTCAGGTCTCAGGCCTCAGGCATCAGGGCCTCATTGACCCGGCGCTCCAGATCGGCCCAGTTGTCCGCGGCTATTACGCCGTCTTCCCCTCTTAGCGGCTCGTTCCATGGATGGATCAGGGTCGCCGCCAGCATTCCCTCCTCTAGCGCCCGCCTCATGTTCACGGGGCTGTCGTCCACCAGTACGTCGATGTTCAGCTCCACGCAGCGGGTGATCTTGTCGAAGGAGCAGTGCAGGTCGTCGTAGGGGATTCCCGTTGATTCCAGCCACCGGCGGGTTGCCGGGTCGCATGAGGTGCGGCGGTGGCTGGTCACGTGGATCCAGTGGCCGGCCTCGTGCCAGCGGCGCACGGCCTCGACGGCTCCCTCGTAGGGGACGGCGTTCTCGATGTTCTCGTCGGAGTGGGTCTCCTCCACCACGGCGATCAGCTGGTCGCGCTCCAGCGCCGTGATGCCCCAGTCGCTCTGGTCCGCATACGGCAGCGACACGCCGTATCGCTCCTGCGCGATGCGCTCCAGCAGGTCCCAGTAGTGGTGCAGCGTGGAGTCGATGTCAAGCGCGATTCGGGCCACGGGCGGTACGGTAGTCGGCTCAATGAAGCGACTTCCGATCAGCAACGTCGCTCCGGCCCGCTATCGCGCCGCCGACGAGGCCGGCGACGACTACGGGGTGAGCGACAGCCCCGACTGGCGCACCGTCGACTGGCTGGCCGAACTGCGGCAGATGGAGATCGACGGCCGGTCCGTGAACTACGTCGACCTGGGCGAGCAGGGCAGGTCCCGGCCGATCGTGTTCATCCACGGCCTGAGCGGCCAGTGGGAGAACTGGCTCGAGAACATCCCGCGCTTCGCCCAGAAGCGCCGCGTGGTGGCGATGGACCTACCCGGCTTCGGGCTCTCCGAGGAGCCGCGCGAGCGGATCACGATCGAGCTCTACGGGCGCGTGGTCGCCGAGATGTGCGAGCGGCTCGATCTGGCGCCGGCCGTGCTGGTGGGCAACTCGATGGGCGGCTTCGTGTCGGCCGAGGTGGCCATCAGGCGCCCCGAGATCGTGGAGCGCCTGATGCTGCTCTCGTCCGCCGGCGTGTCTCAGATGGACGTCGCCAAGACCCCCGTGCTGGCGGCGGGGAAGGTGGCCGGGCTGCTGGCCACCAGCAGCGTGGCCCAGATGCGCATGACGGCGCGGCGTCCGAGGCTTCGCCACTGGGTGATGAGCCTGGTGTGCCGTCATCCCAGCCGCATCAAGGGCGACGTGATGTTCGAGGGCCTGATGAAGGGAGCCAACAAGCCCGGCTTCGAGGCCGCGCTGCGAGCGTGCCTGGAATACGACTTCCGCGAGCGCCTTCCCGACATCGGCTGCCCCACGATCGTCGTGTGGGGCGAGAAGGACATGATCATCCCGGTGCGCGACGCGGACGCGTTCGTGTCGCTGGTTCCGGGCGCCCGCAAGCTCATCTTCGAGGACACCGGGCACGTGCCGATGCTGGAGCGCCCGCTCTCGTTCAACGACTGCCTCGAGGAGTTCCTCACCTACGAGGTGTCGGACGGCGAGCTGGAGGGCGAGCTGGACGCGGAAACAGCCGCCTAGGCGCGAAGCCCGGCGCCCATCCGAGCGCCCATCCACCGCTCCAGCTCGGGCCCGCTCTCGAAGCTCGCGATCAGGGCACAGCGCGGCTGCGGGCCTGAGTGGCAGACGACGTGCCAGAGGCGCTCTGAGTCCACCACCACCTGTGTCCCCGCCGGCAGCGGGACGCGGCGTTCGGAGGCGACGTCGTCCTTCGCGTCACGCAGAACCATGACGCTGTTCGGGTCATCGGTGAGCTCGAGCCAGGCGCGCACCACCCAGCCCTCTCCCTCCGGATTGAACGCGTTGTTGTCGTCCTGGTGCAGGTGCTCGGAGATCGTCTCGTCGTAGTCCAATTCGCCCTGGTGGATCACGCGCACACGCCCGTGACGGGCACCGCAGTCCTCCACCCAGCGCCGCAGTGACGGGCTCCGATCGGATTGCGGCGTCCACACCGCGTCCTTGTCCGGCCGTTCGGTGAACCGGTAGCGCACCTCACGCTCGTCACCGTTCACCGAGGCGAGGATCGCGAACCGCGTGTCCCCGCCGCTGACCCAGTCGATGTAGTCGAGGCCCTCCCACTCCTCCCGGTCCGGCAGTTCGCCGGCCCGGTCGAGCACCACGTAGCCGTCCTGCTCGAGCAGTTCCAGGCGCGTGTGGGCGCTCACGTAGTGAGCGCACCCTGGGCCGCGGAGCCGACGTGGCGGGCGTACTTGCCGAGCACACCGGTCTCGTACTTGGGCGCGGGCGGCTCGTAGGCCTCGACCCGCTCCGCGATCTCCTCGGCCGAGAGCTCCACGTTCAGCTCGCGGTTCTCCACGTCGAAGATGATCGTGTCGCCGTCCCGGACCGCGGCGATGGGCCCGCCGCGGGGAGCCTCGGGCGCCACGTGGCCGGCCATGAACCCGTGGGTGGCGCCGGAGAAGCGCCCGTCGGTGAGCAGCGCAACGGAGTCGCCCAGGCCTTCTCCCTGAAGCGCTGCGGTGACCGCCAGCATCTCGCGCATGCCGGGGCCGCCAGCAGGGCCCTCGTTGCGGATGACCACCACGTCACCGGCCTCGATCGCGCTGGCCTTGACCGCGGCGAAGGCGTCCTCCTCGGACTCGAACACGCGCGCGGGGCCGCTGTGCTCGCGCCGGCCGTGGCCGGCGAGCTTCACCACGCAGCCATCCGGGGCGAGATTGCCGCGCAGGATCGCGAACCCCCCGTTGGGCGCCAGCGGCTCGGAGAGCGCGCGGACCACGGGCTGGCCCTCGACCTCGTCGGCCATGTCGGCTTCCTCGCCGATCGTCTGCCCGGTGACGGTGATGGCGTCGCGCCGCAGCGAATCGGCCTCGTTGAGCCGCGCCGCCACCAGCGGAACGCCGCCGGCGCGCCAGAGATCCGGCGCCACGTAACGGCCGAAGGGCTTGAGGTCAGCGAGAAGCGGAGTGGCCCACGCGATCCGGTCGAAGTCGTCGATCGAGAGCTCCACGCCGGCCTCGTTGGCCACGGCCAGCAGGTGCAGCACCGCGTTGGTGGAGCCGCCGGTCATCGCCACACCCGCGATCGCGTTGTGCAGCGAGTCGGTGGTGATGATCGAGCTCGGCCGCAGGTCGCGCTCCAGAACGTCCATCACGAGCCTGCCGCACTCCTGCGCGACCGCGCCCTTCTTGCCCTCCTCGGCGGGCACCATCGAGCTCCCCATGGGCGAGATCCCGAGCATCTCGAACGCCATCGCCATCGTGTTCGCGGTGAACTGGCCGCCGCAGGCGCCCGCTCCCGGGGACGCGACCGACTCCAGCTCGGCGAGATCCTCGTCGGACATGTCGCCGGCGGCGTGGGCGCCGACCGCCTCGAACACCTCCTGGATCGTCACGTCCTCGCCCTTGAACCTGCCGGGGGCGATCGAGCCTCCGTAGAGCATCAGGCTGGGCAGGTCGAGCCGCGCCAGCGCCATCACGCAGCCTGGAATCGTCTTGTCGCAGCCCGAGATGGAGATCACGGCGTCGAACAGGTGCCCGCGCGCCACCAGCTCGATCGAGTCGGCGATCACCTCGCGGCTAACCAGCGAGGTCTTCATGCCCTCGGTGCCCATCGTGATGCCGTCGGACACGGCCACCGTGTTGAACTCCATCGGGGTCCCGCCGGCCTCGCGCACCCCGTCCTTGACCTTCTCGGCCAGCCGCCGCAGGTGGAAATTGCAGGGCATCACCTCGGTCCAGGTGTTGGCAATGCCGACGATCGGGCGCGAGAGCGCGTCCTCGTCGAAGCCGATCCCCTTCAGATACGCGCGGGCGGGGGCCCGGTCCGGGCCATCGAGCTGGACCCGGCTGCGCGCGCGGAGGTCTCTCGTCATCCGCCGCGCGCCTCGACGGCATGCCCGCGGCGGCGCTCCCACTCGGACAGGCGCC
>CAWGUV010000014.1:0-35459 GCA_963825775.1 uncultured Thermoleophilaceae bacterium | reverse complement strand
ACCCTCGAGGACGTAGCGGGGTTCGAGCTGGCGGAGGCCGGCGACGGGGTGGAGGCCATGGAGGTGGCCGAGCGCGAGCCTCCGGAGATGGTGTTCCTGGACATCGACATGCCGCGCATGGACGGCCTCGGTGTCACCCGGCTCCGAGCCGAGCCGGCGACGGCTTCCCACATCTGATCCTCACCGCCGCGGCCGGGGACGCCGCCCAGCGCGAGGCGGAGGGAGCGGGCGCCGACCTCTTCCTCACCAACCGTTTAGCCCGCTCGAGCTGCTCCGCCTGGTGGACGACCTCGGAGCGGCCTAGGCCGATGCGCGGCTACCTCGGTCTCGGGTCCAACGAGGGCGACCGGCTCGCGACGATGCGGGCCGCGCGGGACGCACTGGCGCGGCGCGGGGTGGATGTGCCCGCGCGTCGTCCGCCTATGAGAGGGCCCCGCGGGCGAGCTGCTCGACCAGCGGGACTTCCTGAACGCCTGCCTCGCGATCGAGACGGAGCTCGATCCGACGAGCTGCTCGACGCCTGCAAGGGACAGTGCGCGCGCTGGGCCGCGTGCCCGGCGGGGTGCGACATGGCCGCGGCCGATCGACATCGACGTGCTGCTGCTCGGCGATGTCGAGCTGCCAGCGAGCAGCTCAGGCTCCGCACCCCGAGATCACATCGCGACGGTCTGCTGGAGCCCCTGCTGGAGCTCGACCCCGCGCTCGCCTGCCGACGGGACGCTGAGCGCGCCGCTGGTCAACGAGCTCGTCGATCAGCCCGTCAGGCGCCTGGGTTCATCCGAGTGACCCACGCCGCGAGCTGCGGGCGGCCGTCGGCCGACTGGTGCTCGTCGAGGATCACGTGGAACGCCTCGTCGTCCTCGGGGTCGCGCGACACCGCGTACTTGAGGAAGGGGTAGGCGGCGCAGTCGGCGGCGGTCAGCTCGTCGCCCATCATGAAGTCGCGGTCGTGAAGGATCGACTCGAACAGGTCGAGATGGCCGTCCATCACCTCAGCCAGCTCCTCGGTGCGCGACGGGTCGGCCTCGATCGCATTGGGCGCGTTCTTCCAGACGCGGTCGAACCAGTCGAGGAACACGTCGAGCTCCGCGCGCCGCGCGGGCTCCGCGGGAAACAGCGGCGGACCGGGATGGCGCGCCTCGAGGTGGCGCAGGATCGCGAGCGAGTCGTTCACCACCGTGCCGTCGTCCTCGATCACCGGCACGAGCGGCTGGCCGCTGACCCGCTCGACCTCCGAGCGGTCCGAGTATCGATCCAGACGGATTCGGCCTCCAGCCCCTTGTGGCCAGGGCCAGGGTCACCCGTTCGACGTTGGTGGACCAGGGTGCGCGGTAGAGGCGGAGCATCGCGTGGAATGATGCCGCGCGATGCTGCTCGCGGTCGACGTCGGCAACACGCAGACCCATGTGGGGCTCTTCCGGGACGAGGAGCTGCTGGAGCACTGGCGCTTTCACACCGCTCGCACGGCCACCGCCGACGAGCTGGCCATGGTGATCAGGGCGCTGCTGCACCTGCGAAACCTCCACCTGTCCGAGGTGGAGGCGGCGATGGTCTCGTGCGTGGTGCCCTCGCTCAGCCAGGAGTACGACGAGCTGGTGAAGCGCTATCTCCGCGGCAACGGCGCGCTGGTGGGCCCGGACCTCAAGACCAACATGCCGATCCGCATCGACAACCCGCGCGAGCTCGGCGCCGACCGCCTCGCCAATGCAATCGCCGCGTACGAGCGTGTCGGCGGCGCATGCATCGCCGTCGACTTCGGCACCGCGATCAACTACGACGTCGTGTCCAGCGAAGGGGAGTACCTCGGCGG
The DNA here is from genome assembly GCA_963825775.1 of uncultured Thermoleophilaceae bacterium. GTDB lineage: Bacteria > Actinomycetota > Thermoleophilia > Solirubrobacterales > Thermoleophilaceae > JAAYBF01. The sequence continues at coordinate 33,649 of CAWGUV010000014.1, read as the reverse complement.
GGTGATCTCGCCCGGGATCGAGATCTCGCTCGAGGCGCTCAGCCAGCGGGCCGCCGCCCTCCCGAAGGTGCGCCTGGACGCGCCCCGGGCGGCGATCGGCAAGGGCACGCTGGAGGCGATCAAGTCGGGCGTGGTGTTCGGCTACGCCGGAGCGGTCGACGGGCTCCTGGTACGCCTGCGCGAGGAGCTCGGCGACGAGGCCACGGCCATCGCCACCGGCGGGTTCGCGTCGGTGATCGTCCCCCACTGCGACCAGGTCGACGAGGTGGACGACCTGCTCACCCTTCAGGGCCTGCGGATCATCTGGGAGCGCAACGGAGGCCTCTAGCTACGCTGGACGCGTGCTGATGGCGAACGTGCTTGCTCCTCTGATCTCGATAGAGGAGTGGACCCTCGAGACGCTCCACTCGATAGGCCTTGGCTGGGGTCTCGCCATCGTCGGGCTCACCGTGCTGGTGCGCGTCTCCACCGTGCCGCTCGTGGTGCGCCAGTTCCGCTCCCAGCGCGAGCTGCGTGAGCACATGCCCGAGATGAAGCGCCTACAGAAGCGCCACAAGGGCGACAAGGAGCGGCTCCAGCGCGAGCTTCAGGCCTACTACCGCGAGCACGGCATCAACCCGCTCAACGCCCTCTTTCCGGTGATCGTCCAGATCCCGGTGTTCATCTCGCTCTACTACCTGATGCGAGGCGACGTGAAGAGCGGCCTGTTCGGCGACGCCGGCTTCCTGTTCGTCCCCAGCCTCACCGACAAGCCCCACGGCGCCGTGCTCGTGGTTCTGCTCCTGGCGTACCTCACCTCGCAGATCACGGGCAGCCTGATCGCAACGCGCTCGATGCAGGGCGGCCAGCGCGGCATCATGCTCGCGCTGCCGCTGCTGTTCGCCGGCGTGGTGGCGCGCTTCCCGGCCGGCCTGGCCGTGTACTGGATCACCACCAGCCTCTGGACGCTGGGGCAGCAGTTTGTGCTGTGGCGCCTCGCCCCCGCAGCGCCGCTGGAGGTCGCGGGCGCCCCGGCATCGCCACGGGCGGCGGCTCCCAAACGGGTCTCGCGCAAGCGCAAGAAGCACGGTCGCCGGCGCTGATCCAGTCACAATGGGGGCATGGGACTGCTCTCGAAGCTGCTGGGCCGGGAACCGGCGCCACCTCTGCCGCCGCCCACGTACTCCAACGCAGCGGTGCTCACGCGGATCCAGAAGGAGCACGGCGTCGACCCGGCGACGGCTCACGGCTGGTTCGGAGAGATGCTCATCTTCCTCGACCTCTGCGCGCGCTCTGACGAGATGCTCTCCCCGCCGCCCGACGTCGACAAGGCCTGGCACGCCTTCCTTCTCCACTCGCGCGACTACGAGGCCTACTGCACGGAGCGGTTCGGGCGCGTGATACATCACCAGCCCACCGGTAAGCCCGATCCCGCGGCCTACCGGCGCGCGTACGAGCGCCGCCAAGACTACGGGACCACCACGACGACCACCGACGCGCCGCTGTGGGCGGTGCCGGTGGTGGCGAGCAGCGCGGACTCGTCGCCTCAGGCGGGCGAGCCCGCGCCCGACACGCCCACCGACCCGGACGGCTTCGGTGGCGAGGCCTCGGGCGATTCGATCGGTAGCACCGACTCGGGTAGCACCGACTCCGGCAGCAGCGACAGCGGCTCGTCGAGCAGCGACTCGGGCGGCTCGTCCTGCAGCGGCGGCTCCTCCTGCGGCGGCGGCTCGTCGTGCGGCGGCGGCGGGTCTTGACCCGCGCGCTCACCGACCGCTGGACGCTCGGCGGTCACGAGCTGCCGAACCGCCTGGTGCTGGCGCCCCTGGCCGGGATCGGCAACTGGTTCGTGCGCCTTCAGGCACGCCGCCACGGCGCGGGCCTCGTGGTGTCCGAGATGGTGTCGAGCTTCGGCATCAAGCACGGCAACGAGCGCACCGTGCGCGAGTTCCTGCGCATCCACCCCGACGAGCACCCGGTGTCGATGCAGCTGTTCGGCCATGACGCCGACGTGATGCGGGAGGCGGCCGAGATTGTCGCCGGCGCCGGTGCGGACATCATCGACCTCAACATGGGCTGCCCGGTGCGCAAGGTGTGCAAGACCGGCGCCGGGGCGGCGCTGCTCGACGACCCCGACAAGGCCGTGGCGATCGCAAAGGCCGCGGGCGAGGGGTCCGGGCTTCCGGTCACAGTGAAGCTGCGCCCCGGCCGCGCCCCGGGGACCGCGCTGGGGTCGTGCTCGCGCGCCGCCTGGTGGAGGAGGCCGGCGTGGCGGGGGACCAGCTTTCACCCCCGCCATGCCTCCCAGCAGCACAAGGGCAAGCCCGACTACGCGCTCGCGGCGGAGGTGGTCGACGCGCTCGACGTGCCGGTGATCGTGTCCGGCGGGCTGCTCGACGACGACAAGCCGGCCGAGGCGCTCGAACGCAGCGGCGCGGAGGCGGCGATGCTCGCCCGTGGCTCGCTTGGAAACCCATGGCGGTTCGAGCGCCTGCTCGGCCTGCGCGACGGCGAGCCGACGGCGGACGAGGTGGTGGAGGAACTGCGCTGGGTGATCGCGTGCGCGGAGGAGCACCTCGGCAGCGAGCGCGCCGGTCGCTATCTGCGCAAGTTTTACCCCTGGTACGCGGAGCGCCTCGAGCTGCCCAAGCCACTGCGGATCGAGCTGTCCACGGCGCCCACCACGGCCGACGCGCGCGAGACGCTGAGCCGCATCGCAGCCTGACCGAGCGCAAAGTCGCGGTTGCTAGACTGCCGCGCCTTCATGCCGAGAGAGACACTGCTCACACCCGAAGGCCTCGAGGATCTCAAGTCCAAGATCGAGCACCTCTCGACCGATCGCCGCCGCGAGGTGGCCACTCGGATCAAGGAAGCGCGCGAGTTCGGGGATATCTCCGAGAACTCGGAGTACGACGACGCCAAGAACGAGCAGGCCATGCTCGAGAAGCAGATCTCCGATCTCGAGGAGAAGCTGCGCAACGCCCGGCTGATCGACGAGAAGGACGTTGACACCGCCGCCGTGACCGTCGGCGTGACCGTCCACCTGAAGGATCAGAAGACCGACAAGTCGACGAAGTTCAAGATCGTCGGCTCCGCCGAGGCCAACCCCTCCGAGCAGAAGCTCTCCAACGAGTCGCCCGTGGGCAAGGCCCTGATCGGGCACAAGCGCGGCGAGATCGTCTCCGTGCCGGTACCCCGCGGCCCCGCGCGCAAGCTGAAGATCACGAAGATAGAAGCGGCCTAGCTCCCTCCGGCCGTAGGCTGCCGCTGATGGACGACGACCGCCGCGCCAAGCTCGAGCGCCTGCGTGAAAGCGGGATCGACCCATACCCGCATTCCTACCCGGGCGTGCAGCCCGCCGGGTCGGTCCACGCCGCGCACGGCGAGCTCGAGGCCGGGGAGGAGACAGACGCCGCCTACCGCGTGGCCGGCCGGCTCACCGGGCGGCGCGAGATGGGCAAGGCCGCGTTCCTCGACGTGACGGATCGCTCCGGGAAGATCCAGGTGCAGGCGCGGCGCGACGTGCTGGGCGACGAGATCTTCGACGCGCTCATCGCAACCGACCTCGGCGACATCGTCGGGATCGAGGGCACCGCCTTCAAGAGCCGCCGCGGCGAGCTGACCCTGGCCGTGTCCGGGTGGCAGCTGCTGGCGAAGTCGCTCGCGCCGCCGCCGGACAAGTTCCACGGCCTGGAGGACACCGAGACCCGCTATCGACGCCGTGAGCTCGACCTGATCGCCAACGAGGACACCCGCGAGCTGTTCATCCTGCGTTCCAAGGTGGTGGCGGCCATGCGCCGCTGGCTCGACGAGCGCGGCTTCCTCGAGGTGGAGACCCCGGTGCTCCAGCCGCTGTACGGCGGCGCGCTGGCGCGGCCGTTCGTGACCCACCACAACGCGCTCGACCGTGACCTCTACCTGCGCATCGCCACCGAGCTGTATCTCAAGCGCCTGATCGTCGGAGGCCTCGAGCGCGTCTACGAGCTCGGCAAGGACTTCCGTAACGAGGGGCTCTCGACCAAGCACAACCCCGAGTTCACGATGCTCGAGCGGTACGAGGCCTACGCCGACTACAACGACATCGCGTCGGAGCTGGAGCAGTTGGTCGCGTTCGTGGCGGCCGAGGTGGAGTACGAGGGTGGGACCGACTTCTCGGCGCCCTGGAAGCGAATCGTGATTCGCTTCCACGGCGCCGAGAAGTCGATCTCGCCCTCGTACCCCACCTCGGCCGCGACGAACGCGACCAACTGCTCCAGCTCGGCCGCGATGTCGTTGTAGTCGGCGTAGGCCTCGTACCACTCGAGCATCGTGAACTCGGGGTTGTGCTTGGTCGAGAGGCCCTCGTTGCGGAAGTCCTTGCCCAGCTCGTAGACGCGCTCGAGGCCTCCGACGATCAGCCGCTTGAGGTACAGCTCGATGGCGATGCGCAGGTAGAGGTCGCGGTCGAGCGCGTTGTGGTGGGTCACGAACGGCCGCGCCAGCGCGCCGCCGTACAGCGGCTGGAGCACCGGCGTCTCCACCTCGAGGAAGCCGCGCTCGTCGAGCCAGCGGCGCATGGCCGCGACCACCTTGGAGCGCAGGATGAACAGCTCGCGCGCGTCCTCGTTCGCGATCAGGTCGAGCTCGCGGCGGCGGTAGCGGGTCTCGGTGTCCTCCAGGCCGTGGAACTTGTCCGGCGGCGGCGCGAGCGACTTCGCCAGCAGCTGCCACCCGGACACGGCCAGGGTCAGCTCGCCGCGGCGGCTCTTGAAGGCGGTGCCCTCGATCCCGACGATGTCGCCGAGGTCGGTTGCGATGAGCGCGTCGAAGATCTCGTCGCCCAGCACGTCGCTCCGCGCCTGCACCTGGATCTTCCCGGAGCGATCCGTCACGTCGAGGAACGCGGCCTTGCCCATCTCGCGCCGCCCGGTCAGCCGGCCGGCCACGCGGTAGGCGGCGTCTGTCTCCTCCCCCGCCTCGAGCTCGCCGTGCGCGGCGTGGACCGACCCGGCGGGCTGCACGCCCGGGTAGGAATGCGGGTACGGGTCGATCCCGCTTTCACGCAGGCGCTCGAGCTTGGCGCGGCGGTCGTCGTCCATCAGGCGGCAGCCTACGGCCGGAGGGAGCTAGGCCGCTTCTATCTTCGTGATCTTCAGCTTGCGCGCGGGGCCGCGGGGTACCGGCACGGAGACGATCTCGCCCCGCTTGTGGCCGATCAGGGCCTTGCCCACGGGCGACTCGTTGGAGAGCTTCTGCTCGGAGGGGTTCGCCTCGGCGGAGCCGACGATCTTGAACTTCGTCGACTTGTCGGTCTTCTGATCCTTCAGGTGGACGGTCACGCCGACGGTCACGGCGGCGGTGTCCACGTCCTTCTCGTCGATCAGCCGGGCGTTGCGCAGCTTCTCCTCGAGGTCGGAGATCTGCTTCTCGAGCATGGCCTGCTCGTTCTTGGCGTCGTCGTACTCCGAGTTCTCGGAGATGTCCCCGAACTCGCGCGCTTCCTTGATCCGAGTGGCCACCTCGCGGCGGCGATCGGTCGAGAGGTGCTCGATCTTGGACTTGAGATCCTCGAGGCCTTCGGGTGTGAGCAGTGTCTCTCTCGGCATGAAGGCGCGGCAGTCTAGCAACCGCGACTTTGCGCTCGGTCAGGCTGCGATGCGGCTCAGCGTCTCGCGCGCGTCGGCCGTGGTGGGCGCCGTGGACAGCTCGATCCGCAGCGGCTTGGGCAGCTCCAGGCGCTCCGCGTACCAGGGGTAGAACTTGCGCAGATAGCGCCCGGCGCGCTCGCTGCCGAGGTGCTCCTCCGCGCACGCGATCACCCAGCGCAGCTCCTCCACCACCTCGTCCGCGCGTCGGCTCGCCGTCGCGCAGGCCGAGCAGGCGCTCGAACCGCCATGGGTTCCCAAGCGAGCCGCGGGCGAGCATCACCGCCTCCGCGCCGCTGCGCTCGAGCGCCTCGGCCGGCTTGTCGTCGTCGAGCAGCCCGCCGGACACGATCACCGGCACGTCGAGCGCGTCGACCACCTCCGCCGCGAGCGCGTAGTCGGGCTTGCCCTTGTGCTGCTGGGAGGCATGGCGGGGGTGAAAGCTGATCCCTGCCACGCCGGCCTCCTCCACCAGGCGGCGCGCGAGCACGACCCCAGCGCGGTCCCCGGGGCGCTGGCCGGGGCGCAGCTTCACGGTGACCGGCAGGCCCGGACCCCTCGCCCGCGGCCTTCGCGATCGCCACGGCCTTGTCGGGGTCGTCGAGCAGCGCCGCCCCGGCGCCGGTCTTGCACACCTTGCGCACCGGGCAGCCCATGTTGAGGTCGATGATGTCCGCACCGGCGCCGGCGACGATCTCGGCCGCCTCCCGCATCACGTCGGCGTCATGGCCGAACAGCTGCATCGACACCGGGTGCTCGTCGGGGTGGATGCGCAGGAACTCGCGCACGGTGCGCTCGTTGCCGTGCTTGATGCCGAAGCTCGACACCATCTCGGACACCACGAGGCCCGCGCCGTGGCGGCGTGCCTGAAGGCGCACGAACCAGTTGCCGATGCCGGCCAGGGGCGCCAGCACCAGGCGGTTCGGCAGCTCGTGACCGCCGAGCGTCCAGCGGTCGGTGAGCGCGCGGGTCAAGACCCGCCGCCGCCGCACGACGAGCCGCCGCCGCAGGAGGAGCCGCCGCTGCAGGACGAGCCGCCCGAGTCGCTGCTCGACGAGCCGCTGTCGCTGCTGCCGGAGTCGGTGCTACCCGAGTCGGTGCTACCGATCGAATCGCCCGAGGCCTCGCCGCCGAAGCCGTCCGGGTCGGTGGGCGTGTCGGGCGCGGGCTCGCCCGCCTGAGGCGACGAGTCCGCGCTGCTCGCCACCACCGGCACCGCCCACAGCGTCGCGTCGGTGGTCGTCGTGGTGGTCCCGTAGTCCTGGCGGCGCTCGTACGCGCGCCGGTAGGCCGCGGGATCGGGCTTGCCGGTGGGCTGGTGATGTATCACGCGCCCGAACCGCTCCGTGCAGTAGGCCTCGTAGTCGCGCGAGTGGAGAAGGAAGGCGTGCCAGGCCTTGTCGACGTCGGGCGGCGGGGAGAGCATCTCGTCCGAGCGCGCGCAGAGGTCGAGGAAGATCAGCATCTCGCCGAACCAGCCGTGAGCCGTCGCCGGGTCGACGCCGTGCTCCTTCTGGATCCGCGTGAGCACCGCTGCGTTGGAGTACGTGGGCGGCGGCAGAGGTGGCGCCGGTTCCCGGCCCAGCAGCTTCGAGAGCAGTCCCATGCCCCCATTGTGACTGGATCAGCGCCGGCGACCGTGCTTCTTGCGCTTGCGCGAGACCCGTTTGGGAGCCGCCGCCCGTGGCGATGCCGGGGCGGCCGCGACCTCCAGCGGCGCTGCGGGGGCGAGGCGCCACAGCACAAACTGCTGCCCGAGCGTCCAGAGGCTGGTGGTGATCCAGTACACGGCCAGGCCGGCCGGGAAGCGCGCCACCACGCCGGCGAACAGCAGCGGCAGCGCGAGCATGATGCCGCGCTGGCCGCCCTGCATCGAGCGCGTGGCGATCAGGCTGCCCGTGATCTGCGAGGTGAGGTACGCCAGGAGCAGAACCACGAGCACGGCGCCGTGGGGCTTGTCGGTGAGGCTGGGGACGAACAGGAAGCCGGCGTCGCCGAACAGGCCGCTCTTCACGTCGCCTCGCATCAGGTAGTAGAGCGAGATGAACACCGGGATCTGGACGATCACCGGAAAGAGGGCGTTGAGCGGGTTGATGCCGTGCTCGCGGTAGTAGGCCTGAAGCTCGCGCTGGAGCCGCTCCTTGTCGCCCTTGTGGCGCTTCTGCAGGCGCTTCATCTCGGGCATGTGCTCACGCAGCTCGCGCTGGGAGCGGAACTGGCGCACCACGAGCGGCACGGTGGAGACGCGCACCAGCACGGTGAGCCCGACGATGGCGAGACCCCAGCCAAGGCCTATCGAGTGGAGCGTCTCGAGGGTCCACTCCTCTATCGAGATCAGAGGAGCGAGCACGTTCGCCATCAGCACGCGTCCAGCGTAGCTAGAGGCCTCCGTTGCGCTCCCAGATGATCCGCAGGCCCTGAAGGGTGAGCAGGTCGTCCACCTCGTCGACCTGGTCGCAGTGGGGGACGATCACCGACGCGAACCCGCCGGTGGCGATGGCCGTGGCCTCGTCGCCGAGCTCCTCGCGGAGGCGTACCAGGAGCCCGTCGACCGCTCCGGCGTAGCCGAACACCACGCCCGACTTGATCGCCTCCAGCGTGCCCTTGCCGATCGCCGCCCGGGGCGCGTCCAGGCGCACCTTCGGGAGGGCGGCGGCCCGCTGGCTGAGCGCCTCGAGCGAGATCTCGATCCCGGGCGAGATCACCCCGCCGAGGTACTCCCCTTCGCTGGACACGACGTCGTAGTTGATCGCGGTGCCGAAGTCCACGGCGATGCATGCGCCGCCGACACGCTCGTACGCGGCGATTGCATTGGCGAGGCGGTCGGCGCCGAGCTCGCGCGGGTTGTCGATGCGGATCGGCATGTTGGTCTTGAGGTCCGGGCCCACCAGCGCGCCGTTGCCGCGGAGATAGCGCTTCACCAGCTCGTCGTACTCCTGGCTGAGCGAGGGCACCACGCACGAGACCATCGCCGCCTCCACCTCGGACAGGTGGAGGTTTCGCAGGTGCAGCAGCGCCCTGATCACCATGGCCAGCTCGTCGGCGGTGGCCGTGCGAGCGGTGTGAAAGCGCCAGTGCTCCAGCAGCTCCTCGTCCCGGAAGAGCCCCACATGGGTCTGCGTGTTGCCGACGTCGACCGCGAGCAGCATCGCGCGGCATCATTCCACGCGATGCTCCGCCTCTACCGCGCACCCTGGTCCACCAACGTCGAACGGGTGACCCTGGCCCTGGCCCACAAGGGGCTGGAGGCCGAATCCGTCTGGATCGAATACTCGGACCGCTCGGAGGTCGAGCGGGTCAGCGGCCAGCCGCTCGTGCCGGTGATCGAGGACGACGGCACGGTGGTGAACGACTCGCTCGCGATCCTGCGCCACCTCGAGGCGCGCCATCCCGGTCCGCCGCTGTTTCCCGCGGAGCCCGCGCGGCGCGCGGAGCTCGACGTGTTCCTCGACTGGTTCGACCGCGTCTGGAAGAACGCGCCCAATGCGATCGAGGCCGACCCGTCGCGCACCGAGGAGCTGGCTGAGGTGATGGACGGCCATCTCGACCTGTTCGAGTCGATCCTTCACGACCGCGACTTCATGATGGGCGACGAGCTGACCGCCGCCGACTGCGCCGCCTACCCCTTCCTCAAGTACGCGGTGTCGCGCGACCCCGAGGACGACGAGGCGTTCCACGTGATCCTCGACGAGCACCAGTCGGCCGACGGCCGCCCGCAGCTCGCGGCGTGGGTCACTCGGATGAACCCAGGCGCCTGACGGGCTGATCGACGAGCTCGTTGAGCAGCGGCGCGAGCCGCGTCCCGTCCGGCAGGGCGAGCGCGGGGTCGAGCTCCAGCAGGGGCTCCAGCACGAACCGTCGCGATGTGATCTCGGGGTGCGGGAGCGTGAGCTGCTCGCTGCGCAGCTCGACATCGCCGAGCAGCAGCACGTCGATGTCGATCGGCCGCGGGCCGTGTCGCACCCCGCCGGGCACGCGGCCCAGCGCGCGCTCGATGTCCTTGCAGGCGTCGAGCAGCTCGTCGGGATCGAGCTCCGTCTCGATCGCGAGGCAGGCGTTCAGGAAGTCCCGCTGGTCGAGCACCTCGCCCTGCGGGGCGGTCTCGTAGGCGGACGACGACGCCACCACATCCACCCCGCGCCGCGCCAGTGCGTCCCGCGCGGCCCGCATCGTCGCGAGCCGGTCGCCCTCGTTGGACCCGAGACCGAGGTAGCCGCGCATCGGCCTAGGCCGCTCCGAGGTCGTCCACCAGGCGGAGCAGCTCGAGCGGGCTGAAGGGCTTGGTGAGGAAGAGGTCGGCGCCCGCTCCCTCCGCCTCGCGCTCGGCGGCGTCCCCGGCCGCGGCGGTGAGGATCACGATCGTGGCCGAAGCCGTCGCCGGCTCGGCTCGCAGCCGGCGGCACACCTCGAGGCCGTCCATGCGCGGCATGTCGATGTCCAGGAACACCATCTCCGGAGGCTCGCGCTCGGCCACCTCCATGGCCTCCACCCCGTCGCCGGCCTCCGCCAGCTCGAACCCCGCTACGTCCTCGAGGGTCGTGGCGATCAGCTTCCTGATGAACGGATCGTCGTCGACGATCAATACGCTCGGCATGTGGGGATTGCTATCCGATCTCTGCGCGGATGCGCTCGATGACCTCGTCGGAGAGCGCGTCCAGCTGCTCGACCACGGCCGGGTCGAACTGGGTGCCGGCGCCGGCACGGATCTCCTCGCGCGCCCGGTCGGGCTTGAACCCGGGCCGGTAGGGCCGGTCGGTGGTCATCGCGTCAAGAGCATCGGCCACGGAGAAGATGCGGGCCGCGAGCGGTATCTCGTCGCCGGCGAGCCCGTCGGGGTAGCCCTTGCCGTCGAAGCGCTCGTGGTGATGGCGCACGATCTGGGCCGCCTCCTCGAGGAACTGGATCCCGCTCACGATCTCGAACCCGATCACCGGGTGGCGGCGCATCAGGCTCTGCTCCTCCTCGGCCAGATCGGTGGTCTTGTAGAGCACGCCGTCGGGGATCGCCACCTTGCCCACGTCGTGGAGCAGGAAGCCGAACTCGGTCTGGGGGTTGGCCGCCAGCTCGGGGTCGATCAGTCGCGCGAGCTCCAGTCCGTAGGCCGCCACGCGCTCGGCGTGCTTGCCGGTGTAGGCGTCGCGCGCCTCGACGGCGTTGGTCAGCGCCCGCACGGTGGCCACGTACGAGTCGCGCAGCTGCTCCGCCCGCTCGCGCTCGGCCACGAAGGTGTCCCGCAGGTCGGCGGCGTAGCGCTGGAGCTGGTGCTCCTTCTCGTCTGCGAGCTGGCGCTGAGCCTCCAGCTGGGCCCGCAGATCGTCCACGTCTCGTCCAGCTTCCAACGGTTCTCCTGCCAGCGCCTTGCCCATCGAGTCCCCTTCCTCCTTGGTCCCCAACGTTACCGCTCTGTCCCCTGAATGGGTAGGGGGGCCTCCTGGCTAAGTGTCTGCATCACCGCCTCCGCGGCCCCCTCGATCGGCACTGCCTTGGCGCCCATCCTCACCAGCCCTTCGGCGCCCTCGCCGCTGGCCGAGAACACCAGCACCGCCTGGCCGATGCGGCGCCCGCGCAGGTCGAGCGCGTGCAGGGCGTCCTCCGGATTGCGCATCTCGGCGTCCACGAGGGCGACCTCGAACCGGCGCCGCTGGCACGCCTGCGCCGCGGCGGTGCCGCTGGTCACCCACTCGTGATCGAGCCCGAGCTGGACCAGCGCCGGCTCCAGCCGCGGCCGCATCATCGAGCGCCCCACCACCAGCACGCGCGTCCGGCCCGCGAGCACGGCCGAGCCGAGGGCGTCGGCCAGCTCCTCGGAGTCGATCGGCTTGGTCACCCTCCATTCGCCGAACAGCGCCTCGTGCTCGGAGAGGATCGAGACGACCACGACGGGCGTGCGGCGCAGGTCCTCGTCGCCGCGCACCTGTCGCAGCACGTCGAGTCCGCTCATCCCGTCCATCATCAGGTCGAGGGTGACCGCGTCGAAGCCGCCCTCGCGCAGCCTCTCGATCGCCTCCTCGCCGCTCGTGGCGATCTCCGCCTCCACCTCGAACGGCGCCAGCTTGGCGGCGATGAGCTCGGCAATGGGCCGCTCGTCGTCCACCACGAGCACCCGCTTGCCCCGGATCGCGCGGCGCGGCGCCTCGCCATGCGCCCCCTCCGGCTCCGCGGGCAGGTGCACGGTGAACGTCGTGCCCTCGCCCGGCCTGCTGGTCACGTCGATCGAGCCGCCCTGAAGATCCACCAGCGACTTCACGATCGAGAGCCCCAGACCGGTGCCGCTGCCGCCATCCTCGCGTCGCACGAAGCGGTCGAAAGCCTGGTCGATCTCCTCCTGGCTCATGCCGCGGCCGCTGTCGGCCACGGCGATGTCCAGGCCCTGGTCGACGCGGTCGACGGTGACGGTGATGCGCCCGCCCTCGCCCGTGTAGAGATGGGCGTTCGACACGAGGTTGGTGAGGATCTGGCGCACCCGCGCCGGATCGGCGAGCGCCCGCGGCAGGCCGGGCGGCATGTCGAGATCGAGCCGTTGGTCCTTCTCGGTCACGCGCTGGGCCATCAGCGCGGCAACCTCACGCACGACCTCGGTCACGTCGAACAGCCGCGGGTGGACCTCCATCTTGCCCGCCTCGAGGCGAGAGGCGTCGAGCAGGTCGTTCACCAGGTCGACGAGACGATCGGTGCTCTGAAGGATCACGTCCACGAACTCGCGCTCGCGCTCGCCCAGGGCCTGTGAGCGGCCGAGCAGCTCGACGAAGCCCTTGATCGAGGTGAGCGGGCTGCGCAGCTCGTGCGAGGCCGTCGCCACGAAGTCCGACTTGATCCGGTCCAGGCGGGCGCGTTCGGAGATGTCGCGCACGGTCCACACCACGCCGTCGCCCTCCTGCGTGCCGAGGCGCGATGCGGTGATCGACAGCGTCCTCTCCCCCGAATCCACGATCGCCTCTCCGCCGAGCGCCTCGTCCAGATCCGGCAACGGGCTGCCCGGGTCGTGGGCGTTCGAGCCGATCGCAAGCGCTGGGGCGATGTCGTGTGCGCGCGGGTTGAGTGCCGTGATCGTGCCGCCCTCGTCGCACACGATCAGGGCGTCCCCCAGGCTCTCGATCGTGATCGCCAGCTTTTCCCGCTCGGCCTCGATGCGCGCCTGCGCTCCCTCGAGCCCATCGGCCATCGCATTGAAGGCCGTATCGAGCTCACGCAGCTCCTGCGGCCCACTCGGCTTCACGCGCTCGGACAGGTCGCCGGCCGCAAGCTTCTGCGTGGCGCTCACCAGCTCGTCGAGCGGGCGGCGGATCGACCCGATCAGCGCCGCGATCAGCGCGAGCGCGCCGAGCAGGGCGAGCACCCCCGCCCCGGCCGCCGTGACCAGCGCCGAGCGTGTGTCCTCGCGAGCAACCTCGCGCGCGTCGGCGCGGCGCCCGCGCTGACGCGCGATCAGGTCCTCGCTGGCCTGCCGGGCGACGAAGATGGCCTCGGCCAACCTGCGCTCGGCGGCCGGGGCGCGACCGGCGGCGGGAACCCGGTTGGCGAGGGCGCGAGCCCGCCGCTGGGCGGACACTCGCTCGCGCACGAGGCGGCGGCTCTCGCGATCGGTGTCGGCCAGGGCGAGCGCCTGGGCCGCCACGGCGTCGAAGGCTCGCGCCGCTCGGCGCCGCGCACCGCGCGCACCGGCGCCGCGTTCGCGGAAGGAGGTCTCCTCGATCACACCGGCGGCCAGCAGCCGCGACGACGATGACTCGAGCTCGTAGGTCCGGGCCAGCGCGTCCTCGTAGTCCTGCCGCGCCTCGTAGAGATTTCCGATCCCGAGGGCCGCGACGAGCGCGAGCACCAGCGTGAGCCCGACCAGTGACAGGGTGAGCGTGGGCGCGAGCGGCAGCCGCCTCAGCACCTCGCCGGGGCCCGCCCGCTTCTCCCCAGATCCCTTCTTCGGGTCTACCATGACCCTGTGGCGATGGTCAGGGAGTGGACGCAGCAGGCTGCGCGCGCGACGGGGGTTTCGCTCCTGGCGCCGATCGTGCTGCTCGTGAGCGCGGCCGTGCTGGCCTCCGGCGGCGGGCTCGGTGGCCTCGGCGCGCTCGGCCAGGCGGCCGCTGGACCCGGGCTGCCAGACCTGGGCGTCCAGGCGAACGCCGCGAGCGCCGGCACGGAATCATTCGCCGACGCCGACATCGTGGGCGCGGACACCACCGCCCCTCCCGCCGCTGCAACGCCGGCGGGCGCCGGAGGTTCCGGACCGCTCGCTTCAGGGCCCGGAGGCGCGGGCAACGTGGGCACGCCCGGCTCGGGCTCCGACCCGGTGAACGTGAGCCCGCTGCCGCCGGCGGCGGCTCCGCCCCAGCAGGCCGCGCCCACACCGCAGGCGCCGTCAGCGCCGGCGCCCGGCGGCGGGGGCGGCGGCGCCGCCCCGGCCAATCCAGTCGGAGACGTCATCGAGAACACGCGCGGCACCGTGGAGTCGCTTCCAGGCCCATTGGGGCCGACTACGGGCGACATTCTCGATCTCCTGCTTCCGCGGAGCTCTCCGTAGAGATCAGGCTTCGCGCCAGACCTCGACGGAGACCTCCTCGACGGGCAGTGGAATCGGCGGTTCGGGCTTCGCGGCCTTGACCCGTACGGAGTCGGCGCCGTAGCGATCCATCAGACGCTCCGCGATCGCGTTGCACAGGCGCTCGAGGGTGCGGTACGAGCGCTCCTGCGCCGCAAGGGCAACCTGCTCGCACACGTCGGCGTAGTCGACGGTGTCCTCCACCCGGTCGGTCACCACGGCGTCGCAGTCGGCCAGCTCGAACTCGACGTCGATCACCAGCCGCTGGCCCAGCTCGCGCTCGGCCTCTGACACCCCGTGCTGGGTGTACAGCGAGAGGCCCGTGATCTCGACCGTGACCGTGGGTTCGGGCGCCTCGTCGTCGTCGTACGGTTCGTCGCGCTCGAGGTCGTCTTCGGGCTCGCGGGCCACGTCAGCCCTCCTCTTCCGGGAGCCCGACGGTAGCAGCGGCGATCACCAGCGCATCCCTGTTCTGGGCGACGTCGTGCACCCTGAAGATGCGCGCCCCGCGCTCCAGCGCGAGCACGTTCGTCGCGATCGTCCCCGGCAGGCGCTCGGACTCGTCGCGGCCCCCGGCGAGCTTGCCCAGGAAGCTCTTGCGGGAGGTGCCGACCACGACCGGCCGCCCGATGGCCACGAGCTCGTCCAGCCGTCGCAGCAGCTCGAGGTTGTGCTGCGCGGTCTTCCCGAAGCCGATGCCGGGATCGAGCCAGACGCGGTCCTCGGCAATGCCCTCGGCCACCGCGAACGCGAGCCGCTCCTCAAGGAAGGACTTCACCTCGGAGACCACGTCGTCGTAGCGCGGGTCGGACTGCATGGTGCGCGGCTCGCCGAGCATGTGCATGAGGCAGCAGCCGGCGTTGCGATCCGCGATCAGGCCCGCCATCGCCGGGTCGAACCGCAACGCGGACACGTCGTTCACCAGCGCGGCGCCGGCCTCCAGCGCGGCCTCGGCCACGGCCGACTTGGTGGTATCGATGGAGATCTCCCAGCCGGAGTTCTCGGCCGCGAGGCCCTCCACCACGGGGATCGTTCGGCGCAGCTCCTCCTCCTCGGAGACCGGCTCCGCGCCAGGGCGCGTGGATTCCCCGCCGATGTCGAGGATCGCCGCGCCGTCGGCGGCGAGCTGGGCGCCGTGGGCCACCGCGGCATCGGGGTCCAGGAACTCGCCGCCGTCGGAGAATGAGTCGGGCGTCACGTTCACGACGCCCATGAGCAACGGATGCGTGCTCAGCTGGATTCCACAGCCCGCTTGATTCGGTCCGCGAAGTCGTCCGCGTCCTTGCGCGCCGCCCGGAGCGCCAGCGGCAGGAGCAGCTTCCCGAACCCATGGCCCTCGAGCTCGTTGAAGACGGTCAGGCGCGTGCCGTCGTCCGCGGCCTCCAGGTCGTAGCCGCCGGACGCGGCCGTGATCTGGTTCTTGGACCGCTCGGCCCAGCGGATCTTCGTGGGCCGCTCGAACTCGGTGATCTCGAACTCTCGCTGCGTCGTCATGCCCGCGTCCTTGACGGTGCTCTTGTAGATGGTGCCGACGCCCACCGGGCCATCTGTGGCCTTCTCGATCTCTTGGACGCGGGGGCTGAACTTTCGATCGTTGGCGCCGTCTGCCAGGACGTCGAAGACCTCGCCGGGCGGGCGGTCGATCACGGAGGTGCCGCTGAAGTCGTTGGCCATGGCCGAAGCCTAAAGCTCCCCCGCGTCCATGGCCGAGCGCACGCGGCTGATCCTGCCGTCCCGGGTCTCGACCGCAAACCACAGCACGCCGCTCAGCTCGATGCCCTGCTCGAGCTCCATCCCGGAGAACATGACCTCGATCGGCTCGGAGTCGTCGTCGAGCACGGAAAGCTCGAACCGGTGCCAGTTCGCCCGGCTCTCGGCCCAGACCTCCCGCAGCCCGTCGTGCCCGGAGAACGAGCGCGGCTCGGGACCCGCGAGCGAGACGTACTCGGCATCGTCGTGATGGGCCTCCAGCCAGGACTCGAGGTCGCCGGCGTTCCAGGCGGCGACGTAGCGATCGAAGGGGCCGCGGTCTGTGCCCGACACAGCGCGCTATCGCCTCTCGCGTCCGGCGAGCATCGTTCGAACGGGCTGGGGCAGCGTGCGGGCCGCGGTGCGGTGCGCGGCGGCGGACGTCGCCCTCGCGTGGAAGCGCAGTCTCTTCCGGACGGAGGCGGGGCGAAGCGAGTCGAGGTAGGCCGGCTCGATTGCCGCGAGGTCACGGATTGCGTGCCCGAGCTCACCAAGGTAGGGGCGGAAGAACAGGTCCCACTCGACCGGCTCGACACGGAAGTAGCGGGCGATCTGAACGTCGAGCGGCCGCGGTTCGTCGGTGAGCGGCCGGGCGCCGAGGAATCGTGAGGTCCACCTCCGCGTGTGGATGCCCAGGGACTCGTAGTGGAAGAAGGTGAACCGGCGCCCGTCGATCAGGATGGTGTCCCCGTCGCGCTCGAGCCGATGTCCCGACGTGCCGCCGGGAGACGGCCCGGCGCCGGGGTGCTGGAGAACCCGAACGTCGTCGAAGCGCCGCTCCAACATCCAGAGGTAGCGCTGCTCGCCGAAGCTCCGCCCATCGAAGCGCGCCGAGCAGCGCTCGATGGACCGCTCGCGCCACCAGCGGGCAGCCGCGAGCCCGGTCGACGTGTTACTGAACCCCACCGTCCCCGCGTTGTAGGGGCCGAACACCCAGTCGAGGCGCTTCTGCAGCGGCGCCGGGGAACGGCGCCATTCGGGAGAATTCAGCGGCGGCGGGGACAGTCGCAAGATGTCCTCACGGAACCCGTGACGGTTGCGGACCAGCAGGACCGAACCGGAGTCGAGCTCGTCGAAGAGCTCCGACGGGGGTGCGAAGAACATGGTATCCGCGTCCAGGAAGGTGAGCAGCTCGAGGCCGGGCTCGCGCTCCAGCGTCCACTTGCATAGCGCGGACTTCGCGGTCCAGCAGTACTCGGCGTGTGTGCGCCCCGAGCGAGTGGCCGCGAACTCCGGATCGTCGCCCTCCAGCCGCGCGAGTGGGATCACGACGATCCCGGGCGGTGCCAGGCGGGACAGGCTGCGCTCCGCCGCGGCGTCCATGCACAGGACGCGAAGGCAGAAGCGGTCGCAGACGCGCTCGAGTGAGCGCTGGAGGACGAGGACCTGGGGCAGATGCCCCAAGTCCGTGATGGTGCAGAACTCCTCGCGCACGCCCGCCGGCGTGCAGGTCGGCTCGGGCGGTCTAGCCGTCGCGTCCCGTCGCCCCGGCGGCGGTGACGGCCGGGTAGTCCTCGACGTCGAGCTCCTCGGCGGCCGGCGCCTCGTAGCCCGGCAGGTCCTTATTGGCTTCGTTCACGGAGATCCCTCTCGATAGCGAGCAAGGCGGTGAGCCTAACCACGGAGGCCCGCGGCTGACAAGGGCTACGAGAGGTCGGGCTTCTCAGGCGAGTCGAGCCCGCGGATGTCCGCGGTGCCTCCGGCCAGGCCCGGGCGCGGCAGCGGGGAGGGCTTGCGCTCAGGCTGGCGCGCCGGCAGCTCGGGCGCCGCCGGGGGCTCGCCCTGCGGGAGCACCGGCTCGTCGGGCCCGAAGACCTCCTCCTCGGACTTGCCGTCGAGCAGCTGGATGAACTCCTCGCGCTCGATCGTCTCGCGGCGCAGAAGGATCGTGGAGGTGTGGTCGAGCTGCTCCTGGTGCTGGTCGAGGATGTCGCGGGCCGACTGGTGGGCCTCCTCGACCATGCGGCGGATCTCGTCGTCGATCTCTCGCGCGACGTCGTCGGAGTAGTCGGGCTCGGACGAGAACTCGCGCCCGAGGAAGGGCTGACCGTGGTCGTGCCCGAAGACGCGCGGGCCGAGCTTCTCGGACATGCCGAAGCGCATGACCATCTGCTTCGCGGTCGCGGTGACCTTCTCGATGTCGTTCGAGGCGCCGGTGGTGACCTCGCCGAACACCATCTCCTCGGCGGCCCGTCCACCCAGGGTCATGGCCATCGTGTCCTGGAGCTCCGCGCGCGTGGTGAGGAACTTGTCCTCGGTGGGCAGGGAGATCGTGTAGCCGAGCGCCTGGCCACGGGAGATCACGGAGATCTTGTGCACGGGGTCGGTGTTCTCGAGGAAGTGGGCGACGATCGCGTGGCCCATCTCGTGGAAGGCGGTGATGCGGCGCTCCTTCTCGCTCATGACCCGGGTCTTCTTCTCCGGGCCGGCGATCACGCGCATGATGCCCTCCTCCAGCTGGAGGTGGTCGATCTCGCGCTTGCCCTGGCGGGCGGCGAGCAGCGCGGCCTCGTTCACCAGGTTCTGCAGGTCGGCGCCGGTGAAGCCCGGGGTCTGGGCCGCCAGGTTGTCGAGGTTGATCTCCTTGGCGAGCGGCTTGCCGCGCGTGTGGACCTCGAGGATCTTCGCCCGGCCCTTGCGGTCGGGGCGGTCGACCACGATCTGGCGGTCGAAGCGGCCCGGGCGCAGCAGCGCGGGGTCGAGGATGTCGGGCCGGTTGGTGGCCGCGATCAGGATGATGTTGTCCGTCATCGTGAAGCCGTCCATCTCGACGAGCAGCTGGTTGAGCGTCTGCTCCCGCTCGTCGTGGCCTCCGCCGAGCCCGGCGCCGCGGTGGCGCCCGACGGCGTCGATCTCGTCCATGAAGATGATGCAGGGGCTGTTCTGCTTGGCCTGCTCGAAGAGGTCGCGCACGCGGGAGGCGCCGACGCCGACGAACATCTCGACGAAGTCCGAGCCCGAGATCGAGAAGAACGGCACGCCCGCCTCGCCGGCCACGGCACGCGCGAGCAGCGTCTTGCCCGTGCCCGGCGGCCCGTAGAGCAGCACCCCCTTGGGGATGCGCGCCCCGAGCGACTGGAATTTCTTGGGGTTCTCCAGGAACTCCTTGATCTCGTGGAGCTCCTCGACGGCCTCGTCCACGCCCGCGACGTCCCGGAAGGTGATCTTCGGCGCGTCCACGGACATCCGCTTCGCGCGCGACTTGCCGAAGGACATGACCTTCGACCCGCCGCCCTGCATCTGGTTGATGATGAAAAGCCAGAACAGCAGGAAGATCACGAACGGCAGGATGTAGGTGAGGGCGGTGATCCAGCCGCTGCCCGACTTGGCCTTCACCTCGATCGGGATGTCCTCCGCCCGGAGGGTGTTGACCAGGTTCTGCTCGGTGTTGTCGGGATAGGCGGTCTGGTACTTGCGCGCCTGATCCGCGGGGACGGGCTGCGTCCGCTCGACGTCGATGCGGTTGTTCTTCGTGTTGAGCGTGACCTCCTTGACCTGGTTGCGGTCGACCTGGGTCAGGAACTCGCTGTAGCTGGTGCCGCCCTTGTCCTTCTCGCCGGGGCTGATCAGCTGCTGCGCGAAGTACGCCAGGACCACCACGATCAGGATTGGGAAGAGCGCGCTCTTGAAGAATCTGTTCATGGCGAGAAAAACCCCTCGGAAGGGGTGAAACGCAAGCGTAGCAAGGGTGTAGCGCCCGCTTTCGGGGCGGTTCTAGTCGTTCAGCACGGCCACATACGGGAGGTGGCGGTACCTCTCGTTGTGGTCGAGCCCGTACCCGATCACGAACCGGTTCGGGATCTCGAAGCCGACGTAGCGGATCGGGAGGTCCACCTTGCGCCGCTCCGGCTTGGTGAGCAGAGCGCACACCTCGAGCGAGGCCGGCTCGCGCGCCTTGAGCGTGCGCATCAGGTAGGAGAGCGTGAGCCCCGAGTCCACGATGTCCTCCACGATCAGCACGTCGCGCCCCTCGATCGACGCATCCAGGTCCTTGAGGATGCGCACCACGCCGCTCGAGTCGGTGGAGGAGCCGTAGGACGCGACGGCCATGAAGTCGACCTCGCAGGGAACGTCGAGCTGGCGCATCAGGTCCGACAGGAAGAAGAACGCCCCCTTCAGGACACCCACCAGCAGCAGGCTGCGGCCCTCGTACTCGGCCGAGATCTGCACGCCGAGCGCCTTGACGCGATGCGCCAGATCGTCCTGCTGGACGAGGATCTCTCCGATCGCGGGGTCCGTCACCGCGGGCAAAGCTACACCCGCCGCGCCGAGAGCCCGATCGACCCCGCCCCTTCCTCGGCGGCGAAGCGCTCGTCCAGGGCCACCCCGGCCACCCACGCGATCTCCTCGCCGGCGCAGACCACCGGCAGAGATCGGCGCAGCGCGCGCGGCACCTTGCGGTCGGTGAACAGATCCTGGAGCGACTTGGTGCCGCCGAGCCCCACCGGTCGCATCCGGTCGCCGTCCTGCCAGGACCGGACCACGAGCGGGCCGTGCGCGGCGCCTGGGTCAAGCCAGGCCTCGGCGGAGACCGGGCCGACCGACGCCTCGACCTCCCACCCGCCGAACCGAACGGCGCCCGGCACGCCGAGCTCCACCGGCGCCGGGGCCGGCGCGTCCCCGCCGCGCCGGAAGCGCAGCGTCCCGTACTCCACCACCGCCCGCAGCCCGTCGCCGACGTCCAGGGAGGCGGATCCGCCCGCCTCGCCCAGCGTGAGCACGGCATCGACCTGGGACGAGCTCAGGGAGAACTCACCCCCGAACGCCTCCTCCGCCAGCGACCGCAGCACCAGCCGCGCCACGGCGCGCGGCAGCCCCGCGAGCGCCGTGAGCTCCACGACCGGCCCGCCGCCGAGCTCCGCAAGGGCCTCGGCCACCACCACGTCGAGCACCGCGGCCTCCTCGCGCAGCAGCCCCGCCGTGTCCGCGATCGTGCGCTCCGCGGCCGGCGACAGGCTTCGCAGCGCCGGCAGGATCTCTCCTCGCACGCGTGCGCGCGCGAAGCGCGGATCGTCGTTCGACTCGTCGTCGCGCCACGTGAGGCCTCTCGACTGGCAGTAGGCGCGGGTCTCCTCACGGGTGACGGTGAGGAGGGGCCGCACCAGCCGGCCGCGCCGCGCCTCCATCCCGAGCAAAGCCCGGCGCCCCGGCGAGACCGCCAGCCGATAGAGCACGGTCTCCGCCTGGTCGGTGGCCGTGTGGGCCACCGCGTAGTCACCGGAGGCGTGGCGCTCGGCCAGGCGGTAGCGCGCGTCGCGGGCGTGGGCCTGAAGGTTTCCCGTCGAGGGCAGCCACGCCCGCTCCACCACCAGCGGCACGTCGCGCGCCGCGCACAGCGCCCGGCAGTGAGCCTCCTCGTGCTCGGCGTTGGCGCGCAGGCCGTAGTTCACGTGGAGCGCCGACGCCGTCGCGCCCAGTCGCAACGCCACGTCGAGCAGGCACACCGAGTCGGCGCCCCCGGAGAGCAGCACCAGCAGCGGCGCCCCCTCCGGGACGAGCCCGCTGTCCGCGGCGGCTGTGAGCGGGCGATCCACGGCCCTCATTCCGAGGGCATCGTGGCCCGGCACAGCTGCCGCGGCTCGTCGAAGCCCTTGAGCTTGACCTGGCCCACCGGCTCGAACACGAGGTGCTCGGACTCGGCGACGCGCTCCACCACGGCGTCGGTGACCACGACCTCTCCGCCGCGGGCCCGCGCCACCACCCGCGACGCCAGGTTCACCTCGCGGCCGTAGTAGTCGCCGTCGCGGTACAGCGTCACGCCGTAGTGGATGCCGATGCGCGGCTCGGGGCGCTCGCGGAAGAGATGCTGGAAGCCGACGGCCCAGTCGGTCAGCGCCTGCACGTCCTGGGCGACGATCATCACCTCGTCGCCGATCGTCTTGATCACGCGAGCGTCGTCCGGCAGCGTGGCGGTGACGGACTCCACGAAGCGCTCCACGAACGACAGCGCCTCCTCCTCGCCCTCCTCCTCGGTGTAGCGCGTGTATCCGGCGAGGTCGCAGAACGCGATCGCCACGCGCAGGCGGCCGAGATCGATGTCCTCGTCCATCTCGACCTCCATGTGGCCCACCACGTCCTGCTCGATGTAGTGCTGCAGGAAGCGCTGGTGCACGTAGTCCATGAGGGGCGAGGTGAGCGGCAGGAGGTCGCGCGCGAGGTGCTCCATCTCCTCGGCCATCTCCATGCCCGGCACGCCCTCGCGCATCAGCGGCTCGTGGACGTAGATGTGGAACAGCCGCACCTCGGCGTCGGCGATCTGAGCGAGTGCCTGCCCATACACGCGCGCGAGCTGGAGGAACGCCACCAGCGGGAAGCCCGACGAGAGCACCGACGCCGCGTACTGGAGCGCCTGCACGTCCTCGTCGGTGAGGGTCTCCAGGTTCTGGCCGGGGAGGCCCATCGAGGTCCAGAAGCGCTCGATCAGGCCCTCCTCGAGACCGGTCGCCTCGGCCGCCTCCGCCAGGGTCTGGCTGCCCCGCGCCTCGGGGAACATCTCCTCCACGAAGCCGTAGGCGAGCTGGCCCTTCTCCGTGGCCTCGCGGATGTCGTCGAGGGAGTGCCCGCGCTCGCGCAGCCGCGCGACGATCCGGGCGTGGGCCGCGGCGGACGAGGTCCAGTCCTCCCCCGCCTTGCCCTTCATCCCCGGCACCAGCCCCGACGCGGCCCAGCGGCGCAGCGTGGCCGGGGTGACCCCGGCCCGCTCGGCGGCTTCCTTGACGGTGAGCGCGTCGTCAGTCCACGGGCCCGGACGCTACAACGGCGGAGCCCTTGCGACTCCGCCGTTGTGCGCGGGCAAAGCGGCCCGCGGCGTAGACCGGACTCGCTTCCCGGCCTTCGTGCTTCGATGAATCCAGTGTCCTCCCACGGCGCCCGCGAGTCAACCCTCCACAGATAGACTCGCCGCCTCACCCAGGAGGAGAGGCAATTTGAACTATTTCGTGACCGGCGCGACGGGCTTCATCGGCAGGCACCTCGTGGAGGAGCTGCTGAAGCGCGAGGGCACGATCCACGTGCTCGTGCGCGAGGGCTCGCGGGGGAAGGTGGATGCCCTGATCGAGCGCCTCGGGGCGGCCGAGGGCCGCATCGTGCCGGTGCCCGGAGACCTCTCCAAGCCGAAGCTGGGCGTCGAGGACTTCGACGAGAAGATCGACCACCTCTTCCACCTCGCCGCGATCTACGACATCGAGGCGGACGAGGAGTCCTCCGAGCTCGCGAACGTTCAGGGCACGCGCAACGTGATCGACTTCGCCAACGCCCACGACGTCGGGCGCTTCCACCACACCAGCTCGATCGCGGTGGCCGGCTCCTACAAGGGCGTGTTCCAGGAGGACATGTTCGACGAGGAGCAGAAGCTCCCCCACCACTACCACCGCACCAAGTACGAGTCCGAGAAGATGGTGCGCGAGGGCGTGAAGGCCAAGACGCTGATCTTCCGCCCGGGGATCGTGCTCGGTCACTCGAAGACCGGCGAGATGGACAAGATCGACGGTCCCTACTACTTCTTCAAGCTGCTGCAGCGGATGCGCCACGCCCTGCCGGAGTGGTTCCCGGTCGCGGGGCCCGAGGGCGGCAACACGACGATGGTGCCCGTGGATTTCGTCGCGCAGGCGATGGACCACATCGCGCACCTGCCCGACGACGAGCTGCCGGGCAACACGTTCCACCTCGTGGATCCCGAGCCGATGAGCGTGGGCAACGCGCTGAACGCCTTCGCCAAGGCCGCCCACGCGCCGCAGTTCGCGATGAGGATCGACCAGAACCTCATGAACGTGGTCCCGAAGGGGGTCCGCGCCGGGCTTAACGCCGTTCCGACGATCAAGAAGATCCGCAACCAGATCTACAACGACCTCGGCATCCCGCCCGCGGCCATGGAGGTGCGCGACTTCCGCTGCACCTTCGACGCCCGCGACACCCAGCGGGTGCTGAACGGCACCGGCATTGCCGTCCCGCCGCTGGACACCTACGCGCCGAAGCTGTGGGACTACTGGGAGCGCAACCTCGACCCCGACCTGTTCCGCGACCGCTCGCTGGCCACCGCGATCAAGGACAAGCGCGTGCTGATCACCGGCGCGTCATCGGGGATCGGCCTGGAGACGGCGATCAGGGTCGGTGAGGCGGGCGGCACGGTGATCCTCGTCTCGCGCACGCGCGAGAAGCTGGAGGAGGTGGCCAAGCAGGTGGAGGAGGCCGGCGGCACGGCTCACGTGCACCCCGCCGACCTGTCCGACCTCGAGGACATCGAGCGGATGGCCAAGGAGGTGATCGACGAGCACGGCGGCGTGGACGTGCTGATCAACAACGCCGGGCGATCGATCCGCCGCAGCGTCGCGCGCTCCTACGACCGCTTCCACGACTACGAGCGCACCATGCAGCTGAACTACTTCGGGGCGCTGAAGCTGATCATGGCCCTGCTGCCGGGGATGCGCGAGCGCAAGACCGGCCACATCATCAACGTCTCATCGATCGGCGTGCAGACCAACACGCCGCGCTTCTCCGCCTACGTGGCATCGAAGTCCGCGCTCGACGCGTTCTCGCGCTGCGCTGCGCCGGAGTGCGTGGCCGACAACGTGAAGTTCACGACGATCTACATGCCGCTGGTGCGCACGCCGATGATCGCGCCGACCGACATGTACAAGGCTTTCCCCACGCTCTCCCCGACGGAGGCCGCGGAGATGCTCACCGACGCGATGATCGACAAGCCCAAGCGCAAGGCCTCACGGCTCGGCACCTTCGGCGAGATCCTCTACTCGCTGTCGCCGGCCACCGTGGACATCGTGCTCAACCAGGCCTACAACCTGTTCCCCGACTCCAAGGCGGCGAAGGGCAAGGACAAGAAGAAGGAGCTCCCGGCGGGCGAGGACGGGGTGCCGGTGGCGGCCGACGAGGAGATGTCGACCGAGGCAGTGGCGATGGCGTACCTGCTGCGCGGCGTCCATTTCTAGCCCGTGCCGCATCCTGCGGCACCTCTGATGAGATTGGCGCCATCCTGGCGCCTTGAACGGCGCCCCTTCGGGCCGCCTCCATGAAGCGGCGCGAGCCGCTTTCGCTCCCCCACTCCGGCCAGCTGCCCTGGCTGGTCGACCTCATCGAGGAGCGCGATGTCGAACCGGAGGATTCGGAGGCCTTCTCCGACGCGGTACTGCACCACCGCTTCAGCTCGCACGGCGCCGCGGCGATCGCCGCCGGCCGGCTGCGGCTCCCCGAGGAGCAGGCGGCGACGCTTCGCGACGTGGCACACATCCGTGCCCTGAGCACGCGCGCGCTCGAGGCGGAGCTGGCAGCCATCGAGCCGCTGATCGCCACGGCCTGCGACGTCGAGCCCCTGCTGCTGAAGGGCCCGCCGCCGCGCGTCACCATCCCGATCCGGCGCTGCGCACCTTCGTCGACCTGGACCTGCTCCTGCCCCGTGAGACTCTCGCGGTCGCGGCCGATGCACTCACCGAGCGCGGGTACGAGCGCATCGTGGAGTTCGACCCCGCCTTCGGCGAGTCCCACGGCCACGACGTGCACGTCCGGCGCAAGGTGGGCAGGCGCAACCTCGATGTGGAGCTGCACTGGCGCGTGGGCGACGACCCGCTCGGCGAAGCGCTCTCCCACGACCTGCTGGCCCGCGATGCGCAGACGCTCACGGTCGGGCAGCACGCGGTGGCCGTTCCGGCGCCACCCGGCGAGCTGCTCGTGCTGGCCCTCCATCTCTGCAGCGACCGGGGCAAGCGCCTGATCTGGCTGCGGGACCTGCAACTGGCCGCGCGCGACGCGAGTGACGCGGACTGGCGGGCGAGCTTCGAGCTGGCCGATCGGCACGGCCTGCTATGGGTCCTGCATCGCGGTCTGGACTACGTGGAGCGCCACCTGGGCCTCGGCCGGGCACGGCCGCTCGAGGCGGGCGCGCCGCCGGCCTGGGGGCCGCTGCGAGCGGTCGAGGAGCTCGACGCCGGCGCGTCGCTGCACGTCGGCCGGCTGGCGATGATGCGCGGGCGGGAGAAGGCGGCCTATCTACGCCGCGTGCTGATCCCCTCGCGCGAGGGGCTTCGCGACTCCGTCGGCGAGGACGGGGCGCCCACGTGGCGTCTCGTCGGCCGCCACATGCGCGCGGCCGCCACCGGGCTCAGGCCCCGGCGCTAGCTAGGAGATGCCCGCGGCGCTCTCGAGCGGGCGGCCGCCCGCGTCCAGCTCCTCCGCCTTGGGTGCCTCGTACGTGCCTTCGCTGTGGTCTTCGTTCATGCGGGCGAACCTATCCGCCACCCCTGCGCCGCGCAACTAAGCTGGCCGCCTTGGACCCGAGCTCCACCGTGACCCGCAGTGAGCGGGCGATTGTCGAGGACGTCGGCGGGGAGACCGTGATCCTCGATCTCGACGACGACACCTTCCTGCGCCTCAACGCGGCCGGCGCCGTCCTGTGGAAGGCGCTCGACGAGCCGAGGTCCATCGAGTCGCTGGCCGCCGCGCTCGAGGAGTACTTCGACGTCGACGCCCCCACGGCACTCACCGACGCGTCCGCGTTCGTCGAGGACATGTGCGAGCGCGGCCTGCTCAGCGCCGGCTGACCCGCTCGATCAACCTGGGCGCGGCGTCGGCGAGGGCGCCGAGGTCGTCGGGCAGCGAGCACACGTATGCGGGCACCGCCTCGACGAGACGGGCGAGGGAGCGAAATGCCGGGCGCAGGCCCTCGGGGCCGCCGCGGTGGAACAGGCTCGCCCCCAGTGCGGCGGCCCCCTCCCCGGGCGACAGCGCATCGAGCGTGAGGGCGTCGCCGCGCGGCGTCAGCGCCACCACCGCCGCCACCGGACGGCCCTCCGCCGGGGCGTCCGACGTCTGCGCAAGCCCCGGCGGGTAGTCCAGGCCGGCGGCGCCCGCCGCCTCGCCCGGGCCCTTCAGCCGGATGCCACGGGCTCCCGGCCAGGCCAGCGGCCCCCCGCCGGCGAGCTCCACCACCAGGCCGTCCTCTGCGAGGGTCGGCAGGCCGGCGCGGGCGAGGGCCGCCACCGTGGTCGACTTGCCGCGGCCGCTTGGCCCGGCGAACAGCACGGCGCCCGCCTCGGTGTCCACCGCCGAGGCGTGGATCACCAGGTCGCCCCGCTCCGCCAGCAGCAGCGGAATGATCACCGATACCAGCCTGTGCTCGATCGACGTCGCCGCCACGCCCGGCGGCGGCAGCGCCTCGACCAGCCCCTCGGCGGGGTCGGCGCTCCAGGCGCCGGTCAGGCTGCACGAGATCACCAACTCGCCCTCGGGCCGCCGCGCGACGGCGAAGACCCGGCCCTCGATCTCCGACCAGGCGGTCAGCTCGCGCGTCCACGTCGAGGGGGTTCCCGCCGGCACGGCGCACCTCGAGCCGTCCCCGCGGCCCGGGCACGTCGTTGAGGCGCTCCAGCGTCAGCTCGGAGGCCACCTCGTGGCCGAAGAGACTGCCCACCGGCCGGTTAGGCGCGGCGCCCGACCGCCACGCCGGGCAGGTCTGGCGCCGAGGCGCCGAAGTCCTGGACCGGTCCGCGCGCACCGGCCGGGACGATCAGCCCGGTGCGCGTGAGCCGCCGGACCAGCGCCAGCACGTCGTCCTCGATCCGCGCCTGCGCGATGCCGGGGTGCTCCTCGCGCAGGGCTGCGACGGCGTCGGCCGCGGTGCCGTCGGCGAGGGCGTCGAAGGCGGCGGCGCCGGCCAGGTTGAGACGGACCATCCCGCCATCGCGCAGACGCCGCACCACGCGCTCGGCGCTGCCGCCGCTGGCCCGCACGTCGGCGTGGCGATAGCGGCGCGACAGCGCGAGCCCGCGCACGTGCTCCCGCGCCTCGCGGTCCGCCGCCGCCGGGTCGGCCGGGCGCTCCGGCTCGACCGGGCGCAGCACCTTCTGCCCGGCGCTCTTCCTGCGCTGCTCGTCGGACCGGCTCGCCGGCACCGGCCGGCCGATCTCGGCCTCCTCGTCGAGGTAGGGCACGAGGCCCGCGTTGCTCAATCCCGTCGAGCTCGAGATCCCCTCCGCCCACTCGGTGATCACGGGAGAGCGCCACTCCTCGCGGATCCGGGCCCAGCAGTGGGCCAGGCCGTCATCGAGCGCGTGGCCGAAGCTGAACGGGTGGAGCGAGTCGATGCGAACGCGCCCGTCGGGGCGCACCAGCAGGGCGGCGGGCGCGAGATCGTCCCGGTAGGCGATCGGAGCGCCGCTGCCACCGGACACCAGCACGCTCATGTCCTCTCCCCGCCGCTCCCGGAATTGCTTCACCTGGTCATCGATCCGTGCGCGGCTCACACCCCACTTCTCGCCGCGAGCCGCCGCACCGACGGGAACCACGGGGGTCACTCGCAGGGCCGGCAGACCCAGCGCCCACATCTGCTCGAGGTAGTCGTCCACCCCGCCCTCGTTCTCCGGGGTGACCACGTGAACACCGTGCACGGCGATCCCGTTCTCGAGCATGTGATGCATCCCGGCCACGGCGCGGCGCCAGCTGCCCGGGACACCCCTCGAGGCCTCATGGACGTCGGGGCGGGCGCCGTCGAGCGAGACGTGAACGTGCAATCCGGGCACCTCGCCGAGGCGAGCGGCCATCGCCTCGTCCACGAACCAGCCGTTGCTGTTGAGCGTGACCCCCACTCCGCCGGCGGCGAGCCGGTCGATCACCGCGAGCGTGACGTCCGGGTACAGCAGCGGCTCTCCGCCCGTGATCACCGCCTCGACGGCGCCCAGTTCCAGGCATTCGTCGGCGATCCTCAGCCACTCGTCCTTGCCCATCTCCGGCGTCTGCTCGGCCGTGTGGCGGGGCGAGTCGGTGTAGCAAAAGCCACACCGGAGGTTGCAGTGGTAGGTCAGCTCGAGCTTGACGCCGACCGGCAGCTCGGGGGGCTCGTCGCGCGTGCGCGCGGGCCGGGCGACGCCGATTCGCCGCGCGACCCGCCGGAGCGTGAAGCTCTCCTCGAGCAGGCGCAAGATGCGTCAGTCCGCGAGCGTGCTGACGATCGCGCAGGTGTCCGCCGGGTTCCCGTCGATCTCGATCTCTTCGGCTGCGGGCGGGTCGTACTGCGGCGTCGTGTCGCTCATGAGTCGGTCACGATCATCGCGCAGGTCTCCGCCGGGGACCCGTCGCCTTGAATCTCCTCGGCCGCGGGAGGCTCGTAGTGGGGCTGCTCGCTCATGCCACTCCTCGAGTCGGGTGGCGCGAACCTACACGAAGGGGTTGCCGCGCTTCACCAAATTCGCGTACAGCGCCTGCTGCACCGTCGACCGCACGCGCTCGGACAGCTCGAGCACCAGCGACCGGTCGGCCACCGCGTCGGGCCCGTACGAGGCGGTCTCGATCGGCTCGCAGAACTCGATCCTCCACTTCGACGGCAGCGGCACCACGCCGGCCGGGCCCAGCCACGGGAACAACGGGGTGAGCGGGAAGAAGGGAGCGCCCGTGAGCCGCGCCAGCAGCGGCAGCCTCCCCGAGCTTGGGGTAGATCTCCTCGCTGCCCACGACCGCCACCGGCACGATCGGCGCCCCGGCGCGCAGCGCCAGCTCCACGAATCCGCCGCGGCCGAAGCGCTGCAGCCGGTAGCGCTCGGCGTACGCCTTGCCGGTGCCCTTCACGCCCTCGGGGAAGACGGCCACCAGCTGGTCGTCCTCGAGCAGGCGCAGGGCGTTGTGGGGCGATGCGACCACCCCGCCGACCTTGCGGATCGCCATCGACACGTAGGGCAGCTCGAAGGCCCAGTTGAGAACGAGGAAGCGCGGGTAGCGCGGCAGCGGGTGCTCGCGCATGATCGCGACCGACATCATCGTCGCGTCCCACGGCAGGATGCCGGCGTGGTTTGCGGCGAGCAGCGCGCGGCCGTGGGCGGGCACGTTCTCCAGCCCCGTGGCCTTGACCCGCCACCAGCGGTCGTAGAGGAAGTCGAAGCCGGGCTCGACCAGCCGCGCGAACTCCTCGTCGAAGCCCCAGTCGTCCTCGCCGTAGTCGCCCTCGAGCCGCCGCACAGCGGCGCGCACCCGCTCGCGCGCGTCGTGCGGACAGCCCGGCCGCCCCACGCGCGGCGGCCTCGGGCAGGTCGAGGCCCGCGTCGAGCCCGGCCCGCAGGCCGCGAAGGAAGCCGGTGGCCGCGCCGAGGGTGGGCACGGCATCAGTCGCCCCGCCGCCACGTAGTCCTCCACGGCGCCGGCGGTGCTGAACCGCGGCGTGAAGCCCACCTCGTCCACCAGCCGCGCGGTGTCCACCGCGCGGCCGTAGCGAAGCAGCCGGCGAAAGTCCTCCGACAGCTCGGCCAGCCCGACCCTGCGCAGCAGGCCCGTGGCCGCGCCGAACGCCGGGCCGGCCACCGGCAGCGACGGCTTGTGCGGCCAGGCGGATCATGCGCGCGAGGCCGATGGTGCCCGGGCTGGCCACGTTCACGGCGCCCCGCACGGGCCGCTGGACCGCCGCCGTGAGCGCGTCGAGCCCGTCCTGCTCGTGCACCACCTGGATGCCGGGGGTCGAAGCCGAGGTAGGTGGGCACCACGGGCGAGGAGAGGTAGCGGGTGACCTGGGTGGAGAGCGCCGGGCCGATCGCCGGCTGGTAGCGCAGCATCGTGCAGGTCACCCCGGGGTGGCGGCGCGAGTAGGTCTCGAAGTAGTTCTCGATCTCGCCGACGTCGCGCTGAAAGCGGGTGCGCAGCGGAAACAGCCGCGCCATCTCCTCGGTGAAGAACTGGGGCGCGTGCGGCTCGGCGCCGTAGATGCCCGCGGAGCCGCGGATCACGATCGTCCGGATCCCCGGCGAGCCCTCGCAGGCGGTGAGCAGCTGGAGCGTCCCGATCACGTTGATGTCGTGCATCGTCCGGCTCGACATCCCCGGGCCCGGCCGGCGGACGATCTGGTTGTGCACCACGGTGTCCACCTCCTCCTGCGGGATGAGCGTCGCGATCACCGGGTCGCGGATGTCCGCCTCGATGAAGCGCGCGCCCTCGACCGGCTGCGCGGGCCGGCGGCTGTCCAGCCCGGCGACGTGCTCGAACTCCGGGTCGCGCTCCGAGCCGCCGGGCGAGGGCGGAGCCGATGTAGCTCCCGACCCCGGTGATCAGGACCCTGCCGGCCGGCCACGTCTAGCGCTGTCGCTTGGCGGCAGGCGCTTCTCGATCTCGTCGAGGCGGCCACCTATCGCCTCGCAGCTCGCTGCCTTGACTCGCCTTCACGTCGTCCTGCGTCGCCGGGCAGCCGGTCCTCGATCGCGCCGCGCGCACGTTGCGCCCGCGCTCCTTCGCGGCGCCCTTCACCAGGTCGTCCGACCGCGTCCTGCGGCGCGCTCGCGCGTCTCGACGCGTGGCCTGCACGCGTGCGGTCGACCGCCTCGCGGAGCGCGTCGGGGATGTCTCGTGCCGCGTCGGCCATCGGCGTGGTTCGCCAGTCCAAGATGCCCGGAGTGGCCGATGCCCCGATCCACCTCCGCCCCTCCGGCCGCCTGGCCGAGCGCGTGCTCCTGCCGGGCGATCCGCACCGGGCCCTGCTGGTGGCGCAGAAGCTGCTCGACCAGCCGCTGATGTTCAACCACGCGCGCGGGCTCTGGGGCTACACCGGCACCGCCGCCGACGGCGAGCCGCTGACCATCCAGTCCACCGGCATGGGCGGGCCGAGCGCGGCGATCGTGATCGAGGAGCTGATCGACCTCGGCGCCCGCACGCTCGTCCGCATCGGCACCTGCGGCGCGCTGGTCGAGGGCCTCGAGCTCGGCGAGCTGGTGAGCGCCCGCGAGGTGATCGCCCGCCGACGGCGCAAGCCGGCCCTCGGCGCGACGGCGCCGCTGCGGCCCGACCCCGGCCTGACGGCGCGCTCGAGGCGCCCGCGCCGTGACCGCGGTCTCGACCGACCTCTTCTATGACGCGCGCGAGGAGGTGGAGGCGGAGTGGGTGGCGGCGGGCGCCGAGGTGGTGGAGATGGAGGCCGCGACGCTGCTCGGCCATCGCCCAGCGGCGCGGGGTCGCGGCCGCCGTGCTGCTCGCGGTGAGCGACCAGCTCGCGGCGGGCGCGCGGCGAGCGGATCACGCCGAGGAGCTCGAGGACGCGGGCCTCGCGCCTGGGCGAGGCCGCCTACGCGGCGCTCCTCGGCCGGCTACTGCTCGGTGACGGTGAGGCGCTCCTGGGCCCGCGGCAGGGCTCGGAGCCGGGCGCCACCGCCTCGCGCAGCGCGGCGATGTCCCGGGCGATCTCGTCGAGCCTGCGCCTCCAGGCCGTCCGGCGTCGGCGCCGGCGCCGCCGCGGCGGCGCGCCGGGCCGCTCCTCGAGCCGGTCGAGCGAGTCCTCGATGCCCTCGAGGCGCTGGGAGACCGACCGCAGGCGGCGGGTGAGCCGCTCGATGTCCGCGGCGGACGGGATGTTCAGGGCGCCCATCGCGGCCTCCTGCGCGTGAACCGCCTTCTCGCGCGCCTCGAAGGCGCCGCTGAGGCGCGCGGTTCACGACCGGGTTCGCCACCAGCTCCTCGGCGATCTTTCCGAGGGCCTCCTCGCCCTGCCGGGAGAGGCGGTCGACGAAGGTTCTGTTCGTCCGTCGCTCATCGCGGCGAGCGTACCGCACGGATGTCGGTTCTCCGGCCGCCGCCAGGGCCAACGCTCAACCTCGAGTCGAGACTGACCTGAGGCGGCGTCGCGCCACCTGGGCGACGGTTCCCTATTGCAGCCTTGTAGAAAGCACCAACTAGCTTACGCCGATAGCTCCAGGTGCTGACACGGATTGGCAGCGGCTTCTGATAGCTTGCGCGCGGCCGAAAGGCGCCCTGTGGCGGGGTCTCAGGGAGGAGACGAGGATCGAGGGATGAGAACGCGGGCTATCCAACTTTCGCTGTGCGCTGCGCTCGTCGCAGTTGCTGCCCTGACCGCGTTCACCCTGCCCGCTTCGGCCGAGAAGCGCACCATCTACGTGAAGCTCATCACCGGCCAGGTGATCCCGATCACCGTCGACGTGCCCGAGGGCACGCCGCTCGACCAGATCCAGCTGCCCGGTGAGCCCGTGCCGCCCGGGCACCGCCCTCGGACCCCAAGCCCGAGCCGAAGCCCGAGCCGGCCGACCCCGCGCCGAAGCCCGGCGCCGGATCCGAGCAGCCGCGCTCCGGCAAGAAGAAGCGCAAGAAGGCGAAGCTCGAGGAGAACACCGACGAGGCTGAACCTGAGGTCGAGGCTCCCGCGCGCAAGCGCAAGCGCCCGCGCCGGACCAAGCTCCGCAACCCCGACGGCTCGCCCGCTCCGCCGCAACCCGGGCTTCGTGGACGCGCTCCCCGGTCCGTCGTTTACGACGGGTGTGCCGAATTTCGTGATCCGGAAGTTCCGGGTGCCGGTGTTCCTGTTGCCGATCTATCAGGCGGCGGGGATCCAGTACGGGGTGCGGTGGGAGATCCTGGCCGCGATCAACGAGATCGAGACCGACTACGGCCGCAACCTGAACGTCTCCTCCGCCGGCGCGTTGGGCTGGATGCAGTTCATCCCCTCCAGCTGGCGGGCGTATGGGGTGGATGCGAACAAGGACGGCAAGAAGGACCCCTACAACCCCGTCGACGCGATCTTCGCCGCCGGCCGCTATCTGAAGGCCGCCGGCTATGAGAAGGACGTGCGCCGGTCGATCTTTGCCTACAACCACGCCGACTGGTACGTCGACTCGGTGATGCTGCGCGCACGGCTGATCGCCGGCGTCCCCGCCGACCTCGTCGGATCACTGACCGGCCTGACCGAGGGCCGCTTCCCCGTCGCCGCCCGCGCCCGCTACGCCGACGACCTCCAGGAGAAGGAGACGGCCAAGCGCGTGAAGAAGGGCCAGAACGCGGC
>CAWGUV010000013.1:0-30564 GCA_963825775.1 uncultured Thermoleophilaceae bacterium | reverse complement strand
CCGCGGCGAACGGGCCGCTGGGTCGGCCGCGCGGCGGTAGCCACCTTGCGACCGACCTTGTAGACCCAGCCGTCCTGCCCGCGGTTGCGCTGACCGCGGATCGAGCGCACGAACAGCTGGCCCCCATCCGCGCGCGCGGCGCGAGCACGAGCCGAAGTCCTTCAGCCCAAGCGCGCCGGGCTTGGAGCGCACCAGCGCCGCGAGCGGGGTCGCCCGCCCGGCGGCGCAGCGCCGGCGGCCCACCTTCACGCTGACCGCGAGCCCGCACCCGCTTCTCCTTCACGGTGCCGTCCTTGAACGCGACCAGCTGTCTCGACCGACGGGGCCTTCGCGGCCGCGGGCGCCGGGGCGGCGCAGAAGGCCGCGCCGGCGATCGCGATCAATGCCAGCCGCCTCATGGCAGGGGCGCCACCGCGTCGAGCTCGACGGTGTTGCCGGCCGAGTGCCTGCAGCCTCAGCGTGTGCTCGCCGGCGGCCAGTCGCCGCGAGGTGAACACCACTGGCCTGACCTCGGCTTGCCGCGCATAGAGAGCACACGGGTCTTGCCGTCCACGCTCACCTTCAGCCGGCCGCCCTTGGGCAGCTTGCGGCCGATCAGCGCGATTCGGCGGCCGCTGAATCGCAGCAGCGCCCCGGCGCCCTTGACCCTGGAGCGGATCACCGTCCGGCCCCAGGCGTTCTCGCGCTTGAGGCGCTTCCAGCCGCGGGACAGCTTCAGTGCGCTGTCGCGATCGTCCACCGGGATCGAGATCACTCCACTCTCGAACGATGCCCGGTTCGTAGCCCGGTCGAACGCCGTGACCCTGAACTTGTACGAGGCGCCCGGGGTCCCGCGGAAGTCTACGCGGGTGAGCGCGGTACGGGCCACGAGCGGGCCTGAATGCATCGGCGCTCGCGTACCCGCCGGCGTCAGCACCTTCGCCACGTCGACGGAGTAGCCGGTCACCCCGCTGCCGCCGGTGTCGTCTCCCTGCACTCGAACAGCACGGTGCGCGAGCGGCCGCGGGCTGTCGCGACCTGGTTGCGCGCCAGCAGCACCTTCACCTTGGGCGGGGCCTTGTCTGTCGAAGTGCACGCGGCGGCCCCCTGGGGGTCGACGCAGACGCTCAGCGCGTTCGACCGCACCGAGTCCGCCCGCGTGGCCTTGAGCTTGTAGATCCCCGCCTGGTTGAACTGCAGGGAAGCCTTGCCGTCGGCGCCGGTCACGCCGCCGCCAACCGCGTGTGCCGCGA
This sequence comes from uncultured Thermoleophilaceae bacterium, assembly GCA_963825775.1. GTDB lineage: Bacteria > Actinomycetota > Thermoleophilia > Solirubrobacterales > Thermoleophilaceae > JAAYBF01. Next base: position 29,332 of record CAWGUV010000013.1, on the reverse strand, counting down.
GCGGAGCGCCCGTGTCCCCGTTGGTCACGGTCACCGTGAACGGCCTACCGACCGTGGCGCTCGTCGGGCCGGCCAGCTTGGCGGCCTGGGTCTTGGAGAACGCGTCGAAGGCCCAGAGCACCTCGTCACCGCCCTTGATCCGCTCCTGGCAGCCGCCGACCGACGAGAACTTGAAGTTCACGAGCTGGCCCCAGAACTCGGAGCTGGTGGCCGGGTCGGGACCGACGCGGTCGATCGAATAGTCCTCGAAGCTCGGGAACCAGGTCCCCGCCCACGTGTAGTTGCCCAGGGCCTCGCCGTCGTCGAGCGCGCTGGTCGGGGTCGGCCCCGGCTGGGGGTTGACGCCGTTGTTGGTGCCGTCGCAGGGGTGGTTCCCGCCGGCGGAGGGGCTCGCGACCTTGCCGTCGGTGGTCACCGGCCCTTCGTAGATCGTGGTGCTGCGGCCTTCGATGCGGAGCTGAACGGAGGCGGGAGCCGCCTGCGCCACTGGAGCGGCAACTGCGCATGCCGCGAGCAGCGCGGCCGGCAAATGCCGGGGATTCGAGTTCGTCATGGATCGCCCTTCTTCCGAGGGTGGATTGATCCGGTCGGAGTCAGGTCTCCTGGCTTCGGGCTCCACCCCACGCCTTCCCGGTCGGCCGATGGCCATCCGGTGGCTGCGCTCGCGCGCGTGTGGGACTTCGTCGCCCGGTCACAGTGGCGGGACCGCGCCGGCTTCTCACCGGACTTCCCTGGCCACCGACCGTTTTGGACTAGGCGATCCTACCTCAGGCTGCGGCGGGTGGAAGCAAGGGCCATCGCCGCGAGCAGCGCAAAGGCGCTCACCGAGACGGCGCCCGCCACCGCCATGAAGGCCGTGTGCTCGCGCGCGTAGTCGGCAGCGTCGGGAAGCATCGCCACGGAGACGATCGCCGTGAAGACGGCCAGCCCCGCGAGCGCCGCCGCGAGCCCCACGGTCGCGGTCTTCTCGGTGGCCGACTGAAGACGGGCCGCCAGGCGGCTGCGCACATGGCGCTCGGGGTAGCGCGCCTGACTGGCGCGGAGCGCGGCGAGCAGTACGAGCGCCCAGCCGGTCGCCAGGAGATAGCCGCCGACGATGTCGCTGGGGAAGTGCCAGCCGAGCGCGACGATCGAAAACGAGACGCCGATCGTGAACCCGCCGCCGACGATGGCCGCCGCCGGCCTGAGCCGGTTCGGTACGACCACGACGAGGGCGATCGCAAGAGCCATGGACGCGGTGGCATGCCCGCTCGGGAACGCCTCCGGCTTGATGAAGGTGGTGCCGATCTCAGGGTCGTGGCGCGGATACGCGAGCAGCGCCTTGAGCACCTGGCTCGAAACGCTGGTCACGGCCAGGAGAACCAGCACGAACAGCGCCGTCCGCGGTCGCCCCCGAGCGACGGCGATCAACGCGAGCGTGGCCCCGATCAGACCGACCTCGAACGCGTTCCCGAGCCCGGCCACCTTCCAGGCCATCGGCGACGACGTCGGACCCTGAAGCCCGAGGAACCCCTGCAGCGACGCCGCGTCAACCCACCGCGCCCAGTCGGAGCCATACGCAAACGCGAGCAGGACCAAGAAGGCGAGCGCGCACGCGCCCGCCCCGGCCAGCAGCGTTCTCGGCCGCGAGGTCATGCGAATCAAGCTAGCGGGACACGGCCGATCGCCAAGTAAGCGCCGCTACAATCGCCGACCCCAGGCCGCCATCGTCTAGGGGACTAGGACGCCGCCCTCTCACGGCGGAAACCGGGGTTCGAATCCCCGTGGCGGTACCTCTATCTCAGGACGTTCTCGTTAGGAACACGGACCCGGCTGGTTTCCCGGTGCTGGCAGGGCGGACTCGGTGTGAGGCAGCACTTCGACCTGAAGCGTCGAGGCTTGAAGGCGGAGAGTCCGCTCGTGGCCGTCAGTGGGATCGAAGAAAAGACTCGTCCCTGCGTCGTGTCCGAGATAGAGCAAGCAGCGCGGGAGCGCCAGCGCCTGGGAAGGCGGTTTTTCACCCCAGGTGACACGCACGACCTCGGCGTCCCACGGTCCCGAGAAGCCGAAGCCTAAGCCCGTCGGCCGCCTCCCTTCGGCGAAATCGTCACGAGCGTTTGCGGCACTGCCCATGAGACCCCCTAGGACAGCGAGCACGCCAATGACGGACGTCGCACACAACAGCCACAGGATCGTCTTGTCGCCCTTCGGGTCGGCAGGATTCCAGGACTTGTTGGCCTCGCCGATCGTCGCGGCGAAAAAGCAGGCGACCACGAGCACCACAAACCCCACGGCTGCCAGGGGGATATCCCAGCTCACCAGGGGTCCCGCGACGAGCGCTACCAGCAAGACGGTCGCGGCGAGGACGCCGACCCTTCGCTCCAGGCGGGTGTCGTTGGCCTTACCAAGTTGTCGCAGCCCGACTCCACCGAGGGCACCGGCCGCCATAACTGCGCCGACCACGACCAATGTGGACAGAGCCAACCCAACCAGCGAGCGCCCGAGGATCGCGCCCTGGTCCAGGCCAACATCGCTCGGCTCGATCCCAACGTCCCGGTACGCTGCAGGCGAGGCTCAGCACCGTGTAGGCCAGGAGCCCGAGTCCGCCACCAATTGCACTGACCACCCCGATGTGGTCCGTGACCTTCTTCATCCCCGAATTCTTTTCGCCGGGGGCTTCCTGACCGTGAAGCCCACGCGCGCGACGTTCGACGCGTTTCCCCTCACATCACGCGCCACGACCACGACCCGATGCGCCCCCGGGACGCAACCGCCGCTTGCCCACCTTGCCGGTGAAAGCAACCGAGTTGGCTCCCGCCTTGCCGTTGCGCCTGATCACCAGCTTCGTCGCGACGTAGCGCGTGCATCGCTTCGCCCTCGCGCGGATGAGTCTGCGCGTCGGCTTGCGGCACTTGCCCTTGCTGCGCCGCCCGGCCGCCGCGCGCTCGAACCCGATCCGCACGCCCACGGCCTCCGAGAGCGTGAAGCGCACGCGCGTGCCGCGACGCCTCCCCTTCCCTACGAGGAACCGCTTGCGGCTGAGCCCCACTCGCGTGAGCAGAGGCGCGCGCGTGACCGCGTTCAAGGTGGTGGCGAAGGACCCGTCCTGGGTGGCAATGGTGAGCGGCGAAACGGCCCGCCGCGGCCGCGTGCCCGTGAAGCGCACGTCGATCCCGCAGGCACCCCCGGTGACGACCGTCCTGCCCGTGCAGCGGTCGGCAGCCACCTCGTAGCCGTCCCCTGGCTTCCCGACGCCGTTCACCCGCAGCACGCCCGTGCCGGGGTTCGCGACCGTCACCGTGCGCATCCGTGGCGTGACCGGCCCTGTGCCGAAGTCCGTGCCCGCGAACGTCGCCCTGCCGCTCCCGTCGTTGATCAGCACCGACATTCGCGCCGCGTTCTCGTTGTGGACGATGGCGAGGTCGGGATGGAGGTCACGGTCGAAGTCCCCGATGGCAATGCCCGCGGGGGACTCGACGGGTTCGGTGCTGTACGGCGATCCGGGCGCCGGCGCGAAGCCACCGGCGCCGTTGCCGGCGAGCACGGAGACCCTGCGGTTGCCCGGATGGGCGACCGCAACGTCGAGCTTGCCGTCCCCGGTGAGGTCGCCCGCTGCGACGCCGCGCGCGTTGGTGCTTCCGGGCATGTTGAAAGGCGAGCCCGGAACCTCGGTGAAGACGCCCAGGCCGTTGTTGCGGGTCACGACCAACTGCGGTGACGCCCCGGTTATGGGACTGACGAGGTCGCGGTCCCCGTCGCCATCGACATCGACGGCGAGGATGCGCGTGAGCGTGCCGGCCCCGGTCCGGCGGACCACTGCTGTCTCGAAGGCTGCGAGCTCGGTCGTGCCCTTGAGGGTCACGATGCGCCCGCTTCCGGCGGTGGCCGCCATGTCCTTGAGGCCGTCGCCGTCGAGGTCGGCCATGGCGATTCCGCCGGAAATGTCGTTGGCGAAGGCGATCGAGTTGGACACGGCGGCCCCGAAGGTGGGGGTCGTGTTCAGCCCGTTGCGGATGTGAAGGACGACGCCGTTTTCCGTGCTCGCCTCACGTCGGGGACGGCGGCATAGCCGCGCACGTTCTCGCGGCCCCACGCCGATCATCCTGAACGCCGCCGTGCTGTCGGGCCCTGCGACGCAGACACTTCCCTCGCCAAAGCAGGGGCCATTCCGGGGCTCGCCGGAGACTCGGCGGTGGTCCGCGGGTAGTCGTGGGTGCCGTCGCAGATCTTCGAGATCGCGCCGGATTCGGGAGCCCCGTGGGAGCGCGCGGACCCAGACATCCCGTTCCCCCGAGCACTCCCCATCGGGCGACCAGTGGGTTAGGTTCGCATGAAACCCCACAGGAGGTTCCAGGCCCGGACGCACGCATTGTTCATCGGATGGCGCGCTGTGCGCGGTCGCGAGGAGAAGGCCGTCGAGGTCTTGCCGAGACGATCCGTCTCGGCGCTTCAACAGGACGGGCAGATCGAGAGCTTCGAGCCGGCGCAGCACCGGTGACGGTCCGGGCGGCGAGGAGAGCAGCGCGACGAGATCGTGTTCGCAGCGAGCAGCCACCGGCACCGGGCCAGTTCCTAGCGGGCGCGCAGCCCGTCCAGCAGGATCTCGAGGTGGCGGCGCCAGTCCTGGGGCGCGCCGTCGGGGCGCGTCCCCATCGTCGAGCACAGGCCGCACATCACGGTCGGGATGTCGGACACCACGAGGTCGTCACGCACCACGCCGGCGGCGTGGCAGCGCCGGATCAGCTCCTCGGTCACCTCGAGCAGCTCATCGCGCACCGGGTCGACGCGCGCCCAGTTCACCTCGGAGCCCGTGAGGGCGTTCTGCACGGCCACGTTCTCCGAGGCCACCAGCGCGTTCGCGCGCAGGGTCCCGGCCAGCGCCTCCCATGGGTCGTCCACGGTCTCGAGGGAGAGCCGGGCGCGGTCGAGGAAGGTCGCGAACTGCTCGGCCACCAGCTCCCCGAGTAGGTCCTCCTTGGTGGGGAAATGGCGATACAGGGTGCCCACCCCGAGCTCGGCCTCGCGTGCCACCGAGTCCATCTGGGCGCCCGAGCCCATCTCGGCGAACACCTTCTTCGCCGCCGTGAGGATGTTCTCGCGGTTGCGGCGGGCGTCGGCGCGCTGGGGTCGGATGGCGAGGTGTGCGGTCATGTGAAGGAGCCTAGCTGCAAACGGAATGATGATTCCGCTATGGTGGCTTGTCAACCGGAAGCATAGTTCCGTTTCACACCACCCGACAAGGACCTCCGATGCCAGCCGACACCTCCGGCCGTTCCAAGACCTTCGCCCTCGCGCTGCTCGCGGCCACCCAGTTCGTGGTGGTGCTCGACGCATCGATCGTGAACGTGGCGCTCCCCTCGATCGGCACCGACCTCAACTTCTCCCAGGACAACCTCTCGTGGGTGGTGAACGCCTACGTGCTCGTGTTCGGCGGCTTCCTGCTGCTCGGCGGGCGCATGGCCGACCTGCTCGGCCGGCGGCGGATGTTCATCTGCGGGCCTGATCCTGTTCGGCGTCGCATCGCTCGCCGGCGGCCTCGCGCAGAGCGACGTGATGCTCATCGTCGCGCGCGCCTTCCAGGGCCTCGGCGCGGCCATCGTCTCCCCCGCCGCGCTGTCGATCGTGACGAACACCTTCAAGGAGGGCGCCGAGCGCAACAAGGCGCTCGGGGTCTGGGGCGCTGTCGCCGGTTCCGGCGGCGCGGCCGGCGTGCTGCTCGGCGGCGTGCTCACCGAGTACCTCGGCTGGGAGTGGGTGCTGTTCGTGAACACCCCGATCACCCTGATCGCCGCGTTCCTCGCCCCGCGCATCCTCGACGAGAGCCTCGACCGCCAGGCGGGCACGTTCGACGTGCCGGGCGCCGTGTCCGTCACCGCCGGGCTGTCGATCCTGGTCTACGCGCTGGTAGACGCCGAGTCCGCCGGCTGGGGCTCCACCCAGACCATCGGGCTGCTTGCGCTGGCCCTTGCTCTGCTCGTCGCCTTCGTGGCGATCGAGTCGCGCACGGAGAAGCCCCTGATGCCACTCTCGGTCTTCAAGCTGCAGACCCTGCGCGGGTCGAACGTGGCCGGGCTGCTGATCGGGATGTCGCTGTTCTCGATGTTCTTCTTCATCTCGCTCTACCTCCAGCAGGTGCTGGGCTACGAGCCGCTGAAGGCCGGCTTCGCCTACCTGCCGCTCGCGCTGACGATCATCGTGAGCGCCGGCGTGGCGTCCCAGCTCGTCACGAAGATCGGGTTCAAGCCCGTGCTCGTCACCGGGCCTGCTGTTCGTGGCGGCGGGCACCTTCTGGTTCTCGAACGTCTCGGCGCCTGGCGGCACGTACGTGGGCGACGTGCTGTTCCCGTCGCTGCTGGCGGCGATCGGGCTGGGCTTCTCGTTCGTCACCTCGACCATCGGAGCCGTGATCGGGGTCCGCCCCAACGAGGCCGGATTGGCCTCGGGCCTGATCAACACATCGCAGCAGGTGGGCGGCGCACTGGGCCTGGCGATCACCGCCGCGGTCGCCACCGCCACCACGAACGACGCGTTCGCGTCCGGTGAGGGCAGCCGATCCGTGGCGCTGACCGCCGGATTCCAGGACGCGTTCCTGGTCTGCGCCGGCTTCGCGCTGCTCGGCGCTTTCCTGGCCGCGGTGATGATCTCGTCGAAGGACAGCCGCGAGCACGCACGTTCAGCGCGTGCCGAGGGCACCGAGGCCGTTCCCGTGGCGGGCTAGAGCCGCCGTTCACGCGCTTTTCACAGGGCCGTCACCCCGCGATCACAGGGGTCACCCGCCGCCGCCCGACCATCAGGTGCATGAGAGAAAACACAATGCACAGGGTGCATCGAGTGGCGGTTCTGGCCTTCATGGGCGCCGTCACCGCCTGCCTGCTCGCGCTGGTGTTCGAGCAGGCCGCGCAGGGGCCGTCGGGCTCTGGTCGGCGGGGTCGTGTTCGCGCTCGCCGCGGGCTTCGGCCTGGAGTTCGTGAGCTCGGTGTGGACCGGGCGCGCGAATGGGCCATCTCGGCTCGACCCCAACCGCGGCCGTTGGTAAATTCATACATGTGACATCCCACAAGCGCACCGAGGTGCTCAGAGCCTCGCCACGGATGTTCGAGTCGGACCTGATGGACCGGCTCTCGCGAGTGCATCCGGTCGTGCCGCTTGTCATCTTCATCCCCGCGATCGCGGTCACGTTCGCGCTCGGGCAGGAGGGCACGCCGCCGCTCGAGGTCACCGCCTGGCTCCTCGGCGGCTACGTCTTCTGGACCCTCACCGAGTACTGGATGCACAGGCTCGTGTTCCACTTCGAGCCGGAGAAGGGGATCGGCGCGCGGCTGCACTGGATCATCCACGGCGTGCACCACGACCACCCGAACGATCCGATGCGACTGGTCATGCCGCCGTCGGTGAGCATCCCCCTGGCGCTCGCGTTCTACGGCCTGTTCCACGTGGTGATCGGCGGTCAGAGTGACGACCTGTTCGCGTGCGGGTTCCTGGCGGGCTACCTCGCCTACGACATGACCCACTACCACGTGCACCACCACACGCCGCGCACGAAGCTCGGCAAGGTCATCCGCGAGCTGCACATGCGCCACCACTTCCAGGACGACACGCGCGGTTTCGGCGTGAGCGCCCCGTTCTGGGATTACGTGTTCAGGACCCCCCAGAAGCGCACGGGTTCCGAGCAGTAGACGCAAGAATACGTCCATAAGTTGCGCGCAAAGCCTCATGCTTCGCCGCCGCACTGCCGAAGGCAGTATCGATGTTGGGGAACAAGGGCCAACGTGAGCAAGCTGCTCAGCTCGAGCAAGAGCTGGACTCTGCGCGAAAGCGGATCGCGGCCCTGGAACGTGAACTCGAGGTCCGCGCGGTGCGCGACCCCCTCACCGACCTGCTCGCCTTCCCCGCCTTCGAGCGCCGCCTCGACGAGGAGGTGGAGCGCTCGCGCCGCCACGGCCGCGCGCTCGCGGTGGCGATGGTCGACGTGGACGGCTTCCGCTCGCTGAACGCCCGCAACGGGCGTCACGTGGGCGACGACGTGCTCAAGAAGGTGGCCCACATCCTCGAGAACTTCACCCGCGCCACCGACGTGACCACCCGCGCCAGCGCCGACGAGTTCATCGTGATGCTGCCGGAGACATCCGCGGAGGACGCCAAGGTCTGCCTCGAGCGAATCCTGATCGAGCTGGAGCGGGCGGCCGTGGGCTCCATCGAGACCATCGCCGTGTCGATCGGCATCACCGAGTACGGCAAGACCATGAGCTCGGAGGAGCTGGTCGCCGTGCGCCGGCACCGTGCTCGACCGGGCCCGCGCGGCGGGTGGCGGGCGCATCGAGGTGCGCGGCGCCGGCGCCGAGGCGACCGGGTCCGAGGAGAGCGCCCACCAGGACGCCATCGCCGGCCTGGCCGAGGCGCTGCTGGAACGCGACCGCTACACCGGCGAGCACTCCGAGTCGGTCGTCGAGCTCGCGGCCACCGTGGCCCGCGGTCTGGGCCTCGACGGCGTCGAGACCGACAAGGTCCGCCAGGCAGCGCTGCTGCACGACATCGGCAAGGTCGCGATCCCCGACGAGGTGCTCCACAAGGACGGCCCGCTCAACGACGAGGAGTGGGAGATCATGCGCCAGCACCCCGCGATCGGCGAGCGCATCCTGCGCTCCATCCCCGGGCTCGGCGGCGTCGCGCGGATCGTGCGCCACGAGCACGAGCGCTTCGACGGCGGGGGCTACCCCGACGGCCTGTCGGGCAACGAGATCCCCATCGGCAGCCGCATCATCCTCGCCTGCGACGCCTACCACGCCATGACGTCCGACCGCCCCTACCGCAAGGCGATGGAGCACGCCGCCGCCATCCGCGAGCTGGCCTCGAGCGCCGGCACCCAGTTCGACCCCGAGGTCACCGAGCAACTGATCGGCTGCCTCTACGGCCAGGCGCAGAAGGGCCAGCTGCCCAGCCAGGTCGAGGTCGCGGCCTAAGCCACGCATAGCGGCAGCGCCCCTCACCTTCGTCTCGTAGGCTCCGCGGGTGGCCGAGCCCCTCTCGCCCTCCGACATGTCCGCGATCTCGGCCGAGCGCGGGCCGGTGCACATGCACGTCGGCGGAGTGTGCGTCTTCGACGGGCTGATCGCGCGCGAGACCGTGGTCCAGCGCCTCCGCGAGCGCATCCACCTGATCCCGCGCTACACGATGCGCCTCGAGGGCGCCCCCCTCGGCCTGGCCAATCCGGTGTGGGAGGAGGACGAGGCGTTCGACGTGGACCGCCACGTCCGCCGCGTGGGGCTGCCGGCACCCGGCGGGGACGGCGAGCTGTGCGAGCTGGTGGGCCAGGTGCTGTCCGAGCCGCTGGACCGCTCGCGCCCGTTGTGGCAGCTGACCGTGGTCGAGGGGCTGCCGCGCAAGCGGACGGCGCTGATCGCGAAGATGCATCACGCGCTGGTCGACGGGCTCGCGGCCGTCGACGTGAGCACGGTGATCCTCGACCCGACCGAGGAGGGCCTCGACATTCCCCCGCCCGAGCCGCGGGCGCCGGCGGAGCGCCGCCGCCTCGCGCGGCTGGATCAGCTCACGCGGATCGCCTCGGCACAGGTGGAGCTGCCGCGCAAGCTCGCCCGCGAGGCGGTCACGCGCACGATCGACCCGAGGAAGTACGCGAGCCAGGTTCGTGACGCGGCGGGCGTGGTCGGCGAGCTCGCGCGCGTGCGCCCGCAGGCGCCGGACACGCGCCTGAACGCCGAGATCGGGCGCGAGCGCCGCTTCGCCCTCGCCCGCACGCGGCTCGACGACGTGAAGGCGGTCCGCCGCGCCACGGGCGCGACCGTGAACGACGTGCTGCTCAGCACCGTGGCGCTGATGCTGTCGGAGTACCTGGGCGAGGACGCGCCGGAGAAGGCCGTGGCGCTGGTGCCGGTCTCGGTGCGCACCGAGGAGGAGCGCGGCGAGGGGGGCAACCGCATCTCCACGGTCTTCGTCGACCTCCCGCTGCGCGGCGAGCCGCTGGACCGCGTCCGCGCGATCAGCCGCGGCCATGGACGAGGTGAAGGGCTCGGCTCAGGTGCGGGCCGGGCGCGCTGATCGTCGGCGCCACCGGTCTGGTGCCGCCGATCGTCTCGTCGCTCGCCGTGCGGGCCATGAGCGGGCCGCGCATGTTCAACCTGGTGGTGTCGAACGTGCCGGGGCCCGCAGCAGACGTTCTACCTGGGCGGCGTGCCGCTGCTGGAGGTGTTCCCCGCCGTGCCGCTGAACCCGCGCAACCAGGCGCTGTCGATCGGGATCGTGAGCTACGACGGCGGCGTGCGCTTCGGCCTGCTCGGAGACCGCGACGCGCTGCCGGACCTCGATGTGGCCGCGGCAGGGCTTCAGGCGGCGGCGGGCGACGCTGCTGGCGGCCGCGGCGGCGCAGCCTCCCGCCTGAGTCAGCGGTCGCTTCTTCGGGCGCCTTCACCTTCGGAACCTCGACCTTCAGCTTCACCTTCGGGACCTTGACCTTCGGGACGTCCACCTTCGGAAGCTTCGCCTTCACCTTCACCTTCGGAAGCTTGAGCTTGTGCTCCTTTCTTGCCTTGTGCTCCTTGCGCCGGGGGTGCGGTTCGGGGCGCTCGCGTCTTGGGCGCGCTTCGCCTTCTTCGGCTTGGGCTTGACCTGCCCGGGCGCCGTGCCGTTCACTCCGTGGGCCACTCCCTGCGGGGCAGGGCTTGGCGCCCGCTTCGCGGCGCGGCGGCCGACGGCCTCGTCTTGACGCTTGAAGACTCCTTGGACCCGTTGCGCGGAGCGACGGTCGCGAACGTGCCCGCCTTGCCCCGGTCGGCCGAGGGACGCTCGGCGCCGACGACCGGGCTCTTGCCGGCGGCACATGGGCTCATGGGTCCTCGTCTGGAGCGCCGCGGGCGTCAGCGTCGTGGACAAGCGGCAAGGCCTTGTAGGCGCCGGTGGCCGCCATCGCGCTGCCACTCACCGTGAGGGTGGCCAGAAGGGCGACGAGCCTGCGGCTGCGCGCTCCGGACCTCAGGATTCCGAGGCCGTACTTGCGCTGGATCGAGAGACTCGCGTGAACGTCGCAGAGGGCGGCCACGACCACGGGATCGAACTGCGGTGCCGGCGTTCGCCTTCATCTCGGCGAGCGCCTCCTCGACGGGGCGTCCGGCGCGGTAGGGGCGATCGCAGCGCATCGCGTGGAAGGCGTCGGCGCAGAAGACGATGCGGGCGACCAGCGGAATGTCCTCTCCCGCGAGGCCGTCCGGATATCCATCTCCGTCGTAGCGCTCGTGGCAGGCGCGCACTATCGTCGGCGACCTCTGAGATCTCGGGGACGGCGCCGAGCATCTGCTCGCCGTCGATCGTGTGCCGGCGCATCGCGTCCCACTCCTCGTCGCTGAGCGGGCCGGGCTTGTTGAGGATCTCCGACGACACCATGATCTTCCCGATGTCGTGGAGCTGCGCGACGGCCGTGAGGTGCTTCTTCTCATCGCCGGTCACCTTGAGCCGGTCGGCGATCGCCTCGGAGACGGTCAGGACGTCGTCGGAATGCTTGGCGGTCCCGCCGTCGTACGCCGCGAGGATGGCCGTGGCCGCGTCGATGGCGCCGCGGTAGGCCGCCTCTTCCGAGGTCTCGCCGGGAGCGGCTCGTGTCCCACCCCGTGTCGGGGAGAAGTCTGAGGAGCCCATCCTGGCTCGGATCATTTGTCGCAGAGCGACTTGCGGCGGCGTCATGCCTTCCGGCACCTCTCGGCAGATCCCGTGCAAAGCTTGAGCTCAGCTAGATTGGAGCGGCCACACGCGGATGTGGCGGAATTGGCAGACGCGCGGCGTTCAGGTCGCCGTGTCCTTCGGGACGTGGAGGTTCGAGTCCTCTCATCCGCATGATCGACTGAGCCGATGCCGCGCCACGTGACGGTCGAGGACCGCGACGGCATCGCGCTCGTCCGGATCGACCGGCCGCCCGCCAACGCGATGGACCTCGAGCTGCTGGAGGACGGAGCGGCCGTGCTCGAGGAGCTGGAGCGCGGATCCGCCCGACGCCGTGGTCCTCACCGGCCGGGAGGGGTTCTTCTCCGCGGGCGTCGGACCTCAAGCTCGCCCCCACCCTCGACGCGGCAGGGCCAGCGCGACATGGTGGCGGCATCAACCGCGCGTTCGCCGGGCTGGTACTCGTTCCCGCGGCCGGTGGTCTGCGCCGTGAACGGCCACGCGATCGCGGGCGGGCTGATCCTCGCGCTGTGCGGCGACCACCGCATCGGCACCGACGCCGGGCAAGCTCGGGCCTCACCGAGCTGAGCGCGGGCGTGCCCTACCCCGCCGTCGCGATGGCGGTGGTGCAGGCCGAGCTGTCGAAGGCGGCCGCGCGGCGGCTGGTGCTCGGCTCGGAGCTGATCGGCATGGAGGAGGCGCTCGAGCTCGACGCTGCTGGACGAGCTCGTGCCCGCGGATGAGCTGGTCGACCGCGCCCTCGCCCGGGCGCGGGAGATGGCCGCGGCGCCCGTCGGAGACCTACGCGACGGTGAAGCGCCAGCTGCGCGGGCACGTGCTCGACGCCGTGGACGGCGGCCGCGGACGACCCGCTGGCGGAGGGCTGGCTCGGCGAGGACACCGCGCGGCGCCGCGCCGCGCGATCCTCGACGGCTAGCCGTAGATCGCCGCGCGCCAGATCCTGAACAGCGCCTCGGCCATCGCGTCCGGCATCGTCGACCGGCTCGCGGCCGAGCTTCTCGCTGAAGAAGCGCTCGGTCATCCACACCAGCGCCGCCGCGGTGCGGCCGGGGTCGGCCACCGACGGAGCGGCCGGCCGCCACCTCGCGCTCGATCCGCCGGCTCGAGGCCTCCACGAAGCCCTCGACCAGCCCGCGGTAGGCCTGCTCCACCTCGCGTCCTCGGTGGAGGCGTCGGCGATCGCGCGCAGCACACGCCCGTGGGTCTCGAACACGCTCGCGGTGCCGCGCAGAGCGCGCCGCAGCTCCTCGCTGTCGTCGCCGTCGCCCTCCAGCCAGGGACCGGTCGTGGCGAACACCTCGCTCCCGATCTCCTCGATCAGGCTGCAGCGCCAGGTGGTGGCGGTCGCGGAAGTAGACGTAGAACGAGGGACGCGACAGGCCGGTGCCGTCCATCACCTCGTCGATGGTGAGGTCGCGGAACGGGCGCTCGCTCAGGAACGCCTCGGCGGCGCTGAGGATCTCCCCCTCCGCCTCCTCCGGCGTGCGACGCCGGCGCCTTTCGGTTTCCGCGGTGATGGCTTCAGGGTAGAGCCGATTGGCGGGCGATAGGCTCGATGAAGAACTCGAAAGGAGAGACATGGCATACGAGGTACCCGATCTTCCCTACGGATATGACGCGCTGGAGCCCCATATCGACGAGGCGACGATGAAGGTGCACCACGACAAGCACCACCAGGCCTACGTGGACAAGGCCAACGCCGCGCTGGAGGGCACGGAGTTCGCAGACAAGCCGATCGAGGACGTGATCGCGAACCTGTCCGACGTTCCCGAGGACAAGCGCGGCCCCGTTCGCAACAACGGCGGCGGCCATCTCAACCACTCGCTCTTCTGGGAGTCGATGTCGCCCGACGGCGGCGGCGAGCCCGAGGGCGCGCTGGCGGACGCGATCAACGACGCGTTCGGCTCGTTCGACGACTTCAAGGAGAAGTTCAAGGAGACCGGCGTCGGCCAGTTCGGCTCCGGCTGGGCGTGGCTGGTGCACGACGGCTCAGGCCTCGCGGTGGTCGGCACCCCCAACCAGGACAACCCGATCACCGACGGCAAGACGCCGCTGCTCGGCGTCGACGTCTGGGAGCACGCCTACTACCTGAAGTACCAGAACAAGCGCCCGGACTACATCGACGCGTGGTGGAACACCGTCGACTGGTCGAAGGTGGCGGAGCGCTTCGAAGCCGCCGGCTAGCGCGCCGCTTCACCCTGAACCGAACGGTCACGGCGCCGGAGGAAAGTCCTCCGGCGTCGTAGGCCCGCAGCAGCACCCGGTATCGCCCGGCGGCGAGGCGGCGGAAGGAGAGCTTGCGCCGGTTGCGGCCGCTCTTGCCCCTGTAGTCGAGCGTGCGCTTGGTGCGCCAGCGGCCGCGCTGCCTGCGCTGGACGCGGGCGAGTCACGTCGGCCTTCTCGGAGAGGTCGAACGCGCAGGGTCCGCGTCCTTCGATCCGCGCCACGGCTGAGCGTGGGCGGGACGTTGTCCGTCAGTCCCCGTCACCGGGCGCACCTCCACCGTGCCGCGCATGCTCGGGTGGTTCTTGCAGTAGTAGGTGAACTTGCCGAGTGTCCTGAACACCCGGCTGTAGAAAGCGTTCGGCTTCTTCTGCGGAGGCGAGGCGACGCCCGGATCGGAGTCCCACGAGTCGGCCTGGCCGGCATCCGACGTGACCGAGTGGTTGCGGTCGATCGAGCTGCTGAAGAACCACACGACCGTGTCGTTCTGGCCGACGATCACGTTCGGAGGCTTGAACGCGAAGTTGGACGTGTCGATGGTGGTCGGCCCGTGTCCGGGATGAGCGGCGGCGTTCGGGGCGAGTGCTGCCGCAAGAACGCAGGCCGCCGCCAGGCGCCTCACAGCCGCTCGACCCAGTACGCCTTCACGCCGCGCGAGCAGAAGAACGGGATCTTGGCGCCGGGCGGGTTCAGGCAGCGAAAATGCGGTGCGCGCCTGCGCGAGCGCAGGAACGCCCGCGTCCACTTGCGGGCGTGCTTGCACTTCATCGCGCGGGTCTTCACCCGGTAGTCGCGATCGCCCTTCGCCACCACGCCGCAGTTCTTCGACTTGTGCCCCGCGCTCACCGGCGGGGCCGCCACGCATGCGAGCGCGGCGACCAGCCCCAGGACGACGATCCACCTCATCGCCCTGAGGCTAGCTCGCAGCGGCTAGCGCCTGATGCGGAAGCGCTTCGTCTTCACCGCGGACTTGTTGCCGGCGGCGTCCACCGCCCTGGCCACCAGGCGATAGCGGCCGGTCCTGAGCCGCCTGCCGCCCACGCGACCGGTGAAGCTCAGGCTGTTGGCGCCCGGCGCCGTCGGTGTGCTTGAAGCTGCCCCTCACGCGCACGTACCGCGTGCAGCGCCTGCGCGAGAGCGCCTTGTTGCGCCGCGTTGCCGCGACGGCAGCGGCCCCGGATCCGGCGGCCGGTGCGGGCCCGCTGAACCTTGAACGTCGTCGTCGCGGTCTCCGACAGGCTGAACCGGATCCGCGCGCCGAGGGTGCGCTGGGCGAGCAAGCTCGGCCCGGTCCGCTGCGCCCGGAAGCTCGAGCGCGAGAACCGCAGCCGCGTGAGCACTCGGCTTCTTCCGATCGGCACCGACGCACGCGGCGCCGGCGTTGCCCTCGGTAGGGCACTTGTCCTGGGTCTCGTCGCCGAAGCCGTCCTTGTCGGAGTCGGGCTCCACGGTCGCCGCCACGAGCAGCTCGCCGGTGGCAGAGTTGGAGCCGCGCGCGCCCTGGCCCGCGACGAGCGGCGGGGCGAACACGTAGCTGAACTTGTCGCCGCTGTTGTTGTAGGTGGCCCACAGGTTGGGCGGCCCGTCGAGCCCGAGGTGCTGTCCCTTCGCCACCGACAGCCGCGCGGGGAACTCGCGTATCGGCGTGTCCGTCATGGGCGGGGCGGGCACGTCGACCGTCGGGCCGGTGCCGGCGGCGGTGGCCACCGCGTTGTCGTCGTTGCCCGGGTTCGGCCGGCTGATGTTGGCCACCCGCAGGGTGACCCTCGTCGCCACGCCCCCCGCGCCGAAGACCCGGACCCTGAACTTCGTGATCACACCGTCGACCGGCGAGCCGCCGGAGTAGGGATCGCCGTCCGGGTCGCTCGGGTGGATGAAGGAGACGAACGAGCACGGCCCCAGCGAGCCGCACTCGCCCGCGTTCGAGGGCTCGTGGTTCAGCCGGCTGCCGAAGTTCGTTGCGGCGTGGCCTGCGGCGGGAAGTGCAGCAGGGCAGCGACAGGCGAGCAGGAGCGGGAAGCCATCGCTTCGGAACGGCGATCTGAGAGTCATTCGAGTCCTCCGGTCGCTGGGCATTCGGCGCATCCACGGACCTGGTGGGGGGAACTTACGGGAACTTGGCTCGGCTCGCCAGTGGTGGTAGGTTCGCGCGAGTGAAGCGACTCGCGATTGGCCTCGCAGCATGATCGGCTCGCTGGCGTGCTCCCGGCGGGCGCCGGAGCAACGGCACCTGCCGGGCCCAACGGCGACCTCGTGTTCACGAGCGGGCGCATCGCCGCACAGCGACGCCCAGGCGCGGATCTGGACCGTCACGCAGCTTTGGATCCGACGACGACCCAGTCACGAGCACAACGAGCGCCCCGCTCTCCGCCACGGGGCAGCACCGTCAGCCCAACTGGTCGCCGGACCACACGAAGTTCGTCTATGCGATCGACAACGCCGGCACGGCCGAGCTCAGGATCAGGGACCTGGTGGCCAACACCGACACGCAGTTCGTGTCGGCCGTCCGCCGGCCAGGACCGGCCGAGCTGGTCCCCGGACGGCACCAAGATCGCCTACGGCTCGGGAGGCAAGATCTACGTCAAGCCCTTCCCCTCGGCCACCGGGGCGCCGAACGCCGCTCACCTCGTGACCAACGGCACGTCCGACGAGCGTCCGGTGTGGAGCCCCGACGGAAACACCATCTACTACAACCGACACGGTGGGGGCGAACTTCGACATCGTCAAGAAGTCCCCGGTCACGCCGGGCGGCACGGAGACGCCGTTGGTCACCGCGCGGGGGACAACGACTGGCAGCCCGCGGTGTCCCCGGACGGCTCGAAGCTGTGCTTCCTGCGGGGCCCCAAGACCAACGACGCCGACATCTACACCGCCAACACGAGTGGCCTGAACAGCGGCGTCGCACTGTTCGCCTCAGACCCCCCCGCCGTGAACACCTTGGGCAGCCTGAACTGCGTCTGGTCGCCGGACGGCACCGAGATCGCGTTCACCAGGGGGGCGTTCGGTCTCGGGGACCTGGTGAAGAAGGACGTCGGCACCGCGCCAACCGCCGCGCCCACCACCATCTCGGGCGTCGCGACGCGTCTTCGACGGCAACGCCGACTGGGCGGTCAACTTCCGGCCCCAGTGCCAGAACAGCACGCTCAACGTGGCCGTCAACGGGTTCCTCACGGTTCCGCTTTCGTGCACAGACCGGGACATCGCCAACGCGGCCAACATCGATCGCGAGATCGCGAGCCCGCCGAGTCGCGGCCTGGTCGGCGAGGTAGACGACGACACCGACACCGTCGTCTACACGCCCAACGCCAACTTCTCCGGCACCGACTCGTTCACGTTCACCGGCAGCGACGGCAACTCGAACTCGAGCCCCCGCCACGATCAACGTGAGGGTTGGGCTCTCGGACGACGACGGCGGCGGCAACGGCAAGGATGCAACCGCCGCGAGGATCGACCGGGTGGGCCTGTCACGCAGGACGTGGCGGCGCGGCCGGAGCCTTCCGTCCCTCTCGCGAGCGGCGGCGGCCGTCGGCACGACCATTTCCTTCCGCCTCTCGGAGAAGGCCCGCGTGACGCTCACGTTCTCCCGCAAGACCACCGGCCGCAAGGTCGGGCGCCGGTGCGTGAAGCCCACACGGAAGAACCGCACGCGGCGGCGCTGCACGCGCTACGTGAAGGCGGGGACGCTCCGGATCAACGGCAAGGCGGGCGCCAACCGCGTGAAGTTCCAGGGCCGGCTCTCGCGGCGCAAGCGGCTTGCCCTGGGGCGCTACCGCCTGACCGTGGGTGCCACGGATAGCGCCGGCAACAAGTCGCGCACGTCCCGGCCGGTCGCCTTCAGGATCGTCCGGCGCTAACTGAGGAAGCGGAGCATGTGCTCCGCGATCTGCTCGCCCCGGTCCTCCTGGAGGAAGTGCGCGGCGCCCTCGATCGGAACCTGCTCCCCCGCGCTCGGGATGGCGTCGGCAAAGACGTCCCCCGCACGCGGGTAGGGGAACACCGGGTCCGAGTCCGAGAAGGCGATCAGCGCCGGCTTCTCCCAGCTGCCGCAGCTCGTCCATCACCGCGCCCATCTCGGCCGCGCCGGGCGCGCCCTCCTCGGTGGGCACCAGCAGCGGGAACGTGGCGGCGCCGGCCTTGGACTCGGCGTTGGGGAACGGCGCCTCGTAGGCGGCCACCACCTCGTCGGGCAGCTCGGTGGCGGTGCCGCCCTGCATCACGAAGCCCACCGGCAGGTCGGGGTTCTTCTCCGCGAAGTCGCGCCAGGCCATGAAGCCCTTGCTCACCCGGCCGGTGAAGAGGCCCGTGTTCAGGATCACCAGCCGCGCCACGCGGTCGGCGTTCTCCACCGCCCAGCGCAGGCCGATCGGCCCACCCCAGTCCTGGACGACCACCGTGGCCTCGGAAAGGTCGAGCGTCGCCAGGCGCGGCCGACACGGTCTCGATGTGGCGGTCGTAGGAGTACCAGCCGAAGTCGGTGGGCTTGTCCGAGCGCCCGAAGCCGGCGAGGTCGGGGCAGACCACTCGGTGCCCGCCCGTCCACCAGCGGCACGCAGCATCTTGCGGTAGAGGTACGACCAGGTCGGCTCGCCGTGGAAGCAGACGATGGGATCGCCCGCGCCCTCGTCCAGGTAGTGCATCCGCAGCCCGTCAACCTCGGCGTAGTTGGGCTCGAACGGATAGCCGGGCAGGCCCTCGAAGCGCTCGTCCGGCGTGCGGAAGACATCCACACGCCGGACGCTATTCGATGAGCGCTTCTAGGCGGTACGCCGCCGGGCGGTGATCAGCCCCGCAGTTCCGGCGACCAGCCCCAGCCCGCCGAGGACCAGGGCGGCGATCACGAGGCCCGTCGAGGGCCCGTCGTCGTCGTCCTCGGCCGGCGCGGCGGCCTCGGTCTCGGCCGCGGCAGGCTCGGCGCCGTGCTCGCCTTCCGCCGCGGTGAGCGTGACCTGCGGGGCCGGCTCGTCGGCCTCCGGAGCCCCGATCCAGCGCACGACCTTTCCGTTCTCATAGGTCTGCGTGGCCTTGAACGTGAGCTTCGACCCGGCCTTGCCCTCCGGCACGCCCACCGACAGCCCGAAATCGTCGAACTGACCCGGCTTGACGATGCCCGTCTTGCCGTCACCGGTGAACGTGACCTCGCCCACCTCCTCGGTGATCTCCTCGCCGTGCTCCTCCACGGGCTTGGCCAGCTTGCGCTTGGTCACCTTGGCGGTCCAGCCGGGCTTCGGCTCGTAGGAGACGAAGTAGAAGCCGGGCGGCATCTGCACCGCCACCTTGGTCGTTCCCGCGTCGTCCTCCTCGTTCGGGACGCGAACGTCCAGGCGCGTGAAGCCGCCCGCGGGCGCCTCCTCGGGCTGGAGCGTCACGTGTGCCTGGGCGGCGCCCGGGAGCGCCAGTGCTGCCACCGCGATCGCGGCGACGGTTCTGCTTGTCCTCATGTTCATTTCCTTTCGTTGCGGAGTTCAGTTCACGGCGAGGGGCGCGGGAGGCCCGCGCTTGGCGAGCGAGGCGGCGAGCAGCGCGCCCCCTCGGGGCAATCCGAGACGTGGGGTCCGCGGGGCGGCCACGGCACCCGCGGAGCGCGCGGGCCGGGGTCGCGGGCGGCGGGGGCCGGCCAGCACCCCGGCGCCGGGGTACCGCCCCGCCAGCAGCGGGATCAGCACCAGCAGCAGCGGCAGGGCGTAGAACGCGAGCTCGATCACCGGACCGGCACCTCCACCTCGGCCTCGTAGAGGTCGAACTCCCCCTTGCGCATGGCCACGTCGAGATCCCAGTCGCCGCCCGGCACCAGGTCGGCATCGCGGACGGTGAAGTGACCGGGTCCGGTTTCCCTTGCCCTCAGCTTGATCGGCCCGATGTCCCGCTCGCGCTGGCCGGCGGTCACCGTGAGCTCGTCGAAGCGCTCGTACTGAGCGCCGGTCCTGCGGTCGAAGAGGTAGAGGTGGATCTCGTTGCGCCCGACCCGTGCGGGGTCCACGGTGAGCTCCAGCCGGGCGGGCCCGAGTTCGCGGTCGGCTGCGAAGGGTCCCTCGCCGGCGCCCGCGCCGGGCGGATAGCTCACGAGCGCCGCCGCCACCGCGAGCACCGCGGCCATCAGCGCCAGCTCGGCCCGCAGCGCCCTGCGGATCGAGACCCCGGCGGCGCCGGGCGGGTCGCCGTCGGCGGCGGCGCGCCTGACCCCGGGCAGGGCCCGGCGGCGGTTGAAGGCGCCGATGCCCACGAGCACGAGCAGCAGCACCGACTTGATCGCCACCGCGCGGCCGAACGCGGTGTCGGTGAGGTCGGAGAGTGACTCGAGCTGCACCACGGACTGCACGATGCCGGTGGCCAACGAGGGCCGCCACGGCGGCGAGGGCGACCACCGAGAAGCGGTCGAGCACCGTGCTCAAGCAGCCCGCTCCGTAGCGTCCGGCGCCAGCTCCCGCGTGGCGTGGGGGACCGCCGCCAGGAGCAGCGCGACGCCGCCCACCCACGCGCTCATGGCCAGCACGTGCAGCGTGTCCATGGGGATCAGCAGCAGCCGAGTCCTGTGCGCCCGGGTGCCCGGCGAGCCCGGGCGTGACCACCAGCGCGGCCAGCGCGGCCGCCGCCAGCACCCACGCCGCCCGCCGGGTCGCGGAGCAATCGCCGCGAGCAGGCCGAGGACCACGAACGCGCCCAGCCGGATCGCCCACATGGAGCCGAAGCGCGTGGCGA
Organism: uncultured Thermoleophilaceae bacterium; assembly: GCA_963825775.1. Lineage (GTDB taxonomy): Bacteria > Actinomycetota > Thermoleophilia > Solirubrobacterales > Thermoleophilaceae > JAAYBF01. The sequence goes on along the minus strand of CAWGUV010000013.1, from coordinate 8,746 downwards.
GCACGTCGGAGACGACGCTCGGGTCGAGCGCCGACCCAGAAGCTGATTCCCGCGGCGGTGGCGCCCTGGCAGACGATTCCGAGCGCGGTGGCCACGCCCCCGGCCGCCGCCCTCACCAGCGCCAAGCTCCGTGCGCGCCGCTCGAACGCAGCGCGTCGCGGCCGGGCCCGGAAGCCGGGCGCGCAGCGCCGGCAGCCAGACCGCGAGAAGGAAGACCGCGCCGCCCACCAGCAGCGCGGTGGCGGCGTAGGCGGCGGCCCGGGCGCCACCGAAGGCGATGCTGGTGACCCGTCCGGACCCGCCCGCGTCGATCAGCTCGTCCACGCTAGGCCGCCGCCTGCGCCGCCCGACCGCCCACCTGTGAACACGAAGCCGCCGGCCACCGGGTGGGAGTCGGCCGAGACCACTCGGAACGTGGCCGTGTAGGTGCCGTCGCCCAGGTCCGCCCGCAGGCTGACGGCGACCCGCTTGGACGTCGGCCGCTCCAGGGCTCGCCGCGATCGACCCGCTTCCCGGCGGCCCCGTACACCCGCAGCGGCGCCAAAGTTGGTCTCCACGGCCTCGTTGAAGCGGATCTCCACCCGCTTGGGCGCGCGCTCCAGCGCTGCGCCGCGCGGGGGCGACGTGGCCTTGACCACGGGCGTGCGCGCATGCGCTCCCCGGGAGCAGCAGCAGCAGGGCGCCGCAGAGCGAGACGCGTCCGCCTCACCAGGCCTCCTCCTTCGCCTCCCCCGCCCCGGCGCCTCCGGCGCACCACCACCACGAGTGCCGCCCCCGCCCAGGACGGCGAGCGGCGAGCGCCGTGATCGCCCCCGCCGGTGGCCCTCCATCGTCGCTCGGGACCCAGTCCAGGACCCCCGCGATCCGGCCCCGTCGCCCGGCCACCTCGATCGGCGACCTTCCAGTTGAACACCCGCGTGCGAGCCTGACCGGGTCGCGCACCTTCTCCGGGCCGCTTCGCGCCCATCCAGTGGGCTCGGTGGTCGTGCCACTCGAACCGCCCGGTGCCATCGACTCGGTCCGCCAGCGCGGCGGCGCCTTCTCGTCGGCGCTGTCCGGGACCTCCCGCTCGCGTCCCGGTCCGTCGTTGAGGTACAGCGCGGGCGAGCGCTGTGTTGACCTGCACGCGGCCGCCGGCGCAGCACGCGCGCGTAGGGCTCATCCTGGTAGCCGCGTATCACCACGTCGCGACCGCTTCGGTTCCGCACCTCCAGCCGGTCGTCGCGGTCGAGCATGGTCACCTCGAGACCCTCGACCGCGGGGGTCACCGAGCTGCACCTTCGATATCGTAGTTGGGGTCGCCCTTGTGGGCGTATGCGGGCGCGGCAGCCGCGATCGCCAGAGTGATCGCGAGAACCCCACCCAGGCGGCGTGCGCATGCGCCGTCCTCCTGGTCTGGCCGCCGGGAACAGGCGGTGCCTGTGACCGGGGTTTTTCTAGGTCAGGCCAGGTGCGGGCGGCGGGCGCACCGCCAGGCCGGCCGCCGATCAGGCGCCCGCCGCGGGCGAGCAGCGAAGCGACGGGGGGCGCGGGAAGCGGCGAAGCAGCGGCGGCCGCCCGGTCGCGCAGGCGGGGGAGCCGCTCCGCGAGAGCTCATCACACCGCGCATCGCCGCGGTCGCTGAGCATGGGCACCAGCAGCAGCAATGCCGGGGCCACGTAGAGCAGACCCGGTGGCGAGCCCGCCGCCGGTCACGGCGAGCAGGAACAGGAACGCCGAGCGATCGCGAGCAGCGCCATCGAGCTTGCGCTGGTCACGTGCCGCTCACGGGCTGGATCGTAGCTGCGGGCTACCCTCCGTCTCGGTGTCCCCCGCGGCCACACAGCATGGACCGAGCACGCGCGCGAGACTCTCGCCGCCGCCGGCCACCGCGCGAGCACGCCCCGCGACGAGGTGATCGACGCGATCGACTCGCTCGGGCTGCTCGGTCACCGCGCGTGAGGTCTCCGAGCTGCTGCGCGAGCGCGGCAGCGGCGTGGGCCTGGCCAGCATCTACCGCGCGCTTGAGCTGCTGGAGCGGCTCGGGCCTGATCAAGCGCTTCGACGTGGGCGAGGGCGTGGCCCGTTACGAGCCCGCCCACCCGAGCGGCGACCACCACCACCACGTCGTCTGTGACAGCTGCGGCACGGTGGAGCCGTTCGAGGACCAGGCGCTCGAGCGCGCGATCAACCGGCCTGTCAGACAAGGTGAGCTTCGAGGTGGCGGCGCATGACGTGACGCTGCACGGCGAGTGTCCGGCGTGCCGGGAAGGCGTCAGGCGTCGGCGCTCAGAAGCACTGACCTCTCCGCCGCTGAGGCCCTCCGCGATCGCTCGCGTGTTCGCCTTGATCGAGTCGATGTAGGTCGCACCCGACGAGCCCTCCGGCCCCAGCGTGTCCGCCCAGAGGTCAGCGCCCGACCGTCGCTCCCGACTCCCGCGCGATGGCCTTCTCCAGCTTCGAGCTCAGCGACGACTCGGGGAAGACCGCCTTCACCTTCTCCCGCCGGATCTGGTCCACCAGCCTGCCGACGTCCTTTGACGACGGCTGCGCCTGGCTCGACAGCGACGGGATCACCGCGCCGATCACCTCGAGGCCGTAGCGGTCGGCGTAGTAGCCGAGGGCGTCGTGGGTGGTCACGAGCTTGCGGGCGCTCGTGCGGCAGCTTGCCGATGCAGCGGCCACTCCCGCGTCGAGCTTGCGCAGCCGGACCAGGTAGGCCTTCGCGTTCGCGGCGTAGGTCGCGCGGCCATCGGGATCCGCGCGGGTGAGGGCGTCGCGGATCGCCTTCACCGCGGCTCGGCCCGTGCGGGGGTCCTGCCACCAGTGCGGGTCGTCGTCCTCCAAGCCCACGGCCTGCGAGAGGTCGACCTTGGCCGCGTCCGTGCCCGAGCTGTCGATCAGCTCGCCGAGCCACTCGTCGAGGTCGCCGCCGGAGCGGAGTACCACGTCGGCGGCCTCCAGAGCGCGGGCGTCGCTGGGGCGCGGCTCGTAGTCGTGGGGATCCGCGTTCGGCGTGAGGATCTGGTCCACCTCGGCGCGGTCGCCCGCAACCTGGCGCGCGAGGTCACCGAGCTGAGTGGTGGTCGCCACCACCTCGAGCCGGCGCCGGACGATGGATCGTCGCCGCATCCCGACCAGCGCGAGCGCGGCGAGGAGAACGAGTGCGGTGCACGCGCTTCACGCCGCCCCACCTTACTGAGAACGATTCTCAGCGCAGCTAGTCGCGGTCGCGCGAGCGGCCGCGGCCGCCGGTGCGCTCGAGGCCCTTCGTGACGTCCACGTAGGGCAGCAGGCCGACCTCGCGCGCGCGCTTCACCGCACGGGCCATCTTCGACTGGTCGCGCCGCGAGAGGCCTGTCACGCGGCGGGAGCGGATCTTGCCGCGCTCGGTGACGAAGCGCTGGAGCAGCGCGACGTTCTTGTAGTCGATCTTGTCGATCTCCTCGCGCGGGAGCTTCGAGTAGCGCCGGACCTCGCCCTTCATCCCGGGCTTGCCTCGGCGCGGCTTTTCCTTGGTCTGTCGGGCCATCAGCCCAGAGAGAGTAGCGAGCGCCGCCCTTCACAGATTCGTGACAGTTGGCGGTTGCGGTCGCGCGATACACCGGTCAACCTTGCCGGGCCTCATGTACCGCCTCCTGCTGACCACCCTGGTCGCCACGCTGGCCTGCGCCCCCGGCGTGGCTCACGGCGCCATCGCCAAGAACCCCTGGCCGCCCATGTCCGGGGCGGGCCACCTGTTCGTGCACTACGGGGAGGAGCACTGGAACGACGACGACGGGCTCACGCTGCTGCCGAAGATCGTGGAGGAGTCGCGCCGCTACAGGCCCGCCCTGGTCACGATGTCCGGCGACAAGGACAACGACGGCACGGTCGACCAGCTCACGAGGTGGCGGACGATCATGGGGGCCTACGACCGCTCGAACGTCCCCTACTTCCCAGGGGTGGGCAACCACGACCGGCTGTCTCCGCCGGGCGTCCCCCCCGGTACCGGCGGGCTGTTCAACTCGAGCATCCAGGGGTCGAACGCCAACTACAGGAGCGTGTTCGCCGGGCGGCCCTACCCGTTCGGCGACGCCGCGCCGTACAAGGACCGCAACTTCGCCCAGCGCAGCCGTCCCGGCAACGACCCCGCCGGCGCCTCGACCCACTACTTCGTGGACTACGGGAAGGTCCGCTGGATCTTCCTCGACAACTCGTGCTGGGGGCTGTCGGACTGCGACTCGAGCCAGAACCCGCCCTTCCCCGACGCTCAGGGCAACACCACCCAGCTCGGCTACCTGGAGCGCACCGCCAAGGAGGCGCGGTCGAAGGGCATGACCGCGTTCGCGGTGATGCACATGCCCACGCGCGACCCGCGCGACCAGAGCTACATCGACCCCACCACCTTCAACCACATCCAGGGCAAGGGGATCAACCCCTCGCAGGCGCCCGACAACGGCAAGCTCGAGGAGGTCGCGCAGCGCAGCGGCATCGACGGGCTCTTCTTCGGCCACATCAAGGGCCAGTTCCTCTACCGCGGCCAGGGCGGGATCCCCTACGTACATCGACGGCGGGGCCGGCGGCGAGCTGTACACCGAGGGTCCGGTGGGCACCGACCACGGCTACTGGCACGGCTTCCGGCTGATCCGGGTCGCCGGCGGGCGGATCACCACCGACACGGTCCCGATCTTCACCAAGAACGGGATCCGGCTCGAGGGCCCGGACACGCTGAGCACGGGGCGCCAGGGCCAGTTCGAGGCGTTCGGCACGCCAGCCCGTGTTCAACGACCCGGCGAAGGTGCCCAACCTGGAGCTGCGCGATCCAGACCCAAGGCCACCCGCGAGCAACTCCGGCGTCGGCGCCTTCGTTCGCGGCGGCGGCTGGATCTTCGTGCCCGTGCTGCTGCTGGTGCTCGGGGGGATGGCGATGAACGGCACCCTGCCCGCTCCGAAGCGCCGGGTGCTCGTGATCGGCTGCGCCGCCGCCGGCGCCGCGGTGATGGGCGTCGCCGGCGCCTCGCTTGCGCAGCAGTCCGAGCCGACCACCACGCCGCGCGAGAGCCTGCCGACCCCCGCCCACATCTTCACGTCGAGCAACCCGCAGGTGGTCGCCCCGCTGAAGGCGAAGGCCGATGACCCGCGCCGCGACGCGGTCACGCAGACCGAGGGCGGCCTCTTCGCCGCCCGCTGCCCGGGCCGCGCCAGGGTCTCCATCACCTCGGGATTCGAGACGACGGCGAAGACCGTGCTCGTGCCATCCCGGCGCGACCGGCGGATCGCGCGCCGCGTGCGAGCGGTGAGGGCGAAGGGCCTGCGCCCCCGGGTTCGCCGCACCGTGGCGCGGGTGCGCCTGTCGCAGGCCGCACGGGTGCTCGTGCGCGTGCGCCGCCGCGGCAAGACCGTGCGGGTGCTGCGCGACGCCTGCCTGAAGCCGGGCAGCAAGCGCCTGCGCGTGGCGTGGGACGCCCGCGCGCGCCGGCGCGGAAAGCTGCGCGCCGTGAAGGCGGGCAAGTACAGGATTCAGGTGTACGTGCGCTCGGACCGCAAGACCATCGCGCGGGGCGCGACGGTCCGCGTGCGTCGTTGACCTCGGACCCGATCGCGCTCACAGCGCTGGCGGCCTGGTGCTTCGCCGTAGCACTGGCCGGCGGCCTCGCCGGGCTGGTGCTGGGCAACATCCGGCTGCCCGCGCGTGCTCGCCGCGGCCTCGAGCCCCGCGGCCGGGGCGGGCGCGAACATCGGCATCTCCGGGATCGCGGCCGCCGCGGCGTCTGTCGCGCACATCCGGGCGGGGCGTGTGAACTGGCGACTGTTCGGCTGGATGGCGCCGCCGTCGATGGCAGGCGCCGCTCGTCGGCGCGTATGCCAGCGGCGCGGTGCCCGACGAGTTGCTGCTGCCGGTGATCGGCGCTCACCCTCCTCTACTTCGGCGTGGACCTGCTGCGCTCGCGCCGCGAGGGGCCGATCGAGCCCAAGGAGCATCTCGACATCCGGGCCGCGGTCGTAAGCGGGCGCGCTGATCGGTCTGCTCGGCGGCCTGGTGGGGCTGATCCTGGGCAGCCTGCGGATGCCCGCGCTGCTGAAGAGCGTCGGCGAGACGGCGCACCGGGCCGTGGGAACGAATCTGGTCGTGGGCGTGTGCGTGGGCGCCGCAGGGCTGATCGGCCATGCCCCCGAGGGAGTGGACTGGGAGCTGCTCGCCCTGGGCGGAGCCGCATCGATCCCGGGTGCGGTGCTGGGCGCGAGGCTCACCGGCCGGCTCTCCACCGAGCAGCTGCTGCGAGCGATCGGTGCTCTGCTGGTGGTCGCCGGCGTGGGGATCCTGATCAGCGCGGCGTCGCCGGCCGACGCCCGCGCAAGCGCGTCGGCGCCGGCGCTCGCGGACCGGATCGCGGAGCCGTGGCCCGAACGGCAGGCGGCGGCCGGATCGTTCGCCGACTACATGGCCCCCCGCGGCGCTCGCTCACGCGATCTCTATGGCCACGCGATGATGGGTTACGGCCTGCTGGCCACCGGCCTCCAGCGATCGGACCGGCGGCTGGTCAACTCGGGCCTGCGCGGGCTCGTGTACGCGGTCGACCACCCACGGCCGTTTCACAGCGTGGTGTTCGAGAAGCTCGCGCTCGCCGCCGGATACAACCTCGCCCGCACCAGGGCGGAGTCGAATCCTCGTCTTCGGGGCTGCCCGCTCGCGCTGGGCGGAGCGGCTCAGGGCCATGCGCCCGACCTGGCTCGGCCGGGCGCGCAGCCCGTACTTCAACCAGCACCTCGTGGACGCGGTCACCGTGCTCGAGCTGGATCGCAGCGGCGCCGTGCGGTCCGGGATCGAGGGCCGCCGGGCTGGCGGCCGATCTGGTGAACCGGCGGCTACCGCTCCTGCTGCGCAGCACCACGGCCGGCAGAACCACGATGGCGGCCGACGGCGCGCTGTCGTACCACGCGCTCACACTCGCCTTCTACGCGCGGTCGATCAGGCTGCTCGGAGCGAACGCCTCGCCGGCGGCGCGCGGCCTGCTCGACCGCCTGGCACGCGCGTCATGGGCGCTCGCGGCGCCCGACGGCGACATCGGCTACTTCGGCCGCTCGCAGGAGCAGGCCTGGGCGCTGGCGCTCACCGCCTACGGGGCCGATGCCGCGGCCGTGGCCGGATCGGGCGCGTGGGCGCCGCGCTACCGAGCGCTGGCCCTCAAGGCGCTCGCTCGCCTCCGCGACGTGCACGTGGGCGGCCCCGACGGCCTCTACCTCACGCCCGCGTTCCGAGAGGACCGGCGCGCGGCGGTTGCGGCGCAGGAGGACTACGTGTCGGGCAGCGCATACACGGGCTTCACCCTGCTCGCCCTGGCGTGGGTCGGAGAGAGAGTGGGCCCGCCGGGCCCGGTGGGGATCCTGGGCGCCGACGCGCGATCCACCCGCCGGCTCGACCGCGGTGCGAGGCAGTTCGCGGTGCGCTCGGCCGGGCCGGTGTGGGTGGCCGCACGCCGGCAGGGCTCGACGCTGGAGCTGCTGGCGCTCAAGGTCCGCGACCGCCGTGGGCGCTGGCGCGACCTGCCCACAGCGGGCGTGCGGCCCCGGCGCGCGGCTCGCGCCGACATGTCCCCCACCCCCTGCGGCCTGCGCATCGCCGCGCCGGCGGCGGGCGGCCGGTGGGACCTCACCGCATTCCTGCCCGCGCGTCCGCGGCCACGACGGACCGGCAAGCGCTCCGTCCGCGGCCGGGACGCGGCCGCCCGGTACGCCGGGGCCGGGCACATCGTGCTCGGCGGGCGCTTGCGCTCGCCGTCGCGTGGGCCGCTCGTGCGCACGCGCCTGTCCGCAAAGGGCCGGGCCGCGTTCGCGCTCGGACTCGCGGGCTGTAGCCGGTAACGGATTCTTTACGCCGCGGCAGCCAGCCCTTCACCGGATTGACGGGCCGGATGCGCAGGCTGGGAGGCCATGTCCGAGAAGCGGGTCCTACTTGGCTGCCTGATCCTGGCCGCCCTCTCCCTGGCCCTCCCCTCCGTGCCCAGCTACGACCCATGGGCGTGGCTCACCTGGGGGCGCGAGATCGCCTTCCTGGACCTCGACACCCGCAACGGGCCCTCCTGGAAGCCGCTGCCGGTGGTGTTCACGACGCTGTTCGCGCCGCTGGGGAAGCTCCACGACGGAATCCCGCCCGCCCTGTGGCTGGTTACCGCGCGCGCCGGCGCGCTGATCGCGCTGTTCTACGCCTTCAAGGTGGCCGGGCGCCTGGCGGGGCCCAATCGCCGCGTCGCGATCGGCGCCGGCGCCGTGGCGGTGCTGGCGCTGGCGCTCTCGCCGAACTGGCTGCGCTACATGGCGCACGGCAACGAGGCCCCGATGGCGGTGGCGTTCATGCTCGCGGCCGTGGACCGCCACCTGGATGGTATCCCGCCGAGCGGCTCTGGTGCTCGGCTTCCTCGCCTGCCTGCTGCGCCCCGAGGTGTTCCCCTTCCTCGCCCTGTACGGCGCGATGGTGGGGCTGCGCGACCCGGGCGCGCGCCGCCTGGTGGCCGGCCTGGCGCTGGCCCTGCCCGTGCTGTGGCTGGTGCCCGAGTGGATCGGCTCGGGCGACGCGCTGGGCGCCGCGCGGCAGGCGCGCTCGGAGCCGTCGTGGAGCCTGTCGCTTCAGGAGCGCCCGTGGCTGGCGCTGCTCGAACGCTGGCAAGGACTCGCCGGGCTGCCGCTCCAGCTCGGGCGCGCTGCTCGGGCCTGGCCTTCGCGTGGCGGCGGCGCGAGCGGATCTCGCTCACGCTGGGAGCGCTCGCCCTCGGCTGGGTGGCGCTCA
>CAWGUV010000012.1:0-334092 GCA_963825775.1 uncultured Thermoleophilaceae bacterium | reverse complement strand
AGCTCTCCACCTCGAAGTGCTCGGGCCGGATCCGGTCCGGGGTGAGCCCGTTCCGGTCCATCGCGCCCAGCCCTCGCGGATCGCGGGCCGCGGCCTCCGAGCCGTCCTTGGAGAGCCAGAGGTTCACGACCAGGAGGCCGTCGTCGTGCTTCGCCGCGGCGTGCAGGATCAGGCCGTGGTCGCGGCCGACGCCCGACATCGTGTCCGCCGAGTCCCGGTATCCGCCCATTGGGCGCCAAGAAGATGCGCCAGCTGCGAGCGCTCCTGGAGGAGCTGAACGCCGGCCTCTGACGTCGTGCCTATGTAATGCTTAGGCAATGGCGAAGGACCTATCGCTCGGGGAGGCGGCCAAGGCCATTGGCGTCAGCGCCGACACCCTCCGTCGCTGGGATGGCGCCGGCAAGCTGCGCACCACCCGCGACTCCGCCAACCGCCGCCGCGTTCCGCGCAAGGAGGTCGAGCGCCTGACCGCCAGGCCGGGCCGCCACGCGACCGGCGCTCCGCTGTCCGCGCGCAACCGCTTCGCCGGCGTGGTTCGCTCCGTGGAGGTCGACGGCGTGATGGCGCTGGTGGAGATCGAGGCGGGGCCCCTCCTGATCACCGCCGCGGTCACGCGGGACTCTGTCGAGGAGCTCGGCCTCGCCCCCGGCGTGCCGGCCACGGCAGCGGTGAAGGCGACCTCGGTGATGGTGGAGCGCACGTGAGGCTGCGGGGCGTCGTCATCGTGGCCGCGATCCTGGCCTTCGCGGGCTGCGGCGGCGACGACGACGATGAAGCGACGCCAAAGCCACGCCTCACGGTGTCCGCGGCGGCCTCGCTGAAGACCGCATTAGAGGACTACGGCAAGTCGTTCGACGGCGCCACCGCCCGGTTCAGCTTCGCCGGCTCCGACGAGCTGGCCGCCCAGATCCGGCAGGGCGTGAAGCCCGACGTCTACGCGGCCGCGAACACCAAGCTCCCGAACCAGCTGTATAGGGACGGGTTGGTTGAGGAGCCCACGGTCTTCGCGGGCAACGAGCTCGTGATCGCGGTGCCCGCGGGCAGTGACATCGATTCGATCGATGACCTCGCCGCGGACGACGTCGACCTCGTCGTGGGCGCCAAGTCCGTCCCGGTCGGGTCCTACACGCGCGAGGTCCTGGGCCGCCTGCCGCCCGCCGAGCGCAAGGCGATCATCTCCAACTTCCGCTCCGAGGAGCCCGATGTCTCGGGCGTGGTCGGCAAGCTCACCCAGGGCGCCGCCGACGCGGGCCTGGTCTACCGCACAGACGTGGTGGCCGCGGGCTCCGGGCTGAAGGCCATCGAACTGCCCGAGAACCTCAAGCCCACCGTGGAATACGGCGCAGCGGTGGTGAGCGGAGCGCCCGAACCGGACGCGGCCCAGGAGTTCATCGATGGGCTGCTGGAGGGCGACGGGCTCGAGGCGCTGGAGCGGGCCGGCTTCCTGCCACAGGGATGAGGTCTCCGTTCACGTTCGTGCTGGTGGCCGCACTCGCGCTCGTGCTGGTCTTCCTCACGCTGCCGCTCGTGGCGATCTTCGTGGACGTGGGGCCCGAGGAGCTGTTGTCCAGCCTCGATGACGAGGCCGCGGTGGACGCGCTCGTCCTGAGCTTGCAGGCCACAGGGATCGCACTGGCGGTGATCGTGATCGTGGGCACGCCGGCCGCGTGGCTGCTGGCCACGCGCAGCTTTCCCGGCCGCGCGGTGGCCATCACGCTCGTGGAGCTGCCGCTCGTGGTGCCCCCGGCGGTCGCCGGCATCGGGTTGCTTGCCGCCGTCGGGCCGAATGGCCTGCTCGGCAGCACGCTCAGCGACGCGGGCGTCGAGCTGGTGTTCCAGACCGCGGGGGTGGTGGTGGCGCTCGTCTTCGTGGCCAGCCCGTTCTACATCCGGCAGGCGCTCGCGACCTTCACCGCGCTGGACCCCTCGCTGATGGAGGCCTCGCGCACCCTCGGAGCGAGCGAGGCGCGCACGTTCGCCCGCGTGGCGGTGCCGAACGCGATGCCCGGCCTGGTGGCCGGCGGCGCGCTGGCGTGGGGGAGGGCGCTCGGCGAGTTCGGCGCCACGCTGGTCTTCGCGGGCAGTCTCAGCGGCGTGACCCAGACGGCGCCGCTGGCGATCTACGAGCGCTTCTCCGACGACTTCACCGGCGCGCTGGCGCTGTCGGCGGTGATGATCGCGCTCAGCGCAGCGATTCTCCTGGGAGTGAAGCTCGGGGCCGGCGGTCGGGCGCTCGGCGATGCTCGCGCTTGACGCGACCGCCACGCTGGGGACATTCCAGCTCGACCTGCAGATCGAGGTCGAGAGCGGCACCTGCATGGCGCTGGCGGGGCCCTCGGGGGCGGGGAAGACGACCGCGCTGCGCGTGGCCGCGGGGCTGCTCCGGCCGGACCGCGGCAGCGTGCGCTGCGGTGAGGAGCCGTGGCTCGACACCGCCGCCGGGATCGACCTTCCACCCGAGCGGCGCGGGGTGGGCTACGTGTTCCAGGACTACGCGCTGTTCCCCAACCTCACGGCGTGGCGCAACGTCGCGTATGGGATCGAGGGGCCGCGCGCCGACCGCGAGCGCCGGGCTCGCGAGCTGCTGGACCGGTTCGGCATGGCGGCCCTCGCCGAGGCTCGGCCCGCCACCCTCTCAGGGGGTGAGCGCCAGCGGGTGGCGCTGGCACGGGCGCTCGGGCGAGAGCCGAAGGCGCTGCTGCTGGACGAGCCGCTGTCGGCACTCGATGCCCGCACGCGGACCAGCGCCCGGCGGGAGCTCGGCGCCGTCCTCGCTGCCGCCGAGGTACCGGTGCTGCTGGTCACCCACGACTTCGAGGAGGCGGCGCTGCTCGCGAACCGGGTGACGATCATGGACGGCGGTCGCGGGCTTCAGGCCGGCACCGCCGCCGAGCTCTCGGCTTCACCGAGCTCGGCGTTCGTCGCGGAGCTCACCGGGGCGGTGGTCCTGACCGGTACGGCCAGGCGGACCGGCGCCCTCACCGAGGTGGCGCTCGACGGCGGTGGCGTGGTGAGCAGCACCGACAGCGCCGAGGGGCCGGTCGCGGTGACGGTGCATCCCTGGGAGGTGAGCCTGGAGCCTCGCTCCGCCGCATCGGACGCATCCGCTCGGAACCGGCTGCCGGTCACAGTGGCTTCCCTCACCCTGCTCGGAAACCGCGTGCGGGTTGGGCTCGACGGCCCTCAGCCGCTTGTGGCCGACCTCACCGAGGCCGCCGTCAGCGGGCTAGCGCTCGAACCGGGCACCGAGCTCACCGCGGCGTGGAAGGCCACGGCCACGCGAATCGTCGCGCGCTAGCCGGCTCAGTTGTCGCGGCCGACCCAGTTCGGCACCTCGAGCTCCTCGAACGGATTGCGGCGCTTGGGCGGCGAGGGTACGTTGGTGGCCGGCGGGCGCGCTGCCGGCGGCGGGGAGGATTTCTCTTCGGCCCGGGCGGGCTTCGGGCGCGCGGGGGCGGCGGGCTTGCGCGGCTCGGCCGGAGACGGCGACGCCGTTCCCGGGCCGATCCGCAGGTCGGCCTGCATGCGCTTGTGGGAGGCGGTCACGTCGCGCAGGATGCGGTCGGCGTGCTCCTCGAGTGAACGCCCGAGCTGACGCAGACCACCGGAGAGCGCCCGAGCCTCCTCGAGCACCTCGGCGGCGGCCTTCTCGGCGGCGGCGACGCGACCCTCGACCGCGCGCTCGGTCTGCTCACGCAGCTGATCCGATTCCTTCTTGGCCTCGCCCACGAGCGCCTCGGCCTCGCGGCGGGCGTCCTGGCCGTAGACGATGGCCGCCTTGCGAGCCTCGTTGAGCTGGTCCTCGCCCTCCCGCTTGGCCTCCTCTCGAAGCCGCTCGCCCTGCTTCTCGGCGTCGGCGCGCATCTGGCGCACCTCGGCCTCCGCGCTCTCGCGGATAGCTGCGGCGGCCTCGCCGGCGGCAGCGACGATCTCTTCGACCTTCGACGCCGCAAGCTCGGACGCGCGGGGCGTCCCTTCCTCGCTCATTGCAGGGACGATTGTGGCAGCAGGTCCCGGCAGAACGCCACCACTGCACGGTTCAGCACGGTCGGGCGCTCCCACATCAGGAAGTGCCCGGCGCCCTGGACGACGAAGGGGCCGACGATCTCCGGGAACGCCCGCTCCATCCGCTGGGGGAAGTCACGCGGGATCACGTGGTCCTCGGGTCCGTAGAGCACGAGCGTGGACAGGGGGTTGGGCTCGAGCATCCGCGGGGTCTCCGGGCGCGGTGCGCGCGCCTCCCACGTACTCGTAGTTCGCGATCGAGGCGCGGAAGTGGTCGGCATCGCCGAAAGGCTCGGTGTGGAACGCGATGTCCTCGCGTGAGAAGGCTCCCGGCGCCGCCCAGAAGCGCGGTCCGTACATCTGGCCGACGTACCCGCGCCGCTTCTCGGGAGTGTCGAGCTCAGCCGCGAGCCCGTCCGCGTCGCGGGACTGGCGGATGAAGTAGTCGGCGGCCATGCGCGTCTCGCGCGGAATCTCGGGCGGAGCCCCCTCCACGATCGGCGGGATCGTGTTGAACAGGATCAGCCGGTCCACCAGCCCCTCGAACCGCAGCGACATGTCCTGCGCGACGACTCCGCCGAGGTCGCCCGCGCACACCACGCAGCGCTCGTGGCCCAGCTCGCGCAGCAGGCCCTCCATGTCGCGGGCGTGCGCCGCCGCGTCGTAGCGGTCGTCGGGCGCCAGGCCGGAGTCGCCGAAGCCGCGCAGGTCGGGGGCGATCACCTCGAAGCCCGCCTCGGCCAGCGGCTCGACGTTGCGCTGCCAGATCCGCCGCGTCTCGGGCCAGCCGTGGATGAGGAGCAGCGGGTAGCCGCCCTCGCCCTCGTGCTCGAAGGCGATCTCCACCCCGTTGACCGTTCGCTCGCGATCCGGCCACAGCCCGAAGGTAACCTGCCTGGCCGCACATGGACCGCTACGACCCCAAGCAGATCGAGCCCAAATGGCAGTCCGTATGGGCTGACGAGCACACCTGGGAGGTCTCGCAACGAGGCCGACGACGGCGCGCGAAAGGCCTACGTGCTCACGATGCTGCCCTATCCCTCGGGCGAGCCGCACATCGGGCACCTGAAGGTCTACTCGGTGGGCGACGCGATCGCGCACTACCGCCGCCGCAACGGCGCGCGCGTGCTGCAGCCGCTCGGCTACGACGCGTTCGGGCTCCCGGCCGAGAACCACGCGATCAAGACCGGCCAGCCCCCGCGCGTGTCCACGGATGCCTCGATCGAGGAGTTCCGCCGCCAGCTGCGCGAGTGGGGGATCTCGATCGACTGGACGCGCGAGTTCGGCACCCACGAGCCGCGCTACTACCGCTGGACGCAGTGGCTGTTCCTGCGGCTGTTCGAGAAGGGCCTCGCCTACCGCGACGAGGCGGCGGTGAACTGGTGCCCGAAGGATCAGACCGTGCTCGCCAACGAGCAGGTGATCGACGGCCGCTGCGAGCGCTGCGGGACGGTGGTCGAGAAGCGCGACCTCGAGCAGTGGTTCTTCCGCATCACCGACTACGCCGACCGGCTGCTCGACGACCTCGAGACGATCGACTGGCCGCCGCACGTGGTGACCATGCAGCGCAACTGGATCGGGCGCTCCGAGGGCGCCACGCGTCAAGTTCCACTGCGAGGCGGCCGGGCACCGACTACGAGGTCTTCACCACCCGCCCGGACACGCTGTTCGGCGCCACCTTCTTCGTGATGGCGCCCGAGCACCCGGACGTCCTGAAGCTGAGCGACTCGCCCGAGGTCGCGGAGTACGTGAAGCGCACGCTCACCGAGTCGGCGGAGGAGCGCGGCGCCGAGGACCGCGAGAAGACCGGCGTCGCGCTGGGCACCACCGTGACCAACCCGGTGAACGGCGAGCAGATCCCGATGTTCGTGGCCGACTACGTGCTGATGGAGTACGGCACCGGCGCGATCATGGCCGTGCCCGCCCATGACGAGCGCGACTTCGAGTTCGCCGCAGAAGCACGGCCTGGAGATCCGGCGGGTGGTGGAGGGCGGCGACGAGCTGCCGTACCCGGGCGACGGGCCGATGGTGAACTGCGGCCGCTTCGACGGCATGCACAACCGCGAGGCGTTCGACGAGATCGTCGAGGAGGCCAACGGCGAGCCGGCGATGAACTACCGCCTGCGCGACTGGCTGCTCTCGCGCCAGCGCTACTGGGGCTGCCCGATCCCGATCGTGCACTGCCCCGACTGCGGGCTGGTGCCCGTGCCCGACGACCAGCTGCCGGTCGAGCTGCCGGAGGTGGAGGACTACGCGCCGAAGGGCCGCTCGCCGCTGGCGGCGGCCACGACTGGGTGAACACCACCTGCCCGAAGTGCGGCGGCCCGGCCAAGCGCGAGACCGACACGATGGACACGTTCGTCGACTCCTCCTGGTACTTCCTGCGCTACTGCGACGCCCACAACGACGAGGCGCCCGTGGGACCGGGAGATGCTGAAGCGCTGGATGCCCGTCGACCAGTACATCGGCGGCGTGGAGCACGCGATCCTGCACCTGATGTACGCCCGCTTCTTCGTCAAGGCGCTGGCGGACATGGAGCTGCTCGACGTGCAGGAGCCCTTCGCCCGCCTGTTCACCCAGGGGATGGTCACCCGCGGCGGCGCGAAGATGTCCAAGTCGAAGGGCAACGCGGTCTCGCCCGACGAGATCGTCGAGCGCTACGGGGCGGACGCGGCGCGCTGCACGATCCTCTACGTCGGCCATCCCGCCGAGGGCGGCGATTGGTCCGACAAGGGCCTCGAGGGCCTCTCGCGCTTCCTGTCGCGCCTGTGGCGCGCCGCCGACGAGGCGCCCGGACGGGCCCGCCGAGCCCGAGGGCGAGCCGGGGCGCGCTGGTGCGCAAGGCGCACTGGGCGATCGACAAGGTCACGCGCGACATGGGCGACCGCTTCGCCACCCACACGGCGATCGCCGCGGTGATCGAGCTGGTCAACGAGATCTACAAGGAGCGCGAGTCCGCCGAGCCCTCGCACCAGCGCTTCGCGATCGCCACCGCCGCCTCTCTCCTGTTCCCCTTCGCGCCCCACCTGGGCTCCGAGGTCTACGAGCTGATGACCGGCCGCCGGGTGTGGGAGGAGCCGTGGCCGCAGGCCGACCCCGAGCTGCTCATCTCGCCGACGTCATCCAGCTGGTGGTGCAGCTCAACGGGAAGCTGGTCGACCGGCTGGAGATGCCGGCCGACGCCTCCGAGGAGGTGCAGGAGCAGATCGCGCGCGGATCGGAGAAGCTGGCCGGGCGCCTGAACGGCAAGGAGATCGTGAAGGCGGTGGTGGTGCCCAAGAAGCTCGTGAACTTCGTGGCGCGCTGATGGCCGACCAGGCCGGCGCCCCCTACCTGGAGGCCCTGCGCGCCTACGCCGCGCGGGACCACGAGCGGCTGCACGTGCCCGGCCACAAGGGCGGCGACGCCGTCGACCCCGAGCTGCGGGAGGTGCTCGGCGAGAGGGCGCTGGCGCTCGACATCCCGGCGCTCACCTGGGGGATCGACACCGGCCCGGAGCCGATCCCCTACCAGGCCGCCCAGGAGCTGGCCGCCGAGGCATGGGGCGCGCGGCGGACCTGGTTCCTCGTGAATGGCGCATCCCAGGCGAACCACGTCGCGCTGCTCGCGCTCGCGCACGCCGGCGAGCGGATCGTCACGCAGCGCAACGCCCACTCGAGCACGATCGACGGCTGCATCCTCGCCGGCCTCACGCCCGTGTTCGTCGATCCGGAGGTCGATCCCGAGCTGGGCATCGCCCACACGCTCGCGCCCGAGACGCTCGACCGGGCGCTCTCGGAGAACGAGGGCGTCGTCGGCGCGACGGTCGTGTCCCCGACGTACTTCGGCGCGGTCGCCGATGTGGCCCGGCTGGTCGAGGTGGCCCATTCGCATGGCGTCCCGCTGGTGGTCGACGAGGCGTGGGGCGCGCACCTGCCGTTCCACGACGACCTTCCCGACGATGCCCTTTCGCTCGGCGCCGACCTGGTGGTTTCGAGCACGCACAAGATCGTCGGATCGCTCACGCAGTCGGCGATGATCCACCTCGGCCGCAGCGAGCTGATCGACGAGCACGTCGTGGACCGCTCGGTCACGCTGCTGGAGTCCACCAGCCCCAATTCGCTTCTGGCCGCATCGCTCGACGCGGCGCGGCGGCTGGCCGCCACGCGCGGCCGCGAGCTGATGGGGGAGACGATGGAGGCGCTGGTGCAGGTGCGCGCGGCGGTGCGCGAGATCGACGGCCTCGACGTGCTCGACGAGCGGCTCGTGGGCGCCCCCGGCGTGCACGCCTACGACCCGCTGCGGCTCGCGATCGACGTGCGTGGCACGGGCGCCGGCGGCTATGAGCTGGCGGCCCTGCTGCGCGACCGCAGCGGGGTGATGATGGAGCTCGCGGGAGAGAACGTGATCGTCGGGGTGTTCGGCATGGCCGAGCACGCGGTGCCGCAGGGCGAGAGGCTGGTGGCGGCGCTGCGCGACGCGGTGGATGCCCTCGGCGAGCGCGGGGACCGCATGCGCGAGGGCTTCGCGCCGCCTCCGCCGTGGGGTGAGATGGCGATGTCCCCCCGCGACGCATTCCTCGGCCCGCAGGAGGTGGTGCCGGTGGGGGACGCGGTGGGGCGGATTGCCGCCGAGTCCCTGGCCGCCTACCCGCCCGGCATTCCCAACGTGCTTCCGGGCGAGCGGCTCACCGCGGAGACGCTCGACTACATCCACACGACGCTCGAGCACGGCGGCAGCCTCCGCGGGGCGAGCGACCGCAAGCTGGACACGATCAGGGTGGTGGTCGAGTGATCGCTGACGAGACTTCGCCGCTGAAGGAGGTCCTGCTCGGGCCCGCCCGAGAACTTCGAGTGGCTGCCCACGAGCGCGATCTCGAAGGCGGCGCTGGCCAGCGGGCGCAAGCTCACCCGCGACGACTGCCGCGCCGCCCACGGCGAGATGGCATCCGCCTACGAGGACGCCGGCGTCACGGTCCACCGCCTCCCGCCGGACCCGGCGCTGCACTACCAGGTGTTCTCGCGCGACTCGAGCATCTGGGGCCCGGACGGGCCCGATCGTCACCCAGATGAACCAGTGGTGGCGCCG
Source organism: uncultured Thermoleophilaceae bacterium (assembly GCA_963825775.1). Taxonomy (GTDB): domain Bacteria; phylum Actinomycetota; class Thermoleophilia; order Solirubrobacterales; family Thermoleophilaceae; genus JAAYBF01. The sequence continues at coordinate 325,020 of CAWGUV010000012.1, read as the reverse complement.
CGGCGAGTACGCGCCGGTGCTGCGACTTCTACTCGGGCGCGGACATCCCGATCGCCCACATGGTCACCGCGGGCTCGTTCGAGGGCGGCGACGTGGTGATGCCCGCGCAGCGGGGTCGCCCTGATCGGCCATTGCGAGGAGCGCACCCAGAAGCCCGCCGCCGAGCAGGTGCGCGGGTGGCTGGAGGACGGGGGCTGGGAGGTGCGCCTGCAGCCCTTCGACCCGCACTTCGTGCACATCGACGTGATCGTGAACGTGGTGGCGCCCGGCCTGTGCGTGTTCGGGCGCCGAGTGCGCCCCGCCCGGTCTCGGGGACTGGCTGCGCTCGCTCGACCTGGAGCTGATCGAGGTCGTCCTACCGCGACGTGATGGAGCTGGGGGCGAACGTGATGTCGCTCGGCGACGACAAGGTGGTCTCCACCGCGGCGGCCACGGACTTGAACGAGCGGCTGCGCGCGCACGGGGCTCACCGTCTACGACCCGGACCTCTGGCCGTTCACGATGGGCGGCGGCGGGCCGCACTGCCTGGCGCAGCCGCTGCGGCGCGAGTCCTGAGCGTGGACCCGGCACGGGTCATCGCCGACCTGCGCGAGCTCGACCGGCGCACCGGCGGGCCCGCTGGAGCACGCCGCGTGTGCTGGACCGACGAATGGGTGGCGGCTCGGGACTTCCTGCGCGAGCTGCTCCCGGTCGAGGCCTCGCTCGACGCCGCCGGGAACCTGTGGGCGGTGGTACCCGGGGCCTCCGAGGAAGTCGTGGCCATCGGCTCGCACATCGATTCGGTCCCCTCAGGCGGCTGGCTCGACGGGGCGCTCGGGGTGATGGCCGCCGTGGAGGTGCTGCGCTCCCTCGATTCGCCCGCCCGCACCGTCGCGTTCGTGGATTGGGCAGATGAGGAGGGGGCCCGGTTCGGGCGCAGCCTGCTTGGAAGCTCGGCGTTCGCGGGCACGCTCGATCCCGGCGCGGTGCGGGACCTGACCGATGCCGACGGGCGTGACCCTCGCGGATGCTGTCGCCGCCCACGGGGTCGCCGTCGACGAGATGCCCTCCGCGGCCGCGGGCGCGTTCCCTTGCCGCCTACCTCGAGCTGCACATCGAGCAGGGCCCGGTGCTCGAGGCGGAGGGGTTGGCGTGCGGGGCGGTGCTGGGCACCGTTCGGCATGGAGCGCCACCGGGTGGTGTTCGAGGGTCGCGCAGGGCATGCCGGCTCCACGCCGATGGACCGGCGCGCCGACGCCGGCGTCGCGGCCGCGCGCACGATCACCGGCCTGCAGGAGATCGCGCGTGCGCCACGGCGGGGTCTGCACCGCGGGGCGGCTCGATCTTGTCACCGGGCATCGTCACCGCCGTGCCGGGCCGGGCGGAGCTGCTGGTCGACCAGCGCGCGCTCGAGCCCGCGGCGCTGGCGGCGATGCTCGCCGGCGCGCGTGAGCTGTGGTCCGACGGCCGCGGCCGCCGAGGGCTGCACGGTCACCGCTGAGCCGATCTTCTCGATCGAGCCGGTGCCGTTTCACGACGGGCTGGTGGATGCGGCCGCCGAGGCGTGCCAGGCGGCCGGCGGCTCCGACCGCGCCTGCCCTCGGGCGCCCTGCACGACGCGTCGGAGCTGGCGCGCATCGTCCCGACGGCCATGATCTTCAGCTCCTCCAAGGAGGGCGTCAGCCACGCGCCGGGCGAGGACACGCAGCGAGGCCGACCTCGCCGCTGGCGATCGAGGCCTTCGGCCTGCTGGCCGAGCGCGTGATCGCCGACGGGGTTCCGTAAACACATCGTCACCCAGTCGCGCCGGAGGATTCACGCTAGCGCGGTCGGCCGTCACACGCCCGACACCTAGCTTCGAACGCGTGCCCGAGCGCTCGAAGTGGACCGCGATCGCGTGGGCGGCCGTGGCGGCCGCCCTCGCCTTCGCGGCGCTCCGCGGCGCTGGGCGGCGCCGCCGGGGGCGCACCGCCGCCGGTGCGGGTGGAGGAGGGCGGCGGGGCCCCGGCCCGCAACGCACGAGGAGGCCGGCCTGTACGTGCACGTGGCGGGTGCGGTCAGGCGCCCCGGGCTGTACCGGATACCCGAGGGGTCGCGGGTGGCGGTGGCGCTCGCGCGGGCAGGCGGCCCCACGCGCGCAGCCGAGGTGGCCGCGGTCAACCTCGCGGCGCCGGTGGAGGACGGGCAGCAGGTCGTGGTTGCCGCGGCGCGGCCCCGGCGGCGCGCCGGGAGCCGCGGCGGGTGGCGCAGGCGTGGCCGCCGCCCCGGGCGCCAAGCTCAGCCTCGCCGCCGCCACGCGCCGAACAGCTCGACGAGCTCGACGGCATCGGGCCCACGCTCGCCGAGCGGATCATCGAGTTCCGCGACGAGCACGGCGGCTTTCGCTCGATCGATCAGCTGCGCGAGGTCGAGGGGATAGGGGAGAAGCGCTTCGAGGCGCTGAAGGAGGCGCTGCGGCCGTGAGCGCCGCGGCCGAGCGGTGGTGGCGCCACGGCGCGCTGGCGGCGCTCGCCGCAGGCCTGGCGCTGTCCGAGGCTCCGGTGGAGCTCGTTGCGGCGCCCGGCGCCGCTGGGGCCGCCGCGCTCGCGGCCACCGGTGCACCGCGCGTCGCCGCCGTGTGCCTAGGCTGCCTGATCGCCGGCATGGCGCTCGGCGGCGCCAGGCTCGGCGCGATCGACGCGCCGGGCAAGCGGCTCGCGCCCGGTCAGCGCGTCGCGGGCCGGGCGCACCTGCTCTCGCAACCCCGCGCGGGTCCGTTCGGCACCACCGCCGAGATCCGTGTCGTAGCCGTCGGCCGGGCGCGCGGCGCGAGGTTCGCCGCCCGCTTCCCGCCCCACGCGCGGCTACCGGCGCACGCCGGGCCCGGCGCCGAGCTCGTCGTCACGGGCACCGTCCGCCGGCCGCCCTCCCGCAGCCGATCGGGGTTCGACGTCCGCGCCTATCACCGCCGCCGCGGCATCGCGGCTGAGCTGAACGTCTCCACGGTGCGCGCCACCGGCCGGCGGCGCGGCGGGGTCGCCGGGCTGATCGACGCGATTCGCGGGCGTGCGGAGCGGAGCCTGGCGAGCGGGCTGTCGCCGCCGGAGGCCGCCCTCGTCCGCGGCATGGTCCTCGGCCAGGACGAGCGGATCGATCCGGCGATGCTGGGCGACTTCCGCGACGCCGGGCTCGGCCATCTGCTCGCGGTCTCAGGCCAGAACGTGATGCTGCTGGCCGCGCTCGCCCTGCCTCTGCTCGCGGCTGCCGGGCTGCCCTGGGGCGCGCGGATCGCGGGCACGATCGCGCTGATTGGCCTGTACGTCCCGCTGGCTGGCGCAGGGCCTTCGCTCCAGCGCGCGGGTGTTATGGGCGCCGCGGGGCTGGTCGCACTTCTCGCCTCGAGGCCCGCGTCGCGCTGGTACGCGCTCGCGCTTGCGGCGTGCGTGACCCTCGTGCTCAACCCGCGCGCGACCGGCGACCCGGGCTGGCAGCTCTCCTTCGCCGCGGTCGCGGGCATCCTGCTGCTCGGCCCGCCGATCCGCGCTCGCCTGACCGGGCTCCCACGGCTGCTCGCCGAGGGAATAGCGGTCACCGCCGCGGCAACGCTTGCAACCGCCCCGCTGCTGGCCCATCACTTCGGCGCCGTGCCGGCCGCGGGCCTCGCGGCGAACCTGGCGGCGCTGCCGCTGGTGGCGCCGATCATGTGGCTGGGCATGGTTCGCGCGGCGCTTGGCCAGGCCGCGGCGCTCGGCGGCCCTGTGGAGGTCGCCAACGCCGCCGCGGGCATGCTGCTCGAGCCGCTTGCTCGTGCCCTTGCGGCCATCGCGCAGGCGTTCGCGGAGGCCCCGGGCGCCGGGGTCGCCCTGCCGCTGGGCTCGCGCGTGGGCGTGCTGCTGGCGTACGTGGTGCTCGCCCTGGCCATTCTCGCCGCGCGCAGGCTGTTCGGGCGGGTCGACCCGGAGCCCTGGCGCGCGTGGTGGCGGCGGCGACCGCGGCGCATACGCAGGGCCGCGACTGCGCTGGCCGGGGCCGTGGCCGCCGTGGCGCTCGCGGTCGTGCTCGGCGCGCCGCGCCCGCCGGGCGAGCTCACCATCTCGTTCCTCGACATCGGGCAGGGCGACGCCACCCTCATCCAGCATCCCGACGGCAGTGCCGTGCTGTTCGACACGGGCCCGCCCGAGGGACGCGTCGCCCGCCTCCTGCGCAGAGCCGGCGTGAGGCGCCTCTCCCTTCTGGTGCTCACCCACGCGTCGCGCGACCACCACGGCGGGGCCGCCGAGGTGATCCGCCGCTTCCCGGTCGACGCCATCGTCGACGGCGGCGACGGCACGTCCGACCCCGCATTCCGGGCGGCCGTCCGGCAGGCGCGCGCTCGCGGGGCCAGCCGTACGGCCGGCCTGGCTCCGGCCATCATCAGGGCCGGGGGCATCTCCATCCGCCTGCTGTCGCCGCGCCCGCGCCCACCGGGCCCCGCCCCGGAGGACCCGAACCCGCGCGCTCTGATCGCGTTGGTCAGCGCGCAGGGCTTCGACCTGCTGCTGTCCGCGGACGCCGAGAGCCCGTCTCTGCTCCCGCTGGCGCTCCCCCGGGTCGACGCGATGAAGCTGCCCCACCACGGCAGCTCCGACCCGGGGCTGGCCGATGTCCTGCGCCGCGTGCGCCCGCGGATGGCGGCGATCGAGGTGGGCGCGAACACCTACGGCCACCCGGCTCCCGCGACGCTCGCCACCCTGCGCGCCGCCGGCGTAAGGACCTTCCGCACCGACCGCCAGGGCACCATTCGGCTCACTCCCCGGCGCGGCGAACTCACCGTCGCGACCGACCGCTAGCGTGGTGAGCCGTGGCCGACCTCAAGCCGATCTACCTGATCTCCGGCGAGGACGACGCGAAGATCGACTCGTGGCGCACCCGGCTGCGCCTGCGGGCGGAGAAGGAGCTCGGCCCGGGCGGCCTGGAGCTGTTCGACCCGAAGACCAGCTCGCCCGAGGACGTTGCCGCGTCCCTCGCCACGCTCACCTTCGGGGAGGGCATGCGCTACCTGCTCGTCGATGACGCGAGCGTCTGGAAGGCGCCTGCGCTCGAGCCGCTGATTGGGGCGGTGAGCGCCATGCCGCCCGACGTGGTGCTCGTGCTGCTCGTGCGCGGCAAGCCGCTGAAGGCGCTCACCGGTCCCGTTGCGAAGGCGGGCGGTGAGCTACACAACTACGAGGCGCCGAAGCCATGGCAGATGGCGCCGTGGGTGGTCGACCACGCCAGGAAGGGCGGCCTGAAGATCGACCATAACGCGGCGAAGTCCCTGACCGGCATCGTGGGCGCCAGCGACAAGCTCCTGGCGCGCGAGATCGAGAAGCTCGCGATCTACGTACATCCCGAGACGCGTGCGACCGTGGAGGACGTGGAGGCGGTCGCGGCGGGGGATACCGTGCCCAAGGTCTACGACCTGGCCGACGCCGTGGTCGCGGGCGACCGCCCGGGAAGCATCGCGCTGGCCGAGGAGCTGATTGCCTCGGGAGAGGAGCCCGCCCGCCTCACCTTCCCGATCATCGGGCGCCTGCGCGAGGTGCACGGCGTCGTGGCGCTGCTGGACTCCGGCGTCCCCGAGAAGGATCTGGGCGAGCACATCAAGGGCCCGCCCTGGAAGCTGAAGAAGGCCGTGGCGCTCGCCCGCAAGGCGGACCGCGAGACACTCGAGCGCGCACTGGGCCTGTTCGCGGACTTCGAGGTGGAGACCCGCGGCGGCGCCCCCCTCGGGGAGCGCGTGGCGTTCACGCTGGCGTTACGCGCTGCGGCCTAGCCCCCGCTCCCGTACGGATACCACCACTCCTTCGGGCCGATCTTCGTCTCGATGTGCACGTGCTTGGTCTCCTGGAAGGCCTCCAGGCCCTCGACTCCCAGCTCCCGGCCCAGTCCCGACTGCTTGAAGCCTCCGAACGGCCCAGCGTCGTTGTCGGTCAGCGGGTCGTTGATCCACACCGTCCCGGCCTTGATCTCACGCATGCAGCGAACCGCGGTCTCGAGGTCGCGCGTGTAGACGTTGGCGCCCAGGCCGAAGCGGGTGCCATTCGCGAGCGCGATCGCCTCGTCCAGCGAGCCGACCGGCACGATCGGCGCCACCGGGCCGAAGGTCTCCTCGCGCAGCAGGTCGGTCTCGGGCGGGGCGCCGGTCACCACGACGGGGGAGTAGAAGTGGCCGGTCGAGTGGCCCGCCGAGTCGCCGCCGGTCACCACCTCGGCGCCGGCCGCCACCGCCGCCTCCACCTGCGCGGCCGCCTTTGCGCGCTGGTTGGCCGAGGCCATCGGCCCCACATCGGTCGACGGGTCGAGCGGGTCGCCCACGCGCAGCGAGTTGGTGTGGTCCACGAACTCCGACAGGAACTCGTCGTACACCTCGTGCTGCACGTAGAAGCGCTCGGCCGAGGTGCACACCTGACCGGCGTTCAGGAACGCGGCCCACGCGCCGCCGCGCGCGGCCACGCGCACGTCGCCCGCCACGTCCGCGCACACGATGAACGGGTCCTTGCCGCCCATCTCGAGGTTGATCCGCGCCACCCGCTCCGCGCAGGCCACCGCGATCTTCTTCCCGGTCTCGACAGATCCGGTGAAGGCCACGCAGTCGACCCGTTCGTCGGCCACGATCGCCGCACCCACGTCGCCGGCTCCCGCGAGCAGCGCAACGGCACCGGCGGGGAGGTGCGAGAGGCACTCGGCCAGCATCAGGGTGGAGAGCGGCGTGAGCTCCGAGGGCTTGCACACCACGGGGTTGCCCGCCGCCAGCGCCGGCGCCAGCTTCCACGCGAGCAGGAGCAGCGGGTAGTTCCAGGGCACGATCGCGCCCACCACTCCGACCGGCTCCTTCATTACCAGGGCCAGCTGGGAGGACTCGACCGGCGGAATCACACGCCCGGCGGCCGAGCGCCCGAGCTCGGCATAGAAGTCGAAGCACGCGGCGGTCCAGCCGACCTCGTCGGAGTTCTCGATCAGCGGCTTGCCGCCCTCGAGGGTCATCACGCGCGCGAGCTCGTCCGTGCGATCGCGCAGCCGCGTGGCCACCTCGTGCAGCATCTCGCCGCGCTCCGCGGCTGGCATGCCGGCCCAGGCCGGGATCGCCTCGCGGGCGGCGGCGGTCGCGGCGTCCACCTGCTCAGGGGAGGCGGAGCCGACCTCGGCCACGGTCTCCTCGGTGGCCGGGTTCTCAACGGCGAGCGCGGCGCCGTTGCCCGCGACCTGCTCTCCGCTGATGAGGAGCCGTGTTTCCACGGCCGCGAGACTAACCGCTAGATGCTGGAGCGCAGCCGTGCTGCGCGGGCCTTCTTGCGGGCGCCGGTGTTGCGATGAAAGGCGCCGCTGCGGACGGCCTTGTCGATCCGCGAGCAGGCCGCCCTGTACGACGCCTCTGCGGCGTCAGCGTCCTTGGCCTCAACGGCCGCCTCGAGGCTGCGCAGGGACGTCTTCACCGACGAGGTGTAGTGCCGGTTCTCGTCGCGCTCGCGCTCAGACCGGTGGATCCGCTTTTCTTGTGATGCGATGTTGGCCATAAAGACGCCGCTCCGGGGTGGAGCGGCGGTCGCCTAGTGTAGCGCGGCCGTGCCCCCCGAGCCCACCGAGGAAACCCCGCGCCGGGGCGGGGGTCGCCTCGCTCGCAGCACCGCGTTCTTCTCGTTCGCCACGGGGCTGTCGCGCGTGCTCGGCCTCGTCCGCGAGGTCGTCGCGGCCAGCTACTACGGCGTCTCGGGTGCGATGTCGGCGTTCACCATCGCCTTCCAGGTGCCCAACCTGGTGCGGGCGCTGTTCGCCGACTCGGCGCTCCAGGGCGCCTTCGTGCCGGTGTTCACCGAGCTGCTCGAGAAGGGCGAGCGGCGCGAGGCGTTCCGCGTCGCGTCGAGCCTCTTCTTCCTGATCGCGCTCGTCCTGGGGTTCCTCACCGCCGCGTTCATCCTGCTCGCCGAGCCGCTGATGTCCCTGTTCGCGCCCGGGTTCGACGACGACCCGGCGCTCAAGGACCTCACGGTCACCCTCGCGCAGCTCATGTTCCCGATCGTGCTGCTGCTCGCCCTGTCGGGGCTGGTGGTGGGGATGCTCAACTCGTTCGAGCACTTCAGCGTCCCGGCGCTGGCTCCCGTCGCCTGGAACCTGGTGATCATCGGCGCGCTGGTGGGGCTCACGCCGGTGTTCCCGGAGGAGGACCAGATCTACGCCTACGCGATCGGGGTGCTCGTGGGCACGGTGGTGCAGTTCCTGCTGCCCCTGCCGTGGCTGCGCGGGACGGGGCGGAAGCCTCACCTTCCGCATCGACTGGCGCGACGAGCGCGTGCGCAGGGTGCTGAAGCTGATGCTGCCGGTCACGATCGCGCTGGGCATGATCAACCTCAGCCTGCTGATCAACTCCCTGTTCGGCACGCTGGTGCAGGAGGAGGCCCCGGCCGCCATCGACAAGGCGTTCCGGATCTACCAGCTGCCCCAGGGGCTGTTCTCGATCTCGATCGCCACGATCCTGTTCCCGACGCTGGCCCGCTTCGCCACCCGCGGCGCGACCGACGACATGCGCCGCACGATGGCGAACGGCATGAGGCAGATCCTCCTGCTGCTCATCCCCAGCGCCGTGTTGATGGCGGTGCTGGCCGAGCCGATCACCCGGCTGGTCTACGAGCGCGGCGAGTTCGGCGTGGAGGCCACCGACCTGGTGACCGAGGCGATGGTGTGGTGGTCGATCTCACTTCCGTTCCAGGGCGTGAGCCTGCTGTTCTCGCGCACGTTCTTCAGCCTCCAGAGCCCATGGGCCACCACGGCGCTGGCCGGGGTGAACCTGGTGGTGAACGCGCTGGTGGCGCTGGCGCTCTACAAGCCGTTCGGCATCGCCGGGATCGTCATCGGCACGGTGGCCGGCACGCTGGTGATGACGATCGGGCAGGGCTGGCTGCTGCAGGGGGCGCCTGGGCGGTATCGAGGGCGCGGCCACGCTGGCGGCGGCCGCGCGGATGCTGGTGGCCGCGGCGCTCCTGGCAGTCGCCGCCTACGGGGCCTGGTACGGGCTTGACGACGCGCTCGGCCGCTCGCTGGCCGCGCAGATCGCCGCGGTGGGCGTGGCGATCTGCGCGGGCGTGGCGGTCTACGCGGCTGCGGTCTGGGTGCTCGGGGTGAAGGAGGCGCGCCAGATCCGCGCGCTGCTCCCCTTCTAGACCGGCGGCTTCGGACTCCATCTGCTCCATCACCGCGCCCACGAGCTCCACGATCTCCTTGGGCGCCTTCTCGGGCGAGCCGGAGTCATACGGCGGCTCGGGGTCGTACTCGATCGCGAGCTGGATCGCCTGGGACACCTCCGGCCCGGCTATCCGGTCGGCCAGCACCAGCGCCATGTCGATCCCGGACGACACGCCCGCGGCGGTGAACACCTTGCCGCGCTCCACCACCCGGTCGGTCACGACGTTGGCGCCCAGCTCGCCGAGGAAGTCGCGCACCATCCAGTGGGTCGTGGCGTCCACGCCGTCGAGGATTCCGGCCGCGGCCAGCAGCAGCGAGCCGGTGCACACCGACGTCGTGTAGCGCGAGGTCTCGTGCGCGGTACGGATCCAGCCGATGAGGTGCTCGTCCTCCAGCAGCGCCCGCGTGCCGATCCCGCCGGGCAGCACGAAGATGTCGGGGCTCGGCACGTCGTCCAGCGACGCCTCGGCCACCAGGGTGAGCATCCGGTTGTCCGCGCGGACGGGCCCGGCCTCGGCGGCGATGAACCGCACCTGGCCTCCGGCAGGGCCGAGAGCACCTGGTAGGGCCCGACGGCGTCGAGGGCGGTGAAGCGGTCGTACAGCGGGATCGCGATCTCCATCGGTGTCTCCTTCGTCAGGCGGCGGCCCTGAACCGCTCGCGGTATTGGCCGGGGCTCACGCCCGACGCGGCGGGCGAACGCCCGCCGCAGGGTCTCGACGGTCCCGAAGCCGCACTCCGCGGCGACCGCCTCGGTCGGTGCGAAGGTGGTCTCGAGCAGGCCCTTGGCGCAGGTCCACGCGCGACGCCTCCACCCACGCGGCGGGCGTCATCCCCACCTCGGCGCCGAAGGCGCGCGAGAAGTTGCGCGGGCTCATGCACGCCCGGCCGGCCAGGGCCTCCACGGAGCAGTCGCCGGCGGGGTTCGCCCGCACCCACTCCTGCACCTCGCGCAGCGGCTTGCGCTCCGCTGCCTGGGCGGCCAGCGCCGCGCTGAACTGCGACTGCCCGCCCGGGCGCTTCACGAAGACCACCAGCCAGCGCGCCACCTCGAGCGCCGCCTCGGGCCCGAAGTCGTCCTCCACCAGCGCCAGCGCCAGGTCCATCCCGGCCGTCACGCCGGCGGAGGTCCACACGCTCGCCGTCGCGCACGAAGATGCTGTCGGGGTCGACCTCGATCCCGGGTACCGCTCGGCGAGCCGGTCCGCCGAGGCCCAGTGGGTGGCCACCCGCCTGCCGTCGAGCAGGCCCGCCTCGGCGAGCAGGAACGCGCCGGTGCAGACCGAGGCCACCCGGCGCGAGCGCCCGGCGGCCCCGCCCAGCCAGCGCACGAGGCGAGCGGTCGCGCACGGCCTCCCGCACGCCCAGCCCGCCGGCCACCACGAGCGTGTCGATCGGGCCGGGCACGCGCCGTGGACCCGTCGGGCGTCGACGCTCAGGCCGCCGTTGGTGGCGAAGCGGCGCCCGCCGGGGGCCACGATCTCGGTGGAGTAGCGGCCCGGCGAGAGGCGCTCGGCGATCCCGAACACCTCGAGCGGCCCGACGAAGTCGAGCGACTGGGCGTCGGGGAAGGCCACGAGAACGATGCGGCGCGGGGCGCCATGCGCCGATCATGACCCCTCCGACGTCTGTCTGCAATGACATCGACCGGACGGATCCGGCCACAGCCGTCGGCGACGGCGACACTAAGCCTCCCGAGCTGTGCCGAGGCCCGCCCAGAACATCCGCAACTTCTCGATCATCGCCCACATCGACCATGGGAAGTCGACGCTGGCCGATCGCATCCTCGAGACCACCGGCGCCGTGGACTCCCGCGACCACCGCCCGCAGCTGCTCGACTCGATGGACCTCGAGCGCGAGCGCGGCATCACGATCAAGGCCCAGGCGGTGCGGGTGGAGTACAAGGCGCGAGACGGCGAGACCTACCGGCTCCACCTGATCGACACCCCCGGCCACGTGGACTTCACCTACGAGGTGTCGCGCTCGCTGGCCGCGTGCGACGGCGCGCTCCTGGTGGTCGACGCCGCACAGGGCGTGGAGGCCCAGACCGTCGCCAACACCTACCTGGCCGTGGACGCCGGCCTGGAGCTGATCCCCGCGCTGAACAAGATCGACCTGCCCGGGCGCCGAGCCCGAGCGCGTGGCCGGCGAGATCGCCGAGCTGCTCGGCGAGCCCGCCGACGAGGTGATCCGCATGTCGGCCAAGACGGGGGAGGGGGTCGACGAGATCCTCGAGGCGATCGTCCAGCGTGTCCAGCCGCCCGAGGGCGACACCGACGCGCCCGCCGCGCGCGCTCATCTTCGACTCCGAGTTCGACCAGTACCGCGGCGTCGTGGCCTACGTGCGCGTGGTCGACGGCGAGCTCACGCAAGGACGACGCGATCGTCGCGATGCAGACCGGCACCGAGGCCGAGATCGACGAGATCGGCTTCTTCGGCCCGGGCATGAGCCCCGTCGCCGTCGCTCAAGGCGGGCGAGGTGGGCTACCTGATCACGGGCATCAAGGACGTCTCGCTGCTGCGCGTGGGCGACACGCTCACCACCCAGGGCAGCGGCGCCGTGGAGCCGCTGCCGGGCTACCGCGAGGTGAAGCCGATGGTGTTCTGCGGCCTCTTCCCGGTGGACACGGACCGCTTCACCGACCTTCGCGACGCGCTCGAGAAGCTTGCGCTCAACGACGCCGCGCTGGACTACGAGCCCGAGACGAGCAAGGCGCTTGGCTTCGGCTTCCGATGCGGCTTCCTCGGCCTGCTGCACATGGACATCGTGCGCGAGCGCCTCGAGCGCGAGTACGACCTCGAGCTGCTGGCCACCACGCCGAACGTGGAGTACGAGGTCACGCTCACCGACGGCGAGGAGCTCATCGTCCATTCGCCCGCGGACATGCCGGAGGACCGGGCACGCATCGAGGAGATCCGCGAGCCCTACATCAAGGCGACGATCCTGTGCCCCGAAGGAGGCGGTCGGCGCGGTGATGGAGCTGTGCCAGGAGCGCCGCGGCAACCACTCGGGGATGAGCTTCCTCTCGGAGGCGCGCGTGCAGCTGCACTACGACCTGCCGCTTGGCGAGATCGTGCTGGACTTCTTCGACCAGCTCAAGTCGCGCACGAAGGGCTACGCGTCGCTCGACTACGAGTTCGCGGGGATGCAGGCCGTCCGATCTCGTGAAGCTCGACATCCTGCTCGCGGGCGACCAGGTCGACGCCCTGTCGATGATCGTGCACAAGGACAAGGCCTACGCCGCGGGGCGGAACCTCGCCGAGCGGCTGCGCAAGCAGATCCCGCGCCAGCAGTTCGAGGTCGCGATCCAGGCGGCCATCGGCACGAACGTGATCGCCCGCGAGTCGGTCAAGGCGGTGCGCAAGGACGTGATCGCCAAGTGCTACGGCGGCGACATCACGCGCAAGAAGAAGCTGCTCGAGCGCCAGAAGGAGGGCAAGAAGCGGATGAAGCAGGTCGGTCGCATCGAGGTGCCCCAGGAGGCTTTCCTGTCGGTGCTCACCCTCGGCGACGACTGAGCCCTTGCGTGCAGGAGTAGGCTGGGTAGTGGTTTGACGTGGACTCGCCTGCTGGCCGCAGTAGTTGCGGTCGCTGCCTTGGTTGTTCTCCCGGGCACAGCTTTCGCGGTCGATCCCGAGGATGCGGTGGGTGGAGCCGGCTCGGACTGGTTCTACGGCTCGCTGATCCAGCAGGAGGGGAACAACTGCGACATCATCGGCGAGTCCAGCGCCGAGGTGATGGTCAGCGCGGTGGGCGGCTACGGCGGAGCGCCGGGCAGCGGCGCCCCCAGCGTGGGCGAGAATTACTGGGCGACCTTCCTCGTCTCTATCCCTGGCAATCCGTGCGGGAGCGGCAGTTCGGCGGTGGCGACCGACCTCGACCTGCCGGCCAACACCCAGATCGACACCAGCCGGCCCGTCCGCTGTTTCGGCCAGCCGAGCAACGCAAACACGTTCGGCGAGATCACCGGGGGCACGTGGACCCACTTCGGGTACAGCGGCAAGTACTGCGACAACTCCATCGGCAACTCGCCGCACGCGGGCGCCGTGCGGGTCGGCTACCGGCCGCTGGCCAGCGGCCAGCTGTTCCAGATCTTCGTGCCGGTCAAGTCGACGGGCACGCTCACCGGCGGCTCGCAACGTTTCACCTGGTACACGGACGCCACCGCCGTGTACAACAACCCCGGGACCAGCGAGATCGGCGCGTTCGTCTTCGCGAGCGGCGGGGGTGGCGACCCGCGGGTCTTCTTCGACCGCGACCCGGCGGCGGTCCCGTTCTGGGTCGAGAACCCGCCGGCCCCGTGGGGGCCGACCCACCAGAACCGGACCGAGTTCTTCGCAAACCTCTACACCGCGGGCCAGGGCGGCGAGCTCTGCTACTCGATCCAGCGCCAGGACAACAGCCAAGAGATTGTCAACTGCAACACGTTCGGCTCTAACTACGACGGCACGGTCAACGGATCGGAGGAGCTCGTCCAGGTGCTCACCCCGGAGGGCAGCCACTGGCGCGGCCCCAACGGCGGCTACGCGCCGTGGGCGTGGGACAACCCCGGCGAGTACAACCTGCCGCTGAAGATCATCTGGACGTTCGATCCGGCGACGGGTCCGAACGTCAGCGCCACCGAGACCTTCACCACACTCGCCGGGCAAGACACCGACGGCGATGGCGTCCCCAACAGCTCCGACGCGTGCGACAACACCGCGGGCACGCTGCCAAACGGGTGCCTGGCGGCCGTCCAGCCCGATCCCGACGGGGACGGCATCTACGGCTCCGAGGACACGTGCCCGGGAGCCCACGGCAAGGGCTCCCTCAACGGCTGTCCGCCCGCGACCGGCGGCGGTGGAGGCGGCGGTGGCGGAGGCGGCGGTGGCGGAGGCGGCGGCGGTGCAGTCGCGAAGCTGGGCGGGACGATCGCCGTCAAGCGCAACGCCAAGCTCAAGCGCTCCGCGCTCGCCAAGGGCACACGGCTCAAGCTCACGTGCAGCCTCGACTCCAAGGTCGCGGCGTCACTCACGGTGACGAAGAAGGTCGGGCGAAAGCTCAAGCTCAAGGGCAAGCTCGGCTCGGGCAAGGGCACATGCACGACCGCCAAGGGCGGCACGCTCAAGCTGAAGCTCACGAAGAAGGCGGCGAAGCGCCTCAAGCGCAAGCGGATCAAGGCGACCCTCACGATCACGTTCACCCGCGCCGGAGCCATGCCCGTCAAGGTGGTGCGCCCGGTGAAGATCGCCTAGCGCCCAGACCCTTAACAAAAGACTTCAATCGCCTTTAGAAACGGCTTAGAGCGCGGCCGTAGTTTCTCCGCCGTGGCTACCGCTACCGCCCCAGATCCCACCCTCGACTCGCTCCAGCTTTTCCTCGACGGCATCGCCAAGACGCGGCTGCTGACCGCGCCCGAGGAGCTCGAGCTGGCCAAGCGCATCGAGCGCGGCGACCTCGACGCGAAGGACCGGATGGTGAACGCCAACCTCCGCCTCGTCGTCTCGATCGCCAAGCGCTACCGCAACCAGGGCCTGCCCTTCATGGACCTGATCCAGGAGGGCTCGATCGGCCTGGTTCGCGCCGTCGAGAAGTTCGACTACCGCAAGGGCTTCAAGTTCTCCACGTACGCCACGTGGTGGATCCGCCAGGCAATCTCGAGGGCGATCGCCGACAAGTCGCGCACCATCCGCATCCCGATCCACATCAACCAGGTGCTGCAGAAGCTCGATGGCGCACAGCGCCGGCTGCAGTCGGTCGGCGAGGGCGAGCCCACGGTCGAGGAGATCGTGAAGGCCGCGGACATCGATCTGGATCTCGACGAGGCCGACTTCCTGCTTCGCGCCTCTCGCTCTCCCGTCTCGCTCGACAAGCCGGTGGGCAGCGGCGCCGAGGACGACGCTGCCGAGCTGGGCCACCTCATCCCGGATGAGAACGCCGAGTCCCCCTTCGACGTCGCCGCCGAGCAGATGGTTCGCAGCGGCCTCGCCGCCGCTCTGGAGAACCTCTCCTATCGCGAGCGTCGCGTCGTGGAGCTGCGCCACGGCCTCTTCGGTGAGCAGCCTCGCACGCTCGACGAGGTCGGGAAGATGTTCAACCTCACTCGTGAGCGCACGCGCCAGGTGGAAGAGCACGCGCTGCGCAAGCTCGCATCCCTCGCGGAGGCCCAGGGCCTTCGCAACGTGGCGTAATAACGCTGATCTGGTAGCCCGGTCGTCCCGCAGTACCTCCCTGACCCCAGTCAAGGAGGAATCGTGGAGGACCCCAAGGCACTGGAGGAGCTACGCCGCGACGAGTCGTCGCGTGGCGCCTTCCTGAAGATGGTTGGAGGCGCCGGCGCAGCCGGCGCTCTCGGAATCTTTCTCGCCGCGTGCGGCGATGACGACGACGAGGACAAGGCGGCCGAAACCTCACAGAAGACGGCCACGACCGGCAAGTCCGACGCGAAGATCGTGAACTACGCGCTCACGCTGGAGTACCTCGAGGCGGACTTCTACAAGAAGGTCATCGATTCGGGCGAGATCACCGACAAGAAGATCGTCGAGACCGCGAAGCTGATCCTCGAGAACGAGGAGGCTCACGTGGCCGCTCTGAAGTCGACCGCGGAGATGCTCGGCGGCAAGGTGGCGGCCAAGCCCATGACGAACTTCGACGATGTGCTCGCGGGAGGCCCGGACAAGATCCTGGAGACCGCGGCGGTGGTCGAGAACCTCGGTGCGGCGGCGTACCTGGGCCAGGCGGGGAACATCACCGACAAGGAGATCCTTGCCGCGGCCTTGTCGATCCACACGGTCGAGGGTCGCCACGCGGCTGCCCTGAACCTGCTGGTCGGCAAGTCCGTCGTCCCGGATGGCGCGTTCGCAAAGCCCGCCACCGAGGCCGAGGTGCTCAAGGCCGTTCAACCGTTCATCGCGTCCTAACCCGGCGATCACGGAAAAGGAGACGACAGACATGCCCAACAAGGCACAGCTGGCGGCGCCCGAACTGGCCGCCGTCGAAGTACATGGAATGACCCGCCACGCGTTCATGGCGCGCTCGGCCATCGCGGCCGGGACCGTCTACGGCCTGGCCACGGTCGGCCCATTCGTGCGTCAGGCGCTCGCTCAGGAGGGTGGCGGCGACGTCGACATCCTGAACTTCGCGCTCACGCTCGAATACCTGGAGGCCGCGTTCTACGACCAGGCCCTCAAGGAGGTCCCCGGGCTGGCCGGCGAGGCGAAGGACATCGCCACCACGCTCAGCGAGAACGAGGCCGCGCACGTCGCAGCCCTCAAGTCCACGATCAAGGACCTCGGCGGCATGGCCGTGAAGGCCCCTGGAGTGGATTTCGGGAAGTCGTTCGCCGACGAGGCGGCGTTCCTGAAGACCGCGCAGACGTTCGAGGACCTCGGGGTGAGCGCCTACAACGGCGCCGCGACCGAGATCGAGTCGAAGGACGTCCTGGCGGCAGCCGGCAGCATCGTGCAGGTGGAGGCCCGCCACGCGGCGGCGATCCGCTCCCTGCGCGGACAGCCACCCGCCGACAAGGCGTTCGACGAAGCGCTCACGATGGACGAGGTGCTCGACGCGGCGCAGCCGTTCATCAAGTCGTAGGTATATTGCCGCGCCGTGCCGGTTGATACGAGCGCACAGGGCAAGACCTACCCCGCCTCCGAGTACGAGGTGGGGAAAGAGAAGATCCGCGAGTTCGCGCACGCGGTGGGAGAGGACAACCCCGTCTACTTCGACCGCGGCGCGGCCACGGAGGCCGGGTTTCGCGACGTGCCGGCGCCGCCGATGTTCGCGGTCGTCTACTCGGCCGGCGCGATGGGCCCGGCGATCCTCGACCCCGAGGTGGGCATCAACTTCCCGATGATGGTCCACGGCGGGCAGGAGTTCGTCTGGGGCGAGCCGGTCGTCTCCGGAGACACCATCTCCACCACCGCCGAGGTGAAGGAGATCTACGAGAAGGACGGCAAGGGCTTCTACGTGTTCGAGTCCGTCTCCACCAACCAGGAGGGCGCCGAGGTCGTGCGCGCCACGTGGACGAACATCGTGAGAGGGGTCTGATGAATCAGGGCGACTCGGTTCCGGAGCTGCGCGTTACGCCCGACAAGTACCTGCCCCACCGCTATGCCGGCGCATCGGGGGACTTCAACCCGATCCACATCGACCCGGAGCTGGCCAAGCAATTCGGGCTGCCCGGCAACATCCTGCACGGCCTCTACGGCATGGCGCAGGTGGCGCGCGCGAACTGCGCGGCCGCGGGCGGCGACCCCCGCGCGCTGAAGCGCCTGACCGTGCAGTTCCGCGGAATGGGGATGCCCGAGCAGGAGATCGTGGTGACCGGCACGGTCAAGGAGGCCGGAGACGGCCGCGCAGTGATCGACACGGTGGCCGAGCAGTCCGGCAACCAGATCATCAAGAACGCCGAAGCAGAACTGGCTCTCTAGCAGCCCGCCTAACCTCTAGGGCCGTGCAGATCACGTCTCGACAGGGATTCATCCTCCGCAAGGTGGTGGAGGGCCACCAGCTGCTCGACTCCCCAGTCGGGTCCAAGTGGCTGGCCGAGCAGGACGACATGCCCTGGGGCCCGTCCACCGTGCGCTCGGAGCTCGCGCGGCTCGAGGACGCCGGTCTGCTCGAGCATCCGCACACGTCCGCCGGCCGCGTGCCCACCGACTCCGGCTACCGCGTCTACGTGGACGAGTTGCTCGAGAACGGCGACCTTCCGGCCGCCCGCAGGCCGCTCGAGCTGTCGGACATGCGGCGCGAGGTGGACGACGCCATGCGCGCGACCACCGAGCAGCTCTCGCAGGTCACGAACCTTCTTGCGCTGGTCTCGGCGCCGCCGATCGAGACGGCCACGATCCACCGCGTCGAGGTGCTCCTGCTTCAGCCGCAGGTGGCGATGGTCGTCGTCATCACCTCCACGGGCGGCGTGACCAAGCGCGTGATCTCCTACGACGCGCAGCTCGATCCCGGCCTGGTCGACTGGGCGGCCGCCTACCTCAACGAGGCGATGGGCGGCATGGACATCGGCTCGCGGATGCTTCACGGGAAGCTCGCCGAGCCGTCCCTGGACAACCGCGAGCGCGCGTTCCTCGCAGACGCTGTCGCCGGCCTTCACCGAGCTCGAGGACAGCGCGGGGGACACCCTGTTCGTGGAGGGCGCGGCGCGGCTGCTCTCGGAGCACCGCTTCCAGGAGCTGCCCCAGCTCTCGGACCTGATGGAGGCGCTCGAGCGGCGGGTGGCGCTGCTCGCGGTGATGAGGGCGTCGCTGTCGGAGTCGAACGTCTACCTGCGCATCGGCCGGGAGAACCCGGCGCCGGAGCTGCGCTCGGTGAGCATGGTGGCCGCCAACTACGGACTGGCCAGGCGCAACCTGGGTGCCGTGAGCGTGCTCGGCCCGGTGAGCATGAACTACCCGCAGGCGATCATCGCCGTGCGCCAGGCGGCGACTGAGCTGTCGCGGTTCGTGGCAGAGGTCTACGACGAGTGAGGCGCGACGCCTACGAGGTGCTCGGCGTCGCCCGGGGCGCTGACGAGCGGGAGGTGAAGAAGGCCTTCCGTGCGCTCGCGCACGAGCTGCACCCCGACGTGAACGCTCACGACCCGGCGGCCGAGGAGAAGTTCAAGGAGGCCGCCGAGGCGTACGAGGTGCTGTCCGATCCCGAGCGCAAGGTCGTCTACGACCGCCACGGCTGGGATGGCCTGGACTCGCGCGGGTACGCGCCGCAGGCGCACGGCTTCGGCTCGTTCGCCGACATCTTCGAGGCGTTCTTCGGCGGCGACCCCTTCGGCGGGGCCCGCGGGCCGCGCGCGGTGCAGGGGGGCGACGTGGGCGTGGAGGTGGAGATCACGCTCGAGCAGGCGGCGAGCGGCGCGAAGGTCGAGGTCTCCTTCGACGCCGTCGAGACGTGCGAGCGCTGCCACGGCAACCGCGCCGAGCCCGGCACCCCGATCGAGACCTGCGAGCGCTGCGGCGGCTCGGGCCAGCTTCAGGCCGTTACCCGCACGGCATTCGGCCAGATGGTGCGCGCCCAGGCGTGCGACGTCTGCGGCGGCGAGGGCAAGGTCGCGGTCTCTCCCTGTACGTCCTGCGAGGGCCGCGGCGTGAAGGCCGCCCTGCGCGACGCTCGAGGTCGACATCCCGGCCGGCATCGCCGACGAGCAGCGCATCCGCCTCAGCGGCCGCGGGCACGCGGGCGATCGCGGCGGGCCGCCCGGCGACCTCTACGTGCTGGTGCGGGTGGCCGAGGACGCGCGCTTCCTCCGCGACGGCGCCGATCTCGTGTCGGTGGTCGACGTGCCCGCCCCGGCGGCCGCGCTCGGCACCCGGGTCATCGTTCCCACGCTCGACGGCGACGAGGAGATCGACGTCGAGGCCGGCACGCAGCCCGGCACCGTGCTGAACCTGCGCGGCAAGGGGATGCCGCAGATCGGCCGCGGCCGCCGCGGCGACCAGCGCGTCGTGCTCAACGTCGTGATCCCGCGCAACCTCAGCGCGCGCCAGCAGGAGCTGCTGGAGGAGCTGCGCGACAGCGTCACCGAGGAGAACCTGCGCGACGGCGCGGGCGAGTCGATCCTGTCGAAGGTGCGCCGGGCGCTGAGGTGATCCGCCTGGCCGTGCGCGCGCCGGCGGCCGACTCGGAGTCGGTGCTGGCGGCGCTGCTGGAGCTCGCTCCCTCGGGCGTCGAGCAGGTGGACGGGGATGGCTTCGTGGAGTTCGCCGTCTACGGCGCGCCCGGCGAGCTGCCCGAGCTGGCGGAGGGCGAGGCCGAGGTGGGCGGCGTGCGGGTGGTGGTGAGCGGCACCGAGGTGCCCGAGGACTGGGAGGAGCGCTGGAAGCGCTTCCACTCGCCGGTGCTGGTGGGTGATCGGATCTGGGTGCGCCCGCCGTGGGAGCAGGAGGCGGTGCGGCCTGGCGTGATCGACCTGGTGATCGACCCGGGCCGCGCCTTCGGCACCGGCGCCCATCCGACCACCCGGCTGTGCCTCGAGTTGCTGCTCGAGCTCGAGCCCGAGGGCTCGCTGTGCGATCTGGGCTGCGGATCGGGTGTGCTGGCGATCGCGGCGGCGCGGCTGGGGTTCGGTCCGGTCACGGCGCTCGACTCCGATCGCCTGGCGGTCGAGGCCACCACGGCCAACGCGCGCGACAACGGCGTGGCCCTCGACCTCGTGGAGCGCGCCAATCTGCGCGAGCAGCCGGCGCCGGCCGCCGACGTGGTGGTGGCGAACCTCATGCGCCCGCTGCTGCTGCGGGTGGCGGAGCTGATGGAGAGGCCTCCGCCGGCCCTGATCGTCTCCGGGCTGCTGGACGAGGAGGCGGATGAGGTGGCGGCGGCGTTCGCGCCGCTGGAGGAGCGGCGCCGCCTGGCCGATCGCGGCTGGACCGCGCTGCTGCTCAGCGCATCGTCGTCTGGCTGACCGCGCCGGCCACCTCCTGCCACCACGCGGTGGCCGAGCCCGAGTCGGCCCGGTGGATGCGCTCGCGGCAGTAGCGGAACAGCTGGCGCGTGCCGCCGGCCGCCACCACGCCGTCGCCGGTTACCGCGAAGCGCCCGTCGGCCATCATCACCAGCGCGCCGGGCTGCTCGCGCCGCGTGCGCAGCCGGCGCAGCACGTCCACGCCCTCGATCTCCTGCGGATTGGCGATGTCGCCCATCTCGTCCTTCCAGGGCTTGACCACGAAGATCGGCGAGCGGCCCGACGGCGGCGGCGCGGCCGGCGCCTCCTCGGGCTCCCCGATGGGCCCGGACCGCCAGCGCTCGAACAGCGACTCGACGCTGTCGCGCACCGTTACGCGCACCAGGATGTGCAGCCGGTCTCCGGCCTCCACCTCGCTTGACCCGCGCGGCAGCAGCGCCTCGCCCTCGCGCTCGAGCACGCTCACCAGCGCCTCCCGCGGGAGCTCGAGCTGGTTCACGTTCAGCCCCACGATCTCGTCGGTCTCGGCCACCGGGAACTCGAGCACCTCGGCGCCCAGGCGGCGGATCGAGCCGACCTCGAGCAGCGGCGGCGGCAGGGCCGGCTCGTCGGTGGTCACGCCGAGTCGCCGCGCCAGCGGCTCGAACGTCACGCCCTGGACCAGCGTCGACGTGAGCACCACGAAGAACACGATGTTGAAGAACTCGCTGCCCTCCTGGATTCCCTCGATCACGGGGAAGGTGGCCAGCACGATCGGCACCGCGCCGCGCAGCCCCGCCCACCCGACCAGGCCCGACTCCCGCAGCCGGAATCCGAACGGGGTCATCGCGATCACCGCGGCCAGGGGACGCGCGAGGAAGATCAGCACGGCCGAGATGAGCAGCCCTTCGCCGGCGATGTCGCTGAACTCGCCCGGGTTCACGAGGAGCCCCAGGGTGAGGAACAGCGCGATCTGGCTCACCCACGCCAGGCCGTCGTGGAAGTCGAGCACCGTCCGCTTGCTGGGGATCGTGGCGCTTCCGAGCATGAGGGCGGTCACGTACACCGACATGAAGCCCGACCCGTGGGCGACGTCGGCCACGCCGTAGGCGAGCGCGGCGGTGGCGATCGAGGCCACGGGATAGAGGCCGGGGGTGGAGAACGCGGCGCGCTGGAACGCCTGCACCGCGAGGTAGCCGACCACCAGCCCCGCCGCGGCGCCGATCCCGAGCTCGCCGACCGACAGGAGGAGCATGTCCGCCACGCCGTAGTCGGGCTGCTGGATGTACTCGATGAACCCGAGCACGAGCACGATCGCCACCGGGTCGTTGAAGCCGGACTCGCCCTCGAGCGTGCGCGCGAGGCGGCGGTCGATGCTCGATCCACGCAGCACCGAGAAGATCGCGGCGCTGTCGGTGCAGGCCACGATCGATCCGAGCAGCAGTCCCTCGAGCATGCTCAGGTCGAGCAGCCACGGGCGGTCAGGCCCACCACCACCGCGGTGATGACGGTGCCGACCGTCGCCAGCGACAGGCTCACGCCCGATCACCGGCCGGACCTCCGACCAGCCGGCGGCCAGACCGCCCTCGAACAGGATCAGCGCCACGGCGACGATGCCGATCGTGCGCGCCAGCTCGACGTCCTCGATGCTCCCGCCGAAGTCGAGCAGCGAGAGCACGTCGGAGCCGAGCAGCATCCCGATGCCGAGAACGAGCAGCAGGCCTGGCACGCGCAGCCGGCCTGCGAGCAGCGAGGCGGCGATGCCGAGGGCAAGCAGCCCTCCCGCCACCAAGATGAGGGTGCCGTCCTCCATCGGGTGAGTCTATGAAGGCCCTAGGCCTGCGCTTCGGCGTACTCCGCCAGGCCCCACAGATCACGCCACTCGTGGTCGGGCTCCACGTCGCCCTCGCGCGGCTTCGCCCTTGCGGTTGATCCAGGCGGTCTGCATGCCCACCTCCTGGGCGGGCGCGATGTCGTACTTGAAGCCGAACGCCACGTGCAGGATCTCCTCGGGCCTGGCTTCGCAGGCCTGCAGGGAGTGAAGGAAGTTCTGGGTGTCGGGCTTGTACGCGCGCACGTCCTCGGCGACGACCACGGCGTCGAACTCGAGCGGCTGGAGCTGGCGCAGGGTGTGCTCCATGATGTGGCGGTCGGTGTTGGAGTTGATCACCAGGCGCAGCCCGGCCTGCTGCGCGCGCTGTAGCGCCGGGATCGTGTCCGGGAACGGCTGCCAGCTCTGCATCGAGTGCTCGATGCCCTCGATCTCCTTCTCGTTCCACCGGTATCCGCGCTCTGAGACCCAGGCCCGTGTGGCCTCGCGCAGGACCTCGTGGTAGGTCCGGTACTCCTTCTGGATGATCTCGAACTGGATTTCCTCCCAGCGCGCGCGCAGCTCCATCCCGGGCTCCGGCTCGAAGTCGCCGTTGCGCCGCGCGAGGTCGTACAGGAACGCGGCGGCTCCGCCCTCCCAGTCGATGAGGGTCCCGTAGCAGTCGAATGTGGCGACTTTGACCGAGGGCATGGCGCCTACACTTGACCCTATGGCAGTCCTCGAACAGGTGCAGTCGGACGTGACCACGGCCATGAAGGCCGGGGATCGCGAGCGCGCGGGCGCGCTGCGCCTGATCGTGTCCGAGCTGCAGAAGGCGGAGAAGGACGGCGCCGGCGACGAGGTCGAGGTGCTCCAGCGCGAGCGCAAGCGCCGCCTCGAGTCCGCCACCGCCTATCGCGACGCGGGCCGCGAGGACCTCGCGAGCGTGGAGGAGACCGAGGCGGAGCTGATCGGCGGCTACCTCCCCGAGCAGATCTCCGACGATGAGCTCGAGGCCATCGTCGCCGACGCGCTCGCCGAGTCCGGCGCCACCTCGCCGAAGGAGATGGGCCAGGTGATGGCGCTGGTCATGCCCAAGGTCAAGGGCCGCGCTGACGGCAAGCGGGTGAGCGGGGCCGTGAAGGAGAAGCTCAACGGCCTCCTAGTGGCACGCGAGCAGATCGAGCTCTCCAACGACGTCGCCACCGAGCTGGCGGGCCCGGGTGACGTGATCATGCGCACGCTCGAGGATCACCTCGACTGCGCCGTCTTCCTGCGCGGCAACGTGCTCACCCTTGACGGCTCCGAGGAGGACGTCGCGATGGGCGAGACCGTGGTGCGCGAGCTCACCGACCTGGTGCGCCAGGGACACGACGTGGCGCCGGGAACGATCGAGGCGATCGGCGGCGCGCTCGAGCGCCACGAGAGCCCGAGCCGCATCCTCGAGGACGTGGTCTGGCGCCACCGCGGGCTGAAGGTCGCGCCGAAGACCGTGAACCAGAAGAACTACGTGGACGCCATCCGCGACCACACCATCACCGTGGGCATCGGGCCCGCCGGCACCGGCAAGTCGTTCCTGGCCGTCGCGATGGCCGTCGCGGCGCTGCAGCGCCGCGAGGTCAACCGGATCGTGCTCACCCGCCCCGCGGTCGAGGCCGGCGAGCGACTCGGGCTTCCTCCCGGGCGACCTGATGGCGAAGGTCGACCCCTATCTGCGCCCGCTCTTCGACGCGCTCTACGACATGCTCGAGCCGGAGAAGGTGAACCAGCACCTCGAGCGCGGCGTGATCGAGGTCGCGCCGCTCGCGTTCATGCGCGGCCGCACGCTCAACGACTCGTTCATCATCGTCGACGAGGCCCAGAACACCACGCCGGAGCAGATGAAGATGGTGCTCACGCGGCTGGGCTTCGGCTCGAAGATGGTGGTCACCGGCGACGTGACCCAGGTCGATCTGCCCAAGGACCAGCACTCCGGCCTCGTGGTGATCGAGGACATCCTGGCCGAGGTCGAGGGCATCGAGTTCGTGCGCTTCGGCGGCGAGGACGTGGTGCGCCACAAGCTCGTGCAGCGGATCGTGAACGCCTACAGCGAGTACGCCGACAAGCAGGCACCGGGGCTGCGCGCCGCCGGGCGCAAGAAGGCCTGACGGAGATAGAGGTCATCGGGGGGGACGCGGCCCTCGAGGTCCCGGCTCGCGCGGCGTTGGCCGCGGCGGGCGTCTCCGACGGGCACCTCTCCATCGCCTTCGTCTCGGCCTCAGAGATCGCCTCGTTGAACCAGGAGCACCGGGGCAATGAGGGGGCGACCGACGTGCTCTCGTTCCCCGTGGACGGGGTCGGCTCCACGGCGGGCCCTCGCGAGTTGGGGGACGTGGTGATCTGCCCCTCGGAGACCGCTGACCTGGAGGAGGCCGTCGTCCACGGCGTGCTCCACCTCTGCGGCTTCGACCACGAGACCGACGACGGCGAGATGCTCGCGCTGCAGGATCGCGTGATGGCGGGGCTGCGATGAAGTCCGGGTTCGTGGCCCTCGCCGGCCGCCCGAACGCCGGCAAGTCGACGCTCGTGAACCGCGTGGTGGGGGACAAGGTGGCGATCGTCTCCGACAAGCCCCAGACCACCCGGCGCGAGATCCGCGGCATCGCCAGCGGCGACGACTGGCAGCTCGTGCTCGTCGACCTCCCCGGCATGCAGCGCCCGCGGGACCCGATGACCGCGCGGATGCAGCGGCGCGTGGAGCAGACGCTTTCCGATGCCGACGTCGTGCTGTTCGTGCTGGCCGCCGACTCGGCCGTGGGCGCCGGGCGACAAGTTCATCGCGCGCGCGGTGGCGGACTCGGGTCTTCCGGCCGTGACCGCCGTGAACAAGGTCGACAAGCTCGACCCCGCCCGCATCGTGGCCGGCCTGGCGGCGGCGGGTGAGCTGGGGGTGCCCGGTGAGATCTTCCCGATCAGCGCGAAGAAGGGGACGGGGGTGGACGCCCTCGTCGAACATCTCGTGGAGCTCATTCCCGAGGGCCCGTTCCTCTACCCCGTGGGCGAGAGCTCCGATCAACCCGAGCGTGTCCTGGTCGCCGAGCTCGTGCGAGAGCAGGTGCTGCGCCGCACCCGCGAGGAGCTCCCCATGCGGTCGAGGTGGAGGTGACGGAGGTCACCGAGAAGGAGGACGGGCTGCTGGTGGTCGTCGCGTCGATCTGGGCCGAGAGCGAATCCCAGAAGGGGATCCTGATCGGCGCGGGCGGGCGGATGGTGCGGGCGGTCGGAACCGCCGCGCGGCCCGGCCTCGAGGCGCTGCTCGGCCGCCCCGTGCACCTCGACCTGCGAGTGCGGGTGCGCAAGGGCTGGCGCGGCGACGACGCGCTGCTGGACCGGCTGGGCATCGAGTAGTCAGCCCAGCGCGCCGCCGATCGTCTCCAGGACCCAGTCGGGCTCGAGGTGCAGCCTCAGCCCGGTGATCCTCAACACCGGAACTCGGACGACAGCCAGGCTGGCGTCGCGTACGCGGTCGAGCTCCTGCTGAGTCCGGGTCTTGTGACCGTCCCAGCCGTCGTACTCCACGACCAGCCCGTGGTCGGCCCACACGAAGTCGCGCTCGTAACCGTGGAACTCCATGTTCACCCGCGGGCGCGGTAGGCGCTCGCCAGATCAGCCGCCGGAGGACCTTCTCACCGCCCGAGCGGGTGAACGCAGGCGGTTGCCAGCTCCGGAAGATCTCCCGGAGCAAGGGGCGCCGGGGACGCCTGGGTGGCGCTCGATGAGCGCTTCCATCGCGCGGTGGTCGTAGAGCTGGCGCTCAACCGCGACGTCGAACTGGTTGGCGAGATCGTGGTACTCGGCGGTCGCCGCCTGATCGAAGAGCGTGCGTTCGAGACTAGTCACCGCCATCCGTTCGTGCACGGCCCGATCCTCGGCGTGACGTGCATGCGCCCGCGAATCACGAAGCCACGGCGGACGCGAGTCGCGGTCCCGGGACGGCTGACCTGAAACCGGCGGCCGCGGCGCGTGGTCAGTTCCCACCACAACCGCGGAGCCGTGCGACAGCAGCGCACCGGGCCCGGCGGCCAGCACGGCCGCGTATGCCCAACCCGCGGGTGAGAGCAGGTGCGGTGGCGCGACCGAATAGACGCCCCGGTGTACGCGGTGCAGTCGGGCACGCCGAATCCGCTGTCGCACAGCGTCGCCGGAAAGGCCGGCAATGGGAGCTGCTCCAGGGAGATCACCCCGTACTGATGGCCGACAATCACCGCGATCCATCGTCCGGCCGGTCCTCATTCAATTTCGTGACTCCTGTCACGTTTCTGAATGACCATGCCCTTTGGAGGGTCCGGGCGGCCCAAGTTCGCCCCCTTGCGAGACTCCTTGACGTGGACGAGATCCGGTTCGACAACGATGGCCTCGTGCCGTGCGTGATGCAGGACGCCGGCACCGGCGAGGTGCTCACGCTTGCCTACATGAACGAGGAGGCGCTCGAGCGCACGCGCGAGACGGGTGAGATCCACTTCTGGAGCCGCTCGCGCCAGGAGCTGTGGCGCAAAGGGCCAGACCTCCGGCAACACGATGCGCGTGAGGGCGCTGCGCTACGACTGCGACGAGGACGCGCTGGTGGCCCTGGTCGAGCCCTCCGGGCCCGCCTGCCACACCGGCGAGCGCACGTGCTTCTACCGCGGGGAGATGGAGGTCCAGCCCGGCGAGGCGCTGGCGACGCTGGAGCGGACGATCGAGAACCGAAGGAGCGCCGACCCGGCCGAGAGCTACACGGCAGCCCTCCTCACCAGCCCCGAGGACATCGGCGCGAAAGTGCGCGAGGAGGCCGACGAGGTCGCACGCGCGGCGCAGAACGAGAGCGACGAGCGCCTGGCCGAGGAGGCCGCCGACGTGCTCTATCACCTGTCCGTGCTGATGGCCTCACGCGGTCTGACCCTGCGCGACGCCTTCGACGAGCTGAACCGGCGAGCAGAGTGATCCCGTCGCTGGACGAGGTACGTGCGCTCGCGCGCGAGCACACGCTCGTGCCGCTGCGCCACACCTACGTGGCGGACACCGAGACACCCGTCTCCGCCTACCTCAAGCTGCGCGGCGACGGCCCGTCGTTCCTGCTCGAGTCCGCCGAGCAGGGGCAGCGCTTCGGGCGCTGGTCGTTCCTGGGCTGCCGGCCCCGGGCGGTGATCCGCTGGAGCCAGGGTGACGACGGAGACCCCGTACGAGCTGGTCGAGCGCGAGCTCGGCCGCTACAAGCTCGCCCCGGTCGAGGGCCTGCCCCCGTTCGCCGGCGGGGCGGTGGGGATGTTCGGGTACGACCTCGTCCGCTCCGTCGAGCCCACCGTGGGGGACGGCAACCCCGACGAGCTCGGAACGCCCGACATGGCGCTGATGGTGAGTGACGTGCTCGTGGCCTTCGACCACCTGCGCCACGAGATCACGATCCTGGCCAACGTCTTCGTGGAGGAGGACCTCGACGAGGCGTACGCGAAGGCGGCGCAGGCGATCGAAGATGTACGCGAGCGACTGGCGCAGCCGGTCCCGCGGGCCCACGCCGAGCGCCGCGAGCCGCCCTCCTTCACCAGCAATATCGGCTCCGAGGGCTACGCCGCCGCCGTGGAGCGCTGCAAGGAGTACATCCGCGCGGGCGACGCCTACCAGGTGGTGCCGAGCCAGCGCTGGAGCGCCGACTCGCCGGTGGAGGCGTTCTCGATCTACCGCGGCCTGCGCGCGATCAACCCCAGCCCCTACATGTACTTCCTCGACTTCGAGGACTTCGAGATCGCGGGCGCGTCGCCGGAGTCGCTGGTCAAGGTCGAGGGCCGCCGCGCCGAGCAGCGGCCGATCGCCGGCACCCGCCCGCGCGCCGACACCGCCGCGGGCGACCTCGAGCGCGCGGAGGAGCTGCTGGCCGACGAGAAGGAGCGCGCGGAGCACGTGATGCTGGTCGACCTCGCCCGCAACGACCTCGGCCGCGTGTGCGAGTACGGCAGCGTCACGGTCGACGAGCTGATGGTCGTGGAGACCTACTCGCACGTGCTGCACATCGTGTCGTCGGTGTCGGGCGACGCTGCGCGAGGGAGTGACCGCGATGGACGCGCTGCGGGCCTCCCTGCCGGCGGGCACGCTGAGCGGCGCCCCGAAGATCCGCGCGATGCAGATCATCGACGAGCTGGAGCCCGTGAAGCGCGGGCCGTACGGCGGCTCGGTCGGCTACCTCTCCTACACCGGCGACCTCGACACCTGCATCTACATCCGCTCGGCGGTGGTGAAGGACGGCCGCGTGCACGTCCAGGCGGGCGGCGGCATCGTGGCCGACTCGGAGGCCGGCTACGAGGTGCGCGAGACCGAGCACAAGGCCGGCGCTGTGTTCAGCGCGATCGAGCTGGCCTGCGCGCAGGAGGACTGGGCGTGAAGGTGCTTGTGGTCGACAACTACGACTCGTTCACGTTCAACCTCGTGCAGTACCTGGGCGAGCTGGGGGCGGAGCCGGAGGTGGTGCGAAACGACTCCGCGAGCGTCGACGAGCTGCTCGGCCGCGGGGCCGAGCGGCTGATCGTCTCGCCGGGGCCGTGCACCCCCGCCGAGGCGGGAGTGTCCACCGAGGCGATCCGCCGCTTCGCGGAGGCCGGCACGCCCGTGCTCGGCGTGTGCCTGGGACACCAGGCGCTCGCGACCGCGTTCGGCGGGAAGGTCGTGCGCGGGGATCCGGTCCACGGCAAGACCGCCGAGGTGGAGCACGACGGCGGCACGATCTTCGAAGGGCTCCCGTCGCCGCTCACCGCGGGGCGCTACCACTCGCTGATCGTGGACCCCGACCTGCCGGACACGCTCGAGGCCTCGGCGCACCACGGCGACACGGTGATGGCCATCCGCCACCGCGAGCTGCCCGCCGAGGGCGTGCAGTTCCATCCCGAGTCGGTGCTCACCGGCGAGGGTATGGCGATACTGCGCAACTTCCTCCGATGACCCCCAACCCTCTCCTGACCGAAGCGATCGACCGCCTCTGCCGCGGCGAGGCCCTCACCGCCGACGAGACCACCGCGTGCCTGCGCGAGGTGATGGAGGGCCGCGCCTCGGACACCCAGACCGCGGGGCTGCTGATCGCGTTTCGCAGCAAGGGGGAGACGGTGGAGGAGATCGCCGGGATGGCGCGCGCGATGCGCGAGCTGGCGGTGGCGGTCGAGACCTCGCACGACGACCTCGTGGACACCGCGGGGACCGGCGGCGGGCGGCCCACCTTCAACGTGTCCACCACCGCGGCGTTCGTCGCCGCCGGCGCGGGCTGCCGGATGGCAAAGCACGGCAACCGCTCCGCCACCGGGCCAGTCGGGCTCGGCGGACGTGCTCGAGGCGCTCGGCGCCCGGATCGACCTCTCACCCGAGGCCGTGGCAAGCTGCATCGACGAGCTCGGCTTCGGCTTCATGTTCGCCCCCGCCCATCACCCCGCGATGAAGCACGTCGTGCCCGTCCGCAAGGAGCTGGCCGTGCGCACGATCTTCAACTTCCTCGGCCCGCTCACCAACCCGGCGGGCGCCAAGCGCCAGCTGATCGGCGTCTCGGACCGCCGCTTCCTCGACATCGTGGCCGGCGCGCTGGGCGAGCTGGGATGCGACCACGCGCTCGTGGTGTCCAGCGACGACGGGCTCGACGAGCTCAGCGTGTCCGGCCCGACCCATGTGGTCGAGCTGAAGGACGGCCACATCGAGGCGTACACCGTGACGCCGGAGTCGGTGGGCCTCGCCTCCGCGCCCCAGGACGCGGTGGCCGCCGGGACGCCGGAGAAGAACGCCGGCATCGCGCGCCAGGTGCTCGGCGGCGAGAACGGCGCCGAGCGCGACCTCACCGTGCTGAACGCGGCCGCCGCGATCTACGTGGGCGGCAGCGCCGAGTCGATCGAGGCGGGAGCGCGCAGCGCCGAGCAGGCGATCGACTCGGGCGCCGCGGCCGACGTGCTCGAGCGCTTCGCCGCCCGGACCGTGGAGCTGGCGGCGTGAACCCACGGCTCGAGGGCCTGGTGGAGGCGACGCGCGAGGCGCTCGAGCGCCGCAAGCGCGCCGTGCCGCTCGCCGAGCTGGAGCGCGCCGGCGAGCCCGCACGACGGACCGCCCGTTCGCCGAGGCGCTGGCCGCGCCCGGCACCTCGCTGATCGCCGAGCACAAGCGCCGCTCCCCCTCCGCGGGCGAGATCCGGGCGGGCTCCACCTGCGCCGAGATCGTGCAGGCCTACGAGCGCGGTGGCGCCGCCGCGCTGTCGATCCTCACCGAGGAGGCCCACTTCGGCGGCTCGCTCGACGACCTGCGCGAGGCGCGCGCGGTCACCGACGCTGCCGATCCTGCGCAAGGACTTCACCGTCGACCCCTACATGCTCCACGAGGCGAGCGCCGCCGGCGCGGACGCCGTGCTGCTGGTGGTGGGCTCGCTGCGCGACGGCGAGCTGGCCGAGCTGTACGCGGCGGCCCGCGAGCTCGACCTGGACGCGATCGTCGAGATCTCGCGCGCCGACGAGCTGGAGGCGGCGCTCGAGGTGGACGCGGACGTGATCGGCATCAACAACCGCGACCTCGACGACTTCACCGTGGACATCACGCGCACGTTCGACCTGCTGGCCGACGTGCCCGCGGGCAAGACCGTGGTGTCGGAGTCCGGGCATCGTGCACCGCGAGCAGATCGAGGAGCTCGAGCGGGTGGGCGTCGACGCGGTGCTCGTGGGGGAGACCGTGATGCAGCGCGCCCGACCCGGAGGAGGCGGTGCGCCGGCTGGTGGGAGCGCGAGGACAAGGCCTAGACGCCGTGGAGCCCTCGCTGGTCGTTCCCTACCATCGTGGCTCATGGCGACCGCGCCGAACCTCGACCCTCCGGCAGTCGCGGAGCTCGCCGCTCGCCTGCGCGACAACGTCGCGAAGGCGGTGAAGGCGCCGGAGGCCACCGTCCAGCGAGGTGCTCGTGGCGCTGCTCGCCGAGGGCCACGTGCTGATCGAGGACAACCCGGGCGTCGGCAAGACCGCCCTGGCGCGGGCGCTCGCGCGCTCGACCGACGCCGAGTACGCCCGCGTTCAGTGCACCGCCGACCTGCTGCCGGCCGACGTGGTCGGCACCAACGTCTTCAACCAGCGCGAGGGCAAGTTCGAGTTCCGGCCCGGCCCGGTGTTCGCGAACGTGGTGCTCGTCGACGAGATCAACCGCGCCTCGCCGAAGACGCAGTCGGGCCTGCTCGAGTGCATGCAGGAGCGCCACGTGACCGTGGACAAGCACACCCACGACCTCGCGCGCCCGTTCATCGTGCTCGCCACCCAGAACCCGATCGAGTACGAGGGCACCTACCCGCTGCCCGAGGCGCAGCTCGACCGCTTCATGGTGCGCGTGTCGCTGGGCTACCCGTCCGTGGAGGACGAGAAGGACATGCTCGCCGACCACTGCGGGCACGACCGCGTGCTCGACCTCGAGTCGGTCGCCGGCGTGGGGGAGGTGCTGGCCGCCCAGGAGGCCGTCGCCGCCGTGCACGGCAGCGATGCGCTGCGCCGCTACATCGTCTCGGTGCTGGACGCCACGCGAGCCGACCCGCGGGTGGAGCTCGGCGCCAGCCCGCGGGCGGGCCTGATGCTGTTCCGCGCCGCGAAGGCGCTCGCCGCGCTGGACGGTCGCGACCACGCGCTGCCCGACGACGTGCAGGCGCTGGCGCCCGGCGGTGCTCACCCACCGCCTGCTGCTGGCGCCCGAGGCCGCGGGCGACGACCGCGCCGCCGTGGTCCGGGACGCGCTGGAGCGCGTCCCCGCTCTTTAGGCGCATGGCCCGAGCCGCCGGAGCGGCCACGCTGGGCGCCGCGATGGCGCTGGCCGCGCTGCTGTTCGACTCGGCGTCGCTGTGGGTTCCCGCCGTTGCGCTGATCGGGCTGGCGGTCGCCGCGGCCGATTTGGGTCACGCTCGCCGCGCGCGGTGCCGGCATCGACCCGCGAGCCCGGTCCGCCGACGGTCGAGGAGGAGCAGCCCTACCCGCTGCGTCTCGAGCTGCGCCAGGGCCTGCTTCCGCCGCCGGGAGGTGAGCTGCGAGAGCCGCTGCTCGAGGCCCCGATCCCGCTCGCCGGCCGAACGGCCGGGAAGGTGCGGATCGAGGTTCGGTTCGCTCGCCGCGGCAAGCGGGTGATCGAGCCGGGCACGCTCACGATCTCCGACCCGCTGCGGCTGGCCGTGCGCGAGATCGCGAGCGCGGGGGAGCCCGCGGAGCTGCTGGTGCTGCCGCGGATCGAGCCGGTGCTGGCCGCGCCGGGATCGGGCGCCGGCGGCTCCGGTGTGGGTCCCGACTCCGGCGGCGGGCGGGCGGCCCTGCGCGGGCGGATGGACGGCTCGGCCGCCGAGCTCGACCTCGACGGCCTGCGGCCCTACCGCGAGGGCACCCCTGCCAGCCGCATCCATTGGCCGGCGGTGGCGCGCAGCGGGGAGATGCTCGAGCGCCGGCTCACGGCGGACTCGGACTCGGCCCCGCTGGTGATTCTCGATGCCACCGCTCCGCCGTCGGAGGAGGCGCTGGACAAGGCGGTCAGGGCAGCGGCCTCGCTGTGCGTGAGCTGGGTCGGCGCGAGGGCTGCGCGCTGCTGCTGCCCGGTGACCGCCGCCCGGCGACCCTCGCCCACGACATGTCCGCGTGGCCCGCGCTCCACGCCCGGCTGGCGCTGGTCACCCAGGCGGGCACCCGGCCGCCGCTCGCCCGCGCCCGGCGCGCGGGCGCGGTGATCTGGGTCAGCGCCCGGGGGGATGCTCCACGTGACCTGGTGCGCGCGGCGGCCGGAGGGGGCTGGCTGGTCACGCCACTCGACTCGGCGCCTCCGGGCACCCCCATGGCGTTCACGGTGGCCGGCTGCGCCGGGGCGCCGGCTGGGCCGCGCGCACCAGAGGAGCGCGGCATGAGCGCCGCGGCGGCGGCACGCCTGTCGCGCCCCCCCTGGGCGCTGTCTCGCGGGGCCACGGAGGCCGGACTGCGCGTCGCGGTGTTCGCCGGGCTGGCCGCCTTCGTCTGCGGGCATTGGGCGGCGATGGTGGCCGACCCGCCGGTGTTCCGGATGGCCCTGGTGGTCCTCATCGCCACGGCCCTCGCGGCGGCGCTGTCCGCGCTCCCGGCGCTGCGTCTGCCGCGTGCGTACACCCACGCGGCGGCGCTTGTGCATGTTCCTCCTGGCCGCGGCGCTGGCCCTGGCGGCCGCGGGCCTGCCGGTGCGGCTGCTGCCCCCCGGCGCGTGGGACGAGCTGGGCCCCGAGCTCGACCGCGGGCTGTCCGGCATCCGCACCGTCGAGTGGCCCTACTCGGGCGAGGAGGACTGGGTGCGGCTCGTGATCCTGTTCGCCGCCCCGGCCGTGCTGGTGGTGGCGGCGGCGCTCGCGTTCTGGCCCGCCCGCCGGGGCCGCGGCTTGCTGCGCGCACTCGGCCTGATCGTCCTGCTGGCGCTCTACGGCACGGCGGTCACCGAGCATGACCCGGGCGCCCCGCTGGTGCGCGGCCTCGTGCTCTTCCTCGCGGTGGCGGCGTGGCTGTGGCTGCCGCGGATGAGGGCCAAGGAGGCCCGCGTGGCCGCGCTCACGGTGCTTGCCGTCGGCCTGCTGGCGCTGCCCGCCGCCGCCCGCCTCGACGCCCAGACGGCGGTCATCGACTACCAGTCGTGGAACTGGTTCGGTGGCAAGGACGTGACCTTCGACTGGAACCACAGCTACGGGCCCCTGGACTGGTCGCGCGAGGGCGCCACGCTGCTGCACATTCACTCGGACAAGCCGCTGTACTGGAAGGCCGAGACGCTCGACGGCTTCGACGGGCTGCGCTGGGTGCGCACGCCCGGCGAACGAGCGCACCGGGCCGGGATCCGAGCTGCCCGCCCAACCCGAGCCCCCGCTGGGACGAGCAGTTCCGCGTGACCGTGCGTTCCCTGCGCACCGACTTCGTGATCGGCGCCGGCACTCCCTACCTCGTCACCGGCGCGGGCGGGGCCGTGAGCGGCTCGGCGGACGGCACCATCCGCCGGCTCGATGAGCCGATGGAGCGAGGCGACAGCTACCGGGTGCGCGCGTACGTCCCGGATCCCCGCCCGCGGGAGATGCGCTCCGTCGCTGCCGGCTGACGACCTCGACCTGCTCCAGTACACCCGCATCGCGTTGCCGCTGCCGGGCGAGACGGCGCTGACCCGTGACCTCGACCGCGGCGACTCGCCGGCTGCCGCCAGCGTGACGGTGCCGCTGAGGGGCAGCGACGTGTCCGACGTAGCGGCCGAGCGCTCGCTCAGGTCCTCGGCCTACGCGGGCACCTATCGCCTCGCCCGGCGGCTCACCGACAGCGCGCCCACGACCTACGACGCCGTCAGGGCGGTGGATCGCCACCTGGCCGATGGGTTCGACTACAGCGAGCGCCCACCGACGAGTGAGTACCCGCTCGAGGCGTTCCTGATGAGGACAAGATCGGCTACTGCCAGCAGTTCTCGGGCGCGATGGCGCTGATGCTGAGGATGTCCGGCATCCCCGCGCGGGTGGTGTCGGGGTTCTCGCCCGGGTCGTTCAACAAGGACACCGGCGAGTACCGGGTGCGCGACCTGGACGCCCATTCCTGGGTGGAGGTCTTCTTCACCGACATCGGCTGGGTCACGTTCGACCCCACCCCCGCCGCCGCCCCGGCCGACCGTGCGGGACAGAGCTCGAGCACCCTGCTCGGCGACCGCCCGGAGCCGGGCGCCGCGAACACGCGGGGCGGCGATGATCCGGGGTCAGATCCGGCGACCGGCGGAGGGGCGGCTGGAGGCCGCGAGGATGGCGGCGGCAGCGGTTCGCCGCTGATCGCGATCCTCGCAGCGATCGCCGTGACGGCCCTCGGCGTGGTCCGGCTGGCGACGTCGCCGCCGCCCGGGTGACCACGACCCCGAGGCAGGGCTGCGCGAGCTCGAGCGGGCGCTGCCCCGGCTGGGCTGGGCCGTTCCCGCCGGCACGACACTGCTGGAGCTGGAGCGCAGGCTGGCCCGGATGGCCGGGCCCGGCGCGGCCGGATACGTGGCGCGGCTGCGCGACGGCCGCTACTCACCCGCGGGGAGCCCGCCCTCCGGGCAGCGCGGCCCGGCGCGCTCTGCGGCGCGAGCTGACCGCTGCGCGAGGGTTGCGTGCCCGCCTGCGCGGCTTCTGGGTGCTTCCGCCCCGCGGGCCTGCGGTTTAGGAGCCTCTTACGCTCGCCGCCTAGAACCTTGGCCATGAACCCGAACTCCTCGTCGCGCTCCAACTTCCTCTCCGGCCTGCTCGGCGGCCTCGTCGTTCTCGTGCTGGGCGCCGTGCTGATCGCCACCGACGTGATCGACACCGGCGACACCACGCGCGAGGTCGTGCCCCAGACGGGCGTGGCGACCCAGCCGGCCAACGACTCCGGCGACAGCGGGACCCGCAGCGTCTCGGACATCTACAAGGACGAGGGTCGCGGCGTGGTCTTCATCCGCGCTCGTGGCGTCAGCTCCAGCGAGCAGTCCCCGTTCGGCCTTCCCGAAGAGGACGGCGGAACGCGCGACCGGGTCCGGGTTCGTCGTCGACAAGGACGGCACGATCGTCACCAACGCCCACGTGGTCGAGGGTGCCAGCGACGTGGAGGTCCGGTTCGGCGAGGAGGAGGACTTCGTGAAGGCCGAGGTGAAGGGACGGGATCCCTCCAACGACCTCGCGGTGCTCAAGGTGGATCCCGACGACGCCGAGCTGGTGCCCCTGCCGCTGGGTGACTCGAGCAAGGTGAACGTGGGCGACTCGTCGATCGCGATCGGCAACCCGTTCGGGTTCTCGCGGACGGTGACCACCGGAATCGTCTCGGCGCTCCAGCGCCAGATCGACGCGCCGAACGGCTTCCCGATCCGCAACGTGATCCAGACCGACGCATCGATCAACCCGGGCAACTCGGGTGGTCCGCTGCTCGACGGCCAGGGCCGCGTGATCGGCATCAACTCTCAGATCGCCACCGGTGGCTCGAGTGGCTCGGTGGGCATCGGCTTTGCGGTTCCGATTAACACCGCCAAGGAGGTGTTGCCGCAGCTCAAGAAGGGCGACGAGGTGCAGCGCGCCTACCTCGGGGTCGACGATGGCGCCGGTCACCGAGCAGGTGGCCGACGACCTCAACCTCCCGGTGAAGGAGGGCGCGCTGATCCAGAACGTCTCGAACGGCGGTCCCGCCGACGACGCCGGCCTGCGCGGCGGGCGCACCCCGACGGGCGAGGGCGTCGTGGCCGGGGGAGACCTGCTCGTGGAGGTCAACGGCAAGTCCGTGAAGGGCCCCGACGATGTGGCCGACGCCATCTCCGGCAAGAAGCCCGGGGACGAGGTCACGGTCGAGTACTACCGCGGCGACGACAAGAAGTCGTCGAAGGTGAAGCTCGGCAAGCGGCCGGCCACGCTGGAGCAGAGCAGCACCCCCAGCCTGCCCTAGCGTATGACCCGTGACACGGGTCAAGATCTGCGGAATCACAGACGCCGGCGACGCCGGCCAGGCCGCTGACCTCGGCGCCTGGGCGGTTGGCCTGATCCTCTGGGAGGGCAGCCCGCGGGTCTGCTCCGACGCCGCGGCGGAGGAGATCGGCGCGATGCTGCACCGCCGCTGCGAGGTGACGGGCGTGTTCGTGAACGCCACCCTCGACGAGGTGGCGCTGGCCGCCGATCGCTTCGGGCTCAGCCTGCTGCAGCTCCACGGCGACGAGGGACCGGCCTACTGCCGCGAGGCCGCCCGCCGCACCGGCGCCAAGGTGATGAAGGCGGCCCGGGTGAAGGACGCGGCGTCCGTTCGCGACCTCGGGGCGTTCCACACCGACTTCCACATGCTCGACGCCAACGTGGCAGGCATGCTGGGCGGGACGGGGGAGACGTTCAGCTGGGACCTCGCCAAGGCCCACCTCGGCAACGTCCCACTGGTGCTCTCGGGCGGGATCACCCCGGAGAACGCCGCCGATGCCGTGCGCACGCGTGCGCCCGTTCGCCATCGACAGCGCGAGCGGGACCGAGGCTGCGCCGGGGCGCAAGGACCCGGAGAAGGTGGCGGGCCTGTTCGAGGCCGTCGCGGAAGCCGACCGCGAGCTCTCCACGGCGTGAAGGAGCGCGACTTCGGCCCATACGGCGGGCGCTTCGTGCCCGAGACGCTGATCCCCGCGCTCGACGAGCTCGAGGCCGCATGGCTCGACGCCCGGGCTAACGAGGCCTTCAAGGAAGAGCTCGACACGCTGCTGCGCGATTACGTCGGCAGGCCCACGCCGCTCTACCTGGCGCAGACCCTGTCCGAGCGCGTGGGCGGCAGGGTCTACCTCAAGCGCGAGGACTTGCTGCACACGGGCGCGCACAAGATCAACAACGCCATCGGGCAGGCCCTGCTCGCCAAGCGCATGGGCAAGCGCCGGGTGATCGCCGAGACCGGGGCCGGCCAGCACGGCGTGGCGGCGGCGACCGCGTGTGCGCTGCTCGGCCTGGAGTGCGTGGTCTACATGGGCACCGAGGACATGCGCCGCCAGCGCCCCAACGTGGAGCGGATGGGGCTGCTCGGGGCCGAGGTCGCGCCCGTCGACGCGGGCGCGCGCACGCTGAAGGAGGCGGTGAGCGCCGCCATCCGCGACTGGGTGGCCAACGTCGCCACGACCCACTACATCATCGGCTCCGCGGTCGGCCCCTCGCCGTACCCGGCGCTGGTGCGCGATCTCCAGCGCGTGATCGGCGAGGAGATCCGCGAGCAGGCGCAGGCGGCCGAGGGCCGCCTGCCCGACCGCGTGGTGGCCTGCGTGGGGGGAGGGTCGAATGCGATTGGCGCGTTCGCGCCGTTCGTCCACGACAAGGACGTCGAGCTGATCGGCGTGGAGGCGGCGGGGGAGGGGCTCGACAGCGGCCGCCATTCCGCCCCGCTCACCACCGGCGCCCGCGGCGTGTTGCACGGGGCCATGTCGGCCGTGCTCCAGGACGCCGACGGCCAGGTGCTGGAGGCCCACTCGATTTCGGCCGGGCTCGACTACCCCGGCGTGGGCCCCGAGCACGCGTGGCTGCGCGACGAGGGGCGTGTTCGCTACGAGGCCGTGGACGACGACGCCGCGGTCGAGGCCTTCCGCGGGCTGGCTCGGATGGAGGGGATCATCCCCGCGCTGGAGCCCGCGCACGCACTGGCGTGGCTCCTGGAGAACCCGGCGGACGGCGTCGACGTGATGGTGCTCTCGGGCCGCGGCGACAAGGACCTGGCAGAGGTCCTGGCTCTGTGAGCGACCGGATCGCCGCGGCGTTCGCCGGCCACGGGCGCCGGGCGGCGCTGATGCCCTACCTGATGGGCGGCCACCCCGACCCCGAGACATCGCTCGCGGCCTGCGAGGCCGCCGCCGCGGCGGGCGCCGACCTGATCGAGCTGGGCGTGCCCTTCTCCGATCCGCTCGCGGACGGCCCGGTGATCCACACGGCGGCCACCGAGGCGCTGGAGAAGGGCGTAACCCCGGCCGACGTGCTGCGCCAGTGTGAGGCCTTTGCCGATCGCCTGCCGGTGGTGCTGATGGTTTACGCAAACGTGATCTTCTCGGCCGGCCT
Organism: uncultured Thermoleophilaceae bacterium; assembly: GCA_963825775.1. Classification (GTDB taxonomy): domain Bacteria; phylum Actinomycetota; class Thermoleophilia; order Solirubrobacterales; family Thermoleophilaceae; genus JAAYBF01. Next base: position 286,162 of record CAWGUV010000012.1, on the reverse strand, counting down.
CGAGGAATACGCCACGAGGGCCGCGGGCGCCGGCGCGGCCGGGATCATCGTGCCGGACCTGCCTCACGACGAGAGCGACGAGCTCCGCGCGGCCTGCGACGCGCAGGAGATCGCCCTGGTCCCCCTGGTGGCGCCCACCAGCACCCCCGAGCGCGTGGAGGCGATCGGCCGGGATGCCCGCGGCTTCGTCTACACCGTCTCGCTCACGGGCACCACGGGCGAGCGAGACGCGCTGCCGCCGGATCTCACCGAGACCGTGGAGCGTGTGCGCGGCGCGGCCGCGGTCCCCGTGGCGGTTGGCTTCGGGATCTCCACGGCGGAGCACGCCTCGGCCGTGGCGGACCTCGCCGATGGCGTGATCGTCGGCAGCCGCGTGGTGCGCGCGGCCGCCGAGGGCGGGCCGTCCGCGGTTGCCGACCTCGTCTCCGAGCTCGACGCCGCGCTTCGCTAGATTCCCCGCATGGCTGAGACGACCGCCGAGAAGAAGCCCGCCGCGGCGAAGAAGCCCGCCACGCGAAGAAGCCCGCCAAGCCACGTCGCTCCGCGCGCGTGAAGGCCGTCGAGGAGGCGGCCCGGACCTACTTCGACGCCGTCACCGCCCGCGACCCCGCTGCGATGGCCGCTTGCTGGCACCCCGACGGGGTCGAGGACATCATCCCGCTGGGTGTGTTCCGCGGGCCCGAGGCCGTTCGGGCCGTCTTCGCAGAGCTGTTCGCGGCCTTCCCGGACTTCGAGTTCACGGTCACCCGCATCACCGCCGACCACGAGGTCGCCGCGGCGCAGTGGCGCGCCACGGGCACGTTCACCGGCGCGCGCGTTCCAGGGCCTCGTGCCCAACGGCAAGCGGATCGAGCTGCGCGGCACCGACTGCCTGGAGATCGACGACGAGGGCAAGATCACCCGCAACACGGCGGCGTACGACGGCGCGGCCTTCGCTCGCGGCCTCGGCCTCATGCCCGCCGAGAACAGCGGCGCCGAGAAGGCCATGCGCGGCGCCTTCAACGCCGTCACCAAGCTTCGGAAGGCCGTCGAGGGCGCGCGGTGATCGTTCTCGTAGCGCTCACGGTCGGCCTCGTGTTCTGGATCGTGGCGTGGGCCTTCGGGATCAAGGCGTTCGACGCGTTCCTCTTCACGGCGCTCCTCACGTTCACGGCAGCCGGCGTGCGAATCGCGCTGCCGTACGTGGACAAGATCCTCAAGGGAGCTCCGGCCACCCCGGGCGAGCGCTGACCTCGGCTCGGTCGCTCCTCACGGCCGCCGCAGTCGCCGCCGTGGCCCTCGCGGGCTGCGGAGGGGAAGACGACAACACCACTCGCATCGGCGGAGACACGCTCACGGTGTACGCGGGTGCACCGATGCATGGGGTTTCGGCCAGCGCGGGCGACGCCGCCCTCGCCGGCGCGCGCCGCGCCCTGAGCGACGCCGGCGGCCGCGCGGGCGGCAAGCGCGTGCGGCTGGTGGCGCTGTCGTCCACCCGGCAGGTCGACGAGTACTGGGATCCCGGGACGGTGGAGGCCGGCGCCGAGCGAGCCGTCGACGACCCAACGGCGATCGCCTACGTGGGCGAGGTCGACCCGGGCGCATCGGCGGTTTCGCTGCCGGTGACGAACAGGGCCGGCCTCCTGCAGGTCTCCCCGACGGACGGCCTGACCAGCCTCACCACGGAGCCGCCCGGGCGCCCGCGCGCCGGGCCCGAGCGCTACTACCCGGAGGGAAAGCGCACCTTCGAGCGGATGGTGCCCACCGATCTGCGGGTCGCGGACGCGATGCTCGAGCGCGTGCCGCCCGCGGCCGGCCGCAGCGTGGCCGTGATCCACACGGAGGGCTTCGCGGAGCGCGAGCTGGCCGGGAGTGCTGGCGTTCCGGCTGCGCTCGGCCAAGGAGCCCGCGCTGCTGGTCGAGCCGCTCCGCGGGGATCGGGACGCCCCGAGGAGCCTCGTGGACGAGCTGATCGCCAAACGGCCGGGGGCCATCCTCTTCGCCGCCCAGGAGGGTCGCCCCGCGCGTGCCCTGCTGCGAGAGCTCGCCATCAGGCTTCCGTCGGTGCCTGTGGTCGCCGGGCCGGGCCTGGCGACGGCCCGCCCCGGGCCGCGTGCCGAACAGGGCCGAGGCCGTCACGGCTCTGGTGCCGGGTCGCCTTCAGCCTGCTGCGGGTAGGCGGCTGCTGCGCTCGCTGGGCACGCGCGAACCACAGGCCCTCTACGGATATGAGGCGATGAGCGCCGTGCTGGAGGCGATCGACGCGGCCGGTCCCGACCGCGCCGCGGTGACCGCCGCCGCGCTCCGAGCGCCGCGCCGGGAGGGGGTCGTACGGAGATCCGGGCTCGCCCTGGTGGACCTCGGCCCGCAAGTCCACGACCACGAGCCTTCATGTTTATTGCGCCGGGTGCCTCGATGTAACTAGGATGCGCCGCAATCACCCATTCTCTTTAGGAGGGAACGTTTTGCGAGTACGGTGGATGGCAGTCCTCTGCCTCCTCTTCGGCGCCCTCGCCCTGGGCATCACAGCCTGCGGCGATGACGACGACGATGGTGGCGGAGACAGCGGTGGAAGCGCCGCTGAAGGAGAGACCCTCACGATCTATTCGAGTCTCCCGCTCCAGGGAACCTCGAAGGAGCAGTCCGAGGCCGTCATTGAAGGCGAGAAGCTTGCGCTGAAGGAGGCCGGCAACAAGGCCGGCAAGTTCAAGCTCAAGTACGTCTCGCTCGACGACTCGACCGCTCAGAACCCCGGTACCGCCGACGAGGCTCAGACTGCCCAGAACGCCCGCAAGGCCGTTCAGGACAAGTCGACGATCTTCTACCTCGGCGAGTTCAACTCTGGCGGCACGAAGGTGTCGCTGCCAATTCTCAACAAGGCCGGAATTCCGCAGATCAGCCCGTCGAACACCTACGTCGGTCTGACCACGGACAAGCCGGGCTCGGAGCCCGGAGAGCCGGACAAGTACTACCCCGCGGGCACGAAGACGTACGCCCGTGTGGTCCCGGCTGACGACATCCAGGGCGCCGCGCTGGCCACGACGATGAAGGAGGATGGCTGCAAGACCATCCACATCTTCAACGACAAGACCACGTATGGCGCTGGCCTGGCTCGGAACATCGAGCTGTCCGCGAAGGAGATCGGCCTCACGGTCGAGGGCAACGACGGCACGGAGAAGACCGCGCCGAACTACCGCTCCCTCGCAGCGAAGGTCAAGGCGGACTGCTTCGTCGGGTCCGGCGTGACCGGCGAGAACTACGTCCAGGTGTTCAAGGACGTGGCGGCGGCAGCTCCGGACGCCAAGCTCTACGGCCCGGACGGCGTGGCTGAAGAGGCGTTCACCAACCCGAAGAAGGGTGGTATCCCCGCCGACGTGGGCGCGCGCACCAAGATCACGGTCGCGACGCTCGGTCTCGAGGAGTTCAAGAAGCGCGGCAACGCCGATGCTGAGAAGTTCTTCACGGACTTCGAGGCGGAGTACGGCGACGCCAGCCCGGACCCGTACGCCATCTACGGCTACGAGACCATGGCTCTGGCGCTTGCCACGCTCGAGGCAGCCGGCGACAAGGCCAACGACCGCAAGGCCGTGGCCGAGCAGCTGGTCGGAAACACGAAGGGTCGCAACAGCGTTCTCGGCACGTACGACATCGACGAGAACGGCGACACGACGCTCACGGACTACGGGCTCTACACCATCGGTAAGGATGGAACCCCGTCGTTCAGCAAGGTGATCAAGGCCGCAGGGCGGCTGATCACCCAGTAACCGGTTAGGACCGGGGGCGGGCGTTCGCGCCCGCCCCCGGCTCCGGCTTTCTTCGCGAGCAAGGACGACCTTGGAATCAGCTTCGATCGCAGCGCCGAAGCCACGCCCCCAAACAGGGCAGGCTGTCTGGGACTTCATCTCGAAGTACGGCCTGATCGCGCTGCTGGCCGCCTTTCCCCTCTTCTACGCGATCAGCGACGTCCTTGCGGGAGACGGTCTCTCCCGCATCGGGAACAACATCGTCGCCGGCATCTCCAATGGCTCGATCTGGGCGCTGGTGGCGCTCGGCTACACGCTCGTCTACGGAATCATCGAGCTGATCAACTTCGCCCACGGCGAGGTGTTCATGATCGGCTCGTTCGTCTCCTTTGGCCTGTACGGCACGCTCGGTCTCACGCTGGCCACCGGCACCTTCGGCCTGGTGATCGGGCTGTTCGTGATCCTGATCATCGCGATGGTCGCCACCGGCAGCCTGAACGTGATGATCGAACGGGTCGCCTACAGACCGTTACGCAACGCGCCCAAGCTCGCGCCCCTGATCACCGCTGTCGGCATGTCGTTCATCCTCCAGAACGTCGGCATTCTGTGGCTGGGCGGCTCGCAGAAGGGCATTCCCGACCTGATCAGCGCCCAGAAGTCGGTGTTCGACATCGGCGGCGTCGTGATCTCGCGCGCGGACATCCTGGCCGTCGCGGTCACCGTCCCGCTCGTCTTCGCGCTCACCACGTTCGTCAATCGCAGCCGCCTGGGTAAGGCCATGCGCGCCACCGCGCAGGATCCCGAGGCGGCGCGGCTGATGGGCATCAACGTGGACACCACGATCTCGCTCACCTTCCTGCTCGGCGGCCTGCTGGCCGGTGCGGCCGGGCTCATCTACGCGCTCTACCAGACGCAGGTCTGGTTCTTCCAGGGCTTCACGGCGGGGCTGATCGCGTTCACCGCCGCGGTGATGGGCGGCATCGGCAACCTTCGCGGCGCGGTGCTCGGCGGGCTGATCATCGGGGTGATCCAGCAGATCGCCGACAACCGGATCGGCAATGAGTGGTCGAACGCGGTCGTGTTCGCCTACCTGGTCGCTGATCCTCGTCTTCCGCCCGCAGGGCCTGATCGGCGAGGAAACGAGGGAGGCCGGATGACCGCCATCCGGGAGCTGCGGAAGAAGCCGTGGGCGGACTGGCTTCCCGCCGTCACCCTGTTCGTGGCGATCGCCCTGTTCCCGATCTTCCGGCCGCCGCTCGACGGCCTGGTCGACGACATGATCATCGCGCTCGCCTATGTGGTGATGGCGCTGGGACTGAACATCGTGGTGGGCTTCGCCGGCCTGCTCGACCTCGGCTACGTGGCCTTCTACGCCTTCGGGTCGCTCACCGCCGGCTGGCTCGCCTCCGATCACTTCACCGGCCTCGGCGGGGAGAAGGGCGTCCACATCGGCGTCAGCGACTTCGTCTCGAATCTCCCCGGCCTGCATTTCAACTTCCTCCTGATCGTGATCGGGGCGATCGTCGTTTGTGCGATTGCGGGCGCGATCATCGGTCTGCCGACGCTGCGCCTGCGGGGCGACTACATCGCGATCGTGACGCTCGCGTTCGGCGAGATCATCGGGCGCACGGCCAAGAACGGCGATGAGTTGGAGATCTCCGGGTACGCCTTCTCCAACGGCCGCCAGTCGATCTCGCCGATCGACCAGATCAACTTCCCGCTCGTCGGGGAGTTCGACAGCGCCACCAACCTCAGACCGTACTTCTGGCTCGTGCTCGCGCTTGTGCTGGTCACGCTGTTCGTGAACTTCAGGCTGCGTGACTCCCGCCTGGGTCGCGCGTGGATCGCCCTGCGGGAGGACGAGGTGGCGGCGGCGAGCATGGGGGTGCCGCTGGTGCGCACGAAGCTGATGGCCTACTCCGTCGGCGCCGCGTTCGGCGGCATCTCGGGCGCCTTCCTCGGCACGTTCTTCAACAGCATCAACGCCAACCTGTTCCAGTTCGGCTTCTCGATCTTCATCCTGGCGATGGTCATCCTCGGCGGACTGGGAAGCATCTGGGGCGTGGTGATCGGCGCGGTTGCGCTGTCGTTCGTGAACTCGCGCCTGATCCCCGACGTGCTCGATCAGGGATTCGTCGGTGACTTCGTCAAGGACGTCGGCCTCGACTTCAGCTTCTCCCAGGTGTCGTTCGGGGTCTTCGGCTTCATCCTCGTGTTCATGATGGTGCTGAGACCCGAGGGGCTCCTGCCCGAACGCAGACGCAAGATCGAGCTGACCGAGGGCGTCGGAACGGGCGAGGACCTCTACGAGGCGCGCGCATGAGTGAGTCGAACGGCGCCGCCCCTCTGCTCGCCGCGAATGACATCTCCAAGATCTTCGGTGGCCTCGTGGCGGTGGACGACGTCACCTTCAGCATCAAGCCGAAGTCGATCGTGTCGATCATCGGGCCCAACGGCGCGGGCAAGACCACCTTCTTCAACATGCTCACCGGCCTCTACAAGCCGAGCATCGGGCGGATCCAGTTCGAGGGCTCGGACATCACCGGCATGAGGCCGGATCGGATCATGGCGAGGGGCGTCGCCCGCACGTTCCAGAACATCCGGCTCTTCTCCACCATGAGCGCGGTAGAGAACGTGATGGTCGGCCAGCACACGCGGATGAAGGCCGGTCTGTTCGGCTCGATCCTGCGCACGCGCGCGGTGCGCCAGGAGGAGGAGGACGTACGCGAGAAGGCCCGCGAGATGCTCGGCTACGTCGGCCTGAAGAAGGACGAGTTCGACCAGATCTCGATCAACCTCAGCTACGGAGACCAGCGGCGGGTCGAGATCGCGCGGGCGCTGGCCAGCGACCCCTCGCTGCTCCTGCTCGACGAGCCCACGGCCGGCATGAACCCCAACGAGTCGGCGCGGCTCGTGGAGTTCATGCAGCAGCTCCGCGACGAGAAGGGCCTCACGATCCTGCTGATCGAGCACGACATGAAGGTCGTGATGGGCGTCTCCGAGCACATCACCGTGCTCGACCACGGCGAGAAGATCGCCGAGGGCCTGCCCCAGGAGATCAGGGACAACGAGCGCGTGGTGGAGGCCTACCTCGGCAAGAAGGCGGCCACCGGATGAGCACCCTCCTCGAGATCGACGAGATCCACACCTTCTACGGCAACATCGAGGCGCTGAAGGGCGTCTCGCTCACCGTGGAGGAGGGGGAGATCGTCACGATGATCGGCTCCAACGGCGCCGGCAAGTCCACGACCCTGCGCTCCGTGTCCGGGCTGACCCCTCCGCGCGAGGGCTCGATCAAGTTCGACGGCAACGAGATCGGCGAGACGCCCGCCCAGGAGATCGTGAGCATGGGCATCTCCCAGTCCCCCGAGGGCCGCAAGTGCTTCTCGCGCATGACCGTGCGGGAGAACCTCGAGCTGGGCGCCTACCTGCGCAGGGACTCGAAGGTCGAGGAGGACCTGCGGCGCGTGTTCACCCTCTTCCCGCGGCTGGAGGAGCGGGAGAAGCAGAAGGCGGGCACGATGTCGGGCGGGGAGCAGCAGATGCTGGCGATCGGCCGGGCGCTGATGGCCGACCCGAAGCTGCTGCTGCTCGACGAGCCGTCGATGGGCATCGCGCCGGTGCTGGTGGAGCGCATCTACGAGACGATCGCCGAGATCAACAAGCAGGGCACCACGATCCTGCTGGTGGAGCAGAACGCCAACTTCGCGCTCGAGGTGAGCAGCCGCGGCTACGTGCTCGAGACCGGCAAGGTCGTCCTAACCGACGAGGCCTCGAAGCTCCAGGGCAATCCTGAAGTCCAGAAGGCATACCTCGGCCTATGACGCTCATCGCGCTGATCGGAGCGAAAGCCCTGGGCCTGCATCTACATCTGGCTGATCTCGGCGATCGTGGCCCAGTGGCTGTCCGATCGCAAGGGCTACGGCGAGAAGCCCGGCCTGGTGACCGGGCTGCTGCTCAGTCTCGTGGCACCCTTCGTCTGGCTCCTGATCCCGGCCAAGTCCGACTCACGCTGGAAGCTCCAGGGCGCGTTCGGCCGAGGCGACGGGCGAACGGTGGCGCAGATGCGCGCCGACCTCGACGACGAGGACAAGTCCAAGTGACCCTCGCCCAGTTCGCGACCCCGCCGCGAAGGGCTGTCCAGCGGCTACTTCACCCCGCTGATCCTCGCGGCGGTGGTCTACGCGTGCCTGTTCGTGGCCGCGCGGGTGTTCGAGGGTCGCGAGGACCCACGCGAGGAGACGGCATGCTGGACGTCGGCTTCCTGGTGATCCTCCTCAGCGGCGCCTACGTGGCGATCCTGGGCGTGGTCGCGATCACCTCCGAATCCGACCTGGTGTGGGACCTCGTCCGGATCATCGTGATCGTCGCGGTCTTCTTCCTGGTGCTGTGCTGCTCCTCTGCCTCGTGTTCGAGCGCGGGATCGGCGGAATTTCGCGGGCGCGGGCCCGCCGCCGCAGCAGCGTCAGGGCAGGCAGTCCGTCGACACCGGCACCGTCACGAAGGCCCGGTGTCGGGATGGAGCGGGCGCGGGTTGAGCTTGCACCACACCAACGTGCCCGCGCCGGCGTCGACCTTCGCGCTGAAGCGGTAGCCGTTCGCGATCGTGCGGGTCGAGGGCGTCCTGCCGGCCAGTGTGAAGCAATTGTAAGCGCGTGCCGCGAGTGCCGCCGATCCGCGTGCAGCCGTCGCCCGCACCGGGCCCTCCAGCAGGCCGGCGCTCACACGAGCGCGCATGTCGGGGTGATGGCGCCCTCCAGCGCGGGCACGACGGCCGCGCCCTCCGGAACCGGGCGCGGCGGGGCCGCTGGTCCTCCTTCAGGCGCGCCACCTTGCGCTTGTCGGCGACGCCGCCTCTCGCGGCGGCGCTCGGCGGCCTGGCGGTTGCCGGTGGCGATCAGATCGGCGAGCAACAGCGCGAGCACCGCAGCCGACACGATCGTCGCCATCAGCGAGTCGCGCCGCTGGCCCCGCGACAGCTTTCCCGAGCAGCCAGCCGGCAGCCTGGTGATGCCTGGAAGCGGCTCGAAGCGGTTATTTGCCTGTTGCAGAGCGCAGCGCCTGCTCTAGATCGGGCTCTCGAAAGGTATACCCCAGTTCCTCCAGCCTTACCGGCACCATGCGCACGCCCGTGGTCACGATCTGGGCCATCTCGCCGTAGAGCAGCCCTCAGCGCGAGCGCGGGGACCGGCGCCACGGCCGGCCGCCTGAGCACGCGGCCCAGCGTCTTCGACAGCTCCCTGTTGGTCACCGGCTCGGGGGCGCTCAGGTTGATCGGGCCGGACGCGCGGCCGTGTCCAGCGCAAAGACCATCGCGCCCACCACGTCGTCGGTGTGGATCCACGGCACGTACTGGGCGCCGCCCGCCACCGGGCCGCCGATGCCGGCCTTGAACGGCGGCAGCATCTTCTCCAGCGCGCCGCCGGACTCCGACAGCACCACGCCGGTGCGGGTGGGTGCCACCCGCATCCCCAGCTCCTCGGCCTTGCGCGCCTCGGCCTCCCATGCCACGCAGACCTGAGCCAGGAAGTCGTCCGCGGCGGGCTCGGACTCGTCCACCTGCTCGTCGCCGCGGGGGCCGTACCAGCCGGCTGGCCGATTGGGAGACCAGCACGCCGGGCCGCGGGTCGGCGTCCTTCAGCGCCGCCACCAGGTTGCGCGTGGCCAGCACGCGCGAGTCGAGGATCTCCTGCTTGGCGCGATCGCTCCAGCGCTGCGCCACGGGCTCGCCCAGCAGGTGGATCACGCCGTCCTGGCCTGCCAGCGCCTCGGCGGGCGGCAGCTCGGCCTTGGGGTCCTTCCACTCGAGCGCACGAACGTCGTCGCCGAACGCTCCCGACGCCTTCGCTGGATCGCGGGAGAGCACGGTCACCTCGTCGCCGCGCGCGAGCAGCTCGTCGACGACCGCGCGCCCGAGCGTCCCGGTGGCTCCGGTGAGGGTGACCTTCATTGCGCCGGAAGCGACAGCTCGGCGGTCTCGGTGAGCGCCTGTACGGCGCCTGCCCGCTCCGCCTCCTCGGCCACGGCTCGCGCGACCTCGCGGCTCACGTCCCGGTTGAACACGCTGGGGATGATGTAGTCGTCGGCCAGCTCCTCGTCGGCCACCGTGGCCGCGATCCCGCGGGCCGCCGCCAGCTTCATCTCCTCGGTGATCGTCCGCGCGCGCACGTCCAGCGCGCCGCGGAAGATTCCCGGGAATGCCAGCACGTTGTTGATCTGGTTGGGGAAGTCCGATCGCCCGGTGGCCATCACGCTCACGTAGGGCTCGGCCTCCTCGGGGCGCACCTCGGGGTTTGGGTTGGCCATGGCGAAGACGAACGGGTCGTCGTTCATGGGCTGGAGGTCCTTGGCGGTGATGATCCCCGGGCCTGACAGCCCGATGAACAGGTCGGTCGCCTCGAGCACCTCGGCCGGCGTGCCCGAGCGGCGCTCGGAGTTCGTGTTCTCCGCCAGCCACGTCTTCGGCGCGTTCATCGATCCGGCCTCGTAGTCGTCGCGGCCGGAGTGGATGGCGCCGAAGCGGTCGCAGGCCACGATCCGCGTGATGCCGGCGCTCATCAGGATCTTCGCCACCGCCACGCCCGCGGCGCCGGCGCCCACCATGGCCACCGACAGGTCCTCGATCCGCCGGTCGGTCAGCCGGCAGGCGTTGATCAGCGCGGCCAGCACCACGATCGCCGTGCCGTGCTGGTCGTCGTGGAAGACCGGGATGTCGAGCAGGTCGATCAGCCGCTGCTCGATCTCGAAGCACCGCGGGGAGGAGATGTCCTCGAGGTTGATGCCGCCGAAGGTGGGGGCGATGAGCTGCACTGTCTCCACGATCTTGTCCGGGTCCTTGGTGTCCAGGGCGATCGGGAACGCGTCCACGTCGGCGAACTCCTTGAACAGCATCGCCTTGCCCTCCATCACCGGCATCGCGGCCTCCGGGCCGATGTCGCCCAGGCCCAGCACCGCCGTCCCGTCGGTGACCACGGCCACCGTGTTCGCCTTGATCGTGTACTTGAAGGCCTTCTGGCGGTTCTCGGCGATGGCGGTGCACACGCGCGCGACGCCGGGCGTGTAGGCCATCGAGAGGTCGTCGCGGGTCTTCACCGGCGCGCCCAGGCCCGTGTAGATCTTTCCCCGGCGGTGCAGCTCGAACGTGCGGTCGGTGGTCTCGATCAGCTTGGCCTCGCGCACGCCCTGCACGGCCTTCACCACTTGGCCGCGGTGCTCCTGGGTCTCGCAGTCGATGGTGATCTCGCGCAGGGTGCCGCCGCCGCCCGCCTCCACGGTGTCCACCGCCACGATCGCGCCACCCGCACGGGTGATCGCGGAGGTCACCTTTCCGAGGGTCCCCGACTCGTGGGGAGCTCGACCCGGAGGGTCAGCGAGAACTGTGCGCTGGGGGTGGGCATGACGGGGCGGCGAAGGATATAGACGCACTTTGCGGGCGCCTTGACAGCTCGTGCGGGCAGATGGAGGATTGGCGGCGAGGACTCGATGCCCCACTGCCTCGCTATCGGCGCGGCCACTGCCCTGGCCGCTCTCGCGCTGGCCGGGCCTGCGACGGCACAGCAGGTCACGTTCAACGGCGGTCTGCTCTACCACCAGGAGACCCTCACGGCCGGGGTGAAGAGCTTCAAGGTCACCTGCCCGGCGGGCCACGTGGCCGTAAGCGGCGGCGTCTTCCTGATCGGCGCCCAGACCAAGCAGCTCACGTCGGTGCCGGGCCCCGGCGCACGCGTTTGGACCTTCGGGTTCGGCTACGCGGGCGCGGGGCCGACCACCGTGATCGTGATGGTCACCTGCGTGAAGCCGAGCACCAAGAAGGTGAAGCTGAAGTTCAAGACCCCGAAGTACACGTTCGTGGTGCCGCCGCTGAAGACCACGAAGGTGAAGCTGAGCTGCCCCGCCGGCACGGCCCCGGTGGGCTCCGGGGGCGCGGTGCAGGTCCCAAGTGGGCCCAAGAGCGAGCCGCGAGCCCGATCGGCGCGGGATGTGGTGCCGAACCAGATCGCGATCGAGACGAAGCTTGCACCGGTGCGCGGAGGCTTCGACGTGAACTGGCACAACCCGTCGACGCAGTCCTTCCAGGTCAAGGCGGCGAGCCGCTGCATGACCCGCAAGGCCAAGCGCAAGCGCCGGCGGCGCAAGCCCAAGTCCGTGGTCGCGGAGGTGGTCCGGTTGCTTGTCAAGGGGACCGTCAAGCCCGGCTTCAACCGACTCACCAAGGAATGCGGGAAGGGCCGGGTGGCGGTCATGGCTGGCTGGGAGCTGCCGCCAACGGAGGACGTGCACCACTCCGAATCCCTCCACCGCACCGACGGCGCCGCCTGGAACGTGGAGAACATGACGATGTCCTCCTACGCCATCCGCCTCCACCTGCTGTGCATCCGCGGCCGGTTCCAGTTCCAGCGCGACGTCTGACCGCCAACTCGGCTCATAGGATGAGGGGGTGGCCGACGAGTCGCCCAAAGAGCTGTACCTGATCGACGGCAACAGCCTCGTCTACAGAGCCTTCTTCGCCCTGCCCGAGACCATCGCCACCTCGCGCGGGGTGCCCACCAACGCCATCTTCGGCTTCGCCTCGATGCTGGTGAAGCTGCTCACCGAGCACGGGCAGAAGCCGACGATCGTGGCCTGGGACGCCGGCGACTCCGGCCGCAAGGAGGTGGCGCCCGACTACAAGGCGGGCCGCGCGTCGCGCCCCGACCTGTTGCGCGAGCAGTGGCCCGCGATGGAGCCGCTGGTCGACGCCTTCGGCTACACCAACGTGCGCGCGGACGGCTACGAGGCGGACGACGTGATCGCCACGCTGGCCGAGCGCGCCAGCGAGCAGGGCATCGAGGTCACGATCGTGACCGGCGATCGCGACGCGTTCCAGCTGATCGGAAACGGAGTGAAGGTGATGGCCACCGGGCGCGGGATCACCGACACGAAGATCTACGACCGCGACGCCGTGGTCGACCGCTACGGCATCCCGCCGGAGTCGATCCCCGATTTCTACGGCCTGAAGGGCGACACCTCGGACAACATCCCCGGCGTCCCTGGCATCGGCGACAAGACCGCGGCCGACCTGCTCCAGCGCTTCGGCGACCTCGAGACCGTGCTGGCCAGCGTGGACGAGATCTCGGGCGCGAAGCGCAAGGAGAACCTGACCAACCACGCCGAGGACGCCCGCATCTCCAAGCAGCTGGCCACCTCGATGCGGGACGTGCCGGTGGAGGTCGACTTCGACGAGTCCCTCGCCAAGGAGCCCGACCGGTCGCGGCTGCGCGAGACCTTCCGCGAGTACGAGCTGCGCGATCCACTGCGGCGGCTCGAGGAGGTGTTCGGCGAGGGCGACGCAGCGGCGCCGCGGATCGAGCCGTCGGCGACGCTGAAAGCGCGCGCGAAGGCGGTCGCGCCGTCCGCGCTGGCCGGCCTCGACGGCGACCACGCCGTGCTCGCCGCCGCGCGCCCGCAGCCCGAGGAGGGCCAGCTTCCGGGGATCGAGGAGGAGGAGCCCCTGCGTTTCGCGGGCTACGCGGGCGGCGAGCTGGTGCTCACGGGCGAGGCTTCTTCGCTCGCGGAGGTCCTGGAGGGCTGGGGCGACCGGCCGGTCACCGCCCACGACTACAAGTCGCTTGCGGTGTCCGAGGATCCCTCGATTGCGCCGCCGCTGGAGCACGACACGGTGGTCGCCGCCTACCTGATCGATCCGGCTCGCCGCAGCTACCCACTCGACGAGCTGGTGTCCGACCTGGGCCTGGGGGCCGAGGTCAAGGACGGCAACGACGTCGCCGAGGCAGCGGTGCTCACGCGAGAGCTGGCCGAGCGCCAGCGCGCGCTGCTGGAGGAGCTCGAGCTGGTCCGGCTCTTCGAGGAGGTCGAGCTGCCGCTCGTGGACGTGCTGGTGGAGATGGAGCGCGAGGGGGTGAAGCTCGACGTGCCGCAGGTGCGCGAGATCGCCCAGCGGATCGGCGACGAGGCCACGCAGCTCGAGCGCGAGATCTGGACCCTCGCCGGTCAGGAGTTCACGATCGGCTCGCCCCAGCAGCTGGGCCAGATCCTGTTCGAGGAGCTCGGCCTGTCGCGCAAGCGCCGTGGCAAGACCGGCTTTTCCACCGACGCCCGCGTGCTCCAGGCCATCCGCCACGAGCACGAGATCGTCGGCAAGGTCGAGGAGTGGCGGGAGCTGACCAAGCTCAAAAGCACCTACCTGGACGCGTTTCCCGACCTGGTGGGCGACGACGGCCGGCTGCGCACCACGTTCAGCCAGGTGACCGCCGCGACCGGCCGGCTCTCCTCGAACAACCCCAACCTCCAGAACATCCCGATCCGCACCGAGCGCGGCCGCGAGATCCGCGCCTGCTTCGTTGCGGAGGAGGGCAACCGCCTGATCTCTGCCGACTACTCGCAGGTCGAGCTGCGCCTGCTCGCGCACATCGCAGGCGAGGACGTGCTGAAGGAGATCTTCAGGCGCGGGGAGGACGTGCACACGGCGACCGCCGAGCAGATCCTCGGCGGGAAGGCGGATCCCGGGACGCGCTCGAAGGCCAAGATGGTCAACTACGGCATCGTCTACGGGCTCTCGGCCTACGGCCTCGCCGACCGGCTCGGCATCGAGCAGGAGGAGGCGCAGGAGTTCATCGACGCCTACTTCGAGCGCTTCCCCGCGGTGAAGGAGTTCATCGACGCCACGATCGCCAAGGCCTCCGACGAGGGCTTCGCATCGCGACGCTGTTCGGCCGCATCCGCCGGGTGCCCGAGCTGCGCGCCCGCCAGCGTCAGACGCGGATGCTGGGCGAGCGCCTCGCGGTGAACATGGTCATCCAGGGCACGTCCGCGGACATCATCAAGGTGGCGATGGTGAACGCGCGGGGCAAGCTGCGCGATGAGGGACTGGAGACACGCTTGGTGCTCCAGATCCACGACGAATTGCTGTTCGAAGGTCCGGCTGGTGAGGTAGAGCGGGCTTCGGAGATCGTGGCGGCTGAGATGGCGGGCGCGTTCGAGATGGATCCCCCGCTCGAGGTCGACGTGGCCTCGGGCTCCAACTGGCTGGAGGCGAAGTAATGGATAAGTGGCTGCCGGTCACGGCCACGATCGTCGCCGGCGGGCTGGTGGCGCTCCAGGCGCCGATCAACTCCACGCTCGGGAAATCCGTGGGCACGTTCGCGGCGGCGTCCATTTCGTTCGCGATCGGCCTGGCGGTGCTGGTGGCGATCGCCCTGGTGGCAGGCGGCTTCGGCGACGTCGGCAAGGCGGCCGACCTGAAGTGGTACTACCTGACGGGCGGCATCCTCGGAGCGATCTACGTCACCACCGTGCTGCTCTCCGTGCGCGAGCTCGGCGCCGGCGGAGTGACCGCCGCCACCATCACGGGGCAGCTCGGCGCCTCGGTCATGATCGACCGCGCCGGCGTGCTCGGCCTCCCGGAGAAGGCCCTCACGCCCTCGCGCATGGTAGGCATCGCGCTGCTCGCGGCGGGCGTCTTCCTCATCGTCCGGGAGTAGCGCAACCGGGAAATCGGGCGTACGATCGGCGCATGGAAGCTCAGGGCCCCAGGCTCGAACGCCGTAGGGGCGAGGGACGACGCGCCGAGGACCGCTCGGATCGGATACGTAGCTTCGCCGCGGGCGTCCTGGCCCTCTGCGGGGCCCTCTCGGTCGTGTACTTCATCTTCGCCGCCCTGGGCGCGGTCGATCTCGGCGACGCGGTGGTGGGATCGGCTATTGCCCTTGGCCTGGGGATTCTCTGGCTCGCGGGTGCGTGGCAGCGGGCGCGCTCAGGCGGCGGCTTCGCTACCCGCGGCGACCGCGAGCGGCGCGGGTTCTAGCGCCGCAGGCGCCTCGCCCGCGAACTCCGGCGGCGCGATCCGCAGGTAGTGCCCAAACGCCCAGTTCACCAGGGGCCGGCGGGTCATCAGGCGGATCACGAGGTTCAGCAGCGGGGGCCAGATGCGCGGCACCAGCTTCTGAGCGCGCAGCATCCAGCGGAATTTCCAGGCGTGGCTGTCGCTGAAGCTGCCGTACACCTCGAGGGCCTGTTCGCGCGTCTGCCCGCCGTCCACGACTTTCCGTAGCTCCCGTCCGCAGGCGATGCCGAAGTAGAGCGCGGTGCGAATGCCCTCCGCCGTGAGCGGCAGGCAGTGGCCGGCCGAGTCACCCGCGAAGAAGATGTCCCCCTCGGTGGCGGGGCGGATCTGGTGCGGGATCCAGTTGCCCTGGTAGCGGACGGCCTCAGAGCCGAGGTCTTCCGCCAGCTTCACCGTGTTGTCCTTCACGTGGAAGCGCGGGTCGAATGAGCCGACGCCGATGCGCAGCTCCTGGTCCGCGGGGAAGCTCCATCCGTACCCGGCGGGCACGATCTCGCGGTCGATCCAGATCGCGAGGTCCTCACCCGAGCCATTCGGATGCACCTCCAAGCCTCGTGACAGCGGGGCGTCGGGGGGCTGAAAGCCACCGTCTGAAGCAAGCATCCTTCGCCAGCCCATGGCATCGACGATCAGGGGCGCCGAGAGATCTCCCCGGTCGGTATGGATGACGTTTCCGGTCCGGCCGTCCACCTTTGCGGTCTCAAACTCGCAATCCGACTGCTCGAACAGCAGCTGGCACAGCTCGCGGTAGTCGAAGGTGGCGAACGTCCACGGGAGCGGCCAGCGCGAGGTGCCGTGCGGCGTGGTCACCACCAGCTCACCGAAGGTCTGGCGGTGCGAGCCCTCCAGGCCGAGCGCCTCCAGCCAGGAGCTGGGGATGCCGCACGCCGAGGTCTGGCGCTCGCCGACCTCGTAACGGTCGATCATCATCACTCGGGCTCCGGAACCGGCCAACTCGCGGGCCACCGCCAGGCCCGCGAAGCTCGCCCCGCAGATGAGCACGTCGTAGTCCCCGCTCAGGGGGGTGCGGTCGTCGCCGCGCTTGGTCTTTCGCTCTGGCATCGGAAGGCGCAGGGTACCGAGCAAGCGCAGCCCGCTACGCTACGCGGTCGCTCGTGCCTGAAACAGAAACGCTTACACCGCCCCGGGCAGTCGAGGGCTCCGATGGCCTCCTGCTTGAAGTAGACGGGCAGATCGTCCCTAACTACGACGCCACTCTCGTCCCCTTCGAGGAGGGCGACGTCGTGTCGGGCAAGGTCGTCCGCATCGACCAGGACGAGGTCCTGGTGGACATCGGCTACAAGAGCGAGGGGGTCATCCTCTCCAACGAGCTGTCCATCCGGAAGTCGGTCGATCCGGCCGACGAGGTGGAGCTGGGCGAGGAGGTCGACGCGCTCGTCCTCACCAAGGAGGACCAGGACGGCCGCCTGCTGCTGTCCAAGAAGCGCGCCCGCTTCGAGAAGGCCTGGCGCCGCATCGAGGCTGCCGCCGAGTCCGGCGAGCCCGTCGAGGGCACCGTGATCGAGGTAGTGAAGGGCGGCCTGATCATCGATTTGGGCGTGCGGGGCTTCCTGCCGGCGTCGCTGGTGGACATCCGCCGGGTCCAGAACCTCGACGAGTTCCTGCACCAGAAGATCGAGTGCAAGGTGATCGAGCTCAATCGCTCGCGGAACAACGTCGTGCTCAGCCGCCGCGCCGTGCTCGAGGAGGAGCGCAAGGAGGTTCGCCAGCAGATCCTCGATCGGCTGCAGCCCGGCCAGGTCGTGGAGGGCGCGATTTCCAACATCGTCGACTTCGGCGCGTTCGTGGACCTCGATGGCATCGACGGCCTGATCCACATCTCCGAGCTCTCCTGGAGCCACGTGAACCATCCCTCCGAGATCCTTTCGATCGGCGACACCGTCCCGGTCAAGGTGCTCGACATCGATCGCGACCGCCAGCGCATCTCCCTCGGCCTCAAGCAGACGCAGGAGGATCCGTGGCAGCGCGTCGTGGACACCTACAAGCTCGGCGACGAGCTCGAGGGCAAGGTCACCAAGGTCGTGACCTTCGGGGCGTTCGTGGAGATCCTCGACGGCGTCGAGGGCCTGGTGCACATCTCCGAGCTGGCCCACCACCACGTGGAGAACCCGCGTGAGGTGGTCGAGCCGGGCGACGACGTGAAGGTCAAGATCCTCGAGATCGACTCCGAGCGCCGCAGGCTCTCGCTGAGCGTGAAGCGCGTGGCCGGCAACGAGCCGCCCCCGAACGAGGACGGCACGCCCGCGCCGGATCTCGGTCCCGTGCGGGACCTCGGCCTATCCGACGACGTCTTCGCCGGCCCCGACATCGCCGGCGCGGCAGACCTGCGCGCGGCCGTGGCCGCCGCCCAGGAGCCTGAGGAAGCGCCCGCGGAGGAGGCCCCCGCCGAGGAGCCGCGCCGCCGAGGAGCCGCCAGCCGAGGAGCCCGCGGCCGAAGAGCCTGCCGCCGAAGAGCCCGAGCCGGACGCCGCCGAAGAGGCGGAAGCCGCTCCAGAGCCCGAGCCCGAAGAGTCGTAGATGGGCGAGCCCGCCGCGCGGGTTCCCTTCATCGGCCTGACCGGCGGTCTGGGGGCCGGAAAGTCCACAGCCCTTGCCTGCCTGGAGGAACTCGGCGCCGCCACGCTGTCCACCGACGCCGTGGTACACGAGTTGTATGGGTCTGAGAGGGTGCGCAACCAGGTGGAAGAGCGCTTTCCCCAGGTCGTGAAGGACGGCTCCGTCGATCGCGCGGCCCTGGCCGCCGCCGCATTCAGAGAGGAGGGCGGCCGTGAGTGGCTCGAGGGGCTGCTGTGGCCGCTCGTAGGTGAGCGGGTGGCGGCCTTCCGCGACGGAGGCCGGGGACGTCCCCGCCGCCGTGGTGGAGGTTCCGCTGCTGTTCGAATCGGGCATGGAGGCAGGCGTTCGACCACACCATCGCCGTCATCGCCGACGAGACCCTGCGGGCCGAGCGGGCCGGCGCACGCGGCCACGAGGCCCTCGAGGAGCGCACCGGCCGGCAGCTCTCGCAGGACGAGAAGTCGCAGCGTGCGGACTTCACGGTCCGAAACGACGGCACGACCGACGGAGTTGAAGGCAGAGTTGGAGAGATACTCGGCTGATCCGGAAGGCTTAGGCGATGGCCCAGGCAGCAACGCACGGCGAGGCGGCGCGCCCGGCCGGCGGCGACGCGGCGGCGCATCGCTGCGCTGATCGCCGCCGCCGTGCTGGGTCGCCGGCGTGGCGGCCACCGTCGCGGGGCTGGGCCCCCTCGGCGACGAGGTGCGGGAGCTCATCCTGCCACTGCGCCACGAGGACATCATCCGCCAGCAGGCCGCCGACAAGGGCATCGACGCGGACCTGATCGCCGCGGTGATCTACGAGGAGTCGCGCTTCCGCGATCAGACCTCCCACGCGGGGCACGCGGCCTGATGCAGATCACGCCCGAGACCGCCGCGTTCATCGCCCGCGACAGCGGCGGCACCCGCTTCACGCAGAAGGATCTCGCCACCCCGCAGATCAACATCTCCTACGGCGCCTACTACCTGCGCTACCTGCTGCGCCAGTACGAGGGGAACACGGCGCTCGCGGTGGCCGCCTACAACGCGGGCGAGACCAACGTGAACAACTGGATTGCGGAGGCCGGCGGCGACGACGACGACTTCGAGACCGAGGACATCCCGTTCGCGGAGACCCGCGCGTACGTGGAGAACGTGCTGGAGCGCAAGGCGGAATACCGCAAGAACTATGGCGACGAGCTTGGCCTCTAACGTCTAGGGCGAGTGCCGCCCTTCAAGCTCAACGCCGCCTACGAACCGATCGCTGACCAGCCCAAGGCGCGCGACGGCTGGCGACGGGGATCGAAGGCGGCGACCGGTTCCAGACGCTGCTCGGCGTGACCGGGCTCGGGCAAGACCGCGACGATGGCGTTCACGATCGAGCAGCTCCAGCGCCCCACGCTGGTCATCGCCCACAACAAGACCCTCGCCGCGCAGCTCTGCAACGAGTTCCGCGAGTTCTTCCCCGACAACGCGGTCGAGTACTTCGTCTCCTACTACGACTACTACCAGCCCGAGGCCTATGTGCCCGGCGCAGGACCTCTACATCGAGAAGGACAGCTCGATCAACGAGGAGATCGAGCGCCTGCGCCACGCCGCCACCGCGGCGCTGTTCGGCCGCCGCGACACGATCGTGGTGGCCAGCGTCTCCTGCATCTTCGGCCTCGGCTCGCCCGGAGAAGTACGACGCGATGATGCTGCTGCTGCAAGCAGAGGCGAGATGCTCGACCGCGACGCCACGCTGCGCAAGCTCGTGGACATCCAGTACTCGCGCAACGACCAGGCGCTCGGCCGCGGCACGTTCCGCGTCCGCGGGCGACACGCTGGAGGTCTTCCCCGCCTACGCCGAGACCGCCTACCGCGCGGTGCTCTTCGGCGACGAGGTCGAGGCCCTCCAGGAGTTCGACCCGCTCACCGGCGAGGTGCTGAAGGACCTCGAGCACGCCGGCGTCTGGCCGGCCACCCACTACGCCACCGACAGGGTCACGATCGAGCGGGCGGTGGGCGAGATCCGCGACGAGCTGGAGACGCGCACCAAGGAGCTCGAGGCCGAGGGCAAGCCGCTGGAGTCACACCGCCTCCGCCAGCGCACCCAGTTCGACATGGAGATGCTGCGCGAGCTCGGCTTCTGCAACGGGATCGAGAACTACTCGCGCATCCTCGACGGCCGCCAGCCGGGCGAGCGCCCGTACTGCCTCGTGGACTTCTTCCCCGACGACTTCGTGTGCTTCATCGACGAGTCGCACCAGACCGTGCCCCAGATCGGCGGCATGTACGAGGGCGACCGCTCGCGCAAGCAGACGCTGGTCGAGCACGGCTTCCGGCTGCCGAGCGCGCTGGACAACCGGCCCGCAGACCTTCGACGAGTTCCTGCAGATCGTGCCGCAGATGATCTTCGTCTCGGCAACGCCCGGCGACTACGAGCGCACGCACTCCGAGCGGATCGTCGAGCAGATCGTGCGGCCCACGGGCATCATCGACCCCGAGGTCGACGTGCGCGAGACCAAGAACCAGATCGACGACCTGATGAACGAGATCCGCGCACGCACCGAGGCGGGGGAGCGGACCCTGGTCACCACCCTCACCAAGAAGATGTCCGAGGACCTCACCGACTACCTCATGGAGTACGGCGTGCGGGTGCGTTACCTGCATTCGGAGATCGACACCCTCGAGCGGATCCAGATCATCCGCGAGCTGCGCCTGGGCGAGTACGACGTGCTCGTGGGCGTGAACCTGCTGCGCGAGGGCCTCGACCTGCCGGAGGTGTCGCTGGTGGCCATCCTCGACGCCGACAAGGAGGGCTTCCTCCGGGGCGAGACCTCGCTGATCCAGACGATCGGGCGCGCCGCGCGGAACATCCGCGGCAAGGTGATCATGTACGCCGACAAGGAGACGGCCGCCATGCGCACCGCGCTGTCGGAGACCGACCGCCGCCGGGCCATCCAGGTGGCCTACAACGAGGAGCACGGAATCACGCCCGAGACGATCAAGAAGGGCGTCTCCGACATCGGCGATTTCCTGGCGATGGAGTCCAAGGTCCCGAAGGGGCGCAACTCGCGCCGGATCGCGGAGGAGGGCATGTCCGCCGAGGAGATCGGGCGGACCATGGTCGAGCTCGAGGAGGAGATGCTCGCGGCCGCTGAGGACCTGCGCTTCGAGTATGCCGCCAAGCTGCGCGACGAGATCAAGGCGCTGCGCCGGGAGCTGGACGAGATCGAGGCAGGCGCCTGAGCGCAGGCACCTTCGCTCACGTCATCGATCTGAGCTAGGCTGCCTGCTCGAAACTTCGAGGCAATCGTAAAAAGGGGACACGCGTTGGAGCTGGACCGGCAGTCGATTGAGCGTCAGGACTTTTCGCAGTCGCGGAAGGGGTATGACCCGGACGAGGTAGATGCCCACCTGCGCGCGCTCGCGGAGCAGGTCGAGGAGCTCAAGAGCGCCCAGGCTTCGGCCCCCTCAGCGGGCTCGTCCGTGGCAGGCGCCGCGGCCGAGCAGGTGCGCGACGATCGTCGAGGCCGCCGAGAACAGCGCGGCCTCGATCGAGTCGAGCGCGCGTTCGGAGGCCGAGCAGGTCACCGGCGACGCCAGGCGTGCCGGCGGAGAAGGACCGCACCGACGCCGCGGCCGAGGCCGACCGCACCCGCAACGAGGCCGCCCAGGCCGCGCGCCAGACGCGCGAGCAGGCCGAGTCCCAGGCGTCAGCGCACGTCTCGAAGGTCGAGGAGGCCACCACGGCCATGCGCAGCCGCGCGGACACCGTCGCAGAACGACCTCGACGGCCTCGTCGACGAGCTTCGTTCCACGATCGCCTCGCTCACCGACAGCGTGCGCACCAACGCCGGCTCGCTCGAGGCCGAGCTCCAGGGCATCCGCTCCGGCCTCGCCGACGTGCGCGAGGCCGCTCCCGACGCCTCCGCCGAGCCTGAGCCGGTCGCAGAGGCTCCCGCGGTCGAGGAAGAAGCGGTTGCCGAGGAGGAAGAGGCCGAGCCCGCCGCCGAGGAATCCGACGAGGACACCAGCGAGCAGCCCGCGCTGGACGATGAGCTCGAGACTGCCGAGGAGCCCGAGAGCGAGCCGGTGGAGGAGGCGGAAGAGCAAGCGGAGACGCCCGCCGTCGCCGAGACCACGCCGGAGCCGGCTCCGTCAGGCGGCAGCGAGGGCTCCGAGGGCGCGCGCCTGATCGCGCTCAACATGGCCCTTAACGGCACCCCGCGGGACGAGACCGCCCGCTACCTCGAGGAGAACTTCGAGCTCGACGACCAGGACACGATCCTCGATGAGGTCTACGCGCGCGTAGGCGGCTAGCCGTCCGCCCGTCCGGTTAACCGGGCGGGCACCACATGCCTGACTTCGTCTTCACCATGCACCGGCTCACGCGGGTGCACCCTCCCGACCGGGAGGTGCTCAAGGACATCACGCTCGCCTTCCTGCCCGGGGCGAAGATCGGCGTGCTCGGGCCCAACGGCGCGGGTAAGTCGACGCTGCTGCGGATCATGGCCGGCGTCGACACCGACTTCCGCGGCGATGCCTGGCTGGCGGAGGGCGCCACGGTGGGCCTGCTCGAGCAGGAGCCCCAGCTCGACGAGTCCAAGGACGTTCGCGGCAACGTGGAGGACGGCGTGCGCCCGGTGCGGGACATGCTCGACCGCTTCAACGAGCTCTCGGCCAACTACTCCGACGAGACGGCCGAGGAGTTCGCGGAGCTGCAGGAGCGCATCGACGCCGCGGACGCCTGGAACCTCGAGACGATGCTCGACACGGCGATGGACGCCCTGCGCCTGCCGCCGGGCGATGCCGACGTGTCCAAGCTCTCGGGCGGCGAGCGCCGTCGCGTGGCGCTGTGCCGGCTGCTGCTCTCCCAGCCCGACCTGCTGCTCCTCGACGAGCCCACCAACCACCTCGACGCCGAGTCGGTCGCCTGGCTCGAGCGCCACCTGCACGACTATCCGGGCACGGTGGTGGCCGTCACGCACGACCGCTATTTCCTCGACAACGTGGCCGGCTGGATCCTCGAGCTGGATCGCGGCCAGGGCATCCCGTTCGAGGGCAACTACTCCTCCTGGCTCGAGCAGAAGCAGGCGCGGCTGGCTCAGGAGGAGAAGCAGGAGTCGGCCCGCGCGAGGACGCTTGCGCGCGAGCTGGAGTGGGTGCGGATGAACGCCTCCTCGCGACTCACCAAGAACAGGGCGCGCCTGGCGCGCTACGACGCCCTGCTCGCCGAGGAGGGGAACGTGAAGCTCGACAGCGTCGAGATCCACATCCCGGCGGGGCCAAGGCTCGGCGACGTCGTGGTGGAGGCAGAGGGGGTGAGCAAGGCCTACGGCGACCGGCTGCTGTTCGAGGACCTCTCGTTCCGCCTGCCCCCGGCCGGCATCGTGGGCGTGATCGGCGGCAACGGCGCCGGCAAGACCACGCTGCTGCGGATGATCACGGGCACGGAGCAGCCCGACTCCGGCACGCTGCGGGTGGGGGACACCGTGGAGCTGTCGTACGTGGACCAGTCGCGCGACGCGCTCGAGGGGTCGAACAGCGTGTGGGAGGAGATCTCCGGCGGCGAGGACCAGATCGACGTGGGCGGGCGCAAGATGAACTCACGTGCCTACGTCTCGAGCTTCAACTTCAAGGGATCCGACCAGCAGAAGAACGTCGGCAGCCTTTCCGGCGGGGAGCGCAACCGCCTGCACCTGGCGAAGCTGCTGCGCGACGCCGGCAACCTCCTGCTGCTGGATGAGCCCTCCAACGACCTGGACGTCGACACGCTGCGCGCACTGGAGGAGGCGCTGCTCGCCTTCCCCGGCTGCGCGATGATCGTCTCGCACGATCGCTGGTTCCTCGACCGCGTGGCCACGCACGTGCTGGCGTTCGAGGGGGACTCGAAGGTGAGCTGGTTCGAGGGCAACTTCGAGGCCTACACGGCCTGGCGCCATGAGCAGCTCGGCGAGGAGGCCGACCGGCCGCACCGCATGACCTACAAGCGGCTGACCGCCCGCGGCTAGCACCCGCGGAGCGAACGCCTGTTCGCTCCGCACCCGCCTCTAGACTCGTTTATGTGAAGCCGTCGACCGAGCTGGTGGTGTCCGGGGCCCGCGAGCATAACCTGAAGGACCTCCACCTCAGGCTGCCGCGAAACGCCCTCATCGTGATCACCGGGCTGTCGGGCTCCGGCAAGTCCAGCCTGGCCTTCGACACCATCTACGCGGAGGGCCAGCGCCGCTACGTCGAGTCGCTGTCGGCCTACGCGCGCCAGTTCCTGGGGCAGATGGACAAGCCCGACGTCGACTCGATCGAGGGCCTGTCGCCGGCCATCTCGATCGATCAGAAGACCACCTCGCGCAACCCGCGCTCCACGGTCGGCACGGTCACCGAGATCTACGACTACCTGCGCCTGCTGTGGGCCCGGGTCGGGCATCCCCACTGCTACAACTGCGGCCGCCCGATCGCCGCCCAGTCGGCCGAGCAGATCGTCGATCAGGTGATGACCCTGGACGAGGGCGAGAAATTCATGGTGCTGGCACCCGTCGTGCGCGGGCGCAAGGGCGAGTACGGAAAGCTGTTCGAGGAGCTGCGCACCGAGGGCTTCACGCGCGTGAAGGTGGACGGCGACCTGCGCCGGCTCGAGGAGGACATCGACCTCGACAAGAAGTACAAGCACGACATCTCGGTCGTGGTCGACCGCCTTGTGATGCGCCCGGACCTGCGCAAGCGCCTTGCGGACTCGATCGAGACCGCGGTGTCGCTGGCGGAGGGGATCATCGACGTCGAGCTGGTCGAGAGCGGAGACATCACCACCTACTCCGAGCGTTTCGCGTGCCTGCACTGCGGCACCTCGATGCCCGAGCTGGAGCCCCGGATGTTCTCCTTCAACTCGCCCCACGGTGCGTGTCAGCGCTGCACCGGCCTGGGCTCCCAGATGGAGATCGACCCGGAGCTCATCGTGCCGGACCATTCGCTGTCGCTGGGGGAGGGGGCGATCCTGCCCTGGTCCACCAGCGCCTCGAACTACTACGAGCAGATGACCCAGGCGATCGCCGAGAAGTGGGAGGTCGATCTAGAGACGCCCTGGGAGGACCTGGACGAGGAGGTGCGCGACACCTTCCTCTACGGCACCAACGGCGACCGCATCTACGTCTCGTACCGCAACCGCTACGGGCGCAAGCGGTCCTACATGACGCGCTTCGAGGGGATCGTGAACAACCTCGAGCGCCGCTACCGCGAGACCGACTCCGACTATTCGCGCGAGAAGATCGAGGAGTACATGTCGGTGCGCCCCTGCCCGGACTGCAAGGGCGCGCGCCTGCGGCCCGAGAGCCTCGCGGTGAAGGTGGGCGGCATCAGCGTCCACGAGCTCACCTCGAAGTCGGCACGGCGCGCGATCGAGTGGTTCGACGAGCTGGAGCTCACCGACACGGAGGCTCAGATCGCAAAGCTGATCCTGCGCGAGATCGACGAGCGGCTGCGGTTCCTGGACAACGTCGGCGTGGGCTACCTCTCGCTCGAGCGATCGGCGTCCACGCTCTCTGGCGGAGAGGCGCAGCGAATCCGGCTTGCGACTCAGATCGGGTCCAGCCTCGTGGGCGTGCTCTACATCCTCGACGAGCCCTCGATCGGCCTGCACCAGCGCGACAACGCGCGGCTGATCTCGACGCTGGAGCGCCTGCGCGACCTCGGGAACACGGTCATCGTCGTGGAGCACGACGAGGGCACCATGCGCGCGGCCGACCACATCATCGACCTCGGCCCGGGAGCCGGCGAGCACGGCGGCCGGCTGGTGGCGGAGGGCCCGGTCGAGGACGTGATGGCCGTGAAGGAGTCGCTCACCGGGCGCTACCTGTCGGGCGCCGAGGAGATCCCGGTGCCCAAGAAACGCCGGCGGCCGTCCGGCTATCTGGGCATCGAGGGCGCCTCCCAGCACAACCTCAAGAAGGTCGACGCCAAGATCCCGCTCGGCACCTTCACAGCGGTCACCGGTGTCTCCGGGTCGGGCAAATCGACGCTGGTCAACGAGGTGCTGCACAAGGCGGTGGCCAACAAGCTTCACCGCGCCAAGCAGCGCCCGGGCGCGCACAAGCGCGTCACCGGACTCGACCAGATCGACAAGATCATCAACATCGACCAGTCGCCGATCGGGCGTACCCCGCGGTCCAACCCGGCCACCTACATCGGACTGTTCGACCAGATCCGCGACCTCTTCTCACGTACCCAGGAGTCCCGAGCGCGGGGGTACAAGCCGGGCCGCTTCTCCTTCAACGTGAAGGGCGGGCGCTGCGAGGTGTGCCGCGGCGACGGTCAGATCAAGATCGAGATGCACTTCCTGCCCGACGTCTACGTGCCGTGCGAGCAGTGCCACGGCAAGCGCTACAACCGCGAGACGCTGGAGGTGCGCTTCAAGGGACGGACGATCGCCGACGTGCTGGCGATGACCGTGGAGGAGGCACTGGACTTTTTCCAGCACATCCCGAAGATCAAGCGCAAGCTCCAGGCGCTTCACGACGTCGGCCTCGACTACGTGAAGCTCGGCCAGCCGGCCACCACCCTGTCAGGGGGGAGGCGCAGCGGGTAAAGCTGGCCTCGGAGCTGAGCAAGGTTGCCACCGGCAAGACCCTCTACATCCTCGACGAGCCCACAACCGGCCTGCACTTCGCCGACGTTCGGCGGCTGCTCGAGATGCTCGACCGCCTGGTCGAGTCGGGCAACACCGTCGTCGTGATCGAGCACAATCTCGACGTGATCAAGACCGCCGACCGCATCATCGACCTCGGCCCCGAGGGCGGCGAGGAGGGCGGCAAGGTCGTGGCGCACGGCACCCCTGAGCAGGTGGCGGCGAAGGAGGGGTCCTACACGGGCAGCTTCCTGGCCGACATTGTGAAGCCAAAGGCCCGGCCGCGGCGGCGCGTGGCCGCCGCGGCCTGAGCAGCAGGTACGACTAACTGCCGGCGCTGCCCTCGCCCCAGACGAAGCAGTCCTGTCCGCCGGTACCGGTGGCGGCGTTTGCCAGGATGAGCTCGGAGAACTGAGCCGTCACCACGGGTCCAGAGTCGTCGCCCTTGTACATCACGAAGTACTGCGCGTTGTCGGTGCCCGCGTCGAAATCGTGAGGTGCGTTTGCGTCGAGCTCGGCGAGGCTGTCCGAGTCCGACGTGGCGTCGCTCTCGAGCACCTTGACGTTGATCGTCGCGTCATTGGTCGCTGAGACCGCATCGAGGTCGACATCCCCTGCGTTGCAGTCGGCGGTGATCGTCAGCCCTCCGGCGCTGAAGATCGGGACGGCGGCGCCGCTGTTGAGGTCCGCGTAGCGAATCCTGCTCAGCGAACGGCCGTTCACGGATCCCGCTGAACCGGCGGTGTTGGCCGAGTTCGCCGTGTTTGCCGAGCCGGCGGTATTGGCGGTGTTCGCGGCGTCGGCAACCGCAGCGCTCGGCACCTTGCTCAGCCGCGCCTCGTTGATGTCGGAGCCGGTGAGCGCGTTGTTCTTCACGTCACTCGACCCGACGTTGCTGCTCTTGATGTCTGAAGACCGCACGGCATTCTTGGCGATGTCGTCGGACTTGACGCCGTTCTTACCTGGCAGTGCGACGGCCGTCCCGCCGAGCGCCGCCAGCAGCGCGATGAATGCCACTGCCATCGAAGGTGACGGCAGCCGCTTGAACCTGTTCTCCATGGAGCCTCCTGTTTGGGGTGTTGGCACGTACCGTTTCGGTGATCCTCCCCCGGGCTCGAAGGGCAAGTCAAGTCTGGCCGACATCGTGAAGCCGGCGACCCCCAAGAAGCGACGGCCGCCGCGGCGCAAGGTCGCGGCGGCCGCCTGAGCTACTGCGCTTCTAGTGGTTCAGCCGAATGTCGCCGTCCCATTGAAGAAGCAGTCGTTCGCGCCGCCGAGGGCGTTCGTATCTTCCTCACCCCGGAAGACCACGGTCACGACCGGACCCGTGGGGCTGATGAAGACGAGCTGGCCCTGAACGCCGTCATCGGTGGCCGCGGTGAGTACGGCCAGCGACTCGAGCGCATCGAAGTCGTCGTTATCCAGGAACGACGGCGTGTCCACCGGTCCGGTGTTCCCACCGCCCGCGTCGGTGTCGTCGTCCACGACGGAAGAGAAGTCGATCCGCCCGATCGAAATCGCGGCGTTCGCGGTCAGCGAGATCGCAGTGACGTTCAGGTCGCCACCCGCGTTGCAGCCCGCGACGATCCTCAGCCCTCCCTGCTCGAAGACCGTGGTGGTCGCCGAGCTGCTCGGAGCGCGGTAGTCGATCTTCGCCAGGCTGAGACCATCCGTCGTCCCGGCGTTCCCCGCGCTGGTTGCGAAGCCCGCGGTGCTGGCGTTACCGGCACTGCCGGCGTTGTCAGCGCTGGTCGCACTCGGGACCTTCCCGAGCGAGCCCTCATTGACATCCGACCCGGTGATCGTGTTCGCGCCCACGTCGCTACCCCGCAAGGTGCTAGTGCGCACGTCCCTGCCCAGGACGGTGTTGTTCCTGATGTCGGACGAGTTCACCGCCCCGGCGGCGATGTCGTCCTTTTTGACCGAGTTACCGCCCGGCAGCGCGACGGCGGTGCCGCCAAGTGCGGCGAGCAGCGCGATGAATGCAACGGCCATCGACGGTGACGGCAGTCGCTTGAAGACCTTCCCCATTACAGCCTCCTAGTGATCGTGTTCCGAGTGAGGCGATCCTCCCCTCCCCTTCAAGCCCACGTCAAGTCTCGATTCAGTCTCACTTCATGTGAGACTGCCCGCGTGGCCCTCTGGCTTCAGAAGTGGCGCTGGTACGAGCGCAACGCCCTGCCCTGGAACCGCCTGGCGATCCACCGCCAGATGGCGCGCCGGGGCGCGTTCGCGCGCTGGCCGATCCAGGGCAACGTGCTGGAGGCGCTGCGTGAGGGCCGGCTGGAGGTGGGGGAGGGCACCCTGTTCGAGCCCAACGTCTGGCTCACGGCGCCTGATCCGGCGCGGATACGCATCGGCAAGGGTTGCTTCCTAAACATCGCGGTGATGGTGGCGGCGATGGAGTTGGTCGAGATCGGCGACCACTGCATGTTCGCCAACGGCTGCTTCGTGACCGACGCCGCACATCGGTTCGACGATCTGGATCAGCCGGTCACCTGGCAGGGCTTCACGTCGAAGGGGCCGACGCGCATCGGCGACAACGTCTGGTGCGGCGCCAACGTGGTCGTCACCAGCGGGGTCACGATCGGAGACCGGTGCGTGATCGGGGCCAACAGCGTGGTCACGCGCGACCTTCCGCCGCACACGATCGCCGCCGGCTCGCCGGCCCAGGTGCTGCGGGAGATCGACTTCTAGCTCAGCAGCTGACGAGCAGGTGGAACGAGCGGTTGGCCAGGTTGGCCTGCTGGTTGAACGTACGAACCGCCACGCCGGTGACGATCGTCGAGAGGCTCGCGACCACGGCGGTTCCATGCCCGGGTGCGGCGGCGCTCGGATCCCCCACGCTGACGTTGTACACGCAGCCGCGCACATCGCGGTTGAAGATCACCTGGTAGCGGCCCTCTCCGACCCGCGCGACGCTCGACACGCCGCGGCCACGGCGGAACGTACCGCCGGCGGTGACCACCGCCGTGTGGCTCAGGGATTCCGCTGAGGGGACGACGCCGAGACGGCTCTCGTTCACCGTGAGCCCGCCGACGGAGTCGCGCTTGAGCTCCTTGCCGGTGAGCGCGCCGTTCTTGACGTCCTTGCCGCGAATGGTGTTGTTCTTGATCTCGCGACTGTCGATGTAGCCCGTTGCGACGCCATATGAGACGCCGCCGAGCGCGACGAAGAGGGCGACACAGGCCACGACCATGGCGGGCGACGGCCGGCGGATGAAGCGCTTCAAAGGGACCTCCCGGAAGTTGACTTCGCGGAGGCTATCGCGCTGCGGCCAACAGTTCCTTGAGCCGCTCACGCTCGTCCGGAGCCATCGTGTACCCGTGGTCGGGCTCGGGATACCGCCGCGTCCGCACGTCCTCGGCGAATGCCTGGACTCCGGCGATCATCTGGTCCCGGATGTCGGCGTAGCGCTTCACGAACCGCGCCGCGTGCCCGTCGTAGATGCCGAGCAGGTCGTGGAACACAAGCACCTGACCGTCGGTGGCGGGACCCGCGCCGATCCCGATCACCGGGATCTGGAGCCGGTGCATGATCAGGTCGGTCACGTCCGAGGGGATCGCCTCGAACACGATCGAGAAGCAGCCGGCCTCCTCGAGCGCGAGCGCGTCCTGCGTCACCTCGAGGGCTCGGTCGGCCGTGCGGCCCTGGGAGCGGTACCCGCCGAGGGCCGTCGCGGTCTGAGGAGTGAGGCCCACGTGGCCCATCACCGGGATCCCGGCGGCCACGATGGCCTGGGCGCGCTGCACGGAGCTGCCGCCGCGCTCGAGCTTCACCGCGTCGCAGCCGGCCTCCTTGATGAACCGCTGGGCGGTGGCGACGGCCTGCTCGTCGGACACCTCATACGAGCCGAAGGGGAGGTCGCCCACCAGCAGGGGCGTCTTCAGCCCGCGACGCACCGCCGCGGCCAGCATCAGCATCTCGTCCACCGACACGGGCACGGTCGACGGATAGCCGAGCACGGTCATGGCGGCCGAGTCGCCGACCAGCACCACGTCCACGCCCGCCTCCTCCGCCACCTGGGCAGAGGGGTAGTCGTACGCCGTGATCATCGCGATGGGCTCGCCCAGGGCCTTCTTCTCGCCCAGCGAGGAGAGGGTGACCGGCTTGCCCTTGGCGGGGGGAGCGGCTGCGATCGTCGGGCGGGCGCTCATGACAGCAGCTCCGCCACGGCGTCGTCGACCGTGACGATCTCGTTCGATGAGTTCACATGCACGACGCGGGGCTCGTAGGAGTCGAGCTCGGCCTCGTCGTACTCCGCGTAGGAGACGACGATCACCTTGTCGCCGGTGTGCACCAGCCGTGCGGCGGCGCCGTTCACCTGCATCTCCCCAGAGCCGCGCGCCCCGGCGATCGTGTAGGTCTCGAAGCGAGCGCCGTTGTCGATGTCGAGCACGTGCACCATCTCGTGCTCGCGGATGTCGGCGGCGTCGAGCAGGTCGGCGTCGACGGTGATCGAGCCGACGTAGTTGAGGTCCGAGCCGGTGAGCGTGGCCCGGTGGATCTTCGACTTGAGCATCGTTCGTCTCATGAGGTCCCTCCCAGGACTTTGTTGTCGATGAGGCGGGCGCGGCCGACCTTGGCCGCCACCGCAAGCAGGGTCGAGCCGTTCACGGACTCGACGGGGGAAAGGTCGTTGGCTGAGCGCAGCTCGAGGTACTCGGGCTCCACGCCGGCCTCGCTCAGCTCGGCACGGGCGGCCGCCAGCACGGCGGAGGCGTCGCGCTCGCCGGCGCGGACGGTGTCGTCCGCGGCCTCGAGCGCGCGGCTCAGGGCGACGGCGCGCTCACGCTCGGCGGCATCGAGGTAGGCGTTGCGCGAGCTGAGCGCCAGGCCGTCGGGCTCGCGAACGGTGGGACACACCTCGATCCGCACCGGCATGTCGAGGTCGTGCACCATCCGGCGGACCACCAGCGCCTGCTGGGCGTCCTTCTGACCGAAGAACGCCGCGTCGGGCTGCGCCATGTTGAAGAGCTTGGCCACCACCGTCGTCACGCCGTCGAAGTGGCCGCGGCCGCGGTGCTCGCCGTCCAGCACCTCGGTGATCCCGTCCACCTTCACGAACGTGGAGAACCCGTCCGGGTAGATCTCCTCGCACGGGCGGCGCGAAGAGCACGTCCACACCCTCGGCCTCCGCCTGGGCGGCGTCGGCGGCCTCATCGCGTGGGTAGGCGCCGAGGTCCTCGCTCGGGCCGAACTGCGTGGGGTTCACGAACAGGGAGACCACCACCACGTCTGTGGTCTCGCGCGCGCGGCGCATGAGCGAGAGGTGGCCCTCGTGGAAGGCGCCCATCGTGGGCACGAGGCCGATCGTGCGACCCGCGCGGCGCTCGGGCGCCAGCGCCTCGCGAAGGGCGGCGACGGTGCGCACGGTCCTCATGCTGTCACCGCCGCGAGGGCCCGGGTGCGTTCGGTCAGCTCATCGAAGAGGGGGAGCAGCTCGGGCGCCGCACCGGCCACGGCGTCGCGTTGGCGCTGGACCGTCGCGTCGTCGCCGCGGGCGATGGGTCCGGTCAGGGCCCGCTCGGGACCGTGCTCGGCCCAGTTGGCGACCGTGGCGCTGACGAGCGGCGCGAGCAGGGCGCGCGCCTCCTCGGCGTCGAGCCCGGCGCCGGCGGCCACGCTCTCGGCGGCGGCCTCCAGCGTGACCAGGAAGTTCGAGGCGATCGAGGCGGCGGCGTGGTAGGCGGCGCGGCCGGAGTCCTCGATCTCGAAGGGTCGCATGCCAAGGGTGCGCGCCAGGCTTGCGGCGACAGCGAGCTCGTCGGCCCCGGCACCGGCGACGGCACAACCGGCGCCGCGGAAACGCTCGGGCCCCTCGCCGCCGGCAAAGGTCTGAAGCGGATGCAGCCCGAAGCCGCCCGGACCCAGGAGGGCGATCGGGGTCGCGCCGCTGGTGTGGCCGATCAGCGGCGCCGCGCCCGCGGCGGCGGCGGCCGCGGACTCGATCTCGGAGTCGGGCACGCAGAGCAGGACGGCCTCGGCGCGCGGCACGTCCTCGCCTCGCCCGACGGGGCCGTGCACATCGACGCCGGCGGCGCTGAGCGCGGCGGCGAGAGAGGTGCCCAGGCGACCGGCCCCAGCGATGGAGACGCTCGCGGGCACGCGATGTGGGTCTGCGTAGTTGTGATCCATCTGGTCCGGTCCACTCCCGACGGCGGGTAGCGGCCAACGCTGCGTCAATTGTACACCCGGTCGTAGGCTGCGCGACAGCATGTCGCGCCCGGCCGCCGAACGCCGAGAGGATCTGGTCGCCCTCTACAAGGAGGTCCGGGCGTGCACTCGCTGCCCGCTGCACGAGACCCGCACCCAGGCCGTCTTCGGCAACGGGAACGCCGATGCCGACCTGATGTTCGTCGGCGAGGCCCCGGGCATGCACGAGGATCAGCAGGGCATTCCCTTCGTGGGCCGGGCCGGCCAGCTCCTCGACGAGCTGCTGCGCGAGGTCGGCCTCAGCCGCGAGGAGAGCTTCGTGTGCAACGTGCTGAAGAGCCGCCCGCCGGGCAACCGCGATCCCCAGCCCGACGAGATCCTCGCGTGCCGCCCCTATCTGGAGCGCCAGGTGGAGCTGATCGAGCCGCGGGTGATCTGCACCCTGGGGAACTTCGCCACGAAGCTGCTGACCCGCTCCCAGCGCGGGATCACGTCGGTGCGCGGCCGGCCGCAGGAGCACCAGCTCGGCGGCCGGATGGTGCAGATCTACCCGATATTCCACCCCGCGGCCGGATTGCGCACCCCGAAGGTCAAGGAGCAGCTGCGCGAGGACTTCGCCCGCCTGCCGGCGCTGCTGGCGGAGGCGGTGCCGCAGCCAGAGCCGGTCGCGCAGCCCGAGCCGCCCGGCCGACCAGCTCGGCCTGTCGAGTGAGCGAGCCGCGCGGCTCGGACTCAGCTCGGCCTGTTCGGGTGATCCGAGCCGGAGAGCGCGCGTGACGGCAGACCGAGGCGGCCGGGCGCCGAGCTGGCCGGCCCGGCTGCGAGCCGGGCGACGTGGTGCTGGTGAGCGGCGAGCTGGGGACGGGCAAGACCACGTTCGTGCGCGGCGCCTGCCGCGCGCTGGGAGTGGAGGGGCCGGTGACGAGCCCGACGTTCACCATCGGCCACGTGCTGCTGGGCGCGTCGAGGTCGCCCACCTCGACCTCTACCGCCTTCCGCAGCCCGACTGGACGCTGATCGACGACTACCTGACGCCTGAGCGGATCGCCTTCGTCGAGTGGCCCTGGGAGGAGGGCTTCGAGCGGGTGGTCGCCAGGGTGGCGATCGAGCACGCCGGCGGCGACCGGCGCACGATCGAGATCGCATGAACGTCCTGGGCATCGACACCGCCACCGCCGCCAGCGCGGTCTGCGTGCTCCGCGCGGATGGCGAGGCCTTCGAGCACCCGCCCGACCCGGCGCGGCTTACCGAGCCGGCCGGCGCACGCCGCCGAGCTGATGCCGGCCGTGGACCGGGCGATGGCGGAGGCCGGCCTCGACTACCCCGATCTCGACGCGGTGGCGGTGGGCGTGGGGCCCGGGGCCGTTCACCGGGCTGCGGATCGGGATCGCCACGGCGCGGGCGCTGGCGATCGGCGCCGGGTTGGAGCTGCGGCCGGTGTCCTCGCTGGCGGCCCTGGCCGCGGGATCGAGGCCGAACGACGCCTGGCGGTGATCGACGCGCGCCGGGGGGAGGTGTTCGCCGGCGCTGTACGAGGGCGCCGGGTGCTCTGGCCGGCGGAAGCGGCAGACCCGGCGGACGCTGGCGGCGCGCGTGGTGGCAAGCGGCTTGCAGCCGCTGGCGGCGGGTGATGGGTCGGTACGATTCCGGGACGTCCTCGAGGCGGCGGGCGTGCGCGTGGCAGCGGCCGGCTCACCAGCCCACGTGGTTCGCGGGCTCTCGATCTGCCGGCTCGCGCTCGACGCTCCACCCGCGGCCCCGGAGGCGGTCCTCCCGATGTACCTGAGAGAGCCAGACGCCAAGCCACGCACCCCAGACCCATGAACGAACCGCTCGAGATCCGCCGCCTCACCTACGCCGACCTCCCTCAGGTGATCGCGATCGAGCGGCGCGCCTTCAGCACGCCCGTGGTCGCTGGCGATGTTC
This sequence comes from uncultured Thermoleophilaceae bacterium, assembly GCA_963825775.1. GTDB lineage: Bacteria > Actinomycetota > Thermoleophilia > Solirubrobacterales > Thermoleophilaceae > JAAYBF01. Next base: position 251,362 of record CAWGUV010000012.1, on the reverse strand, counting down.
GTGCTCGAGCTGTCGAAGCCGTCCGGCATCTGCCTGGCGGCCCTGCGCGACGGCCGCGTGGTCGGATACCTCGTGTGCTCGCGCTACGACACGGTGTGGCACGTGATGAACGTGGCCGTGGACGATCGGCTGCTGCGCCAGGGCATCGCCACCGCGCTCATGGAGCAGCTGTTCTCGGAGGCGGACGGCCCGGGTGAGCAGTACACGCTGGAGGTGCGGACCTCGAACCGCTCGGCGATCGCGCTGTACGAGCGGTTCGGATTCCGGGCCGCCGGCCGCCGTCGCGGCTACTACCACGACAACCGCGAGGACGCGGTGATCATGTGGCGCACCGTGCCTGAGCCGCGCCGCCGCCCGCGCTTGATCCTGGCGCTCGAAACCAGCTGCGACGACACCTGCGCCGCCGTCGTCACCGCCGCGGGCGAGATCCGGTCCAACGCGATCTCGTCCCAGGGGCTCCTGCACGCGCGCTACGGCGGGGTGGTGCCGGAGATCGCGTCGCGGCGGCCACCTGGAGCTGGTCGACGCGGTGACCGCCGACGCGCTCGAGCGGGCGGAGGCGACGCCTCGACGAGATCGAGTCGGTGGCGGTGACCCGCAGCCCGGGGCTGATCGGCGCGCTGCTCGTGGGCGTGTCGAGCGCGAAGGGCCTGGCCGCCGCGCGGAGGCTGCCGCTCACCCCGGTCGACCACCTGCACGGCCACGTGGTGGCCTCCACGCTTCGAGCCGGGCCCGATCGAGCCGCCCTACGTCTGCCTGGTCGCGAGCGGCGGGCACACCTTCCTCGCGCGGGTGGATGATCCCGAGCCGCTACGCGATCCTCGGCGAGACGCTCGACGACGCCGCCGGGCGAGGCCTTCGACAAGGGCGCCCGGATGCTCGGGCTTCCCTACCCCGGCGGACCGGAGGTGGACCGGCTTGCACGCGATGGGCGATGCCGGCGCGTTCGACTTCCCGCGTTCGCTCCCCGGCGACGGGCTGGACTTCAGCTTCTCGGGCCTCAAGACCGCGCTGCTCTACGCGATCCGCGACCTCGGCGACGGCGCCGAGGAGCGCGCCGCCGACCTCGCCGCCTCCTATCAGCGAGCGATCGTGGCCGCGCTCGATCGCCCGCCTCGGCCAGGCGGTCGGGCGGGAGAAGGTGCCGCGGGTCGCGCTCGGCGGCGGTGTGGCGGCCAACTCGCAGCTGCGGGAGGCGGCGGCGGAGTTGTGCGCGGACCTCGGGGTGGAGCTGCACGTGCCCCCGCCGGAGCTGTGCACCGACAACGCGGCGATGATCGCCGCGGCCGCGCGCTTCACCGAGCCGCTCGCCTATCCGGACTACCTGGCGCTCGACGCGGCGGCGCGGTCCGTGAAGCTCACGCTCTACGGCAAGCCGGGCTGCTGCCTCTGCGACGAGGCGAAGACGGCGATCGAGGAGGTGGCCGGCGAGGTGGAGTTCGAGCTCGAGCAGGTCGACGTGTCCCTGGATCCCGTGCTCTACCGCGCCTACGGCGAACGCATTCCCGTGATCGACATCGATGGCGAGGAGGCCTTCGAGCTGGGTGTGGACGCGGCCGCGCTGCGCAGGCGGCTCTCAACCCTCTCGTTAGAGTGACCCCGTGAGCTTGCGCGAGCCAGCGGTGCCCCGGACTGCGCTCGACGTGGAGGCGCCCGGAGCGGCTTTCCCTCGGGGTGGCGGCCAGGCTCTCCCGCTACCTCCAGGTGCTCACCCAGGCCAAGAAGATGGGCAAGGAGACGATCTCCTCCCAGGAGCTGGCGGACTACACGCACGTGAACTCCACGCAGATCCGCCGGGACCTGTCGGGGTTCGGGAAGTTCGGCAAGCGCGGCGTGGGCTACAACGTCGACTCGCTGGTCTCGCAGATCCGCAAGATCCTGCACACCAGCGGCCAGCACAACATCGCCCTGTTCGGCGCCGGCCACCTCGGGCAGGCGATCGCCGGCTCGGACATCTTCGCCGACCACGGATTCCGCGTGGTGGCGCTGTTCGACACGGACCCCGACAAGATCGGGACGCGGCTGAACGACCAGCTGATGGTGCGGTCGTTCGCCGAGCTGGGCGACGTGGTCGAGGAGGACGAGATCGTCGTCGGCGTGATCGCGGTGCCGACGGAGGCCGCCCAGTCGGTTGCCGACGAGCTCGTGAGCGCCGGCGTGAAGATCATCTTCAACTACTCGGAGGCGCTGCTCCAGGTACCGCCGGAGGTCACGGTCCACACCTCCAGCCCGGCAGTCGACCTGCTTGTACGCGCTCTACTTTTACCTGACCTGACCATGCTCGACATGACGCGCGCAAGAGAGGTCTTCGAGGCCTCCGAGGACTTCACGGTCGGGCTCGAGGAGGAGTTTCAGATCCTCGACCCCGAGACCCAGTCGCTGGCCCACCGCTTCGGCGAGCTGAACGCGGCCGCCGCAGGAGGACGAGGTGCTGGCGGTGGTCGGTGGCGGGCGACCTGATCGAGTCCGAGATCGAGATCCGGTCGGGCAAGGGCGAGACCTTCGATGCCGGCCACGGCGAGCCAGCGAGACGCCCGCGCGCGGCTGTTCCGGCTCGCAGCCGACAACGACGCGCTGCTCGCCGCGACCGGCACGCATCCGTGGAGCCCGTGGCAGGAGCAGCGGATCATCGACACCGACCACTACCGGCGGGTGGAGGAAGGCCTGCAGTACGTGGCGTGGCGCAACAACACCTTCAGCCTGCACGTGCACGTCGGGATCAGGGGCGCCGACCGCGCGATCGCCGTGTGCGACCGCCTGCGCCCGATCCTCCCCGAGCTGCTCGCGATCTCGGCGAACTCGCCGTTCCTGGACGGCCGCAACTCCGGCCTGCATACGGCCCGCACCCAGATCTTCACCAAGAGCTTCCCGCGCTGCGGGATCCCGGATCCGCTCGGGAACTGGGCCGCGTACGCGGACTACGTGGACCTGCTCTCGCGCACCGGCTCGATCGTCGAGCACACCCAGCTCTGGTGGAGCGTGCGGCCCCACCACGGCTTCGGGACCGTGGAGTTCCGCATCTGCGACGCGCAGACCGAGCGCCGAGGACTCCACCGCGCTGGCCGGGCCTGATCACGGCGTGCGTGGCCCAGGCCGCCATGGACTACGACGACGGCGTGGCCTTCGACACCCGCCCGCGCCGCCTGATCGAGGAGAACTTCTGGCGCGCGATCCGGTTCGGGCTCGACGGCAAGATGATCGACGTCGAGCGCGCTGGAGGAGTTCCCGGCCGCGGCACTGCCCGACCGGTTGCTGGCATGGACCGCCCCGGCGCGAGCCGCGCTGGGCATCGATCCGGCGCTGCCGGCCGAGAACGGCGCGCAGCGCCAGCGCAAGGCGCTGGCGGGAGGTGCGTCGAGCGAGGAGGTCTTCGCCGCCGAGGTGGCGGAGGCGCAACGTTCGTACGCGGCAAGCGAGGTGAGGAGCTAGATGAACGACGAGCAGCAGCCCGAGGACCGGAGAGGAGGAGCTTCAGGCGGCCTTCGAGGAGCAGATGCGCAACATCCGCGTCGAGGACGTGGTGCTCCAGACCGTCGCCACCCTGGTGAACCTGGCCGGCCGGCAGGCTCGGCCTGGCGGGGGAGGGGGAGAAGGACTGTGGCGCAGGCGCAGGCTGGCTATCGATTCCGCGCGGGCCCTGATCCCGTTCTGCCCCGAGGAGCAGATGCCACCCATCAAGCAGGCCATGGCGCAGCTTCAGATGGCCTTCGCCCAGGAGTCCGGTGCCTCAGGCGCTCCCGGCGCTCCGCCGGCGGAGGAGGCACCGGCCGCTGAGGAGAAGCCACCGCCCGTCGAAGCTCTGGACGCCCCCGGGCGCGTGACCGAGGCCGTCGGGATCTTCGGGGGGTCGGGGTTCTACGAGTTCCTCGACGACGGCGCCGAGGAGGTGGCGGTCGACACGCCCTACGGGCCGCCGTCGGCGCGCATCCGGATCGGGGAGATCGAGGGCCATCGGGTGGCCTTCATGCCGCGGCACGGCGATGACCACGCGCTCCCGCCGCACCGGATCAACTACCGGGCGAACGTGTGGGCGATGAAGGAGGTGGGCGTCAGGCGGATCATCGGCCCGTCGGCCTGCGGTGCGCTGAAGCCTGAGCTGAAGCCCGGCACCTTCGTGCTCTGCGACCAGTTCGTGGACCGCACCAGCGGCCGCGAGGACACCTTCTACGACGGCCCGCAGACCACCCACGTGTCGGCCGCGGACCCCTACTGCGAGGACCTGCGGGCCACGCTTGCCGAGTGCGCGCGCGAGCTGGACATCCCGGTGGTGGAGGCCGGGACGGTGGTGGTCATCCAGGGCCCGCGCTTCTCCACCCGTGCGGAGTCGCGCTGGTTCTCATCGGCCGGATGGGACGTGGTGAACATGACCCAGTTCCCCGAGGCGTGGCTGGCCCGCGAGCAGGAGCTCTGTTACGCCAACGTCTCCCTCGTAACCGACTACGACGTGGGGCTGGAGGGCATGCCCGATGTCCCACCCGTGTCGGCGGACGCGGCGTTCGCGGTGTTCAGGGAGAACCTGGACAAGCTGAGGGCGCTGCTGTTCGCGGCGGTGCCGCGGATCGGGGCCCAGCCTGAGGATCAGTGCGCCACGGCGCTTGGTAGCGCCATCGTGCACGGCTGACCTGTAGACTGCCGCGCCGCTGTTCGGCGGGCCGCCCGCTGTATCTGACGACCCCCCAACGAAGGAACTCTCCTTGACTGACTTTCTGACCGACTACGGCATCATCGTCGCGCTCGGCTGCGCCGGCGCAGCCGTGGTTTATGGCTTCGCGACCACGCGCTGGCTGCTCGCCAAGTCGCCCGGTAACCAGGAGATGCAGGACATCTCCACGGCCGTGCAGGAGGGCGCGAGCGCCTACCTCACCCGCCAGTACCAGATCATCGGCATCGTGGCCGTGGTCCTGGCCATCGTGCTGGCGATCGCGCTGAACATCGAGACCGCGATCGGCTTCGCCATCGGCGGCGCCTTCTCGGGCGCGGCGGGCTTCATCGGCATGAACGTCTCGGTGCGCGCCAACGCCCGCGTGGCGGAATCCGCCCGCGGCGGCGTCGGCGCCGCTCTGGAGGTCGCCTTCAAGGGCGGCGCGATCACCGGCCTGCTCGTTGCGGGCCTCGCGCTGCTCGGCGTGGCCGGCTACTACGGCGTGCTGCTGCTCTCCGGCGTTGAGGAGAAGGAAGCCGTCGACGCGCTGGTGGGCCTCGGCTTCGGCGGTTCGCTGATCTCCGTCTTCGCTCGTCTGGGCGGCGGCATCTTCACCAAGGCCGCCGACGTGGGCGCCGACATCGTCGGCAAGATCGAGGCCGGCATCCCCGAGGACGACCCGCGCAACCCGGCGGTGATCGCCGACAACGTGGGCGACAACGTGGGCGATTGCGCCGGCATGGCGGCCGACCTGTTCGAGACCTACGCCGTGACCGCGGTCGCCGTGATGCTGCTCGGCGTCCTCACCTTCGACCAGATCGGCGAGGTGGCGGTCTACCCGCTGGTGATCGGCGGCGTCTCGCTCATCGCCTCGATCATCGGCACGTTCGCCGTCCGCAGCGCCGCGGGCAACGTGGAGCGCGCGCTCTACCAGGGCCTGATCGTGTCCGGCGTGCTCGCCGCGCTGGCGTTCCTCCCGATCACGCTGTGGCTGATGGACGACGTGACCTTCCAGCAGGGCGCCTCGGAGCTGATCACCGGCGGCGGCGACGTGGCCAGCGGGTTCGACTTCTGGCTCTGCACCCTGATCGGCATCGGCATCACGGCGGGCCTGTTCGTGATCACCGACTACTACACGTCGACCCGCTTCTCGCCCGTAAGAGCACGGCGCGGGCCTCGCAGACGGGTCACGCCACCAACATCATCCAGGGCCTCGCGCAGGGCTTCCAGTCCACGGCGGCGCCCGCCATCCTGCTCGCGCTCGGCATCCTCGCCGCGAACGAGCTGGCCGGCATCTACGGGATCGGCGTGGCCGTGATGGCGCAGCTGTCGCTCACGGGCCTGATCGTGGCGCTCGACGCCTTCGGCCCGATCACCGACAACGCCGGCGGCATCGCCGAGATGGCGGACATGCCCCAGGACGTGCGCGACGTGACCGATCCGCTGGACGCGGTCGGCAACACCACGAAGGCCGTCACGAAGGGCTACGCGATCGGGTCGGCGGTGCTTGCGGCGCTGGTGCTGTTCGCGGCCTTCGTCGAGGAGTTGCGCGAGGAGGCGGCCAAGGAGGGGGTCACCCTCCAGGGCTTCGACATCTCTCAGCCCGAGGTGCTCGTCGGCCTGCTGATCGGCGGAATGATGGTGTTCCTCTTCGTCGCGTTCTCGATCGAGTCGGTCGGGCGCGCCGGCGGGCTCGTGGTGGACGAGGTCCGGCGCCAGTTCAAGGAGAAGCCGGGCATCATGGACAAGACCGAGAAGCCCGACTACGCCCAGTGCGTGTCGATCGTGACCGCCGCGGCTCAGAAGGAGATGATCGCTCCGGCGCTCATCCCGATCGTGATCACCGTGATCGTCGGCGTCCTGTCCTACCAGGCGCTCGGCGGGCTGCTGATCGGCGTGATCATCGTCGGCTTCTTCACCGCCGTCTCCATGACCGCCGGTGGCGGCGCTTGGGACAACGCGAAGAAGCTGATCGAGGATGGCGCCTACGGCGGCAAGGGCTCGGAGGCCCACGCGGCGTCGGTCACCGGCGACACGGTCGGCGATCCTTACAAGGACACCGCCGGGCCGGCGATCAACCCCATGATCAAGGTCGCGAATATCGTCGCGATTTTGATCATTCCGTTCCTGGTCTAAGCAACAGGTTTCAGGTTTCAGGCCTCAGGCATCAGGGCGTTCCTTGGAGCGTTCCTGATGCCTGATGCCTGATGCCTGACTCCTCCGCTCTGTAGCTTCCGCCCGTGGCCGAGCGGCGCCCCAAAGGAGCAGGGCTCGAGCGTGTCCTAGGCACGGGCGCCCTGTTCGCCACGCGCGTACGGCAACGTAGGCAGCTCCCTGTACTACGCGCTCGGCCTCGTGGCCGGGTTCGCGCTCGGCATGACCCCGGTGGTGTTCGTGATCGCCGGGCTGATCTTCGCCGCCACCGCGGCTTCGTACGCCGAGGCCACCACGATGTTCCCCGAGGCGGGCGGGTCGTCGTCGTTCGCGCGCCGGGCCTTCAACGAGTTCTGGTCCTTCTTCGCCGCCTGGGGCCAGATGCTCACCTACATCATCACCGTCGCCATCTCGGCGTTCTTCGTGCCGCACTACCTGGCGGTGTTCTGGGAGCCGCTGGGAGAGTCGCCGGGGGACATCGTCGGCGGGATCGTCGTCGTGATGGTCCTGGCTGTCGTGAACATCCGCGGCGTCAAGGAGTCCACCGGCGTGAATGTGTTCTTCGCGGTGGCCGACTTCTTCACCCAGGTCGTGCTCGTGGTCGTGGGCATGGTGCTGGTGTTCTCGCCCGACATGCTGATCGAGAACGTCGACTTCGGCACGGCGCCCACCATCGCGCGACTTCCTGATCGCGATCCCGGTGGCGATGCTCGCCTACACCGGCATCGAGACGGTGTCGAACCTGGCCGAGGAGGCGAAGGACTACGGCCACACGATCCCGCGCGGCATCGGCAGCGTGGTGGGGGCCGTGGTCGTCATCTACACCTTCCTGCCCGCGGTGGCGCTGTCCGCGATGCCGGTCGAGAACGGTGAGACCCTGCTCGCCCTCCCGAAGGAGGAGGGGGGCTACGCGGACGACCCGGTGCTCGGCGTGGTCGAGAACATCGACCTCGGCGTCCTCCAGGACGCCGCGGAGATCTACGTCGGCATCCTCGCGGCGACGATCCTGTTCATCGCCACCAACGCCGGGATGATCGGCGTGTCGCGGCTGACCTACTCGATGGGCCAGTACCGCCAGCTGCCGGAGGGGCTGCGCCAGCTGCATCCGCGCTACCGCACGCCGTACGTGGCGATCATCGTGTTCGGCGCCATCGCCTGCCTCACGATCGTGCCCGGCCAGGCGGACTTCCTCGGCAAGATCTACGCGTTCGGGGCGATGCTCTCGTTCACGATCGCCCACGTGTCGGTGTGCGCGCTGCGCATCACGCAGCCCGGACGTGGAGCGGCCCTACCGGATCCCGGGCGCGATCAGGATCCGCGGCACCGACGCTGCCCCTGCTCTCGCTGATCGGCGGGCTCGCCACCGGGGTCGCGTTCGTGGTGCTGTCGGTGCTCAACATCGAGGTCCTGGTCGTCCGGCGTGATCTGGCTCGCGATCGGGATCACCGGCTACGTGCTCTACCGCCGCAACCAGGGGCTCAGCCTCACCCAGACCACGAAGGTGGTGATGCCCAAGCCGATCGTCGAGCACGAGGTGGAGTACCAGTCGGTGCTGGTGGCGTTCGAGGACGGCGCGTACTCGGCCGACGCGGTGGCCACCGCGGCGAAGCTGGCCGCACGCCGCAGGCGGGGCATCCACGTGCTGGTCACGATCACAGTGCCGGCCAACGCGCCGATCGACGCGTCGATGCCCGGAGCCGAGGAGAAGGCTCAGTCGGCGGTGGACTCGGCGCAGGTGCGCGGCGGGCGGCGCGTGACCGGGCACTACGAGAAGGTGCGCGCGGGCGAGGCCGGGCGGCGGATCGTGGGCGAGGCGCGCGAGATCAACGCGGCGGCGATCGTGATGCCGCATGCCGCCGAGGCGCACGGGCACCTCGGTGTTCGGCCGCACCCTCGAGACGGTGCTCGCCGAGCGGCCCTGCCGGGTGATCATCGACTCCCCACCGAGGACCTAGGATCGCGCGGTGTCACTCGGAGTCGGCGAAGGTGCTCGGAGTCCTGCTCGATGTTGCATCGGCATCGCGATGGTGGTGAGCACCGTGGCGCGCGGCGGGGGCGTGTTTGCGCTGGGCGTGATGCTGGGAGTGCTGTTCGTCGTCCTGGGCGCGGCGCGGTGCGGCTGGCGCGGATGTTGGGGACCGGCCGGTGAACTGCCGGCGACGGGATCCGGCGGCGCGGGCTCGGAGGCCGAGGCGCCGGATCGCACGCGGCCTGGGCGAGCCGGCGCTGTTCGCGATCCTGCTCAGCTCGGTCGGCTCGTCGATCTACTTCGGCCTGGGCGTGGTCGCGGGCGATGCGATGGGGCTCACGCCGGTGGTGTTCTTCGCTGCGGGCCTGTTCTTCGTGGTGACGATGCTCACCTACGTGGAGGGCAACTCGCTGCACCCGGAGCGCGGCGGGGCGGCCACGTTCGCGCGCTACGCCTTCAACGAGCTGTGGAGCTTCATCGCCGGCTGGGCGATCCTCCTCGACTACCTGATCGTGATGGCGATCGGGGCGTTCGCCATCTCCCACTACCTCGCGGCCTTCTGGGCGCCGGCTGGAGAGACGGGGGAGGAGATCGTGATCGCGTGCGCGGCCATCGCGTACGTCGCCTGGGCGAACTTCCGCGGCATCTCGGCGGTGCGATACCGCTTCGTGCTGAGGCTGTCGCTGGTGAGCGTCGCGGTCTTCATCGCGATCATCGCGGTCGGCTCGGCCCAGTTCTTCGACCTCGCTCTGATCACCGACAGCATCGACCTCGGCACCAACCCGGAGGTAGACGACCTCGTGTTCGCCGCGGTGATCGCCACCGTGGCGTGCACCGGGATCGAGGCGGCGTCGGGGCTCGCCGGCGAGGTGCGGGTTGGGCGCCGGGGGCTGAAGCGGGTGGTGATCGTCTCCGGCATCGCCGTGGTGGGGCTGTTCGTGGGCATGTCGCTGATCGCGCTGATGGCCGTGCCCGTCGGGCCCGACGGGACCGAGCTCGGAGGCGCGTTCATCGACGCCCCGGTGCTCGGCGTGGTGGCCGCATTCGACCCGCCGTGGCTGGCGGAGTTCTTCCGCTACCTGGTCGGCGCGGTGGCGACGCTGGTGCTGCTCCAGGCGATGAACGGGCAGATGCTCGGCATCGGGCGCCTCGCCTATTCGCTGGGCACGAACCGCCAGATCCCCAGCCTGATCTCGCGTCTGGACGACCGCTACTCGACGCCGTTCGTCGCGATCGCATTGGCGGCGACCATCGCCTTCATCCTCACCCTGCCCGACATCGAGTTCCTGGCGGGGATCTACGCGTTCGGGGCAATGCTCGCGTTCACGATCGCGCACCTGTCGGTGATCGTCCTGCGCTTCAGCGAGCCCGATCGCCCGAGCGCCTTCCGGATGCCGGGCAGCATCCCGGTCGGGAAGGGCTCGATCCCGCTGCCGGCCGCGCTGGGCGCGCTCGTCGGCGGGTCGGCCTGGGTGGCGGTGATCGCGCTCAGCGAGGGCGCTCGGATCGTCGGCGGGATCTGGATGGCCTTCGGCATCGCGATGTACGTGATCTATCGCCGCGGCCAGGACAAGTCGCTCACCAAGCGGTTCACCATCCCGGCCGAGGCTCTGCGCGAAACCAAGGACGTGGAGTACGGCAGCATCCTCGTGCCGGTGTTCGGTGAGGCGCTGGACGACGACATCGTCGGCACCGCCGGAAGGCTCGCCTCCGAGGAGGGGGAGGAGGGCGAGGGCGGAGCGATGCTCGAGGCCCTGTACGTGTTCGAGATGCCGATGTCGCTGCCGATCGACGCGCGCGTGCCGGAGGACCGGGTCGAGAAGGCGCGCCGGGCGCTGAACCGGGCCAAGGAGGTCGGGGAGGAGTACGCCGGGGTGGAGGTGGCCACCGCGATGGTGCGCGGCCGCACGACGGGAGCGGCGATCGTGACCGAGGCGCGGCGGCGCGGCGTGGAGGCGATCGTGCTCGCCGCCGAGGCGCCAAGTCGCATCCGCGGCGGAGCGTGCTCGGCGGGCGTCTGCGCACCAGCGACCGCTTCGCGGGCGACACCACCCGCTACGTCATCGAAAAAGCACCGTGCAGGGTGATTCTCACTGCACCGCAAAGCCGAGAAGCGAAACCTGAAAACGCCGCTATTGTGGCTTGCCATGTTCGTGCTGATCGTGGGCTGCGGCCGAGTTGGGTCGTCCATCGCGAAGTCGATGCTGGCCGAGGGCAATGAGGTGTCGGTGCTCGACGAGAACCCCGAGGCCATCGCCCTGCTCAACCGCGGTCAGGAGGAGAACTGGGAGGACCTCGGCGGCTCGTTCACCGTGGGCACCGCGCTGGAGATCGACGCGCTGATGGCCGCCGGGATCGATCGCGCCGACGCCTTCGTCGCGTCGACCGACGGCGACAACACCAATCTCGTGATCGCCCAGATCGCCAAGCGCCGGTTCGAGATCGACCGCGTGGTGGTGCGGGTGCTCGACCCCGGCCGCGCCAAGTGGTACTCCGAGCAGGGCCTGCAGACCGTCTGTCCCACCCAGACCGCCATCGAGCTGCTCGAGGCCGCCGTCCGCGGTCAGATCCGCTTCGAGGGAGTCTCAGGCTAGATGTACATCCTCATCATCGGGGCGGGCAAGGTCGGCTGGAACCTGGCGCGCGAGCTCACTCAGAAGGAGAACGAGGTCACGGTGGTGGAGTCCCACCGCCGCCGCTACGAGGTGGTGGAGGAGGAGCTCGAGCACAACATCCAGTACGGCGACGGCACCGAGCTGTGGGTTCTGGAGCGCGCCGGCATCGAGCGCGCCGACCTCGTGATCGCCGTGACCGGCGATGACGAGGACAACATCCTGATCTGTCAGATGGCGCGCGAGAAGTACGGCGTGGAACGAGTGGTGGCGCGGTGCAACAACCCGCGCAACCTGCAGCACTTCGAGCTGCTGGGCGTTAAGCCCGCGATTTCGGCCACCGACCTGATCCTGCGCCTGATCGAGCACGAGGTGCCCAAGTACGGCCTGGTGCACCTGCTCGACCTCAAGGAGGAGCGCCTCGAGATCATCGAGATGGACGTGGCGGAGGGCTCGCCGGCGGAGGGCGCGCACGTCAAGGACCTTGGTCTGCCCGACGGCTCGCTCGTGATCTCGATCCTGCGTGACGGCGGCGGCTTCGTGCCCACCGGGGACTCGGTCGTGCAGGCCGGGGACGAGGTGCTGCTGGTGCTCGATATCGGCATCGAGGACACCGTGACCGAGGTGTTCTCGGGCCGCGTCACCGCCTGACCCTTGGCTGCGCGCGACGTTGACCACCTGTTGATCGGAGGCGGCATGGCCGCCGCCAACTGCGCCCGCTGGCTACGCGAGGAGGGCGCCGAGGGGTCGGTGCTGCTGGTAGGTCGCGAGCCCGACGCGCCGTACAACCGCCCGCCGCTCTCGAAGGGCTACCTGCGCGGGGAGGAGTCGAAGGAGGACGTGCTGTTTCGCCCGGACGAGTGGTGGGGCGAGCAGGACATCGAGCTCCTCACCGGCACCAGCGTGATGAAGCTGGACACCGGGGAGAAGCTCGCGACGCTCTCCAACAAGGAGGAGGTGCGTTACAAGCCGCACTCCTGGCCACCGGTTCCAACGTGCGTCGCCTGCGAGTCGACGGCTGCGACCTGAACGGAATCCACTACCTCCGCGCGTTCGCCAACTCGGACGGCATCCGCGAGGAGGCGGCGGACGCCGAGCGTGTGGTGCTCATCGGCGGTAGCTACATCGCCTGCGAGGTGGCGGCCTCACTGGCGTCGCAGGGACGGAAGTGCGCGCTGGTCATGCAGGAGGACATCACGCTCGAGCGGCACTTCGGCTCGAAGGTGGGCGGCTTCTTCCAGGGCGTGCTGGAGGAGCATGGGGTGGAGGTTCACGGCGGCGACGAGCTCGAGCGCTTCGAGGGCGCCGACCGGGTGTCGAAGGTCGTGACGGCCGCCGGCCTCGAGCTGGACTGCGACGTGGTGGTGATCGGAGCCGGCGTGATGCCGGACCTGATGCTCGCCCGCGCCGCGGGGCTCGAGCTGGGCGAGGCGGACGGGGTGAAGTGCTCGTCGCGGCTGGAGAGCTCGGTGCCGGGAGTGTTCGCCGCCGGCGACATCTGCGAGTACGACAGCGTGGTGCACGGTCGCCACCTGCGTGTGGAGCACTGGGACGTGGCCTTCAACCAGGGCAAGACCGCGGCCCTGAACATGCTCGGCCGCGACGTCGCGCACGACACCGTGCCCTACTTCTTCTCCGACCTCGCAGACTGGGCGTCGATGGAGTACGTCGGCCCGGGGTCGGGCGAGTCGGTGATCCGGGGGTCGCTCGACGATGGCGACTTCACGGCGTTCTACGTCGATGGTGGGAAGGTGACCGCCGCGCTCACGGTTGGGCGCTCGGACGACCTGGAGCCGGCGCGGGAGTGGATCGCGTCGGGGGCGGAGAAGGACGCGGCGGCACTGGCCGACGAGTCGGCGGATCTCACCGCGCTGTAGCTATCTTTGTCGCACCCTTGGGGGATCGTCTAATGGCAAGACGCCTGGTTCTGGTCCAGGTAATCGGGGTTCGAGTCCCTGTCCCCCAGTAGCTACGCTCAGAGGACGATGCATCGTCGTTTGATCGTCCTTTCGGTGATCGGAGCGATGGCCTTCCTGGCCTCCGGTTGCGGCGACGACGACGAAGGTCAGGCCAAGGTCTCCGAAGGCCGGGTCAAGGTCTCCGCGACCGAGTACGCGCTCTCTCCCGCCAACCCCGCCATCGACAAGACCGTGGTCGAGTTCGAGGTCTCCAACGACGGGAAGGTCGCCCATGCGCTCGAGGTCGAGGGCTCCGAGGGCGAGGTCGAGACGGACGCGATCGATCCGGGCAAGAGCGCCACGCTCAAGGCGGATTTCGGAAAGCCTGGGCGCTACTCGTGGTACTGCCCGCTCGGGGACCACAAGGAGCGCGGCATGAAGGGCGAGATCACCGTCGCTGGTGGCGGCGGGGAGAAGAAGGAAGACAAGGAAGCGGGCTCAGACGGCCACGGGGGCTACTAGGCCGCCGCCTGCTCCGCCCAGTCCCGATACAGCCGCGCGTAGGCGCCATCGGCATCGAGCAGCTCGTCGTGCGTGCCCTGTTCGGCCACCCGGCCGCCCTCGAGCACCACGATGCGCCCGGCGTCGCGGATGGTGGACAGGCGATGGGCGATCACGATCGCCGTCCGGCCCGCCAGCAGGCGCCGCAGGCCGCGCTCGATGCGCGCCTCTGTGTGCACGTCCACGTTGGACGTGGCCTCGTCGAGGATCAGCACCCGCGGGTCGGCCACCGCCGCTCGGGCGAAGGCCACCAGCTGGCGCTGCCCCGCTGAGAGGTGGCCGCCGCGCTCGCCCACCTCGGTGTCGTACCCGTCGGGAAGGCGCAGGATGAAGTCGTGGGCGCCGACGGCGCGCGCAGCTTCCTCCACGTCGAGCTCGTTCGTGTCCGGCCGGCCGAAGGCGATGTTGTCCCGGATCGTGCCCGAGAACAGGAAGCCCTCCTGCGGCACGATCCCGAGCTGTGACCGCAGCGACCGCTCGGTGACCGAGCGCAGGTCATGGCCGTCGATGAGGATCCGGCCAGCCGTGGGGTCGTAGAAGCGGGCGACGAGCTTGGCCACCGTCGACTTGCCGGCGCCCGTGGCGCCCACCAGGGCCAGCGTCTGGCCGGGCGGCACCTCCAGGTTCACGTCCTCGAGGGCCTTGGCTCCTGCGCCGTAGGAGAAGTCCACACCCTCGAAGCGGATCTCCCCGCGCACGCGCGGCAGCTCGATCGCATCGTCGGCGTCGTGCAGCTCCGGCCTCTCGTCGAGCAGATCGAAGATCTTGTCCAGAGCGGCCATGCCCGCCTGGTAGGTGGTGTAGAGCTGGGAGAGCTGCTGGATCGGGTCGAAGAAGCTCTGGAGGTAGAACACGAACGCGGCCAGGACGCCGATCGTGACCGCGTCGTCCAGCACCTGGTTGCCGCCGTAGAGCAGGATCGCCGCGGTGGCCACGGCCGAGAGCAGCTCGACCGACGGGAAGTACGCCGCGTTGAGGTTCACCGTTCGCATGTTGGCCGCGCGGTTCTCCTCGTTCAGGTCGGCGAACCGCTCCTTGTGGCGGGGCTCCTGGCCGAACGCGCGCACGATGCGGATGCCCGACAGGGTCTCCTGCAGGTACGCGGTGACGAACGCGATCTTCTCGCGGGTGAGCCTGTAGGCGCCGGCCGAAGCGATGCGGAACGCGATGCTGCCGACCAGCAGGACCGGGAAGACGGCGAAGGTCACGAGCGCGAGCTCCATGTCCATGAACATCAGGATCACCGCGGTGAGGATCAGCGTGAGCGAGGCCGAGAACAGGGTGACGATGCCGTCGGTGACCAGCTGGTCGAGAGCCTGGACGTCGTTGGTGAGCCGCGAGATCAGCACGCCCGCCTTGTTGCGCGAGTAGAAGCCGATCGACAGCGACTGCAGGTGGCTGAAGATGCGCGAGCGCAGGTCGGCGAGCGCGCGCTGGCCGACCCAGCTGACGAGGTAGGTCTGAAGGTACGTGGCTGCCCAGTTGATCGCCGCCGCGCCGATGAACAGCACGAGGATCAGCGTGAGGAAGTCGGCGTCGCCTGCCTTGATGCCGTCGTCGATGGCGCGGCCGGCGAGGTAGGGGGGAGCGAGCGACGCGGCCGTGGCCACGGTGAGCGCCACGAACATCAGGATCACGCGGCCGCGATAGGGGCGCAGCAGCGCGAGCAGCTTGCCGAGCTTCTTCGTGCGTCCGCGCTCGCCCCGGAGGATCTCCCACAGCGCCCTCACAGCCCCGCCACCTCCTGCTCGATCGGCTTGCGGTTCAGGAACACCTGGTCGGGCAGTCCGCGCTCGGCGATCTCGCGGTAGAGCTCGGAGTCCTCGAGCAGCTGCTCGTGGGTGCCGTGGGCCGTCACGCGGCCGTCGTCGAGCACCACGATCTCATCGGCGAGCGCGATCGTGGAAAGGCGGTGGGCGATCACGAACGTGGTGCGCCCGTCCATCACCTCGCGCAGCGCGTCCTTGATGCGGCTCTCGGTGGTGGCGTCCACGCTGGACGTGGCGTCGTCGAGGATCAGGATGCGCGGCTTGGCGAGCAGCGCCCGCGCGATCGCCACGCGCTGGCGCTGGCCCCCGCTCAACGTGAGGCCGCGCTCGCCGACCAGCGTCTCGTAGCCGTCCTCGAGATCGTCGACGAACTCGTCCAGGCCGGCGCGCCGGGCGGCGTCGCGGACCTCCTCGTCGCTCGCCTCGGCCTTCGCGTAGGCGATGTTCTCGCGCAGCGTGGCCGAGAACAGGAACGCGTCGTCGGAGACCAGGGCGATCTCGCTTCGCAGAGAGGCGATGTCCACCTCGCGGACGTCGGCGCCGTCGACGAGCACTCGCCCCCCTGTCACGTCGTAGAGGCGCGGGATCAGGTTCACGAGCGTCGTCTTGCCGGAGCCGGTGGCGCCGAGGACCGCCACGGTCTGCCCCGCCTCGACGTCCAGGTCGATGGAGCGCAGCACGGGCTCCGCGCCGTCGTAGGCGAAGGTCACGTTGCGCACCTCCACCCGGCCGCCGCCCTGCGGCAGCGGCTGTGCGTCGTCGGGCGAGGTCATCTCGGGCTTGCGGTCGAGGATCTCGAACACGCGGGCGCCCGACGCCACCGCGCGCTGCGCCATTCCCAGCGACACGCCCAGCATCCGCATCGGACCCGCCAGCATCAGCACGTATCCGTAGAACGCGACGAACTCGCCGATGGTGATCGTGCCGTTGATCGCCTGGCGTCCGCCCACGAGCAGCACCGCCGCCAGCCCGAGCTGGGGGAGGAAGCTGATGAACGGGTTGTAGAAGGCGCGCAGCCGCGTGGAGACCATCGACTGGTCGAACACCCGCCTCACGGCATGGTCGAAGCGCCCCAGCTGGCGCTCCTCCTGCGCGAAGGCCTTCACCACGCGCACGCCGGACACGTTCTCCTCCGCCTCGGCGGTGAGCTCCGCTATCCGCTGCTGCACCTCCTGCGCCGCGGGGCGGTTGAAGCGCCCGTAGCGGAACGCCACCCAGATCACGAACGGCATGGGCGCGAGCGCGACGCGCGGCGAGCGCGGGGTTCACCGCGAGCATCACCGTCGGCGGCGATCACGATCGTGAGCGCCGACTGCACCATGAAGATCAGCCCGTAGCCGAGGAAGAAGCGCACCGCCGACAGGTCCACCGTGGAGCGCGACATCAGCTGGCCGGTCTGCTGCGAGTCGAAGAACGCGAGCTCCAGCGACTGGAGGTGGCTGTACATCAGGTTGCGCAGGTTGAACTCGACTCCCAGCGACACGCGGCCGGCGACCAATCGGCGCACCACGGAGAACGCCAGACGCAGCACGCCGGCCGCGACGAGCGCGATGGCGAGGGT
Source organism: uncultured Thermoleophilaceae bacterium (assembly GCA_963825775.1). GTDB lineage: Bacteria > Actinomycetota > Thermoleophilia > Solirubrobacterales > Thermoleophilaceae > JAAYBF01. The sequence continues at coordinate 234,196 of CAWGUV010000012.1, read as the reverse complement.
CTCGAGCGAGTCCCCGCCCTTGTCGATGTCGTCCACCGTGCGGCCGATCAGGAACGGGATCAGCACGCCCATGCCCATCGCGGCGGCGGCGAGGATCAGCGACGCGGCGACCCCGCGCCGGTAGGGGCGCAGGAAGCCGAGCAGTCGCCAGAAGGTCTCCATCCTGACCTACTTTACTTTATGAAGTAAGGTCGGCACATGACTGCAAAAGCCGATTTCAACGCCGAGGAGTGGTCCACCATCGTGGAAGGGCCGGTGCTCGCCGGCATGCGGGTCGTGACGGCCGGCCGCGGAGGCAGGATCCGCGAGACCATCGCGATCGGGAAGGTCTACACGGCGGCGCGCCAGGACCAGGGCCAGAGCGAGCTGCTCGACGCGCTCGTTTCGTCCCCACCGGCCGCCGACGCGCAGGCAGTCCAGGAGGCCGGGAGCCTCGCCGCCGCCAGCAAGGACCGTCTGCGCGAGGCGCTGGGCATCCTGAACGCGAAGGCGACCGTGGACGAGGAGAGCGCCTACAAGCGGTTCGTCCTGGCGGTCGCGACGGCCGCGGCCGAGGCCCACAAGGAGGGCGGCTTCATCGGCATCGGCGGCAAGCGAATCAGTGACGAGGAACGGGTCGCGCTCGACGAGATCGAGGCGGTCCTGGACGAGAACGTCCAGTAGCGGGCCTACGCCTTGCGCTGGGCGAGCATGGCAACGTCGGCGCGTCTGACCAGATCGTCGGCCGTGTCGCCGTCGCGGAGCTCGCTGTAGCCGATGGTGACCGAGCTGCCGTCGCACTGCTCCAGCTCGCCGACGAGTCCTTCGAAGCGCTTGCGCGCGTCGGCCTCGCTGACGTCGGGCAGGGCACACAGGAACTCGTCGCCGCCGAGGCGCACGAACAGGTCGTACGGACGCATGTGGCGCCGGAACCCATCGGCGACCTCGCGCAGGAGCGCGTCGCCAGCCGCATGGCCGTGCTCATCGTTGACGACCTTGAGGCCATCCACGTCGATGTATGCAGCGACGAGACCGTCGCTCCCCCGACGGGCCCGCTGCATCTCGTTGTCGAGCGCTTCGAGCCCCGCCCCGCGGCGCTTGGCGCCTGTCAGTTCATCGGTGCCGGCGACGTCGCGGTCGTAAGCGGCCCGGAGCCGGTCGGCGCCTGCCCGCGCGCGGTCGTCGATTGCGCGTTCGCGATCTCCGATGGCGCTCTCTCGATCGCGGCCGGCCTCGGCGCGATCCTCTGCCCCTCGCTGGCGTGTGGAGCGACCGCGGCCACGTAGCTCCTCGACTCCTTGGGTGTGGCGGTCGGCCACCTCTTCGCTGGCGTCGAGGCGCTCAGCTTCGCGATCGCGGCTGTCGGCGATCTGATCTCGCAGCGCCGAGGACTGATCGCGTCGCAACGCCAAGGTGTCTCTCCCGCGAGCCGTCTCGTCGCGCTGATTCGAAGTCCTCGACCGGTCCCGCGTGGCCTCGGCGCGGGCAGATGTCGCCCGAGCGTGAGCGGCAACCTCGATATCGGACGCCGCCTGGTCGTCATCGGAAGCTTGCTGGTCGCGATCGCTGAGGTCCTGATCCTGGTCGCTGAAGTGGCGCTCGCGATCGCCGAGCGTCTGGGCAGCGTCGGTCAACGCCTGATCAGGTTCGCTCAGGGACGCGTCGGCAACATCCGGACCCTCCAACTTGCGGGGGTCGTCCATGGGGTAGTTCCTCTCGGTCCGCTGTCGGAGGGCGCGAAACGGCCCTCATGTCGACAAACGGATGACACAGCAAGGGTAGTCCCATTTCGGGCTCGCAACGGGGGGATTCTCGGGAAGTTGAGTAGCTCGGGGTGGAATCGAACCACCGACCTCTCGATTATGAGTCGAGCGCTCTAACCGCTGAGCTACCGAGCCGCGATCCACTTTCAGCCTACGCGACCCCCCGTCGGCATGCACTCGTCTCCTATCTTGCCGCCAATAGATAACAAAATAGTTATGCTATCTTCGTGGCATGGCGACCGCTCTTCCAACGCTTTCTCCGCGGACCCGACAGGCCGGCGGCTGTTGCGTTCCGTTCGTCGAGTCCGATCTCTCTGACCAGCACGTCGCTGATCTGGCAGCGGTCGGCAAGGCGGTGGGGGACCCGACCCGGGTGCGGATCGTCGACGTGTTGCGCAAGGCGGCCCCGGAGGCGGTCTGCGCCTGTGAGATCACGCCGTTGTTCGACATGTCCCAGCCCGCGGTCTCCCGGCACCTGAAGGTGCTCCGTGACGCGGGCGTGATCGATGTCGAGCGTCGCGGCCTGTGGTCGTACTACTTCATTCCCGAGGACTCCACCCTGGAGGTGCTTGACGCATGGCAGAAGTAACCGAGGACAACGACGTACGGGAGAAGGTGCGCGAGCGCTACGCCGCCGCGGCCCAGGCTGTGAAGGCCGGGGAGCAGGCGAGCTGTGGAACGGCCACCGCTGGGGGTTCCTGTTGCGGCCCGGCGCCGGTCGAGCTGAACGACGCGACCGGCAACCAGGTCTTCGGCGACAGCCTGTACAGCCCCGATGAGGCGGCTGGCGCGCCTGAAGCCGCGGTGTCTGCCTCGCTCGGTTGTGGCGTCCCGACCGCCGTCGCTGATCTGCACGACGGCGAGACGGTGCTCGACCTCGGTTCGGGCGCCGGCGCGGACGTCCTGATCTCAGCGAGCGCGTCGCCCCGAACGGCAAGGCCATCGGCCTCGACATGACCGACGAGATGCTCGACCTGGCGCGCGCCAACGCCGCAGAGGCCGGGGTCGAGAACGTCGAGTTCGTGAAGGGCTTCATCGAGGACATGCCGCTCGAGGCGGAAACCGTCGACGTGGTGATCTCGAACTGCGTCATCAACCTCGCCGCGACAAGTCCAAGGTCGCCCAGGAGGTCGCGCGTGTCCTGAAGCCCGGCGGGCGCTTCGCCGTATCCGACGTGATCGCCGACGACGACATGGACGAGGCCACCAAGGCCGACATGGCCGCCTGGACCGGCTGCGTCGCCGGCGCTCTGACCGCACCGGAGTTCGAGCAAGCCCTGTCCGACGCCGGGCTGGTCGACGTCGAGATCAATGAGACCCATCGCGTCCACGAGCACGCGGCCTCGGCGATCATTCGCGCCCGTAAGCCGTAGGCGCGACCAGTGACCGACGAGATCCAACTCAACGATCCACAGACGCTCTACCGCCGCTGGGAGGACTCCCAGTGGTCGCCGTTCCGATCGACCTGACCCCCGACCGGGAGCAGTGGGAAGGGATGGCCGAGGACGATCGGGCTCTGATCCACTTCGTGCTCGCGTCGCTGATGGTCGCCGAGGAGCGCATCACCACGAAGTTCTCAGGGCTGGTGGCCGCCCACGGCAGCGAAGAGGAGGCGACGTTCCTGTCCACTCAGCAGGTCGACGAGGCACGCCACATGCAGTTCTACGCTCGTTTCCAGGACGAGGTCGTGGCCGACCCTGCGGCGATCGCCGCCCACGTGGCGCGGGCGAGGGAAGGCCTCTCGCCCGCCTTTCATCACATCTTCGACGAGGTACTGGTGGAAGCGCACGAGCGGCTGGTGGCCGCCCCGGGGGATCTGGCGCTGAAGGTGCGCTTCGTGACCCTCTACCACCTGATCCTGGAGTCCACCCTGGGGCTGACGACCTTCAACTTCGTGACCGAGTACCTGAAGCGGGAGGGGCTGCTCCCGGGGTTTGTGGAGGGGTACTCGAAGATCCACCATGACGAGACCCGACACATCGGATACGGGGTCTGGTTCCTGCGCGAGACGGTGCGCGACCACCCGGAAACGGCTGACACGGTCCGCGAAACCCTGCGCGACCTTCTGCCGTCCGTGGCGGAAACCCTCGCGCCCCCTGACACCGGCGGTTCGACCGACTTCGACGCCATCGGAGCGACCGAGGAGGGCATCCGCGAGTTCGCACTCGGCGGCCTGACCCGCAGGTTGAAGATCGTCGGCGTCCCCCTCGACACCCTGTGACCAACGGGCCTGGGCTGGCGCGCCGCGCCGGGGCTGAGGCGATCGGAACGTTCGCGCTGGTCTTCGCCGGCTGCGGAGCGATCATCACCGACGTGGAGGGCGACGGAGCGCTCGGGGTCGTTGGCGTCGGCCTGGTGTTCGGCCTCGTGATTCTGGTCATGATCGCCGCCCTCGGCCACGTATCCGGGGCGCATTTCAACCCCGCGGTCAGCATCAGCTTCTGGCTGACCCGCCACCTGCCAGGCCGGGAAGCGGGTGCCTACATCGCAGCGCAGGTGGCCGGCGGCGTGATCGCCGCGTTGCTGCTGTGGGTGGTGTGGCCTGACCAGCCAGCCGACCTCGGAGCCACGGTGCCGAGCATCGCGGTCGGCCGCGCCCTGCTGCTCGAAGTGGTGATGAGCGCGTTCCTGATGCTGGTGATCATCAGCGTCGCCACTGACACCCGCGCAGTGGGCGCCCCGGCGGCGATCGCCATCGGCGGGACGGTGGCCCTGGATGCGATGTTCGGCGGCCCGCTGACCGGGGCGTCGATGAATCCGGCGCGATCGTTTGGGCCCGCCCTGGTCTCCGGTCAGTTTCAGGACTTCTGGATCTACATCGTCGGGCCCGTCGTCGGTGCCGCCGCGGGAGCGGTTGGCTACCAGCTGGTGCGCGGCGAGCACCCCGGTGATGTCGCGGCGCAAGAGGCCGGCTGATGGCCACGGCGCTGTTCGTGTGCCTGCACAACGCCGGGCGCTCGCAGATAAGCGCAGCGCTGTTCGAGCGCGCCGCGGCGGGCCGTCACCACGCGCTCTCCGCGGGCACCACCCCAGGGGACCAGGTGCATCCCGAGGTTGTCGAGGTGATGAACGAGCTCGGCATCGACCTCTCCGGCCGCACGCCGCAGAAGCTCACCGACGAGCTGGCCCGTCGGGCTGACGTGATCGTGACCATGGGCTGCGGTGACGAGTGCCCGTTCATCCCAGGGAAGCGCTACATCGACTGGGACCTGGCCGACCCGAAGGGCCGCCCGATCGAGGAGGTCCGGGCGACCCGCGACGACATCGCCCAGCGCGTCGAACAGCTCGTCGCCGAACTCGACGGCTAGAGCCAACCCCGGATCCGTCAAACTCCGCGGTCGATGGGGGCCGCGCCGAGACTCAGCTGCGTTGCATTGCTCGCCGCGTGCGTGGTGGCGGCGGGCATCCCCGAGCCCGATGCGGCCCAGGCGCGCACGCTCACCGCGGTCTCGAAGAGCGGCAAGCGCCTGAAGGGCCCCTACCAGCGCTGGATCGACCGGGCCAAGATCCCCACCGTGAGCGGCCGGGTGCGGATCGTGCTCACCGGCTGTCCCGGCCGCCGGCGCCTCGCCGGCTGCGTCTATACGCGCCGGCTGCGCACCATCTACATCAAGCGCACCGTTTCCGACCTCCGCGGCACGATCTACCACGAGCTCGGCCACCTGTTCGACTTTCGGCTGATGAGCCGCGGCGAACGGCGCCTCTACAAGCGGCTGATCGGGCAGCGCCGCCGCGCCTGGTTCGGTGGGGTGAACCCGCCCGGCGAGCAGTTCGCCGAGGCCTATTCCCTGTGCGCGAGCAAGCGCCGCATCGCCCGGACGGCACGTGGCCACTATGCATTTCGCACATCACCGCGACGGCACCGCGCGACGTGCGCGCTGATCCGGCGCGCGGCGGGCCCCAAGAGCCGGCCCCGCCCGCCGAAGGCTCCGCCGGTCATCGTCGAGCCGCCCGCGACGGCGAAGCCGCCGCCCAAGCCGCCGAAGAATGAGCCTCCCCAGGACGAGGACGAGTCGCTGCTGGACGAGCTGGGAAAGCTGCTTCCTGGATGAATGACCAGCCACAACCCCTGATTGCCGTTCCGAACGTGAGTGAGGGGCAGGACGAGGACGTGCTCGTGAAGGTCGAGATGGGCTTCGCGCCGGCGCTCTTCCTCGACATCCACTCCGACCCCGACCACAACCGCGCGGTCTACACCCTCGCGGGGGCGCCGGGCGAAATCTCCGACGGTCTGGTCTCAGGCGCGGCCGCGGCCATCGAGCACATCGACCTCAGCACCCACACCGGCCTCCATCCATTCGTCGGCGCCCTGGACGTGATGCCGGTCGTGTACCTCGACGACTCTCAGCACGGCGCCGCGTGCGCGGAGGTGCTCGCCGCCGCGGGCCGGATAGGCGCGGAGCTCGACGTGCCGGTCATCCTCTACGGCGAGCTGGCCACCAAGCCCGAGCACGCCGAGCGGGGGTGGTTGCGCCAGGGCGGCTGGCTAAAGCTGGCCGAGCGGATCGAGTCGGGTGAGGTCGTCCCGGACTTCGGGCCCAAGCGGGCTCATCCGACCGCCGGCGCGATCCTGGCCGCGGCCCGGCCGCCGCTGGTGGCCTTCAACCTCGACCTCAAAGGCGGCGACCTGGAGCTGGCGAAGAAGGCCGCCGCCGCCGTTCGCGAGTCCAACGGCGGCCTGCCGGGGGTGCGTGCGATCGGTCTGTACCTGGAGGAGCGCGACTGCTTCCAGGTCTCGACCAACGTGCACGACTACCGCATCACTCCGCTTCGTTCCGTGGTGGAGGTCGTGCGTGAGCACGCCGAGATCGCCGAGGTAGAGCTGGTGGGATTGGCGCCCGAGGCGGCGTTCCAGCGCTTCCCCGAGGACCTGGCCCTGCGCGCGTTCTCTCCCGAGCGGCAGCTGCTCGAGAACGCGTTACGCTCAATCAGCTGAAGCTGATGGCCCAGACGAAGAACAAGCGCAAGCGCAAGCACCGCGGCACTCCGGCCGGCACCGTCGAGCGCCGTGGGGGCAACACGCGCGTGAAGAAGGACGCGAAACAGATCTCGCGCGACCGCCGGCAGGAGCGCATGAACCGCGAGCCCACCTGGGGCGGCTCGATCAATCGGGCCGCGATCGCGGCAGCGGTCTTCGGCGTGCTGCTGTTCTTCCTGTTCGAGAACGACCCCGCTCGCAGCGCCTACCTCGCCGTGCTCATGTTCTTCCTCTACATCCCGCTCGGGTACCTCACCGACCGGACGATCTACAACTTCCGCCAGCGCCGGCAGAAGTAGGCTTCGAGCCGCATGGACGTCCGCATGTTCACCGTGGGAATGGTGCAGGAGAACTGCTTTCTGTTCCGCCGCGACGGCTCCGACTCTGCCCTCATCGTCGACCCGGGCGACGAGGCCGAGGTGCTGCTCGGAGCCATCGAGGAGCTGGGCGTGAAGCTCGAGGGAATCCTGCTCACACACACGCACTTCGATCACGTGGGCGCGGTCGCACCGGTCGCGAAGGCCACGGGCGCAGAGGTGTGGGTGCCGGAAATCGAGAAGCCCGTGCTGGCCGACATCAACGCCTTCGTCCCGTGGCCCGACTTCGGCCCCTTCGACAGCTGGGACGCCGAGCACACCGTGTCCGGCGGCGAGAAGCTCCAGCTCGCCGGGTTCGAGATCGACGTCCTGCTCACCCCGGGGCACAGCCCCGGCCACGTCGTCTACTCCATCCCCGACGAGGAGGTCGTGTTCAGCGGCGACGTGCTCTTCCAGGGCTCGGTGGGCCGCACCGACCTGCCCGGCGGCGACTGGCCGACGCTGCTGGAGTCGATCCGCCTCCTGGTCGACACGCTCCCGGACGAAACCCGCGTGCACCCCGGCCACATGGGGCTCACCACGCTCGGCGCGGAGAAGGCGACGAACCCCTTCCTCGCCGAGCTGGCCAGGTAGCGGCGGTGGCCGAGAAGCTCCAAGCCCCGCGGGGGACTTTCGACGTGCTGCCGGAGGAGGGCGACAGGCGCCTCGCGTTGCAGCAGGCCACGCGCGACGTGCTCGAGCGGGCGGGCTACGGGTACTTCGATTCGCCCGTGTTCGAGGACACCGAGGTGTTCGCCCGCGGCGTGGGCGCCTCCACGGACATCGTCAGCAAGGAGATGTTCACGTTCGAGGACAAGGGGGGCCGCTCGCTCACGCTGCGCCCAGAGGGCACCGCCGGCGTGTGCCGCGCGTACGCCGAGCACGGGATGCACAAGCTCCCCCAGCCGGTGAAGCTCTGGTACTGGGGCCCGTTCTTCCGCCACGAGGCGCCGCAGGCGGGCCGTTTCCGCCAGTTCACGCAGGCCGGCGCCGAGGCGCTCGGCTCCGACGACCCGTCGCTGGACGCCGAGATCATCCTCACGCTGGCGGAGGTGCTCGAGCGCGCCGGCGCCAAGGATGTGAGGCTGCGGCTCTCCAGTCTTGGTGACGCCCCCACGCGCGAGTCCTACGGCGCGGAGCTGAAGGCATACCTGCGCGAGCACGAGGGCGACCTGTCGGACGAAGTGCGCGGGCGAATCGGCGCCAATCCCCTGCGTGCCTTTGACGCGGACCATCCTGGAACGCGCAAGGTGATGGAGGGCGCGCCGCTGCTGCTGGACCGCCTCGCACCTGACGACGCCGAGCACTTCGCCGCCGTGCGTGCGCTGCTGGACGCCGCCTCCCTCTCCTACGAGCTCGACCCGACGCTCGTGCGTGGACTCGACTACTACACGCGCACCGTGTTCGAATTCGAGAGCGGCGAGCTGGGCGCCCAGAACGCGCTGGGCGGCGGCGGGCGCTACGACGGACTGGTCGAGCAGCTTGGCGGGCCTCCGACGCCCGGAGTTGGGTGGGCCGCGGGGATCGAGCGCATCCTGCTCGCGGGCGACATCGAGGCGGGGCGTGCGACCAAGGTATTCGTCTCCTGGACCGCGGACGCCGGCACCGCGTTCGCGGTGACACGGGCGGTTCGCGCGCGCGGAGCGCACGCCGAGCAGGAGCAGGCGGGCCGTTCGCTCAAGGGGCAGCTCAAGCACGCCGATCGAATCGGCGCCGCCTACGTCGTCTTTGTGGACGACGGGCTGGCGGTCAAGGACATGGGCACTGGCGAGCAACGCTCGGTGGCAAGTGTGGAAGAAGCGGTGGAGGCCGTCACGCAATGACCGACACCTTCTCCAACCGCTACCGCTCCGCCTGGTGCGGCAAGCCGCGCAAGGAGGACATCGGCAACGAGATCCGCGTCGCCGGCTGGGTCCACCGCCGGCGCGATCACGGCGGCCTGATCTTCATCGACCTGCGTGACCGCGAGGGGCTGCTGCAGCTCGTCTTCCGCCCGGAGGAGAACGCCGAGGCGCACGCGGCCGCCGAGGCGCTGCGGTCGGAGCACGTGATCACCGCCAGCGGCACGCTCGTCGCGCGCGAGGAGGGCGCGGTCAATCCCGACCTCCCGACCGGCGACGTCGAGCTGAACGTGGCCGAGGTCGAGCTGCTCGCCGCGGCCAAGACGCCGCCGTTCGAGATCGACGACGACGCCCCGGTGAACGAGGAGCTGCGCCTGCAGTACCGCTACCTCGACCTGCGCCGCGAGGGCATGGCGTCCGCGATCAAGCTGCGTCACCGGGTGGTGTCGACCATCCGCCGCCACCTCGAGGACCGCGGCTTCCTGGAGATCGAGACGCCCGTGCTCACTCGCTCGACTCCCGAGGGCGCGCGCGACTTCCTCGTGCCCAGCCGGGTGGCGCCGGGGTCGGTGTATGCGCTTCCGCAGTCGCCTCAGATCTTCAAGCAGCTCACGATGGTCGCCGGCTTCGAGCGCTACTACCAAATCGCTCGCTGCTTCCGTGACGAGTCCTCGCGCGCGGATCGCCTGCCGGAGTTCACCCAACTCGACATGGAGCTGTCGTTCGTGGACGAGGAGGACGTGATCGGCGTGCTCGACCCGCTCATCCGCGAGGTGTTGGCGGTGGGCGGCGTGGAGGTGCCCGACCCGGTTGAGCGGATGGGCTACGACGAGGCGCTGCTGCGCTTTGGCTCAGACCGGCCCGACCGGCGGATCCCGTTCGAGATCGCGGATCTGAGCGAGGTGTTCGCGAATTCTGAGTTCAAGGTGTTCTCAGGAGCGCTCGGCTCAGGCGGGGTCGTGCGTGGCTTCGCGGCGCCGGGCGAGTTCCCGCGCAAGCGCTTCGACGCCCTCACCGAGCGCGCCCAGAGCTTCGGCGCGAAGGGGCTGGTGTGGGGGGTGGTCGAGCCCGATGGCTGGCGCTCGCCCGTCGCCAAGTTCCTCAGCGAGGACGAGATCGCCGGGCTGATCGAGGCGACCGGCGCCAAGGAGGGCGACGCGATCCTGGCCGTGGCCGACCAAGCCGCCACGGCCGCGCGCGTGCTGGGCGACCTGCGCCTGGAGGTGGGGGAGCCCGAGGACCGTGACGACTTCCTCTGGGTCGTCGACTTCCCGATGTTCGAGTGGGACGAGGAGGGCAAGCGCTGGGACCCGATGCACCACCCGTTCACGGCGCCGAGCGGTGACCTGGACGCCGACCCCGGCACGTGGCGCAGCCGCGCCTACGACATGGTGTGGAACGGCGCGGAGATCGGCGGTGGCTCGATCCGCAACTCGGACCCCGCGATGCAGACGAAGGTGTTCGAGGCCCTCGGTCTGAGTGAGGAGGACGCACGCGAGCGGTTCGGCTTCCTGCTCGACGCACTCACCTACGGCGCGCCTCCCCACGGAGGAGTGGCGTTCGGCATCGATCGCGTAGTCGCGCTGCTGGCGGGCCAGGAGACCATCCGCGATGTGATCGCCTTTCCGAAGACCGCCAGCGGGATGGACCCGCTCACCGGCGCGCCGGCGCCGGTGGATCCGGCGCAGCTTCGCGAGCTTGGCCTGAAGCCCTGGTAGTTTGGGTTCAGGCTCGAGCTTGTACGCCAGCGGCGCCAACCACGTTGAGCCAACATCAACGGGATGGGAGTCCGGCTCGGGGTTAGCCAGGCGTTTTGCCGTCAGGCGATCTCCGGAGGACACCCAAGCTTGCAAAGCAGGCCCAACCCGGGTGCCGACAGCGGCAAGCTGGAGCCTGATTAGCTCGGCGGGCATCCATGCCCGCCCCTTGATGGTCAGGGCTCCATCCTGTCGCCGTGAACGGCGGCTTCGCCGCCTCCTCGCTGGACGGCTCCTATCCTCCAACCGATGGGGGCTCGCACCCTTCACGATCATCTATCCGAGCCGCGTGGTCTCGGCGTGCTCGCACGTGCGCCGCACACCGGCGCGGCCGGCGGCGCCGTCTGCGGCGACCTGATCCGGATCTCGGTCCGGGTCGAGGGCGACGGGGTTGCCGAGGCGGGCTTCGATGCGAAGGGCTGCGCCGCCGCTCGGGGCACCGGAAGCGCCGCGGTCGAGCTTGTCGAGGGAGCGCCGCTGGGAGACGCATGGCTCGTCACACCGGAGGCCATCGCCGCCGAGGTCGGGGGCCTGGCGCCGGCCTCGATGCACGCGGCGAGCCTGGCCGCCGACGCCCTCCACCGGGCTCTGGGCCTGGCGGCCCGCGACGGCGTGGCCACGCTGCCCGTGGGACCTTCCCGCACGCTCGTGGCGATGAGCGGAGGGGTCGACAGCGCCGCCGCGGCGCAGCTCGCGCTGGACGCCGGCGAGGACGTGTTCGCCGTGACGCTGGAGCTGTGGTCGGACCCCGGCACCGACGGTGAGCAGAGCTGCTGCTCGCCGCAGGCGGTAACGGGCGCCCGCGCCCTGGCGCACGGCATGGGCATCCCGCACATCACGCTCGACCTGCGCGACCGGTTTCGTGAAGGCGTCGTGGAGGACTACCTGGCCGGGTACGCGGGCGGGTCGACGCCGAACCCATGCGTCCGCTGCAACGGCCTGGTTCGCTTCGACGCCATGCTCGAGCTGGCCGCCCGGATCGGCGCGGGCCGCCTGGCCACCGGCCACTACGCCCGCATCGGCGACGACGGCGAGGGGCCGCTGGTGCGCGCGGGCGCCGATCCCGCCAAGGATCAGAGCTATGTGCTGGCGCGGCTCGGCGGCGACGAGCTCGCCCGGCTGAGCTTCCCGCTCGGGGAGATGGAGAAGCCGCGGGTGCGCGAGCTGGCCCGCTCGGCCGGCCTGGCGGTGGCCGACAAGCGCGAGAGCCAGGACCTGTGCTTCCTGGCGGGCAGCAACGGGCCCGACTTCATGCGCCGTCACGGCTCCGCCGAGGCCGGTGAGGGCGAGATCGTGGACAGCGCGGGCCGGGTGCTCGGGCGGCACGGCGGCCACCACCGCTTCACGATCGGCCAGCGCCGGGGCATCGGCGTGGCCGCGCCCGAGCCGCTGTACGTGCTCGCGAAGGACGCACAGCGAAACCGCGTGGTGGTGGGGCCGCGGCCCGAGCTGGCCACGCGCTCGGTGGCGGCGGAGCCAGCGGTGCTTCATCGCGGTCCGGGCCGGGCGCGCGCGGTGCGGCTGCGTTACGGCGCCGGGCGGGTGCCGTGCACGGTTTCGAACGGCGGTGAGCGCCTGCGGATCGCCCTCGAACGCGAGGTGGCCGCGCCCGCGCCGGGGCAGACGGCGTGCCTGATGGATGGCGACCTCGTGGTCGGATGGGGCACCGTGACCGGTGTCTGAGCAGGTTCAGATAGTCGCGCCGCTCGACGGCGCCTTCGGCCCGGTGGTGCGCCTCATCGTCGGCGGCATCGCGGAGCGCGCGGACCTCGGCTTCGACGAGATGGACGATCTTCAGCTGGGAATCGAGCGGCTGCTGGCCGAGGCCGGCGGCGACGGGCGCGTTCGGCTCTCGTTCGAGCTCGGCGCCTCGGGCATCCGCACCCGCATCGGGCCGCTGCACGAACGCGGCCTCGCCGAGGCGCTCCAGCGCGAGGACACCCCGGGCGAGCTCACGCTTCGGCGTGTGCTCGGCACGGTGGTCGATTCATATGGGGTCGAGGAGTCGGCGGACGGTCAGATCACGGTGCGCCTCGAGAAGCTGGCGGACAGGGGCTGGTAGGCGTGCGGACGGACTCCCAGCGGGCGCGCGAGCGGGAGGAGGACCGCGAGCTGCTGCGCCGCTACCACGAGGACGGTGACGTCTCTGCCCGGGAGAACCTGGTGCAGCGCCACCTCCCGCTCGTCCGTTCCCTCGCCCGTCGCTACGCGAATCGCGGCGAGCCGCTCGACGACATCGAGCAGGTCGGCGCGATCGGGCTGCTGAAGGCGATCGATCGGTTCGAGCTCGGCCGCGAGGTCTCGCTCGCCACCTACGCGACCCCCAACGTGGTGGGCGAGATCAAGCGCCACTTCCGCGACCGCGGCTGGGCGATCCGCGTGCCGCGCGCCCTCCAGGAGCTGAACGCGAAGATGTCGGGCGCGATTGACGGGCTCACCTCGCGGCTGGGCCGCTCCCCGAGCGTCGCCGAGATCGCGGCCGCACTCGACGCCACGCCGGAGGAGGTGCTGGAGGCGCTCGAGGTCGGGTCGGCCTACAGCACCCTGTCGCTGTCCGGCCTGCCCGGTGGGGAGGAGGACTCCGACCCGCTCGACTCGATCGGTTCGGAGGACGAGGGATTCGAGCGCTCCGAGGACAGGGCGTCGCTTGCGCCTGCGCTCGAGCAGTTGCCCGCGCGTGAGCGCGAGATCCTTCGGATGCGCTTCGAGGAGGGCCTGCCCCAAACCCAGATTGCCGAGCGGGTGGGGCTGTCCCAGATGCATGTGTCGCGGCTGATCCGCAAGGCTCTGGCCACGATGCGAGACGAACTCGCGTGAGGCGAGCGGCGTGGCTGCTCGCCCTGCTGGCGGTCGCAGGTTGTAACTCCGGCGACGACGACGGCGGCGGCAGCGGTCGCGAGGGGGGCTCGGTCACGATCGGCCTGGCGGTCGCGCCGGATTCGATGGATCCGGCCCTCGCCTCATCGCCCGAGGCGACGCAGGCCGTGTGGCTGGCGCACACCCCGCTGCTCACCTACGCCCGCAGGAGCGGCGGGGGCGGCACGCGGATAGTCGCCGGCCTGGCCGAGAAGGTGCCCAAGCCCACGGTGGGTGGGCTGACCTGGCTGTTCACACTGCGAGAGGGGCTGCTCTACTCGAACGGGAGATCGGTTCGCGCAGCCGACTTCGAGCGCGGGATTCGCCGGGCGAAGGCGCTCAATCCCGTGGTGCGGCGGCAGCTGGCGGGGGTGGCCGACATCTCTGCCGACGAGCGGAGCCGAACGATCCGCATCGTGCTCGAGCGCCCGGACCCGCTCCTGCCCTACAAGCTGGTGAACACCTGGGCGGCCCCGGTGCCGCGCGGCACCCCCACGCGGGAGCTGGCGTCGGTACCGGGCGTGGGCCCCTACGCGGTGGGGCGCCGCGACCGCGGCAGCGCGTACGTGCTCACACGGCGCCGCGACTTCGAGCTACCCGGAGTACCGCGCGGAAACGTCGACGTGATCTCGGCCCGGGTGATGCCCAACGCCGCCGCGCGAACGGCCGGCACCATCGCCGGCACGCTCGACGCGGTGGAGGGCGAGCCGCCGGCCACCCGGCTCGCCGAGATTCGCTCGAAGTACAAGGACCGGTACTCCGAGCACTCCACGCTGGCTCTGCGGTTTGCCCGGCTCAACCTTGAGACGAGCCCCTTCCGGGACGAGGACGTGCGCCGTGCCATCTCCTTCGCCCTCGACGAGCGCACGCTCACCCGCCTGGAGGGGGGCTTCCTGACGCCGACCTGCAACGTCATCCCCCCGGTCGTCCCCGGGTTCGAGGCGCCGGATCCCTGCCCCTACGGCGAGCGCGAGGGCAACGCCGATCTCGTCGAGGCGAGCGAGCTGGTGGAGAAATCACCCGACTCCGGCACCCCCGTGCTCGTGGACGGCGGCGACGGTCCCCGAGCAGCCGCGCTGGCGCGCTACGGCGTGGAGACGCTGGACAAGATCGGCCTGCGCGCGAGGCGGGCACGTACGCCCCGCGAGCGCCGGCGCGCGCAGCTGCGCTTCGCCACCCGCCTGCCGGCGATGCCGCATCCGGCGCGGTACCTCGAGATGGCCGACGACGCTCTGCTCGCCAGCCGCGTCGGCCTGCTCGAGCTCGCGGGGCCGCCGGCCGAGGAGGCCGGGCGATGGGCGGAGCTCGATCGCGACGTCGTGTCCAGCGCGCTGTTGGCCCCGTACGGCGTGCGCACGACGGGTGTCCTCCTGTCGGAGCGTCTGGACGCGAAAAACTGCCTGCGCTTCCACTCAGTGCACGGCCTCGACCTCTCGAGCCTCTGCGTGCGGTGACGGCAGGAGGTTGGTGATGGGCCAAGAAGGGTAGATTCCGCTGTGGAGACGGATCCAAAGAAACCGGAGGGAATTTTGAGAGGGATTGGCAAGGCAGCTACGGTCGCGTTGCTCGCGGCACTGTTCGCGATGGGAGTCGTTGCTTGCGGCTCGGATGACGACGACGACGGTGGCGGCGGCAGCGGTAAGGGCGGCGGGGAGCTGAAGATCGCCACGACCGGCCTCGACAATGCCGATCCCGTCCTCTACCAGACCGTCCAGGCGGTCCAGGCGTTCCATCTGCAGAACACGGGCCTCGTGACCTACGCCTCCGAGGAGGGCAAGGACGGCACGAAGATCATCCCCGGCGTCGCCGAGGAGGTTCCCGAGCCCACCGACGGTGGCAAGACCTACACCTTCAAGCTGCGCTCCGGGCTGGAGTACAGCGATGGCTCGCCCGTCAAGGCCAGCGACTTCGAGAACACGATCAAGCGGCTGCTGAAGCTGGGCAGCGTGTGGTCGGGCTTCTACACGGGCATCGTCGGCGCCGCCGACTTCCAGGAGAAGGGCGACTTCAAGGCCGACATCCCCGGCATCGAGACGGATGACGCGACCGGTGAGATCACGGTCAAGCTCACCGAGCCCGACACCAAGGTGCTGTTCGCCCTCGCGGAGCCCTACGCCGCGCCCACGCCGGCGGCGAAGTCTCCGGCGAAGGCCCTCAAGCAGCCGCCTCCGGGCGTCGGCCCCTACACGCTCGACATCGTGGACTTCAACCGCAAGTACGTGCTGAAGAAGAACCCGAAGTTCAACATTCCGGGCATCCCAAAGGGCAACTTCGACACGATCACGGGCGTCGTGAGCGACAGCGTCACGAAGATGACGCAGGACACGATCGACGGCAAGGTCGACTTCATGACGGAGGACCCGACCGGCGACCAGCTGCCGGAGGTGCGAAGCAAGTACGCGGACCGGTACTCGGAGGCTCCGAACCCGCCGAACACGTACTACTTCTTCCTCAACCACGACCTACCGCCGTTCGACAAGGTGGAGGCGCGACAGGCCGTGAACTACGGCCTCGACAGCAACGCGCTGGTGCGCGTGTTCGGCGGCCGCCTCACGCCCGGTTGCACGTTCCTGCCGCCCGACCTCGTCGGGTACAAGGACTACGAGTGCAAGTACGGCGACCCGAAGGGCAAGCCCGATATCGCGAAGGCCAAGCAGCTGGTGAAGCAGTCCGGCTACGAGGGCGAGAAGGTCACCGTGTGGACCAACAACAAGGACCCGCGGCCGGCGATCGCCGACTACTACCGCGACATGCTGACCCAGATCGGGTTCAAGGCCGACATCAAGACGCTCGATCAGCAGGTGTACTTCGAGCAGATCGGCACCAAGCGGACCAAGGCCCAGACCGGATTCACGGACTGGTACCAGGACTACCCGCACCCGGGCGACTTCATCGACGTCCTGCTCGGATCGGACGCGCTGAAGACCGAGGTCACCAACAACCAGGGCTTCGTGAGCGATCCCAAGCTCGACAAGAAGCTCGATGAGCTGCGTCCCAAGACGCCGGAGGACGCGGCGGAGGAGTGGGGCGCCCTGGACGAGTACGCCGTGAACGACCAGGCCCATATAGCCCCTTATGGCTACGAGGAGTCGAGCTCGTTCTTCTCGGAGCGCATGGATGCGAAGGGCTGTGGCGGCGTCCACCCGGTGTGGAAGAACGACTGGCTTCTGTTCTGCCTGAAGTAGGCGAAGCCGCAACGGCGGAAGGGCGCACCCGCGCCCTTCCGCCGCTTTTGCACTGAGATGGCTATGGATACGGCCGAAGAGCAGCGATTCGAGGACCAGCAGGCCCTCCTTACCGAGGAGGGCCAGCGGGCCGAGGCTGGAGCCGGCCCGACTCAGATCGCGCTCGGGCGGCTGCGGCGCAACCGCACCGCTCTGGGCTTCGGGGCTCTCTTCATCGTTCTCGTCCTGATCTGCCTCGCCGCTCCGCTATGGGCCAATGGGCCGGCCGGCACGGACCCGTACAAGAACCATCTGAGCGACACCATCGTCGTCGACGGCAAGAAGACGGACGTCGTCTCGCTCGACGGAGTTCCAATCGGGCCCACGTGGAGGGGCCAGTACTTCCTGGGCGCCGACACCAACGGCCGGGACACCGCGGTGCGTCTGCTCTACGGGGGTCGCAACTCACTTCTGATCGGCGTGTCGGCCGCGCTGATCACCGTGGTGCTGTCCGTGCTGCTGGGCGCGATTGCCGGATACTTCCGGGGCTTTGCCGACACCGCCATCTCGCGCGGCCTGGACGTGATCTGGGCCTTCCCTGTGCTGTTGCTGGGCGTCGCGCTCGGAACCGCGCTCACTCTGGAGGGCCTCGAGATCGGGCCGATACAGATCTCGGCCGGCTCGAAGATGATCCCGATCCTGATCATCGCGGTGGTCTACGTGCCCTACATGGCGCGACCGGTGCGCGGGCAGGTCCTGTCCCTGCGCGAGCGTGAGTTCGTGGAGGCGGCGCGTGCCCAGGGGGCGAGCCCCATTCGGATCATGGTGTCCGAGGTCCTGCCCAACCTGGCGTCAACCGTGATCGTGTTCCTGCCGCTGTTGGTGGCCAACGCCATCCTGCTCGAGGCCGCGCTCGGCTTCCTCGGTGTGGGGATCAAGGATCCCGAGCCCTCGTGGGGCACGATGATCGGCGACGGCGTGGACCACATCCTCTCCGGTCCCCACCTGGCGATCGTGCCCGGTGTGATGTTGAGCCTCACCGTCCTTGCACTGAATGTGTTCGGGGACGGCGTGCGAGACGCGTTCGACCCGCGGGCGACGATCAAGGTGGATCACTAAGCGATGACTCGCTTCGTCGTCAGGCGCACCGGTCAGATGTTGTTCGTGATGTTCGCGGTCTCCGTGCTCACGTTCCTGATCTTCAACGTGATCCCCGGGGGCGACCCCGCCCGGCACATGGCCGGGCGGCACGCCGAGCCCGCGCAGATCCGCGTGATCGAGCGTGAGTGGGGCTTCGACAAGCCGGTCTATGTCCAGTACGTGAAGACGATGGACAAGGTCGTGACCGGCGACCTCGTCTCGTATACCAACCGGCTCGACGTGATGGACGAGCTGGTCAGCCGGGCGCCGCGCACGTTTGCGCTCGCGATCGGCGCCGCGCTGATGTGGATGACCTTCGCAACGGCGCTGGGCATCTACACCGCGGTGAAAGCCGGGAAGTTTGCGGACCGCTTCCTCACGATGCTCGCCCTGATCGGCATCTCCATGCCGGTCTTCTGGGTCGGGGCGCTCATGAACTACTACCTGGGCTTCAAGTGGAAGATCTTCCCGAACGGGGGCTACGTTCCGTTCGGGGACAGCCCGTGGGAATGGTTCACCCACCTGCTGATGCCGTGGACCGCCCTGTCGTTGCTGTTCATCGGGATCTACTCCCGGATCCTGCGCTCGAACATCCTCGACACGATGAACGACGACTACGTCCGTACTGCACGTGCGAAGGGCCTTTCCGAGCGCACGGTGCTGCTCAAGCACGTTCTCCGCAACTCGCTGATACCGGTCATCACCCTGTGGGGGCTCGACTTCGGCGCCGTCCTGGGCGGTGGCGCGATCCTCACCGAGACGGTGTTCGACCTCCAGGGGGTGGGTCAGTACGCGGCCGAGTCGATCGGAAGCCTGGATGTGCCCCCGGTGCTCGCGATCACGATCTACGGCGCCTTCTTCATCGTGCTGCTGAACACGATCGTGGACATCGTCTACGCCTACCTCGACCCGCGGATACGCCTGGCATGAGCGACGGCGAGAAGGTCCTCCAGGTCGACGAGCTCGGCGTCTCCTTCGTGACCGAGCATGGTGTCGTGCGAGCGGTCGACGGGGTGTCGTTCGAGCTGGCGGCCGGCGAGATCCTCGCCGTGGTGGGCGAGTCGGGCTCGGGGAAGTCGGTCACGGCGATGACCCTGCTCGGGCTGACGCGGTCGCCGAACACCCGCCTGGAGGGCGCGGCGCACTACGGCGGCACCGAGCTGGTCAACGCCACCGACGCGGAGCTGCGCAAGATCCGCGGCGCCGAGATCTCGATGATCTTTCAGGACCCGCTGAGCGCGCTGAACCCGGTCCACCGGGTCGGGGACCAGATCATCGAGCAGATCCAGGCGCACGAGCGGATCGCGGAGGGCCCGGCTCGGGAGCGCGCCATCGAACTGCTCGAGCGTGTGGGGATCCCGCACGCCCGGGAGCGAATCAGGGCGTATCCCCACGAGTTCTCGGGCGGCATGCGCCAGCGCGTGATGATCGCCATGGCTCTCTCCTGCGAGCCGAGCGTGCTGATCGCGGACGAGCCCACCACGGCGCTCGACGTGACGATTCAGGCTCAGATTCTGGAGCGGATCCGTGATCTGCGCGACGAGACGGGCGCTGCGGTGATGCTCGTAACCCACGACCTCGGGGTGGTGGCCGACATCGCGGACAGGGTGGCGGTCATGTACGCCGGCCGAATCGTGGAGGAGGGGACGCTCGACGAGATCTTCTACAACCCCCAGCATCCCTATACGTGGGGGTTGCTCGGTTCGATTGCGCGGCTGGACCGTGACCGGCCGGAGCGGCTGCCGGCGATCGCGGGGATGCCGCCGTCCCTGTCGGACCGGCCCGAGGGATGTCATTTCAGGCCCCGCTGCCCGCACGAGTTCGCGAAGTGCAGGGAGTCTCCGGACCTCGAGTCGCGTGGCGGTGACTCCGCGACCCACCGCGACCGCTGCTGGCTCGAACCCGAGTCGAAGAAGGAGCTGCGCGTCGTCGACGGGCAGATCGGACTCTCGGCACGAGACGAGACCCCGGCATGAGCACGCAGGCGCAGCCCGACGGCGTCCTGCTCGAGGTTGAGCACCTCAAGGTCTACTTCCCCGTCAAGTCGGGCGTTCTGATCGACCGCGAGGTGGCCAGGGTCCACGCGGTCGATGACCTGAGCCTCGAGCTGGCGGAGGGCGAGACGCTCGGCCTGGTCGGCGAGTCGGGCTGTGGCAAGACGACTCTGTCGCGGACGCTCCTGCGCCTGCTGCATCCCACGGACGGCTCGATCCGGTTCCGTGGCGAGGAGATCGCCGATGCGTCCCGGGTAGCGCTGCGCCCGATCAGGCGGGAGATGCAGATGGTGTTCCAGGATCCGTTCGGATCGCTCAATCCGCGCAAGACGGTGGGGCAGATCGTGGGGATGCCCCTGCGGCTTCAGGGTGTTGGCAAGCAGGAAACGCACGAGCGCGTGCGGACGCTGCTCAACCGGGTCGGGCTCGGGGCCGACCACGCGCGCCGCTACCCGCACGAGTTCTCAGGCGGCCAGCGTCAGCGGGTCGGCATCGCCCGGGCGCTCGCGGTCGAGCCGAAGCTGATCGTGCTCGACGAGCCGGTCTCCGCGCTCGACGTCTCGGTGCAGGCGCAGATCGTGAACCTCCTCGAGGACATCCAGGACGAGTTCCAACTCTCGTACATGTTCGTCGCCCACGACCTGAGCGTCGTGCGGCACGTCTCCGATCGGATCGCGGTCATGTATCTCGGCAAGCTGATGGAGGTCTCGCCGTCGGAGGACCTCTACACGAAGCCGATCCATCCCTACACGCACGCATTGCTCGCCGCCGTGCCGATCCCCGATCCGCGTGAGAACCGCCGGCGCGACCGGGTCGTGGTTTCGGGCGAGCCGCCGAATCCGGTCGACCCACCGTCGGGCTGCGTGTTCCACCCCCGCTGCCCGCACGCAACCGACGTCTGCAGGGAGGTGGAGCCGCCGCTGACCGAGTACCCCGGGGGCCACCTCGCAGCGTGCCATCACCCGCTGAACGTGAGCGCTGACGACCTGGCTGCGGCCAAGCGCTCGGCGACCAGCCCGGTGAGCGCCGGCGATCAGTTGCCCTCGGCGGTCTGAATGGGTAAGGATCGGAAGCAGGCCCTACCCCTCCCAGAGCGAATGTCCTCCACTATGCACGGGTTCATGCACAAGAGGTGGCGCAAAGTCCGAAGGTGTGCCATGCTCGACGCAGATACCGCACAGCTTGTTGTGCCGATGCTGTGCAGAAACCCCAGTGGCATGCGTCAGGGAGGTACTGAATGCCGGCCCGCCGCTAGTTTCCAAAGAAGTCTCAATAACGGGGCCGCGACCTTCGGGTTGTGGCCCCGTTTCTTTTGCGCATGATCCGCCCAGCTTTTCAAATGCTGCGTTCCGAACGGAGGGCGGCGGTCTTCTTCGGGACCCTCGCGCAGTCCGCCATCGGGACTGGCGCCGGCTACATAGCGCTGCTGCTGGTGGCGTACGAGCGGTTCGAGTCTCCGGTCGCGATCAGCCTGGTGTTGGCGGCGGACCTACTTCCGGCAATGGTCCTGGGGCCGGTGTTCGGAGCGATCGCGGACCGGTTCTCACGGCGGTCCTGTGTGGTGGTCGCGGATGTCGTCAGGGCCGCTGCCTTCCTCGGCATCGCCCTCGTCGATGGCTTCGCCGCGACCGTCGCGCTTGCGGTCGTGGCCGGGGTGGGCACGGGACTTTTCACCCCCGCCGCGCTCGCGGGTTTGCCCAGTCTCGTATCGCGGGAGCGGCTGCCGGCCGCAACGGCGGTCTACGGAGCCATCGCGGACCTGGGCTTCATGATCGGTCCCGCCCTTGCGGCCGGGATTCTGCTCCTGGGCGGAAGCGAGACGATTCTCTTCGTGAACGCCGTCACGTTTGCGGTGTCCGCGGCGGTGCTCTCGCGGGTGCGCTTCGGCGCTCTGGCGAGTTCGCCGAAGGCAGAAGGGCGCCTTGCGCGGTCGTTGTTTCGTGACGCGAGAGCGGGGCTGGTCGCGACGGCCGGTTTCGTCGGCCTGCGCACCGTGCTCATCGCGTCCGCGGTGGCCCTCTTCTTCGCCGGGATCTTCAACGTGGGCGAGCTGCTGTTCGTGCAGGGTGAGCTCGGGGCGAGCGGCGCGGGCTTCTCGGCGGTCGTCGCGCTGTTCGGGCTCGGCTTCCTGGGCGGCTCACTCGCGGGCTCCACGGGCGGTTCGCTGCCCGCGTTGAAGCGGCGGTACCTCGCCGGCCTGGCGATCACGGGCGCCGGCTTTCTTGCGTCCGGGCTTGCCCCGACCATCGCTGTGGCCGGACTGGCGTTCGCGATCGCCGGGTTCGGAAACGGACTGCTTCTCGTCTACGAACGGCTGATCATCCAGGCCACCGTGCCGGACGATCTCGCGGGCCGTGTATTCGGTGTCAAGGATGCGCTCACCGCGTGGGCCTTCGGGACCGCGTTCGCAGTGGCCGCCGGCCTCATCGAGCTCCTGGGGGTGAGGACGACGATCGCGCTCGCCGGAGCCGGAGGTCTCGTTACGTGGCTGGTCGCAACCGCCCTGCTCCGCGGGGACTGGGTGCCGCGGAGTACGGAACCGAACTCAGGCGGTGGCGCCGACGCGCCCGGCAACGGGCTTCCGGGCGAGGATGGCTCGGATCTCGTCGGTACCCGCGGTCGCTGGCTCGCCATCCTCGATGATCTCGACGAGGGCGCGAACGACGGTGGGGTCGAACTGGGTCCCAGAATTCTGCCGTAGCTCCTCCAGCGCCTCCGCTGTGGAGAGCGCCCGTCGATAGACCCGGTCGGTGGTCATCGCGTTGTACGCGTCGCAGGCGAAGACGATGCGGGCAGTGAGCGGAATCTCCTCGCCCGCCAGGCCATCGGGATAGCCGCGACCGTCCCACCGCTCGTGGCAGGACCGCACGATCTCTCCGATCTCCCCGAGCAGCCCACCCACGCGGTCGAGCATGAACTGGCCCTCGATCGTGTGGGTCTTCATCACGTTGAACTCTTCCTCGTCCAGGCTGGCGGGCTTATTGAGGATCTCCTTGGGGATGGCGATCTTGCCGACGTCGTGGAGGAGGGCGGCAAACTCGAGCCGCTGGCGGCTCTCTCGCGGCACGCCCATACGCTCGGCTGTGGCCTCGGCCAGTTCGACGATCGAGCGCGAGTGCGCCGCGGTATACGGGTCCTCGAACTCGACCACGTCGGACAGGAGCGTGACCGTGCCCCGGTAGGCACGCTGGAGCTCGAGGGCGCTGGCATAGCGCTCCTGGCGATCACGTGCGAAGACCTGCAGAAGCCAGACGAGTGGAAACACCGCTGCGACGGCCCAGGCCTCGTTGACCGCGGCCACCGCGTACATGAGCGCGACCGGAGAGAGGACGGCTTCGACGCGAGCGACCCCGGCCCAATCTCGCAGCACGGTCGTGAAGGGAATGTGGTCGAGCAGGGCGTTGCGCACGAGCACCCATCCGAGATCGCTCAGGACCTGAACGACGAGTGCGAGCGCATAGACGGCACCCCACTCGAGCGACGCCTCACCCGGCGCAAGCAGGGCGAGCACCAAGACCGGGCCGACCGAGAACCAGTTGTCTCCGAGACAGCCGACCACGCGATCGCGGTGCCAGCTGCCCTCAAACACATCCGGCGCCATCGAGAGGATCACCGCAAGGGCGACCAGCGTGGGCACCCACGGCAGGGGCACCAGAAGGATCATCGGGACGAACACGAGCTGCTCGGGCGAGACCCAGTAGTCGCCGAACTCGAAGCGGACTCGGGAGACGACCGCGTACGCGGCGGTCAGACCAACCACCAGGGGCAGGTCGAGTGCCCGCTCGTCGGGAACGAAAACTGCGACGGCAAAAGCGACGGATACAAAGCCGGCCGCCGAGGCGGCGCTGACGACACGCTCGCGCCGCGACATCCTCATGGAGCGGCGCTTTCGCGCCTCCCCTACTAGTTCCTCCGCCAGCAGCATGTCAGTCGATGGTCGGCCCATTGGCCGACCTTCTCTCCCACGCGCGGGGAAGTGCACAGCTTTCTTGTGCACAAGCTCCATTGCAACAGGAGCATTTCCCTCGCAAAGTCCGCCTCTTGCAGCAGGATTGGACGCTTGTACCGCCAGGTTTCGGCTGACGCGGCGTCCGCCTAGACTCCTCGCGATGAAGGCCGCCGACATCCGCGAGCAGTTCCTGACCTTCTTCGAGGAGCGCGATCACCGGCGCATGCCCTCGGCCTCGCTGGTCCCGGCGAGCTACGACCCTACCGTGCTGCTCACCACCGCCGGCATGCAGCCGTTCAAGCCCTATTTCATGGGCCTCGAGGAGCCTCCGGCGAAGCGGCTCACCTCGTGCCAGAAGAGCTTCCGCACCACCGATATCGAGAACGTCGGCGTGACCGCCCGCCACCTCACCTTCTTCGAGATGCTCGGCAATTTCTCGGTCGGCGACTACTTCAAGCAAGGCGCCGCGGAGTTCGCGTGGGAGCTGTCGACGAAGGGGTTCGGCTTCGACCCCGAGCGGATCTGGATCTCCGTCTTCGGGGGCGACGAGGAGCTGGGGATCGGCCCCGACGACGAGGCGATCGCGATCTGGAGGGAGATCGGCGTGCCCGACGATCGGATCATCCTGCTCGGGCGCGAGGACAACTTCTGGCAGTCGGGCCCGACCGGGCCCTGCGGGCCGTGCTCCGAGCTCTACCTAGACCGCGGTCCCGACTTCGGCCCCGACAGCGACCGGCCGGGCGACGACACCGAGCGCATGCTCGAGTTCTGGAACCTCGTGTTCATGCAGAACGCGCTGCACGAGGACGGGTCGGTCACCGAACTGCCGCAGAAGAACATCGACACCGGCATGGGCCTGGACCGCATGGCGGCGATCCTCCAGGGCGTTCCGTCGGTCTACGAGACCGACTCGTTCGCGCCTCTGATCGCGTTCGGCGAGGAGCGCTCGGGGCGCAAGTACGGGCAGGACGACGCGACCACGAGGGCGCTGCGGGTGCTGGCCGATCACGGCCGCGCGGCGTCGTTCCTGATGGGCGACGGCGTGGTTCCCTCGAACGAGGACCGCGGCTACATCCTGCGCCGGATCCTGCGCCGCGCGATCCATCAGGGCCGGGTGCTCGGGCTCGAGGAGGGCTTCGTGCCCGCGCTGTGCGAGGTCGTGATCGAAGGCTGGGGCGACGTGTATCCCGAGCTGGTGGCCGAGCGCGACACGATCGCGCGCTGGGCGGCCTCCGAGGAGGAGGGCTTCGGGCGCACGCTGGCACAGGGCGAGAAGCTGCTCGGCGACCTGATCGAGGCCGCGAAGGATCAGGGCGTGACCGAGGTGCCGGCGTGGGACGCGTTTCAGCTGCACGACACATACGGCTTTCCGTTCGAGCTGACCCAGGAGATGCTGGCCGAGCAGGGCCTGACGGTCGATGCGGCGGCCTTCACCGAGCTGATGGAAAGTGCGCGCGCCACCGCCCGCGCCGCGGCGAAGGACCACGGCGACACCGGCGTCGCCGACCGCGCCGCGGGCTTCGCTCGCGACGCTGGATTTGAGACCCGCTTCGTGGGCTACGAGGCCACCGCGGCGGACACGGTCGTCGGTGCGCTGGAATCTGAGAACGGCACGCTGCTCGCCAAGCTCGAGGACAGCCCCTTCTATCCCGAGGGCGGTGGCCAGGTGTCCGACCGGGGCACCGTGGTCACCGACACCGGCAAGGCGCGCGTGACCGGCGTCTTTCGCATCGGCGCCGACCAGGCGCTGGCGCTCGAGCCGCTCGAGGGTGAGATCGGCGCCGGTGATCGGGTTCACGCCGAGGTCGAACGGGCGGAGCGGATCGCCACGATGCGCAACCACACCGCCACGCATCTCCTGCACGCCGCGCTGCGCGAGCGCCTCGGCGATCATGTGCGCCAGGCCGGCTCCTACGTGGGCCCGGATAAGCTGCGCTTCGACTTCTCACACGGCCAGCGCCTGTCCGACGAAGAGCTGGCCGGGGTGGAGTCGCGGGTGAACGGGTGGGTGGCCGACAACCTGCCGGTGCGCGCCATCGAGACGAGCCTCGACGAGGCCAAGGCGCTGGGCGCCATGGCGCTGTTCGGTGAGAAGTACGGCGACTGGGTGCGGATGGTCGAGATCGACGACGTCTCCCGCGAGCTGTGCGGCGGCACTCATGTCCGCAGCACGGGCGAGGTGGGCCTGTTCCATGTGACGACGGAGGCGTCCAGCGCGTCGAATGTGCGCCGGATCGAGGCCGTCACGGGGGCGGCGGCCACGGAGCTGTTCGAGCAGCGGACCGCGCGTCTGCGCGAGCTGTCGAAGCTGATGAAGGCGCCCGAGGAGGACCTCGTGCGTGCGGCCGAGCGGCTGGGCAGCCAGGTGAAGGAGCTGAAGAAGAAGCCGTCCGTGGCGTCCGACGACGGAGCGGAGGCGGAGCGCCTCGTGGGGGCCGCGGCAGACGTGGAGGGCGCGAAGGTGGTGGCGGAGTCCGCGCAGGCGCCGGACACGAAGGCGCTGCTCGCCCTGTCCGACCGCGTGCGGCAGAAGCTCGGCGAATCGGCGGTCGTCCTGGCCACCGACTCGGAGGGCAAGTTGGCGCTGGTGGTGAACGTGGCGCCCGAGCTCGTGGAGCGGGGGGTGAGGGCCGGCGAGCTGGTGCAGGCCGCGGCCGAGGTGGCCGGCGGCGGGGGAGGAGGGCGCGACACCGTGGCCCAGGCCGGCGGTGGCGACCCTGCCAAGGCCGAGGCCGCGCTGGCGGCTGTGCGCGCGGCCATCGAAGAGGCCATCCGCTCCTAGCGGCCCGGCTACCTAGACTGCCTCGGATGCGTGTGCTTGCGCTCGACCACGGGGAGGCCCGCTGCGGCTGCGCGGTGTCCGATCCCTCCGGGACGCTCGCCACTCCGCTGGAGGTGGTGAAGCGCCCGGATACCCGCAAGGGCCTTGCCCGCATCGCCGGGCTGGCAGAGGAGCTCGAGGCCGAGAAGGTGGTGGTCGGGCTGCCGATCACGCTCGCTGGCCGTGAGGGCGCCCAGGCGGCCTCCGCGCGTGAGTTCGCCGGGCGGCTGGAGGCCCGGCTCGACGTGCCGGTCGAGATGTACGACGAGCGCCTCACGACCAAGATGGCGGAGGCCCATGGCGGCCGTGCCGAGGCGGACTCGCGCGCAGCCGCGCACCTCCTCGAGAGCTACCTGGCCGCCCAACAGGCGTGAGCCCCGACCGCACCCCGGAGGAGCGCGAGGCCGCGCGGCTCGAGCGCGAGGCCAAGCGCGCCGCCAAGCAGGGCAAGCCGCCGCCGGAGCGCCCCAAGAAACCGCCCCCCAAGCGCCCCCAGCCGCCACCTCCGCCGCCAACCCCGCAACCCGAGGCGGCGCCCGCGCCGGAGCCGGCACCCGCGCCCGCGCCGGAGTCAGAGCCGGAGCCGGAGCGACAGCCCGCGGCCCCGCGCCTGCCGCGCGCCGAGGCCGCCGCCCACCGTGCCGCGAAGGCGCGCGAGATCCTGCACCGGCGGCGCGAGGCAAAGAAGGGTGAGAAGGCGCCGGGTCGCGGCCGGAGGCGTGTGATCCCGCTCGCGATCGTCGGCATCCTGGTGGCTGCCCTCGGATGGTTCCTGCTGTCGCTGTTCCAGCCCCTGAAGGGCGATGGCGAGGGCACGGTGCGCGTGTCGATTCCGCGCGGCTCGGGCGTGCACGACATCGCGACGGTCCTGGAGAAGGAGGGCGTGGTGAGCAGCGCGTTCTTCTTCGAGGCCCGCGCTCGCATCGCCGGGCGGGGCGGTGACCTCAAGGCGGGAAGGTTCCAGCTGAAGAAGGACATGAGCCATATCGCCGCGCTCGACCTGCTCGAGGAGGGCGTGCCCGGCGACGTGGTGAAGGTGACGGTGCCCGAGGGCCGGTCTCGCCGCGAGGTGAAGCGGGCGCTGCCCGCCGGCTTCAATGGCGACTACCTGGTCGCGAGTCGCCGGTCGAGCGTGCTGAACCCGCGCACCTATGGGGCAAAGCGGGCGCGAGACCTCGAGGGCTTCCTGTTCCCGGCGAGCTATGAGTTCAAGCCCAACCGCCCCGTGCGCAGGCTGGTCGAGCGCCAGCTGCAGACCTTCAAACGCGAGTTCCCCAAGGTCGACCTGCGCGCGGCGAAGCGCAAGAACCTCACCGCCTACGACGTGCTCACCATCGCCTCCATGGTCGATCGCGAGGCGCAGCTGCCGCGCGAGCGCGCGCTGATCGCCTCGGTGATCTACAACCGGCTGCGGGAGGGCATCCCGCTCGGGATCGACGCCACCGTCCGGTTCGCCACCAACAACTGGACCAAGCCGCTCACGCAGTCGCAGCTCTCTTCCGATTCGCCCTACAACACGCGCAGCCGCCGCGGCCTGCCGCCCGGCCCGATCGGAAGTCCGGGCCTCGCCGCAATTAGAGCCGCCGCCAACCCGCGCAGCACGGGCTACCTCTTCTACGTGGTGAAGCCGGGCACGTGCGGCGAGCACGACTTCTCAAAGACCGACGCCGAGTTCCAGCGCGACGTGGACCGCTACAACCGCGAGCGCGAGCGCCGCGGCGGGAAGTCGCCGACCAACTGCTGATGGGCCGCCCCCTGCTCGGCGTGGCGGGTTGGCCGGTGAGTCACAGCCGCTCGCCGGCGATGCAGAACGCCGCGCTCACCGAGCTCGGGCTCGATTGGCTGTACGTACCGGTACCGCTGCCGCCGCACCTGTTCGCCGACACCGTCTCGGCAGTCGGTGGCGCCGGGTTCCGCGGGTTGAACGTGACCGTGCCGCACAAGGTGGCCGCCCACGACGTGGCGGATTCGCTGTCCGAGGCCGCGTCGGCGATCGGGGCGGCCAACACGCTGACCTTCGCGGACGGCATCGAGGGCGACAACACCGACGCCGCCGGGCTGCTGGACGCGCTCGGCGTGCCGATCGAGGGCCGCAGCGCGCTCGTGCTCGGCGCCGGTGGGGCCGCCCGGGCGGCCGTGTGGACGCTGCTGAACGCGGGCGCGGCGGAGGTCTCGGTGTGGAACCGGACGGCGGAGCGGGCGGCAGCCCTCGCAACGGAGCTCGGCGCGCGCGCGGTTCCCAAGCCGGTGGCTGCGGAGGTGGTTGTGAACTGCACCGTCGTCGGCCTGCGCGGTGAGGGTCTGGAGGAGCTGGGCCTGGGGGGAGTCGACCCGGGCGCGGTGGTCGTGGACATGGTCTACGGCGAACAGCCGACGCCCGTCCAGGGCTGGGCTGAGAGCGGCGGAGCGCGGTTTGTGAGCGGGCTGGAGGTGCTGGTGCGCCAGGGCGCCCGGTCGCTGTCGCTATGGACCGGGCGCGAGGCCCCGCTCGACGTGATGCGCTCCGCGGCCGCGCGCGGCTGACCCTGCCGGATTCAGGATTTTCGGCGGGCTGCCGATTAATCGCACATGCCCCTTTCCCGCCCAGTGCTGATCGCCGTTGCCGGCGCCGTGCTCGCCGTCGCGGCCTTCCTGGCCACGAGCGCGTCGCGACAGCAGGCCGCGGCACCCGAATCCAACGCCGCCGAGCTGGCTGCCCGGGCCAAGAAGGCGAACGCCGCCTCCGAGGATCCCGCGCCCGCGAAGCCCAAGAAGTCCGAGGCAACGGCGGCCCCCGCGAAGCCTGAGGTCAAGAAGACCCCCGCGAAGGCGAAGGCGACACCCGCGAAGCCCGCCGTCGCAAAGGTCGTCGGCGTGCCCCCCTCCGTCAAGCGCGCGCTCGACAAGAAGCGCGTTGTGATCCTCTTCTTCCGCCAGCCCGGCTCGGCCGACGACGCCGCCGTGGCCGGCGCGGTGAGCGCGCAGCGCGGCCGCAAGGGAGTCTCAGTCTTCACCGACAGCATCGCCCGCCTGGCGCGCTACCGCGCAGTGGTGGGTGCACTTGGCATCTCGCAGGCACCCGCGGTGGTGATCGTGGGACGCAGCGGTGAGGCGCAGGTCATTGAGGGTTTCGTGGACAAGGGCAGCCTCACCCAGCAGGTGGTCGACTCCAAGTGAGCGAGGGCCCTCGGGGCCCAGGGCACCTCCGCCCGGTAAGAGATTCGGGAGAGGCCACCGCCCGGGCCGAACCACAAGCAGGTAACGGACTGACCCCGCCGAGCCGGCGTGGTGGTCCCTCGCGCTTCATCGCGGACGTGATCGTGGAGCTCGGCTTCGTCGACCGCGAGCGCGTGGAGGCGGCCGTCGAAGAATCCCGCAAGGCCGGCAAGCCCGCCGGCCAGGTGCTGCTGGAGGCCGATGCGATCACAGCCGACCAGCTCGCCCGTGCGCTGGCCGAGCGGTTCGGGCTCGACCACGCCGACCTCACGGTCTACAGCCCCGACCTGGGCGCGACGAACCTGATCACGCCCGAGGCCGCGCGCCGCTTCTCCGCGGTGCCGATCGGCTTCGACGAGGACGAGACGCTGATCGTCGCGATGGCCGACCCCGCCAACGTGCTGGCGCTGGACGATCTGAAGCTGCTCACGGGTCACGAGCTGCGGCCCGCGGTGGCCAGCCCGGAGGACATCGACGCCCTGATCGCCCGGATGTCGCGTCTCGACGACGCGGTGGCAGAGGCGATCCAGGAGGACGAGGACGACCCCACGAGCATCGTTGCGGTCGCGGCGATCCGCGAGTCCGCCGAGGATGCGCCGGTTATCAAGCTCGTGAACTCCCTCATCGCCCAGGCGGTGGAGGAGGGGGCCTCGGACATCCACATGGAGCCCGACGGCCGCGACATGAGGGTGCGCTTTCGCATCGACGGCGTGCTGAGTGAGTCCACGACGATCCCACGCCGAATGGTTCCGGGCGTGGTCTCGCGCATAAAGATCATGGGCGATCTGGACATCGCCGAGAAGCGGGTCCCGCAGGACGGCCGGGTGGGTCTCACGGTGGAGGGCAATGCCATCGACGTCCGCGTTGTCTCCATGCCGTCGGTCCTAGGCGAGGGGATCGTGATGCGCCTCCTGGACAAGAACTCGGTGGCGATGGACCTCGACTCGCTCGGCCTGCTCGGCGAAGGCAGGGAGCGCTTCGAGAAGGCCTTCCACCGCGCCCACGGCGCGGCGCTCGTGACCGGGCCCACCGGCTCGGGCAAATCGACCACGCTCTACGCGGCGCTCAGCTCGATCAACTCGATCGACAAGAACATCATCACCATCGAGGACCCGGTCGAGTACCAGCTCGAGGGCGTGAACCAGCTGCAGGTCAACCAGCGCGCCGGGCTCACGTTCGCCTCGGGCCTGCGCTCGATGCTGCGCGCGGACCCCGACGTGATCATGGTGGGCGAGATCCGCGACGGTGAGACGGCACGCATCGCCATCGAATCCGCGCTGACGGGCCACCTGGTCCTCTCCACGCTGCACACCAACGACGCCCCGTCGGCGCTCACGCGCCTCACCGAGATGGGCATCGAGCCGTTCCTCACCGCCTCGGCGCTGGAATGCGTGGTGGCGCAGCGCCTGGTGCGAATGCTCTGCACCCACTGCAAGCAGGCGGCGATCCTGAATGTGAAGACGCTGGAGTCGGCCGGCTTCCGGTCCGCATTCGACGTGGAGGCCTACCAGCCGGTCGGCTGCTCGCGCTGCAGCGGCACGGGCTACAAGGGCCGCTGCGGTCTGTACGAGGTGATGTCGGTCACGGACGAGATCCGCGCACTCACGATCGAGCGCGCATCCGCCGACGCGATCGCGGCTGTGGCGCGAGAACAGGGCATGCGCCCGCTGCGCGAGGACGGCTTCGAGCGCATCAAGCAGGGGGTCACTTCTGTGGCCGAGGTCGCAAGGGTCACGTAACCGAGTTTTCTGCCGATAGAGGACAACATGGAATTCGATTTCGCAGAAGTACTTCTCCACGTCATCGATAGCAACGCATCGGACCTGCATCTCACCGCGGGCTCCCCTCCGATGATCCGTCAGCGCGGCGCGCTGAACGCGCTGGACTACCCGAAGATGACCGCGCAGGGGGTCCGTGAGGTCGTCTACTCGATTCTCACCAACGACCAGCGCCAGCGGCTCGAGACCGACTGGCAGATCGACTTCGCCTACTCCATCCCCGGCAAGGCGCGCTTCCGCGTGAACTCGTTCTTCCAGCGCGATTCGATCGCGGCCGCCTTCCGTCTGATCCCGAGCGAGATGCCCGCGCTCGACAGCCTCGGCGTCCCCGCCGTGCTGCGCGAGCTCACCAAGAAGCCGCGAGGGTTCGTGCTCGTCACGGGACCGACCGGCTCGGGTAAGTCCACCACGCTCGCCGCGATGCTCGACGTGATCAACAAGGAGCGCCGCGAGCACATCATGACCATCGAGGACCCGATCGAGTTCCTCCACCGTCACCAGAATTGCATCGTCAACCAGCGCGAGCTGGGTGCCGACGCGCAGAGCTTCGGGCTCGGCCTGAAGGCGGCGCTGCGCCAGGACCCCGACGTGATCCTCGTGGGCGAGATGCGCGACCTCGAGACGATCTCCACGGCGCTCACCGCGGCGGAGACCGGCCACCTCGTGTTCGCCACCCTGCACACCCAGGACACCGCTCAGACGGTGGACCGCATCGTCGACGTCTTCCCGCCCGAGCAGCAGCACCAGGTCCGGACGCAGTTGTCGGTCGCGCTCGAGGGGATCGTCACCCAGCAGCTGCTTCCCACGGCCGACGGACTTGGCCGCGTGGCGGCGTGCGAGGTGCTCGTTCCCACCCCCGCCGTGCGCAACCTCATCCGCGAGGGCAAGACGCATCAGATTCACTCGGTGCTCCAGACCGGAAGCACGCACGGCATGCAGACGATGGACGCCGCGATGGCCGACCTCGTCCGCCAAGGCAAGATAACCCGCGAGCTGGCCGAGCAGCGCTCGTCCACGCCCGAGGAGCTGCGCCGCCTCATGGGCACGGTGCGGGTGGCATAGGGACCGATGGCCAACTTCGGCTTCAAGGCGCTCGACCTCGCCGGCGTCCCCACGCGGGGCGAGATGGAGGGCAACGACAAGCAGGCCGTGGCATCGCAGCTGCGGTCCAAGGGCCTGATCGTCGTCGACATCGAGGAGCTCGTCCCCAAGAGCGCCACGGACATCCTCGCCAACTTCCGCCGCATCAAGTCCGCCGATCTCACGATCGCCACCCGCCAGCTCTCGACGATGATCTCGTCGGGCATGTCGCTGCTCCGCTCGCTCTATGTGATCGAGGAGCAGACCGACAACGACAAGCTCAAGGACACCTGGATCGCCGTGCGCAAGGACGTGGAGGCGGGCCTCGCGCTCTCGGACTCCCTCCAGCGCCATCCCGACGTCTTCAATGACCTCTACGTGGCCATGGTGGCCGCCGGCGAGACCGGCGGCATCCTGGAGTCCACGCTCATCCGCGTGGCCGACCAGCTCGAGTCCGACGACGCGCTCAAGCGCCAGGTCCGCGCCGCGATGATCTACCCGATGCTGATCGGCGGGTTCGCGCTCGATCGTGCTGTTCGCCCTCGTGGCGTTCCTCGTGCCCGTCTTCGAGGGTGTCTTCAAGGACTTCGGCGGCGAGCTGCCCGCCATCACCAAGTTCACGGTGACGCTGTCCCACCTCGTGACCGAGAAGTGGTACGTCGGACTGCTCGGAACGGTCGCGACCGTCTACACCTTCCGCCGCTGGAAGAAGACCGATCGCGGGCGCATGCAGTGGGACACCCTCAAGCTCAAGACGCCGATGAAGATCGGCGACATCATCCAGAAGATCGCGCTCGCGCGCTTCTCACGCACCTTCTCCGGCCTGATCGCGGCCGGCGTGCCGATGCTCGAGGCAATCGACATCACCGGCCGCACGTCCGGCAACAAGGTGATCGAGAAGGCCATGAACGACGTACGCGACTCCGTGAAGAAGGGCGGCACCATCACCGCGCCGATGCAGAAGACGCCTCAGGCGTTCCCGGTGATGGTCACCCAGATGATCGGAGTGGGCGAGGAGACCGGCGCCCTCGAGACGATGATGAGCAAGATCGCAGACTTCTACGAGGACCAGGTTGCAGCGTCGGTGAAGGCGCTCACGTCGATCCTCGAGCCGGTGATGATCATGCGTCGTCGGCGGCATCGTCGGCTTCATCGTGGTCGCGATGTACCTGCCGATGTTCAAGGTCTACGACCAGATCAAGTAGGGCCGTCGCCCCGCGGGCGCACCATCTCCGCCGCGTACCCGTACGCCGTCGCCGCCAGCCACACCAGCACCAACGCATCCGACGCCGGTCGCGGCTGCCCGGGCCGGCGCAGCACGCGCGCGTAGAAGGCGGGCTCGATCGGCGGGCGGGAACCCGTGCGCCGGCGGTGGCGGACGTGGAAGCGGCGCGAGCCTTGGCCGTAGGCCACGTGCTGGCGCCAGAACTCGCGGAAGCCGCCGAGGTGACGGTGCCGGACGACGGCGCCCGGCACGTGATCGAGGCGGCGACCGCTCAGGCGCCAGCGGTCGCAGATGTCGCGGTCCTCGGCCGTGCGCAGGGACTCGTCGAAGCCGCCCAGGTCGCGCAGCGGCTCGGCAGGGAAGAGGAGGTTGTTGGAGGCCAGAAAGCGCGCGTCGCCCGGGCGGTTCAGATGTGCGTACCCCGCGTCGATCACGCGCTGGGCGATGTCGGCCGGCAGGTCGTCCTGAAGAGCGTTGAACACGGTGCCGCCATAGGCTCGGCCCGGCTCGGCCTGCCAGGCCTCGGCGAGCACGCGCAGCCAGTCCGGCGCCGGCTCGCAGTCGTCGTCGGTGAAGGCGACCACCTCACCCCGCGCCTCAGCGAGTCCTCGGTTGCGCGCCGCGGACGGCCCGGCGCCGTCGGAGTCCTCGATCACCAGCACCTCCAGCCGGTCGCGCGGGTAGTCCAGCGCGCCCAAGGCGGCCTCGCAGCGGGCGAGCTGCTCCGGCCGACCGCGGGTCGGCACCACGACCGTCGCGCTAGGCAGGCTCATGCAGCGCCAGGACCCGCGCGTGCGCGGCCGAGGCTTCGCCGGGACGGATGTGCAGACCCTTCTCGATCTCGATTCTGCGGCGATAGCGCGGCGCCCCGCCCGGGCCCGTCAGGAAGCCCCAGCCCTCCCCGGCCGAGGCCACGACCAGTGCGAGCGTGAAGGCCGGGAAGGCGCGCGGAGAGACGCCCGCCGCCCGTGAGATCGGCGTGAGGCGCACGAATCGCACCACCGCGATGAGCGGCCACGCGAGGCCGTACGCCAGTCGCCGGTGCCGCGTCCATCGCCGCGAGAGCTGCCCGGCGTACGCGCGTCCGTTGAGCAGCCGCTCCTTCAGCCAGGGCGCCGGCTTGGAGACGTTGAGGTGCTGCCAGCGGGCCGTCGGCTCGAACATCAGCTTCCTGCCCTGCGCCAGAAAGCGGTCGTTGAGGCCGGTGTTCACGTCGAGGCCGTGCCCGAGGCCGTCGCCCAGCTCGAGCAGGAACTCGCGCCGGAACGCCACGTTGTGCGCGGCGAGATGGGTGCGCTCGCCACGGTCGCCCTGGGCCCACGGCCCGTAGTCCATGAGGTGGGCCGCCTGGGCCATCGCGGTGCCCGGGTTTGCGCACAGCACCCGCGAGCCGACGATCGCCATGTCGGGGTCCTCGAAGCCGGCCAGCAGGGACTCGCAGCAGGTCGGCTCGGGCATGCAGTGAGTCTCTCCGATGGCCACCACGGGAGCGGTCGCCGCGCGCACGCACTCGGCTCGCGCCTCCGAGATGTCGAATGGGTCGGAGACGCGCACCACCACGAGCGCGCCGAACCCCGATCCCAGGTCGCCGGGGACCGCGGTTTCCGGGCCACGCCCAGAACCAGCTCGAGCCGGTCGGCGATGGTCTGGCGCCTGAAGGCGTCGATCACCGCCTCGACCCGTTCCATCAGGTCGGTCACGAGGATGGCGGACATCACCGGGCTCACCTCGCCATCTCCAGCACCTCGGTCGCCCGCAGGCCGTCCTCGAGCGTGGCCAGCGGCGCGCCGTCGCGAAAGGCTTCCCACTGGCGCACGTAGGAGTTGGAGAACTCCCCGCCGCTGCGCAGCTGGGCGGCGATGGAGGGCAACTTCGCAGCGGCCGCCGCCGCGCGGCGCGCTCGCACGGCGGGCTCGCCGGACACCTGGTTGCGGCCCTCCAGGCGATAGCCGTCCACGCGGTAGAGGTCGAGGGCGATGTGACCGTGGGACCCAAACACCTGGAGCTCGTTCGTCTCGGCGGAGCGGTCCAGGCCCACCGATGAGGCCACGACGCCGCCGGTCATCCGCCCGGTGATCGCCACCACCTCGTCCTGCTCACGCTCCGAGTCGACCAGCTCGGAGGTTGCGCCCTCCACCTCGAGGCCGGTCAGGTAGCGCCACAGGTCCACGTGGTGCACCAACTTCTCCTGGAGCGCGCCGCCGCCGGTGGCGCTGCGCCGGCGCCACGGCCGGTCGCCGAGGCCCTCGTCCACGACGCTGTCGGAGTAGACCGACCGAAGGGCGACCACCTCGCCGATGGCCCCGTCCGCGATGGCGCGCCGGGCACGCTGGACGACCCTCAGGGCGCGGCTCATGAGGCCCGTGGCGCCGAGCAGTCCCGAGCCCGCGTCGCAGATGGCGCGCGCATCCTCCGTGGTGAGGGCCAGTGGCTTCTCGCACAGGACCCGCTTGCCGGCCGCGAAGGCGGCGACCGCCTGCTCGGCATGCTCGGTGGGAGGCGTCAGGACAGCCACCACCTCGACCCCAGGATCCGCAAGGAGCGCATCGAGCCGGTCATGACCGCGCGCCTCGGGCGCCTGCAGCGCGGCGTGGGCGATCGCGGCGGGGTCGCTGTCGTGTAGAGCGACCACGTCCATCCCGTCCACCCGTGCGAGCGCCGGCAGGTGCTTCTCGCACGCCACCCAGCCACACCCGATGAGGCCCACGCCGGTCATTCACTCGCAGTCTGTCCGAAAAGGGCCGCCGTAGACTCCCGCTCGTGCCCGACTTCGACGAGGCCCTCGCGGTGCTCGGCGGCCTGCTCATCCTCGGCGCGCTGGTGTCCGGCGTGGCCCGGCGCAGCTTCCTTTCGCTCACAGCCCTGTTCGTGATCGCCGGGTTCGCGCTGGGGGAGGGGGGAGCCGAGTCCTGGCCTTCGACCCCGAGTCCGGCTTCGTCGCCTCGCTCGCGGTGGTGGCGCTCATCCTGATTCTGTTCCGCGACGGCCTCGAGGTGGAGTCGGAGATGCTGCAGGACGCCTGGCACCTTCCGCTCGCAAGCTGGTGGTGGCCATGCCGCTCACGGCGGCGCTGGTGGCTGTCGCGGCCAAGCTGCTCACCGACCTCGGTTGGACGGAGTCGTTCCTGCTCGGAGCGCTGCTCTCGCCGACGGATCCGGTCCTGTCCTCATCGGTGGTCACCAATCCGCGGGTCCCGCGGCTGATCCGCCATTCGCTCAACCTGGAGTCGGGCCTGAACGACGGGCTGGCTCTGCCGGCCGTGCTCGCGCTCACAGCCTCGGTGGCCTCCACCGATGGCTTCGTGTGGTGGGAGTTCGTGATCCAGGACCTGGGGGTGGGCTTTGCGACCGGAGTGCTGGTGGGCCTCGCAGGCTCGCTGGCGCTTCCGCGGGGCGAGGGCTACGGATCCGAGATTCCCGCGCACCAGAAGGCGCTGTACGCCCTGGGCGTCGGTTTCGCCGCCTACGCCATCGCCAAGGCGCCGCCCGAGGGCAACGGCTTCATCGCGGTGTTCGTATGCGCGATCGTGCTGGGGATCCGGCGGCCGGACATCCGGGCCTGCTTCGAGTCTCGCTCGCAGGACATCATCGAGGTGGTGAAGCTCGGCATCTTCGTGGTGTTCGGCTCGCTGCTCACGTTCGGCGGGCTGTTCGACGACGGTCTGGCCGCGGTGGCCATCGCCGCCTTCACGCTGCTGATCGCGCGTCCCGCCGCGATCGCGGTCGCGCTGGCCGGCACGCGGGTCGACACCGCCACGAAGGCGTTTATGGCGTGGTTCGGGCCCAAGGGCGTGGCCACGATGACGTTCTCGCTGCTCGTCCTGGCGGAGGGGGTCCCGGCCGGTGAACAGATCTTCAACCTGGCCGCGCTCACGGTGTTCGTGTCGATCATCGTCCACGGCCTGACCGACACGCCGGGGGTCGAATGGATCGCTCGCAGGGACCGTTCCGAGAGCTAGAAAGAAGTGCACCCGGCGCCGCAGGGGGCCACAGCGCCGGGTGCAACGGGAAAGTTAGCGACCTGTGCGGGCGGGACCAATCGTGAGCGTCCCGACCGTGCGGGGCTCGCCGGTGCGCGCGGGGCGCAGAGTGATCGCGTGGCTCTCCTCGTCGCTCGCCAGCACGTCGAGCCGAGCCGGGGTGAGCGGCTCCGCCGTGGCCGTCAGCCCGAGGCCCGTGATCTCCACCTGGCCGGGCTCGTCGACCTCGACGAGGACGGTCGCGGGCTGCCCGGCCTCGAGCTGTTTGGTGGGCGGCTTGAGCGCGGGGGCGAAGGTGATCTCACGCGACGTTGGGGGTTCGGGTTGGGGCGACGCGACCGCAGTGGTCGACGGCGGCGCCGGCTCGGGCTCATCGCGGTCGCGCGGGCGAGACACCGAGGTCGCGACGGCCGCGAGGCCGAGCACGATCGCGAACAGAAGCAGAGCGCGGCGCAACTCCATTAGCGCGAGGTTACTTCCGGCCTCAAGACGGCCCCCTAGACGAATGACCTAGTGCAGTGCCGAAGGGATTCCTAAAGGTCCCCCGCCTGGGGGTCGATTGGGAGATCAAGCCAGAGCCACGGTGATAAAGGCAAACCCGTCGTGAGGCGGGGACGCAAAGTTCCGGGGCTCCGACGTTGGACTAGATCCAGCCGACGAGCCGGCCGAGCTGCCACCCCAGGGGAACTCCCCGGACCGGCTCCACCTAAGCGACTGGCGCCCAAGACCAACCAGACCCAGTCACCTTCAAAGGAGGAGACAAAATGCTGCGGACCATCCGCGAGCGCATCCAGTCCGAGGAGAAGGGCTTTACCCTGATCGAGCTCCTCGTTGTTGTCCTGATCATCGGCATTCTTGCCGCGATCGCCATCCCGGCTTTCCTGGGCCAGCGCCAGAAGGCGCAGGACTCAGCAGCCAAGTCGATGTCACGTAACGCCGCTTCCGCGGCTGCTGCGTTTGCCACCGACAAGGGTGGTAGCTATTCGGGCATGGTGATCGGTGATCTCACGACCATCGAGCCTTCCCTGACCGATACAGGCAGCGTCCAGTCCGTCGCGTCGATCATCGGTACCCCTGGTGCCGACGTGTTCACCGTGACGACCCAGTCGAAGTCGGGCAAGTACTACACCCTGACTCGTAACGCCGGTGCAACGTTCCGGTGCTCCAGCGCTGCAGTCCCCACGGGGAACTGCACCGCCAGCGACTGGTAACCACCCAGCCGTATCCACCGACCCAAACGGGCGGGCCTTCGGGCCCGCCCGTTTGCATTTCAGGACTGTTTGCATTTCAGGACTGTTTGCGTTTCAGGGCTAAAGGGGCGCGGGCGACTGCCGATCTAGGTGACATGAACTTCTCCCGCCTCCGCACAGACCAGAACGGTTTCACCCTCATCGAGCTGCTCGTGGTGGTGCTGATCATCGGCATTCTTGCCGCGATCGCCATCCCGGCTTTCCTGGGCCAGCGCCAGAAGGCGCAGGACTCGGCAGCCAAGTCGATGTCGCGTAACGCCGCCTCCGCGGCGGCTGCGTTTGCCACCGACAAGGGCGGGAGCTACGCCGGCATGGTGATCGGTGACCTCACGACCATCGAGCCCTCGCTGACCGACGCGGGCAGCGTCCAGACCGTGCCCGCGATCATCGGCACGCCGGGCGTGGATGTGTTCACCGTGACCACCCGATCGAAGTCGGGCAAGTACTACACCCTCACTCGTAACGCCGGCGCGACGTTCCGGTGCTCCAGCGCTGCAGTCCCCACGGGGAACTGCACCGCCAGCGACTGGTAACTCGATGGCGCGCGGGGAGGAGGGCTTCAGCCTCGTCGAGGTCCTCGTCGTGATGTTGATAGTCGGGATCCTCGCCGCCATCGCGATTCCCGCGTTTCTGAACCAGGAGAAGCGGGCCCAGGACTCAGCGGCGAAGTCGATGTCGCGCAGCGCCGCCTCGGCGGCCCTGGCGTACTCGCACGGCGACGCCGGGAGCTTCACCGGTATGACGATCGGCGAGCTGCGCGGGATCGAGCCCTCCCTGAACGACTCCGGCGGCGTACAGGCCGTGACGGCGATCGTGGGCACCCCCGGCGGAGAGACCTTCACGGTGACCACCCAATCGAAGTCCGGGACGTATTTCACCCTCACGCGAGACAACGGCCGTACCAGCCGCTGCTCGGGTGGTACAGCGCCAAGTGGGGCCTGTACGGCGTCCGACTGGTAGCGGCAACCTCGTCCATCTGGACGTTTGGCGCCTCAACATCGGGCCGAACCTGCCGATAGAGAGGAAGCCCATGTCTCGCGTAAACACACTCTTCCAGCGGATTGGCCGCGAGGAAGCAGGCTTCGGCGTGCTGGAGGTACTGGCCAGCGCGATCCTCGTCGCGATCCTGGCGGTCGGCGTGTTCAAGACGTTCGACGCCGCCAACGCGGCC
Organism: uncultured Thermoleophilaceae bacterium; assembly: GCA_963825775.1. Classification (GTDB taxonomy): domain Bacteria; phylum Actinomycetota; class Thermoleophilia; order Solirubrobacterales; family Thermoleophilaceae; genus JAAYBF01. The sequence continues at coordinate 193,921 of CAWGUV010000012.1, read as the reverse complement.
TCGGGCAACACGCGGGCGCGAGCGCTGGCGGCCGACCTCGCCCAGCAGGACCAGGAGCGCATGCGCGCCTTCCGCGCCAAGGAGCTCTCGAACCTCAACGCCACGTACACGCGCCAGGTGGCGGGCGTGACCTACACCATCACGTCCACCGCCGTGTGGGTGAACGACGGCAGCGGCTCGCGTCGCTGCGGGCTCACCAGCGGCCGGGCCGACTACCTGCGGATCACCTCGTCGGTCACGTGGCCCAAGATGATGGGCGCCGCGCCCGTCACCTCGACGAGCCTCTACGCGCCGCCGAGCGGTTCGTTCGGCGACGAGGGCAACCTGGGCTTCGAGGTGCTCAACCGCAGCGCCACCGGGGTCCCGGGCGTGACCGTCTCGCTCAGCGGGCCGGCCAACCGCACCGGCTCGACAGACGCCGACGGCTGCATCTTCTTCACGTTCCTGCCGCAGGGCGAGTACACGGCCACGATCAGCAAGTCCGGGTACGTGGACTATCAGGGCAACGCCACGATCGTTAGGGACTATGACGTGGAGGGCGGTACCAGCCAGGTGCAGCCGGTGGACTACGACCAGGCCGGCACGGTCGTCGTGAACGTCAAGTCGCGCAAGGGCACCGCCACCGACGTGAACGCCCGGGCCAACGAGGTCACGTTCAGCCACTCCCAGCTCAGCTCCCCGGGCATTCGCATCTTCGGCAACGGCACGACCCTGCTCGGCTCCTACGGTGCCGCCCAGGGCCTGAACGCATTCTTCCCGTTCACCTCGCCCTACACGGCCTACACCGGCGACTGCGACGCGAACAGGGGCCCCGCCACGCCCGGAGGCGGAGGCATTTCGAGCCCCGCCAACCCCGGCCTGCCGCCGAACATCCGCAACAACATCACGGTCACCCCCGGCGGGACGCAGACCGTGAACGTGAACGAGCCTGGTCTGCGCGTGTTCCGCTACACGACCGCGAACAGCAACAGCGGCGTCAGCGCTGCCGTGGCCCAGAACACGCTCATCACGCTCACGCCCCGCTCTGCAGGCTGCTCCGGCGTGATCACCCTGCGCGCCGACAGCCTCGGCTGGGTCGGGCCCACAAACGTGACAACGAGCGTCGATCCCGGCGTGCCCTACGGCACCTACGACGTCTGCGCGGTCGTTGCCGGCAAGAAGCGCATCGTCACCAACTTCGTCGTGGATCAGCTCAACGGTGAGACCGTCACGGTCCCGAACCTCGACGCGAACCCGACCGGAACCTGCCCATGAGGCGCCTGCGCTCGGAGAGCGGCATGACGCTTGTGGAGCTGCTGGTCACCGCGGTGATCGGGATGGTCGTTCTGGCCGCCCTGGGCAACCTGCTCGAGGCATCCGGCCGCGCGTCGGCCGGCGTGCAGGACCGCGTGGACTCGCTTCAGCGCGGTCGCACCGCCATCGAGTACATCACCCAGCGCCTGCGCTCCCAGGTGTGCCTGAGCTCGAGCCTCCCCGCCGTTGCGAAGGCCGAGGCGAACGAGATGTGGTTCTACACCGACCTGCGCAACACCACCGCGGCCGCGTTCGCGCCCGAGGCGCGGAAGATCCGCTGGGTACCCGGCGCGGCGGGCCAGAACGGCTCGATCGTCGAGGACCAGTACGACACGATCGTGCTCTCGCCCCTGAGCGCGCCGACCCCCGCGGGCACCCGCGACGCGACCTTCGGCCAGACGCCCACGCGCACCCGGACGATCATCGCCGACATCGAGCTTGCCGAGGACCGCGACGACCGCGACGGGGACCTCAACGTCACCGAGATCCGGCCGCTGTTCGACTACTACCGCTTCATCGGCGTGGACCCGGCGACGCCGAACGATCGTCTCGCCGCGCCGCTCACAGCGGATCAGCTGGCACGGGTGGTTCGGATCGCCGTGGCCTTCGACGCGCGCCCCACTCGCGGCCCGCGGACGAGGAACCAGCTGGATTCCCGAACGGAGACCGACGTGTTCGTGAGAACCGCAGACCCCACCGACCCCGACAACAGCCCGTCATGTCTGTGACCCGGCGTTTCATCGACGCGATCGTGATCCGCCTGCGCCGGCAGGACGGCTTCACCATGCCCGCGGTGATGGCGGCGATGATCGGGATCATGGCCGCGAGCGCGACGGCGATCGCCGTGGCCACCAACGACTTCGGCGGCAACAACTACAACTCGAAGACCAAGCAGGCGGTCGCTGCTGCAGAGGCCGGCATCGCGGACTACCTCTACCACCTCAACCAGGACAACGCCTACTGGGCGAAGTGCACCAACGTCGAGTCACCCAATGCGGTGAACCAGCAGGGGTCGATCACGCGGCGACGCAACGTCCCGGGCACCACCGGGACGGACTACGCCCTGGAGCTGATTCCCGCGAACGGGCAGTCGTCGTGCAGCGAGTCCAACGCGGCGGGCACGATGATCGACAGCGCATCCGGCACCTTCCGGATCCGGTCCACGGGCCGGGTGGCCACCAACGGCAACACCGGCTTTGCCACGCGCCAGCTCACAGCCACCTTCAAGCGCCGCAGCTTCCTCGACTACCTGTACTTCACCGACTTCGAGACGAGCGACCCCGCGTGGTACGAGCGCGAGTCCCTCGGGCTGCCGAACCGGACCCCGAAGGGCAATACCGGACCGCACAAGAACCTGGTGCAGTGGGCCTCGGAGAACTGCGACACCTACTGGAAGGACGGCCGCGACAGCCTGCTCTTCGACGGTGAGATCCAGTACGGCAGCGAGTGGTACGACTGGCCGCAGAAGTGCAACCGGATCCAGTTTGCGCCGGGCGACCAGATCAACGGCCCGCTGCACACCAACGACGACCTGTACGTGTGCGGCAGCCCGACCTTCGGTCGCACAAGCGCGGACAAGATCGAGGTCTCGGGACAGACGGCCGGAACGCCCGGCTGGCGCCCCGCGTGCAGCGGGGCCAGCCCGGACTTCACCGGCACGTTCAACCCGACCGCGCTCAAGCTGACGCTGCCTCCCTCGAACACCAAGCTCGAGCAGGCGGCCGACCCCAACTACAAGTTCGTGGGCAAGACCACGATCGTGCTCAACGGCACCAACATGCAGGTGACCAACGTCGCGCGCGGCCTCAGCAGTTCCACCATGGCGCTGCCGGCCAACGGCGTGATCTTCGTGGACGACGGCCTCTGCGGGGTCGGCTACCGGCCGCTTGACCCATACGGCATCGGCGCCCCGGCGGGCTGCGGCGACGTCTGGGTGCGCGGCAGCTACTCGAAGGACCTCACGATCGCGGCTCGGCGGGACATCGTGATCGACGAGAACGTGACGAAGTCCGGCGACTACGTGCTGGGCCTGATCGCGAACCAGTTCGTGCGCGTCTACCACCCGGTGAACTCCGGCTGCGACAACAGCGGTGGGCCCGGGTCGATCCAGATCGACGCGGCCATCCTCGCGCTCCAGCACTCCTTCACCGTCGACCACTACTACTGCGGCAACCCCCTTGGCACGCTCACGGTGAACGGCGTGATCGCGCAGAGGTTCCGCGGACCGGTCGGTACGGGCGGCACGAGCGTCTCGACGGGTTACCTGAAGGACTACAACTACGACAACCGCCTGCAGCTGCGCCAGCCTCCCTACTTCCTGGACCCGGTCCAGTCGGCCTGGCGTATTCAGAGGCAGACCGAGTAACGCCCCATCCGGGGTGGATGAAAGGCTGACGCCATGGCCGTCGGCGTCGTGCTCATAGGCGCCCTTGGGGCGCTGATCGGCAGCTTCCTGAACGTGGTGATCCACCGCGTGCCGCTGGGGGAGTCGATCGTCTCGCCGGGGTCACGCTGCCCTGAGTGCGGGCGCGAGATCGCGCCCTGGGACAACATCCCGGTGATCTCGTGGCTGGTGCTGCGCGGGCGCTGTCGGCACTGCGGTACCGCGATCTCGATCCGGTACCCCGCGGTCGAGCTGCTCACCGCCCTCGCGTTCGCCGGTGTGGCCGCGGCGCGCGGGGTGGACGACGATCTCGTGCTCCAGCTGCCACTAGTGGCCGTGCTGATCGTCGTTGCCGGGATCGACCTCGAGCACAGGATCATCCCCAACAAGATCGTGCTCCCCGCAGCCGTGTACGGAGTGGTCGCCGGCGCGATCGTGATGACGGACGACTACCCGGAGCTCCTGATCGCGGGCGCGGGGGCGTTCGTGGCCATGCTGGCGCTCGCTCTTGCCTATCCACGGGGGATGGGGATGGGGGACGTGAAGCTCGCGGGGGTGATGGGGCTGTATTTGGGCCTGAGCGTGATCCCGGCGCTGTTCATCGCCTTCCTATCCGGCACCGTGGTGGGCGTGGCGATCATCGCCCGTGAGGGCCGGGACGCTCGCAAGAAGGGGGTCCCGTTCGGGCCCTTCCTCGCCCTGGGGGGCATAGCCGCCCTGCTTGTCGGCCCCGAGTTGATCGAGCTATATGAGGATCAGGTCCTTTCCTAGCTAAAGGCCCACGAGCGACGGCCGATAGAGGGAGGGATGCCTTCCCTGTCCCGCTCCAAGCAGAAGCGCTCGAACGCGCCCGTCGGCCTTGATATCGACGGTCGCTTCCTTGCGGCCGTTCAGGTGGACGGCGATTCCGTCGGCCGCCTCGTGAGCCACGAGCTGCCGCCCGGCGTGACCGTGGACGGCGAGGTCCGCGACGACGCCGCGCTCACCGCGGCGATCAAGGACCTGTTCAAGACCCACAACCTTCCCAAGCGCGTCCGGCTCGGCATCTCGAACTCCCAGATCGTGGTCCGCCACCTGGAGATGCCGCTGATCGAGGACGACAAGGAGCGCGACGCCGCCGTGCGCTTCCAGGCCTCGGAGGCCATCGCGATGCCCCTTGACGAGGCCGTGCTCGACTACCAGCCGATCGGCGCGACCCAGACCACCGACGGCTCCGTGCGCCAGCGCATCATGGTCGTGGCCGCCCGCGAGTCGATGGTCTCGCGCATCGTGGCCGCCGTAAAGGATGCCGGGCTGAAGCCGGAGAGCGTCGACCTCGACGCCTTCGCGCTGGTCCGCACCCTGGCCGAGCCCGGCGAGGAGAACCCCGACGAGCTGCGCAGCGCGCGTGTGCTCTGTCACCTGGGCGGCACCACCAACCTTGCCATCGCGGCCGGCTCCATCTGCTTCTTCACCCGCGCGCTCTCGACGGTGTGGGAGGCCGGGACCGGCGCTCCCGCCGGCGCCCTGGCCGAGGAGATCCGCCTCTGCATCGACTACCACCTGGCGCAGCCCGACGCGCGGCCGGTCCACGAGATCGTGCTGTCCGGGCCCGGCGCCCACGATGAGAGTCTCGCCGAAGAGCTGGGCAACCGCATCGGCATGCCGGTGTCGGTGGCCGAGCCGCTCGGCTCGCTCGGCACCCACGCGGTGCCCTCGGGCGACGACGCCTTCCGTTACACGGTGGCCGCCGGCCTGGCCATGGGAGCGGCGGCATGAAGCCCGTCAATCTTCTTCCGCAGAACGAGCGCGCGGTCAAGGCCGCCGAGGGGCTTGGCGGCAGCTCATACGTGGTGCTGGGTGTGCTCGGCGCGCTGCTGCTCGCCGTCCTGACCTTCGTGTTCAGCCAGAACCAGGTGAACGATCGCGCAAGTAAGATCGGGGAGACTCAGGCCGAGGCTCAGCAGGCCGAGCAGCGTGCCACCGCTCTCGGCGCGTTCGGCTCGTTCGCCTCCGTCAAGCAACAGCGCGAGGAGTCTGTCCGCCAGCTTGCCTCCGCCCGCTTCGATTGGGAGCGCTTCATGCGCGAGCTCTCGCTGGTGCTGCCCAGCGGCACCTCGCTGCTCGATGTGAGCGCGTCCACCGATGGATCCTCTGCGTCCGGCGCCGCCGGCGCCGCCGCGCCCGCGCCCGCGCCCGCGCCTGCACCCGCCACGCCGCCCGCCGGCGCAACCGGCACGACCGCCACGCCCGCCACGCCCGCCACTCCGGCCGTCGTCGCCGCGACCCCCAAGGCCCAGATGATCGGCTGCGCGCTGAGTCACAAGCACGTGGCGACCCTGATGGTCCGGCTGGGCAAGATGAAGGGCGCGAGCGACGTGGAGCTCAAGGAGTCCGCCACGGACGACACCGTCGGCGCCACCGATGCTCCTTCCGACTCGGCCGCCGGGGGCAACACCGGCTGCCCGCCCAAGAAGTTCAAGTTCGAGGTTGCCGTGACCTTCGCTCCCGCCGCCACTCCGGCCGCGGATGACACCAAGCCGCGCAAGACGCCGGCTCGTCTGGGAGGCGGGGCATGAGCCTCACCGACCGCGACAAGAAGATTGCGATGCTGCTCGTGCCGGTGATGCTGGTCGTGGGCTACTGGTTCCTCGTTCTCGCTCCCAAGCGCCAGGAGGCCAACAAGCTCGGCGCGCAGCTCACCGAGGCGCAGGACAAGCGCGACGCGGCGACCGCCCAGGTCGACCAGCTCGAGGGCTCCAAGAACTCCTACGCCAAGGACTACGAGACCGTGGTGCGCCTGGGCAAGGCGATTCCCGCGACGCTCGGCATGCCGAGCCTGCTCGTTCAGCTCGAGGATGCCGCCAAGGGCACCCACATCCGCTTCAGCCGAGTGCGCGCCGGCGACCGCAACGCCGCCCCGGCGCCCCCCGCGCCGCCCACGAGCGCTCCCGGACAGGGCGGCGACGCCGCCGCCGGTGGCGAGAAGGCCTCCACGGGCGCGGGTAACGCGACCGAGCAGGCCAACGGGGCTGCCAAGACCTCCGACTCGGCGAACGCTGCCGCGGGAGCGACCCCAGCGGCCGGCGCCTCCGGCACCGCTGCCGACGGAACGACGTCGGGCGCGCCCGGGCTGGACAGCGTGCCGCTCGAGTTCACCTTCTCCGGGAGCTTCTTCGACCTGGCCGACTTCTTCCACGAGATGAAGCGCTTCGTGCGGGTGGCCAACAAGAACATTCGCGTGACGGGCCGGCTGATGACCATCGACCGCCTTTCCTTCAAGTCCGACCGGTTCCCGGTGATCACCGCCGAGGTGAGCTCCACCGTGTACCTGTCGCCCAAGAGCCAGGGCACCACCGCGGGCGCGACCCCGCAGGGCCCGGCCACCGATGGCGCAACCCCGGCCTCGGCCCCGGCGACCAATCCGGCCGCCCCGGCGAACTCGCCGGTGGCGCAGAGCGGAGATTCAGCCCGATGAAGTCCATGGCGCTGGGAGTGATCCAGGACCTGCGCGATCGCCGGCTGCTGCCGGTGGCGATCCTGCTCGTGGCCGCGCTGATCGGCGTGCCCGCGTTCATGCTCAAGCCCGCAAGCGATGCGCCCGCGGCCGTCGCGGAGGCGCCCGTGACCGCTGCCCCAGGCGCGGAGGGGCTGCCCACGCCCGAGCAGGCGCTTCAGGCCGGCGACAAGCCGCTGGTGAGCCTGGCCGTGCTCGACGCGCCGTCCGACCTTGCGTCCTTTGATCCGAAGGACCCCTTCAAGCCGCTCGAGAAGATCGAGGAGGGCGTGCCGATCAGCGACGGCACCGCCACCGCGGCCGCGGCCGACGAGGCCAAGTCCGGCGGAGGCGGAGGTAGCGCCGATGGCGGCACGGGCGGCGGCAGCACGCCGACCACGCCCACCACGCCCGGTGGCCCCGCTCCGGTCACGCCGACCGATCCGGATACGCCTGCTCAGAAGTTCACCTACACCCTTGACGCGACCCTCGACGGTCCCAATGGCGTGCGCCACTTCCGCAACATGCCGCGCCTGCGGATGCTGCCGAGTGAGAACTCCCCGCTGCTTGTCTTCCTCGGCGTCGACGCCTCGGGCGAGAAGGCCGTGTTCCTGGTGGACTCGACCGTCACGATGCTGGAGGGCGAGGGCAGCTGCTCGCCCGCCAGGAACGCCTGCGCGACCCTGTCGATGGAGCCCGGCGAGCGCCAGGCCTTCACCAACGGCGACGGCGAGCGCTACACGATCCAGATCGACCAGATCGGCCAGCGATCCCTGGCGAGCGTCGCCAAGGCCGCCCGCGCCGCGCGCAAGCGCAAGAAGCTGATCGCCAAGACGTCCGTCGGCTACACCCCCAAGCGGCGCTTCGCACCGCCGGTGCTGGCCGAGATCCTGACGGGGGTCCACCAGTGAACCGCGTGACTCAAGTGATGGGCTTCACCGCCGATAGGGGTTACACGATGCGACGCCTGATCCCACTCTTTGCCCTGCTCTGCCTCGCCGTCGCCGCCATGCCGGCGCAGGCCGCGGCTGCCAAGAAGAAGAAGGCCAAGACCCCGACGGTGAAGCGCGTCTCCCCGATGCGCGTGGCCGTGGGCCGCACGATCACCATCCGGGGCAAGAACTTCAGCTCGAACAGGCGTAAGAACACCATCGTGTTCCGCAGCCCGGGCAAGCGCAACGCTTTCGCCAAGCCCAAGCGCGCCTCGCGCACCAAGCTCGTGGTGAAGGTCCCCGGCTCGGTGGAGCGCCTGCTCAAGAAGAGCGGTACCAAGCGCGTGGCCACCCGCTTCACCCTGCGAATCATCTCGGTCAAGCGCTACGGCAAGCGCACCCCGCGCCGGCTGTCGCCCGTGATCGTCTCCGCCACCGAGTCCGGCACCCTGGACTGCGGCAAGGGCACCGACTTCGACAACGACCTGCTCTCCAACGCACGCGAGAAGTCGCTCGGCACCGACCCGTGCCTGCGCGACACCGACCTCGACGGCGTGGCGGACTACTTCGAGGTGGAGTCGGCCCTGGACCTCAACCAGCGCGCCGTGCCCTACCCCGGTAAGCGCGCCTGGGCGAACGCGCTCGACGCGAGCGACCCCGGCCACGACTATGACGGCGACTCCCTCTCCCTCAAGGAGGAGCACGACCTCTGGGCGAAGGCTGTGTCAAACCCGCCGCCCTCCCTGCTGCAGGTCTACACGAACGATGGGTACACGCCCGCGTTCGGTGGCCCCTACGGCACCCGGCCCACCTTCGGCGGAGGCTCCGCCACGCTTAACTACTCCGACGGCAAGCAGGCAACCTTCGTGATCGTCGCCGGGCACCCCGAGTACCGGACCTCGCTCGACTACGACGGCGACGGCCGGCTCACCGACGACGAGCGCGACGGTGACGGCGACGGGTTGCGCAATGGCGACGAGATCCGCGGGTTGATGTGGCAGAAGCACTACCCGGTCGGCGACGATTGCGGCTACGAGTACAAGCCGATCCTGCCCCGTCCCTTCCTCCAGGTGAACTACCTCGACACCGACTCCGACGGCGACGGCGTGTGGGACGGAAACGACGACCAGGACAACGACGATGTGTCCAACGTCGACGAGGTCAAGGCTCCCTACAACTATTTCCCGCACCCCCTCTTCGACGCCTGCCAGGAGATCACTCCTCTCCCGGTCGGCGGCGCGCGCAACGGCGAGGCCCTCACCCCCGGTGGAGCGCCGAGTCCGCCGGCACCCCTACAACCCCTGCCTGCCGTACCGCTCGGACACCTGCGCCCGCTTCGGGCTGCGGGACTGAGCGTCCAGCACCCGTCTGCGCCGCTAAGGCCGGACGCCTCGGCGGCCGATTGCTAACTCAATGGCCCTCGCCCCGCACAGCCGTGCCTCGCTCGCCCTTCTTGCGGTCCTGATCGCATTCGGCGCCGGCCCGTCTCAGGCGTCGGCCGCCACGAAGATCAAGTCGGCGAACGCCGTCGACTCCGACGCGGACGGCGCCGTCGACGGCTTCGACGTGAGCTTCACCGCCAAGGTGCTCGGCAAGGCCCGCAAGGGCCGCGCTCCGTTCTCGATCCGTGGCTACAAGACCACGGCCATGACCAAGCCTCGTGGCAGGCGCGTGCGCGTGCGCGTCGCCGAGGGGCGCTCGTGCGACGTGGGCGCCAGGCCGCGCATCACCTTCCGCGGCGGCCGGCTCACCGACGCGCGCAAGCGCAAGCTCCGCCGCTCCCGCATCGACCTCGGCCGCAAGGACCGGCGCAGGCCGCGGATCACCTGCGCGGTGACCGGCGACCGCGACGCCGATGGCCACATCGACTCCATCACGGTCACCTAGTCGCGCCCGGTGCGCAGCCCGCGGTCGTCCGGTGCCGGCCAGTTTGCCGTGGACCGCTACTCGATCGCCTCCGTGGGCGCAGCCAGGGGGCGCTACGTGGCGCTCAGCCTCAAGGAGAAGTCGGGCTTCGACACCGGTGCGGTCCCCGCCGTCTTCTACAAGAGGCCGGCGAAGAAGTCCCGGGGCGTGCGTGCCACCGCCCGGCGCCGCGGCGTGGCCGCCAGCACCACTTACAACGACACGCGCGACAAGGCGGCGGCCAGGCTCCAGTCCGCGCGCACCGAGGACGCGAATCTGAACGGGTTCGTCGACGGCGTCGTCGCGCGGTTCTCCGAGACCGTCAAGGCCGACCCCGCGGCGATCGCCGTGGCCGGCGCAACCGTGACCGCCGTCGCCAAGCGCGGCCGCGACGACTTCACGGCCTCGCTCGCCGAGGGCCCGCTGCGGTCCGCGGCTCGACCCGAGGTCTCCTTCGGCAACGCCCGCAAGGTCGTCCGCGACCTGGCCGGCAACGTCGCACCCCGCACGTCGGTGCAGGCCACCGACGGCGCCGCGCCCGTCATCGTTGCCGCGCGCACGCTCGACCGCGGCGGCATTGGCGGCAGGCTCGACACGCTCAGCCTCACCTGGTCGGAGCCCGTGGCGCACGGTCCCGACTCCGATGGCACCTACCCGTTCGGCGTGACCGGCTACTCGATCGCCTCAGCGTCGGGCACAAGCGGCGCTCAGCTCGACCTGGCCCTCACCGAGGGCGATGTGCCCGACAGCGGCGTACGCCCGCCCGTCGGATACACGCGTGGAGCCGGAGCAAGGGTCCTCGACGCCAACGGCAACGAGGCCGCCTCGCACGTCTTCGCCGCCGCCTCGGACGCGATCGCCCCGCGCCTGGTGGGCAGTCGCACCATCGACATCGACTCCGACGGCAAGCTCGACGGCGTCCGCTTCACCTTCACCGAGCTCGATCACCTCCCCGCAGCGAGCGTGCTCGAGCGGATGCGGGTTCTCCGTGACCGGTCTCAGCGCAGTCACCGCGCGGGCGGGCTCGGGAACCTCGGTGGAGGTCACCGTGCCCGAAGGGGCGCTCAACGGCGGCCTGAGGCCGAATACCTCCTACTCCCCGGCAACGGGCGGCGCCGTGCGCGACCCGTCCGGCAACGCCGCTCCCGCGGCCGGCCTGACGGCCGCCGACGGCGCGCCTCCTGTGGCGCTCGACGCGTTCACGGCCGACAGCGACTCCGACGCCCGCATCGATCAGGTGCGCGTGACGTTCTCAGAGTCGCTCAACTACCCCGGCGACGGCGCGGGTCAGACCTCCTTCACCGCGAGCGGCTACACCGTGCTGAGCGCGAGCGCCGCGGCCGGCGCCACGCTCACGCTGAACCTCGACCCCAAGGACGAGCGCCGACACGGGCTCCGCGCCCGGCGGTGGGCTACAACGGCCAGGGCGGCGTGAGGCTCTACGACGCGAACGGCGTGGAGCACGCCAATCGCTCATGGCCGAGCCTCACGCGCGACGCCGTGGCGCCGCAGTTCGTGGACGCGCGCACAGCGGACCTGAACGCCGACACCGGGAACGAGATCGGCAAGCTCGACGCGGTGGAGCTGGTGTACAGCGAGGAGATCACCGGCACGCCCGACGTGACCGACTTCCAGGTGCACGGGCCGCACCATCGAGCATCGCGTTCGATCCCGACAGCGTGAAGCTCCAGATCGCCGAGGGCGCCGCGCTACGACACCGACCGCACACCTTCCGTGGCCTACACGCCGGGCGACCTCGCACGACGTGGCCGAGGGCCCGGGCGACACCGCCGATCCCGCTCCCGCGGCGAGCGGCACCGCGGCGGACGGCGCCAGCCCCGCGCTGGTCGAGGCCGAGACGGCGGACACCGGCACGCCCAACGGCATCGTCGACCACGTGAGCATGAAGTTCTCCGAGCCCGTGACCTACGCGCCCGGTCTGCCGGCCATCAGCCTCACCTCGCCGGACATAACGGTTTCGGCGATCACCACGGACGGCCCAACCGACCTCACCGCCACGGTGACCGAGTCAGGCGCGCCCGACGGCGGCGCCAAGCCAGTGATCACCGTCACCGCTCCCACCCGGGTGACCGACGCCTTCGGCAACACGGCGCTCCCCGATCCCTTTGGCGCGACCACGGACAACGTGGCGCCGGTGCTCGTGAGCGCGCGACTGGGTGAGGCGGCCTCGGGCCGCTGCGGCACCGACGTGCAGAACGGCAGGGTCGACTGCGTGCGCGGCACTTGGTCGGAGCCCGTCGTGCAGCCGGCCGTCTTCTCCGCGCTCTCGCTGAGCACGTTCACGATCGACTCCATGCTCGACCCGGAGGCCGACAGCGCCGACGTCGACGCAGGCTTCGTGGAGGGGTCGACCCCCAACCGCGACACCAACAGCCAGCTCACCTACACCGGCGGTGGCGCGGGGGAGGTGCTCGACAGCGCGGGCATCCCGAGCCTCACACCGGCGACGGTGACCGCTGGGTCTGTGTGCAAGGACTTCACTCACGAGCCGAACGACTCCAAGGACATCGCCAATCCGCAGCTCACCCAGGAGCAGGGGACCGAGAAGCTGTGCGCCGGCGACTCCGACTGGTTCCGCGTGGCCCCGGACGGTGGCCAGCTCAGCATCCGCATCGATCCCAACACGGCCGTTGCGCCGATCGTCGAGCTCGTCCGGCCCAACGGGACGATCGCGGCGACCCAGGGGCCCACCACGCCCGGCAGCATCGTCGTGGTGTCCTCGGGTGGCGTGACCGAGCCCTGGTACCTGCACGTGCGCGCCGCGCCGCCGCAGGAGGGCGACTACTGCGTGGACATCCGTCACGCCCCCGGCGACCCGGAGTGCGACGACGACGACCAGAACCCTCAGTGACGATCTGAGCCGGGCCCGCCCGCAAGTAGGGTTTCGGGCGGCATGCCGTTCCGCTTCACAACCGCAGGTGAGTCGCACGGCCCGGGCCTCACGGCCGGTCATCGAGGGCCTTCCGGCCGGCCTCGAGCTGACCCCCGAGGACATCGACGCCGACCTCGCCCGGCGCCAGCTCGGGCCACGGCCGCGGCGGCCGCATGAAGATCGAGAAGGACCGCGCCGAGGTGACCTCGGGCGTGCGCCACGGGCGCACCCTGGGCAGCCCGATCGCCCTTCGCATGGCCAACCGCGACTACGCCAACTGGGAGGAGCGGATGAACCCCTGGCCGGTGGAGGCCGAGGTGGAGGAGGTTCACCTGCCCGCGGCCCGGGCACGCCGACCTCGCGGGCGTGCAGAAGTTCGGCTTCACCGACGTGCGCAACGTGCTGGAGCGCGCCAGCGCGCGCGAGACCACCTCGCGCGTGGCCGTGGGCGCCCTCGCCAAGGTGTATCTGCGCGCGTTTGGCGTGGAGATCCGCTCGCACGTCACCCGCATCGGCTCTGTCACGGCGCCGGAAGGCGCGACGCCCGGCCTGGACGACTTCGAGGGCGTCGACGAGTCGCCCGTGCGCTGCCTGACGAGGAGGCGTCGCGCGGCGATGGTCGCGGAGATCGACGCCGCCCGGAAGGCCAACGAGTCGCTCGGCGGCGTCTACGAGGTGCGTCGCCTTCGGCGCTGGTGCCGGGGATCGGCTCGCACCTCTCCTGGGACGACCGCCTGGACGGCCGCCTCGCCATGGCGATCATGTCGATCCAGGCGATGAAGGGCGTGGGGATCGGCGACGGCTTCGACCTCGCGGGCCGGGTCGGCTCGGAGGCCCACGACGAGATCTTCTACTCCGAGGAGCGGGGCTTCTTCCGCGAGACCAACCGCGCCGGCGGCATCGAGGGTGGCATGACCACCGGCGACCCGGTGGTGGTCCGCGGCGCGATGAAGCCGCTGCCCACGCTCACCAAGCCGCTGCGCAGCGTGGACCTCGAGACCAAGGAGCCCGCGGCAGCGCTGCGCGAGCGAACCGACTCGTGCACCGTGCCCGCCGCCGCGGTGGTGGCGGAGGCGATGGTGGCGCTTGTGCTGGCGGGCGGCTATCGCGAGAAGTTCGGCGGCGACCACATCGACGACGCCCTGGCCGCGCTGGCCGCATACAGGGAGCGGATCGGATGGAGGCGGTAAAGCCGCCCACCAACCCGGCCCTGGTCTTCATCGGCTTCATGGGCGCCGGCAAGTCGAGCTCGGCGCGGTCGGTGGCCGCGGAGATGGGGCTCGAGCCGCTGGACTCCGACCGCGAGCTGGAGGCCGAGCTCGGCGAGCCGATCGAGGTCTTCTTCGACCGCGAGGGCGAGCCCGCTTTCCGCGAGCGTGAGGAGGCGTCCGTGCTCGCGCTGCTCGAACGGGCCGATGGAGGAGTGGTGGCCCTGGGCGGCGGCGCCACGGCCTCGGAGCGCGTGCGCGAGGCGCTGCGCGATCACACCGTGGTGCACCTCGAGGTGGAGGCCGAGGAGGCGTGGCGGCGCGCCACCGGCAAGGGCCGGCCGCTGGCACGCGACCGCGGGCGCTTCGACCAGCTCCACGCCGACCGCGCGGCCGTCTACGACTCGGTGGCCGATGCCGTGATCCCGCCCGCGCGTCGCGACACGCCGCGCCGCGCCCTGCCGGCGCTGCTGGCCCTGCGCGACCGGGGCGTGGACGCGAGGCTCGTGTGGGCGCGGTCCGCTTCGCGCGACTATCCGGTCTTCGTCGGCCGCGGCCTGCTCGCCTCGGGCTTCTTCTATCCAGAGGCGGGCCGCCGCTTCGCGGTGACCGACGAGAACGTGGCGGCTCTGCACATGGTCGGGGCCGAGCACACGGTCGCGATCCCCGCGGGGGAGGAGACAAAGGTGCTCGACACCGCCGAGCTGGTGCTCCGGCGCCTGGCGCAGGCGGGGGCGGAGCGCGGCGACGTGGTCGTTGCGGTCGGCGGCGGTGTGGTGGGCGACCTGGGGGGCTTCTGCGCGGCCGTCTACCAGCGCGGTGTGCGCGTGGTCCAGGCGCCGACGACCCTCGTCGCCCAGGTCGACTCCGCCTACGGCGGGAAGACAGGCGTTGACCTCCCCGAGGGCAAGAACTACGTGGGCGCCTACCACCAGCCCGCGGCAGTGCTGTGCGACGTGGCCGCGCTGGACACGCTGCCGCCGGAGGAGCTCGCCGCCGGTTACGCGGAGGTGGTGAAGACGGCTCTGATCGCCGGCGGACCGCTGTGGTCGCGCGTGAGGGCCGGGGACGAGGTGGACGAGGCGATCGTGATCGGCTGCCTGCGTACGAAGCTCGCGGTTGTGGCAGAGGACGAACGTGACGCAGACCGGCGCCAGGTGCTGAACCTGGGGCACACCGTGGGCCACGCGATCGAGGCGGCCACCGGGTATCGCCGCTACCGCCACGGCGAGGCGGTGGCGATCGGGCTGCTGGCGGCGCTGAGGCTTTCGGGCAAGGAGGCGCTGCGGAGCGAGGTGCGCGAGCTGCTGGACGCCCGCGGCCTGCCGGTGTCGTTCGAGGGCGCCACAGTGGACGATGTGCTGGCCATGGTGGAGCGCGACAAGAAGCGCGAGGGCGGGCGCGTGCCGTTCGTGCTGCGTCGAGGCGCCGGGCGCGGTGACCCAGGGCCATCAGGTGGCGCCGGGCGACCTGCGCGCAGCGGTCGAGGAGCTGTACGCCGGATGAGGAGCCGTGTCGACGTCCTTCACGGAGTGAACTTCGACCAGCTCGGGCGCCGCGACCCCGAGCTCTACGGCGGGATCTCGTTCACCGAGCTCGAGGTGCGCGTGAAGAACTTCGCGCGCGAGCTCGACCTCGACGTGACCTTCTGGCAGACCAACCACGAGGGCAACTACTGCGAGAGCCTGCACATCGCCGCGGAGCGGGCGGATGGCCTGATCCTCAACCCGGGGGCTTGGACCCACTACTCGTGGGCGATCCGCGACGCGCTGGAGCTGGCGGGCATTCCCGCGGTGGAGGTGCATCTGAGCGCCATCGACGAGCGCGAGGAGTGGCGGCGCACGTCCGTGATCCGCGACCTGTGCGTGGCCTCGGTCCAGGGCAAGGGGCTCGAGGGCTATCGCGAGGCGCTGGAGCTGCTCAAGGCCGCGCTGTGAGCCGCCTGGAGCGGCTGTCCGCCGCCATCGCCGAGCGCGAATTGGACGCGCTGCTGGTCACCGACCTGGTGAACGTGCGTTATCTCAGCGGCTTCACCGGCACCAGCGGGGCGTGCGTGGTCACGCCCGAGCGGCGCGTCTTTCTCACCGACTTCCGCTACGTCGAGCAGGCCAAGGAGCAGGTGCCGGACTTCGAGCGGATCAAGGCGGGGCAGGACATGCTCGGCGAGGTGGCCGAGCTGCTGGAGGGCCGCGTGGGGTTCGACGATGCCCACATGAGCGTGCGGTCCCACCGCAAGCTCGGTGAGAAGGTGGGGGATGGAGTCGAGCTCGTGGACGCCGGCGGGCTCGTGGAGAAGCTGCGAGAGGTGAAGGAGCCCGACGAGCTGCGGCGGATCGCCGCGGCCGCGGAGTTGGCCACGTCGGTGCTCGAGGACGTGCTCGGCCGCGGCCTGGCCGGGCGTACCGAGCGCGAGGTGGCGCTGGACATCGAGACCTCGATCCGGGCCGGAGGGGGAGAGGGGCCGTCGTTTCCCCCCGATCGTGGCCTCGGGAGCCCACGGCGCGCTGCCCCACGCCGAGCCGCGCGACGTGGAGATTCCCGCGGACGTGCTCGTGGTGATCGACTGGGGCGCCAAGCTCGACGGCTACTGCTCGGACTGCACCCGCACGATCGCCACCGGACCCCTCTCGGATGACGCCACGGCCGTCTACGAGCTCGTCTACGCCGCTCAGGCCGACTCGCTCGCCGCAGTGCGCGCGGGCGCCGAGGGCTGTGCCGTGGACGCCGTGGCGCGCGACGTGATCACCGAGGCCGGCCACGGCGAGCGCTTCGGCCACGGCCTGGGCCATGGCGTGGGCCTCGAGGTCCACGAGGCGCCCAGGCTGGGCAAGACGAGCGAGGACACCCTTGCCACCGGCAACGTGGTGAGCGTGGAGCCCGGCGTCTACGTGCCGGGCGAGGTCGGCGTGCGGATCGAGGACCTGGTGGCCGTGACCGACGAAGGCTCGGATGTCTTCACGAGCTACCCGAAGGAGCTCGTGACGGTTTGAGAGAAGTGGCCGTTGGCTGGCGGCACGCCGCCAAGCCGGCCTTGGACTCCGCCGCCAGGTAGATGCTCTTGATCGGGTCACCCCCGAGGCCCAGTGTCCGCCCCTTGCAGACACGGACGCGGCACAGCGGATATTCCGCGTACTCGGAGTCCTTGTCCTGGATGAAGCAGTCGGCCTTCGGGTAGCGCCGCTTGACGCTGTCGCGGTCGTCCCCGATCCCGACGCCTTCGGGAGTGCGCGCCCGGCGATCCGTCGTTCCCCATGAGGTCACTCGACCGCCGGTCGTGTTGAACACCCGCCGTGGGTAGCGCAGCGTCTCGAAGTCGGCAAGGCCCCTGCCTATGTCAGGCGATCGATAGTTGGTGAGGCTTCCGATGTCGTGACCGTTTTCACCCAAGGGGACCGCGGGCCCGTAGCGGGCTCGCTCACCCGGTCGGCCGAGGATTTTGACCAGCCGTTGTGTGGTGTCGCCAAGCCGCATCCCCTCATAGGTCCCTGCTCGCCAATCGACGAGCAAAGCCCGGCCGTCGGTGCCTGCTTGCCGCCTCGGCCCATCGTCGTCTCCGCAGGCAGCGAGCGAGATTGCGGCAAGAGCAATCGACACCCGCACGGCAGCACGCACAAGGCGAACCTACCCGGCTCCGCTCGCTCTGTGGAGCACTCGACGGGGCTAGGGCCCCGGTCAGTGCTCCACCGATGAAGGCGCTGCCCCTCGGAGAGCTCGTCTAGACCAGCAGCTCGCGAACCGCGACGACCCCGGCCAGGTGGCCGCTGCCCAGCGCGATCGCCACCTGCTGAGGCGCCACGGCGAGGTCGCCGGCGGCAAGGACGCCGGGCACGCTGGTGTGTCCATGAGCGTCGACCTCGACGAGTCCGTGGTCGGTGAGTGTGAGGCCCAGCTGCTCGGGCAGGCGGCCGCGGCGCCGCAGCGGCGCGGGCACCATCACGGCGTCGCACTCGACCTCGGAGCCGTCGCGGCGGACCACCGCCCTGACCGTTCCGTCCTCCACCCGGAGCCCGGTCACCTCGCCGGCGTCGACCACGGTCACGTCATCGCTCCACCCGCTCATAAGCACCGCCTTCTCTTCCATCGTCCCGTCGTCGTACACCACAAGCTTGCGGTCACGAACCTCCCACCCGTGGCAGAACGGGCAGTGGAACACCGCGTCGCCCCAGTGGTCGGCGAAGCCAGGGACGTCCGGCACCTCGTAGTCCATGCCGGTCGCCAGCACCATCGTGCGGGTCCGGACCTCCTCGCCGCCGTCGAGCACCGCGACGAACCCGTCGTCCTCTATCCGGGCGTCGACCGCCTCGGCCTCCCGGATCTCAACCGTGTCGTAGAGCGCGAGCTGTTCGTGCGCGCGGGCGTAGAGGTCCTCCGGGGAGGTGCCCTCCTGGCCGAGCAGCCCACCGACGTGTGCCGCGGCGCGGTTGCTCTGGCCACCGCGGTCGAGCACCAGCGTCCGCCGCCGTGCCCGGCCAAGGACGAGTGCCGCGCTCAGGCCCGCCACGCCGCCGCCGACGACTACGCATTCCCAATCCGCGTCCATACGCGGCGTGAACTTAGTCAGTCCAGCGAGCTGGTGCGCTTGAGCTTCTTCACCGGCAGCGCGTACTTCGACGGGGTGGTGGGCACCACGGGGTTCTCGATCTCGCCGAGGCGCTTGAGCAGCTTCGGCCATTGCCCGGGCTTGAGCACCGCCTGGGCCTGCTTGGAGAGCTTGCGGTTGTCGCCGAAGCGGGGGCGGAAGCCGATGTGGATGTGGTCGTTGTGGTCGGCCATCGCGAGGGTGTTCGCGCCCAGGTCCAGCAGGGAGATGATCTGGCTCGGGCGCATGGTGCCCTGGAGTTGCATCAGCTTGCGCACGGCCTGATCGGTCACGCCGCCCGGCTCCTGGTGGCCGAGAATGGAGACGCCGTTGATCTCGGCGACGTCGGTCGCGTTGCCCGAGGAGTGGTGCGACACGTTGCCCGACGAGGTGAAGTAGCCGTGGCCGCTCTTGAGGCTGGTGACGGTCGGCCGCAGCCCAGACTCGGCCAGGAAGGCCAGCGAGGCCAGCACGCGCCGGTCGATCTGGCCAGAGCGAATGTCGTCGCGCCCACCTTCGTAGACGTTGATGCGCTCGTCGCCCAGCACCCGCCGCTCGAGCTGTGACTTCGGCATCAGCAGGATCTGCCCGATGGAGGCATTTCCGCCGCGCAGCGCGTTGCGGCCCGAGGCGCGGTAGATGGCGGTGGCCTCCAGCAGCTTCCAGCCGTCGAGGATCGGCTTGGGGTCGATCCGCGGCGCGCCCTTGCCGGCCGGGCGGATCGAGAAGTCGAGGTGCGCGCCCTTGCCAGGCTCGGTGAGCCCGAGCCGGCCGAGCACGGTGCCGCCGATCACGCGCGCGCCCTTGCGCAGCGGGCGCAACTTGAAGCGCCGGGGGTCGAGGCGGATGGGGCGGGCGAAGCGGCCGTCATAGGTCTCCAGGCTGTCGCCGCTCTGGGCCTCCATGATCTGCTCGAAGCCGCCGTTCTCACGCGCGCCCGGGATGCTGGGGTTGGCGAACAGGCGCTCCTTCACCGCGGCGGGCTCGTCGGCGGCCACGTCGTGGCTCTCGGGCTGGCGGCCGCTCGAGGCGGCGCCGTCAGGCTTGGGATCCTTGCGCTCGCTGGCGTGAAGGACCTTCAGGCTCGTCTTCGCCTCGGAGGGGTCCGCCTTCGGCACCGGGTAGTACTCCGAGACTTCACCGAGCCCCGCGTACATGTAGCGGTTGCCGTACACGTCCTGGAGGATCAGGTAGCGGCCGAGCTTCTCGCTGCGCCCGATCTTCTTCACCACGCCGTCGTTGGTGGCCACGACGGGCGACTTCTCCTTGGCGAAGATCTCCACCGAGCGCCGGCCGTCCTTGTCCTCCACGACGTTCGCTGCGTTCTCGCCGGCCTTCACGCGCTTGCCGGCCGCCTTCTCCTGAAGGTCGTCGGCGTAGCGGGCGCGGGCGGCGACGGGGAAGCGGCCCTCGGTGAGGCCGGTGAGTGATCCGACGAGGTCGGCGGGGACGCCTGCGATCAGACGTGCGCGCAGCATCACCGAGTCGACGTACCAGTCGGCGTGGTTGTAGGCAAAGATCGAGCGGCGGACGTCCTTCTCGTATCCGGCGGCCTTGAGGTAGCGGCCGGCGGCGAAGATCGCGTCGACGGGGTTGTAGGGGTCCTTCTTGCCGTCCTTGTTGGCGTCGGTGCCGTAGGCGCGCCAGGTGGAGGGCATGAACTGCATCCAGCCGAGTGCGCCGGCGGACGAGACGTTGAGGTTGCGGCCGTAGTCGGTCTCGATCTCGTTGATCGCCGCCAGCACCTCCCAGCGGATGCCGTACTGGATCCCCGCCGCCTGGTAGATCGGCAGCAGGAAGATCGGCACGCGGAACTTGCGGATCACGAAGTTGGGGACGCCGGTGGCGAAGGAGGGGCCGGGGAGGGCGTCCACGAAGCCGGGGTTCGATCGGGTCGGCGACCCGTCGCTGTTGCGCAGGCGGGTGGCCGGCACCTTGTCGTGATCCTGACCCTCATCCTTGGATCGAGACTTAGCCTTGCTGGGGGTGCGGCGAACCTTGCGCTTCGACTTGGACGTCTTCTGCTGCTCCTCCTCGAGCGTGACCGGGGGGGCCGGCTCGGCGGGGGTCACGGGCGCGGGGGCGGGGGCGCCGGTGGGGGCGGCCGGCGGCGTGGGCGCGGGGGCCGGAGTGGTGGGGGGCGAGGGGGCCGGCTCGGCGGGTGCCTGCTCCATGGGCTTCGGGTCCTCTTCGGGGGTCGCGGCCGGGAGCAGCAGCTCGGGCGGCAGCTCGCCATTCTCCGGCGCGGGCCCGATCAGCTCGGCGCCCTCGGGCACCTCGGTCACGATCTCGTACGTGCCGTCGGGCAGGCGCACGAGCAGATCCTCGGCGGCGGCCGAGGGAAGGGTCATCGCGGTGAACACCGCGAGGGTGACCACGAGCAGTGCGAGTACCAGATTGCGGGCGGGACGCTTCACTTCAATCCCTATCGGCCATTCGTCCGCTGGCTTGAGGCATGGGGCCTTGCGGAGCCGACCGCATATGCGAACATGTGTTCGCCTCATGGTCATATGCGTCCTCATCCCCCGTTTTCCGCTCCTGGCGGCCTTGGCAGAGAACCCCGGTCACAGGCTCCCGCCTGTTCCCGGCGGGCGCGCACTCATCTCCGAACCCGTCGCGCTGGCGCCCGAGGCCGGGGGTGTCCAGATGGTGGGGGAGGCCTCGGCGCCGGCCGAGGCAACGGGCGTCACGGCGGGCATGAGAATGGGGGAGGCGCTGTCTCGCTGTCCCGGGCTGCGACTGGTGCCGCCCGACCCCGAGGGCACACGCATCCTGTGGGGCAGCGTGCTCGACGAGATCGAATCGATCGGCGCCGCACCCGAGTCCGAGCGGGCGGGCACGGCCTTCTTCGAGGCTTCTGGTCTGCAGGGGATTCACGGCGGCGATCTGGAGGGAGTTCTCGCCGCCACCCGCCGAGTCCTCCGGGGCGCCCCCGGCGGGCGCGGCCTTGCAGCGCGCCTGGCCGCCGGGCCATCCAGGTTCGCGTCGTACTGCGCGGGCCGCCAGGCGCGGGCGCGGCGGCCGCCGCCGGTGGTGGAGGAAACCGATGCGCCGGCGTTCCTGGCGCCCCAGCCCGTGGCGCTGCTGCGCTTCCGCCCCGAGCTGGCGGGGCTCGCCGAGGCGCTCGACCGGCTGGGGGTGCGGACCCTCGGGGAGCTGGCGGCGATGCCCTCCCGGGCGG
Source organism: uncultured Thermoleophilaceae bacterium (assembly GCA_963825775.1). Lineage (GTDB taxonomy): Bacteria > Actinomycetota > Thermoleophilia > Solirubrobacterales > Thermoleophilaceae > JAAYBF01. The sequence goes on along the minus strand of CAWGUV010000012.1, from coordinate 172,072 downwards.
TGGCCGAGCGGTTCGGCCATCCAGGGCTGCTGGCGCTCGACCTGGCCGGGGGGCGGGACACCCCGCTGGAGCCCCGGCGTCCGCCCGAGCCCGTGCTCGAGCGCATCGACCTGCCAGAGGCCGCGTCCGGTCAGCAGCTGGAGCGGGCGCTGGAGCTCCTGATCGGCCGCGTGCTGGCCCGGCGCGAGCGGCGTGGGCGCAGCCTCCGGGGCGTGGCCGTTTCGGCGCGATTCGTGGCCGGGGGCACCTGGCGCGAGTCCGTCACGCTGAGGATGGCCAGCGCGGACCCCCAGAGGCTTAGTCTAACCCTCAAGTCGAGACTTAGGTTTCTCCCCGCTCCAGCTGATTCGCTCGCGCTGGAGGTCGAGGCCTTCGGACCCCCCGCAAACGACCAGACGGCCCTTCTCGGAGATGAGGGCGGGGCGCGGAGGGAGCGTCTGGGGGAGGCGGTGCGCCAGGCGCGCCAGGCAGCCGGCGACGAGGCCGCGCTGCGCGTGCTCGACGTGGATCCCGAGTCGCGGTTGCCGGAACGCCGCTCGTCGCTCACGCCATGGAACCCGTGACCCGCCCGCGGCGGATCGGGACCCCGAGTCCCACACGCGTGCGCGCGTGTGAGGACGGGGTTCCCGCGGCCGTCGGCGGCCGCCCGGTCGACTCCGTACGGGAGCAATGGGTGGTGGAGGACCGCTGGTGGACTCCGAAGCCGCTTCGCAGGCGCTATTTCGAGCTCGTGCTCGACGACGGGCGCAACGTGGTGGTTTTCCGCGACCTGGTGTCGCGGAAATGGTTTTCCCAGCGGAGTTAAGGACCGGCCCGGGTCTGCCGATGGAGCAAATATGGCATTCGATCTTGATACGGCGCTGGAAACGGCCCTGGCGCTGGGCGCCTCCGACCTGCACGTGAAGGTGCCCGCGATCCCGCGGGTGCGGATCAACGGCCGCCTGCGCGAGCTCGAGGGCTTCGACGCGGTCACCGCCGGCGACGCCGACGCGGTGCGCGAGCGCGTGCTGCTCAGCTCCGCGAAGCAGAAGGTCTTCGCCGAGGACGGCTCGGCCGACCTGTCCTACTTCACCGCCCACGGCCGCTTCCGCGTGGCCGCGTTCACTCAGCGCGGCTCGGCCTCCTTCGTCTTCCGTGCGATCCCCGCCGCGCCCGCCACCGACACGCTCGGCCTGCCGCCGACCGTGCTCGGCTGGGCCGACGAGCTTCGAGGGCTGGTCGTGATCACCGGGCCCACCGGCTCGGGCAAGAGCACCACCGGCGCCGCCCTCGTCGACCGCGTGAACCAGACCCGCCCGCTGCACATCCTCACGATCGAGGACCCGATCGAGTACCTGCATCCCGACTCCAAGTCGATCGTGACCCAGCGCGAGATCGGCCTCGACGCCCCCACCTACCACGTGGCCCTGCGCGCGGCCATGCGCCAGGACCCCGACGTGATCCTGATCGGCGAGGTGCGCGACGAGGAGACGGCCATGACCGCTCTGCGAGCCGCCGAGACCGGCCACCTGGTGATCTGCACGATGCACACGCTCAACGCTTCGGAGACGGTCCAGCGCTTCATCGACCTCTTCGGCGATCGCCAGGCCCTGCTCGCGCGCCAGATGCTGGCCGCCACGCTGGTGGGCATCGCCTCCCAGCGCCTCGTGCCGTCGGCCGGAGGCGGCCAGGCGCTGAACTCCGAGGTGCTCGTGAACTCTTCCCGCGTCCGCGACCTGATCGCCAACGGCGCCTCTCAGACCGAGGTGGACAAGGCGGTCAAGGAGGGCGACTACTACGGCATGCGCACCTTCGACCAGTGCCTGCTCGCCCACGTGCGCGCTGGCACCGTCACACGCGAGGACGCCCTCGCCTACTCCACCAGCCAGCACGACTTCCAGCTGATGCTGGAGGCCGAGCCGGCCGCAGTCCCGGCCTAGCCCGCCTACGCACCCGCGCGTACGCCGCGCGGTCATCTACTGGCGCAAACGGGCTAATCGCCCTAGGTTGGGCGCCGGATGCCCAAGAAGCTCGCCCTGGCCGTGTTCGCGTGCCTGGTGCTGCCCGTGGCCGCGAGCCACGCGGCGCAGCCGGTGAGCAGCGCGCGGGGCAAGCTCACGTTCGGGACGAAGAAGCGCCCGGGCCCGGTGGTGTCGATCGCCGTGCGAAGCCGCCTGTCCGGCACCAAGCGCGTCTACGCGGGCTCGATTCGGCTGACCGATCGGCGCCGCCGCGTGCGCTTCAAGGGCGCGCTGGTGGCCAAGTCGCTTAAGGGCGTCGGCGAGCGCAAGCTCGCGGGCTCGGCCGTGAAGAAGCTCGGCCGGCGGCGATACACGCTGAAGTTCACCCTCACCGACCGGGGTAAGAGGCGCGATGCGCTGGTCGTGCGCATCAGCGGCCCGCGGGGCACTGGGGCGCGCCGTGTAGGACGCGGATACCGCTTCAGAGGGACAGCGCGCAAGGGCAACGTGTCGATCTCACGGGTGCCGGCGTTCGCGCGGCCGGTTGGGCCGATCTTGAAGCCCCCGCCCACACCTGGGCCGGGCCCGGATCCGCCCGATCCGCCGGATCCGCCGGATCCCTCGGCCGTGAACGCGACGGTCGCGAGCACGGTCTTCGACGCCTCGAAGTTCATCTACGAGGGCGCCGGCGCCATCCAGACCGGGGTGGCGTCGGGCACGATCGAGCCAACCCGCGCCGCGGTGCTGCGCGGCCGGGCGACCGACCGCTCGGGTGACCCTGTCGCCGGCGTGGTCGTGGAGGTGCTCGATCGGCCCGAGTACGGCCAGACCGTGACCGACTCGGCGGGCGCCTACACGATGGTGGTCAACGGCGGGGAGCGCTTCACGCTCACGTACGCCAAGGCCGGGCTTCGTTCCCGTGCAGCGGTCGGTGGAGCCCGGCTGGCAGCGCTGGGAGTCGCCTGGACGACGTGGTGCTCACCCCGCGGCAGGCAGACCGCCGACGGAGTCGACCTTCACGGACGGCGGTGCGTCCGCGCGCGGGGCGCCGCCGAGACCGACGGCGACGGCGCCCGCCGGGGCACGCTGATCATCCCCGACGACACGACCGCGGAGATGACGATGCCCGACGGCTCCACCCAGCCGCTGGCGGGCGGGGACCTGCGGATCACCGAGGTCACCGTAGGCGCCACCGGGCCGCCGGGCGATGACGGCGCCCCTGCCGCCGCAGTCGGGCTACACCTACGCGGTCGAGCTGAGCGTCGACCAGGCCGAGGCCGCCGGAGCGACGGAGCTGTCCTTCTCCGAGCCGCTGCCCTACTACACGGAGAACTTCCTCGGCTTCCCGGTCGGGACCACCGTCCCGCTGGGGCACCTACGACGAGAGCGAGGCTGTCTGGGTCGCCGGCCAACTCGGGCGCGGGTGGTCAAGATCGTCTCGGAGTCGGGCGGCAAGGCCAGGTCGACACCGACGGCGACGACATCGCCGACGACACCGGCATCGAGCATCCGAGCAGGTCCAGCTCGCTTCGCTGTACGACCCCGGCGACGAGCTGTGGCGGGTCGAGCTGCCGCACTTCTCGACCTGGGACCTCAACTGGGGCGTGCGCCCGCCTGAGGACGCTCGTCCACCGGATAACCAGCCCGCGCCGGAGGGCGGCGGAAGAGCGGCAGCGGTGGTGGTCGGAGGGGCCCGACGACGGCTTCGGCTCGATCGACCCCGACGACCAGGTGCTTGTCGAGGACATCGGCCTCACCGGGATTGACTTTGGCCTGAGCCACACCACACGCCGCTCGGCCGGGTACGACCCCGCGCGCACCGTTGAGGTGCGCGTCGAGGACCCGCTGCCCGGAGACGTGAAGCGGATCGAGATCGACGTGAGCGTGGCGGGGCGCAGGCTCACCCGGACGCTGCTATCAAGCCGGGCACCGCCCCGCCGGGCGGACGGCCTTCTGCCCGGGACAGGTCGTCGACGATCGAGTGGGACGGGCTCGACACCTTCGGACGCGGCTCGTGGGTGGGCAGCGCGCACGGGTGCGCGTGGGCCACACCTACGCCGCCGAGTACGGCACCACGTCGCGCTTCGGCTACTCGCAGGGGCCCGCGATCACCGCCTCGCCCACCCGGCAGGACCTCACGCTCTGGACCGAGCGCACCGAGAGCCTGGGCACCATCGAGCCCGAGGCGGCGGCTCTCGGCGGCTTCTCCCCCTCGGTGCACCACACCTACGACCCGGTCGGCGAGGTGCTCTACGAGGGCGATGGCGGGGTGCGCTCGGGGGCGGCGACCGCGCCGGTGATCGAGACGATCGCCCGAGGACGCGACGGGCGCGATCGACACCGCCTCGCTGAACGTCGCGCCGGACGGGTCGATGACCTGGTACGCACTTCCAACGGCCGCCTCGTTCAGCGCGAGCCTGACGGTACGGTCGCACGTCTGAAGCAGGACGGCGGCGACTGGCTCGGCGGTGACGGCGAACGACGACGTCGACGACCTCCGGGTCGAGCAGACGTTGGCCTCGCGGGCGGGATGAAGGGACTTCGAGCGCGCTCCCGACGGGACCTTCCTCTACATCGATCGCGCCTGCCGGACGCGACAGATCTACCGCGACGCCGAGGACGTCTGGCGGGTGCGCACGATCGCTGGAAAGGACAGTAGGCGGAGAGGTGCTACCAGCGCCCGACGGGCGACGGCGGCCCGGCGGTCGATGCCGGATTCGACGTCTTCGGGGCGGCCGCGGTCGTGGGGCATCCCGGACGGCAGCGCCTGATCGGCGACACCCAGCGGGTCCGGCGGGTGACTCCCCGACGGGCGGATCGCGACGATGGGGATCGCTGAGGTGCCCGACCCAGTTCTCGACGTCGGCAACATCAACGACCTGTCGCTCGATCGCGAGGGGCGCGTGATCTGGCGCACCGAGTGCTTCGTGGGCCGGATCGAGCTCGACGGCAGCTCGACGCTGCTGGCGGGTCGCGACCAGGCCTCGGCGCGCCCGTACCCTTCGAGGAGGGAATCTCGGCGCTGCTCCCAGCGCCTGCGGCGCCGCGGGCAACTCCGGCGGGGGCGTCTACGGCAGCGTGGAGACCGGGCCCGATGGGGCGATCTACTTCAACCTGGGTCGGCGCGTGATGCGCATCGGCGCCGACGGGGCGCTGACGACCTACGCCGGCAAGGGGACGGTCCTGGCCAACACCGGCGACGGCGGTCCCGGCGCGGCAGGCCGAGATCCGCGAGGTCGGCGGCCTGGGCTTCGACGGCGAGGGGCGGCTGGTGATCGCGGCCGGCTACAACGGCGACCAGCCGGCGCTCATCCGCCGCATCGACGCGCCGCTCCCGGGCTTCCAGCGCACCGACGCCACCTACCGGATCCCGTCCGAGGACGGCCGCGAGGTGTACGTCTTCGGGGCGACCGGCCGCCATCTGCGCACGCGCGACGCGCTGACGGGCGCGACCCTCTGGGAGTTCGGCTACGACAGCGTCGGCCGGCTCGCGTCGGTCGACGACGTGGACGGCGACCGCACCACGATCGAGCGCGACGGCGACGGCCGTCGCCACCGCGATCGCCGGCCCGGACGGCGACCGCACGACGCTCGCTCACGACGCCGCGCGGCGGCTGACCTCGGTGGCCAACCCCGCGGGCGAGGCGACCGGCCTCGAGTGGGCGCCCGGCGATCTGCTGGCCGCGGTCACCGGCCCGCGGGGCAACCGGTTCGCGTTCGACCTACGACTCCGCCGGCCGGATCACGCGCGCCGACGACGCCGCCGGACCCCGACGGGCCGGACGGCTTCCGCACCTATGCGCGCACCGCGACCGCGAGCCACCGTGAGGGTGACCGCCGACGAGCGCGCTGGGGCGCGCGACCGTCCACCGGGTGACCCGCCTCGCGAGCGGCGCGGCGCGGCGCACCGTGACGAACCCCGCCGGCGAGGTCACCGCCGAGGAGACCGCGACCGACGACCAGACCGTGATCACCACACCCGACGGGACGGTGACCCGCTCGACGCTCGGCCCCGACCCGCGCTACGGGATGCTGGCGCCCATCCAGATCCGCACCGAGGTCGATCCGCCCGGCGCGACCCCGACGGCCACGACGCTCGGTGCGCGCACCATCGCCGGCCTCGACCCGCTCGACCCGTTCGCCTTCACGTCGCTGACGGAGACGGTCAGCGGAGACCGCGGGCACCCCCGCACACCGGCGACGACCGCACGGTCAACTTCGGTCTACACGCGCGCGTCGCGCACGCTCGAGCTGGCGCTCGGCGCAGTCCGCTTCGCGCAAGCTCACCGCGACGCTCGACGCCAAGGGCCGCGTGACGCGGATCGAACGGCCCGGACAGAGCTCGAGTGGACTTCGGCTACCGCGCCGACGGCCGGCCTCGAGTCGCACGCAGGCGCGGTCGAGCGTTCGGGTTCGCCTACGACGCCGGCGGACGCCCGTCCTCGATCACCGATGCCGTCCGGCTCGGTGACGGGGCTCGACCACGACGCGGCGGGGCGGCTGAGCTCGGTCACCCAGCCGAGCCCGGTCGGCGGGACCGTCGCGCTCGGCCGTGACGCCAACGGCAACGTCGACGCCGTGACCACCCCGCGCGGCGGGGAGCACGCCTTCGCCTTCCGCCCGGTCGAGTTGCTGTCCACGGCCTCGCCGCCGAGCGTCGGCGCCGACCCCGCGAGCGACGCCACCGCCTATGCCCATGACGCCGACCGGGCGCTGACGGGCATCGACGAGCCCGGCGCGGCGCTGATCGCGATCTCCCGGGCGCCGGCGAGCGGGCGGGTCACCGCGGTGACCGCGACGGGGGCGGGCAGCACGGCGGTGTCCTACAACGCCGCCGGTCAGGTGGCCGGCCTGGCGGCCCCCGACGCCACCCTGTCCTCGGGCTTCGACGGCTTCCTGCCCACCTCGCAGACGTGGACGCGGCGGCATCGCCGGCTCCGTCTCGCGCGCCTACGATGCGGATCATCGCGTCGCCTCGCAGTCGGTGGCCGGCGACGGGGCGGCCTCCACGATCGACTTCGCGTACGACGCCGACTCGCTGCTGACGGGCGTGTCGGGGGCGATGGCCGCGACCGTCGAGCGCGACGCGGCGACCGGTCGCGTCGCCGCGATCGAGTCGGGCGGCGGGCCGACCCGCGAGGCGTGGGGCTACTCGGCGGCGTTCGGGGAGCGGTCGGGCCAGACGGTCACCCATGCGGGCGCCGCGCGCTATGACGTGGATTACGACGCGCGACGCGCTCGGGCGCGTCACGAGCAAGACCGAGCGCTTCGACGGCGGCCCGGCAGCCACCAGCACCTACGGCTACGACGCCGCCGGGCGCCTCACCTCGGCGACCGATCGGCGGCGTCACGACGAGCTACAGCTGGGACCAGAACGGCAACCGCACCTCCGGCGGGGCGCCCATACGACGCCCAGGACCGCCTCACCCAGACCGCCGGCGCCACGTTCACCCATACCGCCGACGGGCGCCGGCGCAGCCGCACCGCGGCGGGTGCGACGACGACCTACGACTACGACGCGCTCGGCGTGCTCCGCGGTGTCGGCCTGCCCGGCACCGCTGACGACATCGCCTACAAGATCGACGGCGCCGGCCGGCGCGTCGAGCGCCGCGTCGGCGCCACCGTGACCAACCGCTGGGTCTACGACGACCAGGGACGCATCGCCGCCGAGCTCGACGCCGCCAACGACCTCGTCGCCTCCTACGCCTACCTCCCCGGCGACTACGCCCCGTTCCTCATGCGCCGCGGCGCCACCACCTACCGCCTGGTGTCCGATCAGGTCGGGTCGATCCGCCTCGTGATCGACACCAGCGACGGCTCGATCGCCCAGCGCATCGACTACGACGCGTTCGGCGTCCCCACCTACACGGGCCCCCAGACCGCCGGCTTCATCCCCTTCGGCTACGCCTCCGGCCACTACGACCCCGCCACCGGCCTCGTGCGCATGGGCGTTCGCGACTACGACCCCGCCACCGGCCGCTTCACCGCCAAGGACCCCGCGGGCTTCGCCGGCGGCTACGCGAGCCTCTACGCCTACGCGGGTGGCGACCCCGTGAACCAGGTCGACCCGACCGGCTATGGGCCGCGGAGTCGCAGCCCGACTACTTCGAGTACGGCAGGAACAAGGGATCGCGAACCGCCCGCCAAGGCGCCGATCACGGGAAGAACGCCGCCTACGGCGACACGGAGGACTTCGTCGCGCGGGTCTCCAGCATCGGCATATCCGAGAACCAAGGGCTCAGCAGCCGGGAGGTCCAGGTCCGGCGCAACGGCGGCCCCTGGATGAACGTCGGAGAGGGCTTCCTCCTCGGCGAGGGAGACCAGATCCGCACCGACGCCGACACGCTGGCGGCGCTCGAGTTCACGATCGGCGGGAAGGTGGGCATCAACAGGAACTCGTCGGTCGAGGTGGTGAACGAGCGATCGGTCGCGGACTCGGAGTTCTCGTTGAAGCGGGCGGCGGCGAGGAACGCGGCCCTCTGGCTGGACGCCGACGCGAAGACGCTGAAGCAGCCGCTGGAGATCCAGACCAACGGCGGCGTCTTCGCCATCAAGGGCTGATCGCCCGATGAGCGGGCGACCTATGCTCCGCGCGCCGTGAAGCTCGTCACCTGGAACGTCAACTCGCTGAAGGTCCGCATGCCGCGCGTGCTCGAGTTCCTAGAGCTGCACGCACCGGACGTGCTGTGCCTTCAGGAGACCAAGTCCGAGGCCGACGCGTTCCCCGCGATGGAGCTGAAGGCCGCGGGCTATGACGCCGTCCACCACTCGGGCGGGCGCTGGGCCGGGGTGGCGGTGGTGGCGCGCAGGGAGCTCGGCATCGAGGAGGCCGGCACCGGCTTGGTGGGCGAGCCGGGCCCACAGGAAGCGCGCTGGGTGGAGGCCCGAGTCGGTGACCAGCGGGTGATCTCCACCTACGTGATCAATGGGCGCGAGGTCGGCTCGCCCTTCTTCGCCGACAAGCTGCGCTTCCTCGATGCCGCGGCCAATCGGGTGGCGGAACTGCGGGACGCGGGCGAGCGCGTCGTGCTCGCGGGTGACCTCAACGTGACCCGTGACGACCGTGACGTGTACAACCCGGCAGCGTTCGTAGGCGACACGCACGTGACACCCGAGGAGCGCGCGGCGTTGGAGGCGATCCTCGACCGCGGCGGGCTGGCCGACGCCTATCGCGTGCTGCACGATGGCGAGCAGTTCACCTGGTGGGACTACCGCCAGGGGCACTTCCACCGCGGCTTGGGCCTGCGGATCGACTACATCCTGCTGTCAGAGCAACTGGCCGGGTCGCTCACCGCCTGTCACATCGAGCGCGACTTCCGCAAGGGCACCAAGCCCTCGGACCACGCGCCGCTGGTCGCTGAGTTTCAGCTGAGCTGACCGCCGACACGGTATGCGAACATACGTTCGTGTCCTACGTCGAGCTGCACTGCCACACCGCCTACTCGTTCCTTGACGGGGCATCGCACCCGCAGGAGATCGCCGGGGAGGCGGCCGAGCAGGGGCACGCGGCGCTGGCCATCACCGATCACGACGGGCTGCACGGATCGATGGAGGCCGCCCAGGCGCTGAAGCCGCTGGGGGTCAGGGCGATCACCGGCGCGGAGGTGTCGATGGAGGACGGCTCGCACCTCACGCTGCTGTGCAAGACGAAGGCCGGCTACACGAATCTCTGCCGACTGCTCACCGCGGCGCACGCGGACACGCGGCCTCGCGCGGACGCGAGATCCGCTGCCGCCGGTCACCGCCTACGACACGCTTTCCGAGAACGCCCGCGGCTTGGTCTGCCTCTCCGGCTGCGCCCGGAACGGTGCCGTGGCACGGGCTATTGAGGAAGGTCGCCATGCGGAGGCGGCGCGGGCCGCACGGCGGCTGCAGGCCATCTTCAGGACCGACCTGCCGGATCGAGCTCCAGCGCCCCTTCGCCCGCAACGACCGCCGCCGCAACCGCCTTCTGGCCGAGCTGGCGGAGCGGATCGGGGCGCCGACGGTGGCCACCGGCAACGTGCACTCCCACAGCCGCGGGCGCACCCGGCTCCAGGACGCGCTGGTGGCGGTGCGGATGGGCCGCACGCTCGACGAGTGCGAGCCCCAGCGCCGCGGCAACTCCTCGCACGCGCTCGCCCCGCCCGAGGCCATGGCCGCACGCTTCGCCGAGCACCCGGAGGCGGTGGAGGAATCGGGGCGGCTGGCCGAGCGGCTGGCCTTCGACATCACCAGCGACCTCGGCTACACCTACCCCGGCTCGGAGGACCCCGAGGCCGATCGCAAGCTGGCCGAGGCGTGCGGGCACCGCCTGAGCGAGCGCTACCCCCGCGGCGCCGCGCGCGAGCGGGCGCGCGCCCGGCTCGACGAGGAGCTGCGCGTGATCCGCCACCTCGACCTGTCGGGCTTCTTCCTGCTGCACCGCGACATGCTCGAGCTGGCGCGCGAGGTGGCCGCGGAGGTGCGCGGCGCGGACGAGGTGCGCGCCATCCTGCCGCCGGGCCGCGGCCGGGGCTCCAGCGTGGCGTCGATCGTCTGTTACCTCACCGGCCTCTCGCACATCGACCCGCTGGCCAACGAGCTGCACCTCGGTCGCTTCCTCAACGAGGACCTCACGGCGCTGCCGGACATCGACCTCGACTTCCCGCGCGACATCCGCGAGGTGCTGATCCCGCGCGTGCACGAGCGCTACGGCCACGAGCGCTCGGCGCTGGTCGCGGCGTTCGCCACCTACAAGGTGAAATCGGCGGTGCGCGACTTCGCCAAGGCGCTGGGGCTTCCGCCGGGGGACATCGAGCGGCTGGCGCGCACGGTCGACCCATGGAAGCCGGGCAACGACGTGGCCGGCGACGTGCCCGAGCGCTCGCCGCGCTGGCGCGCGCTCGTCCAGCTCTGCCGCATGGCCGCCGGCCTGCCCCGCCACCAGTCCCAGCACCCGGGCGGGATGGTCATCTCCACCAAGCCGCTCATCGACCTGTGCCCGATCCAGCCGGCGGCGATGGAGGGTCGCCAGATGGTGCAGTGGGACAAGGACTCCTGCGCCGACGCCGGCTTCCTCAAGCTCGACCTCCTGGGGCTGGGGATGCTGTCCGCGGTCGAGCGCTGCGTGGTGGAGATCGAGCGCACGCGCAACGAGCGGATCGACCTGTCGCGGATCGACTTCGACGACCGCTCAGACCTACGAGGCGATCCAGGCGGCGGAGACCACGGGCGTGTTCCAGATCGAGAGCCGCGCCCAGATGTCGATGCTGCCGCGCACCCTTCCCGAGAACCTGGACGACCTCACCGTGCAGGTGGCGCTGGTGCGCCCGGGGCCGATCCAGGGCGGCGCCGTGCACCCCTACATCGCGCACAAGAAGGCGCTGCGCGAGGACCCGTCGTTCCAGGTGCCCTACGAGCATCCCGTCGCTCGAGCCGGTGCTGAAGGACACCCTGGGGGTGATCGTCTTCCAGGACCAGGTGATCGAGGTGGCGATGGCCTTCGCGGGCTTCACCGCCGGCGACGCCGAGGGGCTGCGCCGCGCGATGAGCCGCAAGCGCTCGGAGGCGGCGATGCGCGCGTACGAGCGCCAGTTCGTGGAGGGGGCGATGGAGCGCGGGGCGGACGCCGCCACCGCCCAGCGCGTCTACGACCAGATCGTGGGCTTCGCGGGCTTCGGCTTCCCCAAGTCGCATTCGGCGGCCTTCGGCTTGCTCGCCTATCAGTCCACCTGGCTTCGGGTGCACTACGGGCCGGAGTTCCTGTGCGCCCTGATGAATGAGCAGCCGATGGGGTTCTACCCGTCAGATGCTCTCGTGCACGAAGCGCAGCGGAGGGGCATTGAGGTGCTGCCGCCTTGCGTGGTGGAGAGCGCCGTCGAGTGCCACGTCGCTGATCTCAAGGTCCGGATGGGGCTGGGACATGTGAACGGCGTCAATGAGGGGGAGGTCCGGTCGCTCGTGGAAGAGCGCTCTCGCCGTCGCTGGCGCTCGATCGAGGACCTCGCCTCGCGCTCGGGATGCTCGGTCGACACGCTCGGCAAGCTGGCCTGGGCCGGGGCGTGCGACTCGCTGGTCGACGGGCCCGAGGAGGCGCGGCGGCGCCAGGCTCTGTGGCTGCTCGGCGTGGCCGCTCCGGGGGTTCCGGTCGGGGTGGGGGAGAAGGTCGGCACCCAGCTCGCCCTGCCGCTGGATCTCCACGACGCGCCGGAGCTGCGCGAGCTCGGGGTCTGGGACCGGCTGCTGGCCGACTACGGCTCGACCGGCGTCACCCTGCGCGAGCACCCGATGGAGCTGATGCGCCCCGACCTGCCGGGGCACGCCGTCACGAGCGCCCAGCTCGCCGAGATCCGCGACGGCTCGGCGGTCACGATCGCCGGGCTGGTGATCGCCCGCCAGCGCCCGGCCACCGCCAAGGGCGTCACGTTCATGCTGCTCGAGGACGAGCACGGCACGCTCAACCTGATCGTGCCCCCGCCCGTCCACGAGCGCTGCCGCCTGGCCGTGCGCGGCGAGGCACTGGTGATCGCCGACGGCAGGCTCGAGCGCCGCGAGGGAATCGTGAACGTGCTGGTCCACGACGTGCGCCGCCTGGAGCGCGGCGACCTGCCGAAGGCGGAGGTGCGCCACATCGAGCCCAGCCGCACGTGGAGCAGCGAGGCGGGCGAGGACGTGGGAGATCTCGCGGCGGCGATGCCGGCGGCGAACAGCTTCGGGCGTGGGCGACGCTAGAGCTGCGTGAGATCTTCCACCGTATGGGTGGAAGATTCAGCACAGCTTGCTAGGAACTCGGCCGGTTGCGGTCCAGCCACTCCCCGAGCTGCTTGCCCATCTCCGAAACGGACGAGCCGGCGGACTTGATCGCCTCGCCGATCTTCTCGCCGTAATGGTCGGCCGCCGTGGCGGCCTCCTCGCGCGCGCCCGGCTCGTCGCCGCGGCGCAGGTACTCGCCGCGCACCATCGCGTCGTACTCGCCCGCCTGCGACCCAGTCGAGCAGCAGCCGCACGCGGCGCACCGGCATCGGATGGGTCATCTGGAGGTCCTGCATCATCTTGGTGAGTCGCTCCAGCCCCGAGCCCTTCTCGTCGTAGTCCATGCCCTGGGCGATGAACGCGTCGAGGTTGAGGTCGTCGGCCGCCTCGCCCGCGGTGATCGTCATCAGCGCACGCGACACCGCCTGCGGATCGCGGGTGACCAGTGCGGCCGCGCGATCGCAGGACAGCTCCGCCGCGCGCGCCCACTCCAGCAGCGCCATCGTGATCGCCATCAGCGGCAGGCCGGCCAGGATCGGCAGCCGCACGCTGCTGCCGAGGCGGATCAGGATCACCAGCGCGGTGCGGTAGAGCACGTGGTCGGAGTGCACGTGCGCCGCCTCATGCGCGAGGACCACACGGCGGCCCTCGTCGTCGAGCAGGCGGATCAGCTCCGAGTTCATGACCACCACGGGCTTGCCGCTCCCGAACGTGAACGCGTTCGCCACCGGGTACTGGGTGAGGTAGAGGTCGGGCACCTCGTTGATGTCTAGGCAGTTGAACACCTCGCGGTGAAGCACCCACACGCCCGGCAGCTGCTCCTGGCCGAGCCGCACGGACGAGCCCAGCGACGCGGCGCGCATCGCCCGCTCGTAGCCGAGCGACACCAGCCGCCGCACCACCTCGTCGAGATAGGGCACCCGCGAGAGTGCGGCGCTGGCGGCGCGGTCGGCCGGGTGCTGGTAGGCAGCGCGGCGAGATCCGATCGAGCTTCCAGGCCTCGGCGGGAAGGGTCACGCCTCCAGCGTAGTGTTGAAGACATGTCCTCGCCCGCCGAGATCGCCCGCCAAACCATTGAGATCGTGAACGCGACCGGATCGACGGACGAGGCGATGGCGGGGCTGGAGTCCCGCATGCACCCGGACATCGAGTGGGTGAACCCGGAGGACGCGATCGAGGGCGGCACTCGCAGGGGGCTGGCCGGCATGCGGCTCATGTTCGACAACTTCTTCGCCGGATTCGGTGGGGCCTCGACCATGGACATCGAGGAGGTGGAGGGCCGCGGCGATCACGCCCTGGTCATAAGCCGGCCCCACGTCCGAGGGGAGTCCAGCGGCGCCGACGTCGCTCGGGCCGCAGGTGGGCCTGATCTTCACGATCGGGAATGGGCAGATCTCCAGGATCGAATGGCACTACGACATCGACGAGGCGCGCTCCCGCTTCGAGCACGGGAGCTAGCCCCGTGCCCGGTCGAATCCTCGTAGGCACCTCGAGCTGGGCCGACCCCGGCTTCATCAAGGACTGGTATCCGCCGAAGATGCCCGCGGGCGATCGCCTGCCGTGGTACTCGCAGCGATTCGAGGCGGTGGAGCTGAACTCGAGCTTCTACGCGGTGCCCGAGCTCCCAACGGTGCGGCGCTGGTGTGAGGTCACTCCGGAGAACTTCGTCATGGACGTGAAGCTGCACCGGCTGCTGTCGCGCCACTCCGCCGGGATCGATTCCCTCCCGCCGGATCTGCGCGAGATGGCTCGGGCCACGGCGCGGGGGAGGGTGGAGCTGACGCCCGAGCTCGAGGAGGCGGTGGCCAAGGAGGCGCTTGCGGCCATCGAGCCGCTGGTCAAGGCGGGCAAGATGGGCGCCCTGCTGCTGCAGCTCACGCCCGCGTTCTCGCCCAAGAGGAACGAGCTCGCCGCGCTCGAGCCGCTGATCGAGCTTACGAGGCCCGCACCGGCTGGCGATCGAGCTTCGCAACCGCCGCTGGGTGGACGAGGAGCGCGCGCCCGAGACGCTCGGCTGGTTCGACGAGCAGGGCGTGTCGTTCGTGTGCGTCGACGCGCCCCCGGGCGACGCCACGCCGATCATGCCCGCGGTCGACGCGGTCACCCGCGACGACCTCGCGTACGTGCGCATCCACGGCCGCAACACCGACGGCTATCTACACGGCAAGTCGGTGGCCGAGCGGTTCGGGTGGATCTACGGCGACGAGGAGCTCGAGGAGATCGCGACTCGCGCCCACCGGTTGGCCGAGGAGGCCGGCGAGGTGCACGTGTTCTTCAACAACAACCGCGACGACGACGCGCCCACCGCGGCGCGCCGGTTCAGGGCGCTGCTGGGCCAGGATCCGGGGCCACCGCCCGAGGACGCTCAGCTCAGGCTGGCCTAGAGCTCGCCGCGCGCTCCAGCCGCTCGTGGCGGTCCTCGCCCAGCGCCGAGCGGCGGGTGTCACCGACTCGCGCCAGGCTGTAGCGCTTGATCTGCGGTCCCCCAACGGGAGCCGTGCGCGGCACGAGCATGTAGCGGCTGAACGGCTGCGGTCGGTTCATGACCGGATGTTCCCCCGCAGGGGCGCGGGTTACCTCCGACCGCTGGCCAAGATTGCGTTCGGGGGCCTCGACGGAATGTCCAGGCGCTCAGGCGCTGCGCTGGAGCTCGAACCAGACGCGCTGTGTGCCCGCATCCTCCTCGACGACTCCCCAGGAGTCGCTGATGCGATCGACCAGGAACAGTCCCCAGCCGTCTTCGGAGGCCGGATCGTCTTCGCGCAGGGCGGGCTCGAAGCGCGAGCCGGGATTCGCGATCTCCACACGCACACGCTCGGCGCCCACCAGCACCGCCAGCTCGACCGTGCCCGCCTCGGCGTGGCGCACGGAGTTCGTGACCAGCTCGGTGACGAGGAGGCGCACGCTCTCGAGCAGCGGCGGATCGAGGTCGGCGCGCAGCCGCGAGATCTCGCGGCGGGCCTTGCCGGCGGCCTGCGCGCCACCGCCGATGGTCAGGCGAAAGCCGTCCCGGCCACCGGACGCGCGTTGAAGCGGGCTCATGACGGTAGCCGTCTCCATTCGAAGGGTCTATTACCCATTTTTGGGCACTTTCCCACTATCCTCGGCGGCCTGGAGCACCACGACGGCGATGTCGTCACGGGTTTCGCCCTCCTGCATCTCCACCGCCGCGCCCTCGATGGCTGCCGCGATGGAGTCCGCATCCATCCCCGCACAGGAGGCCAGCAGCGTCTGGAGCCGGTGTTCACCCATCATCCCGGAGGCATCACGGGCCTCGGTCACGCCATCGGTGTAGAAGACGAGCGAGTCGCCCCCGTTGAGGTGCGCGCTGGCGTCGGCCAGATCGGGATCGGGGACCACGCCGACGAGTGTTCCCTCGATCCCCACCGGTTCCACCTTCCCGTCCTTTCGGAGCAGCAGCGGCAGGGGATGCCCCGCGCTCGCCACCTTCACCCGCATGCCGCCGTTCTCCGGGGCGAGGGACGCGTAGGCGACCGTGGCGAAACGGAGATCGTTGCGCTGCTGGAGCAGGGCGTCGTTGAGCGTCCTCAGGCCCTCGCTGGGCACGGGCTCGCTCATCGCTGCGGCCCGCAGCGTGTAGCGGGCCAGGGCGGTCACCGCGGCGGCGTCCGGGCCCTTCCCGCAGACGTCGCCCGACCACCACGGACCAGTTGCCCTCGGCCGCCTGGAACAGGTCGTAGAAGTCACCGCCGACCTCGTTGCCGGCGCCGCTCGCGCGGAAGCGCGCGGCCGTGAGCAGGCCCGGGATCTCCGGCAGCTGGGCGGGCAGGAGGCTCTCCTGAAGCGTCTTGGCGATGTAGCTGCGCTCGGCGTAGATCAGCGCGGTGTCGAGCCATCCGCCGATCCGGCGGCCGAGCTCCTCCAGTAGGACCACGTCCTCGTCGTCGTAGCGCCGGCCGCCGCCGAAGCGCGCGAGCGTGATCGCGCCCAGGGTCACTCCACGACTGGCGATCGGCGCCAGGACCACCGAGTGGGTGCCTGCCTCCTCGATCAGCTCGGCGATGGGTCTCGTCGCGCGCGCCGCGGTCGAGGTGCTCGGGAAGCACCTCGGGATAGAGCTCGGACACGCCGGTGCGGATCACGTTGGGAACGCCGACCGGCGCCTGGGAGTCGGGCGGGTAGCGCTCTGTGATCGCGAGGAGCGCCTGGCCGCGGTCGGGATCGGTCGCGGCCCAGGCGACCATCGGCTGTGCGCCCTCGGCGTCGACCACGTGCACGCTGCACCAGTCGGCCAGCCATGGCGAGGTGGCAAGCGACGCGATTCGCTGGAGGATGGCCTCGGTGTCCAGCGAGGAGGCGAGCAGACGCCCCGCCTCGGCGAGCAGCCGCTGCGCCTGCTCCGTGCGCTTGAGCTCGGTCACGTCCTCGATCACGTTGATGGCCATCGCCACCTTGCCGTTCTCGCCGCGAACCGGGGTCGACTTCACCCGGCTCCAGCGCTCGCCACCGTCCCTCGGGTCGCGGAAGCGGATCACGTCCTCGGCGCTGCGGCCCTCCTGGAGCGCGATCCGGCCGGGCAGGCGCTCGATCGGAAACGGGTCGCCCGCCTCGTCCAGAGGCTCGAACCGCCTTGCAAGCTCGGCAACGGGCGCCGCCAGCAGCTCCTCCACGGTGTCGAACCCGAGCGTCTCGACCGCCGATTCGTTCGCGAACAGCAACGTGCCGTCCGGCGCCTGAGCCGTGACCGCGTCGGCCACGCCGCTGAGGATGGCGGCCAGTTGCTCGCGCGACTGGTCGGCGTCGAGCCGCGCGATGCGCTCGAGCTCGAGCAGCCGCTCGCGCTCCTCCTCGTATGCCTTGCGGGCGGTGATGTCCCGCATGAAGCCCGTGAACATCGGCGGGTCGGCCTCGCCGATGCGGGTGATGGTGAGCTCGATCGGGAACTCCGAGCCGTCGCGCTTCATTGCGCGCAGCTCCACGCGCTTCCCGAGCAGCGAGCCCTCGCCGGTGTCCACGCAGCGCTTCAGGGCCTTGCGGTGGGCCTCGCGCAGGTCGGGTGGCACGATCAGGTCAGCCATCTCGTGACCGACCGCCTCCTCGCTGGAGTAGCCCAGCGTCTCCATCGCGGCGGGGTTGAACTCCACCACGTGCCCGCGGTAGTCGATCGTCACGACCATGTCGAGCGTGGCCTCGAGCATTGCCGCCTTGCGCGCCTCGGAATCACGCAGGGCGTTGGCCGAGCGCGACGCCTCGAGGAACTCCGCGATCTGGCCACCGACCGCGACCAGCAGGCCGAGCACGTCCCCCTCCTCCTGCCGCGCTTCCTGGGAGAACAGCTCGATTACCCCGACGATGCCGCCGGAGGTGCGCAGGGGGAAGGCGACTGCGGAGCGCAGTCCGATCTCGCCCGCGGGCTCGGCCCGGGGCAGCTCCCGGTCGAATGAGACCTCCTCGAACCAGGACGCCTCGCCCGCGGCCAGCACGAGCCCGGGCACGCCCATGCCCTCCCTTAGCTCGAGATCTCGCGTGACATCCTCGAACCTCCCGGCGTCCACGCCCTCCATCCGCCAGGTCCTCACGCACCGCAGCGTGCGGTCGTGGCGGACCTCCCAGAGACCGCCGACCACGAAACCGAGCGGCTCCCCGATCTCGCGCAGCAGCTGGGGCGCGGCGTCCACGAGCTCCGAGTGCTGCTGAAGGGTGGAGGCGACGGCGTACTGGACCTCCGCGCGGTACTGCGCCATCTCGGCGCGCTTTCGGAACCCCGCGATGTAGATCGCGAGTAGGCCGGCGAACAGCTCGCCGGCCAGGAGCCCGACATGTACCCGCTCTCCGAAGATCCCGTCCGGGGCCCCGAGCACGACGGCGGCCACCAGGACGATGGCCGTCATCCACCCCGTCTCGCGCACGGACCCGCTCAGCCCGGCGGTGAGCAGTGGCGCCAACCCGAGGAAGCCGATCCCCGCCGCGCCGTCGGTGATCAGGTCGGCGACGACCACCACCAGCGTCAGGCCGATCGACGCCAGGAAGGCCGCACTCGGCCCGCCAGCCCGCAACGCCATCACGCTCCGGCTGTCGTCCTCGCGGGCCAATCCGCCTGCAAGGATGGCGCATCGCCGAAACCCCGGACAAGGATCCGCCAGGCATCGTGCGTGTGACGGCGCCGAATCCGTCGCCGCTCACCCTCGACGGCACCAACACCTACATCGCCGAGGGCTGGGTCGTTGACCCGGGCCCGGCGGACGACGGGCATCTCGCCGCGACCCTCGAGGCGGCCGGCGGAGAGCTCTCCGGCATCGCGCTCACCCACTCACATGCCGATCACAGCGAGGGCGCGGGAGAGCTGGGCCGGCGCGCCGGGGTCGAGGTGGTCCTGCCCGTGGATGGAGACTCGGTGGGCCCGTTCCGCGCGCTGGGGACCCCCGGGCATTCAGCCGACAGCGTCTGCCTGCTGATGGGCGCGGCCTGCTTCACCGGCGACACCGTGCTCGGGCAGGGCAGCGTGTTCATCGCCCCGGGCGAGGGCTCTCTGGGCGCCTACCTCGACTCGCTCCGCGCGCTGCGCGAACTGGAGCTGGAGGTGCTCTGCCCCGGTCACGGGCCGTACGTGTGGGATCCCCGGGCGAAGCTGGACGAGTACATCGCCCACCGCCTGGAGCGCGAGCGGTTGCTGCTCGAGGCGCTCGAGGCGGGAGCGCGGACCGAGGACGAGCTGCTGGACCACGCGTGGTCCGACGCGCCGGCGCATCTGCGCGGCGCGGCGGTGCTCACCCTGCGGGCCCATATGGAGAAGCTGGAGGCGGAGGGCCGGGTACCCTCCTCGCAGTGATCAGCACCAACCAATTCAAGAACGGAACCCACATCGAGGTCGACGGCACGGTCTTCAAGATCGTCGAGTTCCAGCACGTCAAGCCCGGCAAGGGCGGCGCGTTCGTCCGCTCCAAGCTCAAGCGGCTGAGCGACGGCGCCTCGATGGAGAAGACCTTCCGCGCGGGCGAGAAGTTCCGGCCCATCCGCACCGAGACGCGCAAGATGCAGTACCTCTACTCCGACGGCACCGACGCCCACTTCATGGACCTCGGCAACTACGAGCAGCTCACGATCCCCGAGGACACGGTGGCCGAGCAGCTCAAATGGATCACCGACAACGAGGAGGTCGAGGTGCTCTACGTGGACGAGAAGCCCGCGGAGCTCCAGGTGCCGAGCGCGGTCGAGATGGCCGTCGCCGAGACCGAGCCCGGCCTGCGCGGCGACACCGCCTCCGGCGGCGGGGACAAGCCGGCCACGCTGGAGTCGGGCGTGAACGTGCGCGTGCCGCTGTTCGTGAACGTCGGCGACCGCGTGCGTGTGGACACCCGATCGGGCGAGTACGTCTCGCGCGCGTAATGCGACGTACCGACCAGCGCCGGGCGGCGGTGGTCGCCCTCTACCAGGCGGACGCGACGGCCCGCAGCGCCCCAGAGCTGCTCGATCCCGGAGCCTCGGACTTCACGCGCGAGCTCGTCGACGGGGTGGAGGCGCAGCGCGAGCAGCTTGACGCCCTGATCGAGCGCCACGCCGAGGGCTGGACCCTCGATCGGATCGCGCCGCTCGAGCGCGGAATCCTGCGGGTGGCGCTGTACGAGCTGCTGAGTCGCGACGACGTGCCCGCCGAGGTGGCGATCGACGAGGCGATCGAGGCTGCCAAGGAGCTGTGCGGCACCGACGCGCCCGGCTTCGTGAACGGGATACTTGGAGCAGTGCACAGGGAAGAGGTGGCAGCCAAGTGAGCGACCGAGCTCGACAAGGCCATTCGCGAGCTGGAGGAGTCCGCGACGCAGTTGCGCGCGGGAGAGATGGACGCCGCGCAGGCCGCCGAGCTGGTGGAGCGGTGCGCGGACCTGGCCGCCCGCGTGGGCGCCGAGCTCGACCGCGCCGGGCGCGAGGCCGAGCGCGACGCGCCGGCGGAGGGTCAGGAACAGCTGCTGTGACCCCCGTGGCGGCAACGCTCTACCCGGTCGAGCTGCAGCAGCGCGTGGACGCCTACCTCGAGGGCGTGCGCTTCAGCGCCGAGCCGGGGGTGGAGCGTCTGGAGGAGGCGATGCGCTACTCGCTGCTCGCGGGAGGCAAGCGCATCCGCCCAGTGCTCGCGCTGGCCACCGCGGAGGCGCTCGGGCGCGACCCGGCTGAGGTGCTGCCGTTCGCCGCTGCGATCGAGATGATCCACACCTACTCGCTCATCCACGACGACCTGCCGGCGATGGACGACGACGAGCTGCGCCGCGGCAAGCCCACCTGCCACGTGGCCTACGGCGAAGACGTCGCGATCCTGGCCGGCGACGGCCTGTTCGCAGAAGCCCTGCGGCTGGCGACGACCGAGCAGGAGGGAGAGCCGGCCAGCGTGCTCGCCGCCGTGCGCGAGCTCACCGGCGCGGCTGGGGTGGGAGGCATGGTCGGCGGCCAGTTCCTCGACGTGACGGCCGACGGCGATCTGGATGCCGCTCGCCTGCGACGGCTGCACGAGTTGAAGACGGGCCGGCTGATCGGCGCCTCGGTGATGTGCGTCTGCCACCTGAGCGCGGCGAGCGGACCTGCCACACTTCCGCTCGGTCGCTTTGCATCCGAGCTCGGCGTGCTGTTCCAGATCGTCGACGACATCCTCGACGTGACCGGGGACGACGCGGAGCTCGGCAAGCCGAGTGGCTCGGACGAACGGCATGGAAAGCGAACGTACGTGAGCGTCTTTGGCCTGGATCGGGCCCGTGAGTTGGCCCGCGAGTCGCACGCGGAGGCCCGTGCGGCACTTGACGAGGCGACTGGTCCGACCACCACGCTGGCACGAATAGCCGACTACATCCTCACGCGACAGACATGACCAGACTGCTCGACAAGATCGACGGACCGGAAGACCTCAAGGGGCTCGACGACGAGCAGCTCGGCAAGGTCGCCCAGGAGGTCCGCGAGGAGATCATCGACACGATCGGCGAGATCGGCGGCCACTTCGGCGCGAATCTCGGCGCGTGCGAGATCGCGGTGGCGATCCACTCCCTGATCGAGTCGCCGAAGGACAAGGTGCTGTGGGACGTCGGCCACCAGGCCTACCCGCACAAGGTGCTCACCGGCCGCCGCGACCAGCTGGGCACGATCCGCAAGTACAACGGCCTCGCGCCCTTCTGCTCGGTGTTCGAGTCCGAGCACGACATCATGGGCGCGGGCCACGCCTCCACCTCGGTCTCATACGCGGTGGGCCTGAAGGAGGCGATGCGCCAGGGCCACGGCGAGGACGGCAAGGTCGTGGCGGTGATCGGCGACGGCGCGCTCACGGGCGGCGTGGCATTCGAGGCGCTGCACAACGCCGGCGGGATGGACCTGCCGATCGTGATCGTGCTGAACGACAACGGCATGTCGATCGCCCCGAACGTGGGCGCCCTCTCCCGCTACTTCAACCGCATCCGCATGAACCCGCGCCTGCACAAGGCGCGCGAGGACGTGGAGACCACCCTCACGAAGCTGCCCGTGGGCATCGGCGAGCGGATCGAGCGGCTGGGTCCGATCGTGAAGGAGTCGCTGAAGGCCTACTGGGCGCCCGGCCTGTTCTTCGAGGAGCTCAACCTGGCCTACATCGGAGTGATCGACGGCCACGACGTCGGCGCGCTGCGCGAGGCCATCGGCGAGGCGCTCGAGGCGAACCGGCCGGTGGTCGTGCACTGCCGCACCGTGAAGGGCAAGGGCTTCGCGCCCGCCGAGGACGGCGGGCTCGAGGGGATGGAGAAATGGCACGCGGCCAAGCCCGCGTCGATCGTGAATGGCGAGGCGGCCGCCAAGCCCAAGCCCTCCAAGGACGCGAACCCCGCTCCGGCGCAGTACACGAAGGTCTTCGGCGACGCGCTGGTCGCCGAATGCGAGCGCGACGAGCGCGTGATCGGCATCACCGCGGCGATGAACACGGGCACCGGCCTGGACATCCTTCAGAAGGCGATGCCCGACCGCTACTACGACGTGGGCATCGCCGAGCAGCACGCGGTGCTGTTCGCGGCCGGCCTGGCGCTGCAGGGCGCGAAGCCCGTGGCCGCCATCTACTCGACCTTCCTCCAGCGCGGCTTCGACCAGATCGTGCACGACGTGTGCCTGCAGAACCTGGACGTGGTGTTCGCGATGGACCGCGCGGGCCTGGTCGGCGACGACGGCCCGACCCACCACGGCGTCTTCGACATCTCCTACCAGCGCTGCCTGCCGAACATGACGCTGATGGCGCCGCGCGACGAGGCGCAGCTGGTGCACATGCTGCGCACCGCGCTGGAGCACTTCGGGCCGGTGGGTATGCGCTACCCGCGCGGGGCCGGTGAAGGGGTCGAGCTGCCGGCCGCGCCGCAGGCGATCGAGGTCGGCCGCGGCGAGACGCTGCGTGAGGGTGAGCGCGTCGCGTTCCTGGGCTACGGCTACGGCGTGCCCGTGGCGCTCGGAGCCGCCGACCTGCTCGCGGCGGAGCACGGCATCGAGCCGACCGTGGCCGACGCCCGCTTCGCCAAGCCGCTGGACGCCGAGCTGATCGCCTCGCTGGTGGAGGAGCACGACGTGCTCGTCACCGTGGAGGAGAACGTGCTGGCGGGCGGCTTCGGCTCGGCCGTGGTGGAGCACCTGGCCGACAACGACCTGTTCGGCGAGGCGCGCGTGCTGCGGATCGGCCTGCCCGACCGCTACGTGACCCACGGCAAGCCCGCGCTGCTGCGCGAGGAGGTCGGGCTCACGCCCGAGGCCGTGGCCGAGAAGGTGGCCGCGGCGGTACTCGAGCCGCGCGGCGCGCTGGCCTAGTACGGCTCGTAGCGGACGTGTTCGTACGCGTCCCTGCTCCACCTGGGGAACCAGAGGAGGTTGGAGAGTATGCGCGAGCCCGGCACGTTGCTGAACCTCGCGAACGTCTTGTGAGGGCGATCGCGGTGGACCCACTCTTCGTACCCGCCCGCGATGACTCCGGAGACGATCTTCTCGAGGTAGCTCTCGAAGTAGCCAAGGTCTTTGCTTGACCAGATCTCGAAGCTGGTGCCGTGATCGCCCACCGTCACGTGGGCCTCGCCCAGCACGTCCGTCCCAACCCCTAGGGAGCAGGCCTCCGGGTTTGCCGGCTTGAGTTCGACATCGGCGGGTGAGTCCGGGTCGTGCGCCCCGGCTGGCCTCACCTCAAGAGTGGCCCGGCCAGCGTCGATGAGCGGTCCGGCGATTCTCACGACCACCTCGCGAATCAGTGCTTCGGGTGCGGCGAGGTCGTCCTCCACGGTTCAGTCTCGACCATCGTCCGGCATCTTTCCCGCATACCGGGAAACATCCCGGACAGCGACCCATTCCTGCCGCCTAGGCCCGCTCGGAGCCGAGGGTCTGGGTGTTCAGCCCGGCGCCGCCGTCGATCCCGATCGTCTGGCCGGTCACCGAGCCGGCTCCCTCCGAGGCGAGGAAGGCCACGAGGTCGGCCACCTCGGATGGCTCGGCCAGCCGTCCCGACGGCACCATCGCGCGAGCCCGGTCGAGCACCTCGGCGGGCATCGCCAGCACCTTCTCGGTGGCCACCAGACCCGGGAGCACCGCGTTGGCGGTGATCCCCCGGGCCACGTTCTCCGCGGCCAAGGTCTTCACCATCCCGATCAGACCCGCCTTCGACGCGGAGTAGGCGACCTGCCCGGGCAGGCCATCGGTGGCGGCGCCGCTCGAGATCACGACGATCCGGCCGTGGTTGCGCTCCCGCATGCCGGAGAGGCACGTGCGCACCACCCGGTAGGCACCGGTCAGGTTGACGTCGATGTCCCGCTGCCATTGCTCGTCTGTCATCCGGTGCGCGGGCGCGATCGTGTCGGTGATGGCCGCGTTGGATATGCACACGTCGACCCGGCCGAACTCGGGCATGGGGTCGCCGGCGAGGTCGAGGGTGACATCGCAGCCGGGATCGCGGTCGAGCGTGACCACCTCGAGGCCGTCCGCCCGCAGGCGCTCGGTGATCGCCGCGCCGATACCGCCCGCGGCGCCCGTGACGAGGGCGCGTCTGCTCACGGCCCGAACCTATCTCACGGGTTAGGCGGCGAGCGAAGCGAGCGCCGTTCGGGGGGTTGCAAAGGGGGGCATGTTGCCCCCCCTTTGAGGATGTCCAAATGGAAAGGCCCGCTTTCGCGGGCCTTTCCGAGGGAGGAGTGATGCGTTATGTGTGCTGCTATGGGTGCTGCGTCACTTAGGGGAAGTCTTAGGCGGCGGGAGTCGCGGTGTAGCGCGTGATTCCGCCGATGAGCATCTGCACGAAGCCGAGGCCGGCGAACAGAAGCGCCGCCACCGGCTCGGCCGCCACCAGGAAGATGGCGCCGCTCAGCAGGAGGCCGGCTGCCAGGCCCTGGTCGTAGGCCGCATGGGCGGTGACCGGGATGGTCCCGCGCCCGGTGTAGGCGGTTCCGGCAAGGCCGAGGCCCACGGTGAGAACGCCAATCGCGACGCCGGCAGCGATAGCCGCGGCGCTGAGCCCGATGGCGACCGGAACGAGGAGAAGAGCCGTTCCGATGGTCACGAGCATTCCTGCGCGTGTGTCTGCCGATATGAGCCGCGAGAAGGACATGAACTGACCGTACAGTCAGGCCGACGGGTCAATGTGAGCGTCGTCACACTGCACGGATGCCCCGACAGCGCCTCGACTCCCTGCTCATAGAGCGGGGCCTCTTCGAATCCCGCACCAAGGCGGCAGCTGCCGTCCTGGCCGGCGAGGTGAGGATCGGCCCGGGCGGCGCTCGCGCCGCGAAGCCCGGGCAGCTCGTGGCCGAGAACCTGGAGCTGGCCGTGGACGAGCGGCCCGCGTTCGTCTCGCGCGGCGGGATCAAGCTCGCCAACGCGCTCGACGCCTTCCGCATCGATCCCGCGGGCCGGCGATGCCTCGACGTTGGCGCGTCGGCGGGCGGCTTCACCGATTGCCTGCTTCAGCGCGGGGCCGAGTCGGTGATCGCGCTCGACGTGGCCTACGGGGAGCTGCACTGGAATCTGCGCCAGGATCCGCGGGTGACCGTGCTCGAACGCCAGAACGCCCGCGAGGTTGATGGGCTACCGTTCGAGCCCGGCCTGGTGGTGGTGGACGTGTCCTTCATCTCGCTGACCAAGGTGCTGGGCCCCGTGCTCTCGCAGGCCGCCGAGCGCTTCGACTGCCTCGCGATGGTCAAGCCGCAGTTCGAGGTGGGCCGGGAGCGGATCGGAAAGGGGGGCGTCGTGCGGGACCCCGGAGACCGGCGCGACTCGCTGATCGCGGTGGGAGAGTTCGCCCGCGCCGAGCTGGGCCTGTCCGTGTGCGGCTATGCCTCCTCCGGGCTGCCCGGGCCGGCGGGTAACGAGGAGAGTTTCTGCTGGATCGCCGAGGCCGGTAGGGCGAGCGCGGTGGAGGATCTGGACGCGGCTGCGCGAAGGGTCGAGCCGTGAGCGCGCCCACATCCCTGATGGTGTTTACCCGGCGCAACCCGGAGGCCACGGCGGACGCCGTGCGCCGCCTCGCGGAGATGGCCGCCGACGCGGGGGTGGAGGTCCGAGTCCCGCCCGAGGAGGTCGAGAAGCACGGCTTCACCGAGCTGAGCGGTGCCGTCCTGGGCGCGGACCCGGAGGAGCCCGGCGACCTCGTGGTCTCCCTCGGCGGCGACGGCACGATCCTCTCGGCCCTCCGCCGCTATGCGGGCCGCGACGTTCCCGTGTTCGCCCTGAACTTCGGCGAGATCGGCTTCCTCGCCACCGTCGAGCGCGACGGCTTGGACGAGGGCTTCGCACGCGCGCTGCGCGGTGACTTCGAGGTGCTCGCGCTGCCCGCATTGAAGGCGACGACCTCCAAGCGCGACCTGGTGGCGATCAACGACCTCTCCTTCCACCGCCGCCAGGACATGCGTGTGGCCGAGCTCGGCTACTCGGTATCCGGCGAGGAGATGGGCGAGGTCCGCTGCGACGGGCTGGTCGTGTCCACGCCGGCGGGCTCCACGGGCTACAACCTCGCCAACGGCGGGCCGGTGATGGCCTGGGGCGTGGAGGGCTACGTGGTGTCGTTCATCGCGCCGCACACCCTCACCGCCAGAGCGCTCGTGGTGGCTCCGAGCGATGTGCTGGAGGTGGTGAACCGCTCAACCAGTGAGCCCGTCGACGTGACCACTGACGGTCGCACGGTGTGCGCGCTGGAGCCCGAGGAGCGGGTCGAGGTGCGCTTCGCCGACGCCCAGGCGCTGCTCGCCCAGGTATCCGGCACGAGCTTCTACAACCGCCTGCGTGACAAGTTCGGGCGTCTCAGCCACTAGACCGTCACGGGCCGCTCTCTCCGTCTTGCACCGCTGGTAGACAGGGCGGGTGCTCCTCGAGCTGCGCATTGAGAATCTGCTGCTCATCGACCGTGCCGAATTGCGGCCCGGCGAGAGCCTGAACGCGATCACCGGCGAGACCGGTGCCGGGAAGACCGTGCTCGCGCATGCCCTCGACCTGCTGCTGGGCGGCAAGCCGCGTTCGGGAATAGTGCGCCCCGGGGCCGAGGAGGCCTACGTGGAGGGCGTCTTCGAGGATGGCGACCAGGAGGTCGTGCTGGCCCGTCGCGTGTCGGCCGAGGGGCGCACGCGCGCGTACGTGAACCACCGCTCGTCCACCGCCGCCGACCTGCGCGACCTCGGGGGCAGGCTCCTGACCTTCTTCGGCCAGCACGAGCACCGCAAGCTCACGGTCGCGGGCGCCCAGTTGGACCTCCTCGACGCCTTCGCCGAGGCCGGTCAGCTGCGCGAGCGGGCGGCCGCCGCCCACGCTCGCGTGCGCGATGCCGAACGTGAGCTCGAGGAGCTACGCGGCCGCGCGGGCACGCGCGATCGCGACCTCGACCTGCTCATGTTCGAGATCCAGGAGATCGAGGAGCTCGAGCCGAGCGCCGAGGAGGAGGCCGCGCTGGAGGCCGAGCGCGGGCGGCTGCGACAGGTCGACGGCCTGCGCGCGGCGGCCGCGGCGGGTGGTCAGGCGATCGCGCCGGAGGAGGGTCCCGGGGCTTCCGCCCTGCTCGCCGAGGCTGAGCGCCTCGCGGACGGCCTGGCGGGAGCCGATGCCGAGCTCGATGCCCTGGCGGAGCGGATGCGCGGCCTGCGGATCGAGGCAGAGGATCTCGGCGCGGAGCTGCGGCGCTACCTCGACGGGCTCGACGCCGACCCCGAGCGGCTGCACGTCGTGGAGGACCGCCTCGACGACTACGAGCGGCTCAAGCGCAAGCACGGCGGCACGGTCGCGGCGGTGCTGGAGCATGCGGAACGCTGCCGCGCCGATCGGGACCGCCTCGAGAACGGCGAGGTCGCCCTCGAGCAGGCGCAGGCCGCCCTGGACGCGGCTGTGGCTGAACGGGCGGCGATCGCGAAGAAGCTCACGTCCGCCCGCGGGAAGGCCGGTCCGAAGCTGGCGAAGCGCGTGCTCGCGGAACTCGGCGCCCTGGCCATGGAGGGCGCGTCGTTCTCGGTGGAGCTCGAGCCGCGTGAGGAGATCGGTCCTTCCGGCGCGGAGCGGGTGGAGTTCATGCTTGCGCCCAACGCGGGTGTGGCTGCGCAGCCCGTTCGCGAAAGCGCGTCGGGCGGCGAGCTCTCGCGCGTGATGCTCGCTCTCATGACGGTGGCCGGCGCCGGCGGGTCCTCCACGCTGGTGTTCGACGAGGTGGACTCCGGCGTGGGCGGTCAGACGGCGCGTGCGGTCGGAGAGCGCCTGCGTGCGCTGGGCTCCGAGCGCCAGGTGCTCTGCATCACCCACCTGCCCCAGATCGCGGCGCTGGCGGAGCGCCACTTCAGGATCGAGAAGCTCAGCGGGGGTGACGTCGCGCGCGCCGAGGTGGAGCGCCTGGAGGAGGCCGGCGTGGTGGAGGAGCTGTGCCGGATGCTGGGCGCCGACTCTGGCGACGCAGGCGCCCGCCGCCACGCGGAGGAACTGCTCGCCGCGGCGTGAGACTCACTTGAGACCCATCTGACACTGAAATGGGGTAGCGAGAGCGGGACCATCGATATGCGATGTACGGACGCATTCGCATATCCCTCTCACTGGCCGGCGCCGCGCTGGCCCTGCTGACCTCGAGCGCGTCCGCCACCGACTACTGCGTCGCGCCGAACACCACCTGTGGGGGCACGAACGTCGCCACCTTCCAGCAGGCCCTGGACTTCGCCGTGAACGCCCCCGACCCCGACCGCGTCTTCCTGGGCGCCGCGACCTACACCGCGCCGACAACCGAGGGCTTCGTCTACAACCCCTCCATCTCTCGGCCCGTGGACGTGTTCGGAGCCGGCCAGGGCAAGACGGTGCTCACGGCACCGAGCCCGGGCGCGACCCGCGCGCTCATGCTCTACGCCACGCCTGCGTCGGTGATCTCCGATCTGTCGATCCGTCTTCCGGCCAATGCGGCGGAGGGGGCGCTGGCGGTTCAGCTCCGCGGCACGGCCAGGCGGCTCACCGTCACCTCGGCAGCGCCCCAGTCCGAGAACGGCGTCAAGGGCATCTATCTCCCGGCGGGGAACATCCAGGACAGCACGATCACGATCTCCGGGCCGCAGGCGTCGGGCGTCCAGGCGACCGACACAGGACCGAGCAGCGTCGCGAGGACGGCCATCACCGCACCCACCGCCCTGATCGCGCAGACCGATTCGACGCTCGAGCGCCTGCGGCTCACCGCCTCGAGCGTCGGGCTCGAGATCGGCGGGCAGGACAATCCCGTGATCATTCCTCCGCTCGAGCCTCGTGCGGCTCACCGGCTCCTTCCTCAGCGACGGGCGTGTCGGCGATCTCCCAGCCAACCGGCGTGGCGTGAACCTAGGCGTCCAGGGCGTGACCATCGTGGGCAATGGCGCGGAGGACTCGACGGGCGTCGCCGCGGCGGACCTGAACTTCCCATTTCTGACCGCCGTGAACGTCGAGAGCTCGATCATCCGAGGAGTGGATCGGACGTTCACCCGCAACGGCGAGAGCTCGGCGGGCGGGGCGAGCATCGCCGCGAGTTTCTCGGCCTTTGAGCCCGCTGCGGGCTCTGTGAGCACCGGCACAGGGTCGCTGTTCCCGCCGCCCGGGCAGCTGAACCCCGGCTCGAACCTCGCCGAGGACCCGCGCTACGTGAACCCGGCGAGCGGCGACTTCCACCTTCGGGCGGACTCCGCGCTGATCGACTCCGGCAGGCCGGTTACGGCCGCCGGCCTGGACCTGGACGGCAACCCCTGGCTGTTCGATGGGAACGGCGACAGCCAGCCGGTGCGCGACATCGGCGCGTTCGAGTGGCGGCCCGCGCCGCCGAAGCCCCCGGCTCCGGTCACGCCCACGGCCCGGGACGTGCGCGGCGCTGTGATCAGCCGCTTCCGCGCCGACCCATCACGCTTCCGAGCCGCGCGCAAGCGGCGCAGGGCGAGCGCGAAGGTCGGCACCCGCTTCCGCTACCGCCTCGACGAGGCGGCGACCGTGACGATCACGATCCAGCGCTGCAGCAAGCTCTCCAAGCGCAAGCGCTGCCGGCGTTACCGCACCGCCGGGAAGTTCAAGGCCCCCGGCAAGAAGGGCGCGAACAGCAAGCGCTTCAACGGGCGACTGAAGGGCAAGGCGCTCAGGCTGGGTAGGTACCGGGCGCTGATCAAGGCCGTCGACCGGGCCAAGAACCGCTCGAAGACCCGCACCGCGAAGTTCAGGATCGTCAAGCGCTGAGTTGCCGCCGGAGCCGTGAGTACACTGGCCTTCCAGAGACACATGCCCGAACCGCGCAGCCGCTCTACCTCCAGATTCATCTTCGTCACGGGCGGGGTTGTCTCTTCCCTCGGCAAGGGCATCGCCGCCGCTTCGATAGGCCAGCTGCTCGTCTCGCGGGGACTGTCGGTGTCGATCCAGAAGTTCGACCCGTACATCAATGTCGATCCGGGCACGATGAGCCCCTTCCAGCACGGCGAGGTGTTCGTCACCGAGGACGGTGCTGAGACAGATCTGGACCTCGGCCACTACGAGCGCTTCACCGACGTGAACGCCTCGCGCGCCTCCAACGTCACCACCGGCGCCATCTATGACTCGGTGATCCGGCGCGAGCGCCGCGGTGACTACCTCGGCGGCACCGTCCAGGTGATCCCGCACATCACCGACGAGATCAAGACCCGCATCCGGCGGGTGGCGGAGGCCGACGACGTGGACATTGTGATCACCGAGATCGGCGGCACGGTGGGCGACATCGAGTCGCTGCCGTTCCTCGAGGCCCTGCGCCAGTTCCAGGTCGACGAGGGCCGCGACCGGTGCATGTTCCTGCACCTCACCCTCGTTCCGTTCCTGGGCCACGCCGGCGAGCTGAAGACCAAGCCCACCCAGCACTCGGTGCAGGAGCTGCGGCGGATCGGCATCCAGCCGGACATGGTCATGTGCCGCTCCGAGGAGGCACTGGAGCGCGACATCCGCGAGAAGATCGCGCTGTTCGTGAACCTGCCGGTCGACTCGGTTGTCTCCGCGCGCGATGTCGACTCGATCTACAAGGTGCCGCTCTACTTCCGAGCCGAGGGCGTCGACGACCAGATCCTCGACCACTTCGGAATCGAGAACGAGCCGCCCGACCTCTCCGGTTGGGAGGCGCTCGTGAAGCGCTACGACTCGCTCACCGACGTCGTGCGGATCGGGCTCGTCGGCAAGTACACCCAGCTCGAGGACGCCTACCTGTCGGTGATCGAGGCGCTCGGGCATGGAGGGGCTCACCACGGCGGCAAGGTCGAGGTGCGCTGGGTCGACTCGGAGCGGCTCACCGACGACGAGGCGCTCGAGCAGCTCGCCGAGTGCGACGGCATCCTCATCCCCGGCGGCTTCGGCGTGCGCGGAATCGAGGGCAAGATCCTCGCGGCGAAATACGCCCGTGAGAACGGTGTGCCCTACCTGGGCATCTGCCTCGGCATGCAGATCGCGGTCGCCGACTTCGCTCGCCACGTGTCCGGCATGGACGGCGCGAACTCGACCGAGTTCGATCCCGAGACGCCGTTCCCGGTGGTCGACCTCCTGCCGGAGCAGAAGGAGGTGCGCGACATGGGCGGCACCATGCGCCTGGGCGCCGACCCGGTGAAGCTTCACGACGACACCCGCGCGCGGGAGATCTACGGGGAGGCCGTGATCTACGAGCGCCACCGCCACCGCTACGAGGTGAACAACCACCTCCGCAAGCGCCTGGAGGGCGACGGCCTCGTGTTCTCCGGCACCTCCCCGGACGATCGGCTCGTGGAGATCGTCGAGCTGCCCGACCACCCCTTCTTCGTGGCGTCCCAGTTCCACCCTGAGTTCAAGTCCCGCCCGCTGCGCCCCCAGCCGCTGTTCCGCGAGTTCGTCGGCGCGGCGCTCGAGCGGGTGCGCGCCCGCGCACCCGAGGGCGAGCCGTCGGTGGAGGCGCGGGACGCCCAAGCCCGGGCGTGACGGTCGCGCTGGGCGACGAGTTCGCCCGCCTGTGTGAGATAGAGAGCGAGTCGCTACGAGAGCGGGCGATGGCCGACGCGGTGACCGCCGAGCTGTGCGCGTGCGGGCTCGAGGTCGAGGAGGACGCGACCGGGGAGGCGACCGGCTCGGACTCCGGCAACCTGCTGGCGCGGATCCCCGGCCCCGAGGACAGGCGCACGATCCTGCTGTGCGCGCACCTCGACACCGTCCCGCTGGCAGCGCCGGTCGAGGTGGCGCGCGAGGGCGGCGTCTTTCGCAATCGAAACGAGGGCATCCTCGGCGCGGACAACAAGGCCGCGGTGGCCGTGCTGCTGGCGGTGGCGCGGCGGTTGGCCGGCAACGGCTCGCCGGTGGGGGTCGAGCTGCTGTTCACCACCGCGGAGGAGCTCGCGCTTCGCGGCGCCAAGGAGTTCGACCGCCGGTCGCTGCGCAGCGAGTTCGGGTTCGTGTTCGATCACGCCAGTCCGATCGGCGAGCTGATCGTCGCGGCACCGACGTACTTCCGGCTCAACGCGCGCTTCCACGGCGCCGCCGCCCACGCGGGCATCCGGCCCGAGGACGGGCACAACGCCATCGCGGCGGCGGCGAGGGCGATCAGCTCGATGCGCCTCGGGCGCCTCGACGAGCAGACCACCGCGAACGCCGGCACGATCCACGGCGGGACCGCGGCCAACGTGGTGGCCGAGCGCTGCGAGGTGGAGCTCGAGGCGCGCAGCCTCGACGACGAGACCGCGGGCCGGGTGATCGGCGAGATGGCGGACGCATGCGCCGAGGCCGCCGCGGATGCCGAGTGCGACGTGGAGACGCTGGTGGAGCAGCTGTTCCGCGGCTACCGGCTGCCGCGCACGGCCCTGCCGGTGGCCGCCGCGGCTGCGGCGCTGGAGTCGGCCGGTATCGAGCCCGAGTACGTGACCACGGGCGGGGGCAGCGACGCCAACGCACTGATCGCGGCCGGCCTACCGGTGCTGAACGTGGCCAACGGCACGGAACGCAACCATCAGCCCGACGAGTCGGTCACCGCCGACGCGCTGGACAAGATGCTCGAGGTGACCTTCGCGATCGTCGAGAAGAGCGCGCGTGTTTGAGCGCATCTCCTCCGAGGAGATCTGGCAGGGCCACATCGGGGGCGTGCGGGTGGACACGTTCCGCTACGACGACGGCGAGGAGGCCACCCGCGAGATCGTCACCCATCCCGGTGCGGTCACCGTGCTGCCCTTCGACGGCGAGGCGATCTGGCTCGTGCGCCAGCCGCGCGAGCCGGTGGACGAGCAGGCGCTGCTGGAGCTCCCGGCGGGCAAGATCGACCGCGACGGTGAGGAGCTGGAGGATGTGGCCAAGCGGGAGTTGGCCGAGGAGATCGGCAAGGGCGCGCGCGACTGGCGCCGGATCGTGAGCTTCTACAACTCGCCCGGCCTGCTCTCCGAGGTCAACCACCTGTTCCTGGCGCAGGACCTTTACGACGAGAGCGCGGAGGCCGAGGAGGAGGAGCGGATCGAGATCGTGCGGATGCCGCTCGAGCAGCTGGACGACACGATCGGCGAGTGCAAGGACGCCAAGACCCTCATCGGGCTGCTCTGGTTCAAGTCCTACCTCGGCTGAGCGCCGCGTTGCAGGTCAAGGAGCGGCGCGCGGGCGGGCGAATGCCGTGTCATGGCAACCGTTGCACCAACGGCCGCGGAGCGGCCCTTCGAGCACATGCTGCTCGATTTCCTCGCCTACCTCGAGTTCGAGCGCGGCCTGTCCCGCAACACGCTCGAGGCCTACCGCTCGGACCTCCTGCAGTACGGGCGCTTCCTCGACGAGCGCGGGATCACGGCCGTTGGCGCCGACGGCGCTCAGATCGAGGCGTTCCTGGCGGCGCTCGGCGGATCGGGCGGGCGCACCGCCTCGCCCGCGACGATCCACCGGAAGGCGGCCTGCCTGCGCTCCTTCTATCGCCACCTACGCCGTGAGGGCCTGCTCGACGCCGACCCGACCGCCACGGTCACGGCGCCGCGCCGCGGGCGCAAGCTGCCGCAGGTGCTCACGCGCGGAGAGGTGACCAAGCTGCTGGAGCAGCCGCGCGGCACCGAGCCGGTCGCCCTGCGCGATCGCGCCCTGCTCGAGCTGATGTACGCCTGCGGCCTGCGCGCCTCGGAGGCGATCGGGCTGGAGGTATCGGACATCGACATCGAGGAGGGCGTGCTGCGCGCACGCGGCAAGGGGTCCAAGGAGCGCATGGTGCCCGTGGGCCACACGGCTTCGGAGGCCGTGCGCCGCTATCTGGAGCGGGGTCGGCCGG
Organism: uncultured Thermoleophilaceae bacterium; assembly: GCA_963825775.1. GTDB lineage: Bacteria > Actinomycetota > Thermoleophilia > Solirubrobacterales > Thermoleophilaceae > JAAYBF01. The sequence goes on along the minus strand of CAWGUV010000012.1, from coordinate 137,773 downwards.
CATTGGTGGGCGCGCGGGTGGAAACGCATCTGTTCGTGAACTTCCGCGGCGGCGACCTCACGCGACAGGGCCTCTACAAGATCGTTCGCCGCCACGCCACGAGTGCCGGCCTGGCCGACCGGATGAGCCCCCACACCCTGCGCCATACCTTCGCCACCCACCTGCTGGCGGGCGGCTGTGACCTGCGCTCGGTGCAGGAGATGCTCGGCCACGCCGACGTGGCCACCACCCAGCTCTACACGCACCTGTCGAGCGAGCGGCTCAAGGACGTGTACTTCCGGGCCCATCCTCGGGCCACTGGTCACTGAGCGCGGCCTGCTAGAACGAAGCCGGTGCGCCGCCCCTCGACACTGGCCGTCGTCGCGGTGGCCTCCGCCCTGCTGACCGGATGCGGGAAGGACCGCCTGGAGGCATCGGACGTCGAGTTCACGGCGGACGGGCAACAGAAGGCCGTCGCGTACCCGAAGGTGGGCATGCGCTTCCGCGTGCCCCGCAACGTGCGGCTCGACCCGAGCGCGCCTCCGGGCGTCTTCCGCGGCTCGGCCGGCGACGCGTTCCTTGCCGGCTTCGCCTACCGGCGGGCCGAGCAGTTGCCGCGCAACCGCCGTGAGCTCGCCGCGGCTCGGCGGCGCTTGGTGACCGCGAGCCGCAAGCGCGGACAGGGCTACAAGCTCCGCTCCGCCCGCACCCTGCGCGTGGATGGCGCCCGCGCCGTGGAGCTTCTGGGTGACCAGCGGATCTCGAACGGGCGCCTGCGCACACGCAGCCTGCACGTCTACAAGGGACGGGCCGAGTACGTGATCGAGCTGTTGGCCCCGGCACGCGACTTTGCCTACCTCGACCGCACGGTCTACCGCCCGTTGCGCAGAACCCTGCGGCTCACCGGCAAAGTCAGCAAGCGCCGCTGATGCCAGAGCTGCCCGAGGTCGAGACGATCCGGCGCCAGCTGGCGCCCCACATGGAGGGTCGAATGATGGAGTCCCTGGAGGTGCTCGACGCGCGCTGGTGCGACCCCGCGGCGCCGGAAGAGGTCGACGACGCCGTCCGCGGCCGCAGGATCGAGGCGGTGGGGCGGCGGGGCAAGTACTTCGTGGTGGGGCTCGAGGACGACGTGCATCTGGTGATGCACCTGCGCATGACCGGCAACCTGCTGTTCGTGGACGAGGCGGGCGACGATCCCGATCGCCGTCACCTGCGCGCCCGGATGGCGCTCGACGACGGCCGGCGGGTGCTGTTCGTGGACCAGCGCCGGTTCGGCACGGGCATCGTGCTGCTGGGCACGTCCGCGCTCGAGGACTACTTCGACGCCCGGCTGGGCGTGGAGCCACTCGGTCCGGACTTCACCGCGGAGGCCATGCGCGCGCTGGCGGCCGGACGCCGGGCCCCGGTGAAGGCCTTCCTGCTCAACCAGGAGCGGATCGCCGGCGTGGGCAACATCTACGCGGACGAGGCCCTGTTGGACGCCCGCATGCACCCGCTGCGCCCGGTCGGCACGCTGAAGCGCCCGCAGCTGGCGGCCCTGCGCGACGCCGTCGTGCGCGCGCTCGAATCGGGCATCGACGCCCGCGGCGCCACGATCGACGACTTCCGCAACGCGGACGGCGCCTACGGCAGCTTCCAGGACCGCTTCCAGGTCCACCTGCGCGAGGGCGAGCCCTGCCTTCGCTGCGGAACGCCGATCCGCAAGATGCGCGCGGCGGGACGCGGGACCTACTTCTGCCCGAAGTGCCAGCCGCGTCCGCGGAAACGGCGCGGCTAGGCGGCGAGGAGGGCCTCGAGCCGCCCGTCTCGGTCGGCCTCCAGGAGCTCGCGGAACCCGCCGATCGCGCGCTTGCCGACGAGGATCTGCGGAAAGGTCATCTGGCCGGTGAGGGCGACGAGGTCGGCACGGCCGGCCGGGTCCTTGACCAGGTTCACCTCGGAGTAGTCGACACCGCGGGCCTGCAGGAGCGCCTTCGCCTGGCGGCAGAAGCCGCACGGCTCGGTGGTGTAGAGAGTCACCCCCTTCTCGTCCGCCATCAGCATCAAAGTCTAGGTAGTGCCGGGAACGTTCAAGACAGAGGCGGTGGTGCTGCGCTCGATCCGCTACGGCGAGGCGGACCGCGTGCTGCACCTCTACAGCGCCGACCGCGGGCGAGTCGGCGCGATCGCCAAGGGCGCGCGGCGCATGCGTTCGCGGCTCGGCGGGCGCCTCGAGCCGCTCGCGCGCGTGAAGCTCGTCCTGCACGAGGGCAGGGGCGACCTGTGCACCGTCACCGCGGTCGACACCGTGCACGCCCACCCGGCGCTGCGCGAGAGCCGCCAGCCGCTCGAGCGCGCGGCCTCCGCCTGCGACGCCGTGCTGCGCCTGTTCGACTCCGCTGAGCCCAACCGGCCCGCGTACAACCTGCTCTGCAACCAGCTCGCCCTGCTCGACGCGGACCCGGCGGCGGCCACCCGGGCCCAGTCGCTCGCCTTCCGGATCAAGCTGCTGCTGGCCGCGGGCTTCGCGCCGGAGCTGTCCTCGTGCGCGTCGTGTGGAGAGGCCGAGGAGCTGAGTGGCTTCTCGCCCGCCGCCGGCGGCGTGGTGTGCGCCAGCTGCGAGGCCGGATCGTTCCCGCTCGGCGCGGACGGCCACGCTTTCCTGGTGGGCTCGCTGGCGCGGCCGCTGGCCGAGACGCCGCAGGCGGACGACCGTGCGCTGGCCCAGGCGGACCGGGCGATCGCCGAGACGCTGGAGTACCACGCGCACGTTCGACTGCGGCGCGTGGCCTGAGAGGTCTGGCATCCTCCCGCCGGGATGGCGGGGGCCAGGATCATCGTGATCGCTGTGGCGATGCTGCTGCTTGCCGCGGCGCCGGCGCAGGCAGCGCGCCTCCAGTGGGTCGCGGGCGATCTGCACGTCCACACGACCTTTTCCCACGACTCGTACGGCGGGCTGCTCGACGACAACACCGGCCCCGAGGAGGCCTACACGCTCGGGCACTCGGTGGCGAGCCAGTTCGCGCTGGCGCGCGTCCGGGGCCTCGACTTCATGGCGATCACCGACCACAACGACGTGCGCTCGCAGTCCGACCCAGCGTTCGGCGACGGCCTGCTCGGCATTCCCGCCTACGAGAACTCGCTCAACGGGCACGCGCAGATGCTCGGCGCCACCCACGTCTACGACAGCGGCGACAAGTCCGCCGCGGCCGTGCAGCGCGTTGCGGGCGAGCTGCGGAGCGACGGCGGCGTCTTCCAGGTGAATCACCCGTCCGAGGGTGCGACCGGCGACCACCTCGACTGGAAGTACGCCTACGACGTGGTGCCCGACACCGTGGAGGCGTGGAACATCTCGCCGCTGTACCAGCCGCCGCTGCCCTCGGCGTCCGACAACGACGGCGCCATCCGGTATTGGGAGGGATGGCTCGACCGCGGCAGGAAGGTGGGCGCCACCGGCGGCAGCGACAACCACTACGTCGCCACGACCGCGATCCAGGGCGCGGGCCAGCCGACGACGTGGGTGGCGGTTCGGACGAAGACGGTCGCCGGGGTGCTGGAGGGCCTGCGCGAGGGTCGGACCTTCGTCTCCCACCAGCCGCCCGCCCATGCCGGGCCGCGGGTGTTCCTCGAGGGCGATCGCAACCGCAACGGGCGCTACGAGACGATCGCCGGCGGCACGGTGCGAGCGAAGCGGGGGCGGCGCGCCCGCCTGCGCGTGCGAGTTCACGGGGCGCCGGGCGCGAAGCTGCGGATCGTGACCGGCGGCGGGATCCTGCCGTTCGACCCGGTCACGATCACCCGCGCCCGCTTCAGCCGTCGCTTCACGCTGCCCGCGGGCGCCCGCTGGGTGCGGGCAGAGGTGGTGGGGGAGGACCTCTCGGAGGTGCGCAGGCAGGTGTGCGACGCGCCGCTGGGCGCGCAGACCACCTATTGCCGCAACAGCATCGCGCGCCTGGCGCTGAGCTCGGCGATCTACCTGCGCTGAGCGTTCAGCCGTTCCAGGACTGCACGCAGCGCGTCTCGCGCTCCCACCCGAGGGTGGACAGCCGTCCGGTGGCGAGCGCCAGCCGCGCTCCGAACTCGGCGGGCTGCTCGAGCCAGCGCGCCGCGAGGATGCGCAGGATGTGGCCATGGGCGAAGATCGCGATGTCGCCCGAGGCGTGTACGAGCTCCTGGACGAGCGGGTCGAGGCGCTGCCCCGCGTCCTCCACGGTCTCCCCGCCGGGCGAGCCGTGGGTCCAGACCGTCCAGCCCGGGGTGGTCTCCCGGATCTTGGCGGTCGTGAGTCCCTCCATCTCGCCGTAGTCGAGTTCCATCAGCTCGTCGCGGCGCTCGGCGACGTCACCGAAACCGGCCAGCGCGCAGGTCTCGACCGCTCGGCTCAGAGGGGAGACGAGCACCCGCTCGAACTCCCGCCCGGCGAGCCGCTCACCCAGCGCACGCGCCTCGGCGCGGCCGTCCTCGGTGAGCTCGATGTCGGTGCGCCCGGTGTGGCGCTTGTTCTTGCTCCAGTCGGTCTCGCCGTGCCTGGCGAGAACGACTTCAGCGGCCACCGAGGAGGACCTCAGCGGCCACCGAAGATATTCAGCAGGGAGATGAAGATGTTCACGATCGAGACGAAGATCCCGGTTGCGATCCAGATGGTGTCGCGCTCGGTGCCGTGCTTTCGCAGGTAGTTGAAGTCGACCACGATCAGGGCCGCGCTGACCAGGGCGATGCCGGCGGAGATGATCGGGCTCACGCTCGAGCCGAAGATCACGATCGCGAAGCTCACGATCACCAGGGCGAACACGGCCAGCGAGAGCGGGCGCATCCATGGCGCGAGGTCCTTCGACATGAAGAACCCGAGCGAGCCCGCCCCGGCGACGGTGAGGGCGGTGCCGGCGGCGGCCGTAGTGACCGCGGACGGGTCGGCCTCGGAGAAGTAGGCGATCGTCGGGCCAAGCCCGAGGCCGATGAGCAGGGCGGTGGCGAGCAGCCAGCCGATGGCGAACGAGCCCACCCGGAAGCGCTCCCCGGCGAACGAGGCCACCATCAGCATGCCGAAGCCGCCGATGCTGCAGGCGAACGCCGTGCCGTTGGAGAGATCCTGGCCGATCGCCGTGCCGGCGACGCAGAAGCCGATCGCGATCGCCACGAGGAACATGACCTGGCCGAGGAGCGTGGCCGTGGAGACGTCCGCGACTGCCTGGGGGCGAAACGCATCCGCTGTGTTTGGCTGTTCTTGCATGATCCGATCGTAGACGGGAATACACTCGCGCGGTGGCCGTGGCGGCAGAAACCAAGCTCGTCTACGACTTCGCGGAGGGGTCGCGCGAGATGCGCGACCTGCTGGGCGGCAAGGGCGCCAACGTTGCCGAGATGACCCGCATCCTCGGCGCCGAGCGTGTGCCCGCGGGCTTCACGATCACCACCGAGGCATGCGTGGCGTACATGGAGGCCGACCGCACGGAGCCGTCCGGCCTGGCCGACCAGGTCGACGATGCCATCAAGCGCCTGGAGGAACAAGCCGGCAAGGGCCTCGGCGACTCCGGAGGACCCCCTGCTCGTTTCGGTGCGCTCGGGGGCGCGCGAGTCGATGCCCGGGATGCTCGACACGGTGCTCAACCTGGGGCTGGGCGACGAGGCGGTGGAGGGATTGGCCGCGTCGACCGAGAACGAGCGCTTCGCCTGGGACTCCTACCGGCGCTTCGTGCAGATGTTCGGCAACGTTGTGCGCGGCATCCCGGGCGAGCAGTTCGAGGAAGCGATCGAGGAGCGCAAGCGAGAGGCCGGGGTGGAGCTCGACACCGAGCTCGACACCGCCGCGCTGAAGGACCTGGTCGATGCGTTCAAGGGCCTCTACGCGGACGACTTCCCCCAGGACCCGCTCCGCCAGCTGAAGGAGGCGATCCGGGCGGTGTTCGACTCCTGGACGGGGGAACGCGCGGTGCACTACCGGCGCATCAACCGGATCCCCGACGACTGGGGCACCGCGGTGAACGTCCAGCAGATGGTGTTCGGCAACAAGGGCGACACGTCGTGCTCCGGGGTGGCATTCAGCCGCGACGAGGTGACCGGGGAGCCCGATCCGAGCGGCGACTTCCTGGTGAACGCACAGGGGGAGGACGTGGTGTCCGGCGTGCGCACGCCGCTCGACATCGCCGAGCTGCGGGAGCGGTTCCCCGAGGCGCACGAGGAGCTGCTGGAGATCCTGCGCAAGCTGGAGCGCCACTACGGCGACATGCAGGACACGGAGTTCACCGTTGAGGAGGGTCACCTCTTCATGCTCCAGACGCGCGCGGCCAAGCGGCCCGCGCAGGCGGCGGTGCGCTTCGCCGTCGACGCAGTCGCCGAGGAGCTGCTGTCGACGCGCGGAGGCGCTGATGACGATCGACGCCGCCGGCGCTGGAGACGCTGCTGCACCCGACCTTCGCCCGCGACGCCGACTACGAGGTGCTGGTGAGGGGCGTGGCGGCGTCGCCGGGCGCCGCCAAGGGCGAGGTCGTGTTCAGCGCCGACGAAGCGGTCGCGGCGGCCGAGGAGGGACGGGACGTGATCCTCGTGCGGCCGTTCACCGAGGCCGAGGACGTGGCGGGCTTCCACGCGGCGAAGGGGATCCTCACGAGCATGGGCGGCAAGGCCAGCCACGCCGCCCTGGTGGCCCGCGGCATGGGCAAGCCGTGCGTGGCCGGCGCCGGCGACCTCAAGGTGGACCTCAAGGCGAAGCGGATGCGCGTGGGCGAGACCGAGCTGGGGGAGGGCGACACGATCGTGATCGACGGCAGCACCGGCGCCGTGACCGCCGACGACGTGCCGCTCGAGGAGCCGAAGATGAGCGAGGCGTTCGAGACGGTGCTCGGCTGGGCCGACGAGGTGCGCACGCTGGGCGTGCGGGCCAACGCCGACACCGCCGCCGATGCCACCCGCGCGCGGGAGTTCGGCGCCGCCGGGATCGGCCTGTGCCGCAGCGAGCACATCTTCCTGGGCACCGAGAACCAGCAGCGGATGCAGGAGATGATCATGGCCGAGACCGACGAGGAGCGAGCCGAGGCGCTCGACGTGCTGCTCGCGCTCCAGCAGGAGCACTTCACGGGCCTCTTCGACGCGATGGAGGGCCTGCCGGTCACGATCAGGCTGCTCGACCCGCCGCTGCACGAGTTCATCCCGAACGCCGAGGAGCTCGCGCAGGAGGTCGAGCGCGCCCGGATCGAGGAGAGCGACGAGCTCGAGGAGCTCGAGCACACCCTGGAGCGGGTGCACGCCCTGGCGGAGACCAATCCCGATGCTCGGCACGCGCGGTGTCCGGCTGGGCGTCCTCCACCCGGAGGTCTACGAGATGCAGATGCGGGCGATCGTGCGCTCGGCTCTCGCGGTGCGCGAGCGCAGCGGCGAGTCTCCGCTGCTCGAGGTGATGGTGCCGCTCGTGACCTACGAGCAGGAGCTCGAGCTGATGCGCGAGCTGCTCGAGCGGGTGGCGGAGGAGGAGGACGGCACCGACCTCGACGCTTACGATCGGCACCATGATCGAGCTGCCGCGAGCGTGCTTCGTGGCCGACCTGATCGCCGAGCAGGCCGACTTCTTCTCGTTCGGCACCAACGACCTCACCCAGACGGCGCTCGGCTTCTCGCGCGACGACGTGGGCGGCATGCTCGCCCGCTACCTGGACCTGAACATCGTCGAGCGCAGCCCGTTCGAGACGATCGACCGGCCCGGCGTCGGATGGCTGGTGCGGCTGGCCGCCTGGGTGGGCCGGGAGGCGAAACCGGACCTGAAGCTGGGCATCTGCGGAGAGCACGGCGGCGACCCGGAGTCGATCGCCTTCTTCCAGATCGCCGGCCTCGACTACGTGAGCTGCTCCCCCTATCGCGTGCCGATCGCGCGGGTCGCCGCCGCACAAGCTGCGCACAGGTCGTCCGCGACCCCCTAGACTGCCCGCGATGCGAAGGACTCGCGCTTCTGACCCTCACGATGTTCGCTGCGATCGCCACGGCGGCGAGCGCGCACCTCGAGCGCCCCTCGTACTGGCCCGATCCGCGCCCCGACTTCTCGGTGATGCCGGCCGCGGGCGGCGCCGTCCCGAAGGCGCGCTCCCTCACCTCCGCGGTGAAGGGGAGGACCCGACGGACGCGTGCGCGTCGTGTGCCAGGGCAGGCGCGGCAAGAAGCTCGCTCAAGGCGGCCTGACAAGCTCGATCCGCAAGGCGCGCAAGGTCGGCTTCAAGCTGCGGCCGAGCCAGCCGCACAATCAAGTACACGCTCAAGCAGTCGAGGAAGATGCGGCGGATCAACGCGAAGCTGGCGCAAGAAGTGCCGCTACAAGACGATCCAGGCGGCCGTGAACAGGTCAAAGAACAACCACCGGATCGTGATCATGCCCGGCGTCTACACCGAGCCGAAGTCACGCGCGAAGCCGCTGAACGACGCGAAGTGCAACCCCTCGATGCTGCAGAAGGACGCGAGCGGTTCGCCCACCCCGAGCTACAAGTACCAGGCGAGCTGCCCGAACGACCAGAACCTGGTCCACGTCCAGGGGCGGGCCGTGTTCGGCACGCCGCCGGCGTCGCCGCTCATGAACCGCCAGGGCATCCCGAAGTCAGAGCTCGGCCGCTGCATCAGGTGCAATCTTCAGATCGAGGGCTCGGGCCCTAAGCCCACCGACGTGATCATCGACGCGGGCAAGAACTACTCGGGCAAGGGCCCCTCGGCAAAGCCGGGCGGGCACGCCAAGCACGTCGCGCTGCGGGTGGATCGCGGCGACGGCTTCGTGGGCCGCAACATGACGATGCGCGGCGCGCTGGAGTTCGGCTTCTACACCGAGGAGACCGACGGCATCCTGCTCGACAAGACGAAGTTCTACTGGAACGCCGACTACGGGCACCTGAGCTTCACGACGGATCACCACCTGCTCCAGAACTGCGACGGCTTCGGCTCCGGCGACGCCGCCGTGTACCCGGGCGCGGCGCCCGAGACCGGCGCGCAGGCCACCTCGTTCTACAAGGACGCGCCCCGCGCCAACACGGTGATCCGCAAGTGCGACCTGCGCGGATCGCACCTCGGCTACTCGGGCTCGATGGGCAACGGCGTGCGGATCACCGACAACCACATCTACGGCAACGCCACGGGCATCGCCAGCGACACGCTGTCCTCCGCGGGCCATCCCGGGTTCCCGGCCGACAGCTCGGAGATCGACCACAACTACATCTACGCGAACAACTTCAACATCTACCGCAAGAACTCGCCGGTGAAGCCGCTCGTCGCGGTGCCGGTCGGCACGGGGATCCTCTACGCGGGCATGAACGACGCGAAGGTCCACGACAACTGGATCTTCGACAACTGGCGCGACGGCGCGATGCTGATCGCGGTGCCCGACGCGCTCGTGAACGGCGGTGGCGCCGAGGGCGACATCTTCCCGGGCATCTCGTGCGCGAACGCCCCGCAGGGCGGCCTGTCGACCTCCTGCAACAACCGCTTCTACAACAACCGGATGGGCCAGGTACCGAAGGGCTTCAGGTTCCCCAGGGAGGTCAACCAGTTCGGCGCGCCCCACAGCCCGCTGACCCAGGCGCGGATGCCCAACGGCAACGACTTCTGGTGGGACGGCTTCACCTCCAACCGGTGGAACTGCTGGTACCGCAACACGGGCCCCGACGGCAAGGCCGGCAGCATCACCGGCCCGGGCGCCGCAGGGCGGGTGCCGGCCACTTTCCCGAACGGGCTGCCCAACTGCTCGAACGGCACGAATCGCAACTCGAGCTCGGGCCTGGGCGATCCGGCGAAGACCGGATACCTGGTGGACTGCGGCAACGGCCCCGACACCGACACGAGCCCGCTGGCGTGTGACTGGTGGTTCCCCCCGGCCAAGCCGGGCAGCGCGGCGGCAAGCGCTCGGGCGGCCGAGTTCACCGCGGCGGCGCGCAAGTTCAATGCCTCACCGCAGGGCGTGCGCCTGGCACGCAAGATGGCCGCCCTGTCGGGCGAGTAGTGCTCCCGCGGCTGGCGCCGCTGCTGGTCGGGGCGATTCTGCTCGCGGGCTGCGGCGGTGAGGACGAGAAGCCGGCCCAACCGGTGCCCGCGAAGGCCCAGTCGGTCGGAAAGCAGACCGCCGGGTCGGTGGTGCAGTTCGCCGACTGCAGCGACTGGAACCGCGGCACGCGCGCGGAGAAGGAGGCGACCGTGCGCGAGCTGCGCGATCAGCTCACCGCCCAGGGCGCGCGCTCGAACGCCTCACCGCTCAGCGACGATCATGCTTACAGGGTGATCCAGAAGACCTGCACCGCCACCGACTACGCGGGCAGCCTGCGGCTGTACAAGCTCTACGCCCGCGTCCAGGGCTTCGCGCCGCTGTCTGAGTGACCTCGTTCGCCGAGCGGATCGCCGCGCAGGAGGAGGCATGGCTGTCCCCGCTCGCCGCGCGCTCCTATCCGGCTGAGCGCGAGCGCCCCGAGGAGGACTCCCTCCACCGCACCCCCTTCCAGCACGACCGCGACCGCATCGTGCACACCAAGGCCTTCCGCCGCCTCAAGCACAAGACCCAGGTGTTCATCTCACCGGCCGGAGATCACTACCGCACCCGGTTGACCCACACGCTGGAGGCCTGCGGGATCGCTCGCAATGTCGCTCGCGCGCTGGCCCTCAACGAGGACCTGACGGAGGCGATCGGGCTCGGGCACGACCTCGGGCATGCCCCCTTCGGGCACATCGGGGAGAAGGTGCTCGACGACTGCCTCCAGGAGCGCTACGGCGTGCGCTTCCGCCACAACCACCACTCGCTGCGGGTGGTGGAGCGCATCGAGCCCGACGGGGAGGGGCTCAACCTCACCGCGCCCGTGCGCGACGGGATCCTCAACCACACCGGCGACGGCATGCCCGCCACGCAGGAGGGCAAGATCGTGCGCGTCGTCGACCGGATCGCCTACATCAACCACGACATCGACGACGCGATCAGGGCCGGCGTGATCGGTTTCGACGACCTGCCCCACGATGAGGTGGCGGCGCTCGGCGACACGGGGTCGGCGAGGATCGAGACGCTGGTGCGCGACCTGCTGGAGCGCTCCGAGGCGGCGGGGGACATCGTTCAGGGCGAGGACGTGGGCGGGGCGATGCTGAGGCTGCGTGAGTTCATGTTCGACCGCGTGTACCTCGGCCCCGATGCGCAGAGCGAGAGCGCCCGGATCGAGCGCATGCTGCGCGCGCTCTTCGACCACTATGCGGAGAATCCGCCCGCTCCGCTCACGCCGGGGGCGTCGGAACAGGAGCGTGTGACCGACTATCTCGCTGGCATGACCGACCGCTACGCCATCCGCGTGTTCTCCGACCTCTCTGTGCCCCAGGGCTTCTAGGGGCCTAACCTCAGAGCCATGGCCCGATACACGCAGGAGTCGATCGAGGGCCTGCGCGACGCCATCGACATGGTCGCGCTCGTGTCGAAGGAGACCGACCTGCGCCGGGTGGGCACGCGCTGGACGGGGCTCTGCCCCTTCCACGAGGAGCGCACGCCGTCGTTCTCGGTGAACGCGGAGGAGAAGCTCTTCCACTGCTTCGGCTGCCAGAAGGGCGGCGACGCGATCGGATTCGTGATGGAGACCGAGGGCCTTGACTTCCCCGAGGCCGTGGAGGCGCTCGCGGACCGCTTCGGCGTGGAGCTCAAGCGCGAGCGCGAGGATCCCCAGGAGGAGGAGCGGCGCAAGCGCCGCGATCGGCTGCTGGCGCTGCTGGAGCGCACGACGGGCTTCTACGAGACGTTCCTGTGGGACGCGCCCGAGGCCAAGCGCGCCCGGGACTACCTGGCCGGGCGGGGGCTGGGGGAGGAGGTGCTGCGAGCGTTCCGGGTCGGCTACGCGCCGAAGGCGTGGGACCGGGTGCTCACCGGCGCGCGCCAGGGCGGCTTCTCGGAGGCGGAGCTCGTGGCGTGCGGGCTCGCGAGCCGCGCGCGCAATGGCAACCTGCTCGACCGCTTCCGCGAGCGGATCATGTTCCCGCTGGCCGACAACCGCGGCCGGGTGCTCGGCTTCGGCGCGCGCGCGATGCGCGACGAGCAGGGCGCGAAGTACATCAACACGTCCGAGAACGAGATCTACAAGAAGGGCCGCCAGCTGTTCGGCATCGACCGGGCGAGGGCGGCGATAGCCAAGGCCGGCCACGCCGTGGTGGTGGAGGGCTACACCGACGTGCTGGCGCTGCACGCGGCCGGCGTGGAGGAGACCGTGGGCATCATGGGCACCGCCGTGACCCAGGACCAGGTCGCCGAGCTGGCGCGCGGCGTGGGCGCCGATGGCCGGGTGTCGATGGCGCTCGACGCGGACCGCTCCGGCCAGGAGGCGATGCTGCGGGCGTCGCGCATCGCGCGCGAGCGCCAGGTGCAGCTGCGCGTGGTCCGCCTGCCCGAGGGCCGCGATCCCGCGGACCTGGTTCAGGACGAGGGCCCGGAGAAGATGCGGCAGCGGCTCACCCAATCGGTGTCTGTGCTTGAGTTCGAGGTAGGGAGAGTGTTGGACGATGCCGATCTGGAGAGCCCCGAGGGAGCCGACCGAGCACTGGTCTCGGTGAGAGAGCTGATCGCGACGGCGCCGGAGCGGAGCAAGGTCCGCGACAGCCTCGTGCGACTTGCTGCGGACCGGCTGGACGTGCCCGTGGACTACGTGACCTCCGCGGCGCAGCGACCCGCCGCGCCCCGCGAGAAGACGACCGCAGCAGCCCGCGCCCGCGGCCTCGCCGCACAGGGCGGAGATCAGCTTCCTGGCGCGTTGCATCAGCGCGGGAGAGGCGGGGCGCGAGGCGCTCGAGCGGCTCATCCCCGAGCACCTCCCCTCGGCCACGCTGAGGCGCGCGCGGGAGCATCTGCTCGCCCACGAGAGCGATCCGCAGGCGGCGGTCCCCCCGGACGACGCGGCCCTGGCGGCCGTCATCGACGAGGTCGTGGGTCTGTCGGAGGGGATGGAGGAGAGCGACCGCGACGCGCTGCGCACGGATTTCCTGCTTCTGGAGCGGAGTAGGCTCGAGCGCGAGGTGCGGCGGGCTCGCAGCGAGGGAGACCCGCGCCAGAGTGAGCTCGCCACGGCGTTGCAGCAGGTCAAGACCGAAATGGGAACCGCGATGGGACAGACATGAGCGAAGAGCCGGCAACGAGCGCGCTCGACGACATCGAAGAGCAGAAGGAGCCGCGCGACGTCTATCAGCGCTTCGACGAGGGCGGCGTGGTCACCGCCGGCCTGCGAGTCGCCGCGCCTGAGGGCGGCACCGAGGACGCCGTCCGCCTCTACCTGCAGAACATCGGCCGCGTGGCGCTGCTCACCAAGGACGACGAGGTGCGCCTCGCGAAGCGCGTCGAGCAGAACGACATGGCGGCGAAGAACGCGCTGATCGAGGCGAACCTGCGGCTGGTTGTGTCGGTGGCGAAGCGCTACCAGGGCCGCGGGCTCACCCTGCTGGACCTGATCCAGGAGGGCAACATGGGGCTGATCCGGGCGGTCGAGAAGTTCGACTGGCGCCGCGGCTTCAAGTTCTCCACCTACGCGACCTGGTGGATCCGCCAGTCGATGACGCGCGCGCTGGCCGACCAGTCGCGCACGATCCGCATCCCCGTCCACATGGTCGAGCGGATGAACAAGGTGGCCAAGGCGCGCCGCGAGCTGTCCCAGGAGCTGGAGCGCGACCCCACGCCCGCGGAGATCGGGCTACGGGTGGAGATGCCGCCGGAGAAGGTCGAGGAGCTGCTCAAGATGGGCCAGGAGCCCGTGTCCCTCGAGGCGCCTGTCGGCGCCGGCGACGACCCGGCCGCACTCGGCGACTTCATCGAGGACGAGGTCCGTGACCGTCCCGACGCCCAGGTGACCAAGCTCATGCGCGAGGCCGGGGTACAGGACGTTCTCGACGGGCTGCCCCTGCGCGAGCGCCGCGTGATCGAGCTGCGCTACGGCCTCGACCCGGAGGGCCCCCTGACGCTCGAGGAGATCGGCACCCGCGTGGGCCTGACCCGCGAGCGCGTGCGCCAGATCGAGGTGAAGACGCTGCAGATGCTGAAGTCCTCGGGCCGCGCGGCGATCCTCGAGGGGATGGCGGGCGACCACTAGTCGCCCGATTCGGGGCGGAGGCGGGTATCGTGGACCGCCGTTCCGGGGTAGCTCAATCGGCAGAGCGATCGGCTGTTAACCGATAGGTTGTGGGTTCGAGTCCCACCCCCGGAGCTTCACGCAGCCAGGCGCTTCGACCGCCTTCGCCGCAACCTCACCGCCGTCGTTGCGCTCGCTCCACGCCTGTAGGTCGCCCGCCCGCGCCGCGTAGCCGGGTTCTGCCAGCAGCTTGCGCACCGCCAGCCTGATCCCACGCGGTGTCACCAGCCGGCGGGGCAGAGAGATGCCGCAACCGGCCCACGCGAGCCGTGCCGCGTTCTCCGCCATGTCGCCCGCGGCCGGGCAGCCGATCACGGGCACGCCGCTCGCCAGCGCCCGGGCGACGGTGCCGTGCCCCGCATGGCAGATCACGGCGGCGCAGCGGGGCATCGTGCGCCCATAGGAGAGCCAGTCGACCACGCGGGCGTTGCCCGGAACGGACAGGGGGGAGGGGGGTCGCGGAGGTTGGTGGTGCCCAGCACGCGGACCGGCTCGCCGGAGAGGCCGTCCAGCGCGGCGCGCAGCATGTCGGTGCGACGGATCCTGTGAGGTGCTCGGCGCGACGAGCACCAGCGGATCCTCACCCGGCGGCTCCTCGACGGCGTCGAAGGGCTTCTCCCACAGCAGCGGCCCGGTCACTCGCACCGAGGGGTGGCGGTCGTGGCGGGGGTACTCGAGCTGAGGAAAGGTCGCCACCAGCGCGAGCTCCCGCGAGATTCCCCCGTGGGTGTGCTGGAGGTCCGGCAGCCCCACCATCCGCCGCGCGTCGTTCAGCTCACGCCGGCCGCGCTCCTCGCCCCGCGCGAGCAGCGGCCGGAGCAGTCCCCAGGCGCTTGCCCCGATCCGGGTGCGCGGCAGCCGTGCGCCCGACCGAGTAGGGCGGCAGCCCCGGTTCGCCCGTGGGGAAGCACGTGCGGGATCAGCGTGGCCCACGGCCGACCCTCCTTCTCCGCCACCATGCGCGCCGGCCACGGTGAGGATGTCCGACACCACGGCGTGCGGATCGAACGGAGCGCACCAGCGGCACGCTCTCCTCGACGGCGCGCACGGCGGCCTCGTAGGCGGTCAGGTCGCGGCCCGTGGGCCACACCGAGTACTCCGGCGCGGGCGCGAACTCGATCCCCTCGCGCTCCACATCCTCGCGCCACTTCTCCCATGTCTGCAGGCACACGCGGTGGCCGCGGCGCGGCGAGGGCCTTGCCGAGCGCGATCGCCGGGAACGCGTGCCCCGGGTCGCCGAACGCGGCGAGGAGGAACCGCCGGCTAGGCGGCAATCTCGGCGAGCTCGCGGATCATCCGCGTCCGGCCTTCCGCGTCGATAGGCCATCGGCGTGCACATCAGCGTGCCCACGCCGGCGTCGCGGTAGACCGCGAGCCGCTCGGCCACACGCTCCTTGGGCCCGCAGAGCGAGACGCGGTCGATCAGCTCGGCGGGGAGGGCGGCCGCGGCCTCCTCCTTCTTGCCGTCCAGGTAGAGGTCCTGGACCTCCTGCGCGGCGTCGTCGAACCCGTAGCGGCGCACCAGCGCGTTGTAGAAGTTCTTCTCGCGCGACCCCATCCCGCCCACGTAGAGGGCGAGGATCGGGCGCATCGCGTCGTGGGCGCGGTCGAGGTCGTCGTCGATGGCCACGTTCACCATCGGCGCGATGTCGAAGTCGTCGCTCACGTCGCCGAGCAGCTCGCGGAACTCACCCACGTTCTCCGGGGAGAAGAAGGTGGGGATCCAACCGTCGGCGATCTCGCCGGTGAGCGCCGTGTTCTTCGGGCCGATCGCCGCGATGTAGATCGGGATCCGCTCCTGGACGGGCGCGATCGTGAGCTTCAGCGCCTTGCCGGGGCCGTCGGGGATCGGAAGGGTGTAGATCTCGCCGTCGAACTCGACCCGGTCGCGCGCGAGCGCCATGCGCAGGATCTCGACGTACTCCCGCGTGCGCTGCAGCTGCTTGGCGAATGGCTGGCCGTGCCAGCCCTCGGCCACCTGGGGCCCGCTGGACCCGATCCCGAGCAGCATCCGCCCGTTCGAGATGTTGTCGATCGTCGCCGCGGTCATTGCCGTCATCGCGGGCGTGCGGCCGGGCATCTGGAAGATGGCCGACCCGAGCTTGATCGTTCGACGTGTTGGCCGCCAGCCAGGCGAGCACGCTGGCGGTGTCCGACCCGTAGGCCTCCGCGGCCCAGACCGAGTCGAAGCCCGCCGTCTCGGCGGCCTTCACGATCTCCAGCTGCTGATCGGCGGTAAGCCCCAGTCCCCAGTAACCCACGTGCAGCCCCAAACGCAATGCAAGTCCCCTTTCATCCGGAGGATCGACCTTGAAGTCCCCGACGGCCGGTCCTAGCCTGCCACACCTTGCGACGACCACGCCGACCCGCCCACCAACTCCGTCTCGGCGATCGACTGCATGCCGCTCGAAACCAAGCGAGCCATGTACGAGGCCGTGCAGGAGAACCAGATCATCGTCGGCGGCTACACCGACGGCAGCGGCGGCATCTGCCCGATGCTGGCGGCGCATCGCAACGGCGGGCGGACGAGCTTCGCCAGCTTCGCCCGCGCCTGGGATCGCTACACCCGGGCGGGGCGCAAGCCACGGCGCGCGAGCACGCGCGAGGTGCGCACGCTCAAGACGATGCTGGAGTCGAGCATCGCCATCGACGACGTGCAGGGCGGCGCGGTTCTCGGCGAGGCGATCGCCGACCATCGCCAGTCCCAGGAGGAGCGAGCTCGCCGGGAGGAGCACGCCCCGGTCGACCTGGACCTCACCGCGCTTGGCCTGCGCCTGGCCCGGCTCGACCGCAATGCCGAGCAGGATCTCCAAGAGCCTGCGCACTCCTAGCCGGCTTGCGCTGGTCGCCCTCGCGGCCGCGGCAGCCTGGGCGGCGCCCGCACAGGCCTCCGAGGTGGTCGTGGTGGGCGCCACCGGCATCGAGCGCGTGCAGGACCCGTTCGTCCCGTCGCGGGCCGAGACCGACCTCGGCCCCGCGCCGGGGAGGCCGCGCATCCAGGCCATCAGCTCGGCCTCCGGAGCACGCGCTGTAAGCCGCGCGCTCCGCAGAGCGAAGGTCACGCGCTCCAAGCGGGCGTCCTACCGCCGCACCTACAACCGCGCCCGGTCCACGCTGCGCAAGCTCCGGGGAGCCCGTCGGACCGAGCTCGGGTACGTGGTCCGGTCGCTGGAGGGCATCGCGGCGGCCGGGCGGCTCACCACCACGCGCATGCCCGCGCTGTTCCTCCAGCTTGGCCGCAACCGCTCCTACTGGGCCTCCAAGCCGTTCCCGGCGTCGGGCGACCAGCTCTCGTTCCGCGGCAGCGAGCTGCTCTACCAGTACTTCCCGGGCCGGGGCCTGCAGCTGCACCCGCTGTCGAACTTCAAGAAGGCCAACAACCTGCACGGCGCCTGCGCGGACGGCGGCGGTCGCGCCGGCAAGCCGGTCTGCGGCGCGCGGCCGCCGGGGCCTAAGCAGGGCACGCCGTGCCGGCCGGCACGGCTACGCCGTTTGCTCGACGAGCTGTCGGCGCTAGCGGTTAGGCGCGGGAAGTTCATCGCCTGGGAGTACAACTTCCACTTCGGCGGCGGCTCGCCCCCGTGGATGAGCGGAATGGCGCAGTCGGTGGCGGTCGTGGCCCTGGGCCGGGCGGCGCGCACGCTCAAGCGGCCCGACTACAACGTGACCGCGCACAACGCGCTCGGGGCCTTTTCCACCCGGCGTCCCACAGGGGTCCGCACCCGCGGCCCGATGGGCGGCGTGCACTATCTGCAGTACTCGTTTTCGCCGCGGCTGTTCATCTTCAACGCGTTCGGCCAGTCGCTGATCGGCCTGTACGACTACGGCCGGCTGGCAAAGGACCCGGTGGCCACGCAGCTCTTCCAGCAGGCCGAGCCCGAGGCCCGGCGCGAGATGCCCTACAGCGACGTGGGCGACTGGTCGCGCTACTCGTTCCGCGGCCGCGAGTCGACCCAGGAGTACCACGAGTTGCTTCGGGAGGTGCTCCAGGGCCTCGGTCGCCGCCTCGGCCTGACCGGGCCCTACTGCCTGCGCGCGATCCGTTATCGCGACTACCAGACCGCCCCGCCCAAGCTCACGCTCAGGCTGCCGCCGCAAACGCGGCCGAAGCGGATGATGCGCGTGCGCTTCAGCCTGTCGAAGCTCTCGGTCGTGGAGCTCCGGATCTTCAAGGGCCGGCGGATGGCGTTCAAGAAGCTCGCCACGTTCCGCCGCGGCTCGCGTGCGTTCAGCTGGCGGCCGAAGTCCGCCGGGGACTATCGGGTGAGGATCGCTGCGAAGGAGCTGCGCACAGGACGTTCCCGACGGGGACGTGCGTCGGGCGAAGTAACGGTCGTCCCCTAGCTACATCGCGTCCGACGGGCGGATGAACTGCAGCTCGGGCACCACGCAGTGGGGCGTGGTCGCGAGCAGGAAGCGGATCCCCTCGGCGATGTCCTCCGGCTGGATCATCTCCTCCTTCGGGACGCCGTCGACCCAGTCGGTCATGTTGGTCGCCACGAACCCGGGGCAGAGCGCGGTGGCCTGGATGCCGTCGCTGCCGTGCTCCTTGTGCAGCGCCTGGGTCAGGCCCACCACGCCGAACTTCGTGGCTGAGTAGGCCGCCAGCCACCCCTGGCCGTACTTGCCGGCGATCGACGCCGTGTTGGCGATCAGCGCCTTGCCGTGCTCCGCGCCTGCCTCCTTGAGCATCGGGATGGCCTCGCGCGCGGTGAGGTAGACCGCGCGCAGGTTCACGTCGAGCTGCATGTCGAGCTTCTTGGTCTCGGCGTCGGCGATCGCTCCGCCGATGCCCACGCCCGCGTTGTTCACCAGGACGTCCAGGCGGCCGAAGCGCTCCTTGTGCTTCGCCACGAGGTTCTTGATGTGGTCCTCCTCGGCCATGTTGGCCGGCACGGCCTCGACGTCCTCGATGCCGGCGTCGCGCAGCTCCTGGGCTGCCGCCTCGAGCTTGTCGGGCCGCCGGGCTGAGACCGTGATTCCGTAGCCGTCCTCGCCCAGCGCCTTCGCGATTGCGAGGCCGATGCCGCTCGATCCGCCGGTGATGAGTGCCGCGCGTGCCGCCAAGGTCGCAGACCCTATCCCCTAACCTGCTGCCGCGTGATCAGGACCTGGGCAGTGATCCTTGCGGCAATCGCTCTCGGCCTCGCCGGATGCGGTGGCGACTCGAGCGACGACGGGGCGGACAAGCCGCCGCCCCCCGCCAATCCTGAGGACTTCCCGAAGGTCGGCGGCCGCACGCTCGCCCAGCTCGAGAAGGACCTTGGCGCCGAGGGCCCTGTCCTGGCGCCGTCCGTCTCCCAGTTCCAGCCGGGCGAGAACCGCTTCGGGTTCGGCCTGTTCGACCGCAGCCGAGCTCAGATCGCCGACGCGCCCGCGGCCCTGTACGTCGCGCCCGTGGGCGGCGGCAAGGCCAGGGGCCCGATCGTGGCGCGCTACGAGTCGCTCGCCGTCGAGGCCCAGTTCCAGAGCCGCTCGGTCTCGTCGGATCCGGATGCGGCGAAGTCGCTCTACGTGGCCGACGTGAAGTTCGGCAAGCCCGGCCGGTACGACGTGCTGGGCGTGGTGCGCCTCGACGGCCGCCTCGTCGCGGCCGGTAACGCGGGCGGCCCGGTGACGGTGACCGAAGACGAGCCGCGTGCCGGATGTCGGCGATCGCGCTCCGCGGGTCCACACGCCCACGAAGGCGCAGGCAGGGGGCGACATCGAGAGCATCGACACCCGCCAGCCGCCCTCCACGATGCACGACGCCGACTTCGCGGACGTGGTGGGCAAGAAGCCGGTGATCCTGCTGTTCGCCACGCCCGGCGCTGTGCCAGAGCCGGGTCTGCGGGCCGGTGGTGGACATCGCCGAGCAGGTGAAGGCGCGTCGCGGCGGCGAGGCCGAGTTCATCCACCAGGAGATCTTCGTGGACAACGACATCGACAAGGGCTTCCGGCCGCAGGTGCTGCAGGTGGAAGCTGCCGACCGAGCCGTGGGTGTTCGCGGTCGACCGCAAGGGCCGTGTGGCGGCGCGGATCGAGGGCGCGTTCAGCGCGAAGGAGCTGGAGCGTGCGGTGGACGCAGCGGTGAAGGGCTAGCGGCCGGCGCGAACGCGCACCGTGAACCGGCGCGTGATGCGCCCGTTCACCCGCAGCGACACCTTCCAGCGCCCGGAACGGCTCACCTTGACCGCCACCCGGTAGGAGCGAGCACGCTTGACCACCTTGATCCGACGCCCGCGCGCGGATCGCTTACCCGAGCGCGCCGCCAGTGCGAGTGTGCCCTTGCCGGCGCGGATCCGCACGCTGGCGGAGATCATTCGCCCGCGGGCGCGGGGCCGCTTGGAGGACACGCTCAGGGAGGCGCCGATGCCGCCCGCGGAGGGCTCTGACAGCCCGAACGCGTTCGATGCCGATGTGCAATCCAGCGCGAAGGCGACCGCCTGGTCGCCCTGGAAGCCGGAGCCAAGGTGGGTGTTCTTCGGGTCCAGCAGGATCGCGCGGTGAGGAGGTGAGTCCAGCCACGCGCGCAGGACCTCGGCGGGGCGGCCATAGCCGTGCGCGAGCGTGGGGCCCGACCAGCCGCTGCAGCCGGCGCTGTTGGCGCGGGCGGTGTACGGGGCGTCGCGGTTGTGGTCGATGCCGCCCCGGTCCACGTTTTCGGCCACGTAATCGTCGGCGATCTCGGTCAGGTCCGGTGAGATCGCGAGCGTGGGAAGACCGCGGTTGGCTCGTTCCTTGTTGAGGAGCGCGGCGAAGTCGCTCTCGGTGGCCGACGGTGCCGGATTTCCTGCCGAGGCGACGGGGGGAAAGGCCATCACCGCAGCAAGGGCAATCACGGTGAATGTAAGGCGCCTCACTTCCCTACGGTAGGGGCGATCGGCTGGTTTACGCGAATTATCGACGCCGTGTCAGAGGCTCTCGACGACCTCCTCGTCGAGCCCCTCCACCGATTCCAGCACCACCGCGGCCAGCGCCAGGGCCTCATCACCCGGCGGGTAATCGGGGTTCGGGATCGCGATCACGCGCAGGCCCGCCGCGGCGGCCGCGCTGGATCCCGGCGGCCGCGTCCTCGACCGCCGCGGAGCTCTCGGGATCGGCGCCCAGCCGCCGCGCGGCCTCCAGGTAGACGTCGGGCGCGGGCTTGCCCCGCGCCACCTCCTCGGAGGAGACGGTGGTGTCGAAGAGGTCGGTCCAGCCGGACTTCGCCAGCGTGAGGTCGATGATCTCCCGGTTCGACGAGGAGGCCATGCCGAGCGGCCAGCGGGCGGCGAGCCGCCGCACCGCCTCGTCCGCGCCGGGCAGCACCGGCAACCGCTTCTCATAGAGCGCCTCGATCCGGCGCACCACCTCCGCCGAGATCTCGTCGGGCTCCAGCGGCACCCCGAGGTCGTCGCGCATCAAGCGTGTCCACTCCGGCGAGCTCATGCCGAGCATCGCGTGCTCGGCCTCATCGGTCCAGCGCCCGCCGTGCTCGCCGACCAGGTCCCGCTTGGCGTCGGTCCACAGCTGCTCGGAGTCGAGCAACACGCCGTCGAGGTCGAAGACGACGGCCTCGATCACGGCACGGCCCGCAGCGCCGGATACAGCGCGCGGAAGCGCTCTCGGGCCTCGCGGTATGGCCCGACCCACTCCGCCACCGGTTCAACTGTGTCCGTGGCTCGCACCGTGGCCGCCACGGCCTCGTGCACGTCGCTCCACACGCCCCCGGCCACGCCGCCCAGCAGCGCCGCGCCGAACGCGGCGCCCTCGTCGGCGGCGGTGCGCTCCAGCGGCAGCTCGAGCACCGACGCCACGATCCTCAGCCACAGCTCGCTGCGCGCGCCGCCCCCCGACACGCGGCCCAGGCTCGGCGGCGCGCCCATTCCCGCCACCAGGTCGAGCGAGTCGCGCAGCCCGAAGGCCACGCCCTCCAGCACCGCCCGCACGAGCGCCCCGCGGTCGTGGCGCACCGACAGGCCGGTGAAGGCGCCGCGGGCGTCGGGGTCGGCGTGCGGGGTGCGCTCCCCGGCCAGGTAGGGCAGGAAGGTGAGGCCCTCGACGCCCGGCTCCCAGCGCTCGGCCTCGGCCACCAGGGCGGAGAAGTCCTCGCCGGGCGCGGCCACGTCGCGCAGCCACTGCAGCGAGCCCGCGGCCGAGAGCATCACTCCCATCGCGTGCCAGGCGCCCGGCACGGCGTGGCAGAAGGCGTGCACGCGCGCCTCGGGATCGGCGGCGAACGCGTCGAGCGCCGTGAACACCACGCCGGAGGTGCCGATCACCACGGACGCCGGGCCCGGCCGGTCGACCCCCACGCCGAGCGCCCCGGCCGCCTGGTCGCCCGCGCCGGCGGCCACGGGCACGCCGGCGGCGGTGGCGCCCGACACCGCCGGGGACTCGAGCGCCGGCGGCAGCCAGGCCTCGTCGAGCTCCAGGGCCGCGAGCACCGAGGTCGACCAGCGCCGCTGGGCCACGTCGAACAGCAGCGTTCCGCTGGCGTCGGCCACGTCGGTGGCCTTCTCGCCGCACAGGCGCAGGCGCACGTAGTCCTTGGGCAGCATCACGGACGCGATGCGCCCGTACGCCTCCGGCTCGTGGCGGCGCAGCCACAGCAGCTTGGGCGCGGTGAAGCCGGTGAGGGCGCGGTTGCCGGTCTGGGCGATCAGCTCGTCCAGGCCGACCTTCTCCTCGATCTCCGCGCACTCCGCGGCCGTCCGCTGGTCGTTCCACAGGATCGCGGGCCGCACCACCTCGTCGGCCGCGTCGAGCGTGACCAGCCCGTGCATCTGCCCGGAGAGGCCGATCCCTGCCGGCTCGCCGGCGGCGCGCAGCGACTCCAGCACCCTCTCGGCGGCGGTCCACCACAGCTCGGGGTCCTGCTCCGCCCAGCCGGCGCGGGGTGTCTCGAACGGGATAGTTCTCCTCGGCGCGGGCGAGCACCGAGCCGTCCTCCGCCAGCGCGAGGCCCTTCACCCCGCTGGTGCCGATGTCCAGCCCGAGGACCGTCACGCACCGAGCGCCGCGTACACGAGCTCGTAGGCGCGCACGGCGTCCTTCTCCTGCTGGGCGTCGCGGAGGGCGGCGTCGTCGATGCGGGAGGCCACGCCGTCGATGAAGTTCCACTGCTCCACCGAGCGGCGCACCGCCGCCACCTGGTCCTCGGTGTAGGGGTAGAGGTCGAAGCCCAGCCGCTCGCCGGCGTCGCCGTAGCCCGCGCGGCGCAGCTCCAGCGCGAGCTCGATCGTCTCCATGAAGGCCGTGGTGCCCACCATGTTGTCGTCGTCGAAGGTGCCCCAGCCCGAGTTCGCGTGCTGGTGGCCCAGGAGGCCCTCGGAGGCGAGCAGCGCGGCGTACTCCGCCAGGTGCTCGTCGTTCATCAGCAGGTGCTGCCAGTCCATGTTCACCTGCACGTTGTCGACGCCCTCCACGCGCAGCTTGTGGACCACGTGCAGCGTCATGCCCATGTTGCGCATCAGGATCTTCATCGCGGGCTCGGAGTTCTTGTGCTCGAGGAACAGCTTCACGCCGTGCCCGGCGCACACCTCGGCGGCCTCTCCGACGCCCTCGATCAGCCACTGCCACGAGTCGGCGTAGGGCGTCTGGAACGGGTAGTTGTAGCCCTCGATCCCCGGCCAGATGATGAAGTGGGCGCCGAGCGAGCCGGCGAAGTCCGCGGCCTCGCGCGTGAGCCGGCGCGCCTCGTCGCGCACCCCGCTGTCGGGCGAGACGAGCCCGCCGCGACCGAACTTCGGGTCGAGGTGCAGCCCCGAGGCGATGCAGTAGATGTCGTGGTCGCCGAGCGCGGCCCGCACGTCGTCGAGGTTGTCGGGCGACAGCTCGTGCGGGTAGTGGAACTCGTAGCCGTCCATCAGGTCGCCGAGCCCATCCACCGCGCGGCGGACCTTGTCGGCCGTCGACTCGTTGGCGTGCTCGGGCTGATAGCCCGACGGGCACGAAGCGGGTGACCATCGGGCCCAGCGCCCAGATGCCCAGGCTGGTCTTCATTTGAAGCTCCTCCTTGCGGATAAGTTGTCCCCGTGGAGACCCCGGGGATCGGAATGCTCGGTTACGCGTTCATGGGCCGGGCGCACGCGCATGCGCTGATCACGCTGGCGCACATGACGGGCCCGCCCGCGATCGCGCCGCGGCTCGTGTCGGTGGCGGGGCGCGACGAGGGCGAGCGGACGGCGTTCGCCGAGCGCTTCGGCTTCGAGCGCCACGTGGCGGACTGGGCCGAGGTCGTCGGGGACCCGGAGATTCAGGTGCTCGAGAACCTGCTGCCCAACCACCTCCACGCCGAGCCGACGATCGCCGCCGCGCGCGCCGGCAAGCACGTGGTCTGCGAGAAGCCGCTGGCCCTGGACGCCCCGCAGGCGCGCGAGATGCTCGCGGCGGTGCAGGAGGCCGGGGTGGTGCACCTGTGCGCCTTCAACTACCGCTTCGTGCCCGCCGTTCGCCGGGCGCGGGAGATGCTGGAGGCGGGCGATCTGGGCGAGGTGCACCACTTCCGCGGCACCTACCGCCAGTCGTGGGGCGGCGACCCGGCGCGGGAGGGCATCTGGCGCTTCGACCCCGCGCTGGCGGGCGGCGGCGCGCTGGGGGACCTGGCCTCGCACGTGGTGGACATGGCGCGCTACCTGGTGGGCGACGTCGAGAGCGTGGCGTCGCAGGTGGCCACGTTCGTGCCGGGGCGCGAGGTGGACGACGCCGTGGCGGCCGCGGTCTCGTTCGCCGGCGGCGCCATCGGGACGATCGAGGCCACGCGCTTCGCCACCGGGAACCTCAACCGCTTCACGTGGGAGATCAACGGCTCGAAGCACTCGCTGGCCTTCGACCTCGAGCGCCTGAACGAGCTGGTGATCGACGGCGAGCGGACGCTGGTGAACCCCGACGGCTGGTGGCCGCCCGGGCACGTGCTGGGCTGGGAGCACACCTTCGTGTTCGAGCTGCGCCGGTTCCTCGACGCGGTCGCCGGCCGCGGCACGGTGGAGCCGCACGGCGCGACCTTCGAGGACGGTGTGCGCGCGGCGGAGATCTGCGACGCCATCCTGGCGTCGGCCCGCGACGGCCGGCACGTGAAGCCGGGCGCGTGAGCCGCGCCTAGGGCGAGACCGCACGGCCGCTGTCCGCCGCCTCGTACAGCGCGGCGATCGTGCGCGCCTGGGCGACGGCGTCCTCGCGCCCGAAGGGCTGGTCCGCCTCGCCCGCGCACGCGCGCGCGAAGTCCACGAGCTCGCAGCCGTAGGCGTCCGCCTCCTCGATCTTCTCCTCATTGACGCTCCCGTCGAGCCCGCGCCGCTCGATCACGGCCGTGCGCGAGTGCCACGGGTCGTCCAGGAACAGCGAGCCCTCTGAGCCCACCACCTCCAGCTCGTCACGCGGCGGCATGTCGAAGCCGCAGTCGAAGTGGGCGAGGGCTCCGCTGGCGAAGCGCATCGTGGCCGCGAAGCGCACGTCCACGTCCCGTACGACGCTGTGGGCGGTCACCTGCTCGGGCTCCCCGAGCAGGAACCGCGCGCCCGACACGCAGTAGCAGCCGACGTCCATCAGGGCGCCGCCGTCGAGGTCCGCGGCGAGTCGGATGTTCTCCGGCTCATCGAGGGAGAACGAGAACGCGCTGCGCACGAGGCGCAGCTCGCCCAGCTCACCCGCCAGCTCGCGCAGTCGCAGCGCCTGCGGGTGGTGGCGCCACATGAACGCCTCTGCAAGCACCCGTCCGTTGCGCTCGGCGGCGTCGAAGGCCTGCTCCACCTCCTCGGGGTGGCGCGTGAGGGGCTTCTCGCACAGCACGTGCTTGCCGGCGTCGAGCGCGCGGATCGACCAGTCCACGTGCATCCCGTTCGGGAGCGAGATGTACACGGCGTCCACTTCGGCGTCCTCCAGCAGCTCCTCGTAGGAGCCGACGCGCGCCCGGCACCCCCAGCTCGTCGGCATGCGCCCGGGCCCGGCCCGCGTCGCGCGATGCCACCGTCACCACCTCCACCTCGTCCGCGTGGCGTGCGCCCTCAACGAGCTTGGCGTTGATGTCGGCCGTGCTCAGCAGCCCAAGCCGCAGGCTCATCCCCAGGAGCCCTCGTTCATCGGGCGGAACGACACGGTCATCATCCGCAGGCCCTTCGGGCGCGAGACCACGAACCAGGCCACGTCGGCCACCTCCTCGGCGCTCATCATCCCCTCGAGCTCGGGCATGTCCTCGGTGCGCCCGGTGCCGATCGCGAAGTCGGTGGCGATGCCGCCAGGGCACAGGTTGGTCACGCGCACGCCCTTCTCGCGCAGCTCGTGGTCCAGCGAGCGGGTGAAGCCCAGCTGGCCGAACTTCGAGGCGTTGTAGACGGTCTCGCCCGGGGAAGCCGCGGAGACCCGCCACAGACGCCATCGAGAGGAAGTCCCCCTTCGACTCGATCAGGGAGGGGAGGGTCGCACGGGCCGTGTAGAGCGTCCCCTTGAGATTCACGTCGATCATCTCCTCGACGTGCTCGGGGTCGAGCTCCAGGAACGGCCCGTACGCACCCACGCCGGCGTTCGCAACGACGGCATCCAAGCCGCCGAACTCACCCAGCGCGCCGGCAACCGCGGCGTCTACCTGCGCCGGGTCCCTCACGTCACATTTCAGTCCCAGGGCGCCATCCAGCCCCAGGTCGTCGCCGCTGCGCGAGGCGCAGGCCACGCGCCAGCCCTCCGCCGCGAAACGGCGGGCCACCGCGGCGCCCACGCCGCGACTCGCCCCGGTGACGAATAACGCAGCTATAAGCGTCCCGACTGCGCCTGGCGCTTCCGCGACACCGAGTCGACCGTGACCGCCAGCAGCAGCACGCCGCCGGTGATCAGGAACTTCTCCCCGGAGCCGAGGCCGAGCAGGCCCAGCCCGTTGTCGATGGACGAGATGACGAGCGCGCCCAGCAGTGCGCTCTTGATGTGGCCGCGCCCGCCGAACAGCGACGTGCCGCCGATCACGGCGGCGGCGATCGAATACAGCAGGATCGACCCGCCGCCGGCGTTGGTGTCAACCGAGCGCAGGCGGGACGCGAGGATGATCCCGCCGATGGCGGCCATCAGCGAGCAGATCGCGAAGCAGTAGATCCGGATCCGGTCGACGTTGATGCCCGCGCGCCGCGCCGCCTCGGCGTTGCCGCCGACCGCGTACACGTAGCGCCCGAACTTGGTTCGGCCGAGGATGAAGGCCCAGAACACCAGCAGCGCAGCCACCAGCACGCCCACGTAGGGGATCCCGCGATCCTGGTTGGCGACGTAACAGACGATCGCAAGCGCCAGCGCGAGCCCACCGATTCGCAGGCCCACCAGCAGGAACGGCTCCTGCTCGAGGCCGGCCTTGCGCCGGACACGGATCTCGTTCAGCTGCGTGGCCGCATACAGGGCCGCGCAGACCAGCATCAGGATCCAGGACGCGCCCTCCGAGAGGAAGCCGTTGGCCAGGTCGATGATGAAGTCGTCCTGGAGGATCACGGTGCCGCGGCTGCCTATCAGCAGCAGCACGACACCGTTCCAGGCTATTAAGCCGGCCAGCGTGACCACGAACGAGGGGATGCCGACCTTCGCGAATAACAGCCCGTGCAGGGTGCCGATCGCCAGCCCCACGCCGCACGCCAGCAGCAGCGCGACCACGGTCGGCACCTCGTTGCCGTCGGGGATCAGCAGCACCGTGGCCACCACGCCGGCCACGCCGGACACGTAGCCCACGGAGAGGTCGATCTCGCCCAGCAGCAGCACGAAGACGATGCCCATGGCGATCGTCGTGAACGCCGCGGACTGGACGATCAGGTTCACGAAATTCCCGGCGGTGAGGAAGCGGTCGTTCTGCGACTGGAACACGATCGCGATCAGGATCAGGCCGACGATGATTGGCAGCGAGCCGAGCTCGCCCGGACTTGACGTCGGTCCACCAGCGCTGGACGACCTCGCGGAGTGTGGCCGCGGGCGCGACGCTGGGTCCGCCGGGGGCCGCTGTGGCGCTCACTGGGCCACCTCCTCGGCGTCGACCTGGCCGGGCACCTTCGAGAGCTCGCCCGAGGTGATCGCCTGGACGACCTCCTGCTGGGTGGTCTCGGTGCGTTTGAACTCGGCCACGTTCTGGCCGAGGCGCAGAACCGTGATCGAGTCGGCGACCTCGAAGACGTCGTGAAGGTTGTGGGAGATGACGACCACGCCCAGGCCCTGCTCGCCCAGCCGGCTGACCAGCTGGAGCACCTGTGCGGTCTGCGCCACGCCCAGTGCGGCGGTGGGCTCGTCGAGGAGCACCACGCGCGAGTTCCACATCACGGCCTTGGCCACCGCCACCGACTGGCGCTGCCCGCCGGACAGGCCCGCCACGGTCTGGCGCACGGAGCCGATCGTGGTGACCGACAGCTCATCGAGCGTCTTCAGCGCGCGCGACTCCATCCCCGTCTCGTCTAGCCGCTTCAGTCCGTCGAGCCGCTCACGGCCCAGGAACATGTTCTGGACCACGTCGAGGTTGTCGGCCAGCGCGAGGTCCTGGTAGACGACCTCGATCCCGAGCGCCGCGGAGTCCTTCGGCCCAGCGATGTTCACGGGCTTGCCGTCGAACAGGATCTCACCGCCGTCCACGTGGTGGATGCCGGCGATGCACTTGATCAACGTCGACTTGCCGGCGCCGTTGTCGCCGACCAGTGCCATCACCTCACCGGGGCCAACGTGGAAATCGACCTCGTGCAGGGCCAGCACAGCACCGAAGTGCTTGGACACCCCGCGCAGCTCCAGAACCGGGCCGTCGCTCACTGCGTTCTCCTTTCGTGCGGGTGAGGCCCGGGGCGCCTCCAGGCGCCCCGGGCCCACACGCGGTTGGTGGCTAGAGGCCCACCGCCTTGCACTTGGATGCGAGCTTCCCGGCGCAGATCTCCTCCTGCTTGGGGAAGTCCGGCTCGCCGAGGTACTCCTTGATGTTGTCCTTCGTGACCGAGACCGGATCGAGCAGCACGGACGGGACCTTGTGCTTCTCGTTGTCGATCGGCACGGTCGTCTCCGTGGGCTTCTCGCCCTTCGCCAGCGCGATCGCCAGCTTCGCGGCCGCGTCGGCCTCCTTCTTGATCGCCTTGTAGACCGTCATGCACTGGTCTCCATTGACGATGTTCTGGATGCCCTCGAGCGTGGCGTCCTGGCCGGTGACCGGAACCTGCGGCAGCTTGCGCTGCTTCAGGGCCGAGATGGCGGCGTTGCCGAGGCCGTCGTTGGCCGCGAGCACACCGTCCACCTTGTTGTTGTTGGCCTGGAGCATCTGCTCGAAGATCGTCAGTGCCTTCTGGTTGTCCCAGTCCGGCACGGACTGATCGTCGATCTTCTTCCAGTCGCCCGACTCGAACTTGGGGTTGATCACTGAGTCGTAGCCGTTCTTGAACAGCGTGGCGTTGTTATCGGTAGGCGAGCCATTGAGCACTGCGACCTGGGCGCCCTGCTTGTTGCCGACGCAGTCGACCAGACCCTCACCCTGGAGCTTGCCCACGGCCTCGTTGTCGAACGAGACGTAGTAGTCCTGGGCGTCCGTACCGAGCGTCAGGCGGTCGTAATCGATCACCTTCACGCCCTGGGACTTCGCGTTCGCGGCAATCGCCGCGCCCGAGCCGGAGTCGAGGTTCACGAGCAGGATGACCTTCGCCCCGTTCGTGATCGCCTGCTCCGCCTGCTGCTGCTGGGTGGACTTGTCACCCTCGGCGTTCACGATCTCGGCGTCCACGCCCGCGGCGTCGAAAGCCTTCTTGAGGAACGGCCTGTCGACCGTCTCCCAGCGAACCGAGGACTTCGAGTCCGGGAGCAGCACGGCGACCTTGCCGGCCTTGGCGTCTCCGCCACCACCGCCACTGTCACCTCCGTCGTCATCGTCGTCGCCGCATCCTGCGGCGATTGCTCCTACGGCGAGCAGGCTGGCTGTGACCAGTGCCCATCGTTTGTTTCTCAGCATCACTTCCTCCTCTCCCTCTCGTTTTCAGTCCGTGTTGCCAAGTTCATGCGGGCGCCACCGCCCCGGCGATTCGCTGCGCCACCGCCTGCCCGGACTGGGCGATCGCCAGCGCCAGCGCGCCCAGCACGTTCGCCCGCTCTCCGAGCTCGCCCGCGACCACCTCGAGCTGCTCGGTGGCGGAGGGAAGGGCGTAGCGGTGGACGGACTCGCTGAGCGGCTCGATCAGCAGCTCGCCGGCCGTGCTCAGATCCCCTCCGATCACCACCATCTCCGGGTTGAAGAGGTTGCACAGCCCCGCCACCACGCGCCCCACGGCCCGGCCCGGCGTCGGCGATCGCGCGCTGCGCGCCGGGATCGCCGTCATGGGCAAGCGCGATCATGCCCTCCACCGTGAGGTCGTCGCCGTGGCTGGGGCGCAGCAGCTCCAGCAGCGCCGGGCCCGAGGCGAAGGTCTCGAGGCAGCCGCGGTTGCCGCAGCGGCAGATGGGGCCGCTGCGCGTCGACGAGCATGTGACCGATCTCGCCCGGCCGTGCCGCGATGGCCGTGGTAGGGGCGCCCCTCGACGATCAGGCCGGCGCCGATGCCCGACGACATCTGCACGTAGGCCGCGGTGCTCACGTTCCGCCCCGCGCCGAGGGTGACCTCCGCGAGCGCGCCCAGGTTCGCGTCGTTGTCCAGGTGGACCGGGATGCCGATGTGCCGCTCCACCTCGGCGGCGGCGTCCAAGTCGGCCCAGCCCGAGAGGATCGGGCTCGGGTGGAGGGCGCCGCGGTCGTGGTCGACGGGCCCCGCCAGCGCCATGCCGGCGCCGAGCACTCGATCGCGATCGACGTTCGCCTCGTCGAGCACCTGCGTGACCAGCTCGGCGGCGCGCTCCATCGCGGTGCCGGCGTCGTGGTCCACGTCCAGGTGCAGGCTGGCCTCGGCCAGCACCGTTCGCGCCAGATCGCTCACCGCCACGCGGATCTTGTCGTGGTCGAAGTCGATCCCCACCGCCGAGCCGGCGGAGGGGTCGAGCGCCAGCTGGACTGCCGGGCGGCCCTGCCGGCCCCCAGGGAGGGACCTCGCGCTCCACCACCAGCCCGCGATCCTGCAGCTCTGCGATCAGCGTCGAAACCGTGGAGCGCGACAGGCCCGTTCGGCGGGCGATGTCCGCGCGGCTGGCGGTCCCGTCATCGCGCAGGGCGTCCACGATGCGCAACCTGTTCAGCTCGCGTAGGGATTCGAGCGATCCGGCAATGTGGGCGACCCTCTTCGATGGGAAATGATTTGTCAAGGCTTCGGACAAACTAATCCCCGGGAGGTCCCGAAGCGTGTCGGGGAGCGCCGCAGGCCACGTCCCGGTCGCCATTGTGGGGTCCGCGTGATGGTCAGCGGCAGCGGGCGGTACGGTGCCGGACAAGGGCCGGTAGCTCAGTTGGTCAGAGCAGCGGACTCATAATCCGTAGGTCCCTGGTTCGAGTCCAGGCCGGCCCATCGCGAACGCCCTGCGGGGCTACTCCAGATCCTCCTGCGCCATCCGTGGGCGCGGGTGGATGTTGGTCATGTGGGCGGGCGTGTCGCCGACGTTGACGAACTTGTGCGCGCTGCCGGGCGGCGCGACCACGATCTGACCAGCCGTCGCCTCGATCACCTGGTCGTCGACGGTAAAGCGGACCCGACCCTCATGCACGATGAAGGTCTCCTCGTACGGGTGGCGGTGCAGGCTGGGCCCGCGCCCGGGCTGCGGCCGGGCGAGGAAGAACGACACGCTGGCGCCGTGGTCGGCGCCCACGAACGGCCCGGACAGCTCGTCCTGCTCGAGCTGGACCGGACCAGCCACGCCGAGCAGCACCTTCATCCGGTCGACGGCGTCGAGGAGCGTCGCCAATGGCCTGACCATCAGCGTCAGCTCCGAGATCGCGCGATCACGCTCACCGGCCGCCAGCAGGACACCGTCGCCGGCGCTGCCCTCGAGCTCGGCGGTGAACGCCAGCAGCGTCTCGTCGGCGCCCTCGATCAGCCGGCTGGGCCGCGGCGCGGCCACCACCTGGGTGACCGCGGCGAGCACCGCGCCGATCCGATCATGCCCTTCGTAGTCGGCCACGGGGCTGTGGAAGACCGCATCCGGAGCGAGCTCGGCGACCATCGCCGGCGCATCCCGTGCGATGAACGCATCGGTCAGCCGGCGTCCTGCTGATCGCTCGGTGGCCATCCCCCAACAGTGAAACACGACGCGCCCATCAGAAGCCTTTACCCGGCGTTGAGTCACGGCGGCCACGGTGCTCCGGATGCACCTACTGAGCCGCCCCAGGTTGTTCGCCGTCGCCGCCTTGCTGTCACTACTGGCGGCCGCGTTCGCCATCGCCTCGCAGCAGGCGGGTTCCGCGAAGGCCAGCGCCCCGCAGGGGCTGACGGTTGGCTCGCAGGACGGCTCCCAGCCAGAGAGCATGGAGCAGTTCCTCACCGCCGTCACGAAGGACGTCGATAGCTACTGGACCGGGGTGTTCGAGGACTCCGGCCTGCCGGAGCCGAGGGTGGGCTATGCATGGATCCCCGCCGGCCAGACCGCGGCGAGCGCGTGCGGGGACGAGAACGGCACGCTGGGCGATGACGCGGCTGCGTACTGCCCGAGCGACGACACGCTCTACATCTCGCAGAAGTTCGCGACCGACATCTACAACGGCACCCTCGATCGCGCGCTCCCCGGCAGCTCGCAGGGCTACGGAAGGACGATCGGCGACTTCTCGGTCGCCTACATCGTCGCGCACGAGTACGCCCATCAGGTCCAGGGCGAGCTGGGCGTCCTCCAGGGCGGTCACGCGACGGTGAACGTCGAGCTCCAGGCCGACTGCTTCGCCGGCACGTGGGCCAAGAGCGCCTACGAGGAGAACCGGCTCGAGGAGGGCGACGTTCAGGAGGCCCTGGACGCCGCGCTCGCCGTGGGTGATTTCGACGCTGCCAACCCGAGCCACCACGGGACGCCCGAGCAGCGCAAGGACGCCTGGAGCAGCGGCTTCCAGACGGGCGACCCGTCCTCGTGCAGCCAGTACCTGGACGGCGCCGACGCATAAGAACGGTTCCCCGTTGCGAGCTCGGGACGGAGCCTTTAGCCTCCAGGAACGCCATTCCTACAGGGAGGCTAGGTATGACGACGGGAGGCGATACGACGAAGGTTTTCGAGAAGCCGGAGGTCACTGACCTTGGGCTGATCGTGGACCTCACGTCGATGACGGACGGTGACGAAACCGACGCGACGGTCCCTCAGGGACAGTCGCCGGGGGAACCCACCTTTTCGTAGCTCACGGCCGGCGCCTTTGGCGCCGGCCGTGCTGCGTGTCAGGGCGTGTCGACGAGCTCGAGCAGGCCGCGGTCGGCGAGCGCCCGGCAGAACTCCACGAGGTCGGGCTCGATCTCCGTGGCGTCCACGCCGTACTCCTCCGCCAGCCGGCCGATCGACGTCCGCAGGGTCGCGGAGCCGTCGCTCATCAGCTCGAGCATCCGGCCGGCGGTCTCGTTGAGGCCGTGGTATTCGCCCGACTCTGGATTGAGCAGAAGTGTCTCTCCCTCGAAGCTTCGATACACGACGTGCGAGGGAACCACCGGGCGGGTGTCCAGGATGTCGTCCACGCGCGGCAACAGGACCGGTCAGTACTCGATCAGTGTTCCACTACGGCGGCTCATTTGAACCGCCTTGTGCACGACGAGGCCCGAAAGGGGCATCAGAACGGCGGCGAATCCGACCAGGCGCGCCAGGTCCCACCACGCGGAGTTCCTCAAGGGCGTTCCGACAATCACGTTCCGCAGTAGATCTACCCCGGGAGTGAATGGCTGAACCTCGGAGACCCACTCGATCCAGCCGGGCAGCAGCTCCGTGGGGAAGTAGATCCCGGACACGAGCGTGATGCCCGCGACGATCCACGTCGTGCCCGCCATGGCCTGCTTTGCGACAAGGACCACTCCCAGTAGCGCCAGGCCGAAGGGTGCGAACGAGAGGCCGGCGAGGATGGAGAGCGGAATGGCAAGCGGAAGCGTCGCCCACTCGATCTCCACTCCGAACACCACGCCCGAGAACGCGATCATCACCATCCCCGTCACCAGCGCGTAGACGAACGGGAACACGATGATCGCCATCGCCGAGCCGACCGGCCCGAAGGGCGAGATCGCCATTCGCTCGAAGGTTCCGGCCACGAGTTCGGTGCGGAGGGTCTGCGGCGGTGTCTGAAGGGTGGAGTAGAGGATCTGGAGGATGATCAGGCCGATCACGGCGAACGCGTAGTAGTCGTCGGGGGACTTGAACGCGCTCACCGTCACGAGCCGCGACACGTAGTAGAAGAGGGTGAGGGAGAAGAAGACCGATATGAGCCCGCTGAGGAACGGTACGCGGTAGCTCATGGCGATCTGAAGGTCCCGGCGGACCACCGCCGCGGTTGCACCCCAGACGGCTGCCACGCGGCTCATGCCGGCACCACGATGCCGTCCTCGACCATGAGCGCTACGTCGGCATCGATCTCCGCCTGGCTGGAGGCGGGCGCGCACCACAGGGCCGTCCCGCCCTTGGCGTGGTGCACGTCCAGCGCGTCGCGCAGCAGCGACAGCGCCTCGTCGTCGAGGCTGGTGTGTGGCTCGTCGAGGAGCACCACTTCGGGCTGGTGCAGAAAGGTCATGGCCAGCCGCACGCGCTGACGCTGACCCATGGAGATCCGGTCCACCCGGTTGCGCTCCATCCCCTCGAGCTCGAACGCTCTCAGCGATTGGGCCACGGCCTCCCTGCGGGCGCCGCCGCGCAGAAGGGCCAGGCTGGCCCAGAACTCGAGGTTCTGCCGCACCGTGAGCCTCGCGTAAAGGCCGCCGTTGCCGGCGGGCAGGTAGCCGAGGAGGCGTTGGTAGGCCAGGCGGTCGCGGACGGGGTGAAGCCCGTTGATCCTGACCTCGCCCTCGTTGGGCTCGACCAGTCCCGCGCAGATCCGCAGGAGGGTCGTCTTGCCCGCGCCGTTGCGGCCTCCGAGAAAGGCGCGCACCCCCGGAGGGAGCAGGAGATCAGCTCCGCGGAGCACCTCGGCGTCGCCCCATCGGCGCACGATCCCCGAGGCGTTCAAAGCAGCTTTGGTGCCGACCAGCGTGCTCATCTCGCGAGTATGGCGGTGATCTAGCGCCCGCTGCGCTGCAAGACGACGGGCGCCGTGCGCAGGAGCAGCTTCAGGTCATTCCAGAGCGACCACTCTGCGACGTAGAGGTAGTCGAGCTTGATCATCTCCGCGAAGGGGATCGCGGTGCGCCCGAGCACCTGCCACGGCCCGGTGAGGCCGGGTGTGAGCGACAGCCGCTCCCGGTGGCGTCCGAGCACGTGTACGTCCTCGGACGGGACCAGCGGGCGCGGGCCGACCAGCGACATGTCGCCCCGGAGGACGTTGAACAGCTGAGGCAGCTCGTCGAAGCTCGTCCGGCGCAGGAAGCGCCCCACCGGGGTGATCCGCGGGTCGTCGGCGATCTTGAACATGGGGCCGTCGGACTCGTTCAGGTGGGCGAGGGCGGGCTTCATGTAGTGCGCGCCGTCGATCATCGTGCGGAACTTGTACATCGAGAACTCCTCGTTGCCGCGGCCGACGCGCGACTGCACGAAGAGGACGGGGCCGCGCGATGTGAGCCGGACGATGAGGGCGACGACGGCCAGCGCCGGGAGTAGGAGAAGGAGGCCGGTGAGCGCTGCCGCGACGTCGATCGCCCGCTTGAGCGCGAGGGAGGAGCGCGTGCGGCCGAAGCCGCGCAACCCGAGCAGGGTCATCCCCTCGAGTTGGTCGACCTCGACCTGGTGGCCGATCACCTCGAACAGGCGCGGGACGACGCTGATCTCCAGGCCGAGCTGCTTGCTCGCGCGGATGACCTCGATCAAACGCTCGTGCGAGATGCTCGAGAAGGCGATCACCACGCGTTCGACCATGAACTCGCTGCACACCTCCTCGAACCGGTCGATGTCGCCGAGGTGGGCCGTGGTCCCGTTCGTTCGCTCCTCCTCCTGCCCGTCGGGCACCGGCACGTCGACGAACCCGACCAGGTCGACGCCGTACTCGGGGTGTACCGCCAGCTTGCGTGCGACCGTGTCCGCCACGAAGCCAGAGCCGACGATCACACAGCGCTCGGGTGGAAAGCGCCGCGTGAGGGTGAACCGGGTGAGCGCCCTGAACGTGGGCAGCGTGAGGAAAGCCAGCCCCGTGAACAGCAGCGTCTGGGGCCGCCCGATCTCCAATCCGGTGATCGGCGGAGCGACGAGGAAGACGACAGAGGTCCCCAGGGCGGCCGAGAGCGCGAGCTTGGGCAGCTCGTCCAGCGTCGACTTGTGAAGCAGGTGCGCGTCGCGGTCGTAGAGGCCGAGCAGCTTGTGGAACACGATCCACAGGGGTAGGGCGGCCGCGAGGATGAGCCGGTCGCTCAGATCGCCGCTGGGAGGCGCCAGCAGCCACACGCCGGCGTAGGCGATGACCAGCGCCGAGAGGTCTGCAACCGCCAGGAGGCGGCGCCGCACGGAATCCCGTCGCGAGCGGTCGGCGCGCCCGGCGCCGACGACCTCGTCGAAGTGGTCCAGCGTCGAGCCAACGGCGGACCCGTGCCGTCGTAGCTCAGTAGTGCTCCCCCTTGCGACAGTATCCATACTGTTCCTCCGGCTACGGACCTCTCCGTGCCTGGTCGGACGTACACCCCCCCAGTGTCCGCGTCGCGGGCATCGTAAGTGGATTCCGCCGCAATGTCCACGGGGAGGTGTTACGAGCTGGTTTCCAGGCCCCCCTGACTTCGCACGAACTGAGCCAGCCGCTCGATCTGGCGCCGTTCGTCGAAGCGCTCCAGCACGGCTTCGCGGGCGTTCCGGCCAAGCCGGATGGCGAGGTCGGGGTCATCCAGGACCCGCAGCACCTCGGCCGCGGCTCGCTCCGCGTCCCCCGGGGGGTAGAGCAGCCCGGTCAGCTCGTGCTCGATGATCTCGGCGGGGCCGTCGGCGGCCGGGGCGACGACGGGCAGCCCGGCGGCCATCGCCTCCGCCACCGCCACCCCGAAGGGCTCGTCGGGCCGGCAGTGCAGAAGCAGGCCGCAACCGTGCAGCGCCGCGGCCACGTCCTGCGTGTAGCCCGGGAAGCGCACCGTCACGGCGAGCACGGTGTCTTCCTCGACCCGCTGGTGCAGCTCCTTTTCGAAGGCGAAGTCCTCGTCGCGGAACTGTGCGCTGCCCACGATGTCGATCCGGAACCCGGGCACCTGCCGCGCGACGATTCCGGCGACGGTGACCGCGAGGTCCGTCCGTTTGGTTGGCGACACATGCCCCAGCACGGCCGCCCGCGGAGCGCCCGGTTTTGACCGTTCGGGTGAGAAGCGGTCTGGATCGACGCCCGGAACGATCGTGGTGGTGCGCCCGGCGATCCGCTTGGAGCCGCGGGAGAAGTCACGCCGAACGGCCTCCGACGTGGCGACGGCGGCATCGCAGCGCAGGAGGGCGAGCAGCCGCACGAGCGCGCCCACAGGGCCGCTTGGCACGAAGTCCGTGACGTACCAGACGACGCGCCGGCCGAGGCCGGGGGAGGCGACCGCGGCCAGCATCCCGGGCCGCAGGGAGATGCAGTAGATCGGGTCGCGATCGGGTCGCTCACGCAGCAGGCGCCGCAGGGCGGCGGCGCTGCGCAGCCCCCGTCCGAGCGATCGGACGGTCTCGGCCGGGCCGCCGCTGTGGCGCAGGCTCCGGAACTCGAGCGGCGCGGTGGCGACGTCGTTGTCGTGCAGCCAGGCCTCCGTCCGCGAGTCCGGCGGACACGCGACAAGCGCATTCTGGTCGCCCTTGAGCAAGGGCAGGTGCATGATCTCCGCCCCGCTGTAGTCGTGCTGCTGGATCACGTAGAGGGGGCTGCCCACCGGCGGGCATTGAACCAGAGCAGGTGCGACCGATGTTCGGGCCTGGCAGTAGCGTCCGAGCCATCCGGGTCACGATCACCCACGACTTCATGGAGACCTACGGCGGCGCCGAGCGTGTGACGGCGGAGCTGGCCAAGGCGTTTCCCGACGCCCCGGTGGTCGCGCTGATCGGCCGCGACGCGGTGGCCCGGCGCATGGGCGTGGCGGAGCGGTTCACCAGCGTCCTGCGTCCGCGGCCGAGCCTGCTGCGCCACTACCGCGTTCTGGCGCCGGCCTTTCCGGCGATCGCCGATCGGGTCGAGCTGCCCGCCGCCGACGTGGTGCTCAGCTCGAGCTACGGATTCGCGCACCGGATGCGAACGCCGGACGCCGCATTGGTGTGTTACTGCCACAGCCCGCTGCGATTCGCGTGGAGCATGACGGACGACTACCGGGAGCGACACGCCCGGGGGCCGCTCTCGCGGGCGGGGTTCGGGATCCTGGCCGCGGGCATGCGCCGCTCCGACCGCCGTGCCGCCACGCGGGTGGATCGCTACCTCACCCAATCGCCGTTCACCGCCGGCCAGATCGAGCGCTTCTACGGCCAGGACTGCGAGGTGATCGGTGCTCCCGTGGACTGCAGCCTGTTCAGCCCAGGCGACGGGGAGACGAACGGGTCGTATCTGATCTGCGGGCGGCTCGTGGAGCCCTACAAGCAGGTCGGGATGGCACTCGAGGCGTTCAGGGGCCTTCCGCACCGGTTGAGGATCGCGGGTGACGGGCCGGCGCTGGCCGAGTTGCGCGCCGCGGCCTCGCCCAACGTCGAGTTCCTCGGGGAGCTCGAGGACGCAGCCCTGGTGCGGGAGATGCGGGCCTGTGAAGCGCTGGTCTTCCCCAGCCGCGACGACTTCGGGCTGATTCCGGTGGAGGCGATGGCGTGCGGGCGGCCCGTGCTGGCGTACGCGGACGGCGGAGCGCTGCACACGGTCGTGCCGGGGGTGACGGGGGAGCTATTCGCCCACCAGACGGCGGCCGAGCTGCGCACGGCGCTCGAGCGCTTCGACCCGGGCGCCTACGACCCGGCCTGGATTCGCGAGCACGCCCTCCAATGGGACAGTCCGCGGTTCAGGCACCGGGTGGTGGCCGCGGTGGCGGGCGTGGCGGCCGGTCAGCCCGCGGGCGCCGGCGCCTGACCGGCGTACGAGTCGCCGTAGTGCGCGGCGTCCGACGACGCGATCCCGGTGAGCACGACCCCGGTGGGTCGCGCCGGGAAACGGTCCAGCGCGGCCTTCGCGGCCCGCAGCTGGTCGCGGGTGGTCCGCGACGACCGCGCGCAAAGCACGATGGCGTCCACCAGCGGAACCACGTGAAGCGTGTCCGCCACGGCGAGGATCGGTGTGGTGTCGAGGATCACCTGGTCATAGGAGCGCGAGAGCACCGCCAGCAGATCGCGGAACGCCGGCGATCCCAGGCTCTCGAACGACGCGCCGCTGGCCTCCCCGGCGGGAATGAAGTCAAGCCCGCCCGCGGGGTCGGAGCTGTCGGGGCCGCGCTCCAGGCGCCTGATCGCATCCCGCGGATGCGCGGTGCCCGTGAGCAGATCGGCCAGCCCGGGGGAGGGGGCCGTGTCGAGGCGGGCCGCCAGCTGCGGGCGGCGCAGGTCGCATTCGATCAGTAGCGCGCTGCGCCCGGAGGCCGCTGCCGCGCGGGCCAGCGCCGCGGCCACGGTGGTCTTGCCCTCGCCCTCGGCGGCGCTGGTGACCGCGACGGTGCGGATCGGCCGATCGGGTGAGAGGAAGTCGAGGTTCGTGCGAATCACCCGAAACGCGTCGATATCCCGGGGATCCCCGCCGCTTGGATCCGGCAGCGTGCGCCCCAGGGCGCCGCGCCTTATGGAGCCGAGCCATGGCAGGTCCACCTCGCGGCGCACGTCGGCCGAGGCGCGGACCCGTGTGTCGAGCGCGTCGCGAACGAACGCGAGGACCAAGCCCACCACGAGCCCGATGAGCAATCCGAGCAACGTCGTGCGGGCGACCTTGGGCGAGGCCGGGTTGGTCGGCACGTCCGCCGTCCGGACGATCTCGACCGGCCGGGCGAAGTCGGCGAGCGCTTCGATCCGGGCCACTCGCTCGCCAAATAGCGCGGCGCTGAACCGATCCGCTCCCTTCGTCGCCCTCCTGAGCTCACGGCGCAGGGAGGTCGCCGCGCGCTGAAGCCGCCGCTTCTCCCGCCGCGTCCTGATCTCCAGGGCGGCCTCGGCGAACGCGTTCGCGGTGGCGGCGGCGCGCACCCGGTTCGTCGAGAGCACCTCGATGATCACGAACCCTGTTGCCGCCTCGGCCTCCGCCTGAACCCGGCCCAGCTGTGGACGACGGTTCCCGGGAGTCCTCAGCTTGCGCCGGGCGGCGTCTCGGACGACCTGGCTCTCCGTGAACTCCGCGTTGACCGTTGCGGTTGCCTGGGGGCTGCCACTCGGGGCGACCGGGGTGCCGAACAGGTCGAGCTCGCGTTCGACGGCCTGGAAGTCCAGCGCGGCCTCCGCCTTGTACTCGGGGGTCTGGGGGAGGGTCAGCGCCAGGGCCGCGCCCCCGAACAGCAGCGTGCACAGGACGATGACGATGCGCCTCGCCCGGATGACGGCCAGGTAATCCCTCAACGTCCGGTAGCGAGGCCCACGAGCCATGCGGCGGCAGGCTAGCAATGGCCCCCCACACCGGGCCTCAGTTCCCAGCGCACGCTCGGGGCGGGGCAAGTAGCCTCGGCTGGTGGCGACCGGGCCGTCCAAAGTCCCCGAATCCGTCGGTCTCCTCCTGCGCGGCGCCGTGAGCCTCGAGGCCGACTCGACAGCGGCGGAGGTCTCCTCGGCCCTGAGCGAACGAGGTATCAGGGCGCTGCTGCTCAAGGGCCCGGCGCTCGCCCGGTGGCTGTACGAGCAGCCGTCCGAGCGAACCTATGTGGACGCCGACCTGCTTGTCCCGCCGGATCGGCTCGCCGATGCTCGCCGCACCCTGGAGGGGCTCGGCTTCGTTCCCCACGAAGCCGGGAAGGCGCCGCCCGGCACGCCCGAGCACGCCGAGCCGTGGCGCCGCCGGGGCCTTCCAGGGGGCGTGGACCTTCACTACACGGTCTTCGGGTGTGGCGTACCACCGGAGCAGGTATGGCCGCTGGTGACGACGGGAACGGAGCAGCTCGACGTCGGCGGCGCGGACCTCGAGGTTCCGTCACTCGAGGTTCGCGCGCTGCTCGTGGCGATACACGCTGCGCAGCATGGGCCCGGTGTGGCCAAGCCGGTGGAGGACCTGCGCCGAGCCGTGGCCGTCGCCGGGGACGAGGTCTGGGCGGGCGCGGCTGCGCTCGCGGAGCGGCTGGAGACCGAGCTCACCTTCTCCTCGGGACTTGGGTTGGCCGAGGGGGGCGCCGAGCTGGCGCGCCGCCTCGGGCTGGTCGATCCCATGGTCGCCACCACGGCGCTGGCGGGCAACGGGCCCCTGGTACAGGGATTCGAGCGCATGGCCCGGGCACACGGCCTGCGCTCCAAGCTCACGCTGGGCCTGCGGGAGCTGTTCCCCCCGCCCTCGCACATGCGCTGGCGCGCACACTCGGATGGCTTGGACGGGGCCTCGCTGCCCCGCCTGTATGCGCGCAGGCTGGTGTGGCTGGCGCGTCAGGCAGGGCCCAGCATCCGCGCCCGCCGACGGTCCTACAGAGGCTGAGCGGCGGGGGGCACGCGGGAGAACTGCGACACGCCGAGGCCGACCACTATCCAGGCCGCAAGCGCCGGCAGCCCCTCCTGATAGGTGCCGGCCACCATCAGGACGATGAGCGCCGTGAGCGCCCCGCAGCCCGCCGCTCCGAGGGCCACCCCCGTTCTCTCCACGGCGGTGAGCACTCTCAGCACCAGGCCGACAAGTAACGCCGCGACGGCAAGCCCGTAGAGGACGGCGATGAACAGGCCCTGTTCGTATGCGACCTTGAGGTAGCCGCTGTCGAGGTCGAGCGAGGCGGTGTTCAGGAAGCGGGCGTCGCGGATCTGCGCAAGCCCGGCAGTGCCCAGCCCGTAGCCGAAGGGCTTCTCGTCGATCTCCTTGATCGCGGTCCGCCACTTGTACAGGCGGGCCTGCACCGAGGGGTCGTTCTCGGGCGTGAGGATGTTCTCGAACCGGTCCCGGGAGGCGTCGTCCCCGCTGGTTGTCAAGACGAACGCTCCGCCGCCCACCACGAGCGCGGCGATCAGGGCGACCATGCCCATGCCAAGGCGTGCTCCGGGCAGCCCGGGCGCCAGCTGGATCAGCAGCAGCGTGACGGCCACGCCCGCCAGCGCCGCCACGAGCCCGATCCGCACCTCGGTCACGAACACGGCCCCGGCGCAGGCGATGGCCCCGGCGCCGGCCACCGTCCGCCACGCATCGTTCATCGCCAGTGCGTAGGCCACGCAGAGCGGCAGCACCATGGCGCCCCACGCGGCCAGCTCCTTGCGGCTGGTGAGCGAGCCCACCACTCCGAGCTCACCATCCAGGAAGTTCGTGTAGCTGGTTACAGCCGCAAGGTCGGTCTCCTTCACGGAGGCGCCGATCTGCCACCGCAGCAAGGCGTAGCCGCCCACCGCGAGGGCGATCACGAGCAGTCCCCTCGTGAGCTTGATCAGGCTGCCGCGAGGCCAGGGCGCGTAGGCCACCAGCACGAACGCCATCGCGTACCAGCCAGAGCTGCGAAACGAGCGCAGCGCCGCGGCCGTGTCGCCGGCGAAGGCCACCGAGAGCGCAGTGAGCAGCAGGTATGCGGAGATGCCGATCACCCCGGGCCAGATCCACGCCCGCGCCTGCTCTGAGCCCCGCGCAAGCGACCACAGAGCGGCCAGCCACAGGCTCAGCAGGAGGAAATCCACCGCTATTCCGTGCTTGATCGAGGTGTACGCCGCGATCGTTCCGTAGGCGCCGCTGATCGCGGCCACCACGAGGGCCGTGGCCACGGGCGCTCGGGCGGCTGCCACGGCGCCTGAGAGCACGGCGACGGGCACCAGCCCGTATGCCGGCTGGGAGTCCAGGCCCACCGCGAGGTAGAGCGCGAGGAGCAGCAGCAGGCCGCATCCGGCGGCGGTGAGCAGGATCTTGCGCATCGCGCCGTCGAAGCCGAGCCCGATCACGAACACGATTACCGGGGCGATCGGGAACAGCGGTAGCGAGCCGAAGCCCCCGTAGCCGTACAGCTGGAGCAGGCCGGGCAGGCAGGTCAGCGCCGTGGCCGCGAGGGTGGCAACCAGCACGAGCGGCTGCGTGCCCTGCCACCGCGCGAGGATCGGGCTCCGTCCCATGGCCGGCCGATCGTAGCGACGAGCAGGGCCGGCTAGCGGCAGCTGGGCGGAGGCTCCGACCGTGGCCGCGGCGACTCCCTGGGGCCCAAGAGGCCTCGCCGGTGGTCGCGCCAACCGGCAACCGCCGCCCGCGCGCAGAGCAACGGGCGCGAGGCCCGGCGGGCGTGCACCACATGGACGGCCAGCGTGCCGGCATGACGAACCGCGCGCCGGGTCCACCCGCCGTCGGCGTACAGGTCTCCCACCTCCATCGTGTTTCGCGCCGCGTAGTAGGCGATCGTCGGGGAGTGCTCGCCGCCGCTGGCCACGGACACCTTGTGGACAACGCGTGCCGCGGGAACCAGCCAGATCTCCCAGCCCCGGCGGCGCATCCTCAACGACCACTCCGTGTCCTCCACGTGCAGAAAGAGGTCGGCGTCCAGCAGGCCGACGTCCTCGAGCGCCGCCCTTGGCAGGAGCACGGCGGCGCCGCTGAGTCGCTCCGTCGGCGCCGGTACGGCGAACTGGCCCGTGTCAGGCTCCCCGTATCCGGCCTGGCGGCCGTTGTGCCACCGGCGCGGGTCGTGCACGGCGCCGGCGTACCAGATCGCGTCGGGGGGATCGGCGAACAGGATCAGGGGACAGAGCGCCGCCGCCCGCGGGTGGTGGCGCGCCTCCTCGACCAGCAGGCCGATCGCGTCGGGCGCGAGCAGGGTGTCGTTGTTCAGCAGCAGCACGTGGTCCGCGCCCAGTTCGAGCGCGCGCCGAATGCCCACGTTGTTGCCCTCCGCGAAGCCGAGGTTGGTGCCCGTTTCCACGACCACGGCGTCGGGGTGGGCGTTCCGTACGGCGTCCGCGGAGCCGTCGCTGGACCCGTTGTCGACGACGATCGTGGTGGTGCGATCCCATTCCGACCTGCCGAGGGATTCGACGCAGGCGAGCGTGTCTTCGCGCCCGTTGTAGCTCAGGATCACCGCGGCGACGTGCTCGCCTGAGGCGCCCGCGTGCATGGGTAGCGACGCTATCGTGCGCCGCCGATGCACGACGAGCTGGCGAGCCGAGCCGCCGATATAAGCGTCGTCGTGCCCACCCGGGAGCGCTTCGAGGTGCTCGAGGGGACGCTCGCCGTGCTCGCGCGCCAGCGACTGGACGGGATCGGTTGCGAGCTACTGGTGGTGGACAACGACTCGGCCGACGGCTCGCGCGAGCGCTTGGAGACGTTGGCGGCGTCGGGCGACTGGCCCTTCTCGATCCGGGTGCTCTGC
The DNA here is from genome assembly GCA_963825775.1 of uncultured Thermoleophilaceae bacterium. Taxonomy (GTDB): domain Bacteria; phylum Actinomycetota; class Thermoleophilia; order Solirubrobacterales; family Thermoleophilaceae; genus JAAYBF01. Next base: position 93,420 of record CAWGUV010000012.1, on the reverse strand, counting down.
GAGCGCGCCCGCGGGGCCGCGGCGGCGCGGAACGCAGGGGTGGCGGCGGCTCGCGCGCCGCTGGTCCTGTTCCTTGGCGACGACTGCCGCCCGTTGGACGACGGCCTGGTGGCGGGACACGTGGCGGCTCACGAGGAGGAGGGCCCCGGCGTGGCGGTGGTGGGCCGGATCGACTGGGACTCCGACGGTGGCGTCACGCCGGTGATGAGGTGGCTCGACGAGACCGGCAAGATGCTCGACTACCGCCGCCTGGAGGAGTCCGAGCCGGGGCCGTTTCTGTTCTACACGGGCAATGCCTCGGTGGAGCGCGAGGCGATCGTCGCCGCGGGCGGCTTCGACGAGCGCTTTCAGGGCTACGGGTGGGAGGACTTCGACCTGGCGCTGCGGATGGCCGACAACGGCCTGCGAGTGGCCTACCGCCCGCAGCTCCCGGTTGCGCACGCCCATCGCTACACGCTGTCCGACTCGCTCGCGCGAATGCAGGCGATGGGGCACGGGGCCGACCTGCTGAACCGCCTGCATCCCCAGCGCACGCCCCCGCCCGCGCCCCGGCCGCGCGGGATCAAGGCCGCGACGGGCCGGGCGCTGGCGCCGTTGCTCGTGCGACTGCCGGCCGCCGAACGGCTCCCCGGGCGCGCGGCCACCGGCTGGTTCAAGGTCGCCCACTGGTCGGCGCTGGCCAGCGGCTACGGGCGGGCGCGGCTGCCGGCCGGCGAGGAGCTGAGGGGCGGCGTGGCTCCTGAGGCGGGCGACGACAGGCCCGCGGTGAGCGTGATCGTGCCGTTCCACGGCTCGGCCGAGGAGGGGCGCGGGCTGTTCGAGGAGCTCGCGCGCCTGCGGCTCGGCCCGGCCGACGAGGCGATCGTGGTGGACAACACGGTCGATCGCGTGCTCGCTGAGGTGGACTCCGGCGCTGTGAAGGTGGTGCCGGCTCCCGCGGAGCGCTCCTCCTACTACGCGCGCAACACCGGCGCCGAGGCCGCCGGCTCGGAATGGCTGCTGTTCGTGGATTCCGACTGCCGGCTGCGGCCGGACCTGGTCGACGCCTTCTTCCTGGCCCCGCCCGGCGACGAGGCGGGGGCGATCGCGGGCGCGGTGGTCGGCGTGCCCGAGCAGACGGCCCTCGTGGCTCGCTATGCGCGCTCGCGGGGACACCTCGACCAGGCCGCTCACCTGGCTCATCCGCACCGGCCGTTCGCCGTGACCGCCAACATGCTCGTCCGCCGTGCGGCCTGGGAGGACGCCGGCGGGTTCTTCGAGTCGCTGCGGTCCAGCGGGGACGCCGACTTCTCGTGGCGCATCCAGGAGCTCGGCTGGCGCCTGGACTACCGGCCGGAGGCCGTGGTGGAGCACCATCACCGCGAGTCGATCCGGGCCCTGGTCCGTCAGAACCTGCGCTACGGGGCGGGACGCGCATGGATCGCCCGCCAGCACGCCGGCTCGTTCCCGCGTCCGAAGGCCGCCAGGAGGCTGGCCCGTCACGCCGCCGTGACGGTGGTCTGGCTGGCCACGCTGCGGTTCGAGCGGGCCGCGTTCAGCGCGCTCGACGGGGTGGTGGTGGTCTCGGAATGTGCCGGCTGGTTCCTCAGCAACTCGAGCGTGCGCCCAGCCCCCCGGGTAGAGGCGTCCGCCGGGACTCCCGTGGTGCTCGTTGCCGACCGCTTCCCGGAGCTGTCGGAGACCTTCGTGGCGGGCGAGCTGTTGGCGCTCCAGCGCGCGGGGCGCCATGTCCGCGTTGAGGCCGCAGCGCGCCCGGTCCGCCCCGGCCGCAAGACCGCGCGCGGCCTGCGCGTGGACTATCTCACCGACGACGGGCTGGCACGTCGTTTCGGCAGCGTTTCAGCGCTGGTGGCCCGCCACCCGGTCGGCACGCTGCGCGACCTGGCGGCTCGGCGGCGGTGGAGGCGCGAGGAGGTGCCGCGCAGCCTGCGCGCCCTGGCCGCTCGCGTGAGAAGGATCGCCAGCGCGGGGGAGCGCCACGTGCACGTGCACTTCGCGGACACCGCGGCGCTCGACGCGATGCGCTGTGCCGCGCTCCTGCGCGTGCCCTACAGCGTGAGCGCCCACGCCTACGAGGTCTTCCGCGACGTTCGCAACCTGCCCGAGAAGCTCACGCGCTCGGCGTTCTCCACGGGCGAGTCCATGTACGCCACCGAGCACCTGCGCTCCCTGGTCCCCGGTCCCGACGCCGAGCGGATCCACCTCGTCGCATCCGGGGTGGACACGGAGCGGTTTCGCCGCTCGGCGCCCTATCCCGGGGGCCGGACGGTCGTGGCCGTGGGCAGGCTGATCGAGAAGAAGGGGTTCGGCGACCTGATCGCCGCGGCCGCGCTGTTGCGGGAGGCGGACGCGATCGACGGGGTCCTGATCGCGGGCGGCGGGCCCCTGGCGGAGGCGCTGGCCGCGCGCGTCGCCGAGCTCGAGGTGGATCACGTCGTCGAGTTGCTCGGCGCGGTGCCCCACCACGAGGTTCGGAACCTGCTCGAACGGGCCGACGTGTTCGCCATGCCCTCGGTGGTGGCCGCGGACGGTGACCGCGATTCGATGCCCAACGTGGTCTATGAAGCGCTCGCGATGGAGATTCCGGTGGTCGCCACCGAGGAGGTTGGTTTGCCGGAGGTGGTCAGGCCGGAGTGGGGGCGGCTGGTGCCTCCGGGCGACCCGAAGGCGCTTGCCGGGGCGCTGGCGGAGCTCCTCGGGATGCCCGCCGAAGCTCGTGCCGCGATGGGGCTCGCGGGCCGGAAGTGGGTCATGGCCGAGCGCGACGTGGACAGTCAGGCGGCCAAGCTGGGCGCCCTGATCGACGCTTCAGCCTGAGGGGCAGGCGTCGACGCCGCGCGTGCGGCCGAGGGCGCAGTAGGCCGGCTTGGGCGACCGATTCGGGTTCAGCACGGCGTAGCCGGCCTCGCGGCTGGCGGGCCCCGAGTCCGCGCCGAGCAGGGTGTGGAACAGGATCGCGTCGACGTCATCCATGGCGGCCAGCGTCTGGTAGAGCCCGGTCAGGCCGCGGGCCTGGTCATTCGGTGAGAACGCGTAGCGCTGGTCCAGCCCGCCGGTCGACAGGCCGATCTCCGTGACCCACAGGGGCACGTTGCGGTCACCGGCTCTGTCGCGTGCTTCGCGCGCTTGATCGAGGCTGCGCACGGTGAGCGACTGCGACAGCGCCCACGGATAGGGATGGACGCTGAGCGCGTCCATCTTTCCGGCGGCTCCGGCCGCGTACATCCGCCGCAGGAAGTCGGCCTGGGTCATCGAGGCACCCTCGAGGTACTGGCGGTTCGAGGGTCCGCCGCCCACGACGCGCATGCCGGGCGCCACGCGCTTGATCGCGGTGTAGGCGCCCTTCAGCAACTCGGCGTAGCGCTCGGGGTCGGCGCCCGTCTGCCAGAAGGTCGTCTCGTTCGGTTCGTTCCAGATCTCGATGCCGGCCGCCTCCGGATAGCGGGCGGCCACCATCGCGGCGAAGCGCTCCCAGTCCGCCTGGTGGGCTCGGCCGGGCGGAAGCCGGCAGTCGTAGTGCCACTGCGAGCAGGGCGTGGCAGGGTCCAGTGCCCATGAGGGGGTGAAGAGGAGGATGAAGAGCGGCCGGATCTCCCGCGCCCTCATCTCGCGGTAGATCTCGTCGTAGGCGCCCCAGTTGAAGTTGCCGCGAGTGGGCTCGAGCCAGCGCCAATCGAGTGTGAGGCGATGGACATCGGCGCCGACGCGTTGGGTGAGCGCGGCATCGTCGGCGGCGGACATCAGCCCGGCTCGGACGGCGTTGTCGTTGAACCCGAAGAGCGGCTTTCCGGAGCCGGCGGGCGGCGTTGCGGGCGGCCGCGGCTGAGAGGGCGCCGGGGATGGGCTGGGCGCCCTCCGCTCGGGCACGCGGCGGCAGCGCGTGCGGAGCTGCCGAATGCGGGCACGACGGCCGACGACCACGCGCGCGACGCCGGCGCAGCGGGAGTGGCCGGCCGCGCTCGTCCTGCTCGCGGCGCGCCAGGTGCACCGCCACTTGCGGGCACGGCGAGAGGCCGCCCGGCAGGTGACGCTGCGGGCGACGGGAAGCTTGCGGGCCAGCGACTTCATCACGGCCGTGCGAGCGGTCACTCGATGACCCTTCGCCGCGGCGGCGGGCGCGGGCGCACAGACGGTCAGCGCCAGGGTGGCGAGCAGGGCAGGCGGAAGCGAAGGGGTGAGCCGCATCACTCATTGATCGGCCCGTGCACGCTGCGCCTGGCGCTGACGCCACCTACGTTCGTACTTGTGTCCAACTCAGCGGCGCAATGCGGATAAGATCGGCTCTCTGAGGGGGCTTGTCTGGACCATCGCTGCGGGGTTGCTCGCGACGCCGTTCGCGGCGCCGGCGTACGCGGACGCCGCCACCTCCGGCGAGCGCCGGGCCGCCGTCCGCACCGTGAAGTCCGTCGTGGCCAAACGCTTCGACCGCGTGGAGGCGGTGCGCTGCAGGGCCCGCCCAAAGCGCAGCCGCAGGCTCCGCTGTGCCTGGCGCGCACGCCGCCGCCCGACTCCCAACCGGCTCCAGCGCTGCCGCGGGTCCTACCGCGCCCGCGTCACGCGCCGGGCCGGGCGCCGGAAGGTGCGGCTGAGGCGGTCCGCCAGGCCGCGCTGCCGGGGCGCGGATCGCGACCCTGGCGCCGTGGTTGGGCTTCAACGACAACGCGATCCGGGGCGGTGAGACCACTGCTGAGGAACAGGCGAAGCTGACCGAGTCGGTGGGGGCGGGGATCCACAGCCTGACGCTGGACTGGCGCTTCGCCGAGCCCTCCCGAGGCGACTTCAGGTTCGCGGACTACGACCGCATCTACCGCTCGATGCTGGCGCGCGGGGTGCGCCCGCTGTTCATCCTTGCCTTCGCCCCGAAGTGGGCTCGCGACGGCCTCGCGCTGTGCATCACGGACTGCCGCTTCCCGCCCGCACGCGAGCGCCTGCCGGAGTGGCGCCGGTTCGCGGCCACCGTGGCGGCCAGGTACCCGCGCGCCGCGGGCATTCAGGTCTGGAACGAGCCAAACGAGCGGGAGTTCTGGTCGCCGGAGGTGGACCCACAGCGTTACGCGGAACTGCTCGACAGCGCCCATGCCGGCGTGAAGTCCGTCGCGCCCGACATGCCCGTGATCACGGGAGGCTTCTCCAACCGCCGTCGCACCGAGGCCGCGGGCATGGGGCTGGCGGAGTTCCTTCGCCGGATTTACGGCGCCGGTGCGCGCGGGAACTTCGACGTGCTGGGTTTCCACGCCTACCCGGAGAGCGTGCGCCAGGACGCGATCCCGCACACGCTGGCCGCCGTCCGCGACATCCCTGCCCAGGCGGGCCACGGCCGGGTGCCCCTGTGGGTCACCGAGACCGGCCTGAGCACCGGCGATCCGAACCCCAGGTATCGCGCCACCCTCGACGAGCAGGCGTCCGGACTGATCACGACGGTGCGGGCGCTGCGCCGGGCGGGCGTGCGGGTGGTGCTGGTCCACACGCTGCTCGAGTCGTTCCGGCGCGGCGGCCGCCGCGAGCACGGCTTCGGCGTCGTGCGGGAGGACGGCACCCCCAAGCCCGCGTTCTGCGCTCTTGCGCGTGAGACGGGTGCGCGGGCTCCCGCCGGATGCGCGCGCTGAGACGGGCTGCACTCGCCATCCTCGTCCTGGCCGCCGGGTGCGGGGGCGACGACGGAGCCTCGGATGTGCCCTACGGCCCACCCGGGAGGCCGCTGTTCGGCTTCAACGACAACTCCGTGAGGGCGGGGCTCGCGACGCCCGCGCAACAGGCCGCCCTGGCCGCCGCCGCGGGTGCGCAGGTGGTGCGGTTCACCTTCGACTGGCGCTTCGCCGAGCGCACGCCGGGCGCGTACGACTTCGCCATCTACGACCGCATCTACGCGGCGCTGAAACGCGAGCGGATCGAGCCGCTCTGGATCGTGACCTTCGCGCCGGACTGGGCGAGGGACCCCGACACCGGCTGCGTGACCGACTGCCGCTTTCCGCCGTCCCAGGCCGCGGAGGCCCGCTACGGCGAGCTCGCCGCTCGGATCGCGCGCCGCTATCCCCGCTCGGCCGGGATCGAGGTGTGGAACGAGCCGAACCTGACCGCCTTCTGGCAGCCGCGCCCCGATGCCGCCCGCTACACGCGCCTACTGCGCACGGCCCACGCCGCGGTCAAGCGGGTGGCCCCGCGGATGCCGGTGGTGAACGGGGGGTTGTCGAACAACCGCGTGACCGAGAACGGGAACGTCTCGATGCGCGAGTTCCTGGGCGACATGTACGACGCCGGGGCGAAGGGCGCGATGGACGCGGTCTCCTTCCACCCGTATCCCGTGAGCCGCTCGAAGCCGCTGCTGCTGCCCTCGGTGGCCGACGTGCTCGATGTCATGGGCGAGAACGGCGACGAGCGCCGGGCGCTGTGGATCACCGAGCTGGGAGCCACGAGGGACGGGCCCGACTCCGACCTGCGCTTCGGCCCTCGCGAGCAGGCCGAGACGCTGGCGGAGGGCTTCTGCCGGCTGGCGCGGGTGCCCAGGGTGAAGATGGTGCTGGCCCACACCCTCCTGACCGATCCGAGGCGGGTTGGGCACCCAGAGACCGGCTACTCGCTGGCGTTCGCCGACGGCAGGCAGACGCCGGCGCTGCGTGCCCTCGCGCGGCGCGCGAAGCGCGGCTGCGCCTAGAGCACCAGGGTGCGGTGGCGGACGCTGCCGCGCACCGCCGCCGCCATCTCGACGAGGTCGTGCACGAGGTAGTACGGAGCCATCGCTGGTCCTCCGCCCTCCACACGCCCCCGTTCGAGCAGGTGCAGCAGGTAGGGGCGCGCGAGCCAGATGCGTAGTCCACGTGGAGCGCGCCGCAGCGCGAGCGCGAGCAACAGCCGGAACAGGAGGTAGTGGGAGCCCTTCCAGAAGATGCGGTGGGTGAGCTGGGCCTCGCGCAGGCCGCGGTGGCGCGCGAACGCGGCCATGGTGTCGCTCCAGCGCCAGCCCACGCGCAGCTTGCCGAGCGGGCCGATGCGGTTCACGGCGTGCAGCACCCGGGCCGCGGGTGCGAAGGCGGGCGCGGCTCCGGTCTCGATCACGCGCCACGCGAGGTCGGCGTCCTCTCCCGTCCGCAGGCCGTCGTCGAACCCGCCGACAGCCTCGAGCAGATCCCGCGAGTAGAAGATGTTGCAGGTCTGGAACCACGGCCCCAGCTTGTCCACCGCCATCGTGCGCGAGAACGCGCCCGCCAGGTGGGCCTGGCTCGGGTCCGGATCGGTGCGCCCCTGCACGAACCCACCGGGAGACTCTTCGAGCCGGAGCAGCCCGGCCTCCAGCCAGTCGGGCGCCGCGCGGCAGTCGTCGTCGGTGAACGCGACGACCGGCGCGGTCACCGCCCGCCAGCCCGCGTTGCGCGCGGCCGCCGGCCCGGCTCCCCGCGTCAGGTGGTGCGCGGTGAGGTTGAGATCTCCGCGCTCACGCTCGCGCTCGAGCACGGCGGCGGTCTCGTCCGTGGACGCGTCGTCCACGGCGATCACCTCGAACTGGTCGGCGGGAAGTGTCTGCTCGCGCAGCGAATCCAGCAGCACCTGAAGGCTCCCGGCGCGATTGTGGGTGGCGAAGACGACGGCGATGCGGGGACGCTCCGGCACGATCAGGTCGCGGCCGGTGCTCCCTCGACCGCACGCGACCGCAGGTAGCCGCTCATCTCCCGAAGCAGCGGGCGTTCGAGGAGCGCCGTGGCCAGCACCGTGATCGCCAGGTAGACGACGAGCTGGGCCAGGGCCAGCCAGGCGGTCTCCGGGGCACCGTCCACCGCGCGGAACAGCAGGATCGCGGCGGCCGCCGGGACGGTGGGGGCGATGGCGCGGGCGAAGTGCTTGTGCATCCCGAATCCGCCGAAGAGCTTGCGCAGGTAGTACGCGCGGCCGAGCTGCCCGACGAGCGTGATCACCACGATTCCCCCCACGAAGCCCTCGAGGCCCGAGATCAGCATCCACGGCAGGGCGACCAGGAGGAAGACCCCCGAGGTCACGATGCTGAGAACGGCGATCGGCTTCGTCTCGCCACGCGCCCTGTAACAGGCGTCCCAGTTGAAGCCCACGTGGTTTATGGCGGCCATCACGCCGAGCACGTGGAGGAGAGGGACCGCGTCGTGCCATGTGTTTCCGAGCCCGAATTCGACCAGTTCGCCCGCGAACAGCGCGACGCCGATCCCGAACGGCATTCCCCACATCAACGCCAGCCGGTTGGACTTGACGAACGACTCGAACAGGAGGTCCATGCGGTCCTTGACCGCACACATCGCCGGGTAGAGGGTGCCGGTCACGATGCCGTCGACGCGGTCGGTGAAGTTGGTGATCGTGGCGGTGAGCGCCACGGCGCCCACCACGGCGAGGCTCTCCGTGAAGTTGAGCACCAGCACCGAGGTCTGCGCGATCACCAGCCCGCTTACGCCGTAGAGCATCACCGGCCACGAGAAGACATGTACTCGCGCAGCGTTTGCCGGTCGAAGCGGAGCCTGAGGGGATAGGGGGTGGACAGGACGGCTGCGAGCGCACTACACCAGGCGCCCACCACGCCCCGATGATCAGGCTCCAGTAGCCCGCGCCGCCGATCGCCAGGCCCATGGTCACAACGAACGCCGACCACGGGCTCGACCGCCTGCAGCACGCGCTGCCGGAAGAACTTCATCTGCCGGTAGAAGACCCAGATCGGGGCCGTGAACGCCGAGGACGGGAAGAGAGGCAGAAGATGAGGCCGCGGCACCAGATCCGTCGCGCCCGTAGAGCAGCGCGAGCAGCGGCACGATCAGCCATCATCACGGAGACCCGGCCGAACCCCAGCTCGAGCGTGAACGCCTTCTGGAAGGCCTCCTCCTGCTCCTCCTCGTCCTGCTCGATGTACTTCTGCGCCGATGCCGCTCGGACAGCACCGCGAGCGTGGCGATGGAGATCACGAGGATGCCCCAGAGCCCGTAGTCCTCGGCGGTCAGGAAGGCTGCGACCAGGAAGCCCTTGAGGAACCCGAGGGCCGTGAGACCGACGAGGAAACCCGCGTTGATGATCGTCCCGCGTGCCACGTGACGACGCACGCCGTCCTTCACCTCGAACCGCCCGGCGAACCGATCGTCCCCGGCGCCCGGCGGGATTTCGCCTGGTGACGGTATGGCGGGATCGGTCATGGTCGCGTCCAGAATGGCGCATACTGCGCGGCCGTGATGCACGGAGAAGTCCTAATCCTCTGCGGTGGGCGTGGGACGCGGCTGCAGGAGCACGTGCCCTCGCTACCCAAGCCGCTCGTGGAGATCGGCGGGCGGCCGATCGTCTGGCACGTGATCCAGATCTACGCCGCGCAGGGCTTCCAGCGGTTCGTGCTGTTGACCGGGCACCGCAGCGAGCTGATCGACGCCTTCGCCGTCGCGGAAACGTGGCCGGAGGGCGTGGTCGTCGAAACCGCCTACACGGGTGAGGACACGCCCACGGGCGGGCGGATCCTCCAGGCGGCGGACCGCGTCTCGGGCGGCACCTTCTGCGTGACCTATGGCGACGGCGTCGCGGACGTCGACCTGAGCGACGAGCTGCGCTACCACGCCGCGCACGGCGACCTGGCCACGATGGCCGTCGTACGGCCGGAGCTCCCCTTCGGCGTCCCCGCGATGAACGGCGACGGGCGCGTGAAGGGCTTCCAGGAGAAGCCGCGTGCGGAGCAGTGGGTCAACGGCGGCTTCTTCGTCTTCGAGCCGGGCGTCTTCGAGTACCTCGACGCCGGCAGCATCCTAGAGCGAGAGCCCCTCGAGGGCCTGGCTCACGACGGCCAGCTCCACGCATGGCGTCACACCGGATTCTGGGAGTGCATGGACACCTACAAGGACACCGTCGCTCTGAACGACCTCTGGGCGGGCGATGCTCCGTGGAAGCTGTGGGCATGACCGATACCCCGGAGATCGCCGTGGTCGTGGCGTCCAAGGACCGGCCGATTCGCCTGCGCTGGCTGCTCAACGCGCTTCAGGAGCAGACCCTCGCGGACGACCGGTGGGAGGTCGTGGTGGCGCACGACTCCACGGGGCCGGAGACCGAGGAGCCGCTCCGAACCCATCCGCTGGCCGAGGCCGGGACCCTCCGGCATCTGACGCTGGCGCCGTCGCCGTGGTCGGCCGGCAAGTTGCGCAACGCCGGGTGGCGCGCCACAAGCGCTCCCGTGATCGCGTTCACCGATGACGACTGCCGCCCGCCCGCCGAATGGGTCGAGCGGGCGCTGGACGCCGCTCGAGAGCACCCCGGCGCGATCGTGCAGGGACGCACCGCGGACGATCCAGAGGACAAGGTCGAATGGCACGGGCCCCACGTGCACCACCAAGCCATCAATCCTCCGGTCGCCTACGCACAGACGTGCAACATCGTCTACCCCCGGGCGCTGCTCGAGAAGGTGAGCGGCTTCGTGGAGGAGCCCCCGCTGAGCGCCGGCGAGGACACGGACCTGGCCCTCCGCGCGCAGAAGCAGGCCGGCGCCGAGTATGTGGGCGACCCCGAGGTGCTGACCTATCACGCGATCCAGGCAGCGTCGCTGCCGAACCGGCTGCGGTCGCTCTGGCGCTGGGGCGATCTCGCGTGGCTCGTGAAGCGCCACCCCGAGATGCGCGGCGAGTTCCACCTCAACCTGTTCTGGAAGCGCACGCACGTGTGGCTGCCCCTGGCGCTGGCCGGCGCTGGTGCTGGGGCGGCGCAACCCCCTGTGGCTCGCGCTCGCGGCGCCGTGGGTGGCCCACAGCGCGCCCCACCACGGCAGCGACCCCAACGGCCGCCTGCGCGAGATGTCCGAGCTGCCGGGCCGGTTGGTGCACGACTCGGTGGAGATGGCCGCGCTCGCCAGGGGCAGCGTCAAGCACCGGTCGCTGCTGCTGTGAGCGGGGCTCCCGCCCGCACTCCGCGCGTGGCACTGCTCGCCCCGCTTCTGGCCCGAGACGCGGCGCGGCGCCGAGCGCTTCGTCCGGGAGCTCGCCGACGGCCTGGTCGCGGACGGCCATTCACCGACCCTGCTGACGAGCCACCCCGGCCGCCGTCCAGCACAGAGGACGGCCTGGAGATCCTCCGCGCCTGGCGTCCGCCCCAGGGCCAGCTGCGCCGCCGCGGGTTCGAGGACGACAGCTCGCACGTGCCGTTCAGCTACGCCGGCGCTCGATTCGGCGACTACGACATCGCGCAGGCGGTCCACACCCCGGCGCTCGCCGCAATCCGCTGGGCGCGCAACACCGGTAGGCCGGCGATCTTCTCCTACATGGGCATCCCGGCAGCGCTACCTCGAGATGCGCGGGCGCCGCATGCCGCAGACGCGCAAGGCGGTCGAGGGCGGATGCGAGTCGTGTCGCTCGCTCAGCGAGCCGTGGCGGCGGCGTTCCGCGAGGTGTTCGGCGTCGAGACCCGCGTGATCTACCCGCCGGTGGACGTCGACTCGTTCACGCCCGGCGGCGAGCGCCGGAGCGCCCGACCATGTTCTGCGCGGCGGCCGTCGACGCGCCCGCGAAACAGGTCGACCTGCTCGTCAAGGCGTTCGCGCTCGTGCGCAGGGACAAGCCCGATGCGCGGCTGGTCCTCTCCGACCCGCGGCGATCCGGCCGTGGCCGCCAGGGCGGCGGATGGGCAGGAGGGCGTCGAGTTCGCGAACGTCGACGACACCGCGGCGCTGGCGCGGCCTACCGCGAGGCCTGGGTCACCGCGCTCCCGAGCCGCGGCGAGGCGTTCGGGCTCGTCCTGACCGAGTCGCTCGCCTGCGGGACGCCTGTCGTCGGTAGCCGGATGGGCGCGATCCCCGAGGTCGTCGACCGCGACACGATCGGGCGGCTGTTCGACGGCGAGGAGCGCGAGCTGGCGGACGCGATCCTGGCTGCGTTCGAGCTGATCGAGGATCCGGCTACGCCGGCCGCGTGCCGCGAGCGCGCAGAGGACTTCTCACGCGCGAAGTCCGTGCGCGCCTACGAGGATCTCTACACGGAGCTGCTGGAGCGATGAGCGCGCCGGTCGTGACCGTAGCCGTGGCGGTCAAGGATCGCCGCGAGCAGATGCTGCGCTGTCTCGAGGGCCTGCTCGCGCAGGATCTCGACGGGTACGAGGTGCTGGTGCTCGACAACGGCTCCACCGACGGCACCCCCGACGCGGTGCGCGAGCGCGCGGCCGGATCGAAGGTGCCGGTCCGCGTCGAGAGCGTCGAGGGCCCCCTCGGGCGGGTGCGCAACCGCGGCGCCGAGCTCGCGACCGCGGATCTGGTCGCCTACACGGACAGCGACTGCGTCCCGACGCCGGGCTGGCTGAGCGCGGCCGTGGCGCCGTTCGCCTCCGACGAGAAGCTCGGGATCGTGCAGGGCCCGACGCTGCCGGAGGTCGAGGGCGAGCTGCGGCCGCTGGGTCGTCGACGCAGGACATCCCGGAGTTCTCGAAGCGCTACGAGTGCTGCAACCTGGTCGTGCGCCGCGACGCCCTGCTCGGCTCGGCCGGGTTCGACGAGCACGGCAACTTCGGCGAGGACACCGCGGGCGCCTACGGGATCCTGCGCGCGGGGTGGACCGCGACGTTCGCGCCCGGCGCGCTCGTCCACCACGACGTGACCTACCCGGGCTACCGCTGGTGGCTGAAGCGGGCCGGCCTCTACGGGACGCTCGCCCGGGTCGTGCGCGCCTACCCCGAGGTTCGCGACGTCCTTCTCTACAAGCGCTACTTCCTGCGCCCGCGCACGCCGAAGTTCCTCGCGGCGCTGCTCGGCCTCGCGCTCGTGCGGCGATCGCGCCTGGGGGCGCTGCTCGCGATCCCGTACGTGGTCGACGTGACGCCGCGGCGGCGCAACGTGGTCGCGGCCGCCGCCGCAGTGGCCCAGTTCGCGGTGTTCGACCTGGTCACGCTGATCGGCACGGTGAAGGGCTCGATCAAGCACCGCGCGCCGCTGATCTAGCGCGCTGGACACGCCCCTGGGAAGGAACTTTCGCCCAGCGGGCGAATCACTGGGCCGTGAAGCACTCAGCCACAACCGCGCTGACGCTGTCCGCGGAGATCAAGCAGCGTTTCGACGAGTTCTCGCGTTCCCAGAAGGACGTGGGGCAGTACATCGTCGACCATCTCGACGAGGCGTCGTTCCACACGGCCGAGGAGCTGGCTCGGAGGGCGAACACCTCGAGCTCGACCGTGGTGCGATTCGCGCAGGCCCTGGGCTTCGAAGGGTTCCCGGAGCTTCAGGCCGCCGCGCGCGACGAATACCGCCGCGCCCGTGAGGGCGATGCCGGCGTCGTCGACCTGCACAACCCGCCGCTGTTCCCGATCGACCAGACCGAGTTCGAGGCCGCGCTGGCCGCCGACCACGTCAACGTCGAGGACACGGCCCGCAAGCTCGACCGCGAGGAGGTCGTGCACTGTACCGACCTGATCTCGCGCGCCGACCGCATCGTGCTCTGCGGTACCGACCAGATGGCGTTCTTCGCCAGCTACCTGCGCCACCTGCTGATGCTGCTCGACCTCCGCTGCGAGGTCGTCGCGAGCCCGTCGCAGGAGGGTCTCGCCAAGCTCGGCCGCATCGACGAGCACACCGTGCTGGTCGGCTTCTCGGCCGGCCGGCCCCATCCGCTCGTCGTGCGCGGGATGAAGCTCGCCCGCAACCGCCGCGCGGCGACGATCGCCATCTGCGACGCGACGCTGTCCGAGGTCGCGAAGCTGGCCGACCACAAGCTCTTCTACTCCTCGAACAGCCCCGCCTACGTGCGCTCGCACGCGGCGTTGCTGTCGGTGGTCCAGGCGCTGGCCTACGGCGTCTACGCGCTCGACGAGAGCGCGTACGCCGACCGCATCAAGGCGTTCAAGCTCAAGTAGAGCCGGCCCGCGTCGCGAAGAACGTGAGCGACGTCGCGGCGTCCGGCCCAAGTCGGGTCTCCGCCGTTTCGAGCACCCGCATGCCTCGGCTCTCCAGTAGCTCCTCCACCTCGCGCCGGGGCACGGAGCTCATGCGCATCGGGTTCAGGGCCTCCAGCCGCAGAAGCCTCTTCGACGGCACCCTCAGCAGGCGCAGCAGCCGGTAGAGCCGCCTGCGCAGCAGGAGCCGGCGGCGCAGCGGCAGGTGCACCGGGAGCTGGAACGCGAGCAGACCGTCGTCCCGGGTTCGTTCCACCAGGCCGTCGATGGCGGCGAGGATCTGGCGCCTGCCCGACATGTGCTGGAGCACGAGGCCCGTGTAGACGAGGTCGAACGCGCGCGGCTCGAGCTCCGAGAGCCCCTTCTCCTCGGACAGAACGCTGAACGAGCAGCCCGGCCGGTCGGCGTTCATCTCCCGCGCCTGCTCGATCATCCCGGTGGAGATGTCCACGCCGACCACGCGGTCGAAGCGGTCGTCGAGGGCGCGCGTGAGCCGCCCCGGCCCGCAGCCGAAGTCGAGCGCGCTGGCGCGGCCCTTTGGGTAACCGAGCGAGGCGGCGGCCCGCATCAGCGTCTCGATCTCCTCCCGGCCGGTCGCGAAGAACTCGTCGCGGCCCCAGCCTCCGTGGCGCTTGCTGGGATCCGAGAGCACGGCCCACAGCGGGTCCGCATCGGCGAGCTCCTCCCAGTCGCGCCGCCCGCTCTGCTCGCCCATCACTGCACCGGGATCGGCTGGGCGCAGTCGAACGCGGCCCCGAACGCGGCCGCAAAATCGCAGTAGACCTGCTTCGCCCTGAACCTCCCGGCGCCGTCCTTGCGGTGGATCCATCCGTAGCCGAGCTTCGGCCCCGAGTGCAACTCGATCAGCGTGTGGTAGGCGACCGCGTCCACATTAGGGTGCGAGCTGGCGGTGTCATAGACACGTCGCAGCCATTCCGACTGCTGCGCCTGGGTGAACGTCGCCCCGTCGGCGTGCGTGGTCGAGGCGCCGGTCTCGCTGGCCACGATGTGGCGGCTGCCCTGCTCGCCGTTCTCGGCCAGCACCGCCTGGACCTGGTCGAAGGTCCTGGTGGCCACCTCGCGCGCCGGGTCCGGGAAGACCGGGGCGGGGTGAAAGCTCACCCCGTCCATGTGGCCCGCCAGTCCGGCCGTGTACATCCCGCGCAGGAACGTGAGCACGGAGGTCCGGCCCGGCTCATCCGCCTGGTTGTTCGAGAGCGCTCCGGCGAGCACGGGCGCGTCCGGATTGCCGTCCTTGATGCCGCGGTAGACGATTCTGGTGATCGCCCCGTAGCGATGTACGCTCGGCTGGCTTCCCCAGAACGACTCCAGGTTGGGCTCGTTCCAGACCTCGAACAGCGCGTTGGGATACCGGATCGCCGCGGCCTCGGCGAACGCCTCCAGCTTGTAGTCGAAGCCGGATTTCGGCGGATTCATGCAGGGGGAGACGATGCACTCCGTGAGGTCGGCGACGGCCCACGCGGGCGAGCCGAGCAGCACGAACAGGGGTCGCACGCCGTTCGCGACCGCGGCGCAGTAGATCTGGTCGTTCGAGGCCCAGTCGTACCTGTCGCGCGTGCGCTCGATGTGTCCCCAGGGCAGGCTGATCCGGATCAGGCCGGACCCCACCCTGCGATGCAGTGCCATGTCCTCGGCATAGGTAGCTCGCGGCGGGTGGTCCCATGCCGCGTAGTCGTTGAAGCCGAGCTGCGGCCTTCCGTCGATGCGCCGCGCGAGTAGCGGCGAGCCCAGGCGGGGCTCCACGCGGGCGTCGGTGGGATTGCGGTCGGCGGTGCCGATACCCGGGCACGCGGCCGCGGGCGGGGCCGCGGCGGGCGGTGGAGAGCAGAGCACACCGAGCACACAGCCGTATTGCGCGGCGGCCGGAGCGGCCTGCGCCGCGCCGGCGAGCACGAGCAGGGAGCAGACCAGCGCCCAGCGCCGCGCACGCCTCATCGATAGGCAAGCCCCCACCCGCAAGGCGGGCGAGTCTAGAGGAAGGGGTCCTGGCGGGCGCCGTAGGTCAAAGGCATCTTGTACGCCATGGTCCCGGCAATCGCGGGGGGTACCATGAGGCCCGTGAAGGAAGAAGCCACTTTCCGGGTCAAGACCGGCTTGGCCGAGATGCTCAAGGGCGGCGTGATCATGGACGTGGTCACCGCCGAGCACGCCAAGGTGGCCGAATCCGCGGGTGCCGCCGCGGTGATGGCCCTCGAACGCGTGCCCGCCGACATCCGGGCCGACGGCGGGGTTGCCCGCATGTCGGACCCCACCAAGATCGAGGAGATCCAGCAGGCCGTGACGGTTCCCGTGATGGCCAAGGCCCGGATCGGCCACTTCGTGGAGGCCCAGGTGCTCGAGGCGCTCGAGGTCGACTACGTCGACGAGTCGGAGGTGCTCACCCCGGCCGACGAGGCGCACCACATCGACAAGTGGGCGTTCAAGGTCCCGTTCGTGTGCGGCGCCACCAACCTCGGTGAGGCGCTGCGGCGGATCGCCGAGGGCGCCGCGATGATCCGCAGCAAGGGCGAGGCCGGAACGGGCAACGTGGTCGAGGCGGTGCGCCACATGCGCGCGATCGGCGGGGAGATCCGCCACCTGTCCTCGCTGGACGAGACCGAGCTGCCCACGGCCGCGAAGGAGCTCCAGGCGCCGGTCGACCTCGTGCGCGACGTGGCCAAGGCGGGCAGGCTCCCGGTGGTGATGTTCTCCGCCGGCGGCGTCGCCACCCCGGCGGACGCCGCGCTGATGATGCGCCTTGGCGCCGAGGGCGTGTTCGTGGGGTCGGGCATCTTCAAGTCCGAGGACCCCGAGCGCACCGCGGCCGCCGTGGTGGAGGCCACCACCCACTTCGAGGACCCCGAGCGCATCGCCGCCGCGTCCCGCGATCTCGGCGCTCCGATGACCGGCATCGGGATGGACCGCATCGACGAGGCCGGCGGGCTGCTCTCCGAACGCGGTTGGTAGCGGTCGGCGTCCTGGCTATTCAGGGCGACTTCGAGGCACACCGAAGGGTTCTGGAGGGTCTCGGCGCTCGCGTGCGCGAGGTCCGCACGCCGGGGGAGTTGGAGGGGCTCGACGCGCTGGTGATCCCCGGCGGCGAGTCCACCACCATGACGCTGGGCGTCGAGCGCGACGGCCTGGCCGAGCCACTGCGCCAGCTCATCCGCGCGGGCACGCCGGTGCTCGGGACGTGCGCCGGGCTGATCCTGCTCGACCGCGACCATCTCGGCCTGCTCGATCTGTCCTGCGAGCGCAACGCGTTCGGCCGCCAGGTGCGCAGCTTCGAGGCGGACCTGGAGCTGCCCGGTTTCGAGGGCGAGGTGCGGGGCGTATTCATTCGCGCTCCCTGGGTATCGGAGCATGGCGAGAGCGTGGAGGTGCTCGCCGAGGTCGACGGCCACCCGGTCGCGGTGCGGCAGGGCAATATCCTCGCTGTCGCATTCCATCCCGAGATCGAGGGCGAGACCCGTCTGCACGAGTGGCTGCTCGCGCAGGTGGCCGCCAGGAACGGAGGGGGCATTCAGTGAGGGACCATCGGGCCGAGGCGCTCGCGCAGATCCTGGTCCAGTACTCGACCAAGGTCGCGAAGGGCGACGTCTGCGTGATCCAGGGCACCACGCAGGCCGAGCCGCTGGCGCTCGCCTGTTACGAGGAGGTCCTCCGCGCCGGCGGCATGCCGGTCCTGCAGATCACGCCCGAGGAGGCGCCGGCCGCCTTCTACGAGCTGGCCTCCGACGAGCAGCTGGACTGGGTGCCGCCCCCCGCCGAGTGGGCGGCTGAGAAGGCCGATGTGCGCATCGTGCTGATGGCGGACGCCAACTCACGCGCGCTGTCGCAGGCCGACCCGAAGAAGCAGGCGCGCACGCAGAAGGCGCGCAAGAGCCTGATGGACACGGCGATGAAGCGCTCCGCCGCCGGCGAGCATCGGTGGGTGGTCACCCTGTTCCCGACACATGCGTATGCCAGCGAGGCGAGCATGTCGCTCTCGGCGTACGAGGACTTCTACTACGCCGCCTGCCTGGCCGTCGACGACGACCCGGTCACGGCCTGGGAGCGCCAGTCCGACGAGGTGAACCGGTTGTCGGAGTGGATGGACGGCAAGGAGGAGGTCCACATCCAGGCGCCCGGCACCGACATCAAGCTCAACGTGAGCGGCCGCACCTGGATCCCGTGCACGGGCCACCACAACATGCCCGACGGGGAGTTCTTCACCGGGCCCGTCGAGGACTCGGTGGACGGGGAGATCGCCTTCTCGTTCCCCGCCACCTACGGCGGCCGCGAGGTCTCGGGCGTGAAGTTCCGTTTCGAGGAGGGCAAGGTCGTGGACGCCTCGGCCGACCGCGGCGAGGACTTCCTGGTGGAGATGCTCGACACCGACGAGGGGGCGCGCCGCCTCGGCGAGCTGGGCATCGGCACCAACTACGGCATCGCCACGGGCACCAAGGAGATCCTGCTCGACGAGAAGATCGGCGGAACGGTGCACATGGCGATCGGGATGAGCTATCCGGAGTCGGGCGGCGTGAACGACTCCGCCGTGCACTGGGACATGGTGTGCGACCTGCGCGAGGGCGGCTCGATCACGGTGGACGGCACGGAGCTTCAGAGAGACGGGAAGTTCGTGGTCTGATGTCGGGGCATTCCAAGTGGGCGTCCATCAAGCACAAGAAGAAGGCGACCGACGCCAAGCGCGGCGCCCTCTTCACCAAGCTCACGCGGGCCATCACGGTCGCCGCGCGTGAGGGTGGGGGTGACGTCGACGGCAATCCCTCGCTGGGGCTCGCGGTCCAGAAGGCGAAGGACGCCTCGATGCCCAAGGACAACATCGAGCGGGCGATCGCGAAGGGCACCGGTGCGGACCAGGACGCCGACGCCTTCGAGGCGGTCAACTACGAGGGCTACGGACCGGGAGGGGTCGCCCTGCTGGTCGAGGCGCTCACCGACAACCGCAACCGGACGGGCTCGGAGGTCCGCCACGCGTTCGCCTCTTCGGGTGGGAATCTGGGCGAGCCGGGCTCGGTCGCGTGGCAGTTCGAGAAGAAGGGCGAACTGGTCGTGGACGGCTCGCGCTACTCCGAGGACGACCTGATGGTGGCGATCGACGCGGGCGCCGAGGACGTCTCACTCGACGACGACGTGTTCGAGGTCGTGACGGCGCCGGCGGACTTCATCTCGGTGCGCGAGGCGCTGGAGACGGCCGGCGTGCAGCTGGAGTCCGCCGAGATGGCGATGCGGCCAACGTCCCGGACGAAGATCGACGAGGGGGACGCGGGCAAGCTGATGCGCCTGATCGACACGCTGGACGAGCACGACGACGTCCAGGCGGTCCACGCGAACTTCGATATCGACGCAGACGTGCTGGAGCGAGTGGCTGCCGCCTGAGGAGATGCCAGGCGCCAGGCCTCAGGCCTCAGGTCTCGGGCGCCGGCTAGTCCTCAGCCGCCTCTGAATCTCGCGCCTGACGCCTGACGCCTGATGCCTGAGGCCTGAAGGCATCCGACCCCAGCCGCAGAATCACCCCCATGGTGGTCGTCCTCGGCATCGATCCCGGTACCGCCCATACCGGCTATGGAGTGGTCCTCTCTCGCGGCAACTCGCTGGCGGCGCTCGACGGCGGCGTGATCGATACCGCCGCGGGGCTTCCCCTCGAGCGGCGCCTGGCGCACATCCACGCGAGGGTGTGCGACCTGATCGCCGAGCACAGCCCCGACGCGGTGTCGATCGAGGAGCTCTACTTCGGGCAGAACTCGCGCTCCGCGTTCGCGGTCGGCCAGGCGCGCGGGGTGATCCTGCTGTCCGCCGGGATGGCCGGGCTGCCGTGCTTCTCCTACACGCCCCAGCAGGTCAAGCAGGCGGTCTGCGGGTCCGGCCGGGCGGAGAAGGCTCAGGTGCAGAACATGGTGGGCGCGCTTCTCTCCCTGCCCGAGCCACCGGAGCCCGACCATGCGGCCGACGCCCTCGCGGTGGCCATCTGCCATGCCAACGGCGCTCCGATGAAGGCGGCCCTGGCGTGATCGCCTCGGTGAGCGGCGAGGTGGCGCTGCGGCGCCCGGGCGAGGTGGTGATCGAGACCGCCGGGGGCATCGGCTACCGCCTGGCCGTATCCGCTGAGACGCTCGGCACGGTGCCGGGCGCGGGCCAGGAGGTCTCCCTCCACTCCCACCTGATCGTGCGCGACGACGGCATGCACCTGTTCGGCTTCGCGACGGAGTCGGAGCGCGACCTCTTCCTCATGCTGATCGGCGTCCAGAACGTGGGCCCGAAGGTTGCGCTGGCGGTGCTGAGCGGCGGTTCGCCCCGCGAGCTGCTGGCCGCCATCGCCACTGGCGACTCGGCCCGGTTCCAGGCGGTGCCCGGCATCGGCAAGCGCACCGCCGAGCGGATCATCGTGGAGCTGAAGGAGAAGGTGGCGGGCGTGGTGAGCGACGAGATCGTGGTCACCCGCGCATCCGATGACCCGCGCACGATCGCCCGCGAGGGCCTCGTGGGCCTCGGGTTCACGCCGCAGGAGGCCGACTCGATGCTCGACGCCGCCGAGGGCGACAGCCCCGAGGAGCTCATCGCCGGGGCGCTGAAGGGCACGCGGTGAGCAGCATCCGCACCCCTGGGGTGGAACGCATCCAGGCGGCGGAGGCCGTCGCCGCGGAGGATGACCTCGACCGCTCGCTGCGCCCGAAGCGCCTCGAGGACTTCGTCGGGCAGCCCGCGGTCAAGGAGCAGCTGGCGGTGTTCATCGAGGCCGCCCGCGCTCGCGGCGAGGCGCTCGACCACGTGCTGCTCGCCGGGCCGCCAGGCCTGGGCAAGACCTCGCTCGCGCAGATCGTGGCCAACGAGCTGGACGCGCCGTTCGTGTCCACCGCCGGGCCGGCGCTCGAGCGCAAGGGCGACGTGGCCAGCTACCTGTCCTCGCTGGAGCCGCGGTCGGTGTTCTTCGTGGACGAGATCCATCGCCTGCCGCGGGCGCTGGAGGAGACCTTCTACCCGGCCATGGAGGACCGGCGGCTGCCGATCACGGTGGGGCAGGGGGCGGGTGCGAGGGTCGTGAGCCTCGACCTGCCCGAGTTCACGCTGATCGGCGCCACCACTCGCGCCGGCCTGCTCACCACCCCGCTGCGCGACCGCTTCGGCGTCACGCACCGCCTCGAGCTGTACGGCCCCGAGGAGCTCGGCCGGATCGTGCTCCGGTCGGCCGGGATCCTGGAGGTGGAGATCGACCCCGCGGGGGCCGAGGCGATCGCCTCGCGCTCGCGCGGCACGCCGCGGGTGGCCAACCGGCTCCTTCGCCGCGTGCGCGACTTCGCCGAGGTGCGCGGTGCCGGATCGATCGACGCTCGCGTGGCCGCCGAGGGCCTCGAGATGCTGGAGGTCGACGCGATGGGCCTCGACCGCCTCGATCGCGAGATCCTGCGCACGATCTGCGAGAAGTTCGGCGGCGGCCCGGTGGGGCTCTCGACGCTGGCCGTCGCGATCGGCGAGGAGCAGGACACGGTGGAGGACGTCTACGAGCCCTACTTGCTCCAGCAGGGCCTGATCATGCGCACGCCCCGCGGGCGGGTGGCCACGCCGGCGGCCTACGAGCACCTCGGCCTCGAGGCGCCGGCCCGGGGCCCCGAAAGCCTCTTCTAGGCGATCGGGTCCAGCTTGCGGATTCGCTTCGCGTAGCGCCGCGCGACGCGGCGCTGCTTCTTCGCGGCGCGCTTGCGACCGAGTCGCTTGTACCGCTTCGCCCGCTTCAGGGCTCGCTTGCGGAGCACGCGCAGCCGCTCGGCCTTGCGCCAGCGGGCGTTCAGCTGGCTCACCACCGAGAAGGACTGCTTGCGGCGCACCGAGTAGGGGGCGCGCTCTCCGAGGTTGAGGACGCCCTCCGAGAGGTACTCGCCGGTGAACTCGCTGCGCCAGCTGTCGCGCAGCGTGAAGAAGACCTGACGGGCCCCGCCCCTGCGAAGCGCGGGGAGGGACTTGCCGAGGAACGCCGCCTGCGCTCTCTCGCCGCCCCGGAAGGTGCGGTCGTACTGGAAGAGGGTGCGGCCGGGATAGCCGTGCTCGGTCACCCACAGCTGACCCTTGAAGCCCCGGGCGGCGAAATAGGCACGCCAGCGCTTCACGGCGATCGCCATGGTGTTGGCGGGGCCGCGCAGGTGCACGTTGGCGATGTCGAACTTGTGGATCGCGTTCGCGCCGGGCGTGTTGAGCATCGCCGTGATCCACCTGCGATCGGGGTACATGAGGCCGCCGAGAAGGATCCGTGCCTTCGGCACGCGGGTTCGGATGTGGCGGTGTGCCGCCTCCAGCATGCGCGCGTACTCGGAGGGTGAGCCTCGGAAGGCCCACTCGCCATCGGGCTCGTTCACGATCTCGAAATGGGTGGCCACGCCCTTGAGGCGGTCGGCGATCAGCGCCGCGTAGCGGCCGTAGGCCTCGAAGTCGCCGGCCGGGCACGTGCGCTGGTTGTCGTTCTTGCACTGGGTGATGTGGTCGGGCACGTGGGTGAGGACCGCCAGCACCGGGAGGTTGTGGCGGCGCCCGAGCGCCACGATCTGGTCGAGTCCCGACCAGTCCGGCCGGCGCGGCTGACCCCTGTGCACGGCGAATACGCCGCGCAGGTTCACGTCGAGGCGCACGTAGCCCGCCCCGCTGGCGCGGGCGGAGGCGAATGCACGCTCCTTTTGCGCCAGGGGGGTGCAGCAGGCGTAGATCATCGAGTGCGCCGAGTAGGGCGCGGGCGCGCCGGTGAGCGCCCGCCCACCCGGTGGCGGATGGGCCGCGTAGTCGGCCTCGGCATCGCCCGGCGGGATCTGCTCGACCGGCGGGCAGACGGTGCCGGGCAGCAGCACGATCCCAAACGGGCATCTGGACGACGCCGCCTGGCGGTCGATTCCGGGCAGCGAGAGCCCGGCGGCGCCAGCCGTGGTGGGCGCAGCGAGAGCCGCGGCGCACAGGATGCAGGCCAGTAGCAACCTCATGGCGGCCCTATCGTCCCCTCGATCCCGAGCTTTAGCCAGTGGTCACTTCACGCGGCGCAGGTCGCGCGCCAGCGTGCGTAGGGAAATCCTGGGACGCGCCACTGCAATCCAGGCCACACGGCCCCGCTTCGCGGCGACCACGAAGGTCCGGGCGCGGCCCTTCGCGATCAGCAGACGGGTGCCGTCGCGGCGCTTTCGCACGCGCTCCCGGCGCATCGAGCGGCGTGTGGAGCGCAGGCTTTCGTCCACGGCGATCCCGCGGTAGGTGAAGGCCGGATGGTCGGCCTTCACGATCACCGCGCGGCGCCGCGGGGTCACGCCGAGGAAGCCGGCCGAAAGCGTGCCGCCGCCCTCCAGGCAATAGCGCACGGCGAAGCGGCTCTCCGACGTGGGTGCGCCGAGCGCGTCGCGCACGCCCGCCCTCCGCGCCTTGAGCCGGATGCCGCCGATCCCGCGCCCGATCCGGCCGCCCGCCAGGCGGCAGCGGCGCTTGACGCCCGGGGGCTGGTAGACGGGCTTGCGCTTCGCCAGCTCCACGCAGCGCGGCTCCACATCGATGCCCGCGCCGGAGAACTGGAAGCCACCCTTGCCCTTGCCGAAATACGGGCGGTACTCGGCCGGGAAGCCGGGCACCGCGGTGGGGTCGCCCTGCTGGCCGGCCACCCGGAAGTTCTTGATCGCGACACCGCCGGCGCCCCTGGCCTTGTCGAAGAAATAGCTGCCGTCGTATCCGTAGGTTTCGGTGGCCGGGTCGCCCTGCACGATCGAGCCGCGCCAGTGATCGGTCTGGTAGTAGAAGCACTTGGGCGACGCGGCGGCCACGCGCGCCGGCTCCTGCGTGGCGAACTCCACGACGCCGAGCTCGGTCACGTTCTGGCGGCTCTTGTCGAACTCCACGCAGAACGGATCGGCGTCGGGCTGCGGGAAGTCGGTGCCGAAGCCGACGTTCTGCAGCGTGCACCGGAACGGGTTGGACCCGTCCCAGCCGCCGGACGGCTGCTGGGCGCCGGCCGGCGCCGCGCAGAGCGCCACCACGACGACGCATAGCCCTGCGAGGAGCGGTCGCATCGGGGCGAGAATACTGGCGCGCTCGCACATGCGCGCCGGTATGTTCGACCGATGGCCGAGCTGTCCAGGAGGGATTTCCTGGCGCACACCGGGGCCCTCGGCGCGGGGGCGTTGATACTCGGCGCGCTGCCGGTGGCCGAGCGCATCCTGGTGGCCGATCCCGCCGCCGCGGCCGTGCCCGTGGACGGCGCGATCCTCCAGGCCTTCGCCGACACGATCGTTCCCGGGCGCAAGGCCTCCCGCACGGATCTGGGTGACGAGATCGATCCGCGCGCCATCGCGGGGGTCGATCGCGAACCGGGCGCGGTGGAGGCCGACGCCCTGCGCCTGTTCCAGTCGCCGCTGCTCGGCTTTCCGACTCTTGCCCCCGCGTTTCTCGCAGAGCTCAGCGCACGGTCCGCGCTGCGGGGCGGCCGGTTCATCGACCTCTCCTACGACAACCGGGTGGCGGTCGTGAAGGACGGCCTCGCCTTCGGCAACGTCGACCGCGTGCTCTACGAGGCCGCGGCCGCCATTCCCTTCGTGGCGTTCTGCGCCGCGGGCACCCAGCGCAACGCCACCAGCCGCACCGCCTCGGGCCTGCGCGTGATGGGCCATCCGGGCACCGCGCCGAACGGCTACAAGAGCTTCTCCTACCGCCGCCGGCTGGCCAGGGGCCGCACCAAGAAGGGCAACCTCAGGTAATGGCCGAGCGCGTGGACGTGTGCATCGTGGGCTCGGGCTTCGGCGGCTCGATCGCCGCCTGGCGGCTGGCGGAGCTGTACCGGGCGGCCGGCGTCGACCCGGCACGGATCCTGGTGCTGGAGCGGGGCCGGCGGTTCAAGCACACCGACTTCCGCCAGTCGATGGACGTCAACCACCTGTCCGAGGTGTACAACCTGATCCAGTCGACCGGCGGCACCGGCGCCCAGGTGGTCACGGCGAACGCCGTGGGCGGCGGCTCGAACCTCTATCTGGCGGCCTCGATCCGCGCGCCGCGCGAGACATTCGAGCGCCGCGACCACCATCCCGACGACGGCCCGGATCGCCGCATGTGGCCCAAGGCGATCTCGCGCAAGCAGATGGACAACTGGTACCTCCGGGTGGAGCGCGGGCTGCGCGTGCGCCAGCCGTCGTGGAAGGAGGTGTCGAAGTCCGGCGGGCTCTGGGCCGCGACCCTCGACGCCGCCGGGCACACGTGCGATCGCGTGCCGCTTGCGATCGACTTCGGCCGCTGCGTGGACGCCAAGTGGTGCCACACCGGTTGCATCTTCGGCGCGAAGAACACGGTGACCACCAACTACCTGGCCTCGGCGGAGCGCGCCGGGGTGCGGGTGCGCCCCAACCGCCAGGCCGAGCGCATCCGTCGCTCACAGGCCAACGCCTCCGGCTACCGCTACGTGGTGACCGCGTCGGTGATGGACAACGAGGGTCCGAACCCCACGCGCCAGCCGGCCGGCAGCGAGGAGATCGAGTGCAAGGTGCTGATCCTGGCGGCTGGCGCGATGAACACCCCGCCGATCCTGATGCGCTCCCGCGGCGAGCTGCCGTCACTCTCGGACCAGGCGGGCCTGCACCTCGGCGTGAACGGCGATCATGTGGCCGCGCTGGAGTACAACCCGCGCAAGATCAAGCGCGTGCTCAAGCTGCCCGCGTACGGCCAGTTCCACAAGGGCAAGCCGATCACCACCATGACCTACGACTTCTGGGTCGGCAAGCGCTCTCACCGCCACGACGGGACCCGGTTCACGCTCCAGGAGATCTTCCTGTCGAGCCTCACCAACTTCCTCTATGACGACGGGCGCTCGCCGGCCGGCGACCCGTCCTGGTGGGGAGTGCAGAAGAAGCGCTCGATCTCCGAGTGGTCGAACCGGATCGAGCTGCTGGCGATGGTGGAGGACACGATGGACGGCCGCTTCGACCTCGTCCCGCCGCAGGGCGGCGGCGTGCGGCCCAATGCCGGGCCGGTGGTGATCGGCACCTTCAGCTACACGCTCTCGGAGCAGTCGATCCGCGTGCGCGAGCTGGCCGACCGCGCGATGGCGCAGGTGGGCGAGCGGCGCGGCCTGGCGAAGTTCCTCAGGCTCACCGAGACACAGGGGGCCTACGCGGCGCATCCGCTCGGCGGGGCGCGAATGGCGGATTCGGCCGCCCTGGGCGTGGTGAACGACCGCTGCGAGGCCTACGGGAACGAGGGCCTGTTCTGCATGGACTCCTCGGTCATCCCGACCTCGCTGGGCGTGAACCCATCGCTCACCATCGCCGCCGTGTGCGAGCGCGCCGCGGCGCACCTCACGAAACGCGGTGCCGATCTGGGCCTGCCGGCCCGGCCGGCGGGCTTCAAGCACCGCACGCCCGGGGTGATCGTCGGGGAGCGCGTGGTGCCCAGGCGGGCGCGGCCAAAGAGGCGCAAGCGCAAGCTCGCCGCCGCCGCAAGGCGCGCCGCTAGTCTCCGAAACGTGCCGAACTTCATCTGTCCCAGCTGCGGCGATCGCAGCATGTCCACCGAGCGCACGGCCGGATTCCAGAGCCGCGCTCGCGGGTGCAAGAAGTGCGGCTTCGGCTTCCTTTTCGAGCTGCTCGACGACTACTACCCCGCTCCCAATGCGGCCTTCTTCCTCTGCGACCAGAACGCCAAGCTGATCGGCGCCGGGCGCGGCGCCCGTGAGCTCACCGGCCTCGGTGACCTCGACGTGATCGGGCGCCCCGTCGGCGAGGTGCTCGGGCTGTCGTTCGACGGCGGCGACGACCACATCGGCACGGCCCTCGAATGGGGCGTCCGCGTGCTCGACAAGCCCGTTACCGTGCACGCGGAAGGGGACCGGCCCGAACCGGCGAAGGCGGACATCTTCCCCGCCTATGACGACGACGGCGGCCTGCTGCTCGTCCTCACGCCGCAGTAGCCGGCGAGTGGGCGGGCCCCTGAATCAATGACCTCACGCTCTCGCAACCTGTCGATCATCGCGCTCATGCTCGTGCTGCTCGCGGGCTCGGCCTACGTGATCACCTCCAAGCGCACGGTGCTGGGCCTGGACCTGCGAGGCGGCGTGGAGCTGGTCTACGAGGGGCGCCCGACGCCTCAGGTGCCCGAGGTCACACCGGCCGCGATCGATGACGCGATCGAGACGATCCGCAAGCGCACCGACTCGCTCGGCGTATCGGAGCCCGAGATCCAGCGCGCTGGGGCGGACCAGATATCGATCGGGCTGCCCGACGTCCAGAACGCGGACCGCGCGATCGAGCAGGTGGGCACCACCGCGAAGCTCCAGTTCTACGACTGGGAGCCCAACGTGCTCGGCGACCGCGGGCCCGACGCGCCGTTCGCGGGCTCGAAGGCCTTGTACAACGCGGTGGAGCTGGCCTCGAAGTCAAAGCCCAAGGCTGAGCGCACCGACGCCGCCGGCCAGCCCGAGGGGACCTCCCTCAAGCAGGCCGACCGCAACAACGACACCGCCAAGGACCGCTACTACCTGTTCGGGCCCGACCAGCGCCTGATCACCGGCCCCGCCACGACCTGCGACGAGCTGCTGGTGGACTTCGAGTCGACTCGCGGCCCGCCACGCGGGGCGGACGCGGTGCCCAAGGGCACCGAGTGCCGCGACGAGCTGGCCGCGGTCCCGATCGGCACGGCGGGCACGCCCACGGACAAGGAGACGCCGTTCCGCAGCGGCCCGCCCGCGAAGAGCGAGGTGCTCAAGGTGCCGCAGGGCATCGTCGTCATCGAGGCCGAGCGGGCGCCCAACCAGCCGGAGTCCGTCCAGCGCTTCTTCGTGCTCTCCGACGACTCGGAGCTGTCGGGCACCGACATCAAGAACCCCGAGCAGAACATCGATCAGAACACCCAGGAGCCCATCGTCACGATGGAGTTCACGGACAAGGGTCGCGAGGCGTTCGCGCGGGTCACGAAGCGGATCGCCGAGCGCGGGTCGAACATCATCCTGCCGCCCGGTTCGGATCGCGACGCCGGCCTTCAACGATTCGCGATCACGCTGGACAACAAGATCGTCTCGCTGGCCACGATCGACTTCCGTGAGAACCCGGAGGGCATCGACGGCCGCACCGGCGCCCAGATCAACGGCATCGGGTCGATCCAGGAGACCCAGGACCTCGCCGAGAGCCTGCGCATCGGCGCGCTGCCGATCGACCTCAAGCTGATCTCTCAGACCCAGGTCTCGGCCTCGCTCGGCCAGCAGGCGCTCGACCAGGGCCTACTCGCCGCCGCGATCGGCCTGCTGGGCACGGTCATCTTCCTGCTGGTCTTCTACCGCGTGCTGGGCGCGGTGGCGGCCACCACGCTCGTGATCTACGCGGTGCTGCTGTTCGCGCTGGTCAAGCTGATCCCGATCACGCTCACGCTGCCAGGCATCGCGGGCATGGTGCTCACGCTGGCGGTGGCGGCCGACGCCAACATCGTCATCTTCGAGCGAATAAAGGAGGAGGCGAGAGCCGGGCGGTCGATCCCGGCCGCCATCTCCAACGGCTACACCAAGGCGCTGCGGACGATCGTCGACGCCAACGTGGTCACCATCGGCGTCGCGTTCGTGCTGTTCACGCTCTCGACGTCGAGCGTGAAGGGCTTCGCGTTCACGCTGGGGATCGGCACGATCGTCTCGCTCTTCACCGCGGTGCTGGCCACCTCGGCGATCCTCGGGGCGATGGCGCGGACCCGGATCATCGGGTCGCGCTTCGCCATCGGCGCCAGAGAGAGCGAGGGCTGGAAGTTCGACTTCATCGGGAAGTCGAAGTGGTTCTTCTCAGCCTCCGGCCTCATCCTCGTGGTGGGCGCGCTGGCGATCGCGGGCATCGGCCTGAAGTTCGGCATCGACTTCGAGTCGGGCACTCGGATCAAGACGCCGGTGGCGCAGGAGGCCAGCGTCGACGACGTCCGTGACTCCCTCGCGCCGCTCGGCCTCGACGAGTCGAAGATCCAGAAGGTCGACGAGCCCGACCTCGGCAAGACGGTGTTCCAGATCTCCACCCCGACGCTGGAGCCCGGCGAGGTGGCCGATGTCCGCCAGGCGCTCGATGAGGAGTTCGGGGTCGACCGCGCGGACTTCTCGTCGAGCTCCATCGGGCCCACGTTCGGCGCCCAGATCGCGCGCACGGCGCTGATCGCCATCATCGCGTCGTTCATCCTGATCGCGCTCTACATCGGCCTCCGGTTCGAGTTCAAGTTCGCGGTGCCGGTGCTGATAGCGGCGGCGCACGACATCCTCATCACGGGCGGCGTGTACGCCCTCGTGGGCCGGGAGGTGACGACGTCGACGGTCGCGGCGCTCCTCACGATCCTGGGCTATTCGCTCTACGACACCATCATCGTGTTCGACCGCGTGCGCGAGAACGTGCCACGCATGCCGCGCGCGACCTATTCGCAGATCGTGAACCGGGCGATGTCCGAGGTGCTCACGCGCTCGCTCGCCACCAGCTTCTCGACCCTGATGCCGATCGGCGCGCTGCTGCTGTTCGGCGGCGAGACCCTGCAGGACTTCGCGTTCGCGCTGCTGGTGGGCGTGGCGTCGGGCGCCTACTCGTCCATCTTCATCGGCGCGCCGGTGCTGACCCTGTGGAAGGAGCGCGAGCCCGTCTATGTGCGCCGCCGCAAGATCCAGATCGAGGAGTACGGCAAGGTGCCGGTCTTCGCCCCGGGCGTGATCGGTGGTGGCGACGAGGCCGCGGCGCCGGCCCCGGCGCCGGGCAAGGGCGCCAAGGTGCCGCGCCGCAAGCGCCGGGCCCCCGTGGCGGCGGCGCCCGCGCCCGCCCCGGCTCCGCCGACGCCACAGGCTCCCGCCGAGCCCGAGCCCGAGCCGCCCACGCCGCCGGCACGTCGCCACCGCCGTCCACCTCATCGACTTCAAAGCCCAAGCCGAAGTCGGGCGCGAAGAGCTCCAAGCCCCGCAAGAAACACGGGAGGCGCTGAGCCATGGGCATGGTCGTCTGGGTGATGATGGGGATCGCGATCTGGCATTTCGCAGTGTTCGTGCCCGACCGCTTCTACGGCGGCATCGTGGGCGCGTTCCTGGCCGCGATCGCCGGAGCGGCGATCTTCGGCTTCCTGGTGGCGGGGCTCACCGTGCCCGGCCGCAGCGACACGGAGCTCGTGCAGGCGCTTATCGCGGTGCCCGGCGCGGTGATGGCGCTCGCTCTCTCGTGGGTCTACGGCTCGCGCACCGAGGGCGAGCACCGGCCCGAAGTGCTCTAGACCCGCGTTCCGTCCCCCACCGGGGCCAGGATGGCCCACATGCTTCCGTCGGCGCGATGGACGTGCGAGCCGTATGACGTGGCGCAAGCCGCGGCGCTCGCCGATGAGCTGGGCCTGAGCCCGGCCACCGCGGCGATCCTCACCCGCCGGGGGTACGCCGACCCGGTTGAGGCCCGCGCCTTCCTCGAGGCGGCCGTTCGCACCGAGCCCGACCAGCTCGACGGCGTGACCGAGGCAGCGGCATTGATCAAGGAGCATCTGGAACGAGGCACGCGCATAGCCGTCTTCGGCGACTACGACGTGGACGGCGTCTGCTCCACGGCGATCATGCTCCGCACCCTGCGCAGCCTGGGTGCGGACCCGCTCTGGCGCCTGCCGAGCAGGGAGGAGGGCTACGGGCTGTCCCTCGATGCGATCCGCGAGCTCCACGACCAGGGCGCCGGCCTGCTGATCACCGTCGACTGCGGCATCACCGCGGTGGCCGAGGTCGACGGGGCCAAGCAGCTGGGTATGGACGTGATCGTCACCGACCACCACCGCCCGGGCGACACCCTGCCCGCCTGCACCATCGTTCACCCCGGCGCCGCCGAGCTGTGCGCGGCGGGTGTCGTCTTCAAGCTCTCAGCCGCGCTCACCGGGGAAGAGCGCGACCTCGACCTGGCCGGCCTGGCGACCGTGTGCGACATGGTGCCCCTGCACGGCGAGAACAGGCGGATCGCGCGCGAGGGGCTCACCGCCCTGGCGCGCACCACGCGGCCGGGACTGAGGGCGCTGATGCGCGTCGCGGCCCTCGAGCCGGCCGACGTGGACGCCCGCGCGGCGGGCTTTCGCCTGGGGCCGAGGATCAACGCGGCCGGACGCCTGCAGCGTGCCGACGCTGCGCTCGAGCTGCTGCTCACCGACGACGAGGCTCGGGCGGACGAGGTGGCTCAGGAGCTGGACGGGCTCAACCACGACCGCCGCGAGACCGAGCAGCGCATCCTTCACGCGGCGGACGCCGCGTGCGTGGATCAGATGAGC
Organism: uncultured Thermoleophilaceae bacterium; assembly: GCA_963825775.1. Taxonomy (GTDB): domain Bacteria; phylum Actinomycetota; class Thermoleophilia; order Solirubrobacterales; family Thermoleophilaceae; genus JAAYBF01. The sequence goes on along the minus strand of CAWGUV010000012.1, from coordinate 62,349 downwards.
GCCGCGGCCATCGTGGTGGCCGGCGAGGGCTGGCATCCGGGCGTGGTGGGCATCGTGGCCTCGCGGCTGGTCGAGCGCCACCGGCGCCCGTGCGTGGTGATCGCCCTGGAGGGCGGCTCGGGGCGGGGGTCGGGACGCAGCATCCAGCCGTATGACCTGCACGTGGGACTGGGCGCCGCCGGCGCGCACCTCACCCGCTTCGGAGGCCACCGGATGGCGGCGGGGCTCGAGATCGACGAGCCGGCGATCCCCGCCTTCCGTGCGGCGCTGGCACAGCACGCGGGGGAGCACCTGTCGCCCGGCGACCTCGAGCGTGTGCAGCCGGTCGATGCCGTCGTGTCCGGAGGCGCCCTTCACCTCGACCTGGCGGAAGAGCTCGAGCGCCTCGGCCCGTTCGGTCAGGGCAACCCCGCGCCGGTCCTGATGGTGCCCGGCGCGCGCGTGGAGCACGTGACCGCGATGGGGGAGGAGCGCGACCACGCCCGCTTCTCCCTGCGCAGCGGTGGCGCTCGCGCACGGGGCGTGGCCTTCCGAACGTCGCAGCAGGCACTGGCCGCTGCCGGTGCGAGCCCTCACGACGCCACGGTGAGCCTCGAGCGCAACCGCTGGAACGGGGCCGTGGAGGCGCGGGTGGTGCTGCGGTCGATCTCGGAGACTCGTTCGGGCGCCCTCACCGACGTCGCGCCGGAGGATTTCTGGCAGGCGGTGGATGCCGAGGCGGCGGGCGATCCGGCCGACTGGTTCGGCGCGCGGCCCGAGCCGTCGCTGGAGCCTCGGGTCGTGAGCGACCGCCGCGGGGAGGGAATCGCCGGAGTGGCCGGCGACCTGCTCACCAGCGGCGATCCCGTGCTGCTCGTGGTTGCCGACGTGGAGCGGCGGCGCACCGCGCTGGAGGCGCTGTTGGGCGGGCTGGACCCAGCCGGCGTGCGCGCCTGTGGCTGGGCCGCTGTGGGCGCCGCGGGCCAGGAGGGCCACCTGCTGGCGCTCGACCCACCGCCGGTCGCGGCCGGGATCGACCTCCTCCGGGCGGTTCCCGGCGAGGGAGTGGTGTGCCTGGCCTGGGGTCACCCCGAGCGTGACTTCGCCCTGGGGCACTGGCGCTCGGAGCTCGACCTGCGCCCCGCGCTGATCGAGCTGTGGCGCGCGGTGTCGGAGGCCGGCACGCTGGAGGGCGACGGGCTCGAGGCCGCCCTGCGCGGCGACGGGGCCTACCCGCGCTCGGGCACCCTGTGCGGTCGCCTGCTGCGAGTGCTGGCGGAGTTGGAGCTCGCGCGGGCGGACGGTCGCTCGCTCACCGCCACGCCCGGCGCCCGGACAGACCTCGAGCGCTCGGCGGCCCACCGCGCATACGCCGCCAGGCTTGCCGAATCCGCGTCTTACCTGGGGCAGGCGGCTCTACACTTGCCGCATGCCGAAGGTCCCTCGGCAGAAGGCCGAGAAGAAGCCCGCCGCGGCGAAGAAGCCGCGTAGCCGCCGCTCCAACGGAGCGGGGTCCACGGCTGTCGCCGATCCCAAGTACGAACACGTCCAGGTGGACGTCGCAACCGGTCGCTCGCGGGTAGGCCCGGCCAGCCTCACCGACGACCAGCGCGTGATGCTGGGCGATCTGTTCGCCGTGGTGGAGGAGCACGCGTCCGACGCCGCCGAGAAGGTCGACCGCAAGAAGGTCCAGGCCGCCTTCGTGTTCGCCTGTGACCGCCACTCGGACCAGCGCCGCGCCTCGGGCGAGGACTTCATCGTGCACCCCGTCGGCGTCGCCAAGATCTGCGCCGGCATGCGGCTCGACACCGCCACGCTGTGCGCGGCGCTGCTGCATGACACCGTGGAGGACACCAGCGCCTCGCTGGACGAGGTGCGGGAGGAGTTCGGGGAGGAGGTGGCCACCCTCGTCGACGGCGTGACCAAGCTCACAGGCATCACGTTCCAGAGCCGCGACGACCGACAGGCCGAGAACTACCGCAAGATGATGGTCGCGATGGCCTCGGACATCCGGGTCATTTTGATCAAGCTCGCCGACCGGCTGCACAACATGCGCACGATCGAGGCGATGCCCAAGAACAAGCAGCAGGAGAAGGCCCGCGAGACGCTCGAGATCTTTGCCCCGCTTGCGCACCGCCTCGGCATCCACGCGATCAAGTGGGAGCTGGAGGACCTGGCCTTCGCCACGCTGCACCCGCGCAAGTTCAAGGAGATCAAGGGCCTGGTGAACCAGCAGCGCGAGGAGCGCGAGGGCTACGTGGCCCGGGCGGGCGAGTACCTGGACAAGGAGCTCGAGGCCGTGGGCATCGACGCCGCCATCACGGGCCGCGCGAAGCACTTCTACTCGATCTACTCGAAGATGACGAAGAAGGGCCGCGAGTTCAACGAGATCTACGACCTCACGGCCATGCGCGTCCTGGTCGGCTCCGTGAAGGACTGCTACGGCGCCATCGGCGTGATCCACTCGCTGTGGAAGCCGCTGCCCGGCCGCTTCAAGGACTTCGTGGCCATGCCCAAGTTCAACATGTACCAGGCCCTGCACACCACGGTGATCGGGCCCGAGGGCAGGCCGCTGGAGATCCAGATCCGCACCCAGGAGATGCACGACACGGCCGAATACGGCATCGCCGCGCACTGGATCTACAAGGACGCCGACGGCGCCAAGCCGGGCGATCGCGTGGAGTGGCTCCAGCACCTCGTGGACTGGCAGAAGGAGTTGCAGGACCCGCAGGAGTTCGCCGAGACCCTGAAGGCCGACCTGTTCGAGGACGAGGTGTTCGTGTTCACGCCGAAGGGCGAGGTGAAGTCGCTCTCCGACGGTGCCACGCCGCTCGACTTCGCCTACTCGATCCACACCGACGTCGGTCACCGCTGCGTGGGCGCGAAGGTGAACGGCAAGATCGTGCCGCTGCAGTACGAGCTCCAGTCCGGCGACATCTGCGAGGTGCTCACCTCCAAGAAGGAGCGGGGGCCCAGCCGCGACTGGCTCGCCCTCGCCAAGACCACGCGTGCGCAGTCGAAGATCCGGGCCTGGTTCAAGCGCGAGGGCCGCGAGGACTCAGAGCGCACCGGAAGAGAGATCCTCCAGGAGAGCCTGCGCCGCGAGGGCCTGCCGCCGCAGAAGATCGCCGGCTCGCCGCTGCTGGCCGACGTGATCCGGGAGATGGGCTTCCGCAAGGCCGACGACTTCTACATCGCGCTCGGCGGGGCGAAGATCTCCGCCAAGGTCGTGACGCAGAAGGTGATGGCGCGCCTGCGCGCCGGCGAATCCGCCGTGGAGCCCGCCGACCCGGTCGCAGGCCTCGAGGCGAAAAAGGAGACGCCAAAGCCCACCGGCTCGTCGTCGGGCTACGGGATCGTGGTTGAGGGCATCGACGACGTGATGCTGCGGCTGGCGAAGTGCTGCCGGCCGGTGCCGGGCGATCCGATCGTGGGCTACATCTCGCTCGGCAAGGGCATCACCATCCACCACGAGAACTGCACCAACGCGGTGGCGCTGAAGAAGAACCCGGAGCGCTTCACCAAGGTCGAGTGGGACGCCGAGGGCTCGAGCAGCTCATTCCGGGTGGAGCTGGAGATCGACGGTTGGGACCGCACGCGCCTGCTCGAGGATCTCTCACGCACCTTCGCCGAGACCGGCATCAACATCATCGAGGCCCGCTGCACCGTGGTGCACCCGATGGTGAAGAACCGCTTCGTGGTCGAGGTGGGGGACACGCAGGCGCTGAAGATGTGCATCCAGCGGCTGCGCAACATCGATTCGGTCTTTGACGCATATAGAGTCACCCCCACGGGGTGACTCTCACCATCTTCACCGCGGGCTCCCGCGGGGACGTGGCGCCGTATGCCGCGCTCGGCTCGGCTCTCCGGGAGGCCGGTCACGACGTGCGGCTGGTGACCCATCGCCTCTTCCAGGAGCTGGTGGAGGATCACGGCCTCGAGTTCGCACCCATGCCGGGGAATCCACGCACGTACGTCGAGGACTCGCGCTGGTCCAGTCGCCTGAAGTCGAGCCGCCTCGCCACCCTCAGGGCGCTGCGGATCGCCCTGGAGCGCCTGACAAGGGACCTCACCACCACCGATCTCGAGGGCATGTGCGGGGATGCCGACGCCGTGCTGTTCACCTACACCGCACCGTTCGGCCTCCGCGCGGCGAGGGAGCTCGGGCTGCCCCACTCGTGCGTGACCAACCGGCCCGTGCACAGCACCAGGGCCTTCCCCGATCCGATTCTGTTCCCGGGCCGGCGGTTCGGGCCGGCGGCCAACCGGCGCAGCTACGGGGTGGGCGATCGTGTGCTGCGCAGGCCGATGCGGCGGCTCGCGTGCCCCGTCGTCTACGGCTTCAGTCCGACGGTTCTGCCGCGGCCGGCCGACTGGCCCGCGGACGCCCACGTCGCCGGCTGGTGGGACAGCGCAGCGGCCGAGGCTGAGCTCGCGCCGGAGATCCAGGACTTCCTGGCGGCCGGCGAGCCTCCGGTCCTCGTGGGCTTCGGGAGCACCCCGGTGGCGCGGCCGGAGCGCCTGTGGGACGCGGTGCTCGCGGCGGCGCGGGAGACGGGCGTGCGGCTGATCATCGTCATGGGCTGGAGCGGCGACGTCGGGTTGCCACGGGATGAGCCGGGCGTGCTGGTCACGGGCGAGGTCCCCTACGGGGCTCTCCTGCCCCACGTGAGAGCGTTTGTGCATCACGGGGGCACCGGCACGACGCATTTCGGGCTCAGCGTCGGCAAGCCGTCGCTCGCCGTCTGGCTGATGTCCGACCAGCCCTTCTGGGGGCATCGGATCGCGGCGCTGGGCGCGGGGCCGGCGCCGATCGCGCAGAGGCGGGTGAGCGCCGGGGCGCTCACGAGGGCATTCCAGGTGCTCTGCGACGACCGGACGGAGATCGCCGCGCGCAGCGTGGGCGAGAGCATGAGCAGCGAGGACGGCCTGGCCAGCGGCGTGCGGATGGTGGAACGGGCGCTGGGGTGAGGGGTCTGTAGGGTCGGAATGCATGACCACCTCCGCGCGGCGCGTCCCCGTGGCGCTGGCAGCGCCCGCCGGCCCGGCGCGCGACGCCATCGAGGCGGCGCTCGACGATCCGGCCATCGCATACGACCCGAAGGCCGCCGCCGGCGATGACGGCGTGCTGGTGGCCCTCGCGCCGGAGGCGATCGACGGGGCGCCGCATGCGGTCGTGGTGGCGGACGAGGAGCGCGCCCAGGAGGCGGTAGCCGTCCGCCGTGCGTTTCGCGCCGGCGCGAACGGTTTCGTCCGGCTCGCCGAGGTGGACGTGGCCCTGGTGCCCTCGGTGCTCGCCGTGGCCGCCGGCCAGTCCGCCATCCCGGGCGAGCGGCGCGAGGACGCGCTGCCGCCGGCGCTCACCGGCCGCGAGCGCCAGGTTCTGTCGCTGGTGGTGATGGGTCTCTCCAACGCCGACATCGGCGCCCGCCTCTACGTGGCCGAGAGCACCATCAAGAGCCACCTGTCGTCGGCCTTCTCCAAGCTGGGCGTGAAGTCGCGCAACGAGGCCGTCGCACGGATCCTCGACCCACGCACGGGACTCGGGGTGGGCATCCTCTCGATTCCGCGCGACGCCGACTAGAGCGCGTGTAGGCGCTCGAAGCCCTCGTCCGGCAGCACGCACTCGCCGCCGTGCTCCACCCAGGCGTGGGCCGTGAACGGCTCCGAGCTGTCGGGGCGCACTCCCAGCACCAGCTGGGCCGGGATGCCGCGCCTCGCCAGCATCCCGCTCACCGCGAGCGACCGCACCAGGCAGCGCCGATCCGTAGGGAGCCGGCGCATGATGAGCATCGCGGCTCGCCCCAGCCGCATCGCGGTGAAGTGCTGTTGGGCCGTGGGCTCGGACTCCGCCGCCGGGTGGTCGCGCAGGCGCTTCAGGGCATCCTCCAGATTCGTGCTGTGCATGAAGCGGCGGGCGCGGGTGTAGTCGAACAGGATCTCGGCGGTCAACAGGAGGCGCGCCAAGGGGCCCAGCGAGCGCGCCGGGTCGGGCGACACCGGCCACACGGGATCACTCCGTCCCGAGCTGCAGCAGCCCGCGCTTGGAGAGCGTCAGGCAAAGCCGGCACAGGTCGCGCTCCAGGACGTCGGCGGCGTCGGGGTATTCGGCCACCAGCGTCTCGGCGGCCGACCGGACGGTGGGCGCGGTCTGCAGCACCGCCAGCATGCGGCCGGCCGTCGGGTTCAGGTGGAAGTACTTGCCCGACTCGATGTCCAGCGCGACGGTCTCCTGGGCGAACTCGCGAAAGGTGACGTGCCTCGGGACGGTCGCCGACCGGTCCAAGATCTGTTCGAGGGCATCGGGCTGCGAGTCGGTCATGCGGGCCGCGGCCATCTTTCCACAACAACGAGAGAGGGCGGCCCACTTGGCCGCCCTCTCTCAAGCTTCAGATGAGAACCCGTTAGCTGGGCTGACCGATGTCGACTCCCTGGAAGGAGAAGCCATCCGTCGTCGCGACGAACTTCGGAACGCCGAGCAGCGTGAGCTCCTCAAGCGAACCGAGCTCCGTGACTTCCGGTGTCTCGTAGGTCGTGTCCATAGTGCCTCCCTGTGACTTCGTGTCGCGGGCGAGTGCCCCCTATCCAGCGCGAAGATACGGCCTCAGCGGTTCGGCGTGCGCCACTTCCTACCTTTTTCGCACCTGCCGCGAATCCCGCTCTGGCCCCGGTACGGTGGGCACGTGACCGGGCACGTCGGCGCCTACGGACTCGCACTGCCCGGCATTCCACCGGACACGGCGCGCCTGCTCGGGCCGGCACCGGAGGATTGGCCCGCCTGGACGCTGGAGCATCGAGCGACGGGCCATGAGGAGTGGGAGCTGGAGAAGCTCTGGCCGGACCGCGCGCGCCTCCGGCTCTCGGGCGGAGGGTGGACGGCGATCGACGGGTCGAAGCGGGTCGCGGCTCTGCACATGGCTGAGCCGCCCACTCACGCGATCGCCCATCCGTACCTCGGCCTGATCGCCGCGGTGGCCGCCTACTGGCGCGGCTGGGACTACCTCCACGCCGGCGCCGTGGTGGTGGACGGCAACGTGTGGGGCATCCTGGGCGATCGCGGCTCGGGAAAGACCTCCACGCTGGGGTTCCTGTCGCGCCGCGAGGGGGTCGAGATCCTCTGCGACGACGTGCTGGTGCTCGATGGTGAGCGGCGCGGCTACGCCGGGCCCCGGTTCACGGACCTGCGCGAGGACGCCGCCAAGTACCTCGGCATGGGCGAGCCACTCGGGGTGGTGGGCGCGCGCGAGCGCTGGCGGGCGCCGTTGGGCCCGGTGGAGACCCGGCTGCCACTTACGGGATGGGTTGATCTGAGCTGGGGACCCGAGGCCGCGGTCGCGCGGCCGGGGCCGGGCGAGCGCTTCACGGCGCTGGCCAGAAGCCTCGCGCTGCGCCTCGTGCCGCCCGACCCGCAGGGGCTGCTCGCCATGGCGGACGCGCCGTTCCTGGCGTTCACCCGGCCGCGGGGTCTCGATCAGCTGGATCGCTCGCTGGATCTTCTGGTCGATGCTCTGCGTCAGTCTCCAGCCACGCCTGCTGCAGCAGGCTGAAGCTGTTCGCCCTGGGTCGTTCGCGGCGCCACTCCCGCGCCAGCGCGTCCGGGTCCACGAGGCCGGGATCGACGCCCGAGCCGTCCCAGCGATCCACGAACTCCCTTGTGTGACGGCCGAAGAACACCGGGTCGAAGCTGGCCTTCGTGGTGCGCTGGGAAAGGCGCTCAGGGATCACGTCCCCAACCAGCGCCGGTAACGAAGCGGCCCGCTTGCCCAGCCCGGCGGCGCCGGCGGCCGCGGCGAACGACGAGAGCACCTGCGGGTCGAAGAAGGGCGCGTCGAGCACCGCGTCGTGGTCCGCGGCGAGGGCGGCCATGGTGGCGCGCTCGCATTGGAGGTAGCGGCTGCGCCACATGTGATCGATGGAGTCGTCCCACCGCAGCGGCATCGAGTAGGTGCGGACGTACTCCGGCGCTAGCCGCTCGTACGTCGGCGGCCTCAGCCACTCGAACTTCTGGAACGGATGGTCTCGCAGGGCACGACGCTCGCGCACGATCCGAGGCACCATCTCCCCGGCGAGCGCACGGGCATGACGGCGGCGCGGCATCCGCCGTTCGAAGAGCATCCGTGCGAGCAGCGGGCGATCCACCGGCCCGAACAGCTCGTCCCCGCCGATGCCCGTGAGCAGGGAGCCCCCACGGGCGCGTTCGAGAAATGGCACGACGAAGTGCGAGTTGAAGGGCATCACCAGACCGTGCCGTCGCAAGACGGCGCCGCCGTAGGGGCCCACCAGGTCGAGCTCGTCGGTCCAGCTGAGCTTCTCCCACTCGGTCACCCCGAGATGGCCGACGACCAGCTCCTGCCAGTCGCTCTCGTCGCTCTCCGGGGACTCCGGGAACCGGTGCGTGATAGCGATCGGGTCCTCAAGACCCCGCTCGCGAGCCAGGCGCAGGGCGAGGGCAAGCATGGTCGAGGAGTCCCTGCCGCCGGAGAAGGTGACCAGGCACGGGGGCCGCGACAGGCTCTCGAGAACCGCGCGCTCAAGCGCCGCGCGCGCGGTGGTGTCGAGCGGCGGCGGGAGGGCCGGCGCCAGCGGGTCTGCGCCGTAGGGGGAACCGACACACGTCTCGAGCGGCGTTAGCCGGTAGCGGGCGGGCACCACCGGCCCATCGTAGGATGCTCCGGCGATGGGGACGAACCTGGCTCGCGCGTACGCGCCGGCGCGCAAGGCGATGGCCCGGGGCGTGGGAGCGCTCCAGGCCGCCTTCGACGGCATTTGGCTCGGCGTGCTGGGGCCCGCCGACCTGGCCGCGGTGGACGAGGCCTTCTACCGCCGTCACGGCGGGGCCGAGGCCATGTTCGAGAGCCGTGAGCACAACCTCTCCGGGTTGGAGGACTGGGAGGCGCGGATCGTGGACGAGCGCTTCACGCCGGGCTCTCGTGTGGTGGTGACCGCGGCGGGCGGCGGGCGCGAGGTGCTGGCCCTCGCGGAGCGCGGCTTCGAGGTTGAGGGGTTCGAGCCCAATGAGGCGCTGGTGGAGGCGGGACGGCGCCTGATCGCCGAACGGGGCGCGGCGGCCACGCTGGACGTGAGCGGCCGCGACGCCTTCCCCGGCGCCGGCCCATGCGACGCCGTGGTGGTGGGGTGGGGATCCTACATCCACATCCAGGGGCGAGCCCGGCGTGTGGCCATGCTTCGCGCGGCGCGGGAGAGCCTGGGGCCCGGAGGAGTGCTGGTGCTGTCGTTCTGGGAACGGCCGGACGCAGAGGGGCGCTACTTCCGCGTGGTTCGAGCGGTGGCATCCACCGTGCGGCGGCTACGCGGGCGCGCACCCGCGGAGCTCGGCGACACCATGCGGGATACCTACGTGCACGTGTTCACGCGGGCGGAGATCGAGGCGGAGCTGGCGGACGCCGGTTTCGAGGTCGCCGAGATCCACAGCCGGCCGTACCCGCACGCGGTCGCCGTGGCGCCCACCTGACGACGGCCACCCGCCAAATTGCAGGTTTTTCGGGCGCCTTGGCTAACGGTTCTGTCACCACCAGCCGATACGTTCCGGGAACGAGAGAGAGGTCTGCGTAGTGCTCAGTGCCATGCCCATCGCCCTTGTCATCTGGACCCTTGTGGTCCCCGCGGTGGTGTACGGCTCGCTGCTGCTTCTCTTTCGCTCGCGCAACGAGCGTATGACCGGCCGGTTCGGCCCCGATCTCGAAGAGGTCTGGCCCCGAATCGAAGCCCGCTCGTGCCCGTCCGAGGGCCGGTTGCGCCACCGCCGCGCCGTCGCGCGGCGCGCGCACCACTAGCGTTACTTGCGGCGTTCGCAAACCTGACCTACTCTGACCCACACGGGTGGCGCCCCTCACTCGGTTAGGTGATGTCGGCAAACAGCCCGGCTGGCCGTGGGCGCAAGATCTTCACGCTTCACCCGTTTCAGTCACTGACACTCGAAGGGGGCTTGGACCTGCACCTCAGGGGGCACTGACGCGGACGCGCCCACAGGTGCCGATGTATCCAGCCCTGCTTCCAGATCGCATGAGATTTCTAACTCGACATACCCCTCAGACGCCGATCATGGTCGGCGTCGCCGTGCTCGCGGTGGCCCTGGCGCTCGCGGATATCTTCGAATGGCCGTCGGCGGATCACGCGCCGAACCGCCCCGATTTCGTGGTCTTCGTGGTTGCCCTCGCTTCGCTGTGGGTGATCGCGAGCGTGCTGGCGAGCCTTCGCTCGCAGCGCGCGTGGGCAGAGCTGGGCAACTTCCGGGCGCAGGAGCTGTTCCGGGAGACCGCCAGACGGCTCGCCCCCCCCGCCGTCGCGGCCGCGCTGACCTTGAACCACACCTCGCGCACCGGGGACGCCGTGGCGGTGTTCGTGGCGATGCTGCTCGCCACCATCGTGATGACGGGAACGCGCTACCCACTGCACCTGGCCGGGGTCGCGCGGCTCGTCTACGACTTCGTGATGCCTGCCGTCGGGATCGGGGCTGCCCTGCTTGGCGCGGGCGTGTGGAACGTGCCGTTGGAGCTGCAGGCCATGGTCGTGCCGCTGCTGGGCGCCTGGTTCGTGACCTTCGCCGGTGGCTGGCTGGAGGAGACCTTCAACTCCGAGCGCCCGATCCGGATGGCGGTGATCGGGGAGCCGAAGCTGGCAGGAGCCCTCGCGCTGGAGATGGAGAACGAGGGCGTGCGGGACCACACGATGCTCGGGTGGGTATCGGACGACACGGAGGGCGCCACCGCGATCCACGAGGTGGGGCCGGACATCGGGCACCCCGAGCTGGCCTGGCTCGGGCCACTCAGCAACATCCGAGCCGTGGTGCTGTCGAAGGAGATCGACCTCCTGGTGATGGCCCCTTCGCCCGGCACTGGCGACATCTACCAGGCGACGGTCGAGAGCTGCGTCGACCTTCCGGTGCGCATGGTTCAGGCGGCGCGCCTGTACGAGGAGATGCACGGCCGAGTGCCGATCGGCGCGATCAACGAGGCGTGGTTCGCCTACCTCATGCACCCTCGCTTCTCGCCGCAGGCTGCCTGGTCGAAGCGCCTGATGGACCTGCTCGTCTCCGGCGTGCTGCTGGTGCTCCTGCTGCCGCTCTTCACCATCGTCGCGGCGCTGGTGAAGCTGGGCGATCGCGGGCCGGTGCTCTACCGGCAGCGCCGCGTCGGGGCCGGGGGGCGCGAGTTCGACGTGCTCAAGTTCCGCACGATGCAGGCGGACGCCGAGGAGGTCGGCCGGCCGCAGTGGGCGCAGGCGGCGGACCCCCGGGTCACCCGCATTGGCAAGTACCTTCGCGCCTCGCACCTGGATGAGATGCCGCAGCTGCTCAACGTGCTGGGCGGAAGCATGAGCCTTGTCGGGCCGCGGCCCGAGCGGCCCGAGTTCGTCGCGGAGCTGGAGAAGAAGATCCCGTACTACTCACGCCGGGTGCTGGTGAATCCCGGGATCACGGGGTGGGCCCAGGTGCGCTCCGGCTACAGCGGCAGCGAACTCGGCACCGCGTTCAAGCTCTGCCACGACCTCTACTACATCAAGCACCGCTCCCTGGTCTTCGATCTCCTGACGCTCGTCGAGACCGTGCGGACCCTGGTCGCCGACGTCCAGTACGGGCACTTCACGTTCTCGGAGGCCTTCATTCTCGGCCCCACGGAGGTGGCGCAAGAGGCGGCTGTGCTGGGAAAAAGGGCGGTCCTCGGCGACACCGCGCTGCTCGCCGAGGAAGGCCATCGTCGCGGCGTGAAGCCGGAGCGCATCCCGGGCGCCGGTGACCCCCGGACCAGCGGCTCGGCCTAGTACCTCTGGCGCGCGGCTATCATCGCCGGCCGGCGTCGCGGACTCAACGGGCGGGGACGACCAAGCATGACTCCTGCGGCAACGACAGCTCCAGATCGCTCTTCTGCGGTTTCCTCGATCGGCGTGATCGGCGCCGGCGCGGTGGTCCGCGACTACCACCTGCCCGTCCTGCAGGCCGACCCATCGATCGAAGTCGCCTGGGTCGTCGACAAGGACCTCGACGCCGCCCGCGCGCTGGCGTCGGACCTGGGCGCCGGCGCGGCGTCGGAGTCCTTCGACGATGCTCAGCCCGTGGACGCGGTCCTGGTCGCCGTCCCGGTCGGCGCCAGGCAAGCCGTGGTCCCCGCGGTGATCGAAATGGGGTGGCATGCGCTGTGTGAGAAGCCGTTTGCGCTCACGGTCGAGCAGCACCGGGCATTCGTCGAGGAGGCCGGGCGCCACGGCGTTCACCTTGGCGTCGGGCTCATGCGCCGGTTCTATGCGTCCACGCAGGTCGCGCGCCTGCTGATCGCAGAAGGGGCCTTCGGGCCCGTCGAGGAGGTCGTCGCCGGTGCGGGGACCATCCTGCGCCGCACGGGGCGCGGCACCGACTATTACCGCGGGAGCTCAGCGGCGAGCGGCGGCGAGCTTTCGGAGACCGGTTCGCACCTGATCGACCAGGTGTTCTCCGCGTGCGGGGCCGAGGGGTACGGCATCGATGTGTGCCGCCAGGCCCACCGGGGCGAGCTCGAGGTGGAGACGAGCGTGAGGGGCACGCTCAAGCTGCGGGACGGGTCGGAGCCGGCGCTGTCGCTCGTGGTCAGCCGGATCCGCGACTCGTGGAGCGGGATTCTCATCCGCTGTGCCAGCGGCGAGCTCCGGATGGGGCTCATGCCCGACGACCAGGTGGTGCTGTACTCCCGCAAGGGCGTGCGGCTGGCGTCCTTCGGGGCCGATGGGCGCCCGCAGGACGTGCTGGAGGCGATCGGGGCCCAATGGACCCACTTCCTGGGGGCCACCGGCGCCCCGCAGGCCTCGCCTGAGGCCGACACGGGCCTGCTCACCACGTCCTTCATCGAGGAATGCAACGCGCGAGGCCGGGCATGAGCGGTGAGATCAGGGTCGGCGTGGTCGGCGCCGGGGGCCAGACCGGGACCTCGATCATGCGTGCGCTCGCGGCCGCAGACGGGGTCTCGCCCAGAGGCATCTGCCGCAACGAGATCACGGCCGGGCCGCTTCGCGCGGAGGGGCACGAGGTAATGGTCGGCTCACTGCTGGACGCCGGGGCGCGCGACGGCCTGATCGGCGACCTGGACGCCGTGGTCAATCTGGCCTGGGCGAGCGGCTACCCGGGAAAGCGCCGCAAGGAGGACGAGTCCATGCTCCGGGCGATCACCTCGGTCCCGGGGCGGCGCCTGCTCGTCCACTTCAGCTCGGTGGCCGTCTACAGCACCTGCGTCGACCCCGCGCGCAACACCTTCGACTCGCCCCGTCCCGACGACCCCTACGGACGGGACAAGCTGCTGCTCGAGAGGCTCGCCCAGCGCCTGGCGGCCGAAGGGTCCACGGACGTCGTGGCCCTGCGCCTCGGCCACGTCTACGGGGCGGGCCAGTGGGTCTCCAAGGCCGCGCTGAAGATCGTGTCGGAGGGGCGGGGCCTGCCCTTCGACGGCTCGCTCCCCTCCAACGCGATCCACGCGCACAACGTGGGCGCCGGGGTTCGCGCCGTGGTGCTCGGCGGGCGGCGCTCCGGGGTGGTCAACCTCCTGGACAGTCCCGCCTCCACCTGGCGCGACCTGTTCGACTGGCACACCGAGACGCTGGGCCTTCCCGCTCTGCCGGCATTGGACGAGCGCAGCTCCGAGGCGGCGCGGCGCCACCACCGAAGGCGGGCGGGGATGTCGCTGGCGGCGCGGATCGCGTCCGAGTCCGCCCTATGGCTGCGCTCCCTCCCTCCGTCGCTGGCGCGCGAGGCGCCCTCGGTGAAGGACGCGGGCATCGTCGCCCTCGCGCGCCTGAAGGCCCCCCGGCTCGAGCAGCGGCTGCAGCAGGCGTTTGCCGCTTCGCCGCCGACCGAGGACCCGGCCGCGGCCGTTCCGGAGCCTTTCCTGCTCAGCGGGCAGGCGCCCGGGCCGGCGCTGGACTACGAGCCCGGCAAGGGCGCCGCCGCCGACGAGGAACTGCGCCGGTGGTACACAAGCACCGCCGGTCCCGACGCGATCCGGGAGTGGAACGAGCTGTGGCCCGATGAGAGCGGATGAACGACCAGCAGGGCGGCGCCGCTAAGCCTCCGTCGCGGCCCGGGCTCGGGCGCACAGCGTTCTGGACCTACACGTCGTACATCGGCGTCTCGGCGGTCGCCCTGGTGAACGTGCTTCTGGTCGCTCGCGTGCTGGGGCCCGAGGGCCGCGGAGAGGTGACTTTCCTGATGACGGTCGCGGGCCTCACGGCCTTCGCGTTCAACCTCAGCGTCCAGGAGGCCAACGGCAACCTCGCCGGGCTGAGGGAGGACCGCGCCGGCTCTCTCGCGACGAACTCGCTCGCCCTGTCGATCGTGCTGGGATGCGCAGCCGCCCTGGTCGCGGTCGCTGCACTCGCCTATGCCCCCTTCCTGGAGGCGGATGTGCCCGACGACGACCTCGCGCTGGCGCTGGCGTCGATCCCGTTCCTGATCCTCCAGATCTACCTCGTCTACCTGGCGCGTGGTGTCTACGCGTTCGGAGCGGCGAACGCGGGCCTCCTCACGGCGCCCGTGGTGACCCTGATCGCAAACGGCGTGATGGCTCTCGGAGACGCGCTCACGGTGACCAGTGCGCTGGCGGCATGGACCGCGGGTAACGCCCTGTCGGTGGTGCTGTTGCTCGGGCACGCGGGCGTGAAGCTGGGGTTCGGCCGCGCCGACCGGCGGTTGGCCGGCGAAGCGATTGCACTTGGATCCAAGGCGCACCTGGGCGGCGTCCTGGCGACGGGCAGCTACCGGCTCGACCAGTGGATCCTCGGGGCCGTTGCCGGGCCGCGCGAGCTCGGCCTCTACAGCGTCGCGGTCGCGTGGTTCGAGGGCCTGTTCCTGCTCCCCACGGCCATCTCGGCGGTCGCGAGGCCGGACCTGGTGCGCGCCACCATGCACGAGGCCGGCCGGCTGGCGGCGACGTTGTTCAGGGCCACCGCGCTCGTGACCGGGGCCCTGGCGGTGGTGATGGTGCTCGCGGCTCCCATCCTCTGCTCCGTCGTCTTCGGGGAGGAGTTCGCCGACGCCGCCATCTCGCTGAGGCTCCTGGCCGCGGGCTCCATCGGGATCGTCGGGCTCAAGGTGGTGGGCAACGCCCTCACCGCACAGCAGCGGCCCTTGCTGGAGTCGGCGGCGATGGGGGCGGGCTTCGCGGTGGCGATCGTGCTCTACATCACCCTGATCCCGTCCCTGGAGAGCGCGGGCGCAGCCATCGCCTCGACCGTCGCCTACACGGTCTCGGGCGCGGTGGCGGCCTGGTTCCTCGTCCGGCGGCTCGACGTTCCCGCGAAGGACCTGGTCCCCCGGCCCCGGGACGTTCAGGCTCTGGCTGCCGTCGTTCGCGGCCGCGGCCTGGCGGCCGAGCGGCCCTGAGCGATCAGCAGAAGGGCGGGGCCTAGACCCAGCAGCAGCCACGTCTTGTAGTCCACCCCCGCCGAGAAGAAGAACCCGGCCGCCATCAGCGCTCCCAGCGCCACGATCACCGCCCGGGTCATGGTGGCCTCCTCAACCGCGCCAACCCGGTCGAAGGCGCGCGCGGCCCGGAATGCCGCGGTGAGGCAGACGGCGATGATCGACATGTAGAGCGCGAAGCCGATGACGCCGGTCTCCGCGAGCGATTGGAGATAGGTGTTGTGGACCACCAGCGGTCGCTCGCTGATCACCTGGACGAACTTCAGCGTGCCGGGCTCCAGGACGTACCGGCTCGAGTCGACCCGGAACTGGTTCAACCCGATGCCGGCGACCGGTTGGTCCCCGAAGGCGCGCCACCCGACGAGCCACAACTCCGTGCGCCCGTAACCCTCGTCCTCGAAGTCGGTGACACGGTCGAAGCCGTTGGGGACCGTGGCAAAGTAGAGCACCAGAGCGCCCAGGGCGATCGTCGCGACCGGGAGCACCTGCCGCAGGTTGCGGCGGAACACGAACAGGCTGAGGACGATCGCGAAAGCGGTGGCGATGAGCCCGCCGCGGGACTGCGTCGCGGCCACGCCCATGACGCACAGGAGCGCGCCGACGGCAAGCCCCGCTCTCAGGGGCCCTCTGGCGAGGATTGCCATGCAGACCGCCAGCACGGCGGTGGCCACCAGGCTCGCCGCGAGCACGTTTGGATCGCCACTGCCCGCCGTGATGCGGCCGGCGGCCTCGATCGACGCGGCGGCGTCCGGATTGCCCGTCGTGCCGGTGGGCGAGCCGACCAGGCCGAAGACCGCCGACAGGATCCCGCCGCCCACGAAGGCGCCAAGCGCGAGCCTGGCGTCGGCCCACCGCTGGATGGCCACGAGCACGGCCAGCAGCACACCGAGGCAGAGCAGAACCTTGAACCACTCAGACAGCGCGGAGGCAGGCTCCGGAGACCACAGGATCGACAGGCCGAGCCAGGTGCCGAACGCCAGGGCGAGGAGAAGCAGCCGGCCGTGCGCCACGGCCAGCGCCTTGACCTGAGCGCGCTGAGCCACGACCGTGCCGAGCACGGCAAAGCCGACGAGCGCGAGGCCGCCCTTCAGCCACACGTTGCCCACCGTGAAGAAGGGGAAGAAGAAGCTGGGCACGCACAGCGCGAGGGCACGCGGCAGGCTCGTCGCCGCGGCGAGTGCGTACACGCCGGCGGCGATGGCGCCGATTCCCAGGGCCGGCTTGAGGGCGATGAGCGCGCCGACGCCCGCCGCGATCAGCATGGCGCCCGCCGTCGCGGCGACGGTCAGGCTGTCGGGACTCGGACGGGCGGCCCGCAGGCTAGCCATCGCGCGGCAGGACCCGCGCGCCGGCCGCGGTCAGCTCACGGTGGTAGCTGGCGGTGGTGTCCGTGGGGGTGGCGCCCACCACCACGAGGCCCTCGGGCGCGCGCCGGGCGCGAAGGGTCAGGTCCCTGACCAGCTTGAACGCGGCGCGCCGTGTGTGGCCCAGGCGGACCACCACGAGCAGGCGGTCGACGTGGTCGAGGAGCCGCAGCGCGTCGCCCACCTCGCCCAGGGGGGACGTGTCCACGATCACCACGTCCGCCCGAGAGCGGGCCTCCCCGATGAACCGCGGCAGCTCCCGGGTGAGCGCCGCAAGGCCGGCGAGGTCGCCCTGGACGGCAGGGATGGCGACGGAGAGGTCGGGATCGTCGTAGGGGTTGATCAGCGCCTCGGCCAGCCGGCGCCCAGGTTTGAGGCGGGGGAGGTCGGGGTCGCGGGCGTCCAGGCCGAATGACCGTTCCTGCCGCGCTCGGCGGCGCCACCGCGTCCGCGTCCGTTCACGAACGTCGAAATCGAGATAGACGACCCGGCTCCCGGCCTCGCGTGCCGCAAGCGCGAGCTGCATGGCCGACGTGGTCTTGCCATCACCGCTCGACCCACTGGTCACCATCACGACCTTGGAGGGCCCGCTCAGGCCCTCCAGCTCGAGCAGGAGGGTCCGGAACGCCTCGGCGGCCTGCGCCTTGGCGGCGCGCCTCGAAGAGTCAGGGATCCGCGCCAGGACGGGGAGGGGGAAGACGGAGAAGAGCTCGTCCTCGTCGTGGAGGCGGCGGTTCAGCACGGCGACGGCGAGGGCCGCGCCGAAGGCGAGTACGATGGCGGCAAGCAGGCCTCCCGCGGCGACGAGGGCGACCGACGGCGACGAGCTGGAGGAAGGCGCCACGGCTCGCTGAGCCAGCGAAAGGGTGGGGTCGCCGCCCTGCTCGATCGCGCGGAACCCGGCGATCCGGCGGCGGAGGTCGTTCTGCTCGGCCGGGGCGATGCCGCTGGCGATCTCGGCCTCGAGGCGCCGGATGCGCTGGGGGATGATGGCCCCGAGCTCGGCGCGCCGGACGCCGAGCGCTGCGCGCGTGTACTCGTTTGCGACCCGCGCCGACAGCGCGGCGCCGTCGGCGGTCGCGGTGAGCGCGATCACGTTGCTCTCTCCCCGTGGCGCCACCTCCACCGCTTCGAGGACCTCGTTGCGCGTCCATTCCGGCCCGAGCCGCGCGGCCGCCTGCGATGCCGCCCTGCTGTTGCGCAGCAGGGCCGCGGCGGTCTGCGAGACGCGCGTGGCATCCGCCGCCTCGGTCACCACCGGGAGACCCAGCAGGCCCTGTTCCTCCACCGGCAGAGGGGTGACCAGCACCTCGGCGGTGGCCTCGTACTGCTCGGTGCGGGTCCCGAGGTAGGCCGCGCAACCGGCGAGGGTGGCGAGGAATACGAGGATCGCGACGAGGGGATGAGCCTGGACCGCCCCGAGATAGGACGACGCCGGACCCTTTGAGCTGCCTGCCACCGCGCGACCCTATCGATCGCCCGGCGAGAACGGAGGGCTGAAGCGCACCACGCCGAGCACGAATCCAACGCCCCACGCCAGGTGCATGGTCACGAACGCCGGCGCGATCAGCGCGGACTCGGCCAGCCCGTCCTCGCGGCCAGCATCGAGGCTCACACCGAGCACGATCGCCGCATAGACCACGAGCGCGCGCCGCGCCGAGCGGGACAGGAGACCGACCGGAAGCGCCGCGGCCACGACGGCGAGCGCCAGCCCCGGCGCGAGAGCGTGGGAGCGGCGGAGGTTCTCCGGATGCTTCCAGCTCGTGCGGGCGCGGTAGAACCCGTAGCGCCAGTACTGGCGCGCCAGGGTCCGCAGGTCGGGTCTGGGCGTATAGAGAGCGCCCATCTCGGGGATCGTCACGATCCGGCCACCGGACTTGCGCAGCCGTGAGGCCAGCTCAGTGTCCTCGTTGACCCCGGCGTCCTCGTCCCAGCCGCCCAGCTCCTCGAGCGTGCTGCGGCTCAGGATGCCCGTGAACCCGGTGTCTGTCTCGGTCTCGGTCTCGGCCCGGCGGTACGTGGCGCCGCCGACCCCGAGCCAGGTGCTCAGTGCGCGCGCGATCCGCCGCTCCCACCCGTGGTCCCCATGGGCGATCATCGGCCCGCTCACCCACTGGAAGTCCCCGCGCCGGAGCCGCTCAACGCCCGCGGCCAGATAGTTCTCCGGGTAGGCGGTGTGGGCGTCCATCCTGGCCACGAACTCGCCGCGCGCGTTGCGCAGCCCGATGTTCAGTGCCCGCGGCGCATGCCGCCCGGGGTTGTCGAACACCCGGATGCGCGGGTCGTCCTCCGCGAAGCGCTCCAGTACTCCCTTGGTGTCGTCGGTGGACCCGCCGTCCATGAACAGCAGCTCGAACTCGCCGTCGAACTGCTGGCGCTGCATCCTGGGAACGCTCTCGGGCAGGTGCTTGGCCTCGTTGAGCACCGGGATCAGCACGCTCACGTCGACCCGCCCGGCCTCGACTGTGTCCGCCACTGGTTCGCGCGTGCTTGAGCTCATATCCCCTGCTGCCGTCGTAACTTGCGCCAGAGGGTAGACACTCATCTCCGGATCCGAGCCGCTGCAATCATGCCGTCGCGTGCGGGAAATCGAGCCAGACGGCGGGGGCACGCCCGGGGGGCGCAGGCTCGGTGTGTACGTGGACACGGTCTACCGGCAGGAGACCGGGGATCGCGTCTATACGGAGGCGTCGCCGCTTCCCTTTCTCCACTTCGTCTGCGAGGTGGGGGGCCACTTCGACGGTCTGACCCTCTTCGGGCGTCGCGACCCCGGCGGAGTCGCGGAGCGACAGCTCCCCGCGCCGGCGCGGGTCGCCTACCTGCCCTACTACGAGAACCTCGCGAAGGGGATGCAGGTGCTCAAGGCCACGCCCGGCACCGTCGCCGGGATGTGGCGCGGCCTGGACGAGGTCGACGCGGTCTGGGTCTTCGGCCCGTATCCCTTCAGCCCGGTGCTGGTGGCCTTCGCCCTGATGAGGCGTCGCCGCGTGGTGCTCGGTGTCCGCCAGGACACGATGCGCTATTTCAGGAGCCGGCTCCCTCGGAAGCTCGCCGCGCCGGTGCTGGCCCCCCTGTGGCTCGTCGACCGCTTCTACCGGCTGGCCTCGCGGGTGGTGCCGACGGTGGTCGTCGGCGCCCACCTCGAGCGCCAGTACGGAGGCCCGAGGGCGAAGCTGACAGCGCTGCGGATCTCGCTGGTCAGGGAGAGAGACGTGGTGGAGGCGCCTCCGTCACACGACTGGGACGGCACGGTCGAGCTGCTCACGGTCGGCAGGGTGGACGCCGAGAAGAACCCACTGCTCCTGGTTGACGCCATGACCGCGCTGGAGGAGAGGCACCCGGGGCGCTTCCGGCTCACCTGGGTCGGCGATGGGCCCATGATGGAGGCAGTGCGCGCCCGGGCATCCGACCTCCAGCAGCGAGGCGTGGTCGGCTTCCGGGGCTACGTCCCGTTCGGGCCGGACCTACTGCGTCTCTACCGCGAGTCGCACGCCTTCCTCCACGTGGCGAACACCGACGCGTTCCCGCAGGTCCTAACGGAGGCGATGGGCAGCGGCACGCCGATCGTGGCCACGGCCGTGGGGGGCGTGCCGGAGGCGCTGGAGGGCGGCGCGCTCGGGCTCATGGTCCCTCCTGCGGACGTGGACGCGCTCGTGCAAGCCGTCGAGACGCTCGCCGAGGAGCCCGGCGAGCGGGCGGGCCGGGTGGAGCGGGCGCTCACTCTGGCACGGCGGCATACCCTCGAGGCCGAGGCCGCCCGCGTGGCCGCCCTATTTTCCTGACCGCTTCCGTGCGAGCTCGCGCAGGCGCTCCATCGGCCCGCGGTAACAGCTCGACGCCGCCTCGCGCTGGAACAGGTACCTGACGAGCCCCCAGAGCTGCCACTTGCGCCGTGGCGCGAGGCCCGGGACGGCGTCGATCAGCGGGAAGAGCACCTTCACCCCGAGCGGGGAGTCGGATCGGCGGCGGTGCTCGCGCCGGTCTCGAAAGAGCCCCTCGTGGCGGGAGCGCAGGTAGTCGTAGTGCTCGGAATGGCTCTCGAGCATCGTGGCGAACAGCCGCTCCGACGAATGCTCCCTGTAGTGGAGCGTGACCTGGGGGATGCCCACGCCGTCGGCGCCCTGTTCCGCCATCCGCATCCAGAAGTCCCAGTCCTCGAAGGCGAGGTTGTCCCAGCCTCCGTGGACGTCGAATGCGGTGCGGCGGAACATGCAGGTCGCTGGGATCTCGTTGAGGAACGTGACTCGCCACGGGTCGAGCCGGGAGGCGGTGGGGTAGTGGCAGTCGGTCGCCCCGAAGCTGTGAAAGCTCCCCCAGGCCGCGATCGCCTTGGGCGATGCCTCGAGGACGTCGGCTAGCGCGGTGAGCGCCCCATCGGCCAGGCGGTCGTCGGCGTCCAGTGGATGGATGAAGGGGGCCGTGGTCGCCGCCACGCCGGTCATGCGCGCGGGGCCGAGGCCCTGATTCTCCTGGCGGATCACCTCGATCCCGTCGTCCCGGAGCCCCTCGAGCACCTCGAGGGTCGCGGGGTCGGTGGAGCCGTCGTCCACGATCACGAGCTCGCACGCCTCCTGCCGTGTGACGGACTCCAGCGCCTCTGGAAGCAGCTCCCCGTCGTTGAAGCACGGGATGACCACCGCCGTTCGCATGCGCGCGCAGAGTAGCGTCGGAGCGCGGCTGGTTTGGGAACAGGCCTGCGACGGGGATGTATTTCAGGCCCTAGTACATCCGGCCAGTCAGCTTCCCGCCCTTGTCCTCGGGCCCGGGGATGCCGATCTCATCTGGGTAGGCCCTCTTCTCGTCCCGCAACTCCGCCATGTGGCTCGCCCTCAAACAGCCCACCCTTCGCATGCTCGCCCTCTTCGTGGGGGCCGTAGCCGTGCTCGCAGGTGCTCAGGCCGCCGCGGTGGCCGAGGCGGCGGACCACGAGACGGTGGTGGTGCATCCGGCGGCGGAGAAGGGAACGACGGCCAAGTTCCGTCTCGATCCGGCGTTCGCCCGGACCATCCGCTCGGCGCGGGTCTACAAGAACGGTGCTCACCGTGGTGTGCGTACCAGCGCCCTGCGCAGTGGAGCCAAGCGAGGCGTGCTGTCCGTGCGGCTGCCCCGCGGCAGGCGCACGCGCGGAGCCCGCGTCAAGCCCGCCCAGCTGCGGGTGCGCATTCGAACTTCAACCCGGCTCTACGCCCGCAAGAGCCCTTTCAACCAGCCCATCTCGCGCGGCGCGCGGCCGGATGCAGGGTCGCCGGCAATGGTGCGCAGCATCCTGCGCGCCCGGAGCAAGCGCGGCTTTGTTTTTGCCACCAAGGAATGGACGGTGCCCGTCTACTTCGCGGACGGGGCGACCCCTCGGCGTGACGTGTCGCTGGCCGAGCCGCCGCCGGCCTGGACGGGCGCGTACGGGACACCGGCGAACCTTCGCGCGAGCCCCCTGGCCTGGCGACCGACTACTCCTGGATGCACCCCCGCGAGACCGTTCTGGCGAACGTCCCGATCCCCAGGCGCGCCCGCCCGGATGCCCAGCTCGACGCCCACATGACCGTGATCGACCGACCGACGGGGTGCGAGTACGACCTTTACGGGGCCCATGTTCGGAACGGGCGCTGGCAGGCCGTGTGGGGGAACAGCACGCGGGCCTCGGGCACCGGCGTCTATCCCGCCGGGCTCTCTTCGAAGGGCACCGGCCTTGCGGGCGCGGCGGGGTACGTGTGGCCCCACGAGCTTCGCTCCGGCCGGATCAAGCACGCGCTCTTCTTCGCCTACCCCTACACGCGGGCGGGCGGGCCCGTCGCGCCCGCCACCGCCTCAGACGGGCGCTTCTCGGGCCCCGAGACGATTCCCCAGGGAGCCCGGATCCAGCTCGATCCCAACCTCGACCTCAAGCGACTCAACCTCTCGCGTCACGAGCGCGTGCTCGCCCGGGCCATGCAGGAGTACGGGATGATCGTGGGGGATACGGGCGAGGCGCCGTCGGTGTACGGAGTCGCCGCGCAGTCCTTCAAGTCCAAGAACCCCTACGGGCGCGACATGCCGGCGGACGGCTTCGAGTATCTGAAGAACATCCCCGCCGACCGCTTCCGGGTGCTTCAGCTGCCCGCTCAGGAGCCCAAGCGCCCGCTGCGCCTGGCCAAGAGCGGCTGCGGCTCCTTCCGGTAGGTCGCTCTAGCTGACGACGGCCAGCGCGCCCGGCGCAACGCCGTAGCGCACCGACTCGAAGCGCCCGATGAAGTCGCCGTCGACCTGCACGGGGAAGGGCCGGTCGTCGACCGCCTCGATCGTTGCCTCGGTCACTCCCGGGAACGGCTCGATCTGGCGGTGCCGTGCGACGGTCGCGGCCTTGCCCGAGAAGGCGCGCCAGAGCACGGTGGGCAGCTCGATCGGCGTCGCGCGCTTGAGCACGGTGAGGCCGAGGGTGCCGTTGTCGAGCGCGGTGCCCTCGCTGATGCGGATCGGGCGCTTGCCGAAGTAGGTGTACGGGTCGGAGTTCTGGACGACCACGGTCACGCCCTCGAGCTCGGTGCCGCCGGTGGTGACCCGCACGTGGGGCGGCTTCACCAGGTAGCGCTTGTTGAACGTCGAGATCGCGGCGTAGGTGTAGTAGTACTCGCCGAAGCGGGCCTTGCGGTACGGGTGCGCGTCCACCCGTTCGACCACGCTCGCGTCGAGCCCCACGCCGGACGAGAAGGTGAAGTAGCGCTCGTTCACCAGCCCGAGGTCCACGCGCCGGGGCTCGAACGTAGTCGGCCATTCGCAGCAGGTGCTCGGTGGCGTCCACCACGTCGCCGGGGATTCCCAGCGTGCGGCAGTAGACGTTGGTGGCGCCGCCCGGAAGGCAGGTGAGCGGCGTGCCCGAGCCGGCCAGGCCGTTCGCGGCCTCGTTCACGGTGCCGTCGCCGCCGAAGGCCACCACCACGTCGTAGCCCTCCTGCGCCGCCTCGCGGCAGATCTGCGTGGCGTGGTTGGGCTTCTCGGTGTCCACGGCCTCCACGGCGTAGCGCGACTCGAGCGCGTACACCACGAGGTTGCGCAGACGGTCGGAGACCGTGGTCGCGTAGGGGTTCACGATCACGAGCATCCGCTTCTTGGGAGTGCGCTCGGGCAGCAGGCGCTCGGCGAGCTGCTCCGCGCGACCTAGCGTGCTCTGGGGCGTGGCCACGATGGGTTGTTACCCCGCTCCCGGAGCGGGTTACGCGGCCTCGAAGCGCACGACGCCGCCGTCCTCGACCTCGCGCACCCGGCCCTCGCCGAGCAGGATGTCGGTGTGGCCCAGCACCTCGCTGAGCGTGAGGTAGGCCTGGGTCACGGCGATGTTGCCCCACAGCGCCTGCGCCAGCTCGTAGGCGCTGCGCGGCCGCTCGGCGATCAGGCCGTGGAGCTTCTCGGCGCGGCGGCGGTGCAGCGCGAAGCGCTCGTCGATCAGGGCGCGGTGGTCGGTGATCGGGTCGCCGTGGCCCGGCAGCACCAGGTCCAGGTCCATCTCGCGGGTCGCCGCGA
Organism: uncultured Thermoleophilaceae bacterium; assembly: GCA_963825775.1. Taxonomy (GTDB): domain Bacteria; phylum Actinomycetota; class Thermoleophilia; order Solirubrobacterales; family Thermoleophilaceae; genus JAAYBF01. The sequence continues at coordinate 38,112 of CAWGUV010000012.1, read as the reverse complement.
GCGACTCGAGGTAGGTCACCAGCGCCTGCGGCCGCTCGCCCGAGCCGTCGCGGCGGGCGGGTGATCAGCGGGTTGGAGGAGATGTGGGCGAGCAGGTGGTCGGCGGCCAGGAGCAGCTTGCGGTCGGCGTCGAGGAAGATCGTGTCGGTCGGGCTGTGGCCCGGGCGGTGGAGGACCTCGAACGTGCGGTCGCGCAGCTCGATCGTCTCGCCGTCGTGCAGCACGCGCGTCACGTCGGCCCGGGCGCCCCAGGCGCGGAACGCCCGCGAGACCGACTGGAGCGCGCTCACCATGTCCTCGGGGATCCCGTGGCGCAGCATCAGTCGCGCGCGAACTCGTCGTCGGCCTCGGCCTCCTCGCGGAAGCGCTCGACGAACGGCACGGCGGCGTCGATCGCGGCCACCTCGGCGCCGGAGTGCGACGCCACGAGCGACACGAGGCCGAGGTGGTCGATGTGCTGGTGGGTGAGGATGATCGAGCTCGATGTCCTCGAGCGAGTGGCCGAGGCCGGCGATCCCGCGCTGGAGCTCGTCGAACGAGGTGCCGGAGTTGGGGCCCGCGTCCACGAGCGTCAGCGGCTCGTCCTCGATCAGGTAGACGTTCACGCGCCCGACCGCGAACGGGGTCGGGATGGCGAGGCGGTGGATGCCCGCCTCGGCGGCGGGGGCGAAGGGGTCGTCGCTCACGCGCGGATCAGCGCGAGCACCTCGTCGCGCTTCTCCTCCATGTGCTCCCGGGAGACGCAGCGACTCGAGGTTCAGGCGCAGCAGCGGCTCGGTGTTCGAGGGCCGCACGTTGAAGTGCCAGTCCTCGTAGTCCACCGACACGCCGTCGAGCTCGGTGATCTCGCCGTCGGCGTAGCGCTCGCTGCGATCTCCTCCATCTTCGCCGGGCTGGTCCGCCGACCTCGGAGTTGATCTCGCCGGAGATGAAGTAGCTCTGGCGCGCAGCGGCGTCGAGCAGCTCGCTCATGCTTGGCGCCTGCGCTTCGACGAGCAGCTCGAGGATCAGCAGCGCGGGCAGCGTGCCGGAGTCGGCGCAGTAGAAGTCGCGGAAGTAGTAGTGGCCCGACACCTCGCCGCCGAACGCGGCGCCGCTCGTCGCGCATCCGGGTCTTGAAGAACGCGTGGCCGACCCGGTTCACGTGCGCGGTGCCGCCGGCGGCCTCCACCATGTCGCGCACCGCGCGCGAGGCCCGCACGTCGTAGAGGATCAGCGGCGCCGGGGTCCTTCTCCAGGATCGGACTGCGCCAGCAGCGCGGTGAGGAAGTCGCCGTCGACGAACTCGCCGGTGTCGTCGATGAAGAAGCAGCGGTCGGCGTCGCCGTCCCAGGCGATGCCCAGGTCGGCCGCCCTCGGAGAGCACCTTGTCGACGATGAAGCGCGCGGTTCTCCTCGAGCAGCGGGTTGGGCTCGTGGTCGGGGAACTCGCCGTCGGGCTCCCAGTAGGTCTGCACCTGCTCGATCGGGAGCTAGTCGAGCATCGGGCCGCACATCGGGCCCGGCCATCCCGTTGCCGCCGTCGAGCACCACCTTCATCGGCTTCACCGCGGCGGGGTCGATCGAACTCGGCGCGTCTCGGCGCGGAACGGCTCGGCCGACGTCCTCCGTCGAGTACTCGCCGGGCTCGGCCGCGGGCTCGCCCGGCTCGCCGGCGATCACGATGTCGCGCAGCTCGCCGATGCCGCGCGTCGCCGGACAGGGCGAGAGCGCCGCGCCGACCAGCTTGGCCCCGGTGTAGGCCTTGGGGTTGTGCGAGGCGGTGCACATCAGCCCGCCGTCGAGCTCGCGCGAGCCGACGGTCCAATAGAGCATCTCGGTGCCGACCATCCCGATGTCGATCACCGACGGCGCCCTCGTCGCGGATGCCCTGCGACGTAGCGCTCGGACATGCGCCGGGCGCGGTGAGTCGCATGTCGCGCCCGACGGCCAGCGGCAGCTCGCCGGGGTCGGCGCCGTACATGTCGCCGAGCGACCTGCGGGAACGCGCGCCCGATCCGGTAGGCGATGTCCTCGTCGATCTGCTCGCCGTAGAGGCCGCGGACGTCGTAGGCCTTGAAGATGCCCGGGTCGACGGCACGCCACGGGGAATCTAAGCGCTCGGGCAGGGGCGCACTGCGAGCTTGCCTGCTCGGCGAGCAGCTCCTTGACCACCTCGTCGGCCTCGCGCACCGCGTAGTTGGTGCCGCGGTCGTCGGGATAGACCTGGGTGGTGTTGGCCATGTAGCAGGCCGGGCACGCCGGTCGAGTACGGCGGCATCCGCGTCGGGTAGTTCGGCAGCACCATCGGCTGGCCGGCGGGCTCCTTGAACAGCCAGCTGCCCTTGATCCAGTCGCGGGTGAACCCGGGGTTGACCTTCTTCAGGCCCGGGCTCGTAGACGTCCAGCAGCTCGTCGAGGTCGAGCTCCAGCAGCTCGTGGTCGCGCGGGCAGGTAGTTGGCCACGTAGAGGAAGTGGCGGCCGCCGTAGTGCTCGGGGCCCGACCAGGTTCGATGTGCTCGATCAGGCCGATGAACTTCATGTCCTCGTCGGCCACGTTGGTCCAGTAGTAGTCGTGGAACTTGCGGTCGAGCTCGAGCACCAGGCAGAGCGCCGCGAAGTACTCGATCGAGTTGGCCTTGTCGAAGTAGTCCGTCGCCGACCTCGTCCCGCAGCGCCGGGTCGAGCACCTGCTCGAAGATGTCGGTGGGCAGCGGTGGCGAGCACGGCGTCGTAGCGCTCCGGCTCGCCGCCGGACTCGAAGCTCGCGCGGGTCGTGGCCCTTGCGGAACGAGTCGGGGCGCCGCGGGTGCACGAGGAACGCCGCCGTCGTCGGTCCGGCTGACCCGGGCGGCGGGCCGGTCGATCAGCACCCGCGCCGTTCTCCTCGATCTTCTGCTGGAGGCGCTGGAAGATCGCCTCGAAGCTGCCGCGCGGGTAGACGAGCAGCTCCTGCTTGGCCTCCTCGCCGCTCGTCTGGCGGCGGTTGCGGAGCTTGGCGAACAGCCACGACATCGAGATGTCGTCGGCGCTGGTCGCCGAACTTGCCGCGCAGCATCGGGTGCCAGATCTCGTCCCACGACCTGCTTGCCCATGTTCTTGTCGACCCACTGCTTGATCGTCAGGCCCTCGTAGGGGCGCGACGTCGTCGGGCTTGCGCTGCAGCAGCACCGCGGCCACGCCCATGCCGGATGCGCGACGAGGAGCGACAGCGGCTTGTAGCGCAGGAGGTCGAGCGGGCTGGTGAACGGCCACAGCTTGCCGTGCGACGAACATCGCCATGTCGGACTTCCACGTGGCGAGCTCGTCCGGGATGCCGATCTCGCGGCAGAGCGCGTGGATCTCCTCGTCGGAGGTGAACAGGTGGTGGTAATAGCGCTCGATCAGCACGCCGTCGCCGGCGTCCATGATCGCCGCCTGGCCGCCGAGGCCCGGGCCAGCGCTCGTAGACGTCCACCTCGTGGCCCTCGGCCACCAGACGATGGCCGGCCGCGAGGCCCGCCATTCCGGCGCCAAGTACCGCGACTCTCATCGACCGACCTCCGTGGTCCTTGACATTCGCTCGTCGCGCCCGGGGCGATCGGGCCGGGTGCATCCGACGTTCCTGCGTTCCTTGACGACATACAGCGGCCTGCGCTTGACCTCGTCGTAGATCCGGCTGATGTACTCGCCGATGATGCCGAGGGTGATCAGCTGGATGCCGCCCAGCATCAGTATCGCGAACAGCAGCGTGCTGACGCCCTCGACGTAGAACGCCCAGGAGCCGGCTGATGACCACGTACGGGATGCCGAGGAACGCGATGAACGACACGACGAACCCGATCAGCGTGGCGAGCTGCAGCGGGGCGTGCGAGAACGACGACATCGCGTCGAGGGCGATCCGGATCAGCGTGCCCCAGTGGTACTTGGTGTCGCCGGCGTAGCGCTGGTCGCGCTTGTAGGGCACCGACGTCTGCGTGTAGCCCGACCCAGACGACCATGCCGCGCATGAAGCGGTTGCGCTCGGGCATGGCGCGCAGGGCCATCACCGCGCGCCGGTCCATCAGGCGGAAGTCGCCGACGTTCTGGGGCACGTTCAGCCCGCCGAGCCTGATGAAGATCTTGGTGAACCAGCGCGCGGTGGTCAGCTTGAGCCAGCTCTCGCCCTCGCGCGACTCGCGCACGGCGTAGACCACGTCCGACCCGCGGCGCCAGTGGTCGACCAGCTCGGGGATCAGCTCGGGCGGGTCCTGAAGGTCGGCGTCGATCGTCACCACGACGTCGCCGGTCGCGTGGTCCACGCCGGCGCTCATCGCCGGCTGGTAGCCGAAGTTGCGCGACAAGCTCGACCACGTGGACGCGCTCGTCGGCGGCCGCGCAGCTCGGCGAGCAGCTCCGGGGTGGAGTCGCGTCGAGCCGTCGTCGACCAGCACGAGCTCCCAGTCGAAGCCCGTCGAGGGCCGCGCGACCCGCTCGTAGAAGACGGGGAGGATCGTCCTCCTCGTTGAGGACCGGCGCGACGACGCTCATGCGGCCGAGCTCGCGCACCGGATCCGCGTTCGATCGGGTCCGTCCCGGGTTCCTGCCGGTCGGCGGCTCATTGCACCGGGACTGCGGCGCCCTGCTTGATCGCGATCCGGCCGGTGTAGTCGATGCGGTTGAGCAGCACGCGATGGCCGGTGTCGTCGAAGTACTCGTCGACCGCCTTGCGCGCGCCCTCGTAGTGGCCATAGTCGTCGACGATCAGCACGCCGCCCTCGGCGAGGCGCGGGTAGAGCTGCTCGAGCTCGTGCTTGGTCGACGCGTACCAGTCGGTGTCCAGGCGCAGCATCGCCAGCTGCTCGGGCGCCTGGGCCGGGATCGTGTCCTCCACGAGCCCCTTGACCAGGTGGATGCGCTCGGCGGGGTAGCCGGTCGAGAGCATGGCCTCGCGAACCGCTCTCACCGAGATCGCGGCCCAGCCGCTGCCGCCGTCGTCGATGCCCGACTTCTCCTTGTTGCGCTTCCAGCGCTTATAGGGCGAGTAGCCGTCGTAGGGGGAGGGCGTGTCCTCCGCCGTCGGCTCGGCCATGCCGCTGTAGGTGTCGTACAGGTAGAGGTCGCGGTCGGTGTCGCCCAGGCGCTTGCAGCGTGAGCGCGGCGGCCATCATGCTGCCGCCCTTCCAGACGCCGCACTCGGCGAAGTCGCCCTCGATGCCGTGTCGCGAGACGTACTCGACGCTGTCGCAGAGCGCGGCGACGCGCTGGGCGCTGGACAGCGTGTGGCGCCGGACCGCCTTGATCGTCGCGACGCAGCTCGTCGTCGTACTCGGCGGGGATGCTCGTGCCGATCATGTAGCCGGCACGCCACCGCCAGCCGGCAGCCAGCCGGCGTGCGTCGCGAATCAGACTGCCGCGAGAAGCCATGCTCTCCGTACCACCTCCGGTCGCCCTCCTGGCGATCTGCGCCCCACCGCCGCCCCTTGCGGCTCCCCCGAGCGCGGGGCCGACTGTACCGGATGAACTGGGGAGTGGTCGCACCTATCCCGTATATATTCCGCGCCGCCGTGGCCGCAGAGCAACAGACCAGCTGCGCTGCCTGCGGCTCGACTCGCTGTTCCTGCACTTCGAGGTGCGCGGCGACATGGGCGACGAGGGCCTGATCCCCACCACCAAGGAGTTCGGGACGGCGCTGGGCGACATCGTCCGCTGCACCGAGTGCGGCCACATGCAGCTCGACCGCTTCCCGACCGAGGAGGAGCTGAACGCCGAGTACGCGAAGGCCGCCTCGGACGATTACGTCGAGGAGGAGGCCGGGCAGCGGGTGAGCGCCGCGCGCGTGCTGGAGCGCACCGAGCGCTACGCGGGGCCGGGCAAGCTGCTCGACCTGGGCTGCTGGGTCGGGCTTCCTGATGGCCGAGGCGCGCGACCGCGGCTGGGACCCGGTCGGGCATCGAGCCGAGCACCTTCGCGTCCGACTACGCCCGCGAGCGGCTCGGCCTGGCGTCCGCACCGACGACCTCTACACGGCCGACCTGCCCGAGGCGCCGTTCGACGCGGTCGTGATGGGCGACGTGCTCGAGCACCTCACCCGCGCCGGCGACGCGCTCGAGCGGATCGCCACCCTGCTCAAGCCGGACGGGGTGCTCGTGCTGCTGCTGCCGGACGCCGGCAGCCGCGTCGGCGAAGATCCTCGGCAAGCGCTGGTGGTCGGTCATCCCGACCCACATCCACTACTTCACCCGCGACAGCGCCGCGACGATGCTCCGCCGCCACGGCTACGAGCCGCTCTACGTGGCGACCGACCCCAAGGACTTCACCTGGCGAGTACTACCTGAACAAGGGCGGCGGCTACCTGCCCGGCCTGTCGAAGCGGCTGATCGCGATGGCCGCAGAGGCTCGGGTTCGCCGACAAGATGTTCACGCCGGACTTCGGCGACCGGATGATCATGATCGCCCGCCCGCGCCCGCCGACGCATCCGGCGGGCTAGCACCTTGTCGCGATGTCGACGGGCGAGTACCTCGTCGGGCGCTGGCCTCTTCGCCCTGATGCTGGTGGGCGTGCTGCGTGGGGCACGGCCCTGCTCGCTGCGAGCGGCGTCTCCCGCAGCTGGTCGGAGCGAGCGCGTGCCCGCCTGGGCCTGATCGCCACGCTCGGGCGTGCTCGCCGTGCACCTCGTGCCGCTGGCATGCTGGGCCTGCTGAGCCGCCTGGACCGTGCTGGTCGCGACCGGCGGTCTGGGTGGCGGTGGCGCGGCTCGTGCGCCGCCGTCGCCTACCGCGGTCCGTCGGACCGCCCGCCGCCGCCGGTGCGGGAGAGCGGCCCCGCCGCCTGGGTCGCTCGCGGCCGTCGCCGCGCCGGCGTGGTCGCTGTTCGCGCTGGTGCTGGCCTGCGCAACCAGCTCATCGTCCGCGCCGCCGTGGCGTCGACTGCGCTGAACTTCCACCTGCCCGGCGTGGCGCGCCTGGATCCAGATCGGGCTCGATCTGGCACATCGACGTCTACCTGCCGGATCTCGCGCCCGGCCACTACCCCAACAACGGCGACGTGATGTACCTCTGGCGACGATCCTGCCGTGGCGACAGCGACTTCCTCGCGCACTTCGCGATGTACCCGTTCTGGGCGCTGCTCGGCGTGGCCACCTACGCGCTCGCCGCCGAGCTGCGCGCCCCGCGGGCCGCCGCGGTCACGGCGGCCTGCGTCGCTGCTCGGCGATCCCGGCCGTGGCGCTGGCCGCCGCTGATGGGCGGGCTCGTCGACTCGGTGATGCTCTTCGGCTTCGCCTCCGGGCTGCTGTTCCTGCTGCGCCACGCGCGCAACGGGCGACACCTCCGAGCTCGTGCTCGCCGGCCTCGCGCTCGGCCTGTCGTTCGGCACCAAGTGGTACGCGGTCTCGGCCGTCCCGATCGTGGTCTTCGTCTGGGCCGCGGCGATCGCTGGTCGCGCGCCGGGGGATCGGCACCGTGCTGCGCCAGGGCGGCGCGCTGTCGGGCCTGATCGCGCTCGGCGGGCGGCATCTGGATGCTGCGCAACCTGGTCGAGTCCGCCAACCCCGTCTTCCCGGTGAAGGTCGGCCCCCGGCGGCGTCACGATCTTCGACGCGCCGCGCGACCGGATCCGCGAGCTGGCGGGCTGGACGATCGCGCACTACTTCGACGAGCCCCGGGTCTGGAGGGACACGATCCTGCCGCAGTATCGCGACGCCCTGGCCGCTTCCCGCGGCCTTCGCGCTCGCGACGGCGGCCGCGGCCGCGGCGTTCCTCGGCGCCCGGCGGCGCACCGATCGTCCGCCGAGCCGGGCCTGATCGCCGCGGGTGTCGCCTGTACCGCGCTGCTGGTGGGCGCCTACGTCGATCACCCCTTACACGGCCGGCGGCCCCGAGGGCATGCCGGTGCTCACGGGCGCCGATGCCGCTACATGGTGCCCGCGCTGCGTGGTGGCGGTCGTCCTCGGCGCCTGGCTGCGGGGCGGGTCCGGCGAGGGCCCGCTCATCTTCGGCCTGGCGGGCCTCGTGGCGGTGGGGCACGGCATCCTCGAGACAAAGCAGGGCCTGCACTCCGGCGCGACCATGGAGCAGGCCGCGACGGTGGTTGCGGGGCTCGTGCTGCTCGGGCGTGCTGGCGCTCGCGATCGCGCCGACGCTGCTCAAGCTGCAGGGACGGGCGGAGCGGCGGGCGCTCGCGGTCCTGGGGGTCTAGCGGTGGTGGTCATGATCGCGGGCGGGTCGAAGATCGAGGACCGCTACACGGTCAAGCGCTATGCCGGTCTCGACCCGGTTGCCGACCTGATGCTGTCCTCGGACCGCGAGCAGCGCGTCGGGATCGACGGGACCTGGCCCGATGCCAGGCCCACGCCGCCGTTGCTGGCCTTCGGGCCGCGGTTCGAGAACCACGTGGACTACGTCGGGCGCAACGACCAGGACCTGTAGCGCCGCTACCGCACGAGGGCGGGCTTCCAGGCCGCGCTCCGTCGTGGCCGCTACGACTAGCTCGTGATCGGCCGCGGCCGGCCGCCCGCGCCGACGGTCGCATCCGAGCGCTGGGCGCAGCAGGCGGGCTACCGGGTGCTGGTCAGGCGGAGCGGCCATCACGCTGATCGGGCAAGGAGCCCGGCTAGAGGGAAGCGGCCGGCTACTTGTGGGCGACGGCGAGCACGTCGTTGCTCATGAAGAGCCGCACCGGGCGCCAGGCCGGCAACGCTTCTTGGCGATGCCGCACCGGCAGGCTGTCGAAGCCCTCGAGCAGGTGGAACTTGCCGCCGCGCAGCACGTCGGGGTCGAGCCAGACGTGGGGATCCGTGAAGCCGGCGCCCTTGAGCGCCTTGCGCATCGAGTGCACCGACTGCTCGTTGACGTGGTAGTCCTCGGCGATCTTGAACCACTCGTCGACCTTGTCGGCGATCTCCCTGTGGCCGATCAGCTTCACGAACGGGCGTGAGGCGGGCCAGCCGTACTTCATGAAGTAGAGGTTCGGCGCCGTGTGGACGTGCAGGAACCCACCGGGCTTGAGCACGCGCCGGAACTCGGCGAAGGCGGGCACGGTCTGCGGCGGGTCGAGATGCTCGATCACGTCGGAGAACTGGATCCGGTCGAAGAAGTCGTCGGCCCAGGGCAGGGCGGTGACCGAGCCGGTGCGGATGTCGGCGTTCGGGAACCCGTACTTCGCGAGCACCTCGCGGGTCAGGTCGGCGGCGGCGGCCGAGTAGTCGATGCCGTAGGGCTCCGCTCCGAGCCGGGCGCAGGCGAGCAGCGTCTCGCCGCGGCCGCAGCCGGCGTCGAGGATCTTCATCCCCGGCTGCGGCGTCGAGCACCTTGACCTGCTTGCTCTTGTTGTACGAGACCCTGCCGTCCTTCTGGAACTCCTCGAAGCCCTCGCAGATGGAGGAGAGGAAGTAGTCCCGGTCGTAGACGTCGGCCGGGACGGCCTGGCCCTGTGCGTCGGGTGGGAGTGTCTCGGACATAGAGGGCGCGTCACGATAGCGTGGCTCGGCATGGTCGCGGTCAGCGTGGTCGTGCCCGCGCGCAACGCTGAGGCGACGATCGGCCGCGCGCTGCGCGCGATCGCCGCGCAGCGCTTTGAGGGGGAATGGGAGACGATCGTCGTCGACGACGGCTCGACCGACGCCACCGTCGAGCTCGCCCGTGCGGCGCCGGGCGGTGCGCGTGATCGAGCAGGACTCGCTCGGGCCCGCCGCCGCGCGCAACCGCGGCGCGGCCGAAGCCGAGCGGCGAAATGCTCGCCTTCACCGACTCCGACTGCTTCCCGACGGCGGGCTGGCTCACGGCCGGCGCGGCGGCGCTCGAGGCCGCCGACCTCGTGCAGGGCGCGGTGCTGCCCGACCCCGACGTCGCGGTCGGCCCGTTCGACCGCACGCTCTGGGTCGTCGCGAGATCGGCCTCTACGAGACCGCGAACCTGCTCGTGCGGCGCGAGTGGTTCGATCGCGTCGGCGGCTTCGAGGACTGGCTTGCCCCGCGCTTTGGCAAGGCGATGGCCGAGGACGTCTGGTTTGGCTGGCGCGCTCGGCGCGCCGGGTGCGCGCACGGTATTCAGCGACGAGGCGCTCGTCCACCACGCCGTGTTCGGCGCGATCCGGCCGGCTACGTCGACGAGCGCCGCCGCCTCGAGCACTTCCCGGCGATGGTCGCCAAGATGCCCGAGCTGCGCGAGACGCTGTGCTGGAACCGGCGCGTTCCTGAGCAAGCGCACGGCCGCCTTCGACCTCGCGCTCGCCGGGCGTGGGCGCCGCCGCGGCGACGCGCTCGAAGCTGCCGCTGCTGGCGGCGCTGCCCTACGCGGCGCTCGCTGGCGCCGAGCCCGCGACTTCGGCCGCAGGCGGGCGCCCGGCGGTCGCGGCGGTCGACGTAGCGGCCGACGCGGTCGGGCTGGGCGCGCTGGCGCTCGGAAGCGCCGACGCCAGCGTCGCTGCTGCTCTAGAGCCAGCCGCGCTTGCGGAAGAACGTGAGCATGCCGCCGAGCGACCGCGACATCGCGCCCGACGACGACCCAGAAGGCGGCGATGACGCTCGCCCTCGCCGCCGCCCGGCACTTCCGATGTTCATGCCGAACATGCTCGCGATCAGCGTCAGCGGCAGGACGACGACGCTGAACGCGGTGAGGACCAGCAGGACGTCGTTGACGCGGTGGCCCATCGCCGACTCGTTCGTCGACTCGAGCGCCTCGACGACCTCCTTGTAGTTCTCGAGCATGTCCCAGATGCGCTCGGAGGCGTCGACGATGTCGTCGAAGTAGAGGTCGAGGTCGTCGGGGATGTAGCGCTGCTTGGTGCGCTCGAGGTCGCGCAGAACGGGCCGCTGCGGGCGGATGATCTTGCGGAAGTTGATGATCTCCTGCTTCGCGTTCGAGAGGTCGCGCACGACCTCGTGCGAGCGCCCCAGGAAGATGTCCTCCTCGATGCGCTCGAGCTTGTTGCCCATCTTGCGCAGCATCGGGAAGCAGTAGTCGAACGAGTCGTCGACGATCTTGTAGAGCAGGTAGCCCGGCCCCTTGGACATCAGCGCCTCGCGCACCTCCTCGGAGGACTCGCAGCGCTCGAAGAGGTAGTCGACCGGCGGGATCGGCCGGTTCGGCAGCGTGATGAGGAAGTCGGGTCCGACGAAGATGTCGAGCTCGGCCGTGTTCAGCCGCCCGACCGTCTTGTCGAACACCGGGAAGTGCAGGACGATGAACATGTACTCCGGGTACTCGTCGATCTTCGGGCGCTGGTTGCGCGACGCGACGTCCTCGTAGTCGAGCGGGTGGAACTCGAAGTGCTCCTCGAGCCAGGCGCGGTCGATCGGGCCGGGCCGCTCGATGTTGATCCAGCGCAGGCCCTCGCGCCTCGACGGTCTCTACGTTCGGCTCAACGCGGCGCATGCGCGGCGGGCGCGTCGATACCGACACGTGGGGCCCTGCGGAGCCTCGGACGGGGGATGCTCGGCATCGCCCGGACTGAGGGGGTCGTCCTGCGCGGTCGGCATATCTCAAGTCTAGGCCGTCCTGTACAGTCCCGCTCAGGGGAAGGGGAAGGCGCTGACTGGTTGGGCAGGGAGGCTAAGCGGTAGGGCGATCGCGAGCCGTGAGCTCGTAATAGTCGCTGCCCTGATCGTCGCGGGGCTTGCGCTGCGGATCGCGTACATCCTCGCGACGAAGGACTACACCCTCAGCGGCGACCAGGTGGAGTACGACGCGATCGGCCGCGCCGCCGCCGACGGCCTTGGTTCCACACCACGTTCCCGTACGGCGAGCTCCACGAGAGCGTCGCCCGGCCGCCCGGCTACTCGGGCTTCATCGGCGTCGTCTACACGCTCATCGGTCCCGGGGTGACGAGGGCCCTGCTCGTCCAGACCCTGATCTCACCGTTCGTGATCGGCGGTGTCTGGCTGCTCGCCAGGCGGCTCTTCGACCACCGCGTGGCGGTCGTCGCGGCGGCCATCGCCGCGTTCTACCCGAACATGTGGCAGTGGGAGGGACGCCTGTACTCGGAGGCGCTCGCGCTCCCGCTCGGGGTGCTCATCCTGCTGCTTGCCCTCGAGCGCCCGGCGACCCGGAAGCAGGGCGCGCTCGTGGGCGTCGCGCTCGGCCTGGCGATGCTCGTCCGCCCGACCAGCGTGTTCATGCTTCGCGCTGGTGCTCGCCGCGTTCTGGACCACCGCCGGGGCCCGGAAGGCGATCGTGCACCACCGCCGTGGCGATCGGGGTGGCCGCCCTCGTGATCGCGCCGTGGACGATCCGCAACTACGCCGTGACGGACACGTTCGTCCCGCTGTCGCTGCAGGACATGCGATCGCCGGCACCTTCAACGACGACTCCGCGAACGACCCCGTCTATCCGTACGCGTGGCGCCCGTACACCGAGCGGGACAAGGACATCTTCGGCCCGCAGGCCACCACCAAGCTGTCCGACGCCGACCTGCGCCGCGAGATGTACCAGCCGTGCGCGCGGCTGGCTCGAGGACCACCCGTCGGCCGTCCCGAAGGCGTTCTTCTGGAACGGGCTCGTGCGCACCTGGGACATCCGGCGCCCGGCCCGGATCCTCGACGAGGTCCCGTTCGAGGGCCGTAACCGCACCGTCGCGAAGGCCGGCATCGTCGGCTACTGGATCCTGCTGGCCGGTGCCCTGTTCGCGCTCTGGGGGCTGCGCCGGAGGCGACGCTGGTGATCCCGGTGCTCGCCGGCGCGGCGGCGGCGTCGGTCGTGTTCACGGTCGCGGCGGCCACGCGCTACCGCGTCCCGTTCGAGCCCGTGATCGTGATCCTGGCCGCTTGGTCGTTCGTCGCGCTCTGGCAGCGCCTCGTCCCGGACGGGGAACCGGCCGCCGAGGAGGTCCACGGCGGAACTGACGGTCCACCGTGTTGGAAGGCCCCCGATGGCGGAAAGGCGCCCGTCTACACTCACGCCGCGATGACGCCCGATCCCGAGATGGGCGCGTTCTGGGACGAGCGCGCCCGCGAGAACGCCGCGTTTTTCATCGACAACCGGATCGACTACACGGATCCGGATCTCGAGGAGTTCTGGGCCTCGGGGCACGAGGCGATCACCGCCGTCCTCGAGCCGCTCGGCGTCGAGATCGGCGCCGAGGAGAGGCTGCTCGAGATCGGCTGCGGCATGGGCCGCCTCACCCGGGTGCTCGCCGAGCACGCCCGCGAGGTGATCGCGCTCGACGTCTCGCCCGAGATGATCGCCCGCGCCCGCGAGCACAACGACGGGGTGCTCGACAACGTGACGTGGACGGTGGGGGATGGAACGACCCTGGGAGTGGTCGGGGACGCCAGCGTCGACGGCTGCTTCTCGCACGTGGTTTTCCAGCACATCCCTGATCCGGCCATCACCCTCGGTTACATCCGCGAGATCGGCCGCGTGCTCACGCCGGGCGGCTGGGCGGCGTTCCAGATCTCCAACGACCCGGGGATCCACTCGTTCCCGGGCGGGGTCGAGGGGCTCAAGCTGCGCGCCAAGGCACTGCTCGGCCGGGCGCCGAAGGGCCAGTCGAACCCGTCCTGGGTGGGCTCGGCGGTGGCGCTGGAGGATCTCCGCGCGGCGGCGCGCGACGGGGGGATGCGGGTGGAGCGCGTGCTCGGCGAGGGCACGCAGTACTGCTACGTGCGCCTCGCGAAGGACTAACCGGCTCCCCTCGCGTCGTGTCCCTCGGCGCCTACCTCGAGGGCGTGGCCTTCTTCGCGGTCGTCTTCGGCGCCACCTGGACGGCCGCGCTGATCGCCATACGCCGTACCGCGCTCCCCGCGGGTACCCCGCGGACGCTGGGGATCGCGGTGCTGTGGCTGCTCGGCCTGGTCGCGGCGCACATCCTGCCCGGGGCGGTCGGCCTGCTCGGCCGGGTCGAGGTCGCCCTCACGGCGCTGGCGATCGTGACCGGCGTATACGGGCTCACGCGTGCCAGGCCGATCCCTGCGCCCGAGCCGAAGGCCTTCCCGGCGCCCGCTGCCGAGAGCGGGCTCAGCACCTGGTTGCTCGCCGGCGTGCTCGGCGGGGCGACCGGTGTGCTGCTGGTGTACTTCGCGCTCGCCGACGCGCGCGTTGCGCCGTGGCACATCGACGTCGTCTCGATCCACCTCTCCACCGTCGCCGGCTGGATCCGCGAAGGAACGCTGTGGCAGGTCGACGACTTCGTGCCGGACCGCTCGGCCGGCAACTACCCGGCCACCGCCGACGTGCTCTTCCTCTCGACGATGCTCCCCTGGCGCGACGACTTCCTGGTGCGGTTCGTGAACGTTCCGCTGCTGGCGATGACGGCCCACGCTTGCTACGGGCTTGGCCGTGAGCTGCGCGCGCCCGCCGCCACGTCGGCGCTCGTCGCAGCCGCGTTCGTCGCGCTGCCCGTCGTCGGCTGGGTGGCGTTCGCCACGCTCGCGGACACGATGATGCTCGCGACGTTCGCCGCGGGTTGCTACTTCCTGCTTCGCCACGCTCGCACCAACGCCGCGGCCGACCTCGTGCTCACGGGGCTCGCCCTCGGCCTCTCCCTGGGCACCCGCTGGTACGCCGTCTACGCGGTCGCGGCGGTGATCGGAGTCTGGGTTGCGGCGTGGTTGGTCGCGCGGCGGCCCTGGCGGCGCGTGCTGGGCGAGGCCGCCGTCCTGTCGGGCCTCGCACTGCTCGCGGGCGGCTTCTGGATGGTCGCGCAATCTCGGGATCTCCGGGAACCCGTTCTTCCCGGTCAAGCTCGAGCTCGGCGGAGTCACGATCTTCGACGCTCCGCGGGACGTCTATCGCGACGCGGTCGGGTACTCGATCGCGGACTACGCGGGGGACGGTGACGTCTGGCGCCGCTACCTCTGGCCCGGCTATCTGGGTGCCATGAGCTGGGCCGCGGCGGCGCTCTGGGCCGGGCTGGCCACCGCCGGCGTGGTGGGGCTCAGCCGGATGCGCGGCGTGGCGGCGCGCGGCGACGCGGCTCGGGTCCTCGGGCTGGTGGCAGCCGCCGCGGTGATCGGCGTCTGCTTCGCGCTCACCCCCTACACGGCCGTCGGGCCGGAGGGCGAGGCCACCTTCGGGTATGTCAACTCGCGCTACGTGCTGCCGGCCCTGGTGCTCGGGGTGGCGCCGCTCGCATGGGTGCTCACGGCGGCCGGGCGGTGGCGCCTGCCGCTGGAGCTGGCCGTGGTGGCGGCCGGCTTCCACGGCCTCTGGCGCATGCTCGAGCTGCCGAGGCCGGATCTCCACCTGCTGGGCCTCCTCGCCGCCGCGATCCTCTGCGCGCTGGTCGTCGCGCTGCTGGCCTGGCTCGTCCCCAGGGCGCGGGCCGGCGGGCGGCCGGCGCTTGCGGCCGCGGCGGCCGTGGCCCTGCTGCTCGTCGCCATCGGGCGCGACCAGCAGGTCAACTTCGACGCCGAGCGCTACCTGGGCGGCGACCCGGCGATCAACGCGTTTCGCACCAACCTGCCGGCCGGCTCCCGCGTCGGCATCGTGGGGGAGGGCTGGGGCAACTACCCGCTCTTCGGCCCGGGTTGGCGCAACCAGGTCGAGTACGTCGGGCCGCGCGTGGACGGGACCCTGCGCCCCTACCTCGACGAGGCCGCCTTCGACCGAGCGGTGCGGGCCGGGCGCTACGACGTGATGGTGGTCCAGGATCGCTACGACCTCGACCCCGGGCTGCCCAGGAGGCAGGAGCGGTGGTTGAGAAACGACGGCTACCACCTCGTGGGGGCGGGCAAGGCCTACGCGCTGAGCACTCCGTTGCGGATCTACATCCGGGCGGGCTGAGCGCTATGCTTCTGCGCCACATAGCCGTTCGCATCTAGAGGAGTGGAGGGAAATGGCCCTACGAAACTCCGGCAACCACCCCGCAAGCCACAGGCAAGCGGGAAAGGTGCCAAGTCCATCAGGTCTACGGATCTGAAAGATGTGACAGAGCGCTCCCACAGGCCTCCGTCACAAGCGAAAGCGGCGGAGGTTTTTCGATTCAAGGAGCGTTTGATGGCTGTTGAGGCACTGCAGTGCAAGGAATGCGGGGAGAGCTACCCGCTCGAGGCGAAGTACGTCTGCGAGCAATGCTTCGGCCCGCTGGAGGTCCGCTACGACTTCTCGGGGCTCGACGCGGAGGCGACGCGCCGCCGCATCCAGGCGGGGCCGGACTCGATCTGGCGCTACGCCGACTTCCTCCCGTTCGACAAGGCGCCGCGCACCGCGCTCGCCGCGGGGGTGACGCCGCTGGTCCGCGCCGACCGGCTCGCGGAGCGGCTCGGCCTGGGCGAGGTGTGGGTCAAGAACGACACCGCCAACCCGACCCACTCGTTCAAGGACCGCGTCGTGACGGTTGCGATCGCCAAGGCGCGCGAGCTCGGCTACAAGGTCGTGGCCTGCGCCTCGACCGGCAACCTCGCGAACTCGGTCGCCGCGCACGCGGCCGCGGCCGGGCTCGAGTCCTACGTGTTCGTCCCGTCCGATCTCGAGGAGCAGAAGATCCTCGCCACGGGCGTCTACGGCACGAAGCTGATCGCGATCCGCGGCAACTACGACGACGTCAACCGCCTCTGCACGGAGCTCTCGGGCGAGCACGAGTGGGCGTTCGTGAACGTGAACATGAGGCCGTACTACGCCGAGGGCTCGAAGACGATCGCCTACGAGATCGCCGAGCAGCTCGGCTGGGAGCTCCCCGACCGCGTGGTGGCCCCGATCGCCTCCGGCTCGCTGTTCACCAAGATCGCGCGCGGCTTCGACGAGTGGCGCGAGATCGGTCTCGTCGAGGGCGATCGACGTGATCTTCAACGGCAGCCAGGCGGAGGGCTGCTCGCCGGTCGCCCAGGCCTACGACGCCGGGCGCGACTTCTGCCAGCCGGTGAAGCCCGACACGATCGCCAAGTCGCTCGCGATCGGGAACCCGGCCGACGGCCCCTACGCGCTCGCAGCTCGCGCGCAGCTCCGGCGGCAGCGTCGACTCGGTCACCGACGACGAGATCCGCGCCGGCATCCGGCTGCTCGCCGAGACGACGGGGATCTTCACCGAGACCGCCGGCGGGCGTCACGACGGCGACGCTCGCGAAGATCGCCGCGCGCGGCGACATCGGCCCGGACGAGCGCGTGATCCTCGTGATCACCGGCGACGGGCTCAAGACCCTCGACGCCGTCCGCGGCAGCTTCGAGACGACCGAGATCGACCCGACGCTCGAGTCGTTCGAGGCAGGCGACCGGCCTCGCGGCTGTAGCCGGCTGAGGATGATCGGTAGGCTCCGCGCGCCGATGAGCGTGACGGTCAAGATCCCCACGCAGCTGCGCTCCGTGACGGCGCGGCGACGCGGAGACCGCGGTCGACGGCGCCGGCACGGTCGGCGAGGTCCTCGACGGGCTCTACGACCGCTACGACGGGCTGCGCGACCGGATTGCCGAGGACGGCGACCTGCGCCGCTTCGTGAACGTCTACGTCGGCGGCGAGGACATCCGCTTCCTCGACGGCCTCGACACGTCGGTCGAGGACGGCGACGAAGTCACGATCCTCCCCGCCGTCGCCGGCGGCTAGCGCGACAGCCGGTCCAGCAGTCCGCGGCGCTGCGGCTTAGGGCGCGCGGCCAGCTCGCGCGACACGAAGTCCGCCAGGTATGGATCGAGCTCCTCCGCCGTCATGAAGACGCGCTCGACCGCCTCGAAGCCGCCCTCCCACCAGAGCGTTTCGACCTTCTCCTCGTCGGACAGCTCGTCCAGGAATCCCTCGGGGAACTGGTCGCTCGAGCGGCCGTGCAGCACGTGGTGCTTGAACACGAACTCGATTCGGTCGCCGACCACCTCGATCAGCCAGTGGTGGTGCCCCCAGCCCACCCATGGCCCCTGGAAGCCGTACGTCTGCTCCTCCAGCCTGGACGGCACCTCGATGTACCCGGCCTTGGCGATCCGGCGCATCTCGTCGCACACCCAGATCGGGTCGCGCACGTCCTCGAGCGTGTGCGAGCAGATCGACGAAATCCACCGCTCGTCTTCGAACGGACAGGGCTCCCGAGCGCAGATGTCGCGCGGGACCCAGGTGTCCGCGCTGTAGCGCTGATCGCCCTCGCGACGCCGGTCCGTAGAGGCCACGAGTGTCGTAGGGCATCAGGTCCATCACCCAGTCGGCGCGGGCGAACGGCTTGCCCCAACCGCCGATGTCGAGGACCACGTCGTCGGGCCCCAACACTTCATGGATCCGCGCGGTGCTTGCAGCGAGCATCGGCGGCCGCATAGTACGGTACCGCCGCATGGACGCCGTCGAGAGGGCCAAGCAGCTCACCTGGTACCACTCGCTGGAGCTCGCGCCGGGGTATGTCACCCCGGGCATGTTCGATCTCCGGGGAGTGGTGGACAACTACCACCTGCCCGAGAGACATGGACGGGCATCCGCGCGCTCGACGTCGGCACCTGGGACGGCTTCTGGGCGTTCGAGATGGAGCGGCGCGGGGCGGAGGTCACGGCCCTCGACCTCGACGACGAGCGCGACCTGGACTGGCCCGCCGACAGGCGCCCGGACACCTACCCCGAGACCCCGCGCGGCACCGGGTTCGCTCTAGCCAAGGAGGTCTTCGGTTCCAAGGTCGAGCGCGTGAGCCGGTCGATCTACCACGCCCTGCCCGAGGACCTGGGCACGTTCGACATCGTTTTCTGCGGCTCGGTGCTGATCCACCTGCGCGATCAGGCGCTGGCGATCGAGCGCATCGGCAACCTCTGCCGCGGCACCTTCATCTCGGTCGAGTCCTACGACAAGTGGCTCAACCTCCTGCCGTTCCCGGTCGTCCCGCTACCAGGCCGCCCGCGACGCCGCGGTGGTGTTCTGGGAGCCGAACGTCCGCGCCTGGAAGGCGATGCTGAAGACCGCGGGCTTCGAGACCGTCGATGACATCGGCCGGTTCCAGCTCGTGGCGCGCGAGGGCTGGAAGGTGCGCCACTCCGTGCTCAAGGCGCACAAGCCCGGCTCGCCCTACGCCAAGCGCTAGCGCCGCAGCAGCACCAGGTCCGTGGGTTGGTCGGGGGCCGGGTAGCGCTCTCTGAGCAGTCCCAGGCGAGAGACGGGCTGGACCGCCGCCTCCGGGTCGGTCAGGTCCGCCTTGGTGTCAACGAAGTGGGTGTACGCGTCGGCGATCGCGTCGTCCAGGCGGTCCAGGCTGCCGGCGTCCGCCAGCCCGTAGGTCCAGTACTCCAGCACGACCGGAACGTCCGAGGCGGTGAGATGGCGGGCGCCTTCGAGCACCTCCGCCTCGTGCGCCTGGACGTCGATCCATGCCAGGCCGGCGCGATCGAGGTCCAGCTCGCCGGACTCGACGAGCGAGTCGAGGGTCACCGCCTCCACCTCGGACACCTCCCTGGCGCTCTCGCCCATGCCGTCGACCAGCGGTGCGCCGCGCCGCACGCGGTGATCGCCCCAGTTGTCGGGCGACTTCTCGAAGGTGAGCCTGCCGCAAAAGTCCGAGACCGCCACAGTGCGGGCGTCGACCACGTCGAGCAGGTTGTTGGCGGCCAGGTTCTGATTCAGGAAGCGGAAGTTCTCCGGGTCGGGCTCGAACGCCACCGCGCCCGCCGCGCCGAAGTTCACCGTGGCCTCCACGGTCGCTGAGCCGATGTTCGCGCCGATGTCAAGGAACAGCTTCCCGGCGAGGTCGAACGGGCGGCCGTTCAGGGCGGAGAGCACGCGGTGAAGGTCCTGCAGGAGCAGCCGGTCGTAGTAGCCGTAGATGAAAAGGATCCGGCTGATCTCCTTGTCGGCTGTGCTCAGCACGAAGCGGGCATCGCCCGACTCGATCGTAAACGACGGCGTGAACCGCGCGGTGAGGTGAAACAGGTAGTCGCGTGAGATCGGCCGACGCTGGCCGCGGCGGTTGGTCACCATCTCCGCGACGTTGCGCAGGTGGCGGCGCTGCTCGTAGGAGAGCCGCCCGGCCAGGGCGCTACGCAGCGGCATCGCGATCCTCCGCAAGGCGCTCGTGGTGTAAGCGGACGGTCTGGTTGTAGGCCTGCTCCGTGTATTTCGCCGCCGTCTCGAGGCCGCCGCTGCGCAGGCGGCCGCGCAGGGCCGCGTCTTCCGCGAGGCGCCGGACGGCCGCGGCGATCGCGTCGGGGGCTTTGGCCTCCACCAGCAGGCAGTTGTTTTCGTGGCGGAGATATTCCCCGGAGCCGCCGGTCCCGGTCGCGATCACCGGCGTGCCGCATGCCATCGCCTCCAGGGGCACCAGGCCCCACGGCTCGGGCCACCGGACCGGGAACACGAGGGCGTCGGCCGACGAGTAGAGACCGGAGAGCTCGTCCTGCGCTACCCCGCCGGAGAGTTTCACGCGATCGTGGAGCCCGAGCTTCGCGACCAGGTCCTCGAGCTCGGCCCGGTGGCCCTCGTCGCCGCCGCCGACCACGTCCAGCCGCACGCTCTCGTCGAGACGCGCGACCGACTCGATCGCGTCTTGGATGCCCTTGCGCTCGTCGATGCGCCCGGCGTAGAGCAGCCTGCCGGACCATTCGCCCTCGGGGCCGGGAGTGAAGCGCTCAGGGTCGATGCCGGCGTGAGCCACTGCGGTGCTGCGGAGCTGATGCCCGCCCTCCGCGGCGGCGCGTTCCAGGCAGAACTGGCTGATGAAGAGCCAGGTGGCGGCCGCGCTCAGGTCGGCCTCGGTGGGCAGTCGCGTGGCCTGCTCGGCGGCGCGCGCGAGTGGCCGCCGCGTGCTGAAGGCCCGCACCCACGCGTCCACCTTCGGCCCGTAGACCATCCAGTCGTCGCAAACGACCCCCACGGCGGGCAGGCCGCGCAGGCGGACCTGTTCGATCATGCCGAGGGACATCCCGCCCATCGCCCACCAGCTCACCACGTCAGGGCGATGCTCGGCCAGATGCCGGCTCAGCACCTTCCGGTTGTGGCGTTCCAGGCGCAGCCGCTCGAGCATCGTCATCGGCGGGAAATCATGATCCGACCAGTACCAGCGCAGCTCGCGGTGCACGTCCGGGTCCTCCGGCGCCCCCTCGCGTCCAGCCTCCCTGTGGTCCGTGGTCAGGACCCGCACGTCATGGCCGGCATCGCGGAAATCGCCGACCGCCGAGCGCCAGATCACCTCGTAGCCGCCGAGGGAGTGGGGTGGGTACATGTTTCCGACCGCGAGGACGCGCACGCGGCGAATACTGACCGTTAGGGTGTCGCGCCGTGAGCCCCGCGCCCTTCGCCGGCCAGTCGGTGCTGGTAACCGGGGCCGAGGGCTTCGTGGGTTCCTGGCTGGCGGAGCGGCTGCTCGACGAGGGCGCGACCGTCGTCGCCCTCCGCCGCGACGTCGAGCCCGAATCGCGCTTCCGCACCGACGGCATCGAGGAGCGATGCGTGATCGCCGCTGGCCGACCTGCTCGACTACGAGGAGCTCGTACGGGTGATCAACGAGCACTCGGTCGGCGACGTGTTCCACCTCGCGGCGCAGACGATCGTGGGCACCGCCAATCGCTCGCCCCTGTCCACCTTCGAGACCAACGTGCGCGGCACCTACCTGCTGCTTGAGGCCTGCCGGGCGGTGGGCGTGGTGGGGGACCCGGTCGAGCGGATCGTCGTGGCCTCGTCCGACAAGGCCTACGGCGAGCACGACGAGCTGCCCTACCGCGAGGACTTCGCGCTCCAGCCGCGCTACCCCTACGACACGTCGAAGGCCTGCGCCGACCTGATCGCGCGCTCCTATGCACACACCTATGACCTGCCGGTGGCGGTAACACGCCTCGCAAACGTCTACGGCGGCGGCGACGTGAACTGGACCCGCGGATCGTGCCCGACACGGCGCGGGCGCTGGCCAACGGGCAACGCCCGGTGATCCGCTCCGACGGCACCCCCGAGCGCGACTACCTCTATGTGGAGGACGCGGTGGATGCCTACCTCGCCGTGGCGCACTCGCTCGACCGCCCCGAGTTCCGCGGGCGCGCGTGGAACGCCGGCTGGGGCGCGCCCCTCCGGTGCGCGAGGTCGTGGATCGCCTGATCGCCGTGTCCGGCGTGGACGTCGAGCCCGACGTGCAGGGGGAGGGCACCCCGCACGGCGAGATCGACCGCCAGTACCTCGACTCGACCGCGATCCGCGAGGAGCTGGGCTGGGAGCCGTCGCGTGAGCTCGACGACGGCCTGAGGGCGAGCTGGCAGTGGTATCAGGAGCGGCTCAACGGGTAGGCGTCAGGGATGACCACCTCCACCGACACCGTTCCGTACGTCCCCCTCAACGACGGCGCCTCGATCCCCCAGCTTGGCTTCGGCGTCTTCCAGATTCCGCCGGACGACACCGCCGAGGTCGTCACCCGCGCCATCGCCACGGGCTATCGCCACATCGACACGGCCGCGGCCTATCGAAACGAGGCCGGGGTCGGCCAGGCCGTGCGGGCGTCCGGCCTCCATCGCGACGAGCTGTTCATCACCACCAAATGCTGGAACAACGACCACGGCTATGAGCAGGCGAAGCAAGCGCTGCGGTCGAGCCTTGACCGGCTCGAGCTGGATTTCGTGGACCTCTACCTGATCCACTGGCCGGCGCCGGCCCAGGACAAGTACGTCGAGACATGGAGGGCGTTCGTGGAGATGCGCGAGGAGGGCCTGGTGCGCTCGGTCGGAGTGTCGAACTTCCACGCTCCGCACCTGAAGCGCATCGTGGACGAGACCGGCGTGATCCCGGCGGTGAACCAGATTGAGCTCCACCCGCGGCTGCAGCAGGTCGGGCTGCGGCGCGAGCACGCCGAGCGCGGCATCGCCACCGAGGCGTGGAGCCCGCTGGCGCAGGGGGAGGTGCTCGCCGATCCCGTGATCACCACCCTGGCCGAGCGCCACGGCAGGGCCCCGGGCCAGATCGTCCTGCGCTGGCACATCCAGATGGGGAACATCGTCTTCCCGAAGTCGGTCACCCCGGAGCGGATCGAGGAGAACTTCGACATCTTCGGCTTCCACCTGAGCGACACCGAGATGAGCGAGATCGATGCGCTGGACGCGGGCGAGCGGATCGGCCCTGACCCCGATAGGTTCGACTAGCGCGCCCGGGAGGATTCGAACCTCCGACCTCTCGCTCCGGAGGCGAGCGCTCTATCCACTGAGCTACGGGCGCGGGTGTCATGAATCTAGTGCAACCCGAGGCCCTCGCCTTAGGCGACCGAAGGGAACGTATGTTCGTCCGAGGGGGTTATTACGTTTGGCCGATGAACACGGTCGCTCGGGGAAACGCTGCGGAAGCAGCAGTCCTGCAGGCGATGACATCTCTGGGCCTGCACGTTCTGATCCCGTTTGGCGACGGCCTTCCCTTCGATCTGGCCGCCGTGAAGCCCGACGGCGAAGTCGTTCGCATCCAGGTGAAGTCCGGTCGGGTTCGCAACGGGTGCGTCGAGTTCAACTGCAGGAGTACTGATCATGGGAGAGGGCCGATGGACTACCGCGGCCGGGCGGACGTGATCGCGGTCCACGTCAGCAGTCCGCTGCGCGTCTTCGTCGTTCCGGTCGACGAGTGTCCCCTCCTCCAAGGGCTACCTGCGGCTCGACGCCGCCCGAAACAATCAGCGGCGCGGAGTGCGTCCCGCCGCGGCCTACACGCTTGAAGCTTGGGCCGGCTCACTAGGCCAACCGCGCGTCGCGGCCTAACCGCGTCATCCTGCGGCGATGCTGATCGCCGTCATCTCGCGACACCCACATGCCCCGCGGCGAGCCGCCGCCTTCCGGACGCCTGCGTCGAGCGCCTGCGTCGACGCCGACCTGATCCTCCACGCCGGCGATTTCATCAGCGCGACCGCCTACGCGGAGCTCGAGCTGTTCGGCCCGCCCCTGCTCGGCGGTGCACGGCAACTCGACGACGACGAGCTGCGCGAGCGGCTGCCGGCCGAGCGGATCGTGGAGGCCGGCGACGCGCGGATCGGGATGGTGCACGACGGCGGCCCGGCGAAGGGGCGGCTCGAGCGGATGCGGCGCGGCTTCCCCGATGCGCGACGCCGTGGTCTTCGGGCACTCCCACATGCCGCTGCACGAGGCCGCCGGCGGCTTCCAGATCTTCAACCCCGGCAGCCCAACCGAGCGGCGCCGGGCGCCCGCGCACACGCATGGGGCTGGCCCGCGTGGAGGGCGACTCGATCGAGTTCGAGCTCGTCGTCGTCGGCTGACCCGCGAAACTACCCGGCGCCATGGACCTCGACGTTCTCTTCGCCGGCACCGCCGCGTCCGCGCCCACGGCGCGCCGCGGCCTGCCCGCCACCCTGCTCCGCCGCGGCGGCGAGAAGCTGCTGTTCGACTGCGGCGAGGGCACCCAGCGCCAGCTCGTGCGCTCGGTCGGCCTGCTCCAGATCGACGAGGTCTACATCACCCACTTCCACGCCGACCACGTGCTCGGGCCTCCCGGGCATGCTCAAGACCTACGGGCTCCAGGCGCGCGAGCGCCGCTGCACCGTCCACGGCCGGCGCGGCCTGCGGCGGCCTGTTCGACGTGCTCGCGCCGGTGATCGGGCGGCTTCCGTTCGAGGTGGAGCTGGAGGAGCTCGAAGCCGGGCGACGAGCTGCAGCGCGACGGACTACACGCTCGCCGCCTTCGCCGTGGAGCACGGCGTGCCGGCGCTGGGCTACGCGCTGGTCGAGGACGAGCGGCCGGGGCGCTTCGACGAGGAGCGCGCGCGTCGAGCTCGGGGTGACGCCCGGGCCGGACTTCGGGCGCCTGCAGCAACGGCGAGGCGGTGGGGGACGTGACGCCCGAGCAGGTGCTGGGCGAGGCCGCGCGCGGCCGGAGGGTGGTGATCGCCGGCGACACGCGCCCTGCGAGATGACGCGAGGCGGTGGCCATCGCAGGCCGACCTGCTGGTGCACGAGGCCACCTTCGCCGAGGAGGACGCCGAGCGCGCGCGGGAGACCGGCCACTCCACCGCGAGGGGGGCGGCCGCAGCTGGCCGCGGACGCCGAGGTGGGGCTGCTGGCGCTGACCCACATCTCCTCGCGCTACCCGGTGAGCGCGCTGCAGCGACGAGGCCCGAGCGGCCTTCGAGAAAACGATCGTCCCGCGCGACTTCGACCGGATCGAGCTCCCGTTCCCGGAGCGAGGACCCGCCGAGCACGTAAGGAGCGACATTCCTGAGGCCTGACGCCTGAGGTCTGACGTCCTCCGTTGCTACTGCTCACCGCGCATCCTTTAACCCGGTCCCGAGAGGCCAGGAAGGACGTTCAGTTGACCCACAAGGTCGTGCTCGACCGCGACGACGTGCGGCGCACGCTGGTGCGCATCGCTCACGAGATCGTCGAGAAGAACGGTGGCGAGCCGATCGCGATCGTGGGCATCCACCGCCGCGGCGCGCTCCTCGCCGGCCGCCTGCGCGACCTGGTGGCGGACCTCGTCGGCGAGCCGGTCCCGCTCGGCGACGTGGACATCTCCTTCTACCGCGACGACGTCGGCATGCGCGACCCGGGCGCCCAGCCGGTGGTGCACGCCTCCCACGTCGACTTCCCCGTCGAGGAGACCACGATCGTGCTGGTGGACGACGTGCTCTTCACCGGCCGCACCGTGCGCGCCGCGATCGACGCCCTGTTCGACTACGGCCGCCCGCGCCGGGTGCAGCTGGCCGTGCTGGCCGACCGCGGCCACCGCGAGCTGCCCATCCGCCCCGACTACGTGGGCAAGAACCTGCCGACCGCGCGCAGCGAGCGGGTGAACGTGCAGGTCGAGGAGCTGGACGGCGAGGACGAGGTCTTCATCGAGGAGTCGGCCGAGATCCGGATCACGAAGGGAGAGGGCGAGTGAAGCGGCACCTGCTGTCCGTCGACGACCTGGAGCGCGACGACATCGAGCGCATCCTCGGCCGCGCCGAGAGCTTCGCCGAGGTGTCGGGCCGCGAGATCAAGAAGGTGCCCACGCTGCGCGGCCGCACCGTGATCAACCTCTTCTACGAGGCCTCCACGCGCACCAGCTCCTCCTTCGAGATCGCCGCCAAGCGGCTTTCGGCCGACCTGGTGACCGTCAAGGCGCAGGGATCGTCGGTGGACAAGGGCGAGTCGCTCAAGGACACGGTTCAGACGCTCTCCGCCTACGACCCCGCGGCGATCGTCTTCCGCTCGCCCAACGCGGGCGCCGCCGGGCTGGTGGCCCGCTGGACCTCCGCCTCGGTGGTCAACGCCGGCGACGGCAAGCACGAGCACCCCACCCAGGCGCTGCTCGACCTCTACACGCTGCGCCGCCGCGCCGGCCGGCTCGAGGGCCTCAACGTCTGGATCGTGGGCGACGTGCTCCACAGCCGGGTGGCGCGGTCGAACATCCTCGCCTTCGGGCGGATGGGCTGCCACGTGACCGTCTGCGGCCCGCCGACGCTGATCCCGCGCGGGGTCGAGTCGCTGGGCTGCGAGGTGCGCTACGACCTCGACGAGCTCGGCGAGGCCGACGTGGTCTACGCGCTGCGGATGCAGCGCGAGCGGATGAAGGGCTCCTTCGTCCCGTCGCTGCGCGAGTACGCCGCGCGCTACCAGATCGACGGCCGCCGGCTGGGCAGCGCCCAGCTGCTGATGCACCCGGGCCCGGTGAATCGCGGCGTCGAGCTGTCCGCCGAGGTGATCGACTCGCCCCAGGCGCTGATCACCGACCAGGTCGAGTCGGGCGTGGTGGTGCGGATGGCGGTGCTCTACGAGCTGCTGGCCGGCGGCCAGGGCTCGGGCCCGGCGGCGATCGAGGGCGCCCCCACGGACGAGACGACCGAGCCACAGCCCGCATGAGCGTCCTCGACTGCCAGGACTCGCCGCCCGCCGACCTGCTCGATCACGCGGCGCGCACCTGCTCGACCCCCGCGCCGGCCTCGACGGCCCCGGCGACCTGCTCGTGCGCGGCGGGGAGATCGCCGAGATCGGCGCGCCCGGCTCGCTCGAGGCGCAGGACGGCATCGAGGTGGTCGACGCCGCGGGCCTGCACGCCTTCCCGGCCTTCGTCGACCCCCACGTGCACCTGCGCACGCCCGGGCGCGAGGACGAGGAGGACATCGAGACCGGCACCCGCTCCGCGGCGGCCGGCGGCTTCTGCGCGATCCTCGCCATGCCCAACACCGACCCGGTGGTGGACTCCGCGTCGGTACTGCTCTCGCTGCGCGAGCGCGCCCGCGCCGAGGCGCGCGTTCCCACGGGCTTCACCGCGGCGGTCACGGTCGGGCAGCAGGGCGAGCAGCTCACCGAGATGGCGGAGCTGGCCGACGCCGGCGCCGCGGGCTTCACCGACGACGGCCTGCCGCTGCGCTCGGCCGGCGTCATGCGCCAGGCGCTGCAGTACCAGCGCCTGGCCGGGCGCACCATCGCGCTGCACGAGGAGGACCCGTCGCTGTGCGGCGACGGCGTGATGCACGAGGGCGAGGTCTCGGCGCTGCTCGGGCTGGCGGGCATCCCCTCGGTCTCGGAGTCGGTGATGGTGGCGCGCGACACCGAGCTCGCCGCCTACGAGGAGGGCCGCATCCACGTGCAGCACGTGTCCGCGCGCGAGACCGTGGAGGTCCTCGAGCGGGCCAAGGCCGCCGGGGTGCAGGTCACGCGCCGAGGCGACGCCGCACCACCTGCTGCTCACCGACGAGTGCGTCCGCGAGCTGGACACCCACCGCAAGATGAACCCGCCGCTGCGCGCCGAGGCGGACCGCCAGGCGCTGATCGAGGGCCTGCGCTCGGGCGTGCTCGGACTGCATCGCCACCGACCACGCGCCGCACTCGCGCGAGGAGAAGGAGGAGCCGTTCGAGGTGGCGCCGATGGGGGTCACCGGCCTCGAGACCGCGTTCGCCGCGGTGCACACCGAGCCTGGTGGTGCCCGGCGTGCTCGACCTGGCGCTGGTGGTGGAGCGCCTCACCGCCGGGGGCGAGCCGTTCGGGCTGCACGTGCCCCGAGCTCGCGAAGGGCCGCGCCGGCCAACGTCTGCCTGGTGGACCTCGCCTCGGAGTGGGAGGTGGGGGAGGCCGGGCTATGAGAGCCGCTCCGCCAACTGCGCCTTCGCCGGGCGGCGGCTCACCGGCCGGGTGCGGATGACCGTGGCCGCGGGGGCCGTGGCCTTCCGCGAGCGCTCGTTCGCGATCGGGGCGGTGGCGTGATCCTGGACCGCGACCGGGCCGCCCTGGTGATCGTCGACGTGCAGGAGGGCTTCCGCCCGGCGGTGCTGGACTTCGAGCGGGTGGCGTTACAACGCCGGCGTGCTCGCTCAGGGCTTCGGGGCGATGCGGCTTCCCGGTGATCGCTCACCGAGCAGTACCCGAAGGGGCTGGGCCTCGACCGTCCCGGAGGTGGCCGACCACCTCAACGGCGTCCGGCCGGTGGAGAAGACGGTCTTCTCCGGCCGCCCGGGCGAGCGGCTTCGACCTGGGCGGGCGCGACCAGGCGGTCCTGTGTGGCATCGAGAGCCCACGTCTGCGTCTGGCAGACCGCAGCCGACCTGCTCGACCGCGGGGTCGAGGTCCACGTGGCGCGCGATGCGGTCGGCTCGCGCACCGAGGAGAACCGCGAGCTCGGGCTCGCGCGGATGCGCGATGCGCGGGCGCGGTCGCTCACGAGCGTCGAGACCGCCCTGTTCGAGCTGCTCGGCGGGGCGGGCGGGCCGGAGTTCAAGACCGTGCAGGCGCTCATACGATGAAAAGCTCCGCTCGCAGCCGCCGGCTGCTCGCTGTACAGAGCGCCGCCTACCTGCTGCTCGAGGACGGCACGCGCTTCGACGGCGACGCGGCGGGCGCCCCGTCGCCGCCACCGGCGAGGTGGTCTTCAACACCGCCATGTCCGGCTACCAGGAGTCGGTCACCGACCCCAGCTACCGCGGCCAGATCATCATCTTCACCTACCCGCTGATCGGCAACTACGGCGTGGCGGCCGACCACATGGAGTCCGACGCGGTGCACGCCCGCGCGGTGATCATGCGCGAGGGCGTCGACCGCGAGGACGCCGCCCACGCCGAGGGCGGCTGGCTCACCTGGCTGGCCGACTGCGGCATCCCGGCCCTCACCGGCGTCGACACCCGCGCGCTGGTGCGCCACATCCGCGACAAGGGCGCCATGCGCGGCGGCGTGTTCCCCGGCGAGCTCGCCGAGGCCGAGGCCATGGAGCGCGTGATGGCGCGAGCCCTCGATGACCGGCGCCGACCTCGCGAAGGAGGTCACGCCCGCCGAGGCGGTCGTCCTCGGGCCGCTCGGCGACGACATCGGTCTGCGGATCGCCGCGCTGGACACCGGCATCAAGGACTCGATCGTGCGCAACCTGCGCGAGCGCGGCGCGACCGTGGAGCTGCACCCCTGCGACACCGACCAAGGACGAGCTGCTGGCCGAACT
The DNA here is from genome assembly GCA_963825775.1 of uncultured Thermoleophilaceae bacterium. GTDB lineage: Bacteria > Actinomycetota > Thermoleophilia > Solirubrobacterales > Thermoleophilaceae > JAAYBF01. The sequence goes on along the minus strand of CAWGUV010000012.1, from coordinate 8,970 downwards.
CTTCCGGACGCCGCCTTCCTCGCCAACGGGCCCGGGCGACCCCGCGGCGCTCGACTACGTCGTCGACACCGTGCGCGAGCTCGTCGGCGAGCTGCCCGTGTGGGGCATCTGCCTCGGCCACCAGCTGCTGTGCCGCGCCGTGGGGCTGGAGACCTTCAAGCTGCCCTTCGGCCACCGCGGCGCCAACCACCCGGTGAAGGACCTGGAGACCGGCAAGGTGGAGATCACCTGCCAGAACCACGGCTTCGCGGTGCTCGGCCCCGGCGGCGAGAAGACGATCGACGGCGGCGAGGCGATGCGCTGGGAAACGGACTTCGGCGCGGCCGAGCTGTCGCAGCTCAACCTCTACGACCGCACCGTGGAGGGGCTGGTGCTGAGCGACGTCCCGGCCAGCACGGTGCAGTACCACCCAGAAGCGGGGCCCGGACCGCACGACGCGCTGCACCTCTTCGACCGGTTCTCCGTGGAGCGCCTGATGCCGCGTACCGCGACGACATCCAGAAGATCCTGGTCATCGGCTCCGGCCCGATCGTGATCGGCCAGGCCGCCGAGTTCGACTACTCGGGCGCGCAGGCGTGCAAGGTGCTGCTGGAGGAGGGCTACGAGGTGGTGCTCGTGAACTCGAACCCGGCCACGATCATGACCGACCCCGAGTTCGCCACGGCCACCTACATCGAGCCGCTGCTCCCGGAGTCGGTCGACCCGGGTGATCGAGCGCGAGCGCCCCGACGCGCTGCTGCCCACCCTCGGCGGGGGCACCGCGCTCAACCTCGCCCGCGACCTCTCCGAGGACGGCACCCTGGAGCGCTTCGGCGTGGAGCTGATCGGCGCCGACTACGACGCCATCCGCCGCGCCGAGGACCGCGACCTGTTCCGCGCGACCATGGAGCGCGCCGGCCTGCGGGTGCCGCGCTCGGCGGTGGTGAAGTCCATGCGCGAGGCCGAGCACGCGCTGCCCGACATCGGCCTGCCGGCGATCGTGCGCCCCGGCTTCACGATGGGCGGCGAGGGCGGCGGGATCGCGCGCACCGAGCCGGAGTACCGCGAGCGGGTGGCCGAGGGTCTGGCCGCCAGCCCGATCGGCCAGGTGCTGATCGACGAGTCGGTGATCGGCTGGGGCGAGTTCGAGCTCGAGCTCATGCGCGACCACAACGACAACGTGGTGGTGATCTGCTCGATCGAGAACATCGACCCGATGGGCGTGCACACCGGCGACTCGGTCACCGTGGCGCCCCAGCAGACCCTCTCCGACCGCCAGTACCAGGCGCTGCGCGACCAGGCGATCAAGGTGATCCGCGCGGTGGGCGTCGAGACGGGCGGCTCGAACATCCAGTTCGCGGTCAACCCGCAGACCGACGAGATCGTGGTGATCGAGATGAACCCGCGCGTGTCGCGATCGAGCGCGCTCGCCTCGAAGGCCACCGGCTTCCCGATCGCCAAGATCGCCGCCCGGCTGGCGGTGGGCTACGCGCTGGAGGAGATCGACAACGACATCACGCGGGTCACGCCCGCGAGCTTCGAGCCGACGATCGACTACGTGGTGGTGAAGTGGCCGCGGTTCGCCTTCGAGAAGTTCCCCGGCGCCGACGGCTCGCTCTCCACCTACATGCAGTCGGTGGGCGAGGCGATGGCGATCGGGCGCACGTTCAAGCAGGCGTTCGTGAAGGCGATGCGCTCGCGCGAGCTAGACGTGCTGCCGCCGCTTCCGGAGGACACCGAGCGAGCTGCTCCGCGAGCTGGAGATCCCGTCGCACGACCGCTACGAGCACCTCTTCGAGGCCGTCCGGCGCGGCGTCTCCGAGGAGGAGCTGTGCGCGCGCACCGAGATCGACCCGTGGTTCATGGCGGAGATCGCCGCGATCGCCGGCGGCGAGGACCCCGAGGCGGGGCTGCAGCGCTGCTACAAGGCGGTCGACACCTGCGCCGCCGAGTTCGAGGCACGCACGCCGTACTTCTACTCGGGCTGGGAGCGCCAGGCGATCCACGAGGTGGAGCGCGGCGACAACGCCTCGGTCGTGATCCTCGGCTCGGGCCCCAACCGCATCGGGCAGGGGATCGAGTTCGACTACTGCTGCGTGCACGCGGCGATGACCGTGCGCGAGTCGGGCCGCGACGCGGTGATGATCAACTGCAACCCCGAGACGGTCTCCACCGACTACGACACCTCCGACCGCCTCTACTTCGAGCCGCTCACGCTGGAGGACGTGCTCGGCGTGATCGAGATCGAGCAGCCGGAGGGCGTGATCGTGCAGTTCGGCGGCCAGACCCCGCTGAAGCTGGCGCAGGGGCTCGCCGACGCCGGCGTGCCGCTGCTGGGCACTCCGGTCGAGTCGATCCACCTGCGCGGAGGACCGCCCGAGCTTCGGAGCGCTGCTCGACGACGTCGGCCTGAAGGGCCCGCCGTACGCCACCGCCGCCTCGCCGGATGAGGCGCTCGATGCCGCCGACGAGGTGGGCTATCCGCTGCTCGTCCGGCCCTCGTACGTGCTCGGCGGCCGGGCGATGGAGATCTGTTACTCACGGGACGCGCTGTCGAGCTACCTCGAGCGCCATGCGCCCGACCAACGGCGGCTCCACGATCTTCCTCGACCGGTTCCTGGAGAACGCGATCGAGATCGACGTCGACGCGCTCTGCGACGGCGAGATCGGTGCGGATCGGCGCGATCATGCAGCACGTCGAGGAGGCGGGGGTCCACTCCGGCGACTCGGCCTGCGTGATCCCCGCGATGTCGCTGGGCCCCGAGATGCTGGCGCCAGGTGGAGGAGGCCACCGAGCGGATCGCGCTGCGCCTGGGGGTGGTAGGGCTGCTGAACATCCAGTTCGCGTCTACGGCGACGAGCGAGCTGTACGTGATCGAGGCCAACCCGCGTGCGTCGCGCACGGTGCCGTTCGTGTCGAAGGCGATCGGCGTGCCGCTGGCCAAGGTGGCCTGCCGGCTGATGCTCGGCGAGCGCCTCGCCGACATGGACGACCTGGGCCTGCCGGCGACGCCCGGGCACGTGTCGGTGAAGGAGGCGGTGCTGCCGTTCGGGCGCTTCCCGCGCGCGGACTCGCTGCTCGGCCCCGAGATGAAGTCCACCGGCGAGGTGATGGGCGTGGCGCAGGACTACCCGGCGGCGTTCGGCAAGGCCCAGGCCGCCGCCGGCGCCCAGCTGCCCGCCGTCGGGCACGGTGTTCATCTCGGTCACCGACGGCGACAAGCCCAGCGCCACCCAGCTCGCCGCCGCGCTGCACGACGACGGGCTTCAAGATCCTCGCCACCGGCGGCACCGCACAGGCCATCCGGCGGATGGGCGTGCCGGTGGAGCGCATCCTCAAGATCTTCGAGGGCTCGCCCAACGTGGCCGAGCGGATCGACGCCGGCGACGTGGACCTGGTGATCAACACGCCCACCGGCTCCGGCGCCCGCGCCGACGGCTGGGAGATCCGCCGCGCCGCGGTCGGCGCGCGGCATCCCGTGCATCACCACGATGAGCGGCGCCAGCGCCGCCCAGCGCGCGATCCGGGCGCGACGCGTCCGGCGAGCCCGAGGTGCTGCCGCTCCAGGAGCTGCACGCGGACGGAGCGCGGCAGGCCCCCGCGTGAGCACCGAGTGAGCGCACCGCACGCTCTGCCCGCCCGAGCGGCGCGTGGCCGAGGTGCGCGACGTCCGCCGGCTCGGCGCCTACGACCTGATCTCGGCCCGCGACCTCGCCGGGCCGGCGGACCCGCGCCCGGGCCAGTTCTACATGCTCGCCGCGGGCGATCGGTGGGGAGGGGGGAGCGGCGAGCGGCCCTACCTGCCGCGGGCCTTCTCCTTCGCTCGCGTGCGACCCGGCGCCGGCGGCGGCGCCGACCTGCAGTTCCTGCTCGAGGACGTGGGCCCGGGCACCCGCCGCCTGGCCGAGCTGGCGCCGGGCGAGGCGCTGATGCTGCTCGGGCCGCTGGGCGCGGGCTTCGCGCCACCCGCGCGCCGGGTCGACGCGCGGTGCTGGTGGGCGGAGGCATCGGTGCGGCGCCGATTCTCGCCCTGCACGACGAGCACCCCGGCGCACCCGTGGTGCTCGGCTTCCGCTCGGCTGCGCACGCCGAGGCGGTCGATCTCTTCGGCGAAGTGGCCGCCCTGATCACCGACGACGGCTCGGCCGGCCGCCAGGGCCTGGTCACCGAACCGCTGCGCGAACAGCTGGACGCGGCCCCCTCGAGCCACCGTCTACGCCTGCGGCCCACCCGCGATGCTGGAAGCGGTGCGAGCGCTGTGCGAGGAGCGGGAGACCCCGGCGCAGCTCGCACTGGAAGCGGGAATGGCATGCGGCTACGGAGCCTGCTTCGGCTGCGTGGTGGAAACCAAAGACGGCTACAAGCGCGTATGCGTCGACGGTCCGATTTTCGAAGCGGCAGCGCTGGAGCCAACAGCCCTGATGCCTGAGGCCTGATGCCTGAGCGTCTCGCTCTGCGGCGCACCGCTCCGAGGCCCGGTCCTCAACGGCAAGCGGCACCTTCGACGTGATCGCGGCGCGCCGCGCCTTCGGCGACGCCCTCCTCGAGCGCTTCCCGTTCGACGCCTACGTGTCCAAGACGATCACCCTGGAGCCGCGCCAGGGCAATCCGCCGCCGCGCCTGTGGGAGACGCCCGCCGGGATGATCAACTCGATCGGCCTGCCCAACAAGGGGCTGGAGGGCTTCCTCGCGGAGGACCTGCCGCGGATCGCGGAGGTGCCGGTCCCGGTTGTGGTGTCGGTGATGGGCTTCACCCGCGACGAGCTGGCCGTGCTGGTCGAGGCGCGTCGGCGCACGCGAGGAGGTCGCGCTGATCGAGCTGAACGTGTCGTGCCCGAACGTGGAGACCGGGCTGATCATGGGCGCCGACCCCGATGAGACCGCCGCACGCGGTGGAGCGCCTGCGCCCGCTGACCGAGAAGCCCCTGATCGTGAAGCTCACGCCGAACGCCACCGATCCGAGCGCGGTGGCGCGCGCGGCGGAGGGAGCGGGCGCCGACGCCGTCTCGCTCGTGAACACGCTCAAGGGCATGGCGCTGCACCCGAGGACCGGCCAGCCGTGGCTTGGTGGACGCACCGGGGGTGTCTCCGGCCCCGCAATCCGGGCCATCGCGCTGGAACAGGTGGCCGCGGTCTCGGTCGCCGTCGATATGCCCGTGATCGGCATGGGCGGCATCGCCTCCGGCCGCGACGCGGCCGACTTCATCGCCGCCGGCGCCGCGGCGATCGCGGTCGGGACCGAGAACTTCCTCGACCCGGCCGCGGGCCGCGGATCGGGGCCGAGCTCGCCGCGATTGGGGCGGTTGAAGCGTCTAGGCAAGCCAAAATCTGTGCGCTGACTCCGGTGACGACCCCGCAAACTGGGGAAAAGCGCCTGCAAAGAGGCTCTGAAACCGTCAGGTGGGGTCAAGGAGCCTGAAGCTCAGGTCGAGGTCCAGCTGAATTCGGCAGAAAATCGTCGTTAACGGCTTGGACACAGCGCGATCCGTGTGTATAGTCGCCGCCCATGCCGGTCGCGCCCGCAATCGCCCGCCAAGCCCGGGCCTGACCCCGGAGCGTTCGTTGACTCAGAGGATGGATGCATTGAAGCGAGCGAACGAGATCCGGACCCGCCGAGCCACCCTGAAAAGGGACCTCAAAGCCGGCCGGGTGAAGATCCATGGGCTGCTGCTGGATCCGCCGGAATACCTGCAAACGGCCAAGGTTTTCGACCTTTTGCTCGCGGTTCCGAAGTACGGCCGCGTGAAGGTGAATCGCATCCTCACCCACTGCCGGATCTCGCCCTCGAAGACGATCGGCGGGCTCTCCGAGCGGCAGCGCAACGAGCTCGTTTCGTACCTGCGGCGATAGCTACGCGTCGCATGACCCGTCCTCGTTATCACGGGTCCGTCGGGTGTCGGCAAGGGCACCCTGATCAACGGCCTGCTCGAACGCTGCCCGGGCCTGCAGCTGTCCGTGTCGGCCACTACGCGCGCGCCGAGGCCGGGCGAGGTCAACGGCCGCGAGTACCACTTCCTCGGCGCCTGGAGTTCGACGAGCGGGTGCGCGCGGGGGAGTTCCTCGAGCACGCCGAGTACGCCGGCAACCGCTACGGCACGCTGCGCTCCGAGCTGGAGCGTCCTGCTGACGGCATCGTTCTCGAGATCGATCTGCAGGGCGCGCGGCAGGTGAGGGAGACCCTGCCGGAGGCCACTCAGATCTTCATAGCGCCCCCGTCGCCCGAGGATCTCCGCGAGCGACTGGAGGGGAGGGGGTCGGACAGCCCCGACCAGATCGCGCGGCGTCTGGAGGCCGCGCGAGGTCGAGATGGCCGCTCAGGAGGAGTTCGGGTACGTGGTCGTGAACGACCAGGTCGGAGAGGCCCTGGATGAGCTCGTCGAGCTCGCCGCTACCATGTGCCCCCCGCCTGCTCCGCAACCAAAGGACGACTGACTACGTGATTAAGCCTCGCCTGGACACGCTGCTGGAGCAGGTCGACTCGCACTACGCGTGCGTTTTGGTCGCCGCGAAGCGCGCCCGTCAGATCAACTCGTACTACCACAACCTCGGCGAGGGGACGTTCGACGAATACCCGCCGCCGATGGTCGAAACCGGCTCCAAGAACTACCTGAAGATCGCTCTCGACGAAATCGCAGAGGGCAAGATCAAGTACCAGTACCGCGACTGACCTGGAGGTCCCAGATGGCTCGGCTGCTCATCGGCGTTTCCGGTGGCATCGCGGCCTACAAGGCCGTTGAGCTGGTGCGTCTCGCCACCAGGGCGGGTCATGAGGTTCGCGTGATCCAGACGCCCGCGAGCCTCAACTTCGTCGGCCGAGCCACCTTCGAGGGCGTGACCGGCTCGCCGGTCCTGGTCGACGAGTTCGAGGCCGACCCGTCCGGGGGTCCCCATCCGGCGGGATCGCCCACCTCGAGGTGGTCGACCGCTGTGACGCCTACGTCATCGCTCCCGCCACGGCGAACACGATCGCCAAGCTGGCCGGGGGGCATGCCGACAACATGCTCACGAGCGCTGCGCTCGCGTCCACCGTGCCGCTGGTCGTCGCGCCCGCGATGAACAACCACATGTGGGAGCACCCGGCCACGCGCGGCAACGTCGAGACGCTGCGGCTGCGTGGCGCCACGATTGTCGCCGCCGGGTACCGGCCCGCTCGCCTCGAAGGGGGAGTGGGGGAGGGGCGCCTGGCCGAGCCGGCCGAGATCCTGACCGCGGTGGAGGGCACGCTCTCGCCGCGTTCCCTGGAGGGTGTCCGCGTCCTCGTGACCGCAGGCGGCACGCGAGAGCCGATCGACTCCGTGCGCTACGTGGGCAACCGGTCGTCCGGGCGGATGGGGATCGCGCTGGCGCAGGAGGCTGAGCGACGGGGGGCCGAGGTGACGCTGGTCGCCGCGAACGTGGCGCTCGATTGTCCCGCCGGGCACGATCCGGTGTCGACGGCCGCCGAGCTCGACACCGCCGCCCGGAGGGCGTTCCCTGATTGCGATGTTCTGCTGATGGCGGCCGCGGTCGCGGACTTCCGTCCGGCGGCAGCGGCGGACGCGAAGATCAGCAAGGCAGGGCGAGAGCGACCTGGTCGTCGAGATGGAGCCGACCGCAGACTCCTCGCCGGCCTCTCCTCCTCGCGCCGGCCCACAGATCCTCGTCGGCTTTGCCGCCGAGCACGGGGACGGCGGCCTCGAGCGTGCCCGGGGCAAGCTCGAGCGCAAGGGGCTCGACGCCGTGGTGCTCAACGACATCTCCGATCCGGCGATCGGCTTCGACGCCGCCGACAACGAGGTCATGATCGTCACCGCGGCCGGCGAGCGGCCCGTGGCGCGCGGTCCCAAGCGCTCAGTCGCGGCTGCCATCTTGGATCGAGGTGCACCGAGCATCCGGACCGGCGAGGGTGAGCGACGGCCAGAGACCCCCGAGGAGCGGGCGAGCTGGTCTACGACCTGTTCAAGCGCGGCAGCGCGCTGCTCGACGCCGGCGACTTCGCCGCCGCAGCCGTCCCGCTGGAGCGGCCAGTCGCTGGAGCCCGAGAAGACCTCGATCCGTGAGGCCCTCGGCCGGGCGTACTTCCGCTGGGGGCGCTTCGGGCCGGCGGCGAGGAGTTCGCGGCGGTGGTCGAGCGCTCGCCCGTGAACGACTTCGCGCACTTCTGCCTGGGCCGGCGCTGGTGAAGACGGGCCGGCTCCGCGAGGCGCGCCACACGCGGCGCTCGCCGCCCGGAGCGCCCGGACCGCGCGGACTACCGCGGCCTCGGGATGTTGCGCGGGGGCGACCGGCCCGGACTAGGCCCGGGGGGGCGTACCAATCAGCGCGCGACGCCGGCTTAGCGCAGATGAGGCTGGCGGACCCGCGACCTGAGTGCTCCCGCACCGCCACCGCGCCCTCCACCACCAGGCCGAGCAGGCGGTCGAGGCTCGCGTCGTCCACCGCGGCCGCCGCTAGGTCGCCCTGCACCCACACCTCGTGCCCCCCGTGCAGGCGAACCGCGAGCAAGCGGGTCGGCGGTTCCACCAGAGCAGCATCCAGGGGTCGATGCCCTCGGGGTCTGGAGCGCATGGGCCTTGGCGTGAGAACGCCGTCGGCGAGCCGCAGCCCCACCTCCAGCGGCCAGCCGGCCGCCTGCTCGCCGCGCACCGTCACGCCCCACTCGCCGTGGGCCACCCGCCGGCCGCCCCGGGAGGGCCTGCAGGTAGCCGTCGACGTGTCTACCGCGGCCATCGCCCCGAGAGTACGGTCCGCCGCGTGAGGGCGATCGTGCAGCGGGTGAGCGAGGCCGCGGTGAGGTGGGCGGCGAGGATTTCGCTGCCTCGGCCCGGGCCTGCTGGTGCTGCTGGGCGTCCGGGCCGGCGACAGCGCGGACGACGGCCGACCGGATGGCACCAAGCTCGCGCCGCTGCGGATCTTCGAGGACGCCGACGGCCAGATGAACCGGGCGGTCCGCCGAGACCGGCGGCGAGATCCTCGTGGTGAGCCAGTTCACCCTCTACGGCGACACGAGC
>CAWGUV010000011.1:0-67527 GCA_963825775.1 uncultured Thermoleophilaceae bacterium | reverse complement strand
GATCGAGACGAGCACGGTCGCTACGCGCGTCGAGGCGCTGCCCGCCCCGCCGTCGCCGCGGCGGGCCCTGCGAAGCGCGATCCCGCCGAGGATCAGCGCGATGATCAGGAACAGCGCGCTCGCGTCGGAGATGATGTAGCCGATGCCGATCCAGTCGGGGATCGCCTCGTCGGGGAGGTCGGAGTAGCCCTCCTTGTCGGCGACCCACTCGGCGGCGACGCGCATGACGATGTAGGAGGGCAGGGCGGCGTAGAGCAGGACCTTGAAGCCCGAGGTCACGGCTCCGAGCGAGCCGTCCCGCCACGCCGGCACGAGATAGGCGATCGCCAGGACCAGCGCGCCGACGAGCACCATCGCACCGAGGACGTGGACGAACAGCGGGAGTTCCCACTCGCTCGGGCGGGCGGCGGCCACCAAGGTCACGCCCATGGCTTGAAGATCATGTCGAGGAGCAGCAGCAGGACCACGAAAGTGCGCAGCCAGTGGAAGGTGGCGGGGGAGACGCCGTGACGCGCGGCGGGCCCGGTCCCTCGGCCAGCTCGGGCTGGTAGCCGAATCGCGCCTGGATGCCCTGGAAGGTCGCGATGAACCACAGCGCGAGCGCGATCAGGATCCACGCGTCGAAGAGCGAGTACGTATCGAGTGCGAGCCGGACCCCGAGCACCAGGGTGCCGAGCCGCCGACGTCCCAGAGCCGGTCGCCGACGAAGAGCGCTTGCTTGGTCGCCGGACCGCCGAGGGCGAAAGCGGTGTACATCACCACCGTGCCGACGAGGAAGAACGCGAACAGGACGTGAAAGAAGAGGACGTACTCCACGTGCCGGGAGCCTACCCACGACGGACCGACGGTCGAGACCTCGAGCGCGCGCAGCGGCCCCGACCATCCCGCCCCTCGGCGGCGCCTCCCACCATCGCGAAGAAGCCGCGCAGACCCTCGTTCTCGACGTGGATCTCGATGTCGTGGCCCAGGGTGGTGGAGGCGTCAGTGGAGAGTCGTCTCGACTCCGCCGAACTGAGAGACCCGGGTTCTGCGGCATCCCTCGCTCGTCGAGCGAGGTCCGCAGATCGGCCACCTCCGCAGGCGGAACGACGTAGGCCACGTGTTGGATTCGCGGGCGGGGAGGGGCGAAGCGCTTCTCGACTCGCTCGGGCGCCAGGCTGATGGCTTGCATCAGCTCGATCGCGCCGCCGCCGCAGGAGCCAAAGGCGGCGTTGTGAGCGAACTCCGCCGGCTCGCCGCGCGCGAGAGGACGTTCTCCAGCGGCACGCTCTCGATGAAGAACACAGGTCCGGCGCCGAGCTGTTCGACCAGGCGATGTCACGGTCGCCTCGATGTCCTCGACGACGTAGGCGTGGTGGTGCGGCCCACCGAGCTGCGGTCTGAACAGATCCTCCGGCACGTTCTCTCCCCTGGTGGCTTCCTCGCGGGAAGCTCCCCACCGTGGTGTGGAGCGGGTCCCGGTGGAGCACCACCTTGGTGGTCTTGGCGGCGTACGCGCCGGGCTCGTCCCAGCCCGCGTCAGCGTCGTGACCGTTCGGCCGCGAAGCCGCTCCCGGCGACGAACGTCGAGCAGGTCGGGCAGGACCGCGCGGGCGTGGGACACGCCGAGGCGCAGCGTCGCGTCGTCGCGTACATGCGCATCAGCGGGACGCGGGTGCCGGTCGCGAGGTAGTAGCCGACCGCGGTGCAGACGCCGCCCGGCGCGAGCGCCGGAGGCGCCCGCACGCCGGCGGCGCGGGAGGAGGCCTCCACGGCGATGTCGTAGCGCGGGCGGGGTCGCGTCCGCGCACGCGGTCGTGCGCGCCGAACGACTCGGCGATCGCCGCCGGGCGGGTCGTGGTCGAGGTAGTCCACACCCCCGCCCCGTGGGCGACCGCGAGGCCGGCCGCGTACAGGCCGATGCTCTTGGCGCCGCCGCCGAGGATCACGACCGAGGCCCCCGGCCCTCGCGGAGTGCGGGGCACGACGCTCCGCCAGGCGTCGGCGAGGTTGTCGCCCGCCGCCGCACGCGCTGGGGGGACGCCGGGCGGGACGCCGACGAGCATGTGGTCGGCTAGGGCACTCGGAGCGCATCGGTGACGTGGCGCCCCACGGGCCGCTGGCCGGGCCGAACCCGTAGGCGGCGAGGGTGCGCTTTGTGGTGGTCGCGCACTTGGAGGTCAGGCCGCGCACGCACGGCTGGCAGGTCCCGCACGACACCGCCCACGGCACCACCACGCCGTCCACCGACCTGCAGGTCGCGAACGTCAGCGCCGGCGGCGGTGACCTCGGCGACGCATTCGTGGCCGATCGCGAACGGCCCCTTGAACGGCACCGGCCGCAGATGCAGCCGACAACGGGGTCGACCGCCCGAGGCGATTACCACCTGCATCGCCCGGGAGACGGGCTGGTGGATGGGGACGTGTCGCCGTCGCAGCGCCGGCGACGAACGGGCGCACGATCGCGTCGCCGGGATCGGTCAGCTGCGGCTCCGGCCGATCGGCCCACGCGAGCCGGCCGGCGCGGATCAGCTGAAGTTCGCGCGCGCACTGAGCGCGTCAGCCTAACCCCGGATCGAGGAGAATCGCCACATGAGCTCCGGTCTGCTGATCATCATCGACATCCAGCGCGACTTCTTCCCGGGGGGCCTACCCGCTCGAGGGACCCGAAGTCGCCACTATCACCACCGCCCAACGGGTCCTTGAACGCTTCCGCGGAGACGGCCTGCCCGTCGTGCACATGCGACACGTGTCGAACTACCCGGACGCGGCCTTCATGCGCCCCGACACCGAAGGCATCGAGATTCACCCACTCGTCGCGCCATTGGAGGGCGAACCTGTCATCGACAAGGAACACCCGAACGCCTTCCGCGACACCGGGCTGGAGGACCGCCTGCGCGGCCTCGGCCTCGACGAGCTGGTGGTGGTCGGAATGATGAGCAGCATGTGCGTGGATGCCAGTGTCCACGCGGCGGTCGACCTGGGCTTCGAGACAACGGTGGTCCACGACGGCTGCGCCGCGCCCGACCTGAGCTTCGACGGCTCCGAGGTCCCCGGGGCGGCGGTTCACACGGCATTCATGCGCTCTCGCTGCTTCGCAGACGGGGACGCCACGCGAGCGTCGTAGGAGCGGATCAGCTGCTCAGCAGCTGACGTCGAATCAGCGCGTTCCCGTTCGACGCATGGGTAAGAGAGGGGCTCAGAGGAGCTCCCGTGACCTAAGGAGAATCGAGATGGGAAAGCTGATCGCGACAACCCAGGCCACCGTCGACGGCGTCATAGACCCGGTCGGCGAGTGGGTGCAGGAGGGCGGAGACCACGCCGAGTACTCGTTTGACCGTCAGGCGAAATCCAGCGGGCTGGTGCTGGGCCGCACGACCTACGAGGGGCTGGCGGGCTATTGGCCGAACGAGTCCGGCAAGTGGGCGGACATGGTCAACGCGCTCCCGAAGTACGTCGGGTCCACCACCCTGTCCGGCGATCTCGAGTGGAACGCCACCCTGCTCGAGGGCGACCTCAGAGGGCTCGGATCCCGAAGGTCAAGGACGAGGTCGACGGCGACCTGTTCATGCACGGGAGCGGCGGATTCGAGTACGCCCTCGCCGAGAAGGGCCTGATCGACGAGTACGAGGTCTACCTGAACCCGCTTGTCTGGGGCAAGGGAAACGTCCACGTGCTCGGCGACGGAGGAACCGTCCAGATGGAGCTCGAGGACGTGAAGCGGTTCGACTCCGGAGTGGTGCTGCTCACCTACCTGCCGGCGTCTAGGCCCGGCTAGCCGGGGTATAAGCCTGGGGTGCTTCAACGAATCCCGACCCTTGCCGGCCGCTCGTCGCCGCCCCGGTCGCGATCTCCGTGCCTCCCGCCGATGCGGCGCCGCGTGGGGCGTCCCAGCTCCGGCTCGCGCCGAGCACGGCGACCCTCCGTTTCGGCGCCACGCCGAGTTACCTTCCCGCGGCCGGCCGGCCGGTGCGCATCGAGATCCGCGCGACCGGCCGCAAGGGCAGGCGCCTACTCGGCCGCAAGCTTCGCGGTCGGGCTGGTAGGCGGCCTCGGGCGGTGCGCGCGGTCGTACGCGCGCGGCGACGGCCGGCGGCTGATCTTCCGGCGCGGCCGCGACTCCCTCGGCACGAAGTTCCAGGGCTCGCGCACGGTGCGCCTCAGGGCGTCCCCGAACCTGCGGTTCTGCCTCTGGTTCTCGCGCTCGCCACGCACCCGCGTAGGGGCCGTGCGTAGAACGGTGAACATCGCGCCCCGGATGTTCGGCGCCGCGATGTCCTATGTCGGACGCTTTGAGGTCGCGGCCGGCGGGGGTCCGAGCCTCGTGGCGTCGGCCGCAGCGACGGCGCCGTTCAGCGTCACGAAGAGCGGGCCGTGCCGGAACGACGATCCGGACAGTGAACCAGCCGGCCTCGCGACCCTCTCGGGCCTGCACCAGTCGGCGACCCTGTTTCAGAACTGGACCGCGAGCTGCGCGGGACGCTCACCCCGCTACGCCCCCGGGCTGGCGCTCGCGTACAGCCGGGCCGAGTACTTCGGGCCAAAGCCGCTGAAGGCGCTCGGCGACTGCTTCGCCGGCTCGGCGATCGGCCTCGACGCCAATCAGGCGAAGGCCTACATCAGCGCGGTCGGCTGTCGCCCCGGCCGAGTCCTCAGCCGCCGGTCGTTGAACCGCCGCCAGCGCGGCGAGGTGTTTGCGTTTCAGGGTCGCCGGTGCGCGCGCGGCGCTCGTCCCGCGCGGGACAGTCGTGGATATCGTCACCGCCCGCTGAGCACAACCACAGAGGAGACGCATGACCATCCCGACCGCTGTCGTGTCTGAAGAGGAGTGGAACGAGCAACGCGAGGCCCTGCTCGTCAAGGAGAAGGAGCTGACTCGTGCGCGGGACGCGCTGGCCGCGGAACGGCGCCGCCTGCCCATGGTCGCGGTGGAGAAGGAGTACCGCTTCGAGGGGCCCGAGGGCGAGGTCAGCCTCCTCGACCTCTTCGAGGGGCGCCGGCAGCTGATCGTCTACCGCTTCTTCCTGGATCCGGGAATGACGATCACCGACTATCCCGAGGGCTGTCCCGGCTGCACGATGTTCGCCGACAACCTGCCGAACCTCACGCACCTAAAGGCGCGCGACACGACTCTGGCGTTCGTATCCGCCGGGTCGCAGGAGGCCATCCGCGACTACCGGGCCCGCATGGGCTGGGCGGACTGGCCCTGGTACACGACCGCCGACGATTTCTCGGCGGACTTCGACGTCGATCAGTGGTTCGGCATCAACGTCTTCCTGCGTGACGGCGACGCGATCTACCGCAGCTATTACACGACCTCCCGAGCCGCCGAGGATCTCAGCAGCTTCTGGGCGCTGCTGGACATCACGCCGTTCGGACGCCAGGAGGACTGGCAGGACGCGCCCGAGGGCGTCCCGCAGGATCCAACCGGCTCCTGGGTGCGCAGGCACGACGTGTACACGCCGGAGGAGCTCGCCGGAGGCAGGGCCTGACTCAGCCCCCCCGTAGCTACGGTTGATCCCCATGGGCGGGGACCTGCGGAAGATGGCCGGCATGGCCGTGCTGAGCCTGCTTGCCGCGGCGGCGGTCGCGCCGGCCCACGCTCAGACCACGAGGCAGATCACGATCAACGGCGGTGCGCCGCCCGATCCCTCCAAGCCGGGCTATGCGGGGTTGGTGCCCGGGGCGGGTCAACGGCAGTACCTGCGCGAGCTCGCGACGGCAAGGGCGCAGCCCGGCAGGACCAAGCGCCGCAGGTCGCTCGCCTACTTCGCCCACCTCACCGACTTTCAACTCGCCGACGAGGAGTCACCGGCCAGGATCGACTCGCTCGCCCCGGTACAGCCCAACACCAGCGCCTGGCGCCCAGAGGAAGCGCTCGTGCCGGCGACGATCGACGCCGAGTTCCGGCGCCTGAACACGCTTACCGCCGCCAGCCCCAACCGGGGCCTGAACGGCAGGCGCGCCGCGATGGACCTCGCGATCCTCGGCGGCGACCAGATCGACAACCAGCAGGAGAACGAGGCACTCTGGGTCCGTCAGCTGATCGAGGGCGGACAGCTGCTGGATCCCAACAGCGGGGTCTCGGACTACTCGACGTGTACCTCCGGGCAGCGTGACGCCCTCGCTCAGAGGCCGGCCGACGAGGCCCGCCGCTACACCGGCCTTCAGGACTACGCCGACTACAACGGTGGCCAGGGCGACGGCAACTTCTATGACCCCAACCGTTCGGCAGGCGCCTACGCCCAGTGGCCCCAGTACACCGGGCTGATGGACAGCGCCCAGCGCCCCTTCGTGCCCGTCGGGCTACGCCGCGGTAGCGCGCCGGTCCCAACCTACGCGGTCACCGGGAACCACGAGACGGAGGTCCTCGGCTACAACACCGCCACGGAGTCCGCCGACCGATTGGCCACCGGTTGCTTCAAGCCCTTCGTCCAGAATCCGTCCCAGCCGCTTCGCGCGAGCACGGTGTTCGCATCCCAGAACGGGTTCGCCGTTCCCCCCGATCCGCACCGTCGCTTCGTGAGCCCGGCAGACCTCAAGGGGATCTACTCGAGAGGCACCCAACCCGACGGCCACGGATTCAAGTTTGTCGATCCCGCCGAGAACACAGCCTCGGGAGGCAGCGCCTCTTACTACGCGTGGAGCCCCAAACGCCGGCTCCGGTTCATCACACTGGACACCTCTTCGATCGGCACCGGCGTGGTTGGCGGAGCCGAGGGCAACCTCGACGATCCACAGTTTCAGTGGCTACGCGCACAGCTACGCGCCGCCAAGGCGGCCCACCAGATGGTCGTCGTCTTTGGCCATCATCCGCCCGGGCGGATGACCGCCTCGGCCCCCGACGAAGCGGCCGGGGCGTGCCAGGGCGATGGCGTGGGCTGCGATCCCGACCCCCGTAACTCGTCGCCCATTCATCTCCGCTCCGACCTCCAAAGACTCTTCGACGCGAACTCAAACCTCGTCGCCTACGTGTCCGCCCACGTTCACGTGAACCGGATTCGACCCTGCTCGGGGCGGTGCTCCAAGAGGGGGAACTGGTGGTCGATTGCCACCAGCTCTTCGACTGATTGGCCTCAGCAGCAACGCCTGATCGAGTTGATGGACAACCACGACGGCACGCTCTCCATCCTCGCCACCCAGGTCGACCACACCGGACCCGCCGCTTCGCCCGGCCCGATAGGAAGCCCCGCCTCGACCGCCGCACTCGGGATCGACCAGCTCGCCTCCCTGAGCCGGGCCTTTTCCTTCAACGATCACCACGTCGTCCGCAGCGCCGGCGGGGACAAACGCGATCGCAACGTCGAGCTGCTCGTACGCGACCCGTGGGGAGGGAGGGGCGCGGGCCTGTGCACCGGCCTGACGCGCACCGTGGCCAAGCGAACCGTCAACCGCGCCGTGCTGGACCACAAGCGCTCCACCAACCGGCGCGCCTTCACCAGGTACGCCCGAAAGGGAACCTCGCGGACGATCGACCGCTACTGCCTGGCCGGCGGCGGGAACCTGCGCGTGGGCTACACGCGCGGCCGCGCCGTCCTGGCGATGACCTCGAGTAAGGCCAACCGGCTCAAGAAGCTCAAGGTGAGGTCCAAGACCGCGCGAGTGAAACGGGCCCTTCGCCATTCACGGCGATACCGCGTGGGCGGCGTCACCTTTTTCCTCGCAAAGGGATCGAGAGCGCGGATCGTGATCGCGATGCGGCGAGGGCGCATCGTTCAGGTGGGTCTCGCCGACCTTCGCAGCACATCGACCAAGAAGAAGTCCCGCGCGTTTCTGAAGGCTTTCTTCTAGGCCGGCTCGCGGGTGGCGCGATCTCTGGGGCCCCTTTAGGGTGGCCGAGTGTTTGGACGAGCCACTGGCCGGCTCGCAATCGTGGTTGTGGTCTCGGCCCTCCTCGCCATGGCTTTGCCGGGAGTGCGTCGGCGGCGGGATTCGAGTTCCTGACGAAATGGGGCTCTCTCGGTTCCGGCGACAACCAGTTCGACTGCCCATCCCAGCTGGCGGTCGACAGCACCGGCGGTGGCAACCCCGGCGGCGGCCTGCCAATCCCCCAGGTCGACACGACCAATCCCGTCATGGCCTTCCTGTTGGCCAACGCCGGCGCGATCCAGGCGGCGATCCAGGGCGCTTCGTTCATGCGCGGCTCCTTCACGATCAACGGCAGGGTGGGCACGAACACGTTCAAGTTCCGCGGCCGTATCGGCGGCAAGACCCTCAAGACCCTCAAGCCCGGCAGTTATCGACTCAACGGCCAGGCCGCCGACAAGGCCAAGAACAAGTCGCGGGTCAAGCGCATCCGCTTCCGCGTCGTCAAGCTGCGGCGCTGAACGACGCCGCGTTTGCGGGCCCTTCGTGAGTAGCCCTAACGGGATGGCTTTCGAACTCTGATCTGGCCAGACGGCTCTCCTGCCTCACTGGTCGCCGTATGGTCCCGGTAGCGATGGAGGCCACCCCGACGGAGCAGGCTCGCGTAAAGAGGGTCCGGATCGCTGCGGCGGTCTGCGCTGCTGCGGGAGTGCTCATCCTGGCGGCGTTCCTCCTGCTCACGTGGGAGTCCTACCCCACAGGAGGCTCGATCCACGGGGATCGCTTCGGCCGCATCTACGACGACGAGAACGGAAAGCTCGTCGTCGCCGCGAGCATCGTGACGGGAGCGCTCGCGATCTTTCCCCTCCTGATCAGCCTGATACCTGGCGCGACCTCCTGGCTGTGGCTGATCGCGCTGCCGGTTGCAGCCATAGCCGTCGCTTGGATGGTTTTCCTCGTGCCGTGGCTCAACGAGCATGTGGGGAACATCGAGATCGGCGCCGGCGTCGCGCTCATAGCCGGGGTGGTGGTCGCCGGCAGCGGGATCGCCACGGGAGTGCTAGCGCTCCGGGCAAAGCCTGGCTAAGCCCGGCGCACCACCCCTTCGCCGCCAGCACGTTCGCGCACGTCGCAGCGAGCTCGCACGGCCGGCGCACGTACATCCACCCCTCGGCCGTGGAGTTCGAACTCCACGCCGAGACGCTCAGCACCACACACCCTGACCTCGCCGTCATGATCCTCACGCCCGCCGACGAGGCAGCAGACCGCGCGCTGAGACTCCTGATCTAGGGTAGGGTCGCAGCATGGAGGCGCGAGCGATCGCAGGGATACTCATGGGAACGGTCGCACTAGCTGTCGGCTGCGGTGACAGCGGCGGGCCCGACACCAGCACCCCCGAGGGCGTCACGGAGTCGTTCTTCGAGGCTTTGAGCTCGGGCGATGACAAGAAGGCGTGCTCGTTCGTGCCGAAGGACAGCCAGGTGGCGGAGGTCCTGGACCCGATAACCGAGGGCGAGCGCGAGACCAGCGCGGCGAACGCGGGCTGCGAAGAGACGCTGTCCGGCCTGTCCGAGGACCGGCGCAAGCTCTACGAGAGCCCTGATGTCGGTAAGTCGAGCAAGCGCAAGGTCGGCATCAGGAAGGAAGAGCTACGAGGTCTGGCGGTCAAGTTCGAGACCGTGACCGTCTCGGTCCTGCTCGCGAAGGCCGGCTCGAAGTGGCAGCTCGACCAGACGTTCGTCAAGTAGTCGGGCTCGCCAGATCAGGTCACGTGCGCGAGCACGGGGGATAGACCACACGCAGGCCGCTCGCGACGGCTGAAATTGGAACCACGGGGAACTTTCGCGCGCAGGCCCGAAACGACGAAGGGCCCGCACTGCGGGCCCTTCGTGAGTAGCGGGGGCGGGATTCGAACCCGCGACCTTCGGGTTATGAGCCCGACGAGCTACCTGACTGCTCCACCCCGCGGCGTGGTGAAGAAGTTAGCAACCGAACGGTCGCCCCTCAACCAGCGCAAGTAGCGTGCCGCGGATGCGGATAGCCGTCGCGGACCTGGGCACGAACTCCACGCGGCTGCTGATCGCGGACGTCGATGCGGACGGACGGCGCGAGGAAGTGAAGCGGCGCACCGACGTGACCCGGCTGGGCGAGGGCGTCGACGCCACCGGCAAGCTCGACGAAGCGGCGATGGAGCGCGTGCACGACTGCCTGGCGGAGTACGCGGCCCTGGCCGAGCAGCTGGGCGCGGACCGCAAGGTGGCTGTGGCTACGAGCGCCGTGCGCGATGCCGGCAACGGGCCGGCGTTCCGGGCCGCGGTCGAGCGTCGCCACGGCTTCCGTGCCCAGGTGATCTCGGGCGAGATGGAGGCGCGGCTTACGTTCCTCGGCGCCACCACCGGCCGCACCGGCGGCCCTACGCTGGTGTTCGACATCGGCGGCGGGAGCACCGAGTACGTGATCGGCTTTCCCGCAGAGACGCCCAGCTTCAATGTCTCCACGCGGCTCGGCTCGGTGCGACAGAGCGAGCGCCACCTGCGGGCCGACCCTCCCACGCCGGACGAGCTGTTCGACGCTGGCTCGAGCCGTCTCAGAGCTGGTGACCGCGGGCGTGCCGGAGGAGCTCAGGCGAGCGACGAGCGAGGGCATCGCGGTGGCCGGGACGGCCACCTCGCTCGCCGCGATCGATCAGGAGCTCGACCCCTACGACCCCGCCCGAGTGCACGGCTATCCGCTCACCCTCGACGCCGCCGAGCAGATCGCGGCAGCGCTCGCGTCGATGCCGGTCAGCGAGCGCCGCAGGGTGACCGGGCTACTCCCCGCCCGGGCGCCCACGATCGTCGCCGGCGCGGTGATTCTCGTGGAGTCGATGCGGGCTTTCGAGCTCGGATCGGTGACCGTCAGCGAGGCCGACATCCTGCACGGAATCGCAATTTCCGAGGGTTTGTACGGGGGAGAGCACGGGGGGACAAAGGGTTAGACAAATTGATGCTGGCATCTCCCCCCTGGGCGCGCTATATTGGCCTCGCTGGGTCTGGGATAGCCGTGCGGTGAACTCCGTCGGTGCTCCCGATAAGGGCCCGGTACATAGGTTCGGGCGAAGCCGCATCGTATCGGCGCCTCCCGCCGTCCGAACCGCTAGGTCCTTTCAAGGCACGTACCCCTGCCCGTCCTGATTGGACCGTTAAGGAACCGCTCCCGAGAGGGGGCGGTTCCGCTTTTTGGGCGCGCTGCTAGAACCGGGGTGATGCGCCACCTGGCCCCGAGCGCTCGCCGCTGCTCGCTCTGGCGGGCTGCGGCGACGACGACTCCGCCCCCGCCCCCGAGGCACAGCGGCCCGTGCCGCCGCCGAAGGGCCCGCCGTCCGTGAAGCTGGCGGCGTTCCCCGACGGCCCGCAGATCGGCTTCTCCGACAACCGACCCGAGACCCTGCTCGACCGCGCGCTTCAGGGCGATGGGTCTCAAGCGCGTGCGCAAGACCGTCCCCTTCGACGAGGTCGAGACGGGTGGAGCGCCCCTGAAGCGAGCTCGATGAGTGGTTCGGCAACGCGAAGAGCACCGGAGTGGAGCCGCTGGTCTCCTTCTACCGCTCACCGAAGGACAAGAACCTGCTGCCCAGCGTGGAGGAGTTCCGCGGCCACCTCCGGCGCTTTCGCAAGCGCTATCCGTGGGTGCGGCTGTTCTCGACCTGGAACGAGG
Source organism: uncultured Thermoleophilaceae bacterium (assembly GCA_963825775.1). Lineage (GTDB taxonomy): Bacteria > Actinomycetota > Thermoleophilia > Solirubrobacterales > Thermoleophilaceae > JAAYBF01. Next base: position 56,047 of record CAWGUV010000011.1, on the reverse strand, counting down.
CCAACTTCACCGCCGCGCAGCCCACCGGGCGCGATCCCGCCCGCACCGCGCGCTTCTACCGTGCGGCACGCGAGGAGTGCGAGGCGCAAGTGCACCGTGCTCACGGCCGACTTCCGCCCCGACGGCACGCCGGAGGCCGCCGCGCTGGCTGCGTGAGTTCAAACGCGGGATCGGACCCGGCCCGCACATCTGGGGCCTGGTCCCCTACCCGGACGTGAACCGCCGTACGGACGTCCAGCACGCGCGAGTTCCTGCGTGAGACGGAGGGCGACGTGTGGGTCACGGAGGTCGGGGCGCTCCACTTCTTCGGCCGCGGCCTGCGGCCCTCGATCCCACGCCAGACGAAGGTCATGCGCTACCTGGTGAACGACTACCCGCGCGTGTCGCCGCGACTGAAGCGGATGTACGTCTACCACTGGCAGGCGAGCCCCACCGATACGCTCTTCGACTCGGGCCTGCTGTCCGCCGACGGTGCCCCCCGTCCGGCGTACGAGGTGTTCACGTCCGCTATACGTAAGTAACGCGCGTTTCACAGGCTGGCCCTGACGACGCGCAACTCTCGGCGAAAGTGGTTGTTAGAGCGTTCTCATGAGACTCCGTCACCTACTCACACTCTCCGTCCTGGCCGCGATCCTGCTCGTTCCCGCGCAGGCGCAGGCGAAGCCCAAGTTCGCGTTCTCGGACAACGACGCCCGCACGCTCCTGGACAAGCGCTTCCAGGCGACCGGCATCAAGCAGATCCGCCGCAACGTGCCCTACGACGAGGTGACCAACGGCGGTCGCAAGCTCGCCGCTGCTCGACGCATGGTTCGCGATCGCCCGCGCAGCAGGGGATCGAGCCGCTCGTCTCCTTCTACCGCTCGAGCAAGGGCAAGAAGCGCCTGCCCACCGTGGCCGGCTACCGCAAGTACTTCCGCGCCTTCCGCGCGCGCTACCCGTGGGTGAAGTACTACTCGACCTTCAACGAGGCGAACTTCCCCGACGCGCAGCCGACCGGCAACTTCCCGAAGCGGACGGCCCAGTTCTACCGCGCCGCACGCAAGGACTGCCGGCGCCCGCCGACCTGCACCGTGCTCACGATGGACTTCCGCGCCGACGGCTCCAAGCACTCGATCCGCTGGCTGAAGACCTTCAAGCGCCACATGGGCCGGGGCCCGCACACCTGGGGGCTGGTCTCCCACCCCGACGTGAACCGCTCCTCCTTCAAGCGCACCAAGCAGTTCCTGCGCCTCACGCGCGGGAACGTGTGGGCGGTCGAGGTCGGCGCCGTGAACTACTTCGGCAAGCTGCGCCCGAGCATCAAGCGCCAGACCAAGGCGGCGCGCTTCATGATGACCCGCTACCCGCGCGTGTCGCGTCGGCTCAAGCGGATGTACGTCTACCACTGGCGCGCCGGGCCGCGCAACGGCGTCTGGGACTCCGGGCTGCTGTCGAGCTCCGGGGTGCCCCGGCCCGCCTACTTCATCTTCTTCAAGGCCCTGGGCAAGCCCGCGCCCTAGGCCAGGTTCGACTTCCGCGGGTAGACCACCGCTGGGTCGGTGAGCACGTTCACCAGCGCCGGCTTGCCGCTGGCGAAGGCGCGCTCGAGCGCGGGCTGCAGGTCGGCCGGGCTCTCCACCAGCTCGCCGTGGCCGCCGAGCGCCTCGACAACCTGGTCGTAGCGGCATCCCGGCTGCAGATCGGCCGCGACCGAGTAGCCGTAGAGGAACTCCATCGGGTGCTTCTCCAGCGCCCAGATGCCGTTGTTACCCATCACGCCCACCACCGGCACGCCGTGGCGCACCAGCGTGTCGAACTCCATGCCCGAGAAGCCGAAGGCGCCGTCGCCCAGCAGCAGGCAGACCTGCTTGTCCGGGTTGGCGAGCTTGGCCGCCAGCGCGTAGCCGGGGCCGGCGCCGAGGCAGCCGAACGGGCCCGGGTCCATCCAGCACCCCGGCTCGTAGGTGTCGATCACACGGCCGGCGTAGGACACGAAGTCGCCGCCGTCGCCGATCACGATCGCGTTGCGGTCGAGCACCTGGCGCAGCTCGTTGTAGAGGCGCAGCGGATGAAGCGGCGAGCGGTCGTCGTTGAGGTCCTCCTGCTCGCCGGCGCGCTTCTCGTTCTCGGTCTCGCGCAGCTCCGCGACCCAGGCCGAGCGGTCGGGCCCGCCCGCCGTGCGCAGCGCGTCGAGCGTGGCGGGGATGCCGCCGTAGAGCTGCAGCGCGGGCTCGCGCGGCGGCTTGCGGTCGGGCTCCGCGGAGTCGATCAGCACGATCTGGGTGTCGTCGCCGAACGAGCCGCCGAAGCCCAGGCGGAAATCCATCGGCACGCCCACCACCAATGCGACGTCGGCGCCCTTGAGCCCCTGGCCGCGCGCGCGTGAGAAGGCCAGCTCGTGGTCGGCGGGGATACACCCTCGCCCGAGCCCGTTCACGAACACGGGAATCCGCAGCTCCTCGGCGAGCGCCACGCAGCGCGTCCTCGCCGTGGGCCCAGTAGAGGCCGGTGCCGGCCATGATCGCGGGGCGCTCGGCGCCCTTGAGCAGCTCTATCGCCCGCTCCACTCCCTCGGCCGCCGGCAGCGAGCGGTGGTCGAGCAGCTCCGCCGGGGAGTCGGCGTCCACGTCGGACTCCATGAACACGTGGTCCAGCGGGAAGTCGACGAACGTCGGCCCCGACGGCGGGCCGACCGCGGCCGCGATCGCCTCGTCCATCGCACCCGGGATGTCGGCCGTGGACTCCACCGTGCGCGCCGAGCGGGTGAGCGGCGCGACGAACGGCACGTGGTCGATCTCCTGGAGCGAGCCCTGCCCCCAGCGCATCGCCGGCGCGCGGCCGCCGAGCACCACCATCGGCGAGCCGTTCATGAGCGCCGAGCCCATCGGGCTCATGCCGTTGGTCACGCCCGGGCCGGCGGTGAGCGCGGCCACGCCAGGCTGGCGCGTCGCCTTGGCCCACCCCTCCGCGGCGAACGCGGCCGACTGCTCGTGGCGGGTGTCGACGATGTCGATGCCCTCCTCGCGGCAGCCGTCGAAGATCGAGAAGATGTGGCCGCCAGAGAGCGTGAACAGCTTCGTCACGCCGTGGGCCTTCAGCCGCTTTGCCACCAGCCGCCCGCCGTGCGGTGCGGCGGTGGTCTCTTCCTCTTGGGCCTTCTCCTCGGTCGCCATGACCGCGAACTATCCCAGGACGGCGCCCTCCAGCGCGGCATCTATCTCGCGCAGCACGTCCTCGCCGAGCTCCACGCCGGAGGCGGCGACGTTGTCGTCCACCTGCTCGGGCCGCGACGCGCCGATGATGGCGCTCGACACGTTCTCCTCGCGCAGCACCCATGCGATCGCGAGCTGGGCCATCGAGATCCCGAGTCCCTCGGCGATCGGGCGCAGCCCCTGCACCGCCTCGAGCACGTGGTCCTGCATGAAGGGCTGCATGAACCCGGCGTCGGGGCCGGTCGCGCGCGAGCCCTCGGGGACCTCGTCACCGGGCTGGTACTTGCCCGTGAGCACCCCCTGCCCCATCGGCGACCACACGATCTGGCCGATGCCCAGCTGCTTGGAGAGCGGGATCACCTCCGGCTCGATCGCGCGGTAGAGCATCGAGTACTGCGGCTGGTTGGAGCGCAGCGGGCGCAGCCCCAGCTCGGCCTGCAGCTTGCGCGCCTCGTCGAGCAGCTCGGCGGGCCACTCCGACGTGCCGATGTAGAACGCCTTGCCCTGGGTCACCAGGTCGTCGAGCGCGCGGAGCGTCTCCTCGAGCGGAGTCTCGGGGTCGGGACGGTGGCACTGGTAGAGGTCCACGTAGTCCACGCCCAGGCGCTTCAGCGAGCGCTCGCACTGCTCCATGATGTGCTTGCGCGAGAGGCCGCGGTCGTTCGGCCCGTCGCCCATCTGGAAGTAGACCTTGGTGGCCAGCACGTAGTCGTCGCGGTCGATGCCCTTGAGGGCCCGGCCGACAACCTGCTCGGCCTCGCCGCGGCGGTACACGTTCGCGGTGTCGAAGAAGTTGACGCCCAGCTCGAAGGCGCGGTGGATGCAGGCGACCGCGGAGTCGTCCTCCACCGTGCCGCCGTAGGTGAGCCAGGACCCGAGGCTGATCTCTGAGACGCGCAGCCCGCTCGCGCCGAGGTGGCGGTAGTTCATGCGCGGGGACGTTACCGAGCGGGTAATGTCGGCCTGGATGGCCGAGACCTCCCGAGAGATCAGGCTCGCCTCGCGTCCCGAGGGCGAGCCCGTGCCGGAGGACTTCGAGCTGGCCGAGGTGCCGGTGCCCGAGCCCGGCGAGGGCGAGATCCTGGTTCGCAACGAGTACCTGTCGGTCGACCCGTACATGCGCGGGCGGATGCGCGACGTGAAGTCCTACATGCCGCCGTTCGAGGTCGGCGAGGTGATGACCGGCGGGGCCGTGGGCCAGGTGGTGGCCTCCAACGGCGGGAAGTTCGAGGAGGGCTCGTGGGTACAGGGCCTGAAGGGCTGGCGCGAGCACTACGTGTCGCGACGGCGAGGGCCTCTTCCCCGTCGACCCGGACGTGGCGCCCGTCTCCACATCGCTCGGCGTGCTCGGGCATGCCGGGGCTGACCGCCTACGCGGGGCTGATGAGGATCGGCAAGCCACAGGAGGGCGAGACGCTGTTCGTGTCGGGCGCCGCCGGCGCCGTGGGCAGCGCGGTCGGGCAGATGGCGCGGCTCAAGGGCCTGCGCGCCGTGGGCAGCGCGGGGTCGGCGGAGAAGGTGGAGTGGCTGACCGGCGAGCTGGGCTTCGACGCCGCCTTCAACTACCGCGACGGCGACCTCGGCTCACAGCTGCGCGAGCACTGCCCCAAGGGCATCGACATCTACTTCGACAACGTGGGCGGCGACCACCTCAGCGCCGCGCTCGCGCGGATGCGGCGGTTCGGGCGGATCCCGATCTGCGGGGCGGTCTCCGCCGTACAACGAGGAGGGCCGCCAGCCCGGCCCGGAGAACTTCGTCTCGGTGATCCCGAACCGCCTCACGATCACCGGCTTCCTCGTGCTCGACCACTACGACCTGCTCCAGGACTTCATCGCCGAGGTCGGGCCGTGGGTGGCGAGCGGCGAGCTGAAGTACCGCGAGACGATCGTCGAGGGGATCGAGAACATGCCCGCAGGCCTTCATCGGCCTGCTGGCAGGGCGACAACATCGGCAAGATGCTGGTGAAGGTCTAGCGGGCGGCGGAGCGCTTGCAGCGCCGCGGCTTGCAGCGACTCCACGTTGCGCGGCAGCACTTCGACGCGGGAGCCGCGTACTCCGAAGTTCACGACCATGAGCGCGCCGCCGTGCTCGTCGACCACGCTGCGGGCTTCGTCGCGGGCCACCTCGATGGCGCCGGCCGGCACGTGGCACTCCTCGAGGAAGCGGACCGCGAGGCCCTCGTGCAGCTCTGACGGGCCGAGCTCCAGGAGCTCGGTGCGGAAGGCCCCGGCGCTCACCTCGCGTGCTGGCGCGATCAGGCAGGCGGCCATGTCGTCGCGCACGCTGACGGCCTCGGCCTTCACCGCGTCGAGCACGTCCTGGGCGGTGGCGTCGCGGCCGGCGCCGCCGACGATCTCGGCAAGGCGGGCGCGCCCGAGGATGCCGTCCTCGGTGGTGGCCTCGGCGAGGCCATCGGTGTAGAGGCAGGCGATCGCGCCAGAAGGCAGCGGCACGGTGGTCTGGCGCAGGCCGGTGGGCAGACCCCAGCCGATCGGCGGCGACCATGCCGCCAACACGGGCTCGTGGCGCGCGCCGCCGGCGATGATGGGCGCCGGGTGCCCGGCGCTCGCGTATGTGAGCGAGCCGTTCGCCGGATCGTGGATGGCCACGATGACCGTGGCGAAGTCGCCGTCGAGCTGACCGCCCACGGCGCGCTCGGCGACCTGGAGCGCGAGCCGCGGCTCCAGCCCCGCCTCGAGGTAGGCGCGCAGCGTGTAGCGCATGAAGGCCGTGTGGGCGAGCGCGGCGCGGCCGTGGCCGGACACGTCGCCGAGGATGAACGCGGCGCGCCCGCCGGGGAGGGTGAGCGCGTCGTAGAAGTCGCCGCCGGCGCCGGGGCCGTCGGACGGCCGGTACGCCACCGATGCCCGGACCGCGCCGACCTTCTCGGGCACGGGGGGCAGCAGCGCGGCCTGCAGCAGGCCGACCTCCTGCATCAGCTCACGGCGCTGGCGGCTGAGCCGGCGCGCGCGAACCGCGGCGAGGAAGTAGCCGCCGCCGAAGAGGATGGCCAGTGCGGCGAGCAGTGCGAGCGCCGCCTTGAGCGGCTCGGGCACGACCTCCACCACTTCGCGCACGGTGCGGGTGACGACGGAGTCGTCGCTCTGGGACTCCGGAGCGGGCGCGCCGCCCGTGCCCTGCTGGGCGCGGTCATCGCCCGCCTGGGAGGAGGGCGCGGGAGCGTCGGCGGCGGCCAGCACGGGACCCTCGGCCGGCGCCGGAGCGGTCTCGGCGGTTGCGCCGGCGCCGGCGCCTGCGCCGGTGCGCCCCACGGGCTCGCCGGCGGGCTGGTCGACGGGGTTGCTCGCCTGCGGGCCCTCGGCCTGCGTGTCGTCGGCGGGTGCGCTCGGCTCAACCGAAGAGGGCGTGGGAGCGGGCGGAGTCGTTGCCGGGGGAGTGGTTGGGCGCGAGCCGGGATTCACGGGCTCGGCGGGCGGCGCGTCTCCGGTCTTGCCCTTGGGTGGTGTGGGGCTGACCACGTCGCCTGCCTTGCCCTTGCCGTCGCCGCCCGGCTCGGCCTGCTGGGCGCCGTCGGGCTTGCCAGGCGCCTGGGGCATGGCCACCGGCGGCTCGGGCGCGGCCTGCCACGGCGGGCTGCATGGGCTGCGCCGGCTGGGCCACGGCCTCGGCGGCTTCGGCCTGGGCCCCCACCGCGGCCGTGGACGACTGGATTGCCGCCGCCGCGACAGGCGCGGGCTCGGGGGTGGCTATCTCGCCGGGATCGGCAGCCTGGGCCGGGAGTGCGACGCCGGCCAGCATGACGATGACGAACGCCGTCGGCACATGGCGACGTATGGCCGTCCAGCTGTCCTGTGAAGTCTCCCCTTGCAAGCCCAACCTCCTCATGAGGTTTCGCCAACAGGATAGCCCCTGGGGCAAGGTCCGGAGCGGTCATCCGCTCATCCGCGCACGGCCGCGCGCCGCGACGCCGCCTCCAGGCTTTCCACGTTCCGGGGCAGCACTTCCACGCGCGGGCCCCTGATTCCGTACTCCACGTGAAGCACCGCGCCGCCATGCGCGCGTGCGTCCTCTTGGACCTCGGCCTCGGCCCTCACGACCTCCGCCTCCGCCACGCCGCAGGCCTCCAGGAACCGGCGCGGCAGGCCTCCGCTCGCGTCCTCCGCGTCCACCTCGAGCTGCTCGGAGCGAAAGCCGCCGGCGGTGACTCCGGCCGTCGGGGTGAGCACCACGGTCGCCATGTCGTCGGTCACCAGGCGCGCCTCGCGCGCGACCCGGTCGAGAAGTTCCTGTGCGGTCACGTTGCGCCCGATCTCCTCGACGATGTCGCCGAGGCGCGGGCGGCCGAGGATGCTGTCCTCGGTGCGCGCCTCCGCGAGGCCGTCGGTGTAAAGGCAGGCCACCGAGCCGGGTGGCAGCGGCAGCGTCGTCTGGCGTAGGCCCGTGCGCATGCCCAGCCCGATCGGCGGGGACGATGCGGCGAGTACGGGCTCGTGACGGCCGGGTCCGACCACGATCGGAGCGGGATGTCCGGCGCAGGCGTAGGTGAGCGAGCCGTCACGCGGATCGTGCACCGCGAGCACGACCGTGGCGAAGTCGCCGCCCAGGTGCTCGTCGATCACGCGGCCGGCCACCTGGAGAGTGGTGCGTGGGTCGAGGCCGGCCTCCAGGTAGGCGCGCAGGGTGTAGCGCATGAACGCCGTGCGCGCGAGCGCCGCGCGGCCGTGGCCGGACACGTCGCCGAGCAGGAACGCGGCGCGCCCGCCGGGCAGCGTCATCGCGTCGTAGAAGTCGCCGCCGGCGCCGGGGCCGTCGGACGGGCGGTAGGCCACCGAGGTCCTCACGGCGCCCACCGATTCGGGCACCGGGGGCAGCAGGGCGGTCTGGAGCAGGCCGACTTCCTGGAGCAGATCGCTGCGCTGACGCGAGAGCCGCCGAGCGCGCATGAAGGTGAGCGCGTAGCCCAGTCCGAGCACGATGCTCAGTGCGCCGACCGCGGCCACGAGCGTGAAGATCGGCTCGGGCACGACCTCCACCACCTCGCGGACAATCTGGTCAGCCATGACCGAGCGCGCACTCACTCGATTGGTGTCGGGCGTTCAGGCCTCCGCGGTGAGCCGGGGGGTGGCCTGGCTAGTACGTCCGTCCACCCCCGTCGGGGCCGCGTAAAGCGGCACTCGATCCGACTTGCCCTTCAGCTCGATCGCGCCGCGCTCCTGGAGCTCCACGGGCGGGCGGGTGAGCAGGCAGCGCGTGGCCTCGGTGAGCAGGATCACGTCGCCGGTCTCGCGCGTGGTCTGCTCGACGCGCGCAGCAACGTTCACCGGGTCGCCGATCACCGCGAACTCCAGCCTCCCGCCCCCTCCCACCGAGCCGACGGCGACGGGGCCCGAGTTCATCCCGATCCCGATCGAGACCTCGCCCGCGAAGCGCCGGTCGACCGCCTCCGCGATCTGGCCCGCGGCCTCCAGTGCGCGGTCGGCGTGGTCCGGCAGCCGCTCCGGCGCGCCGAACACCCCGAGCATGCCGTCGCCCACGAACTTGTTCGCGTGGCCGCCGTGCGCGAGCAGTATCGGCACCACCATGTCGAAGAAGTCGTTGAGGAACGCGACCGTCTCGCGCGCGCTCGAGCGCTCGGCGAACGGGGTGAAGTCGCGCACGTCGACGAACATCACCGTGACCTCGACCTCCTGGCCCTCCAGCAGCTCGCCCTCGACGAGCACGCGGTCGGCGACGTCGGGGTCCACGTAGCTGCCGAACGCCTGGCGCAGCTGCTCGCGCTCGGTGAGCCCGTCGAGCATCTCGTTGAAGCTGCCGGCGAGCTGGCCGATCTCGTCGCCGGACGTGACCGGCACGCGAGCCTCGAGGTCGCCCTCCTTCACGCGGTTGGTCGCGTCGATCAGGTCGTCGACCGGGCCGAGGATGCTCTTGGTGAGCAGCACCGTGAGCTCCATCGAGATCGTGAACGCCACGACCACCGCCACGATCACGTCTATCCCCAGGTCCCGCAGCGAGGAGGTCGCCGGTGGTCGACAGCCCGCTCACCACGACCCCGGTGATCACGTTGATCAGCGGGCAGCGCGCCCAGGAGCTTCCAGCGCAGCGGCACCCCGGCGGGCTGGCCGGCCCAGTCCGGCGGGAGCTGCGTCGTTGATGTCCTCCACCACGGGCCGCAGGAACAGCTCCGAGGCGAAGAACTGGAGCACCGACGCGTAGGCCACCGCCACCAGCGTCGCCGCCGAAGATGATCCCGGCGCTGTACCAGGGCAGCTCGAGCCGGACCGTGTAGGCGACGGCAACCGGAACGCAGACGATGATGAACGGGAGCGGCCCGTTGCGGACCACCACCTCGCGTGGCAGCGACACCGCCCGGCGCCACGCCTCGGGCGCACCGGCGGGATCGCGTCCGTCCCTTCACCCAGTTCACCACCGGGGCAGCCAGGTGCTTCGTGCGCACGGCCGTGTAGATCAGCGCCACGACCACCGCGGCCTCGGCCACGAGCACCAGCTCCCAGAACAGCGCCGTGGACATGTCCTCGTAGAGGGAGAACAGCGCCACGGTCGCGAACGTGATCGTGATCGCCGTGAACGCCTCGAACGCGATCCACAGCGCGAAGAACCGCGACCCCAGCTTCCGGTACAGCCATCCGGACATCAGCGGCATGACGGAAGTGCCACAAAGAGGGGGCGAACAGTGCCCCTTTGCAACCCCGCTAACGGCTCCCGCTTCGCGGGTCGCCTAGCTCATCTTCGACACCTGGCTCTCCTGCTAGCGCTGGTTGGGTTGGCGGGCGCGTTGCCGGCCTGGCCCTGCGGCGCCGGCACGTTCGGCGCCTTGCCCTTCTCGGGCTTGTTGAACCGCTTGCCGCTGTAGAGCGACTTCGGCTGCACGAAGCACGGCGGCGGCCTTTCTCGGGGCCCGGAGTCCGTCGGGTCCTTGCGCTCGCCGCCGGCGGGCCTGCAGTCGAAGGCCTCGAAGGCGCCCAGCGACGGCACGCGGTTGAGCGCGTTGGGCGCGAGATAGGCGTTGCCGCGCTCGCGCAGCGGCCGGCGGGTGAAGCGGTCGAACGAGCGCGGGTTGATCACGCCGATCTGCGTCTGGTAGCGGTCGCCGCCCTTGCCCTGGGCACCGGTGAGGTCGGCGCCGCCGTTGCTGAAGAAGCCGGCGATGCGTGGCCTGGTGGAAGTTCGCCAGCGACAGGATCGGGTTCAGCTCCGGGAGGAACACGTGCGCCGCCTCGAACACAGGCTCCCCGGCACGCAGGAACCGCTCCAGGTCGGGCATCCCCGTGCGCCCGGCCTTGACCAGCGGGTCGAGGTCGCGGAACAGGCCCTCGAGGTCCGGCGCCAGATCGCCGAGATCGCGCACCGTCGGCCCGAGGTCGTCCGCCGGGCCCTTCAGCTGATTCACCAGCGGCCGCGTGTTGTTCGCGAACCCCTCGAGCCGCGCGAGCGTGGCCTTCGACTCGTCCAGGAAGGTGGGGAACACCCGGAACGTCTCCGCCAGCGCCACGTCACGCGACGCCGTGGCCTCGAAGGTGTTGTTCGAGTTCACGACGAGCTCGCGCAGCGCGCCCTGGCGCTCGTTGATCGCCCCGAACACCACACCCGTGTTCTTCACCAGGCGCCGCACCGCGATCTCCTGCTGGTCCAGCTCCTTCAGCAGCGTCGCCCCGTCCACCGCGAAGCCCTCGAGGTTCCCGAACGCGTCGTTCAGGTCCTGGCCCCGTGCCGCCCTTGATCGACTTCGACAGCTCGCGCACCCACTCCTGGAACGCGTCCCGGGTCGGCTTGTCGAACGCCTGGAAGATCTCGTCCAGCTCCACCGTCGGCTCCACCTGCGTCACCGGCAGGGTTCCGCCGTCGTCGAGGTTCTCGTCGCTGGTGCCCTGCGCGAGCTCCACGTAGGTCTCGCCCAGCAGCGTCTTCTGGCGCAGGATCGCGCGGGAGTCCTTGGGGATCGGGGCGTAGGCGTTCTTGAGCTCCAGCTCCACCAGCGTGCGCGCGGAGCCCTTCTGGAGCTCCTTCGTCTTCACCTTGCCGACGTTCACGCCGGCCAGCCGCACGTCGGCCTCCACCGCCAGCGTGGACGCCTCGGCGAACGAGGCCTGGAAGCGGTAGCCCTCGGGCCGCAGCGGTATCGAGCCGCCGAACGCCAGCCACAGGAACAGCAGGATGCCGAAGCACGACAGCGTGAAGACGACCATCGCCATCATGCGGCCAAGGCTGGGAGCCTCCTTGATCATCTAGGACCCACCTCCCTCGCGGGCGCTGGTTCAGCGGCTGTTGGGATCCGTGGGGAGCGTTGCCCTCGAGATTCGTGGGCGCCTTGCGCACCGGCGCTCGGCCCCTGCGCGAGCTTGTTGAACTGCTTGCCGTTGAACAGGGACAGCGGCTGCACGAAGCACGGCGGCGCCTTGCCGCGCACCGGAGTCCACCGGGTCCTTGCGCTGGCCGCCCGCGTTGCGGCAGTCGAAGGACTCGCGCAGGACGCCCAGCGGCCAGCCGCGGTTGGTCGCGTTCGGCGCCGAGTAGGCGTTGCCGTTCTCCCGCGTGGGCCGCGCGTGAAGCGGTCGAACGAGCGGGCGTTGATCACGGCGATCTGCGTCTGGTAGCGGTCGCCGCCCTTGCCGGTCGCGCCGGTCAGGTCCGACGCCGCGTTGCTGATGAAGCCCGCCACGGTGGCCTGGTGGAAGTTGACCAGCGAAAGGATCGGATTGAGCTCCGGGAGGAACACATGCGCCGCCTCGAACACCGGCTCCCCGGCACGCAGGAAGCGCTCGAGGTCCGGTAGGCCCGTCCGCCCCGCCTTGATCAACGGGTCGAGGTCGCGGAACAGTCCCTCGAGGTCCGGCGCCAGATCGCCGAGATCGCGCACCGTCGGCCCGAGGTCGTCCGCCGGGCCCTTCAGCTGATTCACCAGCGGCCTGCGTGTTGTTCGAGAACCGCTCGAGCCGCGCCAATGTGGCCTTCGACTCGTCCAGGAACGTGGGGAACACCCGGAAGGTCTCCGCCAGCGCCACGTCCCGTGAGGCCGTCGCCTCGAACGTGTTGTTCGCGTTCACGATCAGCTCGCCCAGCGCGCCCTGGCGCTCGTTGATCGCCCCGAACACCACACCCGTGTTCTTCACCAGACGCCGCACCGCGATCTCCTGCTGATCCAGCTCCTTCAGCAGCGTCGCCCCATCCACCGCGAAGCCCTCCAGGTTCCCGAACGCGTCGTTGAGGTCCTGGCCCCGGCCGCCCTTGATCGACGCCGTCAGCTCCTTCACCCACTCCTGGAACGCGTCCCGAGTCGGCTTGTCGAACGCGTCGAAGATCTCGTCCAGCTCCACCGTCTCCTCCACGTTGGAGCTGGTCAGCCGGCCGCCGTCGTCCAGGATGTCCGACGAGCGCTTGCCGGGCGCCAGCTCCACGTAGGTCTCCCCGAGCAGCGTCTTCTGGCGCAGGATCGCGCGAGTGTCCTCGCGCAGCGGCGCGTAGGGCTCCTTGATCTCCAGCTCGGCGATCGTGGCGTTGCCGCCCTTGTCGAGCTCCTTGTTCTTCACCTTGCCCACGTTCACGCCCGCCAGGCGCACGTCCGCCTCCTGCGCCAGCGTCGCGGCTTCCGGGAACGCCACCTTCACCCGGTAGCCCTCCGGCTTGAGCGGGATCGAGCCACCGAAGGCCAGCCACAGGAACAGCAGCAGGCCGAACACCGACATGGTGAAGATCACCATGGCCGCGAGGCGAAGCGGGCTGGGGGTGTCCTTGACCATCTAGAGCGCGCATGCCCCCGCTGCCCCCAGGTTGTTGATCACTCCGCCGAGAAGTGGGTCCAAAGCTGGGGGCGTATTCGGCACGATGCCCAGCAAGGCGGTGAGGGTGTCGCACCCCAGGCCGCCCAGGAAGATGCGCCGGAACGGCCCCTGAGCGTCGCCCGTGCTGAACAACGAGACGGTGTTTTGTGCTGTCCACGCGAGCCAGTAGAGATGGCCCTCCTCGCGCGCGCGGTCCCTTGCTACGTCCCCTGTAAGCCCCTCCGCCCCATTCGGGTTGAAGGCACCTATGTTGAAAAAGCGATTCAGCTTGGTGAACGAAGTTGTGAGGTCCGGATTCGCCCTGTTGAGGTCGCGCGCGGCCGTGCCGAGGTCGGCGGTGTACGGGCCGGCGATGCGGGCGAACGGGCGGATCTGGTCGCGTAGCTGAGGCGTGGCCTCGCGCACGAACGGGAGCACCGCGCGGTTGGCGGTGTCGAGCCTGCGGAACGGCGAGCGCAGGGCCTCGAGCGTGGGGCCGAGCTCGCCGCCGAGGGTGTCCACCTTGGCCAGCGTCTGCTCGGTCTGCCCCAGTGCGCCGGGCAGCTGCCTCACGAATTCGGAGATCTGCACGTCCTGCGAGCGCGAACGCCTCGAAGACGGCGTTTGACGCCTGCACCAGGCGCACGATCTCCTTGTCCTTGGTGCCGAGCTCCTTCGTGAGCTTGCCGTACTTGTTGACGAGGTTCGACAGGTTCTTGCGCCGGCGCGCCACGGCCTTGGTGAGCTTCCCGAGGTCTCGGTTCAGCGGGCCGAGGCGCGCGAACGTCTCCTGCAGGTCGGTGCCACGGCCCTTCAGGCCCTTGCCCGCGCCGGAGATGAGCAGCTTCAGGTAGTCGCGCGTGTCGCCGTCGAGCGCCGACAGCACCTCGTCGGGGTCGATGTCCGGCGCGGTGTTGGTGGACGGGATCCGCTCGTCCTTCTTGAGCGCCCTGCCCTCACCCGGATCGATCTCGAGGAACATGTCCTTGAGGCCGGTCTTCGTGCGCAGGAGGGCGGTGGCGTCCTCCTTGATGTAGCCCTCGTACTTGGGCTCGAGCTGCAGTTCGACGACCGCCTTGCCGTCTTCGAGCTCGACCTTGCCGATCTGGCCGATCTCGACGCCGGCCGTGCGAACGGTCTGGCCCTGGCCCGGCTGCACCGCTTGCGCGTCCGGCAGCTCGACCTTGACCGTGAAGGGGTCCTCCTGAATCAGGGGGAAGTGCAGGCGCTGGTTGGTCAGGATGTATCCCGCCGATCCCGAGCGCCATCACGAACAGCGCGAGGATCGCGACGAAGTCGCGCGAGGTGCTTGCGGATCGCGCGCCTCACTTGGCCTTACCCCCGGCCTTGGCGAGCCGCTTGAACTCCTTGAGCAGGCGCAGGCGCTTCTTCTTGCCGGTGGTGTCCTGCCACTTCTTCAGATCGACGGCGGCCGCCTGGATCTTCTTCGCGTTGAACGGGCGCGACTTGCCGTAGGTCGACGCCATCTTCTGGCCGGGTGCGCTGCCGTACTGCGCGAGCGATCCGCCCGGCGCGTTCAGGTTGGGCGGCTCCTGGGTCTCGCACGGCACGTCGGGGCGCCGCCTGGGCGGCTGGGTGCCGCCGTCGGGCGGAGCCGCGGGCCGCACCTGGGGGCCGAGCGCCGTGGCGCTGGCGTGGAAGAAGGAGTTGTTGCCGTCGCTGAGGCGGCTCTCACCCGACAGGCCCACGAAGCCGCGCGCGCCCTGGCGGTAGAACGGCTGGCCGGTGTTGCCCGGCTCGTCGGGGTTCGGGATCGGCGTCTTGGCGAACGGCACCAGGACGTCGGAGGTGCAGGAGGACAGAAGCCGGGCCTGCCCGAGGAACGGGACGAGGCTCACGTTGAGCCTGGTGAGGTTGGGCACCTGGCGGCGCAGCTGGCGCGCGGCCAACTGCAGCTCGCGCGGGCCGACCAGGGCACGGGCCTGGCGGATGAACGGCAGCGCGGCCTCCAGCGTCGGGCCCGAGGAGCGCACGCCCGGCAGGGCGTCGACCGCGAACGAGCGCAGCGAGGGCAGGGCGGAGTTGAGCGACGCGAGCGCGGGCGAGCCGACCCTCAGCACGTCACGCAGTGCGGGGATCGAGGCCTCCAGCGCCACGTCCTGACGTGCGAACGCGCCCGCGGTCACGTTGAAGTTCGTGACCAGGCCCTTCAGCGCCTCCTCGTCCTCGACGAGCGCGGCGAAGGTCTTCTGCTGGCCCTTGAGCAGACGCTGCACATCGCGCGTGGGCTCCAGCCCGAGCGTCGCCTGGTTCACGATCGCGGAGTTCTTGAACGCATCCTCGCCGTAGCGCAGCGACTGGTTGAAGCCGCGCGCGCCCTTGCCTGAGAGGCCCTTGGAGTACTCCTTGAGGAAGACCTGCAGATCCGAGCGCGTGTCGGTCTGAAGCGCTGCGAGCAGGTCGCCGAACTGCACCGGCGCCGAGGTCTGGCTCATCTGGATCGGGTCGCCGCCGTCCTCCACCTCCGGCGCGGAGGGCGAGCCCGGCGAGAGGTCCACGAAGAAGTTGCCCTCCAGGAAGATGCGCGGCCGGATCTTCAGCTCGGCGTCCTCGTGGATCGGGAGACCCTTGTCCTTGATCTCCATCTTCACGATCGCTGTCCCGTTGGACTGGGGCTCGACCTTCTTGACCTTGCCGATGTCGACGCCGGCGATCCGCACCGGGGAGTTCGGCTTCAGGTTGTTCGCTGTCTCGAACGCCGCCGAGAGCTCGTAGGGGCTCGCGAACGGGTTGAACTTCGTGAACGCGAACAGGGTCCCGGCGGCGATCAGCACGACTGCGATCAGCCCCGCCGTGAACGGCGACATGCCCTGGTGCTGTGGATGCTTGCGCTTACGCCTCATCGCAGCTTGTCCACGTCTTCGAGGTTGTCGATGCCCAGCTCACGCGACTTGAAGGTGCCGCCGGAGAGGATCGGGAAGTTGTTGGTCAGCACGGGCGCGTTGCCGCCGGTGGGCGTGCCGTCGGGGAGCGCTCCCGGCCCGTAGCGGGCGCCGGGGGCCAGCGGGCCGCGGACCCAGCCGAGCTGGCCGTTCTGGCAATCCGCGTTGCCCTGGGCGTCGATCGCCGGCTGGTACGGCGTGGCGTACACGCGGCCGAGATCTCCTCCTGGCCCCTGGGCCCCGACCGGATCGACACCCGGAGGCGTGTCCCATGGCCGCGAGGCCTCGATCCCGGCGAAGGTGTTCGCCTGGAACAGGTTGGGCAGCTTGACGCCCTGCGCCTGGACCGTGCCGCCGGGGACGGTCGTCGACTGGTGCTCGCCGAGCGGGTGGAAGAAGTAGTTGAAGTAGTTGCAGACTGTCTGGTAGGGCGCGACGAACTCGAGCGCGGGCCGCGTGACCGCGAGCGTGGTGCGCAGGTCGCGGATCGTGAGCAGCGTGTTGGGGTTCTCGAACAGGTCCTCGAGCTCCAGGAGCGCCTTGCGCAGGCGGTTGTTGAAATCCACGGTGCGCGGGAGGATCGGCGTGCCAACGCGGAAGGCGCGGTTGATCGCCGGCAGCGAGCGCGGCAGCTCGTTGACCGCCGGGCGCAGCCGCCGCGAGAGGTCCGCGAAGTCCGCCAGGAACGGCCGCTGGACCCGGAACGAGCTGACCGCCGTGTCGATCGTGGACGGCGACTTCTCGATCGTGGCCTGCAGCGCGCCGGGATCGCTGCTGATGGCCGCGAACGTCGTGGCCATGTTGCTGAACAGATCCGCCTGGACGCTGGCCACCGGGGCGACCTGGGCCGCGGTGCGACCGAGCTGGAGGAAGAACTGGTCGAGCTGGGTGTCCGGGTCGGCGAGGCTGGTCATCACCGGCTGCAGGCTCGTGAAGAACGGGTTGAGCGCCTCGATCGCGGTGTTCAGCGAGGTGCCGCGCGCGGCGAACGCGTCGCCGAAGCCCTCCAGCGCGGAGCGCGAGTTCTCGCGCGTGGGCTCGTCGAGCGTCGAGAAGACGTCCTCGAGCTCGAGCGCCCTCGCTGGCGTTGCGCAGCGGCATGGTGTCGCCCGCCGTGTAGGTCGACTTGCCCTTGCCCGGGGTGAGCTCCACGTACTTCAGGCCCAGCGCCGAGCGCGGCCGCACCTTGATGCGTGGTGTCCGTGGCGAGCGGCTCGACGGTCTTGTCGAGCTTCATCGCGATCACCGCGACCGACTTGCGCTCGCCGTCCTGCTCCACGACCTTCGGCATGATGTCGTCGACCACGCCGACGCGGAAGCCGCCCACGCGGACCTCGTTGCCCTTCACGAGCTTGTTGCCCGTCGGGATCTCGGCCTTCACGTCGTAGGTGGGCACGAACGGCAGGCCGGCGTTCGCGTTGTAGGCGATGAACACCGCGATGATCGACGACCAGCACGGTGACCGCGCCCACGAGCACCGGGCTGGCGACGAGGGAGGCTGTTCCGCGTCCGCGGGTCATGGCGCCAGGAGGAAGTCGAGGAGCTGGTTGGGGTCGGCTGCTGGCCGCCGCGCGCCGGGCAGCGGGCACTTCACCCTCGAGCAGCTGGTCGAGGCGCTCGGTGCCGGTCTTCGGCAGCTTGGGCAGGCGGTCGATCAGGTCCTGGAGCTGGGGCGGCAGCGTGATCTGCGGCTTGGAGATGTCCTTCTGGCCCGGGCAGCGGGCCGGCGTCGGGCTGGCCCTCCTTGCGGCGCTCGCCCACCTTCTTGGCGCGGCTTGCCCGCCTCGCGCGCCAGCGACGCGGCGTTGGCGCCCTGCGTGAAGTCCGGCGTGTAGACGCCCGGCTGGTTGGGGCCGAGGTACTGGTTGCACTGCCTGAACTTCTCCGCCAGCGACGGATCCTTCTGGGGCGAGTCGTTCTCGTAGCTCGAGCAGCCGTTGGCGCCCTCGCTGAGCACCACGCTGATGCGCAGGATGTGGCTGATGTCGTCGAAGCCGTTGACGCGAGAGGCCCTGCCAGAAGAAGAACTTGCCAGATGGCCTCCAGCCCGGTGAAGCCGGTCGTCTTGCCGCGGTTGGAGGGGTCGTTGGCGGGCGGGCCGTTGACCGCGCCGCGCGGATCGCTGTCGATCGCCCGGCGGCGGTCGTCCAGCGACTCCAGGAGCTGGCGCAGCGGCTTCGCGGTGGCCGGCGCGTCCGCGCGCGAGCGCGCGCAGCTCCTTGACCTCGTTCGCGCCCTTCTCGAACGCACGCGCGCCCACCTCGGAGGCCTCGCCCAGCGAGCGCACGGCGGGGCGCGAAGCCTCGGAGAACGGGCCGAGCAGCGCGTGAGGAACGCGTCGAGGTCGGGCGCGGCCCGGCGGGCGTCACGAAGCAGCGGGATCTGCTCGTCGGCCAGGTCCTCCAGGCGCGCCATCGTCGGCGTCAGCTCGTCGAGGAAGCCGGGCAGCTTGTCGAAGGTCTGGCGCAGCTCCTCGCGCCGGGTGGCGGAGATCTCGGCGGTCTCGCCGGCCTCGACGATGAAGCGCGACACCTCCTTCTTGCGCGCCTCCAGCTGCGCCACCACGGTGTCGGAGTCCTTGATGAAGTTCTCGATCACCCTGTTCTGGTCGCCCAGGATCTTCAGCACCTTGCTGGTCTCGCGCAGGCCGGGGTGGGCGCGCTTGAGCACCTGCTGCAGGTCCTCGGGCCGGCCGGCCAGGCCGGTGCCGAGCTCGTTGATGATCAGGCGCAGGCGCTCGCGGTAGGGCCGGCGCAGGATGTTGTTGACCAGGTCCTGCGGGATCGTGGACTCGGTCTGCTCGACCGGGCACCGTCGCGCCGTCCTCCAGCTTCTTCGTCGACTTGCCGGGCTGGCAGTCCACGTAGTACTCGCCGATCAGCGACTGCGGCTTGATGTTGCAGCTGGCGTCCTCGCGGAACCCGCCGAATCCCGGCTCGGTGATCTCGGCGGTCACCTCCGCCTTGCGGGGCGAGTCTCCTTCGTGGCCTCGAACTCGGTGGTGGCTCCGGCGGTGACGCCGCCCGACGCGGAAGTCGCCGCCCTCGGCGAGCCCGAAGGCGTTGTCGAAGACGATCTTGTAGGTCTTGCCGCTCGCCGCTGTCGTCGCTGGCGCCGCGCGAGCACGACGGCGCCCGCGCAGACCAGCAGCACCACGCCGATGGAGATCAGCCGCCTCATCGCGTGTTCCCCGTGGCGCGCGCGGCCTCGTCGCAGTCGAGGAACTGCGCTCCTCGGCCGACAGCACGTTCGAGCCGTCGTCGGCGGGCTCCTCGGCCGCGCCGGGGCAGCGCTTGAACTGGTTGCGCTTGACCGGGCCGATGCCGCCGGCGGCTCGCCGTGGCCGAGGGCGGCTGGATCGGGCCGGTGTACTCCGAGAAGCTGATCAGCGCCGCGCGCGTAGGCGCCGAGCGCGTCGAACCCGCCGCCGGTGGTGGAGAAGTCGTCGAACCAGCCGAGCAGGTCCTGGGTGTAGGGCCGGCCCGGCCGCGATCAGCGGCGAGGCGTCGCGGAAGGCCTTCACGGACGCCGGGAAAGCGCCCGTCGCGGTTCTGTGCCGTTGCGCTGCTTGGTCTCGACCGCGATGTCGGCCAGCGGCGGCACCGCCTTGATGAACTCGATCAGGTCGTTGCGGCGCCCGGGCGCCGGACCGCCACGCGCAGGTCCGCGGACGGTGGGCTCGGCGTCGGCGGCGAAGGCGCGCGCGTCTGGTGAGGAAGGGCCCGAGCAGCGTCGGCCACGGGCTTGGAGGCGTCGACCAGCGGATCGACGTCGTTCGAGCGCCGCGCGCAGGTTCACGAACGTGGTGTTGGCCCGGCGCATGAACGGCGGCAGGCGCTCGACCGACTCCGCCAGCGCGAGCCTTCTGGTTGCCCAGCGCGCGCGTGGTCTGCGTTGAGGTTGCCGATCAGGCCCGGAGAGGTCGTCGCGGCGCTCGGCGAGGGCGGTGACCAGCTTCGAGCTGTCCACCAGGAAGCGCTCGAGCACGGGCTGGTCCTTTGTCAGCTCGTTGAACAGGCGGCTGGAGGTGGCCAGCGCCGGGTTGAGGTACTGGAACGCCTCGTTGGCCTGCTCGCCACTGCCGCTGAACTGGCGCGCCTGGCCCTGGAAGAAGCCCTGCAGCGCCTTGCGCGTGTCGGGGTCGAGCGTGTTGAAGAGCTGGTCGAGGTCGACCGCGGTGTTGGTGCGATCGGTGTCGATCTTGCCGCCGTCCTCGATCTCGTTCGCCGCCGTTGCGGCGGATAGGCGAGGTCGATGTAGCGGTTGGCGATGCCCGACTGGGAGAACTGCCGGATCGCGGCGCGCGTGCCCTGCGCGCAGGGGCGTGTACTTCTCGTCGATCTTGAGCTTGATCTCCGCCTGGCCGTCGTCGGTGATCTTGATGCCGGTCACGCTGCCGATCGGCGTTGCCGCCGCTCTGCACCGGGTTGCCCGTCACGATCTGGCCGGCGTTGATGAACTTCGCCGTGACCTCGTAGCCACCGGCGCCGCCGCCGAACAGGACGATGGCGACCAGCGCGACGGCAGCGATAACCGCGCCGCAAGGCCGCGACACGTCCTACCCCGGTCAACCGATCGCATCCTTGTCCTTGCTCTCCTCCCTCGGCCGGCGGCCCGCCTCCCTAGCGGGTCTTCACCGGCCCAGCGGCTCGCCGAATCTACCAGGTTCGTACCCGCAAGACGCAGTTCTTGTTGCGGCGGGAGGGTCCTGTGTTAAGCCGGTCTTAAGGCCTTTTGGCCTCGTCGGCTTCTCCCGGGCCACGTTCCGGTGAGCCTCAGGAAGGCCCGGCGGGCCCGGGTCGACAGGGCCCGCGTGCCGGCGAAGACCGCGGCCTGGAGCACCGCCGCGGATCAGCCCGCGCGAGTGGCTTCGCGCTCCTCGCCGGCTCGGGCGGCTCCTCGTCGTCGATGGCCGACCAGATGCCGTCGAACGCCTTGCTGCGCCACGAGGCCGGCGATCAGCGCGCCGACGATGCTGAACGGTGAAGAGGACCTTGGCCATGGCTGCGAGTTATAGCCCTCGCTATGCCCGGGGTGGGATTCGAACCCACACGCCCTTTCAGGCTGGGGCTTTTAAGACCCCTCTGTCTACCGTTCCAGCCACCCGGGCCCGACGAGGTACGAGCCCGCACCGGTATCACGCGCTCTGAGCGCAACTTTTCGGTTGCTAGCGTGTCCTGTTCGCAGGGAACCCGTTCCCAGGACGTCTCATGGAAGCTTCTGCTCTCCGACATCAGGCCACGCTGCCCGCTCTCGCGGGCAAGTCGCCCCTGCTCCGGCTCCAGAGCGACGAGAAGCTCGTCGCGATGGTGCGCCGTGGCCATAACGGCGCCTTCGACGCGCTCGTGCAGCGCTATCAGGCGCGGCTGCTGGCCTTCTGCCGCCACATGCTCGGCAGCCAGGAGGACGCCGAGGACGTGCTTCAGGAGGTGTTCGCCGCCTCCTACAACGCGCTGCTGCGCGGACAACCGGCCGATCAACGCCCGCCCCTGGCTCTACCGGATCGCGCGCAACCGCTGCCTGAACCACCTGCGCAAGCCCCGCGCGGTGGGCCAGGACTCGATGGACATCTTCGAGCGCGACGGCGGCACCACCACCTCCGAGACCGTCCACCGCCGCGAGGAGTTCCGCCAGATCGTGGCCGACGTGCAGGACCTGCCCGAGACCCAGCGCACGGCGCTGCTGCTGCGCGAGATCGACGCGCTCTCCTACGACCAGATCTCCGAGGCGATGGACACCACGGTGCCGAGCGTGAAGTCCCTTCTCGTGCGCGCGCGTGTGAGCCTCGCCGAGGCATCCGAGGCGCGCCTGCTCACCTGCGAGGAGGTCCGGCTCGAGCTGGGCCAGGTGGCCGAGGGCCTCGCGAAGAGCTCGCCGCCCGTGCGCCGCCACCTCAAGACCTGCGAGCGCTGCCGCACCTTCAAGACCGAGCTGCGCAGCACCTCCAAGGCGCTGGCCGCGATCTTCCCCGTCGGCCCGCTCGTGATCCTGCAGAAGTTCGGGATGGCGAAGCTGGGCCTGGGCGGAGGCGCCGCCGCGAGCGGAGCCGCCGCCGCGGGCGGCGGCGGCGCGACTGCCGGTGGCGCCGGCGTGGCCGCCGGTGCCAGCGTCGCAGCCTCCGAGCGCCGCCGGCGGCGCCATCTCGGCGGGCATCGGCACGCTCGCCTCGAAGGCCACCGCGGGCATGGCCGCCGCCGCGATCGTCACCGCGGGCGCCGTCGAGGTCAAGCACGTCACCAAGCGCGACCCCGCGCGCGGCCACCACCGCCGCTGCCATCGCTCCCGCTCGCTCCGCCACGCAGGGGGCCAGGCGGCTCCGGCCAAGGTCCAGCGGGCAAAGAAGCCCGAGAAGGTCAAGGCCGCGATCAAGCCCGAGCAGCCGCCCGCACCCCCCGCCCCCGCGCCCGTGGCCGTCGCCCCGGCGCCTGTGCCCGCCCCCGTGCCGGCGCCCCGCCGGTGCAGGAGGAGGAGGCCACCACCACGCTGCCGCCTCGCACCGAGCCCGTGGACACTCCGCCGGCCGGGGAAGACCCCGGCACCGCCCCGGGCGAGCCCACCGGCGCGCCCGAGCAGCCGCCGGCGCCACCCGCCGGCGAGCCCCAGCCGGGCTCCGGCCAGCAGCAACCGCCTCCCCCGCCGCCGGCTCCTTAGCTCGGTAGGGTCGCCGCCATGGCGACCATCGAGGACTTCGACAAGCTCGACATCCGCGTCGGGCGGATCGTGGAGGTCGAGGACTTCCCCGAGGCGCGCAAGCCGGCCTGGAAGCTCACGGTCGACTTCGGCGAGGAGATCGGCACCAAGCGCTCCTCGGCGCAGATCAAGCACTACACGCGCGAGGAGCTGGAGGGACGGCTGGTGATGGGCGTGGTGAACTTCCCGCCACGCCAGATCGGCCCGGTGATGTCCGAGGTGCTGGTGCTCGGCGTGCCCGACGAGGAGGGGCGCGTGATCCTGCTGCAGCCGTCGTCCGAGGTGCCCCTCGGGGGGCGGATGTTCTAGGCGACGGGCGTTAGCCCGATCACCTTGAGCCGCCGATCGAGCGCCTTCATCGCAAACGCCCGCGTCTCCTCGATGCTCACACCGAAGAGCTCCTCGCCCTCCTCGGCCCACGGGGGCTGGAGCACGCCGTCGGCGGCGGGGCCGCACTCGACCAGCGTGCGCTGGATCGCCTCGGCGTAGCGCGGGTCCTTCTCCGCCATGTCGCGCAGGAAGCGCGCGCCGAAGGCCACGTGGCGGTGCTCGTCGCGGGCGACGTTTCCGAAGCCCTCCACGAACCCGGGCAGGGTGCCCACCTGCTCGTTGTACTCGATGATGAAGTGCTGCCCGGTGAGGGCCAGCATCCCCTCGATCACCATGTGGTAGAGCGTGATCGCCTCGACGAGCGTCTCCAGGTCCTCGGGCTCGCGGGCCAGGCGATCGACCCGGCTCTTCAGCATCTCGTCGAAGAGCACGCCGAAGTTCTCGTTGAGGTGGGCCGAGGTCTCCTTCAGGCGGTCGGCGAGGTTGTCTGACTCGAGCACGCCCACCTCGGAGTAGAAGCGGTCGAAGAACTGGACGTGGCGCGCCTCGTCGGCGATCTGGGTGCAGAGGAAGATGCGCATGTCCTCCTGCGGGCAGGCGCGCATCATCGGCCCCAGCTCCTCGGCCACCTTCTGCTCGCCGATGAAGAACGAGGACAGGCCGTACATGCGCTGGTAGCGCTCCTCCTCGGGGATGCGCTCGTGCCAGTCGATCCGGTCCTGGGTGAAGTCGATGTCCTGCACCGCCCACTGCTGGCGCTCCCACAGGTTGTAGAGCTCGCCGTAGCTCAGCAGCTGCGACTGCCCCCGGTCCGCGGACTCCATCACCGCGGGGTCGGAGGTGGCCTGGTAGTCGGGACGATCCGTGCGCAGGTTCATGCGCGGCAGCCTACCGAGAAACTGGCTGGCTGGCCAACTACGGACCGGGCTCGGCGGAGGCCTCTATGACCACCTGCCCCGAGGGGCCCGTGCAGCACCAGCCGCTTGCCCGGACCGCAGACCGTCGAAGGTGGTCGATGCCGAGGCGATGTCGCGCATCGACGCTCACGGTCTTGCCGCCCGCCGCTCAGCTTGTACGAGCCGCCGTCGGCGGAGCGCAGCTCCACGCGGATGGCGATGAAGGGCGGCACGCGGACCAGCCGCGGCGAGAGCTTGCCGCCGCGCCCGGTGATCAATGCCTGCGAGCTGGCCGCGACCTCGTCGCCGGCCCCACCCTCCTGCTCCTCGCCCGGCGAGGCGCCGCCGGTCCCGCCGGAGCCCGAGTCCTCGGGCTCGGTCTCCTGGGGCGTGGTCTCCTCCTCGGTCTGCGCCGGCGCGGTGTCGGTTGGGGTGGTCGACGTGGACGTGCTCGTGGCGGCGGTCTCCTGCTCCACCCGGCCCTCGTCGTCGTCGCCGCAGGCGCCGAGCGCGAGGGCCGCGCCGATCAGGGCGACGGCACAAAGGCTGCGAAGAGGTGGCGTCCCGGCCATGGGCACACAAGGTAGTCGGCTGACCGGCTGCGACGCCGGTCCCAAATAAATCTGACGAATCGACCGCCTACCCAGCCTCTGTTTCGTCTGCGGAGCCGGGGACGACCGAAGCTACAGCTCCGTCTCCTCGCCTGGCTGCAGCACGGTCACCTTCGACGACGTCCCACCCTCCACGTCGCACTTGAACGCCTCCGCGTCCGCCTCGATCGGCGGGAAGGTGTCGTAGTGGCACGGGATCACCGTCGGGGCGCCCACGAGCTTCACCGCCTCGACCGCGTCGTGGCGATCCATCGTGTAGTGGCCGCCGATCGGCACCAGCGCGGCATCGAGCGAGTCGCGCTTGCCCGGCAGGGCGAGGTCTGAGAACAGGCCCGTGTCGCCCAGGTGGTAGACGGTCTTGCCGCCGAGGTTGATCACCAGGCCCGCCGGCGTGTGCGGCGTGCCCGACGGAGACACCGCGGTGTGCCAGGCCGGGGTGAGCCGCACCCAGCCGCCCGGGAACTCGACCGTGCCGCCGATGTTCGGGTCGGCGACGTTCTCCACGCCCTCCCCGCCGATCTCGTTCGCGAGCTCCACGATCGCGATCACCTGCGCGCCCGTGCGCTTGGCGATGTCCACGGTGTCGCCGAGATGGTCGGCGTGGCCGTGGGTGAGCAGGATGTGGGTGGGCTCGAGCTCGGACGCCTCGACCGCCGCCTTCGGGTTGCCGGTCAGGAAGGGGTCGGTGAGCAGGCGGGTGTCGCCATCGCTGAGCTCGAAGCAGGACTGGCCGAGAAAGCGGATTTTCATGGCGGGAAGACTACGGAACGCAGGGCGTGGCGGTGCAGTGGTGCCCGGCGATCACTCGCAGCTTGTCCCACGGGAAGTTGGCGAACACCTGTGTTGCCGTCTTTCCGCCGAAGTAGCCGAGGTTTCCGTTCGGCACCCCACCCACCCCGGGCCCGCTCGTGTACGGATTGGTGGGCTCGGTGAGCTTGTTCTGGCCGTAGAACCGCGCCGGGTAGCTCTGCGTGCGGTCGGTCACGATGAGGCCGTACTTCTTCGCTGCCCGCTCGACCATCTTCGCCAGGGGCGGATCGTTGTCAGCGTCCACGTTGTGCGCCGGGTCGAGCTGCAGCCGTGCGCCCTCGTGGATGCACGCGGGACTTGAATCCTGGCCATCCGTGTCCTGCGCCGGGTAGACGAACTGATCGGGGCAGGCGTCCTTGATCTCGACCTCCACCGCGTGGTCGATCACTCCCGCGTTCAGGTCCTCGAAGGTGATGAGGCCCCCCGCCAGCGGGAGCTGCGTGGCGCGCGCGCCCCAGTCCCAGCCCTGGCTCGGAGTGAGCCCGGGCCACGCGCTGCTCGAGAAGTAGCCGGGGTCGAGGTCGTACTGGTCCATCAGCCCGGCGGTGTCGGCGTGCCACTTCCCGTCGGCGTTCTGTTCGGGCGGGCTCGCGCGGTAGAACTCGAACAGGTGCTTGTTGGTGGTGTCCAGCACCGTGAGGCGGCCGTCCGAGCCGGGGCTGACCGTCGCGCCCGCCGGGATCGGCAACCCGCCGTGGGCGTCGATCATCGACTGCAGAAGCTGATGAGTGGGACCGGGGCCGCTCGCCGGGCCGTTGATGACCACGGGCACCTTGGGAGTGCTCGAGGTGACTCGGTAGATGGGCGTCGTGCTCGACGTCGTCGCGATGTCCGGCTTGGGCGACCCCAGCACGATGCTCGTCGAGAGCGTCGACACCTGCAGCGCCGAGTTCGGCTCCAGCGCCGGGCTCGCCGGGATGGGCGCGTTCCATGGCCCGGTGGGATTGAACAAGGGCGCGGCGTGCGCGCTTCCGGCACCGCCGACACCCGCTACCAAGACTGCGACCAAGACCCCTGCCCCGACCTTGCGCACTGCGCCCCCTTGCCTTCGAGTTACTGCCGGCGACCCTACTGGCCGTCGTCCAGCTCGCGCGCCAGTTCCCAGCCGACGGCCACCCCTATGAGCATCCCCATTCGGGTCTCCTCGGCAAGCAGCGTGCGAACCGCTGCTTCGTCCCCCATCGCCTGCCGCACCTGGGAATCGTGGGCCTCGAAGAAGCCGCCGGCGCTCAGCGCGTCGTTGAGCACGCGCTGGAGCTGAGGCGCGGCGCGCGCAACCCGCGCCTCGGCCTCCCGGAAGCGCTCGGGGTCCGAGAGCGCCTCGATCGCCGCGTCGAGCTGCTCGTCGGTGAACGACATCAGCGGCGCGAGAACACCGGCAGCAGGAGGCCGAGCAGCGCGCCCACGGCGGCGCCCGTGAAGCCCGCGACGAAGCTCGCCTCGGTGACCGCCAATGGCAGCAGCGCCAGCAGCGCGGCGAACACGTACACGCCGAGCATGTCGCCGCCCCGCCCGCCCGCACGCCGGTCCTCCACGTACCAGGCGGCCAGCAGCCCGAGTGCGGCGCCGTTCGCGCCGAGCACCAGGAAGATCGGGGCGTCCTCGAACGGCGGGGTGAGGTCCGCGGCCACGGCCGCCGCCGCGCCCGCCGCGCCGGCGAGGAGGAAGACGGCGATCACCGCGAACCAGCCAAAGCGGCGCTCGATCAGCGAGCCGAACACCCCCACGCTCACGAGCGTGACGAACTGGTAGGCGAGGCTGTCGTGCACGAACGGCGTGGTCACGTAGCGCCACGGCTCGTCGTCGATGCCCGCCACGACGCCGCCGACCTCGAAGATCGCCACCTCCTGGGTGGCGAGCACCAGGGTCACCAGCAGCGAGATCGCGATCAGCGCGACCGTGGCCGTCGGCCGGGTGTCGGGGGCGATGCCCTCGATCTCCTCCGGCCGCAGGCGCGACAGCCGCGGGCGGCGGCGCTCCTTGGCCCGGGGGGCCTGATCCTCGGCGTCACGCTCCAGCTTGGGGGCGCGCTTGCGCACCCGCTGGCCGCAATACGGGCACTCCGTGACGTACGGGGAGACCTCCGACCCGCAGTTCTTGCAGACGACGAAAAGGTCCGGCTGGCTCACTCAGAAGAGGGTACTGAGGCCTCGACTATCTCCCCCACCACTTCCCTGCAGGTCGTGGTTGGCCTCGAACACCACGATCTGGCGGGCGCCGCCGTTGCCGTTGTCGAGCAGATCGTCGATCCCGGCCAGCTCGTTCGCGGAGCCGAGGTCCTCGGCGTGGCCGCGCAGACGATCCACCAGGCGGCGCGCCAGGTCGGGGGTCCGCACGCGGTCGCGGCTGGGAAGGTCCACCAGCTCGCCGCCCAGGCCGTGCCTGGCGGCCAGGAACTTGTTCTCGTCGAGCATCTCGTAGGGGTAGCGCGAGAGCTGCTCCGCCGGACTCGAAGTGCTCGGCCAGCTCCTTCACCATCGCCTGCACCAGCGCGGCCAGCGCCAGGGTGTGCTCCAGCCGGGTCTGGGAGTCCATCACCCGGACCTCCACGGTGCCGAAGTTCGGATGCGGGCGCACGTCGTACCAGAGGTAGGTGTAGTCCTCGATCACGCGGCTGGCCTTCATGAACTCGATCCGCTTCGACCAGTCCTCGAAGTCGTCGTAGCGCGGCGGGATGCCCACGCGCGGGAAGGCGCGGAAGATCGGCGTGCGGGTGGAGAGCAGGCCGGTGTTGTTGGCCCGCCAGAACGGCGAGTTGGCCGACAGCGCCAGCAGCAGCGGCAGGTGCACCCTCATCCCGTTGGTCACGTGGATGGCCTTGTCGGGGTCGTCGATCCCCACGTGCACGTGGATGCCGAAGATCAGCTCCTGGCGCGCCACGAACTGCAGGCCGGCGATCAGGTCCCGGTAGCGAGGGCGGGAGACGATCCGCTGGTCCTCCCACATCGCGAACGGGTGGGTGCCGGCCGCGCCGATGGACAGGCCGCGCTTGTCCGCCACCGACTGCACCGTGCGGCGAAGCTCTGTGAGCTGGCGGCCCGCCTCGGCCGTGTCGTGGCACGGTGTGGTGGCGATCTCGCAGACCGACTCCATCAGCTCGGGCTTCACATCGCCCTCGGCGTCCGTGTCGGCCAGATCCGTCGAGCAGGCCCTCGATCGAGTTGGTCAGATCGAGGGTCTCCTGGTCCACGATCATCAGCTCCTCCTCGATCCCGAGGGTGTAGCTGGGGCCCGTGAACCGGTGCTCCATCGGCGGGCATCGTAGCCGCGAGGGGCGGCGCTCAAACCCATTATCGTCCGGGCCACCCAACTTTCGACAGGAGGCACGACCCCACCGATGAGCCTCGGATACGACGGCCGGCTGTACATCCTCGCCTTTGACCACCGCGGTTCCTTCCAGAAGAAGATGTTCGGGATCGAGGGCGACCCCACGCCCGAGCAGACCGACACGATCTCCGACGCCAAGCACCTGATCTTCGAGGGGATGCTCAAGGCGGTCGACCGCGGTGTGGACGCCTCCGCCACCGGCACGCTGGTGGACGAGCAGTTCGGCGGCGAGATCCCGGCCCAGGCCAAGGAGAAGGGCCTCAAGCTGGCGATGCCCGTCGAGAAGAGCGGCCAGAACGAGTTCGACTTCCAGTACGACGACGAGTTCGGGCAGCACATCCTGGACTTCGACCCCGCCTTCTCGAAGGTGCTCGTGCGCTACAACCCCGACGGCGACGCGGAGATGAACGAGCGCCAGAACGAGCGCCTCAAGCGCCTCGCCGACTGGCTCCACGAGAACGACCGCAAGTTCCTCTACGAGCTGCTGGTGCCCGCCGAGGACCATCAGCTCGAGCAGGTCGGCGGCGACACCGACCGCTACGACGCCGAGCTGCGCCCCGACCTCATGCGCCGCGCGATCGAGGAGATCCAGGACTACGGCATCGAGGTGGACATCTGGAAGATCGAGGGCGTCGACGCCCGCGAGGACGCCGAGATGCTGGCCCGAACCACCCGCCGCGACGGCCGCGACGGCGTGGTCTGCGTGCTCCTGGGCCGGGGCGCGAGCGACTCGAAGGTCGACCACTGGCTGCGCCAGGCCGCGCCCGTGGACGGCTTCGTGGGCTTCGCGATCGGCCGCTCGATCTGGTGGGACGCCCTAAAGGGCTTCCTGGACGGCTCGATCGAGCGCGACGCCGCCGCGGAGCAGATCGCGGACAACTATCTGCGCTTCGTAGAGGTCTACAAGAGCGCCGAGGGCAGCGCCGGCCACTGCGTAACGCGCTGGGTTTACGAGTTATCCTGTCGAGCCCATGAAGATGCGACAGTCATTGGCGCAGTTCGAAGCGGCCTTCCGCGAGGAGGCCGCCGACTCGGTCGTGCGCCGGGAGAAGCTGCGCCGCAAGGCTGTGCACCGCTCGCGCGTGCGCCGCGTCGAGCGCGTCGAGAAGCAGGGAACGATGCGCTTCACCCTGCTCTGCGTCGTGATCCTGGCAACGACGGTGATCGTGACGATCGCCATGTTCCAGGCGCTGGCGATTCTCGCTGGTTAGATCTTGCGGGCATCCTGCCCGCGCCTTGAGAACCCTGGCGGCATCCTGCCGCCGAGACCGGCCCGCTTCGCGGGCCTCCTAGTCCGCCTTAAGGCGGTCGAGGGCGTCGCTCACTTCCTTCGCGTCAGCCTGGTTGTCCTCCCCGCTCTTGATGTCGAGGTAGACCTCCTTGCGGAAGACCGGGATCGCGCGCGGAGCATCGATGCCGATCCGGACCTTCTCGCCCATGATCGCGAGAACCGAGATCTCGATCTCGTCCCCGATCATGATGCTCTGGTTGGGCTTTCGCGTCAGAACCAGCACTCAGGGGCCTCCCTCCCTGGAGCTTGGCGTGCACGCCCACTCAAGCAGGTCGGGCACCCTTCTTCAAGAAACATACGGGGTATTAGGTAGTGTCCGCGCCGCTTTGGCACGTAGATCCCTCAAACCCCAGCTGAACCAGATCCGGACGTGGGTGCGCCAGGGGCGCACCGACGCCTGGATCGCCCACCAACTCGACGTCTCGGTGAAGGACATCTCGGCGTTCAAGAGCGAGCATGAGCTCGAGGCCGGCGAGGCCGCGGCCGGCGAAACAGACCTGTTCGGGCCGCGGATCGAGGAGGACGAGCCGGATCTTCGCGCCGAGGACGAGGCCCTCGTGGCCGCGGCGCTGGAGGCCGAGAAGGACGAGGAGCCCGAGGAGACCGCGGCCGACGACTCGGACTCGGGCGACGGCGACGACGACGACGACGCCGAGGCCTCCTCCGGGGACGGCGGCGACGGCGGCGAGGAGGGCGACGCCAAGCCCCGCAGGCGCCGGCGCGGACGCCGCGGAGGGCGCGGCCGCGGCAAGGCGCGCAAGGCGCTCGACGGCACCTTCGACCACGGCGAGGACGGCTACGGCCTCTGGCTGGACCCCGCGGTCCAGGACGACCCCGTGTACGCCGAGCACTGGGCGGGTCACCGGCCGGTGACCGTGGCCATCGAGAACGACCGCATCGTGATCACCCGCGCCGGCGAAAACGCCGGCAGCAGTGGCGACGACAGCAACGACTAGGTAGGCGTTGCGGCAGCCCTCGCCTCGCGCTTGCCACGCGAGCGGCCGCCGAGCGCTCCCAGGCCTATGCCCGCCACGGTGGTGATCACCACGAGCAGCACCTCCGGGTGCGGGAGGTCGGCCTTCGCGTCGGAGCCGGACACCTCCTTCGCCAGCAGGATGAAGGTGCCGAACAGGATTCCGCCGGTGAAGCCGCGCAGCGCGCCCTCCTCGGCGCCCACGTGCTCCAGGCCGCCGAAGTAGCCCGCGCCGATCGCGAGGATCGAGTAGATCAGGTAGATCGGCTCGGAGATCACGAGCAGCGCACCCCCCACGAGGCCGCCGATGATCGGGACCACGATGCCGAGCAGGAACTGCACGGCCGGGGTGTGACTCTCGAACAGCGGAGGGCTCATCGCACGCCGAGCCTATCCGGCCGCGTTGCCGCAGCCGTCGTCGAGCTCAGTCACGGAGACCGTCGCGCCCGGCGGCACCTGGGCGGTGAAGCGCAGCTTCTCGGAGTCGAGGCCGGCCTGCACGGTCTGGCCGTTCACGTCGAGGGTCGCGGTGCCCGTGCGCACGCGGCGTGGCAGCGCGATCGACGCGTCGGGGCCGGGGTCGGGGTAGCGCGCGACCACGCTGGCGGTGGTGCCCGTCACGCTCACCGGATCGACCGCCAGCGGCGCCGTCGCGCCGAGCGCGAACGTGTCCGAAGTGACGGTGTAGGCCGCGGAGCCGGCGCCCTTGTCGGCCACGCCCGTCACCACGAAGCGGTACTGGCCGAGCGGATCGCACTCGCCGAACTGCCAGGTCTCCGTCCAGACCCCGGTGTCGTCGTCGAACGCGGTGGTGTCGAGGAAGCCGTCGTCGGTGCCGACGGTGGTCCAATCCCCTCCGGTGAACTGCTGGAGGGCGACGAAGGTGGCGTTGCGCGGGGCGTCCACGGCTGGGTCGCCGCCCTTCCACTTGAAGGTCGCGCGGCCAAAGCGGGCGGTGTCTGCCGGCTGGGCCACCGCGTCGCCGGCGTCGGGCGTCTGGTCGGGGGTCGGCAGATTGCCGCCCAGGCCCGTGGGAAGCGGCTCCGGAAGGCTGGGCGGGTCCTGGCCGGCGAGCAGCGCCGCCAGCACCCCATTCGCCTCGCTGCCGTAGCGCGGGCCCTGGAGGCGGCCGAAGAGCGTGAAGCTGCCCTGGTAGGTGCAGCCGTCGTATTCCTCGGGTGTGGCCGTGTAGGAGAGATAGGCGTTGGTGAGCCCCGCGAGCGCGAAGTCGGTGAGCTCGCCGTCCGAGCCCGCCACCAGCGCGTTTTTGATCCGGGCGCCCTGGGTCTTGGTGACCTCGGACGGCAGCCCGACGATGCCCAGCGATCCGACCCGCCACACGGAGACCGGCGCGGTGTTCGGCGCCAGCGGCCCGGTGGCGATCGGGACCTTCAGGCCCTGGCCCGGCAGCGCCACCGGCAGGCAGGTGCCGTCGTCGAGCACGACCCCGCCCCCACCGAGCACCGGCAGGGGGCCCACCGGCGAGTCGAGCGGCATGCCGTCGAACGCGAAGATCTTGCGGCGGGCGTCAAGCTTCAGCGTGTCGCTCATGTCCGCGCCGGCGTCGCGCCACGCGCTCACGATGCCCGCGGCCACGCGCCTGCCCGCCATGTGCGCCGACGCCGCCGCGTTGGGCACGTACTGGAGCGGGTCGTCGGCGTCGTCGCGATCGGCGTCGCCGTTGGGCGAGATGTCGCCCTGGTTGCCGTTGGTCCACACGTTCACCAGCTCGCGATCCGGGCGGACCGGACGTCCGGCGTCCGCGGCCTCCTGCTCGATCTGGTCCTCCGCTATCCGCTCGGCGGCGGCAGCGTTGTCACCGGAGAACAGGAGGTTGTCGTCCCCGAACGAGGTCGGGTGGACGGCGAAGTTCGACCACACCGCCAGCGGGCGGCCGTCGCGCGAGTCGGCACGCACCACCCAGAGCTTCTCGTCGATCGACGCCGCCCTGGCCGCGGCCTCGTCTGCGGGCGCCTCGGGGTTGCGCCTGTAGGTGTCGAACTCGCGGTTGCGCGAGGCGGTGGTGAGGCTGGCGGACCCCACCCCGAGCTTGGCCGGCTCCAGGCGCGCGTCCGCGTCGCGGATCGCCTCCGCGATCCCCTCCGCGGTGAGGTCGAAGATGCGCGGGTCGAACGCGTCGCCCCCGAGCAGCGCGTAGCCCGTGCTGTCGAGCGGCCAGATCGGGCCGGTGGACGAGTGGGTGTGCGTTGCCGAGATCATCAACCGCTTGGCCGGGATCCCCGTCTCCTCGATCCGGCTGACGACCTCCTGGGTGAGCGCATACGGCAGGCCGCCGAGATCGGCCTGCACCATCGCGAACTTGCGTCCCGCCTGCTCGACCACCAGCGCACGGGCCCGCACGCGCGTGTGGATGCCCTCGCTGGGCTCGAAGGTCTTCGCATACAGGTTGGTGTCCGGGTCGCCCACGATCTGCAGCGCCTTGTCGAGGTCCTGTGGCGGGTCCGCGATGTTGGAGCGCGCGGTGTAGGCGAACATCGGCGTGCCGATCGGGGGCGTGATGTCACTCGAGGCGGCGCCCGCCCTCAGCTTCACCGGGGCGCCGGGGCCGGCGGGACCGCCCGGACCGGCGGGATTGCCCGGGGCGGTGCCGCCGCCCGGGGTCGTGCCGTTCGCGCAGCGGGTGCTCAGCCGCCGTACTTTCCGGACGGTGCGACTGTGGCGCGAGCGATTCTTGCGCCTGAAGCTGACCTTTCCCCCGGGCGTGCGGTAGCGCCGTGCGCGCGCGGAGACCACGAGGCGCGAGGCACGGCAGCGCGAGCGAGCGGCTCTGAGCAGGCGCGCCGCGGGGCGGGTGAGGCGAAGTGAGACGCGCTTTCGGCCCGGCTTGCGGAAACGAGCGAGCCGGGCCACGGCGAGCCGTGTGCCGCCGATTCGCGCGTAGAGGCGCACCGTGCCCACGCGCCTGAAGGACACGCGCAGTCGCAGGCGCCGGGTGCGGAGCAGCTCGTCGCTGGATGTGGTTAGCACCGACAGCCGGGCCGGCGTGGCGGACTCCCCCGCGGCCGGGGCGGCCTGCGCGGGCCCCCCCGCGGCGGCCGCGAGCGCCACCGCCGCGACGAGTACAGCGTGGCGGGGTGTCACGAGAAGCTCCTCAGGAACCGCTTCGCGGCCGCGCTTCCCCTGGTGAGCCGGCGGTCGCCGAGACCGACCTCGAGCACCCTGTTGCGGCGGACCTTGAACAGCACCGTGGCGCGCGAGCCGCGCCGCAGCACCCACACGTTCGCGCCCACGCGGAAGCGCCGCCCACCCAGGCCGGCGGCGCTGGATCCGGGACGGCGGCCAAGCGCCGAGTAGCGGGTGCTCGAGGAGGTGGCGAAGATCGCGCGGCCGCGGACCCGTCGCCGCTCGCGGGCCGACAGCGTGCGCAGCAGCGCCGCGGACGGGTAGCCCACGCGCTGGTGGCGGCCATCGGAGAGGCAGAAGCGATCCATCACCCGGCGGGGCAGGGTACGTCGCAGGAACGCCGAGCGGTTTGCGGCGCGCCGACGGCCGAGCGCCGCCCGGCCGAGCGTCCTGCCACGCAGGCGGCCTGTCGGCGCCGTGCACGCGCTGCTCTTGGCGCTGCCGCCCCCGCTCGGCCCGGGCGCGCCGGACGGACCGCCCGGACCCGGACCCGGGCCGGCGGGAGGCGGCTCCGCCGGGCCCTGCTGCACCGGGCAGGACTCGGAGGCCGTCACGCCCGTGGCGCCGACCACCGCCGAGGCCGCGCCGTTGAAGTTGCCGAACTGGTCCCGCGCGCACCCTCGCCCGACGTAGGCGGCCTCGCCCCCGGTGAGCGCTCGGTCGCTCACCCAGCGGCCACCCTCCTCGTGCCCGCCGACCGCCTCGGCCGACGTGCCGTCGGTCACGGTGAACTCCACCTCGGCGGCGCCGCCGGCGTCGATCCACGGCCTGAAGCTGCACGTGAAGCAGAACCACTCGACCTGCGAGGGATCGGCCGGCGCCGCGGGATCGCGAACGCCGGTCGGCTCGTTCCGGATGAACCGCGGCAGCTCGGCACCGCCGGGATAGGTGTAGCTGTCCGGGTAGTCGATCGGACCGATCTCGGCGGCGAGCGGCGGTCCGGTGAGGTTGCGGGTGCTGCGCGGCCCGAGCTCGAAGCTGGCGCGCCCGTCGGGGTCGAGCTGCAGGTCGTTCACCGCGATCCCGCTCCACGGCTTCACCTCGAACGCCTGCGACTCGACGCGATAGTCCTTGGGCGCCCGCCCCTTGCGATGCCTGCCCTTCACCACGAAGCGGTAGATGCCGGGCGGCGTGGCCCTGTTGCCCTCCACAGTCTCGAAGCGCGAGGCGAAGGCCTCGAAGTGCGCGGTCCAGCGCCACTCGAACCCGCCGGTCTCGTGCGCGGGCACGTCTCCGCTGCCGGGAAAGTCGACGGTGACCGGGATCTCTCCCGCCTGCCCGTCGTAGCGCTTCCAGCTCGTGCCGTCGCTGCGCTCCACGGTCACCTGCGGGTTGTCGGTGAAGTTCGAGCCCCCGACCCAGCTGAAGAAGGTGCCCGCGAACCGCTCGACGTCGGCCGGCTGGACGGCACCGGCGGGAGTGCCGCCGTCGTCCGGCAGCGCGGCCTCGTACGCCCCGATCGCGGCGTCGCCACCGGTGCCGAGCGCCTGCGCGCGCAGCTCGTTCAGCGCGGAGTCGATCGGCACCTTGAGCGCGCCGAACTCGGCCGGCAGCAGCGTCGTCTCGTTCGCGCCTGCCAGCACCCGGCCCATGTTCACCAGGCGGCTGGCCATGTAGTCGCTGGAGTGCGGGCCCCAGGCGGTGAGCGCCTTGCGGTAGTGGTCGCCGCGCTGGAACTCGCGGTAGGTGGCGATGTAGCCGTTGTAGTCGTTCGCCATCGAGATCGGCACGGTGAGCTTGTAGCCCAGCTCCGCCGAGGGCGATTCCTCACCCGGATCGCACGGCTCGTTCCATGCGTTCTCGGGCACCCCCGCCGCCGCGCCGCAGCCGTCGTCGTGGGTGTAGTTGCCCTTGATCTCTCGCACGTCCGCCGGCTCGGCGTCCGCCTGCGCGGCGTATTCCACGTCGTTCCAGCCGTTCGCCGGGTTGGTCACCTGGCGGTGCATCCGCTCGACCTTCTGATCGCTCAGCGGCGGTAGGTCCTGGGCGAGGTTGCGCGGGTCCTTGCAGGTCCAGGTCCCCGTGCCGTATCCCTCAGCTCCGGTGCCATAGGTGCCGTCGTCGTTCTTGGTGCAGCCCTCGCTCTTCCAGTCGTAACCGAGGTGCTCGTTGTCGGTTACGCGGTCGGTGCGGGTCTCGATGTTTCGCGACTGGTCGGCCCACTGCTCGCAGGAGCAGACCGTGAACAGGATGTCCCCGATCCGGAACGCCTGGAGGTGCACGTTGAGGTCCTCCTGGAGGCCCGTGTAGCCGGGGGCGGCGTAGTTGGCCGGGAACGGGATCCCGAGGCGATCGAGGTCGTCGCTGTCGATGCCGGGATCGACCGGCGACGCGGGCACGTCGGGCGGGTCGGGCAGGCCCACGAGGTCGCGAGAGCTGGTTCAGCCCCTCGCTGGCGGGCACGCAATCGGGGAGCCCCACCAGCGGGAGCCGCGGATCTCCGAGGAACGCCGGCGCCGACTTGCAGTTCGACACGCCCGGGTAGGGATGGGTGACCGGCCCGGGGAACCAGCGGTCGACGCTCTTCACCTCGTCGTCCGCGAAGTCGCTGCGGAACTCCACCCAGCGGTCCGGGTCGCCCTCGAAGTCCGGATGGTCCTTCCCCCGCGCGACGTCCCGCCACGCGCCGGTGATCGCGTTGGCCATCAGCCGCGCGCCGTACTCCGCCTGGCCGTAGTCCCTGTGGGTGAAATCCAGCCGCTCGTGGATCGAGTGGTAGGTGTTGCGCTCGGGCTCCGAGGTGCCCACGGCGTTCTGGGTCCAGATGTTCACGGCGCCGGTGGCCTCGTCGGTGATGGCCTGCAGCGGCGCCAGGTAGTCGCCCGAGATCAGGTCGTTGCCCTCGAGGAACTCGGGGTGCAGCCCGAAGTTGATGAGGTTGGCGAGCGGCTTGGGGTTCGCGGGGTCGGAGATGTCGTCGAACCGGACCACGGTCATGTCGTGGTCGGTGTCGCTGTTCGGGTAGCCGGCCGGCGTGCCGTCGTCGGCCACCGCGGGGCCGAACGAGTGCCGGTGGGTCTTGTCGAACTGGCTCACCGACGCGCCCACCCGCACCGGCTTCATCGCCTGCGCGGCCTTCTCCACCACGCTCGCCATCCGCTCGGCGTAGTAGGCGTAGAAGCGGATGTCGAACACGTCCTGGAAGGTCCAGACCCCCCAGGAGGTCGAGGAGTAGAACGGCGAGGAGTGGTTGTGGGCCACCGCCATGGTGAGGTTGCTCTGGTCGATGCCGATGTTCTTCGCCGCGAGCAGCTGAGCCGTGCGCCGCCAGATCAGGTCCTGCGGGATGTAGAAGTCGTTCTTGACGAGAGCGGTGCGCTCGCCCCCGGGCCCCTCGACCACGAGCGCGCGGACCTGGAGGTTCGACTGCCGCCCGTAGGAGGAGGCGCGGCGGGTGGAGTGGGCCGTGGGGTCGTAGTTGTCGTTGGCCGGGTCCACGAACGAGCCGTCGGAGGCGTACTGGCCCGCCGACGCTCCCACGTGCCAGCTGGCGTCGAGCACGGCGGCGCCGGCCTTCAGCTGGCCCGCGGACGCGGCCGCCGGAGCGACGGCCAACATCAGTGCCGCGATCGCGGCTATTGCGAGAATCCTCCCCAAAGCGGTCTCCCCTGCAGCTCCGATTGTGGCCCTCCTCGGGCCGAACCGCCAGGGGGAACCGTCAGACGGTCCCTATGCCTCCTTGCGCTCGCGGTGGCGCATGCGCCCGCCCGCGAAGTCCGCGGCCTCGCGGGCGTAGCGCCCGAACGCCGCATCCACCACAGCGCCCGTGTCGGAGCCGGCCCGGTTGCGCGACGCGATCTCGTCCGCCCACTCTGTGCCGCTGGCGTAGAGGGCGATCAGCTCGCCGAGCTCGAAGCTCGAGCCCAGCCGGCGGCGCAGCTCGTCACCGACCGCGGCCGCCGCGCGCTCGAGGTCCACCTGGTCGAGCGGGTCGGCGTCGCGCAGGCGCGCCTCGCCGGCGGACCATTGGAACATCGCGTTATCGAGCGCGTAGGACATCCGGCCGCGCAAGGTAGCGCGGGGCGGGGATACTCACCGGCATGAACATCACCGGAGTCGACTTCATCGCCCTGCCCACCCGCGACTTCGAGGCAGCCGAGAAGTTCTACGGCGACGTCCTCGGCCTTGAGCGCTCCAAGCAATGGGGCGACATGCCCGCGCGCGAGTTCGAGACCGGCAGCCTCACAATCGCGCTGATGCAGTCGGACGCGTTCGGGATCGATTTCGCGCCCCACTCCCACCCGGTGGCGCTGCAGGTCGACGACGTGGCGGCCGCGCGCGAGGAGCTCGAGTCAAAGGGGATCGAGTTCGCAGCGGACACGATCGACAGCGGCGTCTGCCACATGGCCCACTTCCCGGACCCGGACGGCAACGTGTTGATGCTGCACCACCGCTACGCGCCGAAGGATCAGGGGCCCGGCAGCTAGTTGCGGGGCGGATTCTCGATCACGTAGCTGCGCTCGCCCTCTTTGACCATCCCCAGGCGCCGGGCTTCGTTCTCGAGGGTGTCGGGGTTGCGCAGGCCGCGGAGGCGGCGCTTCAGCGTGGCGTTCTCCGAGTTCAGGGTCTGGAGCTCCTGCTTCTGGGCGTTCGCCGTCTGCGATTGCTCCAGCCAGTGCTTCGCCGGAGAGATGTAGAGGCCGAGGATCACGACCAGGACGCTCAGGAGCGCGAGGCGCCCGAGGCGGTCCCAGCGCACGCGCCCGCGCGAACCGGCACGCACTCGTCTCTTCCTGGTCGCCACGGGAGACCCTTCGCTCCCACGGCGCGCGCTCCTTCCTAGCTACGAAAGACGGCGCGGCCGGGATACGCCGCCGCGTCGCCGAGCTGCTCCTCGATGCGCAACAGCCGGTTGTACTTCGCCACGCGATCGGAGCGCGAGGGGGCGCCCGTCTTGATCTGCCCGCAGCCGGTGGCCACGGCCAGGTCGGCGATCGTGGTGTCCTCGGTCTCGCCGCTGCGGTGCGACATCACCGCGGTGTAGCCGGCCTCGCGCGCCATGGCGATCGCCTCCAGGGTCTCGGTGAGGGTGCCGATCTGGTTCACCTTCACCAGAATCGAGTTCGCCACGCCGAGCTCGATTCCACGGCCCAGGCGCTCCGTGTTGGTCACGAACAGGTCATCGCCCACCAGCTGCACGCTGTCGCCGATGCGCTCGGTGAGGGCCTTCCAGCCGTCCCAGTCCTCCTCGTCCATGCCGTCCTCGATCGAGACGATCGGGTACCTGCCCGCCATGTCGGCCCAGTACGAAGCCATCTCCACGGGCGACAGCGAGCGGCCCTCGTGCTCGAGCTCATAGGCACCGCCGGAGAAAATCTCGCTCGTCGCAGGATCCAGGGCGATCACGACATCGCCGCCAGGCTCGTACCCGGCGCCCTCGATGCCCTTCAGGAGAGCCTCCAGCGCCTCCTCGTTCGATCCGAAGTCCGGCGCGAAGCCACCCTCGTCGCCGACCGCCGTGGCCAGCCCGCGGTCATGAAGGGACTTCTTCAGCGCATGGAAGACCTCGGCCCCCATCCGCAGGCCCTCAGAGAACGTGGCCGCGCCCGCGGGCACCACCATGAACTCCTGGAAGTCGACCTTGTTGTCGGCGTGCGCGCCGCCGTTGAGCACGTTCATCATCGGCACCGGGAGCACGTGGGCGTCCTCGCCACCGAGGTGGCGCCAGAGCTCCTGACCGGAGTCCGCCGCTGCGGCCTTCGCGCCCGCCAGCGAGATGCCGAGGATGGCGTTGGCGCCGAGGCGGCCCTTGTTGGGCGTGCCGTCGGCGGCGAGCATCGCGCGGTCGACAGCCTCCTGATCGGCGCCATCGATCCCCTTCACCGCGTCCGCCAACTCGCCGTTGGCGTTCGCAACCGCCTGAGAGACACCCTTCCCTCCCCAGTCGGCGCCTCCGTCGCGCAGCTCCACGGCCTCGAACTCACCGGTCGACGCCCCAGAGGGCACGGCGGCGGTCCCAACCGCTCCCGAAGACAACGCCA
Organism: uncultured Thermoleophilaceae bacterium; assembly: GCA_963825775.1. Taxonomy (GTDB): domain Bacteria; phylum Actinomycetota; class Thermoleophilia; order Solirubrobacterales; family Thermoleophilaceae; genus JAAYBF01. The sequence continues at coordinate 16,162 of CAWGUV010000011.1, read as the reverse complement.
ACGTCGACCTCCACCGTGGGGTTGCCGCGGCTGTCGACGATCTGGCGGGCGTGGACCTTCTCGATCGCGCTCATGAGCCCTGGCGTTCTACCGCTTCGCGGTAGCGGTCGGCGGCGCGCCTCAGCTCGAGCTCGGGGTCGGCCCCCGCGTCGACCGCGTCGCGGACCGCGGCGAGCAGGCGCTCGCCGTGGCCCTCACCCGCGGCGGGCTCCTCCGCGCCCGCCGCTCGCGCGCGCTTGAGCACCTTCTTCGCGTAGAGCGTGGAGGGCAGCGTGGCAGCGATCTCGCCGAACACCTCGCCGCCGCGCTCGTCCTCGCGCTTGATCTCGGCCCAGTTGCGCACCACGTCATCGGCCGTGTCGGCCGCACGCTCGCCGAACACGTGCGGATGGCGGCGGATCAGCTTCTCGCGGCAGGCGTCGGCCACCTGCGCCAGGTCGCCCGCTCCGCGCTCCTCCATCAGCAGCGACAGGAACATCACCTGGAACAGCACGTCGCCCAGCTCGTCGAGCAGCTTGGCGTCGTCGCCGCTGTCGGCGGCGTCCGCCAGCTCATACGCCTCCTCGACCGTGTGCGGCACGATCGAGCGCTCGTCCTGCTCGCGATCCCACGGGCACTCCTTGCGGAGCCGCCGCGTGATCTCGTCGAGACGTTCGAGTGCGTCTATGGAGCTGCGGGCGCTTGCGGCGTCGGAGTGGGCGGTGCGGCACCCTGAGGCGCGCCCTGCGGTGCGCCCTGTGGCGCACCCTGGGGTGCTGCTCCCTGGGGAGCCCCCTGCGGCGGAGCACCGGTCTGCGGTGCCGCGCCCTGCGGGGCCGGCGTGCCCTGGGGACGCGCCGGGGGTGGCTCCACCCGGAGCGCCTCCGGAGGCGGGGCCGGTGTCCTGCTCGCCCTTGGGAGCGTTGTCGCACTCGGCTACCCGGAAGTCCTCGGCGCACTTCGTCTCAGACTTGTACTTCTCGCGGAAGTCCTTCACGAACGCGTCGAGCGCCTTCTGCTCGCGCTGTGAGCGCAGCAGGTTGCGGATCGTCTCCTTGGCCTGCTCGAGCGACTGCTGGGACTTCGCCTTGATCTTCGCGACCTCGAAGACGTAGAAGCCGAACTGGGTCTTCACCGGGTCGGAGATCTCGCCCTTCTTGGCCTTGAACACGGCCTCGTCGAGCGCCTTCTCCTGCTGGCCCTTCGACACGTCGGGCAGCTTGCCGCCCTGCGCCTTGGATGCCTCGTCGATCGAGAACTCCTTGGCGACCGTCTTGAAGCTCTTGCCGTCATCCAGCTGTTCCTTGGCCTCGTTGGCCTTGGCGGCGGTCTTGGTGAGCACCACGTTCAGGTCACGCCGTTCGGGCTGGGCGAAGCGCTTCTTGTTCTTCTCGTAGTACTCCGTGATGTCGGAGTCCGAGATCTTCACCTTGTCCTTGGTGACCTGCTGGGTGAGCTTGGTCTGCAGCGTGTCGAGCTTCACCCGGAAGAGGATGTCGTTCTCGGACATGCCGGAGTCCTTGAGGAACTTCTTGTAGTCGGCCTCCTTGGGGAAGGCCTGCTTCTTCTGATCGTCGAAGGACTTCTTGACCTCGGCGTCGGTGACCTTCACGTCGCGGTCCGCGGCCTCCTGCTGCACCCACTCGGCCTGGATCAGGAACTGCATGACCTCGTTCTTGAGCTGGTCGTACTGCTGGCGGCACTGCTTCTTGAGCGCCGAGTCCGACTGCTTGCCCGCACCCTGCGGAGCGGGCGCCTTCTTGCCGGCGGCCACGCACTTCTTGAAGTCGGGCGGATCGGGGATCGACGCCTGACCACCCTGTGCCTGGCCCGACGCGGCGTTCTTGAGCCAGCGGTCGAACTCGTCCTTGGTGATGTTCGAATCGCCCACCTTGGCGACGGAGTTCGACGGCACGTCATCGCCGCAGCCGGCAACGACTAGTCCGGCAAGGGCAACGGCAACTACTGGAAGAAGGCGAAAGGTCATAAGTCCTAGGTCTAGGTCGAAAGTCTCAAGCGCGCCTAAGGGGTCCGACTGCGGCGCGGCGGCGCATGGTAGCGACCGCCGCGAACATGCGGCGCATGTGAGCGGGGTTCTCAGGTCTGATTCGGGGAGGTCACCGCCTCCAGGATGCCCTCGGCCGCCGCGACCACCGCCGGGAAGCGCTCTGCAGGGTCCTCGGGAACCCGCACCCGTACGGTGCTGCGCCCGGATTCGTACACCGCTCCCTCCACCCGCTCACGCAGGATCGACACCCGCCGCGAGTCGAGGTCGATCGGGGCCACGGAGAGCTTGCCGCCGGCGAAGTCCACCGTGCGGGCGCCGGCGCGGCCGAGCTTGATGCGGGCGTCCTGCATCCGGATGAGAGCGTCCAGCGGCGGCGGCACCGGGCCGAAGCGGTCCTCCAGCTCCTCTCGCAGGAGGATCAGGTCGGCAATCTCCTTCGCGCCTGCAACGCGCCGGTGCACCTCGATCTTCGCCGCCTCGTAGGGCACGTAGTCCCCGGGCACATAGGCGTCCACAGGCAGGTCGACCCGCACCGGCTCGGGCACCTCGTCACCGGCCTCGCCCGCCAGCGCGTTCACGGCCTCGTCCAGCATGCCCACGTACAGCTCGAACCCCACCGCCGCCACGTGGCCGGATTGCTCATCGCCCAGCAGGTTGCCGGCGCCGCGGATCTCCAGGTCGCGCATCGCGATCTTGAAGCCCGAGCCCAGCTCGGTGTAGTCGGAGAGGGTCGACAGCCGTGCCGCGGCGTCGCTTGTGAGCGCCGCGGCGCTGGGGTACAGCAGGTAGGCGTAGGCGCGCTCCTTGGACCGGCCCACCCGTCCGCGGATTTGGTAGAGCTGCGCGAGCCCGAGCTCGTCGGCGCGCTCCACGATCAGCGTGTTCGCCGATGAGATGTCGAGACCGGACTCCACGATCGTGGTGCACACCAGCACGTCGGCCTCGGCGCGCAGGAAGGCGAGCATGGTCTTCTCCAGCCCCTTCTCCTCCATCTGCCCGTGGGCGACCAGCACCCGCGCGTTCGGCACCATGGCGCGCACCCGCTCGGCGGTCTCCTGGATCGTCTCGACGCGGTTGTGCAGGAAGAACGCCTGCCCGCCGCGTTCCAGCTCCCGCTCGATGGCGCGCTTCACCAGCTCCTCGTCGTATGCGCCCACGTAGGTCTTCACGGGGCGCCTACCCTCCGGCGGGGTCTCGATCACGGAGATGTCGCGGAGGCCGGCCAGCGACATCTGCAGCGTGCGCGGGATCGGCGTGGCCGAGAGGGACAGCACGTCCACCTTGAGCCGCAGCTGTCGCAGCAGCTCCTTTTGCTTCACGCCGAAGCGCTGCTCCTCGTCCACGATCAGCAGGCCGAGGTCCTTCGGGCGCACGTCCCTGCTCAGAAGGCGGTGGGTGCCGATCAGGATGTCCACCTTGCCCTCCTCGTAGTCCTTGAGCACGTCGCGGCTCTGCTTGGCCGAGCGGAAGCGCGAGACCATCTCAATCCGGAACGGGTAGTCGCGCAACCGCTCGTTGAACGTGCCGAAGTGCTGCTGGGCGAGCACCGTGGTGGGCACCAGGAACATCACCTGCTTGCCGTCGGCCGCGGACTTGAACGCCGCCCGCAGCGCCACCTCGGTCTTGCCGTAGCCCACATCGCCGCAGATCAGCCGGTCCATCGGGCGCGCCTCCTCCATGTCGGCGCGCACCGCCTCGATCGCCTCGAGCTGGTCGGGCGTCTCGACGAACGGGAACTTCGATTCGAAGTCCACCTGCCACTCGCCGTCCACGGGGAAGGCGTGGCCGGAGCGGCGCTTGCGCTCGGCGTAGAGGTTGATCAGCTCGCCGGCCAGCGCCTCGGCGGCGCGGCGGGCGCGCAGCTTCTGCTGCTCCCACTGCTTGCCGCCGAGCTTGGACAGCGGCGGGTCGGCGGCGTCCGCGCCCACGTAGCGGCTGATCTTGTGGAGCTGGTCGCTCGGCACGAACACGCGGTCGCCGTCGCGGAACTCCAGCTCGAGGTAGTCACGCGTGATCCCACCCACCGTCTTGGTCTCGAAGCCGGTGAACAGGCCTATGCCGTGGTCCTCGTGCACCACCGGGGAGCCCGCGCGCAGGTCGGTGAAGCTGGCGATGGCGCCGGCGCCGGTACGCGGCCCGGCGGGGCGTTCGTCCCGGCGCCGGCGAAGCAGGCGGTGCTCGGGGATGATCGCCACCTTCATCTGTGGGGAGACGAACCCGTCGCGCAGCGCGGCCGCCGCGAACGCGAGGCCTGGCTCGCGCGACGCTTGCCTGCCGTCGAGGAACGTGGCCTTGATCCGGTCGAGGTTGTAGGCGGCGCGCTCGGCCTCGCCCTGCCGCGCCCATGCCACCACGGTGCGGTATCCAGAGCGCACCAGCTTCTCCAGCTCGGGCTCGGCGGCGCGCAGCGAGCGGGCCGAGGTCTGCGCGGCCTGCGCACGGAACTGATGTGGCTGGTCACCCGAGATGCTCGACAGCCTGAGGGCGGCGCGCGCGTCGAGCGTGGTGCTCAGGCGCTCGGGCGAGACGTACAGGTGGTGAGCGTCGGAGTCGTGGAAGCTCGCCGTCACGTCCTCCCACAGGTCGCGCAGGGCCGGCTCGAGCTCCTCCTCGGCGGCGACCGCCACCAGCGCCTCATCCGGCAGCAGGTCGAGCACCTCGCAGAAGCGATCGACCGGCAGCAGCTCGGCGACGTCGGGGCGGTCGGCCTCCTCGCTCGCGGCGGCGATCTCCGCCAGCTCGCGGTGCTCTGGGCCCAGCTCCGCGGCCGGCTCGATCGACACCGAGTCGACCTCCTCCAGCGAGCGCTGGGTGAAGGTCGAGAAGAACGTGAGCCGCTCGACCTCCACGTCGAACAGCTCGCAGCGCACGGCGCGCTCCTCGGTGGCCGGGTAGATGTCCACGATGTCGCCGCGCAGGGCGAACTGGCCGCGATCCTCCACCTGGTCCACATGCTCGTAGCCGGCCGCCACGAGCTGCTGCGCGGTCTCCTCGATGTCGAGCAGCCCGCCCTTCTCGATCTGGAACCCGTGCGGGCGCAGCTCGGGGTCCGGCACCTTCTCGGCCAGCGCCGCGGCGCTCGCGACCACCACCGCCGGCCCCTCGCTCAGCGCGTCGAGCGCCGCGATCCTCAGGCCCGTGAGATGCGGCGGCGGCGCGAGGTGCGACTCGTACTGCACGCCACGGGCCGGGTACAGGTGCACCGGTCGCGGCGAGAGGAACTGCTTCATGTCGGCGGCCAGGTCGCGTGAGGCGCGATCGTCTCCGGCCACAACGAGCGCGGGCTTGTCGGGATCGGCCTCCAGGAGCGAAGCCAGCAGGTAGGGGCGCATGCTGGCCGAGACGAACGCGCGCTGGGGCTCGGTCCGCGATGCCTCTGCGAGGGCGTCGACGGAGGGGTCCTCCTGGGCGTATGTGAGTAGCTGGCGAAGCACGCGAAACGGCCGCCCGGCGGCGCCGCGCGGCTCTGTTACGAGTCTAGGGGCCGCCCGATACCAGCCGGTCCAGCTCGTCCGCGGCGGCCTCGACGAGCGCCTGTACCTCGTCCTCCGGCTCGCTGAAGCGGCCCAGCACGTGCGCTGAGACGATCTCGGGGTCGGTCGAGTCCGGGCGGCCGACGCCCACCCGGATGCGGCGGAAGTCCGGGCTGCCCAACCCGCGCTTGAGCGACTTCAGTCCGTTGTGCCCCGCCAGCCCGCCGCCGATGCGGGCCTCGATGCGGCCGAACGGGAGATCGATCTCGTCGTGCACCGCGATCACGTGGTCGAGCTCCACGCCCAGCTCGCCGCGCGCCGGGCTCACGGCCTCGCCCGACTCGTTCATGAAGGTCTGGGGCAGCAGCACCGCCACGCGCGGGCCACCGGGCCCGGTGCGCCCGCTGGTGATGAGGCCGCCGTACTTCTTCTTGGCGCGCGGAAGGTCCCAGCGATCGGCGGCCAGGTTCGCGACCTCGAAGCCCACGTTGTGGCGGGTGCGGGCGTACTTCTCGCCCGGATTGCCGAGCCCGACGATCAGCCAGTCGGCCTTGCCTCCGCCGCCCTTGTCGCGGCGAAAGAGGGACATCGGGGACTACTCGTCGCCGGAGTCGCCGCCGCCGGAGTCGTCTCCGGCGTCCTCGCCGCCCTCAGCGCCCTCGGTGGGCTCCTCGCCCTCCTCGCCCTCGGGCACCTCGATCGGCTCGCCGTCCTCGCCGATCAGCTCTGTCTCCTCCTCGATCTCGGGCTCCTCGACCTTGGTCGGGACGACCACCGAGGCGATCGTGACCTCCTCGAGGTTCTCGTCGAGGAACTCCACTCCCGCCGGAGCGGGGATGGCGTCGAGCGTGAGCGTGTCGCCCATGTCCATGTGGGACACGTTCACCACGATCCGCTCGGGAATGTCTGTCGGGAGCGCTTCGATGCCCACATCGCGCGTGGACTGGTCGAGCACGCCGCCCTCCTTCACGCCGGGCGCCTCATCGGCCCCCTCGAGCTCGATGGTCACCTCCGCGTGGATCTTCTCGTCAAGCCGGACCTCGAGGAAGTCGACGTGCACGACCTCGTCCCGGACCGGGTGGTTTTGACGGTCCTTGAGGATGGCCGGGACCGACTTCTCGCCACCGATCTTCACGTCGAACAGGGCGGACCCGTCAACGAGCAGGTGGCGCAGCTCCAGCGCGCCGACCTTCAGCGCGACCGGATCGGGGTGGCTGGCGCCGTAGAGCACGGCGGGCACGAAGCCGGAACGCCGCAGCCGCCGGGCCTCGCGGGACCCACGCTCGGAACGCTCTTCGACTACGAGGGATGGACGGTTGGCTTCTGCCATGCGGTCGGCCAGTCTAGCGAGGCGATGCGGCGCCGCTGTGCTCAGAACAGCTGGTTCTCGCCCTGGAAGATCTCCGACACCGAGTCGTCGGTGAAGATCCGCCTGACCGAGTCGGTGAGGATGTCGGCGGTGGTGAGCACCTTGATGCTGTCGGGGGCGTCGGCGTGCAGCGGCACGGTGTCGGTGACCACGATGCCCGACAGCGGGGAGGCGGCCAGCACCTCGAACGCGTTGCCCGAGAACAGCCCGTGGGTGGCGACCGCGTACACCTGCTCGGCTCCCTCGTCGAGCACCGTCTGCGCGGAGGCCGCGAGCGTGCCGCCCGTGGCGATGATGTCGTCCACGATCACGGCCACCTTGCCCTTCACGTCGCCGATCACGTAGCCGATCTCGGCGACCTGCTGCGCCGGGCGTTCCTTCTCCAGCAGGGCGTACGGGCGCGCCGACCTTCTGCGCGAACTTGCGCACCAGCTTCACCCGGCCGGCGTCGGGGGCGATGATCACGAGGTCGTCGTCCGCCAGCTGGTCCTGCACGAACTGGGTGAGCACCGGCATGGCGGTCATGTGGTCGACCGGCCGCGAGAAGAAGCCCTGGATCTGGCCGGCGTGCAGGTCCATCGTGACCAGCCGGTCGATGCCCGGCGGTCTCCAGCAGCTCGGCCACCAGCCGCGCCGAGATCGGCTCGCGCGGCGCGGACTTCTTGTCCTGGCGCGAGTAGCCGTACCACGGGGTGACGGCGATGATCCTGTGCGCGGAGGCGTGCTTGGCGGCGTGGACCATCAGCAGCAGCTCCATCAGGGAGTCGTTGGGCGTGAGGCCCTCCGCGCCGCAGATGGACTGCACGATGAAGAGATCCGCGCCGCGGATGGAGTCCTCGTAGCGGCAGTAGACCTCGCCGTCGGAGAAGGTCTTCAGACCCGGGTCGGTGAGCCCGACCTTCAGCCGCTCCGCGATCTTCGCGCCCAGCTCCTGGCTCGCGCGGCCCGGCGGCGACCATCAGCCGCTTGTCGTACTCGGCCGGGATGAAGGACCCGACGGCAGGGGCAGCCTGCGTCGTGTCGAGTGCTCACTCGCGCTCCTTCTCCTTGCGCTCGGCGTATCCCTCGATGTTCTTCTGATCCGGCCTGGAGATCCCGAGGGCGCCGTCCGGTACGTCCTCGCCGATCACCGACCCGGCCCCAGTGTACGCGCCATCCCCGACGCTCACGGGTGCGACGAAGGACGTGTTCACGCCGGTCTTCGCGCTCTTTCCGATCTGAGTGCGGTGCTTCTCGAAGCCGTCGTAGTTCGCGGTGATGTTGCCCGGCGGCCACGTTGGCGCCCTCGCCGACGTCCGCATCGCCCAGGTACGAGAGGTGCGGGACCTTCGCGCCGGCGCCGATCTCGGAGTTCTTGACCTCGACGAACGTGCCGATCTTGGCGTTCTCGCCGATGTGCGCGCCCGGGCGCAGGTAGGCGAAGGGGCCGAGCGTGGCGTTGGCCTCGTCGACGCGTCGCCTCCACCAGGAACGAATGGAGCGCGGTGACGCCGTCGGCGAGCTTGCGAGTTCGCTGATCGTGGTGGCGGGGCCGATCAGGCAGCCGGCGCCGATCGACGTGGCTCCCACCAGGGTCGTGGCGGGCCCGATCACGGTGTCCTCGCCGATCTCCACGCCCGCCTCCACCCGGATCGACTCCGGGGCCTCGAAGGTCACGCCCGCGCTGCGCATGGTGCTCGAGGATGCGGCGCTGGCCGAGGCGCTCGGCCTCCATCAGCTCCACGCGGCTGTTCACGCCCAGCGCGCTGCTCACGTCGTCGGTGAGGTGCGAGCCACGCGGCTGGCCGCCGTCGAGCATCACCGGGAAGACGCCCGGTCAGGTAGCGCTCGCCGCCCTCCTCCGCGACCGCGTCGAGCGCGCGGCCACAGCTCGGCGGCCTCGAACGCGTATGTGCCGATGTTGATCTCGCCGATCGCCAGCTCCTCGCTCGGGCACGCCGTCGGGCACCTTGGTCTCCACGATCCGCTCCACCGACCCGTCCGCCCCGCGCACGATGCGCCCGTACCCCTCCGGGTCGAGCTTCTCGGTGGTGAGCAGCGTGGCCGCCGCGCCGTCAGCGTTCGTGGGTCTCGACCAGCCGCTCGATCAGCTCCGGCGCGATCAGCGGGTGGTCGCCCGAGAGCACCACGACGGTGCCGTCGGGCACCGCTTCGCGCGTCGGCGAGGATAGCCGCGCCGGTGCCCTCGCCCTCGGTCTGCTCGGCCACGGTGACCCCGTCCGGAAGGCCCTCGGCCACGCCGTCGCCGGGGCGGGTGATGCAGACGACCTCGGTGGCCCCCGCGGCGCGCGCGGCATCGATCACCCACTCGACCATCGGGCGGCCGCAGACGGGGTGCAGGACCTTGGGCAGCGAGGAACGCATGCGCGTCCCCTTGCCGGCGGCCATGATCAGCGCGGTGAACGGCGCGGGCATGCCGGACTCAGGGTACCGGCGGCCCGGTCAGGCGGGCATGTGGCAGACGGCCTCGACGTTGTTTCCGTCGGGGTCCAGCACGAAGGCGCCGTAGTAGTTGGGGTGGTAGATCTCGCGGACGCCGGGCCCGCCGTTGTCCGTGGCCCCCGCTGCCAGGGCCGCCTCGTGGAAGGCGTCGACCGTCTCGCGGTCCGGCGCCGTGAACGCGACATGCACCTTCGCCCGGGTTCCCGCGGTCGGCGACCCAGAAGAACGGCTTCCGCTCGGCCGGCTTGCCGAAGCCGCAGGCGTTGGGCACGGGCTCCATCAGGACCTCCAGGCCCAGCGGCTTCAGCGCAGCGGTGTAGAACGTCTTGCTGCGCTCGTAGTCGGAGACGTCTATTCCGAGGTGGTCGAGCATTTGACTCGGGGGGGTGGATTCGAACCACCGTTGCCGGGACCAAAACCCGGAGTCCTAAGCCACCTAGACGACCCCCGAACGGGAGGCCGACCGTACCAACCCTCACGCCCGAATACCCGCGGAGGCGTGGCGCGCAAAGACCCTCACGACCCGCGCGCTCAACCGCGCCACCCTCGCGCGCCAGCTGCTGCTCGAGCGCCACGACCATCGGGCCGACGAGGCGATCGAGCGGCTCGCCGGCATGCAGGCCCAGGAGCCCGGGCCGCCGTACACGGGACTGTGGTCGCGGCTCGAGGGGTTCGAGGCCGGCGATCTGGCCGAGCTGATCGAGTCGCGCAAGGTGGTGCGCGCGCACGTCCATGCGCAGCACCGTGCACCTGCACACCGCGAAGGACCTGCTGGCGCTGCGCGCGACGATCGCGCCCGCGATCGAGGCGGCGACCCTCAGCGTGGTGCGCGTGCGCAGGGCCGACGTCGACATGGAGGCGATCGTCGAGGAGGGCCGGAAGCTGTTCGCCAAGGACGAGGCTCTCACCGCGAAGCAGCTGCGCGACGCGCTCGAGAAGGGCCACAAGGGCGAGGACATCCGCGCGCTCGCCATGGTGGTGCGAACGCATCTGGCGATGGTGCGCGTGCCCGACGGTGGCCGGTGGGGCTTCACGCCCAGCGCGCCCTTCACCCCGCTGGAGACCTGGCTCGGCAAGCCGGCGGCCAAGCGCGCCAACCAGCCGAAGCTCGTGGAGCGCTACCTGGGGGCGTTCGGGCCGGCCTCGGTGGCGGACGCCGAGCAGTGGCTGGGCGCGCCCGGCCTGCAGCGGCGCGTTCGAGAAGCTCGACCTGAAGCGGTTCGAGGACGAGAAGGGCCGCGAGCTGTTCGACCTCCCGGACGCGCCGCGACCGCCCGAGGACACACCCGCCCCCGTCCGCTTCCTGCCCGAGTTCGACAGCCTGATGCTCGCCCACAAGGACCGCACGCGCGTGATCTCGGATGAGCACCGCAAGGGGCTCACGACGAAGAACCTCCGGGTGCGGGCCACCGTGCTGGTCGACGGCCAGGTCGCCGCGTTCTGGAAGCTCGACAAGAAGAAGGTGAAGGTCGAGCCGCTGGTGAAGCTCAAAAGGCGGAGCGCAAGGAGATCGACGCCGAGCGCGAGGCTCTGGAGGCGTTCCTCGGGCGTAGAGGCGGAAAGGAACAAAGCGTCCCACTATGGGACGGTTCGTTCCGAACCTCCTAGCGGTCGAGCTCGTCGCGCGGCACGCGCCCGGCCTCGGCGCCCGCCTCGTGCGCCGGCCCGCCGGGCGGCATGATGCCCAGCACGCGCATCGCCTTCAGGCCCGAGGCTCAGGCGCTCGCGGCCGTCGGTGGAGCCCACGTCGAGGCCGCTCAGCTCGCGCACGCGGTCGAGCCGGTAGCGGATCGTGTGGCGGTGGGTGAAGAGCTTCTCGGCGGTCTTCGCGACGTTGCCGTCGCTGGCGAGGAAGGTCTCGAGCGTGCGGACCAGCTCGGTCTCGTACTGGCCGTCGTAGTCCACCAGCGGGGCGACGGTCTCCTCGTGAAAGCGCTGCAGCTCGGTGGGGTCCTCGCTCATCGCGGGCAGCAACAGGCGGTAGGCGCCGGTCTCCTCGAATGACAGCCGGGTGGCGCCGCGCGCCTCGGCCACGTTGGCCGCCAGCAGCGCCTCGGCGCCGGCGCGGTGGAGGTCGACGGGATCGGACGCCGGGCGGCTGGTGGCCACCACCAGCAGCGAACCCGGTGAGGCTGACCTCCATCTCCTTGAGCACGGCCTCGGCCGCGCTTCTTCGGCCGGCTCGGGCCCGTGGCCGGGCACCAGGATCACCAGCTCGCTGTCGGGCTTGGCGGGCGCTGCTCGCCCGGCCGCGCCGTGCGGCCGCGGGCGCGGCGGGCCGAGCTCGATCGCCGCCGCCAGCGTCGGTGCGCTCCACCCCGCGCGCCCCGCGCTCGGCGACCGCCAGCACCCGTGCGCGCCAGTCGCCCTCCTCGGCCTGCTGGGGGCGGGCGCGGGCGACGACACCGCCGCGCCGTCCGCCAGGTCGCAGCCGAGCTCCTCCGCCGGGCGGTGATGTTCTCGCGGTCGGTGACCTTGCGCGCGAGCAGGTCGGAGAGGAAGTCGCCGACCGCCGCCTCGCTGGCACGCTCGGGCGCGCGGGCGCGATCGACCTCCTGGCCGATCAGCGTCGAGACGATCCGCAGCAGCGCGCGGGCGGCGGCGTTCCGCGCGGCGCGCAGCCGCAGCTCGCCGACGCGCTCGTCGGCCACCCGCAGCTCCGCCACCTCGGTGTCGCCCTCGCCGGCGAGCACGGCGCGCTCGTCCTCCGGCGACTGGCAGGCCACCGCGAGCACGCCGAGTCGGCGCCGAGCACCACCACGCTCGCGTCCAGCGCGTGCCGGCCGCCCGCGCGACGGCGGGCAGCCCGGCTCCCGACTCGACCGCCTCGGAGACCTCCTCGAACGCTTCGAGGAAGGGGCTCTGGGCGGCGCGATCCTTGCGTTCCTGGGCCGCGGCCACGACCCAGATTGTAGTTCGGGACCGAACGCTGTTAGCAGCGGCGGCGCTAAGCGTACTGGTCGTACGACCAGACGACGAGGAGGCCCAGCGAGGCGCCCACGCCCAGCAGCGTGCCCAGGATGTAGAGCGTGAGGAAGCCCGCCGCCACGCGCTCCCACAGCCGGCCGTAGGCGACGACCGCCGGGACGAGGATGAAGGCGATGTAGCCGGCGCCGACGATGCCGGCCGCCACGGCGATCGAGAGCTCGGTTGTGGTGAGGTCGAGGTTCATCGGGCGGTCCGGATTGTTGCGAAAGTGGGCGACGACCAGGGCGACGATCGCACAGGCCCCCAGCACAGCGGCGCCAAGGCCCCAGCCGGCGGCGACGTCCGACCAGTAGTGGGCGCGAAGGTAGATCGCGCGACAGGCCCACCACCACGGCGACCGCCAGGCCGGCGCCCACGAGCGCGCTGCGGCTGGCGATCCCCGGGACGGCGCGCGCCACCACAACGGCCACGGCCACCCATAGCGTCGAGTAGGCCGCGTGGCCGCTCGGGAACGAGGAGCCCTCGGTGTCCACGAGCGGGCCCGCCGGCCGCGGCCGGTCCACCCCGTTCTTCAGCAGCTGCACACCGACGTAGATCAGCACGCGCGCCGGTGAGCAGCGCCGCCAGCTCGATGAAACGGCGCCTGAGCACCAGCACCACGCACACCGCGAACACGAGCGTGGCGACGGTGGGGAACGCTCCGAGGTCGGTCACCACCTTGGCGATGTCCACCGCCATGGCGTCTGCGCAGGTCGTCGGCCATGTCCAGCAGCTCGCGGTCGGCCGGCGTGATCTCCCGCCCGCCGGTGATGAGCATCGTGTAGAGCGACGGCCACGTATGCGCCGACCCCGGCGACCGCCGCCGCGCGTGGTCAGCTCGAGTCCCAGCCGCCCCGGGGTCGACGCGCTCCTTGATGAACTGGCCGGCGGCGCCGCCAGCCCCCATGCGGGGCGGACGAGGCGGTTCCAGAGCGGATGCAGGGCCCTGAACGCGGGCCGACCACCGGCCGCTCGCCCTGGCGGTCGATCCAGTCGGCCAGCCTGCCGGCGATCCTCCTCCCTGCGCAGGCGGCGCACGACGTAGACCACGCCCACGATCACCGCGACCGTGACCCCGAAGGCGAACGTCGCCTTCCCCGCGGCTCCCGCCACCTTGTCGAACGACCGGTAGAAGACGAAGCCCAGGACCGTGAACAGCGTCGCCCACAGCCCGCACCCGATCACCGAGAACGGGAGGAAGCGGCGGTAGGACAGGCCCGACGACCCGGCGACGAAGGGCGACAGCGCGCGCACGAGCCCGATGAACCGGCCGATCAGGATCGTCTTGCCGCCGTGGCGCTGGAAGTACGACTCGACCTGGCGCAGCCGCTTCTCGTCGATCTTGAACCTGCGGGCCGTGGCTTGATCGAGGAAGCCGCGCCCGAGGCGGCGGCCGATGAAGAAGCTCGTGGTGTCGCCCAGCACGCAGCACGCCCAGACCAGGCCGATCAGTGCAACGCCGCGAGCGCTTCCGGATGAGCTTCAGCCCATGGGGCGGCGACACCAAGTACCTTTTCGGGACTGGACTTCCAGATCGCCGCCTTGACCGTCACGATCCGGCCGGCCTTCTTGGCGACTGCCGCCGTGTTCCAGGGCTCGCCGACGCAATAGCCGTCGATGCGCCCGGCACGCCAGCGCATCGGCCATCAGCGGCGGCGGCAGGATGACGATCTCCACGTCGCGGTCCGGCCTCGATGCCGCAGGCCGCCAGCCAATAGCGCAGTTCGTAATTGTGCGCGGAATGCGGGTGCACCACGGCGAAGCGCAGCGGTCTGCCCTCCGGGCGGCTTCGACCGCCGCCGCAGCGCCAGGCCGGCCGCTGCCGGGTCGAGATCTCCACGGCGCGCCCTGCGCCGCATCGCCGGCCACAGCTCGTGCCGACACCGTCACCGCATTGCCGCCCAGCCCAAGCGCCATCGGCGCGATGGTCCGCGCCGCCAGCGGCGTCAGCCCGAGATTGCAGGCGATCGGCATCGGCGCCAGCATGTGGGCGACATCGAAATGGCCGACGGCCAGGCGGTCGCGGATGTTGGCCCAGGAGCTCTCGCGCACCAGGACAGCTCGATCCCTTCGGCCTCGGCAAAACCCTTCTCCTTGCGCGACCACGAGCAGAGCGCTGTCGAGCAGCGGCATGAAACCGGCGGTGATGCTGGTGTGCGCATCATTCGTCTCCGGCTCCAGCAGGCCCGCGGCGGTGACCAGGCTCTGCGCGATGTCGGCGATCTTGCGGTTCTGGTTCATCGCCGTCTTGCGCAACAGCGCATAGGCCTCCGCCTCGACGAGCCGCGCGATTTCATCAGGATGCCCTTGGCGCGCTCGATGACCTTGCGGTCTCTCCAGTTCGCCTGCGCGCCTCCTCGAGTTCGCGCTGCATGCGCGAAAACGCGTTGAAGCGGCTGATCGCCATCTCGAGGATGGGCTTGACCCGCTCCTTGCGCAGCCCGTCGACGATATAGGCCGACACGCCGGCCTCGACGGCCGCCTCGATCGAGGCGCTGATCCGAGCGATCGACGAACATGGCGATCGGCCGCTTCACGCGCGCGCGACAGCTGAGAACATGTTCTCCAGCATGTCGCGGTTGGGATTTTCCAGATCGATGACGACGACGTCCGGCTCGATCTCGGCGATCCGCCGCGCGATACCGGTCACGTCATGGACGACGGTGACGCGGTCATGGCCGGCTTCCCGCAGCCCGTCTTCGATGATCGAGGCGCGGATGCGGTTTTCGTCGATGACCAGGATGGACAGCGCGGCGGACGGGGCATGCCGCTATTTTGCGCAGCGGTTATTTTTTGTGCAATGCGGCAAAATGCGTGGCACGGTCGCGCCGCAGTCACCTCACATAGTCGCGGCGCCAGTCGGCTGCGGCACCGACCGCAATCCCCTTGTCGTCGAACAGATGCACGAAGGCTGGCGGGAGCGCGAGCTGCACGTCCTCACCCGGTCTGGCGCCGGAAATGCCGCGTTGCGCCAGCGTGAAGCGCTCGCCGGAGGCAAGCCGCGCGTGGATGATAGTCTCCGAGCCGAGAATCTCCGTTGCCTCGACCTTCGCCTTAAGCGGTCCAATGCCGATCTCGGCATGCTCCGGACGAATGCCGATCGTCACGGCAGCGCCGTTCGGCAGCGCCAGGTCGCGACCCGGCAATGCAACGCTCATCCCCTCGGCCAGCGCCAGCGCAAGCGTGCCATTTTGCCTGCTGACCCTGGCATCGACAAAATTCATCTGCGGCGCGCCGAGGAAGCCGGCGACGAACCGGTTGGCGGGACGTGCATAGAGCTCGATCGGCGAGCCGGCCTGCTCGACGACGCCCTCGCGCAGCACGACGATCCGGTCGGCCATGGTCATGGCCTCGACCTGGTCGTGGGTGACATAGATCATGGTCGACCCCAGCCGGCGGTGCAGGGCGACCAGCTCGCCGCGCATTTTTACGCGGAGTTCGGCGTCGAGGTTGGACAGCGGCTCGTCGAACAGGAAGGCCTTTGGTTCCTTGACGATGGCGCGGCCGATGGCGACGCGCTGGCTCTGGCCGCCCGACAGCTGGTTGGGCCGGCGCTTCATCAGATGCTGATCTGCAGGATGTCGGCGGCCTTGGCGACGCGCTTGTCGATCTCGGGCTTGGGCGTGCGCAAATTCTCGAGCCCGAAGCGCAGGTTCTGCTCGACGCTCATATGCGGGTAGAGCGCATAGGACTGGAACACCATCGCCATGCCGCGCGCCGACGGCAGCAGGTGGTCGCAGCGCTTGCCGTCGATGTGGATCTCGCCGGAGCTGACCTCCTCGAGGCCGGAGATCATCCGCAGCAGCGTGGACTTGCCGCAGCCCGACGGGCCGACGAAGACGGTGAAGTCGCCTTCGTCAACCGCGAGGTCGATGCCGTGGATCACCTCGAGCGACTGGAAGCTCTTCCTGACATCCCTGAGTT
>CAWGUV010000010.1:0-177597 GCA_963825775.1 uncultured Thermoleophilaceae bacterium | reverse complement strand
GATGATCCGCGGCGGCCCGGCGGGTGATCGAGGCGATCGCGATCGCCACGGGGCACGGCGACCGGTGGGAGCTCACCGAGAAGCCGGCCCCGAGCGCCCGCACCAGACCGCGTCCAGGGGCCGCTTGACGCCGGTGCCGTGGGTGCGGGCGTTGTGGGCTCCCCGGCGGCGGCGGAAGTCGTCGCTGCAGGTGGACAGTTCTCCCGACGAGATCGGGGCGGGCCTTGTCGTGCGGGTCCTCGTCGGCCGTGGTGCGCAGCTTCGCGACGGGCATGCTCGTCGTCGCCCGGTCGATGAGCATCGTGCCTGACCTCCGATATCGGCAGCAGCGGCCGGAACGGCTCCTGAAACAGGTCGCTCGCGGTGACCGGTTACATCCGGCCGCACAGAGCGTTCTGGATCAGTGCGTCGGCGGCGCCCTGTTGCTGGAGGTAGTGCTGCTGCGAGTCGCCGAGCGCGGTGGACATGGAGACCATGACGCTGCGCCGGCCGTCGCCGGTGACGCCGGTGGCGGTGATGTAGCCGGCGTCGCCGCCGTCGTGGCCCCAGTAGGAGCCGCCGCACGGCAGCGGGCGGCGGACCAGGCCGAGCCCGTACCGGCCGCCCGGCCAGATCTGCTCGACGTCGGCGCTGATCGGCACCGTACGCTTCATGTCGGCGAGCTGTGCCGGCCGCAGCAGCCTGCCGCCCAGGAGCGCGCGGAAGAAGCGGTCGAGGTCCCGGGTGCTGGAGACAATGGAGTCCGGGTCCCCGGAGACCTGCTCGGTGACGTCCACCAGCTCGCCGGTCTCGAAGAGCTGGTACGCCCGCGCGTGCGGCGGCGGCAAGACCGGCGACGTTCCGGGCCAGGTGGTGTGGTGCAGCCCGAGCGGCCGGACGATCCGGTCGGTGATCTCCCGGTGCAGCGGCCGGCCGGTGACCCGTTCGATGACCATGCCGGCCAGGATGAAGCCGGTGTTGGAGTACGCCCAGCGCGTGCCGGGCCGAAAGTCCGGCCGGTGGTTCATCGCTCGCGCCACGAGCTGCTCGCGGGTGGAGACGTCGTACCGCTGCTGGAGGTACTCCTCGGGCGTCGTGTAGCCGGGCAGGTCGTCGTGGATGCCGCTGCTGTTCTGCAGCAGGTGGCGCACGGTGATCCGGCGGCCGTCGTTGCCGTTGCCGCGGACCACGCCGGGCAGCCAGCGCTCGACGGTGTCGTCGAGGGACAGCCGGCGTTCCCCGACGAGTTGCAGGGCGACGGTCGCGGCGAACGCCTTGCGGGTGCTCGCGATCCGGAAGCGCCCGTCGGGCGGCATCGGACGCCCGGTGGCCCGGTCGGCGACGCCGCTGGTGGCGACGAGGTGCCGGCCGCCGGAGGTGGTCATCCACGCTTGCACGCCGGTCACCCCGAGGGCCTGGATGGCGTCGGTGTCCCGCTGCAGCCGGGTGGCCGTGGGGTCGGAGGCGGCGGCTGGGCCGGGCCCGGTGACCGTGAGGGCCGCAAGCCCCGCCGCCGCGGCAAGCACCACGCGGCGCCTCGATACGTTGCTGTTGTTCGATCTCATGCCGTTCGACGCTACGAGTCACGCCGGCGCGAACCGCTACCCCGTACCACCGGGTTTGCGGTACAGCTGGCTGTAGTGCCGCCGGCCGCGGCCGGAGGGCAGACTGGGCACCGTGCCGGGAACGCGAAGGGAAGCTCGTCGACGGTGGGTGCAGGTCTGGCGGGGCGGGACCTACCTGCTGGGATCCCTGGCCTCCGGGATCGCCACGGTGCTCGCGCTGCCGCTGCTGTGCCTTCCGCGGCTCGCCCGGCCCTGGGCGGACTGGCACCGCGACCGCGCCGGCCGGCTGCTCGGCACGCCGTCGGCAGCGCGTCGTGCGCCGCGCGCGCCGGGACGCCGGGCCTGGGCCGATCCGGCCACCCGCCGCGACCTGCTCTGGCTGCCGGTGAACGCCGTGACCGGGATGGCGCTCGGCCTGCTCGCGCTGCTCTGCGTGGGCAACGTCCTGCTCGCCGTGGTCGCCACTCCGCTGTGGTGGGCGTTCGCCCCGGAGGACCGGCCGCGGCTGTTCATCGAGGTTCCGGTGACCGGCTGGGCGACCGCCCTCACCCTCGGTCCACTGCAGATCCTCCTGCTCGCCGCGCTGGCGTACCTGGGCTTCCCGCCGATCGCCCGCGCACACGCCCGGATCTGCCTGGCGGTGCTGTCGCACTCGGCGGCCGAGCAGCTCGCCGACCGGGTCGCCGTGCTGACCCGCACCCGGGCCGACGTGCTCGACGCACACGGCGCGGAGCTGCGCCGGATCGAACGCGACCTGCACGACGGCACCCAGGCCCGGCTGGTGGCCATCGCGATGCGGCTGGCCGTGGCCCGGCAGGCGCTGTCCGACGACCCGCGGGACGAGCAGTTCCTGGCAGGACTTCTGCGGGACGCGCACGAAGGAACCGAGGAGGCGATGACCGAACTGCGCGACGTGATCCGAACCGTCTATCCGCCGATTCTCGCCGACCGGGGCCTCGCCGGTGCCCTGACCGCCGTGACCACCCGCTGCGGCGTGCCGACCCGGCTGGACATCGGCGACCTCGACCGGGTGCCGGCGGCCGTGGAGGCCGTCGTCTACTTCGCGGTCGCCGAGGCGCTCACCAACGTCGCCAGGCACAGCCACGCGACCGCGGCCGGCGTCCGGGTGAGCCGCGCGGCCGACCGGTTGTCGGTGGTGATCACCGACAACGGCACCGGCGGCGCCGACGATCGGCGGGGCACCGGCCTCGCCGGGATCCGCCGCCGGGTGCTCGCGCTCGACGGCACCGTCGACGTCGACAGCCCGGCCGGCGGGCCGACGACCATCACCCTGGAGCTGCCGTGCGGGTCGTGATCGCCGAGGACAACGTGCTGCTGTCCACCGGGCTGGAACTGCTGCTCAACCGCGTGGGCTTCACATCGCCGCCATCGCCGAGGATGCGGCGGGCTTCCTCACCGCCGTGCGCGACCACCGGCCCGACGTCACCATCGTCGACGTCCGGCTGCCGCCGTCATTCCGCGACGAGGGCATCCGCGCCGCCCTGCAGGCCCGCCGGGAGCACCCCGGCCTGCCGGTCCTGGTGCTGTCGCAATACGTCGAGCAGCAGTACGCCGCCGAGCTGCTCTCCACCGCCGGCGGCGGCGTCGGCTACCTCCTCAAGGACCGCGTCAGCCGAGTGGACGAGTTCGTCGACGCGCTGCGCCGGGTCGCCGCCGGCGGCACCGCCATGGACCCCGAGGTCATCGCGCAACTCGTCCAGCGCGCCGGCGACCCGATCGCCGCCCTCACCCCCGGGAACGCGAGGTGCTCGCGCTGATGGCGCAGGGACACGACAACACCACCATCGCCGCGCCAGCTCGTCATCACCGACAACGCCGTGCACAAGCACATCGGCAACATCTTCGCCAAGCTCGGCCTCGCCGTGACCGACAGCGGCCACCGCCGCGTCCTCGCCGTCCTCACCTACCTCAACGGCGCGGGCCGGATCAGCGGCCGCTGATCCGGACGTCCGGGGGCGCACGGGTGGCCGGGACGTCCGGGGATGCTCAGGCGACCGTCTCCATCGTCGGGGAGTCGACGCGCGGCGGCTGTTCGCGGCGGGAGATGCGCAGCCACACCACGAAGCCCCAGATCACGAAGCCCGCGTAGACCGCGTACAGGATCGCCGACGGGTAGTAGCCGAAGTGCAGCAGTTCCGGCACGCCGACCAGGTCCACCGCGATCCAGCACAGCCAGAAGTCCACCCAGCCGCGGGCCATCGCGTAGGTCGCCAGGATCGAGCCGACGAAGATCCAGGAGTCGGCCAGGTAGTACCACCACGGCACCGGGAAGCCCGCGCCGACCGCGCGGAAGAGAAGAAGCACAGCACGACCGCGACCAGGGCCGCCGGGATGAACACGCCCGCTCGCGGTTGGTCGCCCAGCGCGGGATGACGCCGCCCGCCGTCGCCGGTGCCGGTTGCGCCGCCAGCGCCACCAGCCGTAGACGCTGGTGATGATGAAGAAGACCTGCCGGGACGCCTGCCCGTACAGCGGGGTGCCCTGGTCGTTGCCGAGCGCCTGGCCCAGGAACACGGTGAACAGCAGCACGTTGCCGACGATGCCGACCGGCCAGGCCCACGCGTTGCGGCGCAGGCCGAACAGCGCCGAGCCGAGCCCGAAGGCGTTGCCGACGATCTCGCGGTAGTAGATGGCCTGGGTGTCGGTGACCTGCCACTTGGCGTCGTAGAACGCGGTGAGCAGCTGATCGAGCCAGTGCATGGCGTGCGCCTCCGGGCAGGTCGCTCCGGGGACGGAGTGACGCCGGGACGACCGCGCACGCGTCCGACGGACGCCGGTCGAGCGCACGCACGTCCGACCGTCCGCGCGCCGCCTCCCATCCGGACTTTCACCGTCGGTCCCGGAATTTCACCGGGTCAACCGGCCGCCGGCTGCGGTCGGGTCGCGGACTGTCACCGCCGGTTCGGAATTGCACCGACCCCGGAGCGCGCTGAACGAGCCACTTCGCCTCATGGCCGTGAACCCGGTACCTGAAGCGCCCCGGGAAATGTGACCTGCGTCCTTATCCGCCGGTCCTCACAGACCGGTGCAGGCTCCGCCGTTCACCGTGCAGGACGACGGCAGGTTTCCCGAGCCGGCACGGCGGAAGTGGAAGCGGCGCAGGGGCACCTTCGAACGGGCGGGCACCGGCACCCCGGAGGACCAGATGTAACTGTCGCCGGAACGGCGCAGCGTCGCCTGCGGCGCGCCCTCGACCCAGGCGGTGACCAGGTCGCCGACGGCCGCCGGGAAGCGCAGTTCGACCCGCCAGTCGCGGTCGCTGCCGGAGGAGTTGGCGATCAGCACCTCCCCGATGAACGACTCGGGGTAGGCGTCCATCACCCATAGTGGCCGCTCACCGGGCCGGCCGGCGTGGCGCCGGGCGGTGGTGGGCCGGCTGGAACTCCGGGACGGGGGCGGGGAGGTGGATGCGGTCACCGGTCTCGTCTTGCTGGGCCGGGCGCTCGCGGACGTGCTCACCGAGACGGCCGACGGGGCCGGGCTGAGCGGCAGCGCGGCCTGGCCGGGCGGCAGGGGGATCGGGGCCAGCACGGGCGGCGGCAGGAACGTCGGCGCAGGTGGGAGGGCCGCCGGCGCGGGCGACGCGGCGAACCGGGTGGCGGCGACGACCAGCAGCACGATCAGGGTCAGCACCCCGATCACCGTCGGCGTCCACGGCAGCAGGTCACGCAGGCCCAGCCCGGTGTGGGCCTGCCCGTTTTCCTCGTGTCGTCCCTGGGAAACCCGCATCGCGGATGAAGAGTACCTAGATTCCGGCGTCCGGAACCCTGCGACCTGCGGCGCGACCGCCGTAGGGTCGCACCATGGGTCACGAGGTGTGTGAGGTCGGTCGACGCGTACGAGGCGTACGTCGGCCGCTGGAGCCGCGCGGTCGCCCGTGAGTTTTCGTCGCCTGGCTGGCCGTGCCCGCCGGCCGGTCCTGGCTCGATGTCGGCTGCGTCGCGCCCGGGTACGTCGCCGCACTGGCCGGGCCGCGGCGCGCGGCGCTGCGCGACCTGCTGCGTTCCCGGTTGCCCGCCGGTCCCGACGGGTCCATCCGGCTCACCGCCCGGGCCTGGGCGATCCGGGGCGTACTCCACTAGAGACAGCACTTCATCCATTTCGGCGACATTTCCGCCGGGCGACATTCGATGGTTGCTCCGCCTCGTCCGGCCTCTATGGTCGTTATTCATTCCCGTCATTCGCAGCCGACGACCGAGAGCCATCGTCGAAGCGCTTCGATTACGTCCGGAACGGCTCCGACCAGGAGAGAGGAACCATGCGACACAGGCCCCTTAGGCGTGCCCTCGCCGTGGTCACGCTCGCGCTGCTGACCGCTGCCGGCCGTTCCCGGCGCGGCCGCCGCCGAGCCCGCCTATCCGTTCCGGGATCCGCGGCTGGCCCTCGACGCCCGGGTCGACGACCTGGTCGGCCGGCTCACCCTGGACGAGAAGATCTCGCTGCTGCACCAGTACCAGCCGGCCATTCCGCGGCTGGGCATCAACGCTGTTCAAGGCCGGCACCGAGGCGTTGCACGGCGTGGCCTGGTCGAACGACATCGACAACAACGGCGCCGTGGTGCCGGCGCAGCGGCACCGCCTTCGCCGCAGCCGGTCGGCCTGGCCAGCACCTGGGACCCGGCCCTGATCAAGCAGGTCGGCGCGGCGGTCGGCGACGAGGCGCGCGGCTTACAACGCGCAGAACCCGCGGGTGTTCGGCCTCAACCTGTGGGCGCCGGTGGTCAACCTGCTGCGCGACCCGCGCTGGGGCCGCAACGAGGAGGGCTACTCGGAGGACCCGCTGCTGACCGGCGCGATCTCCACCGCGTACGGGCTCGGGCTGGAGGGTGACGACCCGGCGCACCTCAAGACCGCGCCCACGCTGAAGCACTACCTGGCCTACAACAACGAGACCGGCCGCGACGTCACCTCGTCGACCGTGCCGCAGCGGGTGCTCAACGAGTACGACCGGCAGGCGTTCGAGCCGGCCCTCGAGGCGACGCGGCGACCGGCGTGATGGCGTCCTACAACCTGGTCAACGGCCGGCCGGCCACGGTCGACCCGGATCTCGGCGACGCTGGTCCGCGGCTGGACGCGACCACCCGCTGTTCAACGTCAGCGACGCCGGCGCGCCCGTACAACCTGACCGGCTCGCGAGCACTACTTCGCGACCCAGCCCGAGGCGACGCCGCGGTGCTCAAGGCCGGGCTGGACAGCTTCACCATCGACGACGCCAACGGCGCGCCGACGGCCGCCGCGATCCACCGGCGCTCGACCAGGGCCTGCTCACCGAGCACGACATCGACGCGGCGGCCGGGCACGCGCTGAGCATCCGGTTCCGGCTCGGCGAGTTCGACCCGGACGGCGGCCCGTACGGCGAAGATCACGCCCGGCGTCATCAACAGCGCGGCCCACCAGCAGCTCGCCCGGAAGACCGCCGACGAGGCGATGGTCCTGCTGAAGAACCAGCGACAACGCGCTGCCGCTCAAGCCGGGCGGCAAGGTCGCGGTGGTCGGCCCGCTGGCCGACACCCTCTACACCGACTGGTACGGCGGCAAGCTGCCGTACCAGGTCACGGCGCTCGACGGCATCCGGGAGGGCCGGCTCGGTGACCGACCAGCGACGGCGCCGACCGGATCGCGCTGCAAGGACGTCGCCACCGGCAAGTACGTGACCGCGACCGGCACCACCGACGCCGACGCGGTCACCGCGACCGGCACCGACGCGCCGACACCGCCGCCCAGTTCGACGTGGTCGACTGGGGCCAGGACGTCGTCGACGCTGCGCAACGTCGCCAACGGCAAGTACCTCGGCTACAACTGGGGCGCCGTTCGTCACCCGCGACGACCAGCCCAACGGCTGGTTCGTGCAGCAGCAGTTCAAGCTCGAGGCGCAGGCCGACGGCACGCTACGTGCTGCACTACGCCGGCTACGAGACGCAGGAGAGCTGGTTCGGCGCGAACACCTACGTGACCGTCGGCGCCGACGGCAAGCTCGGCCTCGGCTCCGTCACCGCGGCGCGGCGCGGCGCACTTCACCCGCAGGTGCTCAGCAGCGGCGGTCGACCAGGCGGTCGCCGCCGCCAAGGGCGCCGACACCGCGGTGGTCGTGGTCGGCAGCAACCCGTTCATCAACGGCCGGGAGGCGCACGACCGCACCACGACTGGCGCTCGGCGACGGCCAGCAAGCGCTGGTCCAGGCGGTGCTGGCGGCGAACCCGCACACGATCGTGGTGCTGCAGACCAGCTACCCGGACACGATCACCTGGGAGCAGCAGCACGTACCGGCGATCCTCTGGACCACCCACGCCGGCGCCGAGACCGGGCACGCCGTCGCCGACGTGCTCTTCGGCGACGTCAACCCGGCCGGCCGGCGTCACCCAGACCTGGCCCGCTCGGACGACCAGCTGCCCGCCGACCTGCTCGACTACGACATCATCTCGTCGGAGCAGACCTACCTCTACAGCAGGCAGAAGCCGCTCTACCCGTTCGGCCACGGGCTCTCGTACACCACGTTCCGCTACTCGCCGCTGCGCACCCGGCGCGTCCGGCGGCACGGTCACCGTGCAGCGTCGACGTCACCAACACCGGCACCCGGGCCGGTGACGAGGTCGTCCAGCTCTACAGCCACCAGCGCACCTCGCGGGACAAGATGCCGGTCAAGCAGCTGCGCGCGTTCCAGCGGGTAGCCTGGCGCCCGGCGCCGACGACGACGCGTGACGCTGCGGTTCGCGCTCGCCGACCTCGCGCACTGGGACGTCACCCGGGGCCGCTGGGTGATCGAGTCGTCGGTGCACGACCTGCTCGCCGGCTCCTCGTCGGCGGACATCCGGCAGCGCGGACCGCGCTGCGCGGTGCGGGGCGAGACCATCCCGGCCCGGGACCTGACCCGGCACGACCCGGGCGGAGAGCTTCGACGCGTACGCGCGGAGCGCGGCTGGTCGACGAGAGCAAGGCGCGCGGCACCGCCGTGGGCGCACCGCGGCCGGCACTGGATCGAGTTCCGGGACGCGCCGGCTCGGCGCCGCCTTCACCGCCCGGGTCGCCAAGGCGAGCGCGGGCGCCGGCACCGTCCAGGTCCGGCTCGGCTCGCCGACCGGCCGGCTGCTCGGTACGGCCACAGGTGGCGAGCACCGGCGACGTTACGCCTACGCCACCGCCACCGCGCGGCTGGACCGGGTCCGCGGCCGGCACGACGTCTACCTGGTCCTCGGCGCGGGCGTCCGGCTGGCCACGTTCCGAGCGCGGCTGACCACCGGCATCCCGGCGCGGCGGTGTCACGGCCGCGCCGGTCACGGTCAGTAGGATCGGCAGGCCAGCAGACGGCACACACCAGCGGCGGGACGGGGGAGGGGCGATGCCGACGATCAACGACGTCGCCCGGGCGGCGGGCGTCTCGATGAGCACGGTCTCGTACGTGCTCAGCGGCCGCCGGCCCATCTCCGCGGAGACCCAGGCCCGGGTCAAGGCCGCGATCGCCGAGCTGGGCTACCACCCGCACGCCGGCGCCCGCGCCCTGGCCAGCAGCCGGACCAGCGTGCTGGCGCTGGTGGTGCCGCTGCGGGTCGACGTCAACGTGCCGGTCATCATGCAGTTCGTCACCGCGGTGGTGACCGCGGCCCGCACCTACAACCACGACGTGCTGCTGCTGACCAAGGACGAGGGCACGGCCGGCCTGGAACGGGTCGCCGGCGCCACCATGGTCGACGCGCTGATCGTGATGGACGTCGAGCGCGACGACGTGCGCATCCCGGCGCTGGGCCGGCTCAAGCAGCCGTCGGTGCTGATCGGCCTGCCGGACGACCCGGCCGGCATCGCCTGCGTCGACCTGGACTTCGCGGCCACCGCCGGCCGAGTGCCTGCGGCACCTGGCCGGGCACGGGCACCGCCGGATCGCCCTGGTCGGCCCGTCACCCGCGGTCTACGAGCGCGGCACCACGCTACGCCGTCGCGGTTCCTGACCGGCTTCACCGAGGCGTCGGCGCGAGCTCGGCCTGCGAGACGTGGCGCACCCGTGCGAGCCGGGCGCCGACGGGCGTGCGCGAGTGCCTCGCCGAGATCGACGCCGAGCTGCCGGAGGTCTCGGCGCTGGTGGTGCACAACGAGGAGGCGCTGCGCCGCTGCTGGAGGAGCTGCGGGCCAGCGGCCGCCGGGTCCCGGAGGACCTGTCCCTGGTCGCGGTGTGCCCGCGCGACGTCGCGCGTGGGCCTGCCGGTCCGGCTGACCTCGGCCGACATCCCGGCCCACGACGTGGGGCCTGGCGGTGGAGACGGCGATGAACCTGCTCGACGGCCGCCACACCGACCCGGTACCCGGCTGCTGCCCCCGACCTCGTCGAGCGCGACAGCTGCGGCTGCTCCGCGGCCGGCTGCTGGAAATCTCTCCGTCACACTGTTGACATCGAGGTGCAGCCGTTCCCTAGCGTCTGCCCGAAGCCCCATCGTCGAAGCGCTTCGACGCGCCCGACTCGTCGAAGCGCTTCGACGAACACGGCTTCTCCCTGGGAGGACGGCATGTTCAGATCCCGAACCGGCCTCGCCGCCGGACGCGCTGCTGCTGGCCACCTCGCTCGGCCTTACCGCGTGCAGCGAATCCGGCTCCGGCGACGAGGGCGCCGACGCCAAGACCCTCACCCTCTGGCACTACGAGGGCCCGACCAGCGCCATGGG
Source organism: uncultured Thermoleophilaceae bacterium (assembly GCA_963825775.1). GTDB lineage: Bacteria > Actinomycetota > Thermoleophilia > Solirubrobacterales > Thermoleophilaceae > JAAYBF01. The sequence goes on along the minus strand of CAWGUV010000010.1, from coordinate 167,385 downwards.
CATCGCCTGGAACAAGGCGATCGAGCTGTTCAAGGCGAGCCACCCCGGCGTCGAGGTGAAGTTCGAGGAGAAGTGCTTCGAGCAGATCCAGCAGAACGCCGGGATGATCCTCAACTCCGACAGCGCGCCCGACATCATGGAATACAACAAGGGCAACGCCACCGCCGGCCTGCTGTCCAAGCAGGGCCTGCTCACCGACCTCACCGACGAGGCCACCAAGCGCGGCTGGGACAAGAAGCTGAGCCCGAGCCTGCAGACCACCACCAAGTACGACGACGACGGCATCATGGGCAGCGGCAAGTGGTTCGGCGTCCCGAACTACGGCGAGTACGTCGATGGTCTACTACAACAAGGACCTGTTCACGAAGTACAACCTCGCCGGTCCCGACCACGCTCGCCGAGTTCGAGCCGGTGATGGACACGTTCGTCAAGGCCGGGCGTCACGCCGCTGTCGGTCGGCGGCGCCGAGTACCCGGCCCAGCAGATCTTCTACGAGCTGGCGCTGTCCAAGGCCAACCGGGCCTTCGTCGACGACTTCCAGCTCTACAAGAACAAGGTCGACTTCCAGGGCCCGGAGCTGACCTACGGCGCGCAGACCTTCGCCGACTGGGTCAAGAAGGGCTACATCGCCAAGAACTCCGCCGGCATCAAGGCCGAGGACATGGGCGTCGCGTTCAGCAGGGCAAGTTCCCGATCATGATCTCCGGCAGCTGGTGGTACGGCCGGTTCGCCAAGCGAGATCAAGAACTTCCAGTGGGGCACGTTCCTGTTCCCCGGCAACACGCTGCACCCGGGCTCCAGCGGCAACCTCTGGGTGGTCCCGACCAAGTCCAAGGCCAAGAGCCTCGCGTACGACTTCATCGACATCACCATGCAGCCGGAGATCCAGAACCTGCTCGGCAACAACGGCGGGGTGCCGGTCGCGGCCGACCCGGCGCAGATCACCGACGCCGAAGAACAAGGAGCTCATCGACAACTTCAACCAAGATCTCGGCGAGCGACGGCCTGGCGTTCTACCCGGACTGGCCCGCGCCCGGCTACTACGACGTGCATGGTCGGCGGCGTGCAGGGCCTGATCAACGGCTCGAAGACCCCGGCGCAGTTGCTGGACGAGATCGCCAAGCCGTACAACGACAACCTCGCCGACCTCGGCAAATGACCCGCCGGGTGGCCGACCCGACAGGGCCCCACCGGCGACCGGACAAGGAGCGCGCATGTCCGGCAAACGGGCGTACGCGGTCTACCTGATCCCGGGGGTGCTGGCCTCGCCTCGCGGTGATCGTGGTGCCGCTGGTGATGACCGTCGGGATCAGCTTCACCCGCTGGCACGGGCATCGGCAGCCCGAAGTGGATCGGCTTCGACAACTACACCCGGCTGTTCCACGACGCGAACTTCTGGGCGCTCGTTCGGGCACATCCTGCTGCTGATCGTCGCGATGGCGGTGATGCCGACGCTGCTCGGGCTGGTGCTCGCCGCGGTGCTGTTCGACTACGTCGCCAAGAAGTTCGGCGACCGCGTGGGCCAGCGTCTTCCGCTCCGGCTTCTACCTGCCGCAGGTGCATGCCGGTCGCGGTGACCGGCATCGTCTGGGGCTGGATCCTGCACCCCGAGCTACGGCGCGCTCAACCGGATCCTGGACACGGTCGGGCTCTCCGGGCTGAGCCGCAACTGGCTCGGCGACCCGGAGTACGCGCTCTACAGCGTCATGGCGGTGATGATCTGGTTCCAGCTCGGCTACCCGGTCGTCATGTTCATGTCCGGCCTGCAGCGCATCGACCCGGAGCTGTACGAGGCCGCCGACCTCGACGGCGCCGGCTGGTGGCAGCGCTTCCGGCAGATCACGGTGTACCTGATCCGGCCCGAGTTCTACGTCGTGCTGGTCACCACCACCATCGCCGCGCTGAAGATCTTCGGGCAGATCTTCGTGCTGACCCGCGGCGGGCCGAGCAACGCGACGCTGGTGCCGTCGTACTTCGCGTACAAGAACTTCTTCGAGAAGGCCCAGGTCGGGCTACGGCTCGGCGATCTCGACCGTGCTCACCGTGCTCATCGTCGTGCTGGCGTTCGTCTTCCTGCGCCTGCAGACCCGCGACCAGCGCAAGGGCAGCCTGACGATGACCGCCCTGGCCACCGCACCGGAGCAGCCGTCAGGCGACCGCCGCGCCGGGCACCAAGCCGGCGCCGGTATCCGGCCCGCTTCGTCGTCCTGGCCGTGCTGCTCGTCCTGCTGCTGCTGGTCGTGGCGCCGCTGCTCGTGGTCGCGCTCAACGCGGTCAAGAGCCCCGCCGACTACGCGAGCAACGGGCCGCTGTCGCTGCCCGCACTCGCTGCTACTGGGACGGCATCGTCGACTTCTGGAACCGCGTCGACTTCAGCCGCAAGCTGCTCGAACAGCTTCATCACCAGCGTCGTCGTGGCGGTGCTCGGCGGTGGTGCTGTCGGTCTTCAACGCGTACGCCCTGGGCATCGGCCGGGTCCGCGGCCGGATCTGGTTCCTGGTCTTCTTCCTGGTCGCCAACCTGCTGCCGCAGGAGGTGCTGGTCTACCCGCTGTACTACCTGTCCAAGCAGCGTCGACCTGTACGACAGCCTGTTCTCGATCATCATCATCTTCACGGTCATCCAGAGCGCGTTCGGCACCTACCTGCTCTCCTCGGTCTACGCCGAGTTCCCGACCGAGCTGCTCGACGCCGCCGCGGTCGACGGCGCCGGCAGCTGGCGCACGCTGTGGCGGGTCGTCGTGCCGGTCAGCCGGCCGACCCTGGCGCGTGCTCTTCACGTTCTTCTTCATCTGGACGTGGAACGAGTTCCTCCTGCCGCTGGTCTTCCTGATCTCCAACGACAACCAGACCGTCCCGGTGGCGCTCGGCGTGCTGCAGGGCGACCGGCAGATGGACGCCACCACCACCAGCGCCTCGGCGCTGATCGGCATCCTGCCCGGCGATGCTCTTCTTCCTGATCTTCCAGCGCACGCTGACCCGCGGCATCACCGCCGGCGCCGATCAAGTAAAGGATCAGCAAAGGACACCCATGAAGTTCACCGACGGCTACTGGCGCAAGCGCGACGGCGTCACCGTGCTGCATCCCGCGCAGCTGCACGACACGGAGGCGGACGCGGCGTCGCTGACCGCGTTCGCCACCGCCAAGCGCGGTGCAGCGGCGCGGGCGACACCCTCAACGCGCCGATCATCACCGTCACGTCGCGGCGCCCGATGCCCGACGTCGATCCGGGTGACCGATCAGCCACTTCGCTCGGCGAGCCGCGCCGCGGCGCCCGACTTCGAGATCGCGCGACGACCCGGACGACCGCGCCGGTCGGTGCGCGGCAGCGAGCTGACCTCGGGCGGCTCACCGCGCGCTTCGACCGACGGCGACGGCTGGCGGCTGGACTTCCTGGCCGACGGCCAGCGGCTGACCGGCAGCGGCTGGAAGGGCATGGGCGTCGTCGACACCGCGGACGGCGAGCACTACGTGCACGAGCAGCTCGCCCTGGGCGTCGGCGAGGCCGGTCTACGGCCTCGGCGAGCGGTTCGGCCCGCTGGTCAAGAACGGCCAGAGCGTCGACATCTGGAACGAGGACGGCGGCACCAGCAGCGAGCAGGCGTACAAGAACGTCCCGTTCTACCTGACCAACCGCGGCTACGGCGTGCTGGTCGACCACCCCGGCCAGGTCTCGTTCGAGGTCGGCTCGCGAGATGGTCTCGCGCACCCAGTTCAGCGTCGCCGGGCAGACCCTGTCCTACCTCGTCATCTACGGGCCCGACGCCGGCCGAGGTCCTGCGCAAGTACACCGCGCTGACCGGCCGGCCGGCGCTGCCGCCGGCCTGGTCGTTCGGGCTGTGGCTGACCACCTCGTTCACCACCTCGTACGACGAGGAGACGGTGACCGAGCTTCGTCGACGGCATGGCCGAGCGCGACCTGCCGCTGAGCGTCTTCCACTTCGACTCGTTCTGGATGCGCGAGTTCCACTGGTGCGACTTCGAGTGGGACCCGCGGATCTTCCCCGACCCGCCGGGCATGCTCAAGCGGCTGCAAGACCGGGGGCTGCGCATCTGCGTCTGGATCAACCCGTACATCGCCCAGCGCTCGGCGCTGTTCGCCGAGGGCATGGCGAACGGCTACCTGGTCCGCAAGCCGAACGGCGACGTCTGGCAGTGGGACCGCTGGCAGGCCGGCATGGCGCTGGTCGACTTCACCAACCCGGACGCCTGCGAGTGGTACGCGGGCAAGCTGCAGGCGCTGCTGGACATGGGCGTCGACTGCTTCAAGTCCGACTTCGGCGAGCGCATCCCGACCGACGTGGTCTGGCACGACGGCTCCGACCCGGAACGGATGCACAACTACTACACCCAGCTCTACAACCAGACCGTCTTCGACGTGCTGCGCGAGGCACCGCGGCGAGGGCGACGCGGTGCTGTTCGCCCGCTCGGCCACCGTCGGCGGCCAGCAGTTCCCGGTGCACTGGGGCGGCGACAACTCGGCCGACGTTCGAGTCGATGGCCGAGAGCCTGCGCGGCGGGCTGTCGCTGGCGGTCGTCCGGGTTCGGCTTCTGGAGCCACGACATCGGCGGCTTCGAGGGCACGCCGGACCCGGCGGTGTTCAAGCGCTGGATCGCCGTTCGGGCTGCTGTCGCTCGCACAGCCGGCTGCACGGCAACCAGTCGTACCGGGTGCCGTGGCTGTTCGACGAGGAGTCGGTCGACGTGCTGCGGCACGTTCACCCACCTCAAGCACCGGCTGATGCCGTACCTGTTCGGCGCGGCCGGCCAGGCGCACACGCGAGGGCCTGCCGGTGATGCGGCCGATGGTCGTCGGCTTCCCCGACGACCCGGCGGTGACCTACCTCGACCGGCAGTACCTGCTCGGCGACGACCTGCTGGTGGCGCCGGTGTTCAGCGCCGACGGCGACGGTCGACTACTACGTGCCGGCCGGCCGCTGGACCAGGTTCCTGCACCGGCGAGGTCGTCGAGGGCCCGGCGCTGGGTGCGCGAGACGCACGGCTTCGACAGCGTGCCGCTGCTGGTGCGGCCCGGACTCGGTGCTGCGCGATCGGCGCACCGCACGGACCGGCCGGACTACGACTACCGCGACGGCGTCACGCTGCGGCTGTACGAGCTGGCCGAGGGCACCCGCACGACGACCGTGCCGGGACCGGCGGGTGCGGCGGCGACGACGTTCGAGGTGACCCGCGAGGGAGCGACCGTGCGGGTGGCCCGGTCCGGCGACGCCGCGCCGTGGCGGGTGCGCGCGGGTGACACGGTGGTCGAGGTGGCCGCCGATCAGGCGAGTTGCGAGCTGCGCCTGGGATAGCGGGTGGGCGGCGAGGCCGGGCGACCGTCCGGCCTCGCCGGACCGGGACGTCACTGCCGGCCACAGTCGTCGATATCGTGGCGGCATGGCCATCGCTCGCTTGCCCCTCATCGCCGTCGACTGTCCCGATCCCGGTGCGCTCGCCCGGTTCTACGGCGCGATGCTGGATTGGCAGGTCGAGGTCTCCGCCGAGCGGGCTTCGGCTTGCAGTGGGGCCGGCCAGTGCATCTCGTTTCATCGGGTGGACGGGTATGTGCCGCCGGAGTGGCCGTCCCAGGAGCGGCCCCAGCAGATGCACCTCGACGTGATCGTCGACGACCTCGAAGTCGCCGAGGCGGCCGTGCTCGAACTGGGCGCGACCAGACATCCACACCAGCCCGGTACGTCCTTCCGGGTCTTCCTGGACCCGGCCGGCCACCCCTTCTGTCTCTGTGTGAACTGACCCGGGCGGAAGCCCGCACTCAGCCAGGTGTTCTTGCGCGACGCAATCGGCCTGTAGATGCGTGATTACTTTCCAGCCTGGCGCCTCAGCGATTCGAGGTTGCCGACGATAACCATGGTGACCTGATGGTTCGGTCCTAACAACCGCTGGGAGTCGGTCAGCTCGGGGGTGAGCGGCCAGCGGTCCGGGCGCTCCTCGCCCTCGTGGTCGGGCACGCCGCCCTTGAGCGCCATGCAGCCGGTGTTGTCGCCGATGGCGCGGATCTCGGCGACCTCCTCGTCGCTCAGGACGATCTCCGCGGGCATTGCCGCCAGCTCCTCGCGCTTCTACTCCATCGGCCGCGCCCGCCGGCCTCCTGGATCAGCGTCGGCACCACGCAGGCCACCGCCTCGTGCGCGAGGTTCCACTGGCAGGCGAGCTGCAGCGGGGTGAGGCCGTGGCGCTCGGCGATCGGGCGCATCCGCTCGATCAGCTCGTGGCCGCGCTCGGTCCAGCCCGCGGGGCGAAAGCCGCGATGGTCGCCGCGGCGAACTCGTGGCCGGCCGGCAGGTCGCCCCAGAACAGCCCGCCGTAGTCCACCACCCGGGTGATCACCCGCACGCCCTGGTCGGCGGCGGCCGGCAGGCCAGCTCGCCCGGCCAGGGCTCGAGCGGGTTGAGGATCACCATCGCCCAGTCGATCAGCTCGCCGAAGCGCTCGAGGCAGTGCGATCAGGTCGAGCGTGAAGCCGTTGGCCGGTCCGGGGCCACGCCGATCGCGCGCGCCAGGCCCTGCGCGCGCAGCGCGGCCATGCCCTCCCAGACCGCGTCGCTGGTGTAGCCGGTGCGGTCGGGGTTGTGGAGCAGCAGCAGGTCGAACGAGTCCAGCCCGCAGCGCTCCAGGATGCGCTCGGTGGCCCGGCGCAGGTAGTCGGCGTAGCCCTCCGGGCCGCGCAGGCGCGGGTCGGTGAAGCGGGGGAAGCCGCGCGGCCCGTCGCGCTCGCCCTCGTAGAAGTCGTGGCCCACGGCGCCGACCGCGCAGTAGGAGCGCGCGGTCAACGCCCGCGAGCGCGCGGCCGAGCAGCAGGTCGGCCTCGCCCTGCCCGTAGGTGTCGGCGGTGATCACGGTGTCGATGCCGTCGCCCGGGCGCAGCAGCGCCTCCAGGCGGTCGTCCTCGATCGCCTCGCCGAAGTGCATGAAGCGCCCGCCGCTCCAGGTGCCCACGGCCACGTGTCCGGGATCGCGCATGTCCCTCAGGGTACGTCGCTGAGACGCTCGGCAAGGGCCGGCCACACCGGGCGCACATCGTGCTGCACACCACGCACGTACTCCCCAACGGTCTGCCTGCCCACCTTCGTCTCGTCGTCGGCGCCGGCGTCCTTGATCACGCGCTCGATCCGGTCGACCTCCTCGGCCACAGGGCCATGCAGGGCGCGCCGCGGGTCGGACGCGGCGTAGCGGCGGAACACGCGCAGAGCCGGGCGGTCGAGGGTGACGGGCACGCCGTCGCGGTCGGTCTCCACCACGCTCGGCAGGACCAGCTGCAGCTCGCCGAGCGCGGCCAGACCGAACTCGTCCAGCTCCTCGGGCTCGAACGACCCGCTCGCGATCAGCCGCTGTACCTCGCGCAGGATGCGCGTCGTCTCGGCAGGGGAGCGCAGGTCGGCTTCGGTCTTGAGCGCGTCCTCGAGCGCCTCTCCGCGAGGTGGTCAGCGTGGCCGTGTCCTTGCCGGACATCTCGTCGGGCGCCCCGCAGCCCGCCAGGAAGGCGAGCGCCACCAGCGCCGCGGCGACCCGCACGTACGAGGCGGTTCGGCGAGCCAGCTCGATCAGCATGCGCACGCCGAAGCCCGACGCGCCCGAGCCCACGTAGGGGCGTCCAAGGCCCCACGCCGTGCCCGCGATGTCCACGTGCACCCAGGGCGTGTCGCCCACGAACGCCTTGAGGAACTCGGCCGCCGTGATCGACGATGCCTTGCGACTCTCGGGCGCGTTGTCGAGGTCGGCGTACTTGCCCTTCACCTGGTCCTCGTACTCGGGGTGCAGGGGCAGGCGCCAACCGATCTCGCCGGTGTCCGTGGAGGCGCCGTCCACCTCGGCGAACCAGTCGTCGTCGTTGGAGAACAGCCCCGCATGGGTTGAGCCCAGCGCCACGATGATCGCGCCGGTGAGCGTGGCCAGGTTCACAACGCGCTCGGCGCCGTCCTCGATGGCGTAGTTGAGAGCGTCGGCGAGGATGAGGCGGCCCTCGGCGTCGGTGTTGTTGATCTCGATCGTCTTGCCGTTGGCGGCGGTCACGATGTCGCCGGGCTTCATGGCGTGGCCGCTGGGCATGTTCTCGGTGGCCGGGATCACCGCGGTGATCTTCACCGGGATCGCCAGCTCGGCGATGGCGCCCATCGCCTCCAGCACGGCGGCGCCGCCCGACATGTCGAACTTCATCTCGCTCATCTTCGCCCCGGGCTTGATCGAGATGCCGCCGGTGTCGAAGGTCACGGCCTTGCCGACGTAGCCCAGGTGCGGGCCGTTACCGCCGCCCTCGTAGCGGAGGACGATCAGCTTGGGCTCGGCGTCGCTGCCCTGGGCGACAGCGACGAAGGCGCCCATCTTCGCCGCCTCGATCTCCTTGCGGCCCAGCACCTCGAGGGAGAGGGCGTCGTGGGCCTTGGCGATCTCCTCGGCGCGCTCGGCGAGGAAGGTGGGGGTCGCGACGTTGGAGGGCAGGTTCTGCAGGTCGCGCGCGGCGTTGGCGGCGTTGGCGCCTGCGGCGGCCGCCTTCACCTCGTCTTCGTCGGCGCCCGCCATCTCCAGAGTGGCGAGGCCGTTGTCGTCGTCCTCGTCGTCGTCGTTTCCGGAGGACTTGAACTGCTTGAACTCGTAGAGCTTGAGCAGGGTGCCCTCCACGATCGGGCCGGCGAAGCCATCGGGCGTTTCCCAGGAGAGAACTTTCGCGCCGACCTCCTTGGCGCAACCGGCGACCGCCGACGCGGCAACGCGCGCCTTCTCGCCGTCGAGCTCGTCGCGCTTGCCCATTCCGGCGACCAGCACGCGGGTGCCGTCCTCGTGGGTCACGGCCACCGACTTCAGCTTTGGCTTGGCTTCGGTGAGCTCTCCCGCTGCGCCCTCGAGCTCGTCGCCCTCGAAGAAGGGGACGACGCGGGTGTCGGCGGGCTCCTTCGCCTTGGTGGTGACCTCGATCGTCGGCACGGGCGCGGAGTCTAGGCAGGTTGCTCAGCGGGTGACCTGGGACTAGCCTCGTGAGGGCTTCGACGAAGGGACCACCATGAGCAAGAGCACCGAGACCGCGATCCTCGCGGGAGGCTGCCTCTGGATCACGCAGGAACTGATGCGCCACTGCGAGGGAGTCATCTCCATCCGGGCCGGGTGGACCGGTGGCGAGAGCGACAACCCAACGGAGGAAGATCCCGGGGGCCACGCCGAGGCGGTCGAGATCGTGTTCGACAGCGAGAGGGCCTCCTACAGGGACGTCCTCGAGCTCTTCTTCCAGATCCACCGGCCCGACCTCGACGCGAGCGTCCTGGGGTCCAGCTATCGCTCGGAGATCTTCATCACGACCGACGAGCAACGGAAAATCGCCGAGGAAACGATCGCCGACGCCGCACGCTTCTGGAACGGCACGATCATGACCGAGATCAGCGAGGCGGGCCCCTTCTTGGAGGCCGAGGCCGAAGACCAGGACTACTTCCAGCGCTATCCAGGCAGCTCCCAGTTCCCTCGGGCCGGGATGGGTGCGGCCAGCCACGAGACTGCGATCTAGCGCTGGCCGGACCCGTCGTAACGAACGTCAAGGGGCCGCTGCCGACCGGGCGCACCTTTGCCGACAGGTTCGTCGTCCGCTATCCGCGGATCGCTCGGACCGCCCTGGCCCTGGGCATTCGCTTCACCACCCCGCGATCCTGGATCCGGCGGGACGGGCTCAAGCGGGTGCTGCGCTCGGGCTGGGCCGCCGCGCCCCGGAAGGACTGGGAGCTGATGCTCACGCGCTACTCGCCCGACGTGGTCTGGGCGATTCCCGAGGAATTCGAGGGGCTCGGCTTCGCGGAGAGCTACCGCGGCCACGAGGGGCTGAGGGAGGGGTTCGAGCAGTTCGCGGAGGCGTTCGAGTCCTGGGAGCTCCTCCCCGAGCGGGCGCTGGACTTCGGCGACCGGGTGCTCGCACTGGGAGAGTTCCGCGGCAAGGCGCGGCTCAGCGGGGTGGAGTGGGCCCAGGACTTCTCCCAGCTGGTCACGCTCCGCAGGGGCCTCGTCGTGCGCGACCAGTTCTTCTACTCGTGGGAGCAGGGATTCCGGGCCGCGGGGCTCGACTCCGAGGACTGGACCTAGGCGCGAATGATGCCTGCCAGTCGGCCGGCGGCGCCGGGCGAGGTGGCCAGGTACAGACAGGGCTCCACCGCCTCGAGCTCCAGCAGGACCGGCTCCCCGGCGCTGTCGCGCAGCATGTCCACGCGCGCGTAGAGAGGCGCGGTGCCGAAGCGCTCGGCCACATCGGCGACCACGCGGCTGGCCAGCGCGAACTCGTCCTCGGCGGCCTCGCCCGCCACCACCAGGTCGGGATCCCACATCACCGCGGCGGTGCCCACGCCCTCCTCGCGGATCGGCGCCTCCTCGTCCGCGCCCAGCACCACGCCCTTTCGGAGCACGTGGCTGGGCTCGCCGCCGAAGAAGACGATCGCGGTCTCGCCGTGCTCCTCCACGGCGGGCAGGTAGGGCTGCACCATCGCAGTGCGGCCCTGCTCGCGCAGGCGCTCCACCAGCGCCAGCGCCTCGTCATGCACGCCGGCTGAGAAGCGGCCTGTGTCGCGCGAGCCCGCGGAGATCGTGGGCTTCACCACAACCTCGCCGTCGAGCGAAGGAATCGGGTCCGCTGGGCCGACGAACTCGGTGGACACCACGGGCAGCCCCGCCTCCGCGAGGTCGGCCAGGTAGCGCTTGTCGCTGTTCCAGCGCAGCACGGCGGGCTGGTTGTCCAGCTTGCCGTCGAGCGAGTCGGCCCAGGCGAGGAAGGCGTCACGGTGGTGGGTGTAGTCCCAGGGCGAGCGCACGATCACGCGGTCGTAGCCGTCCCAATCGACCGCCGGATTGGACCAGACAGCGAACTCCGCGTCCAGCTCCTCCGCGAGGGGCTGATCGTCGGGGTACCCGTCCGGCAGCGCTTCACAGGTGGCAATGGCGAACTTCACGGCGGACCCCATTATCGTTCCCACCCCCTTCGACAAAGGACGTTTGATGCCCAAGACCGTGATCCTCGGCACCGCCCGCACCCCGTTCGGGAAGATGGGGGGCGCACTCAAGTCCCTCGACGCCACCGACCTCGGTGGCCACGCCATCGAGCACGCGCTCGAGCGCGCCGACGTCGCTCCCGACCAGGTTGAGCACGTCGTTTTCGGCCAGGTGCTGCAGGCGGGCCAGGGCCAGGTGCCCTCGCGTCAGGCTCAGATCAAGGGCGGGATCCCGAAGGAGGTTTCCTCCGAAACCGTGAACAAGGTGTGCGCGTCGGGCATCCGCTCGGCGGGCATGGTCGACCAGTCGATCCGCGCGGGTGACCTCGACGTGGCCGTGGCCGGCGGCATGGAGTCGATGTCGGGTGCGCCGTACCTGCTCACCAAGGCCCGCTTCGGGTACCGCATGGGCGACGCCAAGACCCTCGACGCGATGGTGCACGACGGGCTCACCAACCCCTTCACCGGCAAGCAGATGTTTGTTGAGGCGACCGAGGTGGGGGAGGAGCTGGAGATCACCCGGCCCGACCTCGACAAGTTCGCCCTCCGCAGCCACGAGCTGGCGATCCAGGCGACCGACGACGGCAAGCTGCCAGAGGAGATCGCGCCGGTCACGATCAAGTCGAAGAAGGGCGACACCGTGGTGGAGGTCGACGAGGCCCCGAGGCGCGAGAGCTCGCTCGAGTCGCTTGCGAAGCTGCCCGGCCTGACCGGCCCCGACGGCTCGCACACCGCAGGCAACTCGCCCGGCGTGAACGACGGCGCCGGCGCCGTGGTGCTGTCGAGCGACGAGTGGGCCAAGGCCAACGGCAAGACGGTGCTGGCCACGATCGTCGGCCAGGCCGCGGTGGCGGATGACTTCCCCTACCTCGCCCGCACGCCCGCGAACGCGACGAAGAAGCTGCTCGAGAAGGTCGGCGTGAAGGTTGAGGACATCGACCTGTTCGAGATCAACGAGGCGTTCGCCTCGGTGGCGATCAACTCGATGCGGATGCTCGGCGTTGACGAGTCGAAAGTGAACGTGAACGGCGGCGCGATCGCGCTCGGCCATCCGATCGGCGCCTCGGGCGCGCGCATCCTCGGCTCCCTCGTGCACGAGCTGCGCCGCCGCGGCGGCGGCATGGGCGTGGCTGCGATCTGCTCCGGGGGCGGGCAGGGCGACGCCGTGCTGGTTGAGGTCAACGGGAACTAGTGCGGCTGGCGATCGCAGCGCTTGCCGGGTTACTGGCTGCGGCTCCGGCGGCGCAGGCCGCCGACTACACCATTCGCGCCAAGGGCAGCTCGACCGCCCGCGGCTCGGTCACCGCGATTGGCGGCTTCAAGCCGCAGTCCGACCCGACGCTGGGCGCGGCCATAAGGGTCTTTGGCTCGCCGTCAAGCGTGAACGGCAATGGGCCGGACAGCTGCCGCGTCGGGTGGCGCGCTCTCGGCCTGCGGATCGTCTTCGTGAACCTCGGCGAGCCGGGGCGGACTGCCTGCGAGGCGTCGATCGGCAAGGCACAGATCGCGTCCGCGTTCGGGCGTGTGTGGCGTACCTCCCGCGGGCTGAAGCCCGGTAGCAGCACGCGCAGGCTGCGGCGGCTCTACCCGAATGCGCTCCGTCGCGGGCGTACCTACCGGCTGGTCGGCGGCAAGTCGATCTTCACCGATGGCAGCCGCTACTCGGTGCTCGCCGCAAAGACCAGCAAGGGCCGTGTGGGGGCCTTCAAGCTGAATATCGGCGCCGCCGGCGAGTAATGCCCGGAAGCGCTGCCGCCTTCTTCGACCTCGACAAGACCCTCATCGAGGGCTCGAGCGGGGTCCACTTCGCCCGGGCCGCGTACCGGTCGGGCATGATCGGCCGGCGCGAGCTGGTGGGCGACCTGTGGGCGAACGTGAAGTTCCGCATCGAGGGGTCGACCGACGAGGGCAGCGAGGAGATCCGCGACCGCATCCTCGCGGCCATCGCGGGTGTTCCCGTGAAGGACCTCCAGCGGCTTGGGTCGAGCGTGCTCGCCGGGGTGCTGCCGCGCCTGTACCCCGAGATGCTGCAGATCGCGTACGAGCACCAGGACGCGGGGCGGCCGGTGTTCATCGTCACCGCGGCGTCGATGGAGATGGCCGAGATGCTCGCGCACGTGCTTGCGTTCGATGGGGGCATCGGCACCCGTTCGGAGATCGAGGACGGCATCTACACGGGCCGGCCCGGCGGGCCATTCACCTATCGCGCGGGCAAGGCCACGGAGATCGAGCGCGTGGCGGCCAAGCGCGGGATCGACCTGTCCGAGTCCTACGCCTACTCCGACAGCGAGTCCGACCTGCCGATGCTCGAGCTGGTGGGCAACCCGGTGGCCGTGAACCCAGACTCCGCCCTGCTGGCGATCGCACGCGAGCGGGGCTGGCGGGTGATCCACTTCGACAAGCTCGCACGGCGCCTGAAGATCGGCGCGGCGGTCGCGGCGGTGGGGCTGCTCGGCAGCGGCGGCGGTTACCTGGCGGCGCGGTTGAAGCCGCGCGGGCGACGGTTGAGCCTGCGCTGACCGGGCAACGCAGAGCCATGGATGAGAAAGAGCCTCAGGAGGACACGCAACAGGCCGCGCAGGCCGACGAGGGAGAGGACCAGGAGCCCAAGCAGGCAGAGGATGATTCCTCCTCGACCTGGGACACAGACGAGCATTCGGACGCCCCCGGCCCATTTGGGACGGGCGACGAGTAGGAGTTAGGCTGCCCAGTTGACCGAAACCGGCGACCTTTCCGCCCCCGCGATCAGCGTCGGAGTCGGAAACGGCGGAAAGGTGATCGTCCTCAAGGGCGGGACTGCCGCCGAGGCCTTGGCGTTTCGCTATGCGCCTGGCACCAGCTAGCCGTTCGGAGCCCTCGCTGCGATCCGGCCGGCCGACGTCGAGACGTTCGCGGTCGGGACCAACGCGGCCGGCGTCTCCTATACGCACTCGTCAAGACGGTCACGAGCCTGTTCGCGTACCGGATCGTCGGTGGGACGGTGTCCCCGGTCGGCGCTCCCGACACCGTTGGCACCAACCTGAACAATCCCGACCTCTTCCCGGCGCTGGCGGTCACGTCCACCGGCAGCCGCGTGCTTGGCACGAGCGAGATCAACCTTGGCGCGGCCGGCGGGGGCCCGTTCGCGCCGACCGGTGCAACCATCCTCCCGGGGTCGGCGAGCACGTTCACCCTGGCGGCGCCCGCACCGACCGAGGAGGCCTTTCCCTCGGTGGCCGTGGTCCCGCGCGGTGCCGGCCTGTTCGCTTACGCGATCGAGCCGACCGCGGCCGGCCAGGCCTCGGTACAGGCGCGGGTCCAGCTCCAGGGCGGCGGCCTTTCGCCCACCGCGCTCACACTCTCCGACCCCGCGCGCGGACCGGTGAACCTCGACGTGCCCTCCGCCTCCGCAGACGGGCCCGACGCGGCGTCGGTCGCCTACCGCCAGGGCGCCACCAACGACATGAGCATCCACGTGGCGACGGTCGACCTCCCGCGTCTTCCCGTCGTCGCCGCCGCGCCACGCGACACCGCCGCCCCGCGCGTGACCCGCTTCAGCCTCTCCCGCAGGACCTTCCGTAAGGGCACCAAGCTGCCGAAGCTCTCCGCGGTGAAGACGGGCACCACGATCCGCTTCCGCGTCTCGGAGAAGGCGACCGTGCGGCTGAGCTTCGAGCGCAAGACGCGGGGCCGGCGCGTGGGCAAGAGATGCCGCAAGGCCACGCGCAAGAATCGCAACCGCAGGCGCTGCACGCGCTACGTGCGGGTCAGGACCGCGATCAGGCTGAACGGGAAGGCGGGCCCAACAGCGTGCGCTTCCAGGGAAGACTGAGCCGCAGGCGCTCGCTCGCCCCAGGCTCCTACCGGGTCACCCTCGTCGCCACGGATGCCGCGAAGAACGCCTCGAAGCGCCAGCGCAAGACATTCAGGTTGCTGAAGGCCGCAAAGCGCAAGCGCTGACGTAACCTTGGGGCGTGGCCACGCCTCCTCGCGAGTACCTCCAGCGCGACGCGTTGTTCGAATCGATCTCCGGCGAGCCGGTCAAGCCCCTCTACACCGAGGAGGACCTGCCGCCCGATCACGACGCCGCGATCGGCAAGCCGGGCGAGTTCCCGTACACGCGCGGCGTCTACCCGTCGATGTACCGCGGCCGGCTCTGGACGATGCGCCAGTTCGCGGGCTTCGGCACGTCCGAGGAGACCAACGAGCGCTTCCGCTACCTGCTCGACCACGGGCAGACGGGGCTCTCCACGGCGTTCGACATGCCGTCGCTGATGGGCCACGACTCCGATCACGCGCGCTCGGAGGGCGAGGTCGGCCGCGAGGGCGTTGCCGTGGACTCGCTCGACGACATGGAGACGCTGTTCGGCGGGATCGACATGGGCGAGGTCTCGACCTCCATGACGATCAATGCGCCCGCCGCGATCATGCTCGCCTTCTACGTGGTGGCCGCCGAGCAGAAGGGCGTGCCGGCCGAGCAGCTCTCGGGCACGATCCAGACGGACATCCTCAAGGAGTACATCGCCCAGAAGGAGTGGTGCTTTCCGGTCGACCCTGCGATGCGCGTGGTCACCGACATGATCGAGTTCTGCTCCCAGCGGATGCCGCGGTGGCACCCGGTCTCGATTTCCGGCTACCACATCCGCGAGGCCGGCTCGACGGCTCAGCAGGAGCTTGCGTTCACGCTCAAGGACGGCTTCACCTACGTGGAGCAGGCCATCGAGCGCGGCCTCGACGTGGACGACTTCGCGCCGCGGCTGAGCTTCTTCTTCAACGCGCACATCGACTTCTTCGAGGAGATCGCGAAGTACCGCGCGGCGCGGCGCATCTGGGCACGCGAGCTGCGCGACACCTACGGCGCCAAGGACGAGCGCTCGCTGCTCATGCGCTGCCACGCCCAGACGGCGGGCGTCTCGCTCACCGCCCAGCAGCCGCTCAACAACATCACGCGTACGTCCATCGAGGCGCTGGCCGCGGTGCTCGGCGGCACCCAGTCGCTGCACACCAACTCCTTCGACGAGGCGCTCGCGCTGCCCACCGAGAACGCTGTGCGGGTGGCGCTGCGCACCCAGCAGGTGATCGCCGAGGAGACCGGTGTGGTGAACACGGCCGACCCGCTCGGGGGCTCCTACTTCATCGAGTCGCTCACCGATCGCATGGAGGAGGCGGCCTACGAGTACTTCGCCAAGATCGACGAGCTCGGCGGGATGGTCGAGGCGATCAAGGTCAACTACCCCCAGCGCGAGATCGCGGACGCCTCGTTCACCTATCAGCAGGAGGTCGACTCGGGCCAGCGGATCGTGGTCGGCGTGAACGGCTACACCGAGGGGGAGGGCGAGCCGCTGGAGATCCTGCGGATCGACCCGGACCTCGAGCGAAAGCAGATCGGCCGCGTGGCGGCGGTGCGCACGGCTCGCGACACCGAGGAGGTGGAGCGCACATTGAGCTCGCTGCGCGAGGCCGCTGCAGGTAACGTGAACCTCATGGACCCGTTGCTGGACTGCGCGCGGGCGCACGCCACGGAAGGCGAGATGGTGGAGTCGCTGCAGACCGTTTTCGGCACGTACACGGAGACCCCGGTCTTTTGAGGGTCGCGCTCGCGATCGCCGTCGGGGCCGCGCTGGCCGCAGCGCCGGCGCAGGCGGCCGTGCTGCCGGGGCAGACGTCGACGGGCCGAGCGCGGACGTCCTGTCGGTCCGTGATGTGAGCCTGGCGGCTGACGGGACGGGCGCGGTTACGTACCTGAAGCTGGCAGGGGGCCAGGAACAGGTTTTCGTGGTGCGGCGGAGTGGCGGCGCGTGGGGTCCGCCGGTGAATGTCTCCGACGCGCTGACGGGCAACACCGACGTAAAGGTCGAGGCGTCGAACGGCGGCAGGTTGCTGGTGGTGTACCAGACGGAGGGAAACGATCTGAAGGCGAAGGTCTCGCCGGGCACCGGCCAGCCCTTCGGTGCCGAGATCCCCTTGGACAACGGCATCAACGGGTTCAGCTCCGATGCCAACGACGCCGGCGTGGGCTACGTCGTGGCTTTGAAGGGCGCTGACCTCGTCGGCAAGCGGATCACGGGCAATACCGCGACGCCCGTAGGATCGTCGATCGCCCTGAACGGCGGCTCGATGGATCGGGCGGTTGCTGTCGACGGTGCGGGCAACGCCGTTGTCGCCTACAACGCGGATGGCGGTGGTGGCACGACGGACATCGTCGCCCGCCGCCTCACCGGCACCACCGTCGGGGGCCCGATCGAGGCCACTGTGGATTCGCTGCTTGGCCGCCCCCGCGCCAGTGGGGCGGCGAACGTGGGCATCGTCTCGGACTTGGCGGGAAACGCATGGGTCTCGTTTCGCGAGCAGTTCACCTATCCGGTGGTGATGGACCGCAACCGGCCGCTGGTCCGCCGCCTGTCGGGCAACACGTTTGGCCCGGCATTGCTGGTCGACCCCGGGCCCACCCCTCCGGGCGCAATGACTGACGCCGAGTTCATCCGCCTGGCCGTCTCACCGAACGGCGCCAACGCGCTGGCCTCGGGCTTCATCCAGAACGCGAACGCGGGAACCAAGCAGCCGCTCTTCGGCGCGTCGCTGACGGGTGCGGCCGCGTCGCCCTTCATGATCGACCCCCCTGGTTCGGACGGCCCCATCGCCTCCGGTAACGGGATCGTCAACGGTGGCAGCGGCTTCATCGCCTACGGCTTCCAGCCTGGCGCGGCGGCGAACCACGTCATCCGCGCCCGCCTGCGCACTGGCACCGGCGCCTTCGGGGCCCCGATCCCGGTGTCCAACCCGGCCCTCGGACAGGTCGACGCCGCCGTCAACCTGCCCACTGCCGCTGACGCTTCGAAGACCGGCGTCGTCGCCTACAAGCAGGGCGCGGCAGCAACAACACGCGTCCTCGCCGCCACACTCGACATCCCGGCCGCGCCGCAGCCGGGCGGTGGCGCCGACAGGACTAAGCCCGTCATCTCGCGCTTCAGCCTCAGCCGCAGCACGTTCCGCAAGGGCACCAAGCTGCCGAAGCTGTCGGCGGTCAAGACCGGCACCACGATCAGGTTCCGGCTGTCCGAGGCGGCCACCGTGCGGCTCACCTTCGAGAAGGCTGCGAGGGGCCGCAGGGTCGGGAAGCGATGCCGCAAGCCCAGCCGCGGGAACCGCAAGCGCAAGCGCTGCACCCGCTACGTGAGGGTGAAGACCACCCTCTCGGTGAAGGGCAAGGCCGGCGCGAACAAGCTCGCCTTCCAGGGCCGGCTCACGCGCAGGCGCAGCCTGAGCACCGGGCGCTACCGGTTCTCGATGCGCGCCACGGACACCGCTCGTAACGCCTCCAAGGCCACCTCCAAGAAGCGGTTCCGCCTGCTGGCCGCGGCGAAGCGGCGGAAGAAGCGTTGATGCGGACGCTCGCGATCGTCTACGCGATCGGCGTGCTGCTCGTGGCCCCGGTCACGCTTCACGCGGCGGACGACTCGGCGGTGAAGATCGAGGCCGCGCCGCAGGCGGCGCCGCCCGAGCCCGCGCCGGCTCAGATCCAGCCCGCACCGGCGCCGGCGCCTGCGCCCGCACCTGAGCCGACGGCACAGGCAAAGCCAAAGCCGAAGCCCAAGCCGATCGCCGTGGCGGCCGCTCCCGGCTCGGTGAAGATGCTCGACTTCAGCTTCTCCCCGGCCACGATCACGGTGAACGTGGGGGAGAGCGTGACCTGGGTGAACGCGGGGGAGGAGCCGCACAACGCCGTCGGCGACAACTTCTCCACCTCTCTGCTCCAGGCCGGCAAGAGCGGGTCGAAGTCGTTCGCCAGCGCCGGCACGTTCTCCTACATCTGCACGGTGCACCCGCAGATGAAGGGAACCGTGAAGGTCGTGGGCGCGGCGACCCAGACCGACTCCCAGGACTCGGGCGCCGAGGATGACGCGGCGGCCACCGCGGATGTGCCTCAGGGGCCGCAGCTGGCGAACAGCGGCCTCGACGCCTGGCTGCTCGCGCTTGCGGGCGTGGCGCTGCTGGCGGCGGGCATGGCCGTCCGTCGCCGCCTGGCATGAAGCGGCTGGTCGTTCTCGCCGGCCTCGTCGCCCTCGTCAGCGCAGCACCGGCCGAAGCGAAGCCGGGCTGCAAGAAGACCGTGAAGGTGGTCACCGGCGACGACGCCGACGGCAACCTCTTCTTCCGTAAGCGCCGGGTCACGATCCGCGCGGGCTCCTGCGTGCGCTGGGTCTGGACCGGCACGCTCGACCACCAGGTGGAGGGCAAGGGCTTCCAGTCGAAGCTGCGAACGGCCCCCTACAGCTACCGCCGCCGCTACCCGAAGGCGCGCAAGCGGGCGTTCCAGCTGCTGTGCACCCAGCATCCGCTGTCCATGCGGATGCGGGTCAAGGTCGTACACTGACCGGCCCGATGCCGACCGCCGAGACAGCCAGGAAGATCCGCGTGGTGGTCGCCAAGCCCGGCCTCGACGGCCACGACCGCGGCGCCAAGATCATCGCCCGCGCGCTGCGCGACGCCGGCATGGAGGTCATCTACACCGGCCTTCACCAGACGCCCGAGCAGATCGTGGAGACGGTTCTCCAGGAGGACGCCCACGCGGTCGGCCTCTCGATCCTCTCCGGGCGCCCACATGACGCTGGTCCCCCGGATCGCGAAGCTGCTCAAGGAGCAGGGCGCCGAGGACGTGGTGCTCACCGTGGGCGGCACGATCCCCCAGGACGACATCGCCGAGCTCAAGGAGCTGGGCGTGGCGGAGATCTTCACGCCGGGCAGCTCGGTCCAGGAGATCATCGACTTCATCGAGGGCGCGGTCCCCGCGTAGGAACTGACGCGGAGCCCGCTCCGAAGCGGAAAAGCCCGGCGACTGACTAATCAGTCAACTTACCTGGGTATGATGCCTGCGGCGCTCGGGGAGCCGGGCGCCAGCGGGCTGCCGCCGCCCCCGCGGACCGGCGCCCTTCCTGACCGAAAGAAGGAGAAGCCTTGAAGATCTGTGTCCTCGTAAAAGAGGTACCCGACGCCGCAGTCGAGAAGCGGATCGACCCGAGCAGCAAGCGGATCGACCGCAGCGGCGAGAAGAACCTGAACCCGTTCGACACCCACGCCATCGAGGCCGCCATGCAGGTGAAGGAAGGCGGCACCGTTGACGTCGAGGAGGTCGTGGCCGTGACGATGGGGCCGGAGTCCGCGTTCCGCGCGCTCCACAAGGCCGTGTCGCTGGGCGCCGACCGCTCCGTGCACCTGACCGACGAGGCCCTCGCCGACTCGGACGTGTGCGCCACCGGCTACGCGCTCGCGAAGGTGCTCGAGTCCGAGAGCCCCGACCTGGTCCTGCTGGGCCAGCAGTCGGACGACGGCGAGTGCTACACGATCGGCGCCGTGGTGGCCGACCACCTGAAGATGCCGTCGCTCACCCAGGTGATCAAGATGGACGTCGAGGAAGGCAAGCTGCGCTGCGAGCGTCAGGCCGAGTACGGCTACGACACCGTCGAGATCCAGCTCCCCGCCGTCATCTCCGTCGGCGACGCGATCAACGAGCCGCGCTACCCGTCGCTGAAGGCGATCATGGGTGCCAAGAAGAAGCAGCTCGACACGAAGTCGACCGGTGACGTGGGCATCGAGGCCGACAAGGTCGGCGCCGACGGCTCGCGCACGAAGGTCCTCGCGATCAACCCGCCGCCCGCCAAGGAAGCCGGCGAGATCATCGAGGACGAGGACACCAACGAGACGGTCGAGAAGATCGTGGCCTGGCTCGATGAAAGGAAGCTGCTGGCATGAGCGGGATCCTCACTTACGCACTGCACTACGAGGGCGAGTTCAACAAGAACTCGCTCGGGGCCGTCTCCGAGGGCGCGAAGCTCGCCAAGGAGATCGGCGGCGACGCGGCCGTCGTGGTCGTCGGGGGCGACGACCTCACCGACGACCTCTGCGCGTCGCTCGGCAAGTACGGAGCCACGAAGGTCTTCCGCGCCAAGGGCGACGAGGGCCTCGGTGCTCCCGTCGTCGACGCGATGGCCAAGGTCATCACCGATGAGGGCTACTCCTACGCGCTGTTCGGCGGCGGACTGCTCGGCTTCGAGATCGGCGCGGGCCTCACCGCCCGCCTGGGCGCCGGCGTGACCATGGAGGTCACCGCGGTCAAGGCGCAGGACGGCAAGCTCGTCGCCGAGCGCCCGATCCTCCAGGACTCCGCGATCGTGGACGTCGAGTACGTCGGCGAGCCGGGGATCATCATCGGCCGCCTGAACGCGTTCGACGCGGTCGAGGGCGACGGAACCGCCGAGGTGGTCGACGTCGAGGTCTCCTACGAGGAGCACTCCACCAAGGCGACGATGGTCCAGCGCGGCGAGCAGCGCGGCGCCGACGTGAACATCGAGGACGCCGATCTGCTCGTGGCCGGTGGCCGCGGGCTGGGCAAGGCCGAGGGCTTCGAGATGTGCGAGGAGCTCGCCGAGGCGCTGGGCGGCGCGGTTGCCGCCACGCGCGCGGTGGTCGACGCCGGCTGGTACCCCTACGCCGCGCAGATCGGCCAGACCGGTAAGACGGTCGCGCCGAAGCTGTACCTCGCGGCCGGCATCTCCGGGGCGATCCAGCACAAGGTCGGCATGCAGAGCTCCGAGAACATCGTGGCGATCAACAAGGACCAGAACGCCCCGATCTTCGAGTTCTCCGACCTCGGCATCGTGGGCGATCTGAACAAGATCCTGCCCAAGCTCACCGAAGCGGTGAAGGCGAAGAAGGGCGGCTGAGCCGGATGGCGGGCAGCAACGGGCGGCTAGCGCCGGCGGCCTACCCGCCGCCGGTCGACTCCCCGGACGAGTTCATCAAGCGCGGGCTCGATGGCGAGGACGAGCTGATCGAGGTCGGCGTGGCCATCGTCGGCGGCGGCACCGCCGGCCTGTCGTGCGCCAACCGCCTGCTGCAGCTGCTCGCCGACGACCCCGCCCTGCTCGAGAGCCTCGGCGAGGTGCCGGTGGCCGTGATCGAGAAGGCCAAGACCTGCGGCGGGCACAACCTGTCCGGCGCCGTGATGCGCCCCGGCCCGCTCCAGGAGCTCTACCCCGACGTGAGCCGCGAGGACTGGCGCAAGGCCGGCTTCGCGTTCGGCGAGGTGGAGAAGGAGGCGGTCTACCTGACGCCCTCGAAGAAGCGCTCGCTGCGCATCCCCACCCCGCCGCCGTTCAAGAACCACGGTAACGAGGTGATCTCCGTGGCCGCCCTCGCCCGCTGGCAGCAGCAGCAGGCAGAGGACGCGGGCGCCTACATCCTCACCGAGACCGCCGCCACGAAGCTGGTCGTGGAGGACGGCGAGGTGAAGGGCGTGCGCACCGGCGACAAGGGCCGCGACAAGGACGGCGAGCCGAAGGGCAACTTCGAGCCCGGCACCGACATCAAGGCGAAGGCCACCGTGCTGGCCGAGGGTTGCTGGGGCCACCTCACCGGTCCCGCCATCCGCGAGTTCGACCTCGGCGAGGGCCGCGAGCCCCAGACCTGGGAGCTCGGCGTGAAGGAGGTCTGGAAGGTCCCCAAGGCGCTCGACCGCGTGATCCACACGATCGGCCCGTGGCCGGTCAGCCCCTCCGCCAAGTACGGCCAGGTCGGCGGCACGTGGATCTACCCGATGAAGGACGAGAAGACCGGCGACGACCTGGTGTCGATCGGCTTCGTGATCGACCTCGAGTACGCCGACGCCACCACCTCCGCCCACGACCTGCTGCAGACGTTCAAGACGCACCCGCTGGTCGCAAGATCCTCGAGGGCGGCGAGCGCGTCGGCTGGGGCGCGAAGGCGCTCCCCGGCGGCGGCTACTGGTCGATGCCCAAGCTCTCGATGCCCGGCGCGGTGCTCGTGGGCGACTCGGCCGGCATGGTCGACACGGTGGCGCTGAAGGGCGTGCACCACTCGATCAACTCGGGCCGGATCGCGGCCGAGGCGATCTACAAGGGCCTGAAGGCCGGCAACACCGACTTCTCCTCATACGAGGACGCCATCGAGGAATCAGCGGTCGGCAAGGAGCTGTGGGAGGTGCGCAACACACGCCAGCCGTTCAGCAAGGGCTTCTTCATCGGCGGCCCGCTGGTGAACCTCTTCATCGCCACCAAGGGCAAGATCCCGGTGCGCCTGCCCTGGCACCGCCAGGACGAGCGCGAGATGTTCATGGGCAAGACCTCGAAGAAGTATCCGAAGCCGGACAACAAGTACATCTTCGACAAGCTCTCGAGCGTCTTCATCTCGGGCAACGCGACCCGCGATGACGCGCCGAATCACATCCGGATCCAGGAGAACGTGCCGCGCGAGGTGGCAGAGACCTGGAAGTGGATGTGCCCGGCCGGGGTCTACGAGATCCCAGAGGACGCGCCGGAGACCGGCGACGTGGACGTGATCGTGAACTACACGAACTGCGTGCAGTGCGGAGCGATCACCGCGAAGGGCGGTCGTCTCACCACGCCCGAGGGCGGCGACGGCCCGCTGTACCAGAACACATAAGGCCTCAGGCCTCAGGCATCAGGATCTCTCCACATCAGCCAGACGGGGGGTCCTCCGCCGGGTAGGTCGAATTCCTCGGTGACCTTGAATCCGTGCCGCTCGTACAGCTGCACGTTGCGCTCGGTATCGGTCTCCAGGTAGGCGGCGTCTCCGTTGGCGTCGCAGCGCTCCAGCACGGGCTGCATCAGGTGCGAGCCGAAGCCGCGGCCCTGGCGGTCGGGGGCCACGCCCAGCACCGCCAGATACCAGTGCGGCTCGTGGGGGTGCTTGCGCTCGAGCAGGTTGAAGAAGCGCATGAGCCGTGGCGTCTCCAGCCGGGCTGTGGCGACCACGTGGGCGAACAGCCGCAGCTGGGTCCGCACCGGCACCTCCCAGCCCCCGGGCGGCAGCCACAGCGCGGCCCCGTCGAGCTGCTGGGTGGTCCAGCACTCCCCACGCGGCAGCCAGATGTGGCGCAGGTAGTCGCCGAAGCCCCGCTGCAGCTTGCCCTCGCGGGTCGAGTCGTCGCGAAGGGTCCACGACGTCGCGGGGTTGTTCGCGAACGCGCTGCCGAGCAGGTTCCCCACGGCCGTGATGTCCGCATCGGTTACGAGGCGCCTATCCGACCCGTCCGGCTGTGGCCGCTGGTCAATCATCCGCGCGCGGCAAGGTACTCGGCCCGCGCCCGGAACGTGTCGCCCATCTCCTCGGTGAGCTCGTCGAGGAACTCCTCGCGGTAGGTGGCGTCGGTGAGCACGGCGATGGCGTAGTAGAGCCCGGAGAACGCGGCGATGCCACCCGACACCCGCAGCAGCTCCTCGGTGACCTGCGCCGGGGAGCCGAACAGATTCGACGGTGAGCAGCACGTTGCCCTCACTGCCTATCCACGACTCGCGCACCTCCGCTCCGATCGCGAGCATGCCGAAGAGGGTGAACGCGACGCCCACCGCCAGGCTCACCACCAGCACCTGGAGCGCCTGGCTCACGAACATCACGATCGCCACGTTGAGCCGCTGGCGGCCGTCGAGCTCCGGGCCCGCGGCCACCGCGCGCTCGAGGGCGGTCACCTCGCGCGGCAGCCGTGCGACCAGGAACACCGAGCCGGCCGCCACGAACATCGCGGCCACCACGGCCAGGAACTCGCCGGGCATCGAGGAGAACACCTGCCAGGCCTCCGTGTTCACGAACAGCACCAGCGCGAAGACCATCAGCAGCGGGATCGCCTTGGTCAGCAGGACCAGCGAGCGGCCCAGCTGGTCGATCAGGCGCCCGGCCGCCCAGATCACCACGAACAGGAGCCCGTAGCCGATCACCGCGTAGATGAGGGCGAGAAACACGAGATTGCCGACGGCCGTGACCACCGCGCTGGTCAGCTGGCCCCCGAAGATCAGCGGCAGCACGGCCGGCAGCAGCACGAACCCGGTGAGCTCGGGCACTCCCACCTCGCGCGGGCGTGCGAGCGGAGGGCGTCCGCGAAGGAGGTTGAGGATCGCGAAGGCCGCCAGCAGGATCGCCAGCCCTCCGGCCGTGGCGGCCACGTTCTGCCACCAGGTCCAGTCCAGGTCGATCGCACCGAGCGTCTCGCCGGCGAACACGAGCGCCAGCAGCGGCGTCGCGCGGGTGTAGATGTCCTCGCTGGCCGAGTAGTCGGCGATGAACAGCGGCAGCCCCGCGCGGCGGAAGCGCGACTCGTAGGCGGCCAGGTCGTTCACGCTGGTCGTATTCGACCGCGACGGCCGGACGCTACGGCTATCGGTACGGTCCCCGCCCATCAGCCCGACCCTTCGCTATCCCGGCCAGCATCCGCGCCGCGCGAGCGTGGTGGGCGCCGGCTCGTTCGGCACCGCCGTGGCGCTCCTGCTCGACCGTGCCGGCGTGCGCACCACGCTGCTCTGCCGCACTCCCGAGCAGGCCGAGCTGCTGGAGTCCGCGCGCGAGAACGCGCACTACCTGGCGGGGGTCCCGCTTCCGCAGGGGCTCAAGGTGCGGGCGTTCGGCGCCCGCGGCGACCAGTTCGAGCGCCCCGACCTCGTGTTCCTCGCGGTGCCCTCGAAGGGGATGGGGGAGGCGCTCGAGCAGATCGGCGAGCTGGGCATCACAGAGACAGCGGGCGTGGTCTCGCTGGCCAAGGGCCTCGTGCCGCCCGACGGCATGCCGCCCGACCGTGGCGCTCGAGCGCGCGTTCGGGGCCGAGCGCACGGCGTGTGTGGGGGGCCCCGCGCATGCGCGCGAGATGGTGGAGTCGGGCGCGGGACTGGTGTGCGCCTCGCACTCCGAGCCGCTGGCGCACCGGGTGGCCGAGGTGTTCCAGCGCTCCGGCGTGGTGTGCGAGGTCTCCGACGACCCGGTGGGCGTCGAGCTGGCGGGCGTGGCGAAGAACGCCGCGGCGGTGGCGGTCGGCGCCACCCAGAGCCAGGGCCTCAACGCCGCCGGCATGGCCGCGGCGGACATCTTCCTCGAGGTGCTCGCCCTGGCCGAGCTGTCCGGCGGGAAGGCGCGCACGTTCGTGGGGCGCGGCGGCACCGGCGACCTGGTGGCCACCGCGCTGGCGCCCACCTCCCGCAACCGCAGCGCCGGCGAGCTGCTGGCCCAGGGCGTGCCGGCGGACGAGATCCCCGGCCGCCTCGGCCAGGCCGTGGAGGCGCTGGAGACCGTGCGGCTGCTCGCGCGCGCGATCGAGCGGGCGGGGCTCGAGGCGCCCGTGATCTCCGCCCTGGCGCGCCTGATCGACGGCAGCTGCCGCTGGACGACTGGATCCAGCTGGTGCGCGCGAAACAGCCGCCGCCGGCCCGGTTCGGGCCGCCGCGGACATGGTGGGCGAGGCTCCGGGCCTGGTTCGGCGGCGGACGCAACGGGGGCTCGCGCCCTCGGACCGCTAACGCTAGACCGCGCTAGATCATCGTTCGATGAAGACCGAGATCCATCCCGAATACGTCGAGTCCCACGTGCGCTGCACGTGCGGGAACGAGTTCACCACTCGCTCCACCGAGGCCGAGCTGCACGTGGAGATCTGCTCGAACTGCCATCCGTTCTACACGGGCAAGCAGAAGCTGGTCGATACGGGTGGCCGCGTCGAGCGTTTCCGCCGCCGCGCGGCGCGCAGAAGCTCCTCGAAGTAGCGCAACTCCGGGGTCGTCTGCGCTGTTCACTGAGCGCATGCGTCTCCGGATCCGACATCTCGCGCTGCATCACCCTCGCCCTCGCGCTGACGGCGGCGGTTCCGGCTGCGCCGGCCGCCAAGCGCAAGCCGCTGGCGACGGCGCAAGGTGGTCCAGTGCTCGCAAGGGCGCGACGCCCGCGGTTCGCTACGCCGTCTTCCGCGCGGCCGCGAGGCGGGTGGCCGGCACCGACCGGATGTGGGTCAAGTTCAAGCTTCAGGAGCGGGCCGGCGCCGGCCGCTTCCGCACCGTTGCGGCTCCCGGTCTGGGCGTCTGGCGCAAGTCGCGCAGCGGCGTGCGCGGGTTCGCGATACGCCAGCGCGTGCTGGCGCTCGGCGAGGGCGCGTCCTACCGCGTGGCGGTGCATTTCCGCTGGTACGACGCGGACGGTGATGTCCTTCGCCGCGCGCGCCGGCTCTCCCGTACCTGCAGGCAGGCGGGCCTGCTGCCCAACCTGCGCGTGACCCGCGTCGGCGGACGCCGGGTGAACGGCACCGTGCGCTACGCGGTCGACGTGTTCAACCGCGGCCGCGCGCCCTCCGCTCCCACCACACTCGCGCTCAGCGTCGACGGCGACGTGGTCGACACCCCTGCGTTCGGGGCCCTCGCCGCCGGTGAGACCCGCCGCGTATTCGTGAACGGACCCGCATGCACCCGCTCGGTGAAGGCGCAGATCGACCCCGCAGACGTGGTGGCCGAGGGCAACGAGCGCGACAACTCGCGCACCGTGCCCTGCCCAGTGCAGTAGGACCCCTCGTTACGATTGACCGTGTGAGCGCCTCCAACGGCCAGCTCGAGGCGCCCCGCGACCTGCCGGTCGGGGGTCAGGCCGTTCTGGAGGGCGTGATGATGCGCGGCGTCTCCACGTGGGCGGTGGCCGTGCGCAAGCCCACCGCCGAGCAGCTCGAGGCCGGCGAGCTCGACCCGCAGGAGGGTGCGAAGGGCGAGATCGAGACGGTCTCGTTCCCGCTCGTCTCCTACGCCAAGGAGCACCGCTGGGCGCGCGTCCCGGTGGTCCGTGGCGTGGTGGCGCTCGTCGAGTCGCTGAAGATCGGCTTCCGCGCGCTCAACATCTCGGCGAACGCGCAGATGCCGCCCGACGACGCAGGCGAGGACCAGGAGATCGGTGGCGGCACCTGGGTCGGCACGATCATCTTCGCGATGGCCTTCGCCATCGGCCTGTTCTTCCTGCTGCCGGCCGGGCTCACCAGCCTGATCGATCTTCCCAACGGCTTCGTCTTCGTCCTGATCGAGAAGGGCATACGGCTCACGATCTTCCTCGCGTACATCCTGCTGATCTCGCAGATGCGCGACCTGCGCCGGGTGTTCGAGTACCACGGCGCCGAGCACAAGACGATCTCGTGCTACGAGGCCGGCCTCGACCTCACGCCCGAGAACGCGCAGCGCTTCTCGCGCCTGCACCCGCGCTGCGGCACCAGCTTCCTGCTGATCGTGATGGTGGTGGCGATCTTCGTGTTCGCGCCGCTCGGCCAGCTCCCGCTGCACTGGCTCTTCGTCTCGCGCGTGGTGGGCATCCCGCTGGTCGCCGGCCTGGCGTTCGAGGCGATCAAGTGGCTCGGGCGCAACCGCACGAAGCGCTGGGCGCGGGTGCTGATGTGGCCCGGCATGCAGCTCCAGCGCCTCACCACGCGCGAGCCCGACCTGCCCCAGCTCGCGGTGGCCATCGCCGCCCTCGAAGCGGTGCTCGCGGTGGAGAACCCCGCGGAGGCCAGCGACGAGGAGAAGATCGGCATGGAGGTCGTGGCCTAGCGCTGGACTAGCCTCTCGGTCGTGATCGAGAAGCTGGTTGAGCAGATCGAGAGCCGCTTCGCGGAGCTCTCGGAGCAGATGTCGGACCCCGAGGTGATCGGGGATCGCGAGCGCTATGCCGAGGTTGGGAGGGCGCTACCACGCGCTCGAGTCCGCGCATGTGCTTGCCGAGGAGTGGCGGCACGCGTCGTCCGATGCCGCGGGCGCGCGCGACATGCTCAACGACGGCGACGACCCGGAGCTGCGCGACTTGCTCAGCGCCTCCGAGGCTCGCCTCGCCGAGCTGGACGAGGAGATCCGGCTGGCGATGGTGGAGCCCGATCCCAGCGACGAGAAGAACGTGATAGTGGAGGTCCGCGCGGGCACCGGCGGCGAGGAGGCCGGACTGTTCGCGGGTGACCTCTACAGGATGCTCGATCGCTACGCCGAGCGGCGCGGGTTCAAGACCGAGCCGCTCTCGCTCTCCGACGGCGACTACACGTTTGCCGTGAAGGGCAACGGCGCGTACAGCGTGTTCAAGCACGAGGGCGGGACGCACAGGGTGCAGCGCGTGCCGGAGACGGAGTCACAGGGCCGCATCCACACCTCCACCGCCACGGTCGCCGTGCTGCCGGAGGCGGAGGACGTGGACGTGCAGGTCGACCCGAACGACCTTCAGATCGACGTCTACCGCTCGTCAGGGCCCGGGGGGCAGTCGGTGAACACCACCGACTCGGCTGTGCGGATCACGCACAAGCCCACCGGCTTGGTTGTGTCCATGCAGGACGAGAAGTCCCAGCTTCAGAACCGCGACAAGGCGATGCGCGTGCTACGGGCGCGACTGCTCGAGCAGGAACTGGCCGCCCAGCAGGCGGAGCTCGCGGAAGACCGCCGCGCCCAAGTCGGGACGGGCGAGCGATCCGAGAAGATCCGCACCTACAACTTCCCGCAGGACCGCGTGACCGACCACCGCGTGAAGCTCACCAAGGGCGAGGTGCAGAGGGTGCTGAGCGGCGAGCTCGAGGCCTTCACCGCCGCCCTCGAGGCGGAGGAGAAGCGGCTCAAGCTCGCCGCAGCAGAGGTCTAGGCGCCCGCCGGCTGCTCGCCGCTGCCGCCCTCGTCCCCGCCGCCGCCCTCTTCGGGGGTCTCGATGGGGGCCTCCGTGGGCGCTGGGGCCTCCTGGCCCTCGTCCGTGCCGGTCTCTTCGCCGACACCGGGCGTTTCCTCGGTCTCGAACATATGGTTCCTCCTTTTGGGGTCGAGGAATGCCCTACCCGGCCACGGCGGTTCTAGGCAGGCATCTCGGAGGTGGCGCCGTCGCTCACCCAGCAGCGCACGATGTCGCGCATCGAGAGGATGCCGACCACCTCGCCGCCCTCCACCACGATCACGTGGCGGAAGCCGCCCTTCGTCATCTCCTCCGCCGCCCGCTCGAGCGACCAGTCGGGGGCCGCGTAGATCAGGTCCGCGGAGAGGTGCTCGCTCACGCGCTCGGAGTCCAGGTCCTCGCCGGCGCCGTTAGAGCGCAGCAGGTCGCGCTCGGTGATGATCGCGGGGGCCGGTAGGTCGGGGTCGATGATCACTGCTGCGCCGACGTTGTTCTCGGTCATCTTGCGGGCGGCGTCGCGCAGGGTGTGGCCCAGCCCGACGGTGACGATCCCCGAACTCATGCCATCCCGAACCAGCACCCGGCCTCCTCTGTGACGATTGCTACTTGGAGAGGTGCGAGAGGATATACCCGTCGCAGGTCGGCCGGGTGCGGTTCTGCGCCTGTCTCGTGATCAGGTGCCGTCGGTGGCTTCGCCGGCCTCCGCGGGATCGTCCTCCATCTCGCCCTCCTGGGGCACGGGCACCTCGGTGCTGCTGTCGTCGGCGTCAGGATTCTGGTCTCCGACGGGGTTGTCCGGGGCCTCTGTGCCCTCGGGACTCTCGTCACCCTCGTTTACCTCGCGCTCCGGCGTGGCACCCGGCGTGTGATCGGGGTTCTGGCCTCCCGGCTCGCTTGCGCCGGTCTGGGTTCCGAGACCCTCCTCGCCTGACTCGTTCTCGTCGCGCTGCTCCATGTGACCCTCCTTTCGGGACCTTCGCCTCGGGCTACCCGCTACAAGGGGTGGCTAACGCCCATGTCCGTGACCGTTTCCACCATCCGCGACGCCCTCGACTCGGCCGCCGCCGCGCTCGAAGCGGCCGGCTGCGATACCCCGCGCCTCGACGCGGAACTGCTCCTGGCGGAGGCGATGGGCATGGATCGCGCCGCGTTGGTGACTGACTCCGGCCGGGGAGTGGCGCCCGCCGAGGCACGGCGCTTCGGCGAGAGCGTTCGCCGCCGTCTCGCGCGCGAGCCGGTGGCTTACATCCTCGGCAGGAAGGGCTTTCGCCAAATCGAGCTGGCGGTGGACTCCCGCGTGCTCATCCCGCGACCCGAGACCGAGCTGCTGGTGGAGGTGGCGCTGGAGCTGCCCCAGGGGGCGTCGGTCCACGACGTGGGTACCGGGTCCGGTGCGATCGCGCTCGCGCTGATCGACGAGCGGCCGGACCTGCGCGTGACTGCCTCCGACGCCTCGGCCGCAGCGGTCGAGGTGGCGCGCGCGAACGGGCTCGAGGCCGAGCACCGCCCCGGGTGGCCGGACGGCGCCCACGATCTCGTGGTGGCCAACCTTCCC
This sequence comes from uncultured Thermoleophilaceae bacterium, assembly GCA_963825775.1. GTDB lineage: Bacteria > Actinomycetota > Thermoleophilia > Solirubrobacterales > Thermoleophilaceae > JAAYBF01. The sequence continues at coordinate 136,425 of CAWGUV010000010.1, read as the reverse complement.
TACGTGGCCGACGGTGAGCTGGGTGGCCTCGCGCCCGAGATCCGCGGCTTCGAGCCGCGGGAGGCACTGGTGGCCGGCGTGGACGGCCTCGACGCGATCCGGGGCCTGGTGTCCGAGGCGCCGGCCGGCGCGGCGGTCGCGCTGGAGCACGCGCCGCATCAGGGCGACGCGGTGCGCGGCCTGCTCGACGGGGCCCGGACGCTGACCGACCTTGCAGGGCACGAGCGGGTCACGACAGGCCGGGTCCCATGACCCCCGACGAGGTCGAGGCCTTTGGTCGCTGCATCTCCGTCGGAGGCGTCGTCCTCTTTCCCTCCGACACCGTGTACGGCCTGGCCACCGACCCCGAGTCGAAGGAAGGGGTGGAACGGCTCTACGCGCTCAAGGGCCGCCCGCCCGAGCGGCCCGCGGCGGTGATGTTCTTCGATCTCGATTGGGCGCTGGCCGCGTTGCCCGAGTTGGGCGACCGGACGAGATCGGCGGTGGCGAGCCTGCTCCCAGCGCCGGTCACGTTGCTCCTGCCGAATCCCGATCGCCGCTACCCGCTGGCCTGCGGGCCGGTGCCGGAGCGGCTCGGGCTGCGGGTGCCGGCGCTCGATGGCCCGCTGGCTCCGCTCGGGGCCTTACGCCGGCCGGTGCTGCAATCGAGCGCGAACCCCTCGGGCGGGACCGACCCGCGCCGGATCGCCGACGTCGACTCCTCGATCCGCTCTGGGGTCGACCTGCTGATCGATGCCGGTGAGCTACCCGGCATCGCCTCGACGGTGGTCGATCTCAGCCGCTTCGAGGAGAGCGGCGAGCACGAGGTCGTTCGCGAGGGTGCTCTCGATGCTTGTGTGATTCGCCGCTTGTTGCACCGGGTACCTCAAAGTGGTAGGAACTGAACAGGTTTAGGAAGTAGAAGGGAGAGCCACGTGTGCCTGGCCATCCCTGGCCAGATAGTCGAAACCGTCGACGAGCCGAACCGGCTCGCGAAGGTTGATGTGGCCGGTGTCCAGCGCACCGTCAACATCGGCCTCCTCGACGAGGACGGCGGCGTGGGCCCCGGCGACTGGGTCCTGATCCACGTGGGCTTCGCGATGTCGAAGGTGGACGAGGCGGAGGCGCTGGCCACGCACAAGCAGCTCGTGGCGATGGGCGAGGACTACGAGCAGGAGCTCGAAGAGCTGAAGGCGAGCGTCATCGAGTGACGGACATGGTCGCCTGCTCCTGCATCACCTGCGGGGATGAGGCGATCGCATTGCGGGTGCTGGAGTTGGATGAGACCGGGCTCGCGCTGTGTGAGGACGATCAGGGCCGGCGGGAGACCGTGGAGATCGGCGCTGGTCGATCCCGTCGGGCCTGGCGATCGCGTGCTCGTACACGCTGCCACTGCGATCGCGAACCTGCCATGAAATACGTCGATGAGTTCCGCGACCCCGAGCTCGGCCGCGCGCTTGCCGGCGAGGTGCTGAACCTCGTCGAGCCCGGCCGCCACTACAAGCTGATGGAGGTGTGCGGCGGCCACACCCACTCGATCTACAAGTTCGGGATCGACGACCTGCTGCCCGAGAACGTGGAGCTGGTGCACGGGCCCGGCTGCCCGGTGTGCGTGATCCCGATGGGGCGCGTGGACGACGGCATCGCCCTCGCGCACCAGGACAACGTGATCTTCACGTGCTTCGGCGACATGCTGCGGATCCCCGGCTCGGACGGCTCGCTGCTCGACGCCAAGGCCGAGGGCGCCGACATCCGGATGGTCTACTCGCCGCTCGACGCGCTGCGGATCGCGAAGGAGAACCCGGAACACGAGGTGGTGTTCTTCGCGATCGGCTTCGAGACCACCGCGCCCTCCACGGCGCTCACGCTCAAGCGCGCCCGCATGGAGGGCGTCAAGAACTTCTCGTGCATGTGCAACCACGTGACGATCGTGCCGCCGCTGCGCGCACTGCTCGACTCGCCGGACCTGCGCCTGGACGGCTTCATCGGGCCCGGGCCACGTGTCCACGGTGGTGGGCGCGCAGGCCGTTCGAGTTCATCCCGGCCGACTACGGCAAGCCGATAGTCGTGGCGGGCTTCGAGCCGCTCGACGTGCTCCAGGCCGTACAGCAGATCCTGCTGCAGCTGTCCGAGGGCCGGTGCGAGGTCGAGAACCAGTACAAGCGCGTGGTGCCCTACGAGGGCAACCCGCGGGCGCTCCAGGTGATGTCCGAGGTGTTCGAGCTGCGGCCCGCACTTCGAGTGGCGCGGCCTGGGCTTCATCTCGCAGTCGGGGCTGAAGCTCTCGGAGGCCTACGCGGACTACGACGCCGAGCTGCGCTGGCAGGTGCCTGGCGTGCGCGTGGCGGACCCGAAGGCGTGCCAGTGCGGCGAGGTGCTGAAGGGCGTGATCAAGCCGTTCGAGTGCAAGGTGTTCGGCACCGCGTGCACGCCCGAGCGGCCGATCGGCACCTGCATGGTGTCGTCCGAGGGCGCCTGCGCCGCCTACTACAACTACGGGCGCTTCGCGCGCGAGCGGGAGGTGGTGTGAGGAGCGAGGGCCAGAGCCCGAGCGTTCACGCGAGGCCGGAGGCCGAGAGTCCGTCTCAGGACGCGGGGCAGGATGCCCCGCGGAGCACTCCTCCTGAAGGCGGCCGCGAAGCTCGCGTACTTTCCATCATCGAGACCGCGCGCGGGAAGAAGGCGAAGTTCCGCGACGAGCAGGTCACGATGTCCCACGGCGCCGGCGGCAAGGCGACCCAGACGATGATCGAAGGCCTTTTCGTGCCCGCGTTCGGATCGGACACGCTGGCCGCGATGGGTGACGCCGGCGCGATCGGCGACGGCACGGTGATGACCACCGACAGCTTCGTGGTGAAGCCGATCCGGTTCCCCGGCGGCTCGATCGGTGAGCTGGCGGTGAACGGCACGGTGAACGACCTGGCGGTCGCCGGCGCGAGGCCGGTCGCACTGAGTCTGTCGCTGATCCTGGAGGAGGGCCTGCCGGCCGACGACCTGCGCGCCGAGGTGGAGGCGATCGCGGCGGCGGCGCGCGACGCCGGGGTGGAGATCGTGGCCGGCGACACCAAGGTGGTGGAGCGCGGGCACGCCGACCAGATGTACGTCTGCACCACCGGGGTCGGCAAGCTGGACCCCCGAGCCGAGATGTCCCCCGCCTCCCTGAAGCCGGGCGACCGGGTGCTCGTGTCCGGCACCGTCGGCGATCACGGCACCGCGATCATGCTCGCCCGGGGCGAGTTCGACCTGGGCGCCGAGATCGAGTCCGACACCTGCTCCCTCTGGCCCGCGGTGGACGCGCTGCTGGAGGAGGCCGGACCCGCGCTTCGGTGCATGCGGGACGCCACCAGGGGCGGTGTGGCCTCCGTGCTCAACGAGCTGGCCCGCTCGTCGAAGGTGGCGATGCTCGTGAGGGAGGCCGACGTCCCGGTCGTGCCGGCGGTCGCCGGCGCGGCGGAGATCCTCGGCATCGACCCGATGTACGTGGCAAACGAGGGGAAGCTGGTGGCGTTCGTGGCCCCGGACGCCGCCGAGGGAGCACTGGCCGCGCTGCGGTCGGTGCCGGGCTGCGAGGACGCGGCCGAGATCGGAGAGGTCAAGACCGAGCCGCCGGGGATGGTCCTGGTGGAGACCGGCTTTGGCGGCAAGCGAGTCATGGACCAGCTGGTGGGGGACCCCCTGCCACGCATCTGCTGAGCAACTGAGAGGAGCAGCATGGCGGCAACCGAGTTCATTCCAAACCAGGCGGCGACAGAGGCGGTCACCGCGCACGTCATATGGATGACCACGGGGCTTTCATGCGACGGGGACTCGGTTGCCATGACGTCGGCGACAAACCCCAGCCTCGAGGACATCATCCAGGGAGTGATCCCCGGCATGCCGCGCGTGGTGGTTCACAACCCCGTGCTGGCGTACGAGGTGGGCGATGAGTTCATGCAGGCCTGGTACGACGCCGAGGCGGGCAAGCTGGATCCGTTCGTGCTGGTCGTGGAGGGCTCGATTCCCAACGAGGAGCTGAGCGGCGAGGGCCACTTCTGCGGCATGGGCGACAACCCCGAGACCGGCCAGCCGATCACGACCAACGAGTGGCTCGACCGGCTGTCGCCGAAGGCGGCGGCGGTGGTGGCGGTGGGCACCTGCGCCACCTACGGGGGCATCCCGGCCATGAAGAACAACCCGACCGGTGCGATGGGTGTGGCCGACTACCTGGGGTGGGACTACAAGTCCTCCGCGGGGCTCCCGGTGGTGAACATCCCCGGCTGCCCGGCACAGCCCGACAACATGACCGAGGCGCTGCTCTACCTCGTGCTGCACCTGGGCGGCCTGGCGCCCGTGCCGGAGCTGGACGACCAGCTGCGGCCCACCTGGCTGTTCGGTCGCACGGTCCGCGAGAGCTGCAACCGGGCCGGCTTCACCGAGCAGGGCCAGTTCGCCACCGAGTACGGCGACGACCCCCGCTGCCTTGTGAAGCTCGGCTGCAAGGGGCCGGTGGCGAAGTGCAACGTGCCGGTGAGGGGCTGGGTGAACGGCATCGGCGGCTGTCCCAACGTGGGCGGCATCTGCATCGCCTGCACCATGCCCGGCTTCCCCGACAAGTTCATGCCGTTCATGGACGAGGACGCCTGGGGCGCTGTGGCCGCGAACGCCACGCGATTCACCTACGGCCCGATCCTGAAGTACTTCCGGAACCGGAACATGGACAAGAAGTACGACATCGAGCCCGACTGGCGCAAGCCGGGCAAGCAGCTGACAACCGGCTATCAGAAGCGCTGGTAAGGGAGATATCGGATGAGCACAGTCGAGACACCTCAGGAGCAGAAGGTCCAGGTCAAGGAGATGTCGTGGGACCCGATCACCCGCATCGTCGGGTCGCTCGGGATCCACACGGAGATCGACTTCGCCAATCAGCAGGTACTGAAGTGCTACTCCACGTCGATGGTCTTCCGCGGCTTCGACATCTTCATGAAGGGGATCGATCCGCGCGACGCGCACTTCATCACCAGCCGCATCTGCGGCATTTGCGGTGACAACCACTGCACCTGTTCCGTGCTGAACCAGAACATGGCGTATGGCGTGAAGCCGCCGAAGCTGGGCGACTACGCGTACAACATCGCCGAGACCGCGGATTTCATGTTCGACCACGCGATCTTCAACGACTGCATGGCGAACGTGGACTACTGCGAGCAGATGGTGAAGGAGACCAACCCGTCGGTGCTCCAGAAGGCGGAGCAGACACCGGCGCCGAACTCCGACATCCACGGGTTCAAGACCATCGCCGACATCATGCGGGCGCTGAACCCGTTCACCGGCGAGTTCTATCTGGAGACGCTGCACGTCGCGCGCTACACGCGTGAGATGTACTGCCTCTTCGGAGGCCGGCACACGCACCCCTCGACGATCATGCCCGGGGGCGTGAGCGCGCACATCACGCACCAGACCTGCACGGACTACTACGTGCGCCTGATGCGTTACATCGACTACGTGAAGCGCAGCGTGCCGATGCACGACGACCTGTACGACTTCTGGCTGGAGGCGCTGCCGGGGTATGACATGGTCGGCTACCGCAAGACCAACCTGGTGAATTGGGGCTGCTTCGACGACCCCGACTTCATCGACTACGACTACCGGAACATGACGGAGTGGGGCCGCAAGCGCTTCGTCACGCCGGGCGTGGCGATCGACGGCGAGCTGATCTCGACCGACCTCGTCGAGATCAACCTGATGATCCGCATCCTGCTCGGCAGCTCGTACTTCGACGGCTGGGAGAACGAGCGCACCTACGTGGACAAGGACCCCCTGGGGAACCCGGTCTCGAAGGACCATCCGTGGAACAAGACGACTCTGCCGAAGCCGCAGAAGCGCGACTTCACCGACAAGTACAGCTGGGTCACCTCGCCACGGATCTATGACGAGCGCACCGACGAGCACGTGTGCTGCGACACCGGCGGCGGCCCGTTCGCGCGCCAGTGGTGCACGGCCAAGGCCGGCCTCGTGGACATCGGCTACCTCAAGGCCACCGGCCACTCGATCCTGATGGCGCTGCCGAAGACGGCGAACCATCCGGAGGTGGAGTACGAGTGGAAGGTGCCGGAGAAGTCGAACGCCATCGAGCGGGCGAGGGCACGCACCTACCACCAGGCCTACTCGGCCTGCGTGGGGTTGTACAACCTCGAGAAGGCGCTGGGCGAGCTCCGCGCGGGCCGCACGAAGTCGTGGAACGACTTCAAGGTGCCGCAGGAGGCCGTGTCCGTCGGATTCCACGAGGCGGCTCGCGGCGTGCTCAGCCATCACATGGTGATCGAGGGCGGGCGGATCGCGAACTACCAGCCGTTCCCGCCCACACCCTGGAACGCCAGCGTGCGCGACAAGTTCGGCACGCCCGGCCCCTACGAGGACTCGGTGCAGAACACGCCGATCTTCGAGGAGAACGGCCCGGACAAGTTCAAGGGCGTGGACATCATGCGGGCGGTGCGGAGCTTCGACCCGTGCCTGCCGTGTGGAGTCCACATGTACAACGGCAAGGGCAAGGTCCGGAAGGTGATGCACACGCCCACGGCGATGTCGTAATGGCAAGCGACCGGGTCACAGTTCTGGATCTGATGGCTCAGGCGTCTGAGTCGGTTCCCGACGAGGGGGCGGCTCGCAGGCCTCAGGCCTCAGGCGTCAGGCCTCAGGGTGAGGGTCCTCGCCCTGATGAGGGCATTGAGGAGCGCATTGAGCGCCTTTCGGGTGAGCTCGAGACGTTTCTCGATCCCCGGGAGCGGGCGGTTGCCGAGGAGTTGGTCGGCGCCGTCCTCGAGGTTCATGGGGAGGGGCTTGCGCGGATGCTCGAGCTCGTGGGTGAGGAGAAGGCGAAGGCGCTCGCCGAGGATCCGACCGTCGGCAGCGTGCTGCTGATCCATGACCTCTATCCGGTGCCTCTGGAGCAGCGCGTGATGGAGGCTCTGGACAGCGTGCGGCCCTACATGGAGTCCCATGGTGGGAACGTCGAGTTGCTCGGCATCGAGGACGGGGTGGCCCAGCTGCGCCTCCAGGGGAGCTGCAGTGGCTGCGCGGCATCGTCGGCCACTCTGGAGCTGGCGATCAAGCAGGCACTGATGGACGCGGCGCCCGACCTGCTCGGCATGGACGTCGAGGGAGTCGAGGAGGAACCCACACACGAGCCCCCGGTGAGCGGCACACCGCTGCCGCTGGCGCCGCAGGTGCCGGAGCTGTCGGGCTGGCTCGATCTCGACGGCGTGGTGGACCTGCCCGACGGCGAGACAACCGTCGCGCATGCCGGGGAGGCCGATGTGCTGGTCGCCAACGTGAACGGCACGCTGCTCGCCTACCGCGACGAGTGTGCGTCGTGTGGCGTCGCGCTCGCGGGTGGTGCGCTCGAGGGTGGGGAGCTGGCCTGCCCGAGCTGCTCCTCACGGTTCGACCTGCCCCGGGCCGGACGCGGTGTGGACGACTCGGCGCTCCAGCTCGCCCCCATACCGCTGCTGCGCGACGGCGAAAGCCGGGTCAGGGTCGCGCTGGCCACATGACGCCGGGCTCGAACGGCCGCCGGGGCTCGGGCTCCGCGCTCGCGGCACGCCGCCGCGCCGGCATGGTCGGCGGCCTGCGGCGGCTGGCGACAGGCTCGCCGGTGGGCGGGGCGGGCGCATCGCCACCGTCGTCTCGCACTGGTGAGGCCTGCGACCTGTGCGGAACGGAGCTGCCCGAGGACCACCGGCACATGCTCCACATGGAGGAACGGCGGATCGAGTGCACGTGCGAGGCCTGCTGGGCGCTGCGCTCGGGCGATCCCGAGTACCGCCCGGTGGGCACCCGGGTGGAGTGGCTGCCCGAGCTCGCCATGAGCACGGAGCGCTGGGCCGGCTTCGACATCCCGATCGGGCTGGCGTTCTTCATGCGCAGCACCGCGGCCGGCGGGGTGGTCGCGCTCTACCCGAGCCCTGCCGGGGCCACCGAGTCGGCCCTGGACGAGTCGGTGTGGGAGGCCCTTGTGGCCGAGAACGCCGTGCTCGAGAGCATGGAGTCCGATGCCGAGGGGCTTGTCGTGAACCGGCTGGCGGATCCGCCGAGCTACGCGATCGCCCCGATCGACGATTGCTATCGGCTGGTGGGCCTGGTGAAGGCCAAGTGGGAGGGCATCTCGGGCGGCGACGGGCTCGAGCGCGCCATCAGCGGCTACTTCGAGGGGCTGCGCGAAAGGGCGGAGGCCACGTGAAAAACGGGGCCGCGGCGACGTCCACCACGCCCGGCCCGGGAGAGCCGAGTTCCTCCAGACCTGCGCCCGAGTTCGAGATCCTCGGCGTCGAGGCGGTGCGGCACGCCGCCGCGCCCACGCTCCACTTCGTCACCCGCGTGACCGAGCCGGAGGGGCGGGAGGTCTACACGATCGCCCTGAGGGCGCAGGTCATGATCGAGCCCGCCAAGCGCTCCTACGACGACGAGACCAAGGCCCGGCTGGTGGAGCTGTTCGGAGAGCCCGAGCGCTGGGGCACGACCACCAAGCCCTCCGTGCTCGCGGAGATCGACGCGCTGGTCCCGGCGTTCACCGGCGCGACCACGTTCACGATCCCGTTCAGGGCCAGCTTCGACCTCGAGCTGGCCGCGGCGAAGTACTTCTACTCGCTGCCCGACGGCGAGGTGCCGCTGTCGTTCAACTTCACCGGCTCGATCTTCTACCGCGCGGGTGACGGGCGGATGCAGGTCGAGCAGATCAGGTGGGACACCGCCGCGCCGTTCGCGCTGCCGGTGTCCACGTGGCGGGAAATGATTCGCAACCACTACCCCGACGGCGGCTGGGTGACGCTCGGCACCGAGACGCTGGATGCGCTGGCGGCCCGGAAGGCCCAGCTCGGCCTGACGTCGTTCGACGCCACGGTCGCCGCCCTCCTGAGGGACGACCGATGAGCGGCGTCGACGAGCTGGTGGACTCGCTGCTGTACGAGGGCTACGCGCTCTACCCCTACACCCCGGGGGCCACGAAGAACGCCACGCCCACGCCGTTCGGGATCGTCTACCCGCCCGCGTACGCGGAGACCCTGACCTCCACCTACGACCACCTGCGCATGGACTGCGCCCTGGAGGCCGGCGACGAGCCGAAGCTCACCGCCACCGTGCGCTTCCTCACTGCCAGCGGCGAGCGCCACAAGGGCGAGGAGCGCTGGGTGGAGGTGGACGGACCCGGCGAGCCGGTGCCGTTCGAGTTCGGCGGTGTGCGGGGCCGCGTGCGGCTGCGGATCGATCCGATGGAGGGTGAGCTCACCCGTGTGCGGGTGTGCGTGCACAACACCACGGAGGTGGACGGCGGGGCCGAGATGCAGCGCGCCGACGCGCTCAGGGCGAGCCTGCTCTCCACCCACGTCGTCCTGCGCACCGAGGGCGGCCGGTTCCACTCCGCGATCGAGCACCCCGAGCTCGACAGCGTGAACACGTGGCCGGTGCTCGGCTCGGCGCAGGACGACGTGATGATCGCCGCCGCGATCGTGCTGCCCGATCATCCGGAGCTGTCGCCGAAGAGCCGCGGGAACCTGTTCGACAACACGGAGATCGAGGAGGCGCTGCTGCTGCACGTGCACACGCTGAGCGACGCCGAGCGCGCGTCGATCGCCGAGCAGGACCCCGCCGTGCGGGAGATGGTGGACCGGGCCGCGGCCACCACGCCGCAGGACCTGTTCGACCTCCACGGGGTCATGCACCCGTCGAATGAGCTCGATGCGCCCTGGCGCCCGGCACAGCGAGACCCCAACCGGCCCGACGAGCAGACCGAGCCGCCGGAGCCGCCCGAGGCGCTGCCCGACCACAGCGGCGACGCAGAGGTGACCGTGGACGGCCACACCTTCCGCCGGGGCGACACGGTGCGGCTCACGCCCGCCCACGGCGGCGACCCCCAGGACCACATCGTGGAGGGCAGGCTGGCGACGATCGAGAAGATCCTGCACGACGTCGACGACAGGCTCTACTTCGCGGTCACCCTGGACGGCGATCCCGGCCAGGAGCTGCTGCGCGACACGGGGCGCTTTCTGTACTTCTTCGAGGGGGAGGTGGAGCCCGCATGAAGATCTTGGTGGCGGGGATCGGCAACTCGTGGCTGCGCGACGACGGGTTCGGGCCGAAGGTGGCCGAGCGGCTGGAGAAGAAGGAGCTGCCCGAGGGCGTGGCCGTGTTCGACTTCGGCAGCGGCGGGCTCGACCTGGCCTACGAGGTGATGCGCGGCTACGACGCGCTGGTACTGGTCGACGTGAGCCGGCAGGGCGGGGAGCCGGGCACGCTGTATGTGATGGAGCCCGACCAGGAGGACATCAACGCGGGCTTCGAGGACGGCGAGATGATCGACCCCCACGGGATGGACCCGCAGACGGTGCTGCGGTTCGTGAACGCCGTGGGCGGCTGGCCCGGCAAGGTCGTGGTGGTGGCCTGCGAGCCGCTGGTGGTGGAGGAGATGGGCATGGAGCTGAGCGAGGCGGTCGAGGGCGCAGTGGACCGCGCGGTGGGCGTGGTGCTCGAACAGGTCGAGGAGCTGCGGTGCACGAGCTCTCCCTGAGCAGCGCGATCCTCGACACCGTGGTGCGCCACGCGGAGGACCGCAAGGTGAACCGGGTGGAGCTCACCGTGGGCGCGCTGCGCCAGGTGGTGCCGTCGTCGCTGGAGTTCTACTGGGGCATCGTCACGCGCGACACGGTCTGCGAGGACTCGGTGCTCGAGCTGACCGAGATCGAGGCGCGCGTGGCGTGCAAGGAGTGCGACGCGGAGCCCTGGACGCTGGAGAATCCGGTCTTCCGCTGCCCGGCTTGCGGCGGCAGCGATGTGGAGGTGCTCACCGGCACCGAGTTCTTGGTGGATTCGATCGACGTGGAGGAGGAGGCATGCACCGTACGAGGGTGAGGGTGGCCGAGGACGCGCTGGACGCGAACACGACCATCGCGCAGGCCAACAGGGCCGACTTCGACCGCGAGTCGGTGGCCGTCGTGAACCTGATGAGCGCCCCGGGGGCGGGGAAGACATCGCTGCTGGAGGCCGTGTTCCATGAGGGCCTCGGCGACGTGAGGCCCGGCGTGCTCGAGGGCGACGTTCAGGGCAGCCTCGACGCCGACCGCCTGTCGCGCTACCACGTGCCGGTCACCCAGCTGAACACCGACGGCGGCTTCGGCGGCGAGTGCCACCTGGACGCGAACATGGTGCGCACCGCCCTGCCCGAGGTGGGGCTCGACGAGATCGACCTGCTGATCATCGAGAACGTGGGCAACCTCGTCTGTCCGGCCGAGTTCCGCGTCGGCGAGGACGCCAAGGCGATGGTGTGCTCGGTGACGGAGGGCGAGGACAAGCCGCTGAAGTACCCGCTGATGTTCCGCACCTGCGAGCTGGTGGTGGTGAACAAGATCGACCTGCTGCCCCACATCGACTACGACCTCGACGAGCTGCTGCGAAACGTCGAGTCGGTGAACCCCGGCGCAAACGTGCTTCAGACGAGCGCCCGCACGGGCGAGGGCGTGGACGGGTTCCGCGAGTGGCTGGCCGGCGTGGGGGAGCGGTCCAAGGCGGTCGCGTGACGGAGGCTGTCGCCTCCCGGATCGACGAGCTCTCCGCGCTGCGCACGGAGGCGGGCGCGCAGTACTTCGAGGCGGAGGCCGAGGGCCTCGCCGCGACGTGCCACCGGATGGCCGAGCGGTTCGCGGCAGGCGGGCGCCTGCTGGCGCTGGGCGGCTCGCCTCAGGCGCGGTCCGACGCCCGCCACGTGGCCGTGGAGTTCGTACACCCGGTGATCGTCGGCAAGCGGGCGCTGCCGGCCCTGGCGCTGTGCGACGACATCGAGGAGCAGTTTTCTCTGCTCGCCGAGCCGGGCGACATCGTGATCGGCTTCCACGAGCCACTCGACGCCGCGCGCCGCCTCGGCTGCTTGGCGCTGGAGTTCGATCCACCGGTCGACGACCCATTCGTCCATCAGGAGCTGACCGAGACGGCGTACCACGTGCTCTGGGAGCTGGTGCACGTGTTCTTCGAGCATCAGGGGGGTGGGCACGACACCGGCGCCTCGAGCTTCCTCTATCCGTTCCTGGGAGAGTCGGAGACCGACACGGAGGCTGTTCTCGCGGACGTGCGCGAGTCGGTCCGGATGAAGGCGGCCGAGGTCGGAGCACTGCGCGCGCAGACCCTGGACGAGGGACGATCAGAACTGGCGGCCGCGGCGGCGGCGATCCGCTCGGGCGGCCGCCTGCTGGTGCTCGGCAACGGCGGCTCCGCAACCGACGCGATGGACGCTGCCGCCGACATGCATCACCCGCCGCACGCCTGGCCCGCGCGCCCCGCGCTGGACCTCACCGAGGACCCGGCGATTCTCACCGCCATCGCCAACGACATCGGCACCGACGCGATCTTCGCCCGCCAGGTGATCGCCCACGGCCGCGTCGGCGACGTGCTGCTGGCGATGTCGACCAGCGGGAACTCCGTGAACGTGATCGAGGCGCTGGCGGAGGCCCGCCGGCGGGCGATCGTGACGATCGCAATGGTGGGCTACGACGGCGGGCGCGTGGCCGAGGACCGGCTGGCCGATCATGTGGTGATCACTCGCTCCGAGCACATCCCCCGGATCCAGGAGGCACAGGCCAGCGCGTGGCACGTATTGCGCGAGCTGATCGAGCTCTGAGACAGCGGGCCCGCGTGGAGGGCACCGTGCAGGGAGTGGGCTTCCGGCCCTATGTCTACCGCCTGGCGCGCGAGCTCGGCCTGGCCGGGCACGTGTTCAACGACGAGCGCGGGGTGGAGGCCGAGGTGGAGGGCCCCGCCCAAGCCGTAGAGGAGTTCATGGCGCGGCTGCCCGCCGAGGCGCCGCCGCTGGCGGTGGTGGAGAGCGTGGACTTCTCGGCACTCGAGCCCACCGGGGAGGAGGGCTTTGAGATCGTGCACAGCGCTACGCGCGGGGAGCCGCTTGCGCTGGTGTCCCCGGACGTGGCCACCTGCGACGCCTGCCTAGCCGAGCTGTTCGACCCCGCAGACCGCCGGCACCGGTATCCGTTCCTCAACTGCACGGACTGCGGGCCCGCGCTTCACCATCGTGCGCGGCGTGCCCTACGACCGGCCGCTCACCACCATGGCCGGCTTCGAGATGTGCGCGGCCTGCCGGGCGGAGTACGACGATCCGCTCGACCGCCGCTTTCACGCGCAGCCGAATGCGTGCCCGGACTGCGGGCCCTTCCTTGTCGGCCCCCCTGGAGGAGGTGGCGGCGGCGCTGACGGGGGAGAGGATCGTCGCGGTGAAGGGCCTGGGCGGTTACCACCTGGCCTGCCTGGCCTCGTCGGAGGAGGCGTGTACGGCGCTGCGCGAGCGCAAGCACCGCGAGGACAAGCCGTTCGCGCTGATGGCGCCGTCGCTGGAGAGCGCCCGCGAGCTGGTGGAGCTGGCCACGGCGGAGGAGGCCCTGCTGCTCGGGCGCGAGCGGCCGATCGTGATCGCGCGCCGGCGGCCCGGGGCGGCGGTCGCTCGCCTCGGTGGCGCCCGCCTCTCCCGACCTCGGCGTGATGCTCCCCTACTCGCCGCTGCACCACCTGCTGCTCGCCGACGCCGGCGCACCGCTGGTGATGACCAGCGGCAACGTCTCCGACGAGCCGATCGCCTACGACGACGACGAGGCGATGGAGCGGCTGGGGGGCATCGCCGATCTGTTCCTCACCCACGATCGCCCGATCCACATCCGCACCGACGACTCGGTGGTGAGGTCGCTCGGCGGGTTGCGCGAGGCCCCGCTTGATGATGCGCCGCTCGCGCGGCTACGTGCCGGCCAGCCTCGACCTGCCGTTCGACTCGCCGCCGCTGCTGGCATGCGGCGCCGAGCTCAAGTCCGTCTTCTGCCTGGCGAAGGGCCGCCGCGCGTGGCCCGGCCATCACATCGGCGATCTCAAGAACTGGGAGACGCTGAGCTCGTTCCGCGAGGGCATCGAGCACTTCCAGCGGCTGTTCGCGGTCGAGCCGGAGGTTGTGGCGCACGACCTTCACCCCGACTACCTGTCGTCGAAGTACGCGGCGGAGCGCGAGGGCGTGGAGCTCGTGGGCGTGCAGCATCACCATGCGCACCTCGCCGCCTGCCTGGCGGAGCACGGCGTCGTCGAGCCGGCTGTCGGCGCCATCTACGACGGGAGCGGCTACGGCGCCGACGGGACGGTGTGGGGCGGCGAGCTGCTGGTGGGTGATTTGCGGGGGTTCGAGCGTGCGGGTCACCTCAGTCCGGTGCGGCTGCCCGGAGGGGATCGAGCTGTGAAGGAGGTGTGGCGGATGGCCTGCGCCTGGCTGGAGCCCGGTGCGGCTCCGCTGCCCGGCGTCGATCCGGAGCGCTGGGCCCAGGTGGCGGCGCTATGCGAGAGCGGCACCGCGTCGCCGCTCACCTCGTCGATGGGGCGGCTGTTTGACGCGGTTGCGGCGCTCTGCGGGCTGCGCACGGAGGTGACCTACGAGGGCCAGGCCGCGGTGGAGCTCGAGGCGCTGGCCACGCGTGGCGACGCCGCCCGTGCGTACGACCGTTTCCCGACCTCGACGGCGCACCCCCTCGTTGACGCGGTTGTCCAGGACCTGAACAGCGGCATCGAGGTGGAGACGGTCGCAGCCCGGTTCCACGCCGGCGTCGCCGCGGGCACGTGCGCCGCGGTCGCCGCCGCGGCCTCCGCCCGAGGGCTCGACACCGCCGTGCTCTCCGGCGGCGTCTTCCAGAACCGCCTGCTGCTCACCGAAACGGCCGCGCGGCTGCGAGACGCCGGGCTTGCGCGTGCTGATCCCCGAGCGCCTGCCCCCCAACGACGGCGGGATCTCCTACGGCCAGGCGGCGGTCGCCGCGGCGCTCAGAAGCCGAGGCGTCGTCGGACGACGGCGGCTTGCCGGCGGCCGCTTGGAGCCCGGCGGCGCGTAGCGCGGGTAGGGCCCGTCTTCTTGGTCTGCCACGCCACGGTGCCGTAGTGCTTGCGCACGTAGGTGGTGAGGTCGTCGCGGTGCTCGAAGCAGGCGTAGCGCGCGGGGCCGCAGATGCCGTTGCCGGTGAACGTGAGCCAGCCGCCCGGCATCGCGTCGAGGTACTCGCCGAACAGCTGGGCGCGCAGCTGGGCGCTGAGGCTCGCGTGGGTCTCGTCGTCGGGAACCGCGTCGCAGAACTGGCACCTGAATATCAGGCGCGAGGGCACGGCTCAGTGCGAGTGCTCGTGATCGTCCTCGAAGCCCGCCTCGTGCACATGGGGGTGGGAATGGGTCTCCCCGTCGTGCTCGTGCTCATGCTCGTGCTCGACGTGCTCGTGATCGTGTTCGGTGTGGGCGTGGCTGTGCTTCTCGCCGTCGTGTTCGTGCTCGTGGGTGTGGGGCTGGGGGTGGTCGTGTTCGTCCATGTGGCGAGGTTACCCCTAGGTGAAGCCCGCATACCACAGCCCGAACATCAGCCCGAACGCGCCGAGCGCCGGTATCAGCACCGTCCGGTAGACGGGCTCGATGATCGGCCGCGTGAGCACCCACGCGAACGCGGACGTGCACAGCGCCATCGACGCGATCGACATCGGCGCGAACACGGCGAGCGCGGCCACCGCCTCGCCCCGCGATCCCATCGCCGCGATCAGGAGCACCACGACCGCGCCCGGTGCCGGCGAGCCCGTGAAGCGTGCCGATCGCGAACGCCTGCCGCGGGCGTGCGCACGTGTCGATGGGCATGGTCGGCGCCGTCCGACCGGAGATGGCGTGTGCGGGCATGGCCGTCGTCGTGGCGGTGCGCCGAGGCGCGGTACTCGCCCCGGACCCACTTGTAGCCCAGCCGCAGGGCGAGCACCATGATCACGACCCCACGGCCTTCTCCGCGCCGGACTCGAGCCAGCCGGGCAGCTCGGACTTGAACGGCGATCAGCGGCACCCCGATCACCAGCAGCGTGAGCCGCGTGTCCGGCGCCCCACCACGCGCCGAGTCGCGAGGCCGCCGCGCACGTCGCCGCCGTCGGCCGCGACCAGCGAGGTGACCGCCACGAGGTGGTCGGGGTCCGATGCGTGACGCAGCCCCAGCACGAACGCGATGCCCAGCGCCGCCAGCAGCGGCGCGCCGTCGAACAGGCCCGTCAGCCACGCATCGAGCTCCTCGATTGGGCTGGAAGAGGAAGTCGAAGTTCACGCCGCCCAGTCCTTGCCGAGCAGCGCGGGCACAGGCCGGAGATCGGGAAGTGGGTGAAGCGCGCCTCCCACCCGGTGTCCTCACGCACCCGGTCGCGCACCCCGTCGAGCTCGCGCCGGCGCCATCGCGCGACCTTCCCGCACGAGTCGCACACGAGGTACTCCCTCACCGACGCGCCGCGCGCGCATGTAGAGGCCCGGGCCGTGGCCGAGGTGGAAGTGCTTGACGATGCCCGACCTGCTCGAGCGTCTCGAGGTTGCGGTAGACCGATGCCACGTCGTCGCGCGGCCGCTCGGCCAGCGCCTCGGCGGTGAGCGGCTCGTCGGCGCGGTAGAGCGCCTCGAGCAGCAGCCGGCGCGCGGCTGAGACCCGCAGTCCCGCGCTCGCAGCACGCGAGCGCCGCCTCGATGTCGGGCGCGTCGGCCGCGGGAGACGTTGTGGCTTGGTCTGGACATGCTCGCTACTTGCGACCGTGACGCTTATTGCGACTACGGGCCGTCACGTGTGACAGCCGCTGGTACCGTCATCTGCGTGAGCGATCTGAGCCCCGACTACTTCACCAAGCCCCTCGCCGACGTCGATCCCGACATCGCGAAGGTGCTCGAGGACGAGACCCGCCGGCAGGAGACCACGCTCGAGATGATCGCCTCCGAGAACTTCGTCCCGCAGGCGATCCTCGACTGCCAGGGCTCGGTGCTCACCAACAAGTACGCCGAGGGCTACCCGGGCAAGCGCTACTACGGCGGCTGCGAGCACGTGAACGTGGCCGAGAACCTCGCCATCGAGCGCGCGAAGGACCTGTTCGGCGCCGAGCACGTGAACGTGCAGCCCCACGCCGGCGCCCAGGCCAACGCCGCCGCCTACCACGCGCTGCTCGACCCGGGCGACCGCATCCTCGGGATGAAGCTCGACCACGGCGGCCACCTCACGCACGGGATGAAGATCAACTTCTCCGGCAAGCTCTACGACATCGTCGCCTACGGCGTGCGCGAGGAGGACTCCGTCCTCGACATGGATGCGCTCCGGCGCCTGGCGGAGGAGTTCAAGCCCAAGCTCATCCTCGGCCGGCTGGTCTGCCTACCCGCGCGCAGCTCGACTTCGAGCGCTTCCGCGAGATCGCCGACTCGGTCGGCGCGCTGCTGATGGTGGACATGGCGCACTTCGCCGGCCTGGTCGCGGCCGGGGAGCACCCCAGCCCGGTGCCGCACGCCGACGTCGTCACCACCACGATCCACAAGACGCTCGGCGGCGCCCGCGGCGGCATGATCCTCTGCAAGGAGGAGTTCGCCAAGAAGATCAACTCGGCGGTGTTCCCCGGCCAGCAGGGCGGCCCGCTGATGCACGTGATCGCGGGCAAGGCCGTGACGCTGAAGATCGCGCAGTCGGAGCTGTTCCGCGAGCGCCAGCGGCGCACCCGCGAGGGCGCGGCCGCGGTGGCCGAGGAGCTGCTCTCGGCCGGCGTAAACGTGCTCACCGGCGGCACCGACGTCCACCTCGTGCTCGTCGACCTGCGCGACTCCGAGCTCGACGGCCAGCAGGCGGAGGACCGCCTGCACGAGATCGGCATCACGGTGAACCGCAACGCCGTGCCGTTCGACCCGCGCCCGCCGGCCGTCTCCTCGGGGCTGCGCGTGGGCACCCCGGCGCTCGCGACCCGCGGCTTCCAGCTCGACGACTTCCGCGAGGTCGGGCAAGGTGATGGGCGCAGGCGCTCACCGGCGACTTCTCGGACTCGGCCAAGGCCGAGCTCAGCGAGCGCACCCGCGCCCTGGCCGACAGCCACCCGCTCTACCCCCAGCTGGCTCCCGCGGTCAGTCTGAGGCGTCGCCTCGATCAGCAGATAGGGGCTGCGCACCGCGAACCCGTCGCTCGCCTCGTTGGCCTGTTCGAGGTCGGAGACGAGCTCGGCCCGAAGCGCGCCCCACTCGTCCGCTGGGATCGCCTCCCGGGCCGCGACCCAGACGGCCGCGTTGCGCTCGTTCATCGACACCCACGCCTCGGCCGAGTCGGCGTCGAAGGACAGCTCATGCGGCGCGGCTGCCGCGTCGAGCCCGTGGCGGCCCAGCAGCTCCACGACGTCCTCGGCACGACCCCACTCCGGGGACGGCGGGGACATCGCGTCGGGGCGGTGGCGCGTGAGCGCCTCGGCCACCTTCCGTCCCGCCGCGGCGATGGGGCCGGCGGGAATCCAGCTGGTGATCACCGCGCGACCCGCCGGCCGCAGCACGCGTGCGAGCTCCGCAGCGGCCGGATCGGCCGGGGCGAACATCACACCGAAGACCGAGAGCACGAGGTCGAACGATCCGTCCTCGCACGGAAGGTCCGTGGCGTCGGCGGTGACCCACTCGACGTCCACGGCGGCGTCGCTCGCCCGTTGTGCGGCGGCTGTGAGCATCGAGGGCTCGGCATCGGTGCCGACCACCCGCGCGCCGCGGTCCGCCGCGAGCAGGGCGGAGTTCCCCGTGCCGCAGGCCACGTCCAGCACGTCGGCTCCCGCCAAGGGCGCGGCGACCTCGATGACGTGCGCGGAGGCCGGCTCGAGCGTGCGCGCGAGCGGTGCGTAGTCGCCCTTGGACCAATCGATAGCCACGGTGCCGAGGGTACGCGGGTCGCTCTATATTCGTCCCATGGCGCAGGCGCTCCCACCGGCGGTGATGGCGAAGCCTCGCCTGCGCGGTGTCTCGCACAAGTGGGCGTTCTACGTCTCGCTCGGGCTGGGCGCCGCCCTGGTGCTCACGGCGCCCTCCGGGCGGGCCACCGCCGCCGCAGCCGTGTACGCCGCATGCGTGGCCACCCTGTTCGGCACCAGCGCGCTCTACCACCGCATCGACTGGCGCTCCACCTCCGCGCGCCGCTGGATGCGCCGGCTCGACCACTCGGCGATCTTCCTGCTGATCGCGGGCTCCTACACGCCCGTTCGCGGTGCTGGCGCTGGACGGCACCCTGGCCGACGTGATCCTGGTCGTGGTCTGGGCCGGGGCGATCGGCGGCATCGTGCTCAAGCTGGTGTGGATCGATGCGCCGAAGTGGCTGGTGGCGCTGATCTATGTGGCGCTCGGCTGGGTCGCCGTGGCCGCGACTCCCGACCTCGTGAACGCGGTCGGCCTGACCGCTGCCGGGATGGTCGGTCTGGGCGGCCTGCTCTACACCGTGGGGGCGGTCGTGTATGCCCGCAGGCGCCCGGACCCGGTGCCGACGGTCTTCGGCTACCACGAGGTATTCCACCTCCTGGTGATCGTCGCGGCGGGGCTCCAATATGCCGTGATTGCCTTCTGGGTCCTGCCTGGCGCTTAGAGTCCGCCGGGAATGAACGACCTCGACGCGCTGTGGGCGTTCCTCGTCGCAGCCGCAGCGGCGCTGGTGCTCACGCCGGTCGCCGCCCGGCTCGCTCATCGGGTCGGGGCGATCGACCTGCCGCGAGAGCGCGGCCTGCACGACAAGCCCACGCCGAGCCTGGGCGGCCTGGCGATCCTCGCCGGCGTGCTGGCCGCCGAGGTGTTCTTCCTGCCGTGGAGCACCGAGACGCGCGGCATCCTGGCCGGCGCGGCGGCCATCGCCCTGATCGGAGCGGTTGACGACGCGAAGGAGGGCGGGCTCTCACCGGCCGTGAAGCTCGCGGGCCAGCTGGCCGCGGCCGCGATCCCGGTGTTCGCGGACGTGCGGGTGGAGAACATCACGCTTCCGTTCCTCGACCCGCTCGACCTGGGCGACTGGGGCATCCCGCTCACGCTGCTCGGCCTGGTGGCCGTGATGAACGTCGTGAACTTCACCGATGGCGTCGATGGCCTGGCCGCGGGCGTGTGCACCATCGCGGCGATCACCTTCGCGGTGATCGCCCTCTCGCTCGACCGCGTGGAGGCTGGAATCCTCGCCGCGGCGGTGGGGGGCGCCTGCGTGGGGTTCCTGCGCCACAACTTCCATCCCGCCTCGATCTTCATGGGGGACTCGGGCTCCAACCTGCTCGGCCTCTTACTCGGCGTGCGTGGCCATCCAGGGGGTGCTGAAGACGGCCGCGGTCGTGGCCCTGTTCTTCCCGCTGGTGATCCTCGCCGTGCCCGCCCTGGACGCCACCTTCGTGGTGGCCAAGCGGCTCAAGTACCGCCGCCCCGTCTACTCCGCCGACCGCTGGCACTTCCATCACCGGTTCGCGAACATCGGCTTCTCCGCCACCCGCACGGTGCTCTACCTGTACGCCTGGACCGTGTCGCTGGCCGCGCTGGCGCTGGCGCTGCGGTTCGTGCCCTACTCCGATGACGACGGCACGCTCAACGCGGGCTGGACCATCGTGATCCTGAGCTTCATCCTGATCGCGCTGGCCGCGAGCTTCTACCTCGTCTACACGCTGGAGATCCTCAAGTTCAAGCGCTTCCGCGAGCGCCAGCTGCGAGACCGGCGAGCTGTCGCAGGACGAGATCGACGAGGAGATCGAGCGCGAGCTCGAGACGGGCGAGTTCGAAGCGGTGGAGGATCCGGGCGGCTAGGAGCCGCTACAGGACCTGCACGCGTGGGTTGCCGCGCGCCACCCGGAAGCGCCCGATCGTGCGGGCGCTCGTGCTGCGCCTCAGCGCGTCCACCGCCTTGTACGTCACCTTCAGCTCGCTCGGGCGAGGCCTCGAGCACGCCGTAGCCGCGGCTGGACTGCTCCAGGTACTTCAGGTGCGGGTTCACGAGCGGCAGGTTGCCGGAGATCAGCTCGAACTGCTCCTTGGAGAGGGGCGCGCCGCTGGCGTCCTGCAGCGTCTCGGGCAGCCCGAGGGAGGTGATCGATCCGCCGACGAACTCGGTCGCGACGCTCTCCGGCCCGCGCCCGTCGATGCCCACGTCGCCGGCGAAGAAGGTGTGGATGTCGCCGGTCAGGAAGCTCACGTTGTTGATGCCGGAGGCCCGGATGTGGTTGAGCAGGTCGGAGCGCTCGCGCCCGTAGCCGTCCCAGGAGTCCTTGTTGATCGCGGTTCCCGGCGGGGTGTCCAGCGACATGATCATCAGCTGGTTCCCCACCAGCTTCCACGTGCCGCCCGAGGCGCGCAGCCGTCGCTTGAGCCAACCCAGCTGCCGTGTCCCCAGGTAGCGCCGCGGCTCGGACTCGGCGTCCGCGCAGGGCACGAACAGGTCGTCGCCGCAGGGCTGGTCGTCGCGGTACTGGCGCTCGTCCAGCAGGAACAGCTCGACGTTGCCGCCCAGCCGCATGCGGCGGTAGAGGTCGTGGCCGAGCTCGGGCTTGCCGGTGTAGGGCTTGAACGGCATGTACTCGTAGAAGGCGCGGTAGCCGTTGCCCTTGCGGCTGAGGAACGGGACGCGCGCCTGCTGGGTCTGCTCGCCGGCGTTGCTGCCCGCGTAGTTGTCCTCCACCTCGTGGTCGTCCCAGATCGCGGCGAAGGGGGCGGAGGCGTGCATCGCACGGAGGTCCGCGTCGGTCTTGTACATGCGGTACTTGGAGCGGTACTCGGGCAGGGTCTGCACCTCGCCGTCCTTGTTCGCTCCCAGCGTGTCCTTGCGCGGGCCGTCGTAGAAGTTGCGCTCGTAGATGTAGTCGCCGAGGCAGACGATGAGGTCGGCGTCCTCGCGGGCGATCGCGCTGTGCGCGCCGAAGTACCCGGCCTGCCAGTCCTGGCACGAGAAGAAGACGATCTTCACCGGCTCGCGCGACCCGCCCGGCAGCGCCGTGCGGAAGCGCCCGACCTGGCTCTCCTTGGTCTTGGTCTCGAAGCGGTAGAAGTACTCCTCGCCCGGCTTGAGGAACTTGCCCGCCACCCGCGCTTCCACGGTGTGGTCGTACTTGCCCCGCACGATCAGCGTCCTGCGCTTCACCACCCGGCGGAAGTCGCGGTCGCGCGCCACCTCCAGCCGGATCTTGCGGTCCTTCGTGGCGCCGTCCAGCCGGGTCCAGAGCGAGATGCCGCGTGGGTGCGGCCGCCCGGACGCCACCCCTTGCGGAAAGCTGCCGCCGCGCGCGAACCCGATCCGGTTGCGCCGCTTGGCGCGCTTGGCCAGCGCCGGGTCGACCGGCACGCCGCCGAGGATGAGCGCGCCTGTGCCGAGCCCCGCGTAGGTGAGCAGCTCGCGCCGGTCGAGCGGCTGGTCGAGCGGGCCAGGGGTCATCGCGACGGAGGGTACTCGCGCACCGGCGCGGCCCGCGCAGGTTGCGTTACGGGGTTGTGAAGGCTCAGAAGAGGCGCGGCTGCTCGGGCGGCGCAACGCGCCTGCGCCTCTCCTCCAACTCGGCCTCCGCCTCGGCTCGCCGCTCCGCCGCCTCGCCGTGAGAAGCGACCCGGCCCGCGACCGGGCTGGTTGACCAGCGCGGCCAGCCGCCTGCGCTCGCCCGTGGGCGCGTAGGCGCCGCGCGCGTAGAGGCGCTCGTAGAGCGGCAGCAGGTCCGGGCGCTGCGATCGCAGCCAGTCGAAGAAGATCCCCTTCACCTCGCCCCGGAGGTGCAGCGCGATGCCGCCGACGCTCACGGCGCCGGCCTCGGCCGCCAGTTCCAGGATGCGCTCGACCTGCTTTGGCGAGTCGTTCACGCCGGGCATCAGCGGCGCGATCAGAACGCTGGTGGGGATGCCCGCGCGGTTGAGCTCGCCGACCGCCTCCAGGCGCGCTCGGGGGTGGGGGGTATGCGGCTCGGTGGAGCGCCAGGCCTTCTCGTCCAGCGTGGGCACCGACAGCGCCGCGGTGATGTCCGGCACCTGGCGCATGAGATCGAGGTCGCGCAGAAGCAGCGGCGACTTGGTGAGAACCGAGGCGGGCGTGCCCGTGTCGCGGAACGCCTCCCAGATGCCCGGCATGAGCTTGTAGCGGCCCTCGACCCACTGGTACGGGTCGGTGTTGGTCCCCAGCGCGACGTGCTCGTGGGTCCACTTCGGCCGGCTCAGCTCGGCTCGCAGCACCTCCGGCACGTTGATCTTGACGACGATCTCCTTCTCGAAGTCGCGGCCCGCGTCGAGGTCGAGGTAGGTGTGGGTCGGGCGAGCAAAGCAGTAGGTGCAGGCATGAGTGCATCCGCGAAACGGATTCACCGTCCACCGGAACGGCATCTGCGACTGCTCCGGCACCCGATTCAGCGCCGACTTCGCACGCACCTCGTAGAACCTCGTGTCGAGGGCCTCGGGTGCGTCGAACGTGCGGACCACCGCCGGGATCTCGGTATCCCGGGAGCTCGCGGCCCGCCTCCGCGTCGACTCGCTGCTCGTCCCATCGCATACGAACATATGTTCGCACACGATCCGGACGAGCCGAGGGTCAGGGCTCGATGAAGTCCACGTACCGCCCGCACGCCCGCTTGACCGGGATGAAGCGGCCCCGGACGTCCTCGCGCACGGCGGCGACGGTGCCCACCTGCACGCCGCGGGGCACGTCCCAGCGGCGCTCAGGGCCGGGCAGCAGCACGATCTCCACGGCCCGGCCGCCGCGCACGCTCGCGACCCGCCAGTGCCTGTCGCCGTCGCCGATGAAGGGCGGCAGTGTCAGCCGTCGTTCGCCTATCGTGGCGTCGATCGGGAGCGAGCTCGCCCAGCTCAGCGATATCTCCCACCGGCCCTTCGGCAGGTAGATCGTCTGCCGCATCTCCTGGCGGTTGCTCGCGAGAGCGACCGGCATGTCGGCGGGTGCCGACGGACCGCCCAGCAACGGGGTTGGCACACCGCCCAGGAACGTCCAGGCCCCGACGGGTCCGACCACCGGCGGCGGCCGCACGAAGGCGCGCCCGCCCAGGCGCAGCGCTTCCTTGCCGCGCTCGGTGGAGCAGTTGAGCGTGGCGCCCGGCTCCCCCGATTCGTGGAGCACATAGCGCGGCGGGCTCGGGCGCGTACGGCGGTACAGCTTGTACCAGCGGTTGGTGAGCACGTGGCGGAACTCCGGGCCAGGTTGAGACGCGTACAGGGTGTTGGGCGCCACCAGCAGCGCCCCCGACTCCAGCTCCTCGTGCGCCAGTGAGTCGACGTCGTGGTTGTGGGTCCCGCCGGGCTGCGGGTTGAAGCCGTAGTGAGCCGCGCGAGCGCCGAAGCCGAGGTAGGCGATCCGTGTGGAGCGCAGCTCCCACGCGGCGTAGTTGTCGCGGCCGAGGAAGATCGTGGGCTCGTCGGTCACAGCGTCGCGCATCTGGGCGAACGCCTCAGCCTGGGTGTTCGGCCGGATGATGCCCCCCTTGAGTGGCATCAGGGAAGAGTGCGCGGCCGCGAGCACGAAGAGCGCCGCGAGCCCCGCCACAAGCAGCGCACGCCCCCGGTTGCGCACGCGCGCCAGGAGTCCGGCCATGGCCGCGAGCGTGATCAGCGGCGCGGCGATCACGAGCGCCTTTGCCGCGTTGTAGGCCAGGCTGACCTCTCCCACCAGCACGTAGGTCAGGACGACGAATGCGGTGCCGGTGAGCAGGACCCAGTCGCGCCGGGCGACGGTCAGCGAGATGCCGACGACGGTCGCCAGTGTTGCCAGCGCGACGCCAAGCTCCCACCCGTTCTCGGTCGGGTCGCCGCGAAAGTCGGCGGCCGGCCACACGCCGAGCCCCTGGAAGGGCGAGAGCGGGCCCACCAGGTTGCCTCCCGCACTTTGCTGTTTGCCCCCCGACGAGCCGGTGAAGAGGTAGCGGCCCGGGCCTTCGCTGAAGAAGGACGTGAGCGCCTCGAAGATCGCGACCGTCGCGACCAGGGCGGCGCCCAGCGCGAGCACCCCAAGGCCCAGGCGCCAGCTCGGCCGGATCTTCTCGACCGCCATCGTGACCAGCGCAACCGAGCCGGCGATGCCGACGAACCAGACGAGCGCGGGCACCGAGAAGGTGCCGAGCCCGGCGAAGACGAGCACAACGATCGGAATCACGAACCCGCGCCATTGGCTGCGATCCCGCACCAGCTCGCGTAGTACCAGGACGAAGGTGAGCGTGAGCGTGGCGATGATCGTTTCCTTGAACGACGCCTGCGCGTAGAACGCGGCGCTCAGGTAGCCGAGCCCCACGAGAGAGGCTCCGATCGGCCGCGCCGGAGCCGGGACGTGCTCGAGCGCGGCGAGCGCCGTGAGCGCCGTGACCACCGGGACGACGATCAACACCCCCAGGAATGCCGACTGGATCGACATCCCGAGCGAGTCGCTCAGAGCGGCGACCAGCGAGTGCGGGCCCACCGGATAGGAGATATCCACGCTCTTGTCCGCGGCGTCGCCGAGCCGGAGGATGTCGGCGAACTCGAGGTGAAGGGCCAGGTCGTCGTTGATCGTCGCCCCGATCGCCCCGAACCTGTGGTTGGCGAGGAAGGGGAGCGAAGCGGCGAACAGCACGAGGCCGGCCGTGGGCACCCCGACCCACAGCTGCCTCCAGTCGACCCGCCCGCGCAGCCGGTAGATGGACGCGAGCGCGGCGAGCAGGATCAGCACGGCTGCGGTCACACCGTCGCCGGGCAGGCGTATCGAGACCCACCCGATGGTGAGGATCGCTCCGAAGCCGACCCCGGGCGCCAGCCAGCTCCACCCGCGGTCCTCGCGAATGCAGAGCGCCGCCCCGATGAGAAGCGACGCCGCGACAGTAAGTCCTACCGCCAGGTAGATCCCGGGGCCTGATGCCATGCAGCTAGCTCAGACTGGCCACCGCTGCGGCCACGCGCTCGTCGAACGCCGCCGGCCGGAATGCGGCGGCGCGCTCGCTGGCGTTGGCGGACATCTTTCGCAGCAGCATCGGATTGTGCGCCAGGGAAAGCGTCGGGGCCTCCGGGCTGTCGATCCACTTCAGCCCGTCGACGCCGTGACGCACGATCTCGTCCGGGCCGCCGATCCCCAGCACCACGGGCACGACGCCGGCGCTCATGGCCTCCACGATGCCGATCCCGAAGTGCTCGAACTGGCTCGGGTAGCGAAGCGCGTCCCGCCTCCAGCCGGATGCGTGCCAGACGATGGCCGCATCGGCGATCCTCCGTTCGAGGTCGCTCCGCGAGGCGTCGGCGTGGATGCTGATCGGGTAGCCCGCGGCAAGGGCCCGCACGCGCTCGAGATAGCGCCTGCCGAGCCCGCCGTGCACGCTGCCCACGAGGTGCAGGTTCCAGCCCTCGAGACCCGCGTCATGCAGGCTCCGGAAGGAGGAGACCAGGTCGGCCTGGCACTTCGAGTGGCCCTCCGTGAAGAAGCGCCCGACGACCACTATCGAACGCCGCTCCGCCGGGTCGAGACTCTTGTTGTTGAGGCCCACGGGGGCCACCGCGGGATGAACCACCTGCGAGTCCATGCCCCACCAGGTGCGGATCCAGCGCGCGGTGTAGGCGGAGTTCGCGAGCAGCAGCTCATAGCTGCGCATCGCGCACGGCGCACTCCCTGGGTCGAGCGCCTCCAGGCGCGGGCCTCCGAACCCGATCGCCTTGACGTGAACCCCAAGCGGGCGGCCGCTCATGGGCTCGACCTTCGCCTTGCTGATGAGCGAGACGTGGTGCTCCGCGTGTGCGCGGACCGATGGGAGGGGCACGCGCACCGTGCGGTAGCCGATCGGAGGTAGGTAGAGCCTGCGCTCGAACGCGCCGTCCACCACCACGTCAACGGTCTCTGCGCCTCGCCAGCCCCGATGTGAGCGGCCAAGCCGGAGATTCAGAGTCCAGGGGTGGTGGCCGACGTGGGTCACGTGGAAGCTCGCGTTGCCCGAGGTCCACCAGCCGCGCACGGGGTCGGGGGACAGGCCGAATCCAGGCTTTACCCAGGCCATTCCGCCCGCGTCGCCGTCCCGCTCGGGCACATCGACGATGGCGAGCTCCTCGCGATCGTCCCGCCACGGGAAGTGGCACGCGTAGATGCCATGGGGCGACCTGTTGACGGCGCTCGAGCCGAAGGAGACGTTCACGAAGCAGTCGTAGTCGGCGGACCGCTCGGACGCGTCCTGGCATGGGCGGCGCGGGTCGACCGTCACCAGCCGCAGATCTCCGACGTCGAGGCCCAGCCGCTCCGCGGCAACCTCCAGGGGGGTGCCCGGAGGCGCGAGCACGTCGACCTGATCGCCGCGATCTCGGAAGAAGCGAGCGATCTCCAATGCGTGGCGCTCCCCGCCTCCCAGCGTGGCGAGGTGTCGCTGGTAGACGGCGACCTTCACTGCCGGACGTTGACCCCGGCCCACCGGGCCCAGACTTCCTCCCGCGAGAGCACCGCCTCGCGCGACATCCGCCGCCGGTGAGCGAACGCGGCCGGCAGCCGCTTCGCGAGCGAGCGGCGACCCCACGCCGGCATCGGGGGGAGGTTGGTCAGCAGCCGGGCGGCCACTCGTGTGGGCGCGTTTCGCACCATGCACAGGATCCGGTTACGAGAGACGAAGAACTCGAACCCGCTGTGGCCCGGGCCCCCCGTGGTGCCGTGCACGTGGCGCACGGTGAGGGAGGGCTCGTAGCGCACGCGCATGCCGGCCAGCTGTGCCCGCCAGCTCCAGTCGGTGTCCTCGTAGTAGGCGAAGAACTCCTCGGCGAAGCCCCCCAGCCGGTCCCAGGTGTCCCTCCGGAAGGCCATGGCAGCACCGCACGCCGCGAAGCGATCCGCGCTGGACTCGAACGCGCCGTTGTCGCGGTCGCCGAAGCCGATGTCCCCGCAGAACCCGCCGGCGTGGAGGAAGGAGCCCGCGTTGTTCACCAGGTCGATCCGCGTCTCGAGCTCGACCCCCTCGCCGTTCACCTCGACCTCCTCCGAGCCTCCGATGAGCGGAAGCTCGAGCAACGCCGCCCCGCTGGTCCAGAAACCGTCCCCGTCCTGAGCGGAGGTGCCGTGCACGACCACCTTCCCCAGCACGTCGATTCCGCCGACCTCGACCGAGGTCACGTGCCGCCCGCTCGGCGTGGGGCTCGAGCCGCGAAACCGCACCGGGTCCTCGATCCGCACGATCCCCTTGGGCCAGGCGAACAGCAGCTTCGGCGCCACGGCAGCCACGGGCTCATCCGCGAGCGCCGCATTGCTCCCCTCGATCCAGCCGGGCTCCGCGAACGCATCGTCGTTGAGCAGGCCAAGAACGTCGCCCTTGGCGGCATCGACGCCCGCGTTCACGCCCGCCGCGAAGCCGACGTTGGAGGACATCCGCAGATAGCGGGCGCCATAGCGCTCCGCGGCGCGTGCCGCGCTGTCGCCCTCGGAGGCGTTGTCCACGACCACGATCTCGTCCGCCTGCTCGGCGACGGACGCCAGGCAGCGGTCGAGGTACAGCATGGGTTTGTGTGTGACTACTACGACAGAAGTACTCAAAGGCGAAGTCCGTTTCACGTATCCCGCAAAGCGGCAGCGTACTCGCCCGAGAGGGTCACGACCAATGTCCTCGGGCCCGCTGCATCGCGGTGTTCGCAGACGTAGATCCCCTGCCACGTGCCCAGTGCCAGTTCGCCGTCGCGGACAGGCAGGGTGAGGCTCGGGCCCAGCAGCGAGGCCTTGATGTGGGCGGGCATGTCGTCGTCGCCCTCGAGGGTGTGGGTCCAGTAGTCGGCGCCCTCGGGGACCGAGCGCGAGAACCACGTCTCGAAGTCACGCCGCACGTCCGGGCTCGCGTTCTCGTTGAGGGTCAGCGAAGCGGACGTGTGTTTGATCAGCACGTGGAGCAGGCCCACCTCCAACTGTGCTATTTCAGGCATGGCCGACGTGACCTCCCGGGTAACGAGATGGAACCCTCTTCGCAAGGTCTCTAGCCGAATTTCGTTCTGTTTCCACATTGGCGGTATCCGCTTACCAGACCTATATTGGGGCGTGGAATGGAATCCGGCCAGGTTAATCCTGCCGGTGTGGCCCATAAGCCGCCCACGGGCCGCCCGACTGCGCTGGCGAGACACACTGAAAAGAGAGCTATGACGCCGCCACTGCGGGACAGGCTCGGCAGGCGGACACAGGACGCCGCCGGTATCACCGCGCCCGCAAGCCGGACGGCGATGGCCCGTGCGCTGTTCTGGTTCTCCGCCTCCGCTGCGCTGGTCGCCTGGGCCGCCGTGGCGCTGCCGAACAGCACGACCGTGGACGAGGGGGGCCTGATCCTGGCCGGCGCGCTCGCGTCGGCCACCGCCCTACTCGCGATTGTGGCCTACGACGCACTCCCGCGCTGGAGCTTTCCCGCCCTCATCGCGGCGGCCTCCGTGGTGGCGACCGGCGTGGTCCACAGCGCGGGCGCGGACTCCGCCTACGGCGTGATGCCCTATCTGTGGCCGACCGCCTATGCCTCCTGGTTCTTCAGCCGGCGGATCGCGCTGGCACAGATCACGCTGATCGGCGGGCTGTTCGCGCTGGAGCTGGCCGACCGCGATCTGGCCCACACGCCGGTGGCGGAGTGGGTGACCACCATCGGCACGCTCCTGCTGGTGGGCCTGGTCGTGTCCGTGGTCCGGGACCGCCTCAGCGATGTGATCTCCAACCTCAGCGACGCCGCGCGCCGCGATCCGCTCACCGGGCTGCTCAACCGGCGCGGGTTCCAGGAGGCGTTCGACGTGGAGATCGAGCGCGCGCGCCGCACCGAGCAGGCGCTGAGCGTGATCGTCGGTGACCTCGACCACTTCAAGGAGATCAACGACGAGTTCGGGCACGCCGCGGGCGACGAGGTGCTGCGCGCGGTGGGCGACGCCCTCAGCTCGGGCAAGCGCAGCTGGGACGCCGCCGCGCGGGTGGGCGGCGAGGAGTTCGCGATCCTCGCCCCTGACACCGACGAGCACGGCGCCTACATCCTCGCCGAGCGCATCCGGGGCGCGGTGGAGCTGTCATCGGGCCGCCAGGGACGCGGCGGCGTCACCGCCAGCTTCGGCATCGCCAGCTTCCCGGTCCACGGCCAGACGGCGGCCTCGCTGCTCCAGGCCGGCGACCAGGCGCTCTACGCCGCCAAGCGCCTGGGCCGCAACCGCACGGTGATCTCCAGCGCCGAGGTGCCCGGCATCCTGGCCCGCGCGCCGCGAGGGCGCGAGGAGGCTCACGTGGAGCTGGCCACGCTGCTCTCCCTCGCCGAGGCCCTGGATGTGCGCGACAGCGGCAGCTCCACCCACTGCCAGCGCGTGGGGCGCTACTCCGAGCTGATCGCCCGCGAGCTGGGCCTGGCGCCCGATTCGGTCGAGCGGGTGCGGATCGCCGGGATCCTCCACGACGTCGGCCGCGTGGGCGTGCCGGACGAGCTGCTCGCCAAGGCGGGCCCGCTCGACGAGGAGGAATGGCACTGGGTGCGCTCGCACCCGGAGATCGGCGCGCGGATGCTGCAGACCACCGACTTCGGCGATATCGGCGACTGGATCCATGCCCACCACGAGCGCCCCGACGGCACCGGCTACCCGGACGGGCGCGACGCGGCGGAGGTCCCGCTGGAGGCGGCGATCCTCGGCGTGGCGGACGCCTACGAGGCGATGACCGCCGTTCGGCCGTACCGCCCGCCACTCGATCCGCAGGCGGCATCTGACGAGTTGCGGCGCGGCGCGGGGCGCCAGTTCGACGAGCGCGTGGTGGAGGCTCTGCTGCGAGTGGTCTGAGATAGAGTCCTCCGTCCCTCGGGACCCTCTTGACCACGCACGCCCTCGAAAAAACCCCAGCTTCCAGCCAATCAGGCACCGGTCTGACGGTCCTCAAGAACCTCGACCTCGGGGTGCTTGCCCTGGCCCTGCCCGTTTTCCTCGTGGGCGGCTTCCCGTTGGTGGCCTACGCCATCGTCGCGGTGGCGTGGATCGCCCAGCGCCTGCTCCAGAACTTCGCGGCCGCGAAGGCCGTCGAGACGGGCGATAGGCGCGCCGCGATCGGCGTGATCGGGGGCACGATGGTCGCCCGGATCTGGCTGCTCGGGCTGAGCGTGCTCACCGCGGGGCTGATCGAGCGCGAGGCCGGCGTGGCGGCAGGTTTGCTGGCCGTCGCACTGTTCACCACCTTCTTCGTGACCCTTCTGATCGTGAAGCCGCTCGAGGACGCGGCCCGCCGATGAAAACCAGGACGAAGGTCCTCATCGGGCTCGCGGTCTGGTTCGCCTTCGCGCTGATCCTGTTCGCGATATTCGGCTCCGACGGCAAGAACGAGGAGTTCCAGCCCCAGAACGAGTTCAAGCTCGACCCCTGGATCGAGCTCAAGCTCGGTCCGATCGACATGAGCATCAACAAGGCCGTGATGTACCTCTTCATCGCGGCCACGCTCACCACCGGGACGTTGCTCTGGATCGCGCGCCGCATGACCACCCGGCCGAACAAGGTCCAGGCCGGCACGGAATGGGCCTACGACGGCATCCGCAAGAACCTCGTGGGGCAGAACATGGACGAGACGATGGCCAAGAAGTGGTTCGCGTTCATCGTGACCATCTTCTTCTTCATCTGGTTCTCGAACATGATCGGGTACATCCCGCTGCCGACCAACACCGAGCACACGGTTGAGGTGTTCGGGCTCGAACTGCCTGCGTTCGCGATCTATGCCGCGACCGCGAACATCTCGATCCCGCTGGTCCTGACCCTGGTCGTCTGGGTCGCGTACCACGTCGAGGGCATCCGGGTGAAGGGCTTCTTCGGCTTCATGAAGAGCTTCGTCCCGCCGGGCATGTCCGGCGCGGGGGCGGCGCCGCTGTTCGTGATCGAGGTGATCTCGGACTTCGTGCGGATCATCTCGCTGTCTGTCCGGTTGTTCGCCAATATCCTCGCCGGCCACCTGCTGATCCTGTTCATGGCCGGCGGACTCGTCGTCCTGCTCGGGCTCTCGGCCGTCGGCGTCTTCACGCTCGGCATGGCGATCCCGTTCTTCCTGTTCGAGGTCGGCCTGGTGGCCACCCTGCAGGCATTCATCTTCGCAATCCTCACGTCCATCTATCTCGGCGGCGCGACCGCCGAGTCCCACTAGGAGGAAGCTTGAACACGCTGCTTCAACTTGCACAAGGAGGCGCCGCGCAGGCGGAGGCAACCGAGGCCGCCGGCAAGGCGATCGCCCTCGGCGTCGGCGCCGGCCTGGGCTCGATCGGCGCCGGCATCGGCATCGGCCTGATCTTCGCGTCCGAGATCGAGTCGGTCGCCCGCCAGCCAGAGATGAAGGACGACCTCCAGCAGATCCGCTGGCTCGGCTTCGCGCTCTGCGAGGCGGTCGCCTTCTACACGTTCATCTTCGGCCTGATCGCGTTCTTCCTCTAGGCCTTGGACGCCCTGCTCAACACACTGGTGCTGGCCGCCTCCGAGGAGGAGGGCGGCAGCTTCCTGGTCTCGCCGAACGTCGGCCTGATGATCTGGACGCTGATCGCCTTCGGGGCCGCGTTCCTGATCCTGCGCAAGTACGCCTACCCGCAGATCGATGAGTTCCTCCAGCGCCGGGCGGACGCCATCGCGGAGTCGCTCGACGCCGCTGAGCACGCCAAGCAGGAGGCCGATCAGCTGCTGGAGGAGTACCGCGCCCGGCTGAAGGAGGCGCGCGAGCAGGCGGACGACATCGTGGCGCGCTCCCGTAGGGCGGCCGACTCCCACCTCGATGAGACCAAGATCGACGCCAAGAAGTACCGCGAGGAGCTCATGGAGACCACGCGCAAGGACATCGAGGCCGAGACCCGGCGGGCGCTGGACGAGATCCGCAAGGAGGTCGCCGACCTCACCGTGATCGCCACGGAGAAGGTCACGCGCAAGTCGCTCGACTCCGACGACCACAAGCGGCTCATCGAAGAGGCGCTGAGCGAGGTCGACTTCTCGGCCCTCGCGCCGGAGGACAACTAGCCCTGATGGAAGAGATCGCCGAGGTCTACTCCCGCTCGCTGTTCGAGGTCGCCTCCGAGCACGGCGACCTCGATCGCGTGCACGAGGAGCTCGGCCAGTTCGCCGACGCGCTCGACGAGAGCCGCGAGCTCCAGGTGTTCTTCTTCTCGCCCTATTTCTCGTCCCAAGAGAAGAAGGAAGCGATCGGCAAGCTGCTGGAGGACGCCGACGAGAGCTTCGTGCGCTTCCTCGAGCTGCTTGCCGAACGCCACCGGATGCCGGCGATCTTCCGCATCCGTAGAGGCTTCGACTCGCTCTGGCGCGAGGAGAACAAGCTGCTGCCGGTAACCCTCACGAGCGCGGTCGAGCTCGACTCGCAGACCGTGGAGGGGATCGGCAAGAAGATCGAGGACCAGACCGGGCAGAAGGTCGAGCTCACCAGCAACGTCGACGAGGACGTGCTGGGCGGGCTGGTGCTGCAGGTCGGCAACATGGTGCTGGACGCCAGCGTGCGCGGCCGGCTGGAAAAACTGCGAAAGAACGTGGCCGCGGCCGCTTAAGGAGACACGAACCCAATGCAGATCAAGCCCGACGAGATCACCAGCATCCTGAAGTCCCGCATCGAGGGGCTCGACGACGGCGGCGCCGACATGTCCGAGGTGGGCACCGTGCTGTCGATCGCGGACGGCATCTCGCGCGTGCACGGCCTCGACAACTGCATGTCGCTCGAGATGCTCGAGCTGCCCCACGACGTGGTCGGCCTGGCGCTGAACCTGGAGTCCGACAACGTCGGCGCCGTGCTGTTCGGCGACTGGGACAAGATCGAAGAGGGCGACACGGTGAAGCGCACCGGCAAGCTCCTCGAGATCCCGGTCGGCGAGGAGCTGCTCGGCCGCATCGTCTCCCCGCTCGGCGAGCCGCTCGACGGCAAGGGCGACCTCAAGACCACGCAGACCCGCCCGGCGGAGTTCAAGGCTCCCGGCGTGGTGCAGCGCCAGCCGGTGGTGGAGCCGATGCAGACGGGCGTCAAGGCGATCGACTCGATGACCGCGATCGGCCGGGGCCAGCGCGAGCTGATCATCGGCGACCGCCAGACCGGCAAGTCCGCGGTGGCGATCGACACGATCATCAACAACCGCGACAACGACGTGATCTCAATCTACGTGGCCATCGGGCAGCGGATGTCGACCGTCGTGGCGGTGGCCGAGACGCTGGCCGAGCACAACGCGATGGACAACACGATCATCGTGGCCGCGCCCGCCGACGAGGCTGCGCCGATCAAGTTCATGGCGCCGTACGCGGGCTGCGCGATGGGCGAGCACTTCCTCTACGAGGGCCGCCACGCGCTGTGCATCTACGACGACCTCACCAAGCACGCGTTCGCCTACCGCCAGATGTCGCTGCTGCTGCGCCGCCCGCCGGGCCGCGAGGCATACCCGGGCGACGTCTTCTACCTGCACTCCCGCCTGCTGGAGCGCGCGGTGAAGCTCAACGACGACCTCGGCGGCGGCTCGCTCACCGCGCTGCCGATCATCGAGACCCAGGCCGGCGACGTGTCGGCGTACATCCCCACGAACGTCATCTCGATCACCGACGGCCAGATCTTCCTCGAGGGAGACCTGTTCCGCTCCGGCGTGCGCCCGGCGATCAACGTGGGCATCTCGGTATCCCGCGTGGGTGGCAACGCGCAGCCCAAGGCGATGAAGAAGGTGGCCGGCAAGCTGCGCCTGGACCTCTCGCAGTACCGCGAGCTCGAGGCCTTCTCGCAGTTCGGGTCCGAGCTCGACGCCGACACGCAGGCCACGCTTCACCGCGGCGAACGGCTGGTCGAGTCGCTCAACCAGGACGAGCTGAAGCCCTGGAAGCCGGCGGACCAGGTGGCGGCGATCTACTCGGGCACCGCCGGGTACCTCGACCGGATCAAGGTCGAGCGCGTGCGCGACTTCCACGAGAACATGCTCAGCCGCCTGCACTCCGAGCAGTCGGACCTGATGGAGAAGATCGGCAACGGCGACTGGGACGACTCGATCGAGGAGGCGCTGGGCAAGGAGATCGCGGACGCGATCGACGACTTCGGCCCGGACTTCGACGAGGAGCTGCATCCGATCGAGGAGGGCGAGTCGGACCGGATCATGTCCGAGGAGGAGCGCGACGCGCCCGCGCGGACGGCGGAGGACGAGGGCCCTGACGACGATTCCGCGCCTGACGAGGAGAAGGAAGAGGCCGCGGCCCCCGCTTAGGCGGAGGCCTCAGGCATCAGGCATCAGGCATGGCATCCCAAAAGGACGTCAAGAACCGCATCGGAAGCGTGAAGAACATCGCGAAGATCACCCGCGCGATGGAGATGGTCGCCGCCGCCAGGCTGCGCCGCGCCGAGCAGCGGATCGAGGCGCTCCGGCCCTACGCCCGGGCGGTTCGCAGGATGACGCGGCGCACGGTGGAGGCCGCGGAGAACATCCCCAACCTCCCGCTGCTGGAGGAGCACGACAGCGAGAACAAGGTCGGGCTGCTGCTCATCACCGGCGACCGCGGTCTGGCCGGCGCCTTCAACTCGCAGATCCTGCGCGCGGGGAACAGTCGCGCGAAGGAGCTCGAGGCCGAGGGCAAGGAGGTGCTCTGGTACGCCTCCGGGCGCCGCGGCGTGTCGTCGCTGCAGTTCCGCGGCCGCGACATGTCGGGCTCGTGGCAGGGCTTCACCGACCGCCCCGCGTTTTCCAACGCGCGCGACATCGCCTCCGAGGTGGCCAGCCAGTACATCGACGGCGGTGTCGACCGCGTCGAGATCATCTTCAACGGCTACGTCTCCCCGCTCACGCAGATCGTGCGGACCGATGTGCTGCTGCCGCTCCAGGACATGGCGCAGATCGTGGCCGAGGCGGAGGCCGAGGACGCGGAGGGGTCCGACGACGAGGTCGATCCGAGCGAGGAGTCCGGCGAGATCAAGGGCGAGTGGCTCTACGAGCCCGACCCGGAGAAGATCCTCGCCCGCCTCATCCCCGACTTCATCGAGATCACCATCTTCCGGGCGCTGCTGGAGTCAACGGCGTCGGAGCACGGCGCGCGCATGACCGCCATGCGAAACGCGCAGGAGAACGCCACAGACATGATCGAGGACCTGACCCTCGAGATGAACAGAGTGCGCCAGGCGGAGATCACCCAGGAGATCATGGAAGTGGTCGCCGGCGCTGAAGGCTTGAGCTAAGGAGATAAATGGAAGCAGCGACGAAGACAGAGCAAAAAGTCGGCAGGGTCGAGGAGATCACCGGCGTGGTGATGGAGGCGGTGTTCGAGCAGGACCACCTGCCCGAGATCTACAACGCGCTGGAGACAGAGATCCCCTCGCAGGAGGAGGGCGGCGAGCCGACCAAGCTGGTGGTCGAGGTGCAGCAGCACCTGGGCGACGACCGTGTGCGCTGCGTGGCCATGGACGCCACCGACGGCCTGCGCCGCGGCGCCGAGATCCGCGATACCGGCGGGCCGATCTCGGTCCCCGTGGGCAAGGGCACCCTGGGCCGCATCTTCAACCTGCTGGGCGACCCGATCGACAACGCGGGCGAGGTCGAGTTCGAGGAGCGCTGGCCGATCCACCGCGACGCGCCGGATGTGGGCGACCTCACCCCGACCAACGAGATCTTCGAGACCGGCATCAAGGTCGTGGACCTGCTCGCTCCCTACGCCAAGGGCGGCAAGGTCGGCCTGTTCGGCGGCGCCGGCGTGGGCAAGACCGTGCTGATCCAGGAGCTGATC
Organism: uncultured Thermoleophilaceae bacterium; assembly: GCA_963825775.1. Taxonomy (GTDB): domain Bacteria; phylum Actinomycetota; class Thermoleophilia; order Solirubrobacterales; family Thermoleophilaceae; genus JAAYBF01. The sequence continues at coordinate 99,998 of CAWGUV010000010.1, read as the reverse complement.
AACAACCTCGCCCAGGAGCACGGCGGCCTGTCCGCCTTCTGCGGCGTGGGCGAGCGCTCGCGTGAGGGCAACGATCTCTGGCTCGAGATGACCGAGTCGGGCGTGATCGACAAGACCATGCTCGTGTTCGGCCAGATGAACGAGCCGCCCGGCGCCCGCATGCGCGTCGCGCTCTCCGGCCTCACGATGGCGGAGTACTTCCGCGATCAGGAGGGGCAGGACGTGCTGCTCTTCATCGACAACATCTTCCGCTTCGTTCAGGCGGGCTCGGAGGTGTCGGCGCTGCTCGGCCGCATGCCTTCGCAGGTGGGCTACCAGCCCACGCTGGAGACCGAGATGGGCCAGCTCCAGGAGCGGATCACCTCGACCCGCAAGGGCTCGGTCACGTCGATCCAGGCCATCTACGTCCCGGCCGACGACCTCACAGACCCGGCGCCGGCGTCGGTGTTCGCGCACCTCAACGCCACCACCACGCTGTCGCGGTCCATCTCGGAGAAGGGCATCTACCCGGCCGTGGACCCGCTCGACTCCACCTCCACGATCCTCAAGCCCGACATCGTGGGCGAGGAGCACTACCGCGTGGCCACCCAGGTCCAGGAGATCCTGCAGCGCTACAAGGAGCTCCAGGACATCATCGCCATCCTCGGCATCGACGAGCTGTCGGACGAGGACAAGCAGGTGGTGCAGCGCGCACGCAAGGTGGAGCGCTTCCTGTCCCAGCCGTTCTTCGTGGCCGAGGCGTTCACCGGCACCGAGGGCCGCTACGTGTCGGTGGAGGACACCGTGCGCTCGTTCAAGGAGATCGTGGAGGGCGAGCACGACGACCTGCCCGAGCGCGCCTTCTACATGAAGGGCTCGATCGACGAGGTGCTCGAGGGCGAGAAGAAGTCCGGCCGCAAGGAGGAGAAGAAGAAGGACGAGGAGCCCGAGGCCGAAGCCGAAGCCGAGGACGACGGCGAGGGCTGATGGCCCGCAACACGTTCCCCGTAGAGGTCCTCACCCCCGAGGGCCAGGTGTTCGAGGGCGAGGTCGAGATGGTCTCGACCCGTACCGGCACCGGCTCGATCGGCGTGCTGGCCAACCATGCCCCGCTGATGGCGATGCTGGAGCCAACCGAGCTGAAGCTGTACGAGTCCGGCTCGGAGAACGCGCCGGGGGGCGACTCCATCCGGTTTGCGCAGGGCGAGGGCTACCTGCAGGTGGTCGATAACTCCGCGCTGCTGATCGTGGAGGACGCGATCAAGCCGGAGGACCTGGACCGCTCAGCCCTGGAGTCGCGCCTCAAGGAGGCCGAGGAGGGGCTGAACAACGCCGAGGAGGGCTCGGAAGAGGCCGCGCGGCACCGGCGCGACATCGCGCGCGCCGAGGCATTTCTCGCGATCGAGTCCTAGCGGCGCCGTACGCCGATCAGGTCGATCTCGGCCTGGGTGCTGCGGGTGATGCCGGTCGGGCCGAAGGAGGTCACCTTCAGGAGCACGGGCACTCGGCGGTGGCGGCGAAGGGCTCGGCGAACGGCCGCCAGGTCCGGCCTCAACCTGAACGAGTGGTCGCCGTTCCAGTAGTGATTCTCGCCCGATGAGATCGTGATCTTCCTCTGCTTGGGGAGCGGCCTGATCCCGAGCTTTCGCGCCCGGTATCGGGTGAGTTGGAGCTCCACAGCGGCCGCGCAGCCGCTGCGGCAGTGGACCCGCACCGGAATGCCGATCCGGTTGGCTGTCTTGGTGCGGTAGCGGCGAGGCACGAAGAAGGAGAAGCGCGGCCCGATGGTGGGCGGCCGGCCGCCGTACTGCCGCGGGACCTGCTTGGGCACGACGTCCACGTTGAACGTCTTGGTGGTGGTCGCGCCGTCGTTGTCGGTCATCGACACCCGGACCACTCGGCGGCCGAGGGTGTGCCATTGGAACGAATAGCCGCCGTCGTAGTCGCCCTCGTAGGTCACGTCACGCCCGTTGACCGTCACGCGAACCGACGCGATCCACCCGTCTGGATCCTGCGTGTCCCAGAAGCCGATCTGGTTCCAATTGCCGACGTATGCCGGGGTCTGGTACAGCCGGAGGGAGAAGCGCGGCGGGATGTTGTTGTCGTTCTGGCAGCGACCGTCAGGTTCGCCCGTTGGAATCGTTAGCGGGGCCCATTTGCGCCCCTGGTCGGTCTGAACATCTATGTCCACTTGGAGCTCCTGTCCGCACTCGAACGCGTAGCTCGCCATGGGGTCGATGGCCAACTCGTTGATCGCAGGCGCCGACTCGTGGGGAGCGAGGTCAGGCCAGATCAGTTGCCCGCTGGGAGCCGAGACGATCCCGGACCAGTCGAGAGTCCCGCGAACGGTGGTCAGCGTGTCGGGGTCGAAGCCGTCGTTGTGCAGGCGAGGACGCATCCGCACGTGTTCGTTCGGCTCGACGTAGAGATCGCCATCTCCGGTGGAGACGATGCCGGGCTCGACCCAGGGATCAGATTGCAGCCACTGCGCCCGCGCGGGTGCGGCCGGGTAGATGACGGCAGCCAGAAGGAGGGCCAAGAGGGCCGCACGTTGCGCCACTCCGGCCCAAGCTACCCCCGATAGGGGGTAGCCGCCAGCGGCGGGCGCTAGGGTCGGGACATGAACCTAGGACGGCTTACACAGCGGGCGAAGCGGCTGGTCGAGAAGCGCGGCGGCACGGATGCCCTTCGGGAGGACGCTCAGGAGCTGGGCGACATCGTGAAGGGCAAGGGGAGCGCAGGCGACAAGGCGAAAGCCGCCGCCGGCGCCCTCAAGGATCCCGGCGCGCCCGGCAAGGAGCCGAAGCGCCGGCCTCAGGAGAAGCCGGCGCCCAAGCCCTAAGCAGCTTCGCGCAGCGCCGCGAGCTCTTCGCGGTCGGCCAGGCGCCTCAGCGCCCGGTCCTCGATCTGGCGCACGTTCTCCGCCGACATGCCGAGCTGGCGCCCGGTCTCGCGCAGCGCCACCGGCTCCGCTCGGCCGATGCCGAATCGCAGTCGGAGCACGTCGCGCTCCTGGTCGGGCAGATCGCTCACCGCGCGCATCACCGTGCGGTCGTGCTCGTTGATCTCCGCTTCCTCGGCGGGGCCGTCGGACTTGTCGGCGATCAGATCGCCGAGCGCAGTGTCCTCGTCCGCGCCGACGCCCTTGTCGAGGCTGGTCGGCCCCTGGTCGGCGATGCGGATGTCGTGGATCTCCTCGGCGCTGAGGCCGAGAGCGTCCGACAGCTCCTCGTCGGTGGGGTCGCGCAGCAGCGTCGCGCCCAGCTCGCGCTCCTTGTCACGGATCTTGCGCGCCTGAGCGGCGATGTGGACCGGCAGGCGAACGGTGCGGCTCGAGTTGGCGAGACCGCGGCCGATGGCCTGGCGCACCCACAGCGTGCCGTAGGTGGAGAACTTGAAGCCCTTGCGCCAGTCGAACTTCTCGACCGCGCGGATGAGACCGAGCATGCCCTCCTGGATCAGGTCGCCGAGCGGCAGGCCCTGGCCCTGGTACTTGCGCGCGATGGAGATCACGAGGCGCAGGTTCGCGTTGATCATGCGCTCCTTTGCCGCGAGATCACCCTTCTCGATGCGCTTGGCGAGCTCGATTTCCTCGGCGGCCGTGAGCAGGGGATGCTTGGCCGCTTCGTTGAAGAAGAGCTGGATTGAGTCTGTGGTTACTTCGGGAGTGGTCTTTGTCACGGTGTCAGTATAGCTTATCTTTGGTAAGTTGTCGCCTGGGTTTGTACGCTGCGCGCCACGATGGGCGAACGGTCGGAATACACGCCTGGAACCTTCTGTGCGGTCGATTTGGCGGCCGCCGATCCCGAGAGGGGCAAGGCGTTCTACGCGGGGCTCTTCGGATGGGATCACGGCGAGCCCTACAGGGGCTGGACCGGCTGCCTACTCGACGGAAAGATCGTGGCCGGCATCATCAGTCAGCCGGACGACCAGCGTGAGGCGGGCATACCCTCGAACTGGCTGAGCTATGTGTCCGTCACCGACGCCGAAGCTGACGTCGGACGCGCCGTCGACCTGGGAGGCACCGTGCTCGCGCAGCCCACCGACGTCGGCGAAGGCGGCAGGCTAGCAGTAATCGCCGATCCGCAGGGTGCGGTGGTGGCCATGTGGCAGCCGATCGGCTACGCGGGCGCCCAGCTGGTGAACGTGCCGGGGGCGCTCAGCTGGAACCAGCTCAGCACAAGCGACCCCGACGCGGCGATCGCCTTCTACACCGAGCTCTTCGGGTGGACGACCGAGGCGCCCGAGGGCGGAGAGGGGTCGTTCTGGAGCTTCAAGAACTCCGAGGGATGGCTCAACGGCGGGGTTATGGGCCTGCAACCGGGCACGGACGCGCCGCCGAACTGGACTCCGTACTTCGCCTCCGCGGGGCTGAAGGAGCACGAGGCGCGGGTAAAGGAGCTCGGCGGCGCGAGCCTGTCGCCGATCCTGCCGGTCCCGGCCGGCGAGCTGTTCGTGGCCCAGGACGACCAGGGTGCCGTGTTCGGCCTGTTCGCGGGCGAGTTAGACCCCTAGCCATGGGCGCACACCACGATCACTCGCACGGGGTCTCGGCCGCCGCGGCTCCGCGCTGGCTGTGGGTCGCGCTGTGGATCAACCTCGGCTTCATGGCCGTGGAGATCACGGCGGGCCTGATCGCCAACTCGGTCGCCCTGATCTCCGACGCCGCGCACATGCTCACCGACGCCGGCGCCATCGCCCTGGCGCTGGCGGCCGTGAAGCTCGCGGAGCGACCTCCGGACGGGCGCTTCACTTTCGGGCTCAAGCGCACCGAGATCCTGAGCGCGCAGGTGAACGGCGCCGCCCTGCTGGTGCTGGCGGGAGTGATCGGGTTCGAGGCGGTGCGCCGGATCGGAGACCCCATGGACGTGGACGGCGCGTTCGTGATCGCCGTGGGCCTGGCGGGCGCGGTGGCCAACGGTGCCGCGGCGCTCGCCCTCGCGCGGGCCAACCGGGCCAGCCTGAACGTGGAGGGCGCCTTCCTGCACAACCTGGCCGACCTGCTCTCGTCGCTGGCCGCGGCGGCGGCCGGCGTGCTGATCGTGACCACGGGCTTCGACGAGGCCGACGCGATAGCGGCGCTGAGCGTCTGCGCCCTCATGCTGTGGGGCGGCTTCGGGCTGCTGCGGGACACCGGCCGCGTGCTGCTGGAGGGCACGCCGAAGGGGATGGACGCGCGAGAGATCGGGCAGGCCATGGCCGCTCATCCGGGCGTGGAGGAGGTGCACGACCTGCACATCTGGGAGGTCACGTCGGGCTTCCCCGCCCTGTCCGCGCACGTGATGGTCCCGCCGGGCGACGACTGTCACGCGCGCCGGCGCGAGCTGTCCCAGCTGCTGGCCGAGCGCTTTGGCATCGAGCACGCGACGCTCCAGGTGGAGCACGAGCGTGAGCCTCACCACCTGCTCGAGATCGAGCGACTCGATTGACGGCGCGGTTCCTGCTGGCGCCCCATGCGCCAACCTCGGGGCTCGCGCACCTGGGAGCGTGCCTCGAGGTCGGCAGGCGCCTGCGCGAGCACGGCCATGAGGTCGAGATCGCGTACGGAGGCACCCGCGCGGACGTGATCGAGGCCGAGGGCCTGCGGCTGCACCGGGTGCCCGACGTGATCCCGGAGCGGGAATGGCACCCGGCGGGCTGGTACGCGTCGGAGACCTCCCTTCTGGAGCATGTGGACGCGCATCGATCCGTGATCGACAGCGTCGCGCCCGACGCCGTGATCACCAGCTCCGGCGTGGCCGCGCAGCTGGCCTGCGAGGTCTCCGGCGTGCCCCAGCTGCACCTGATGCACTACATCCAGACCACGCCCTACGGGCGCCGCGCCACCGTCTGGGGTGACCGCCGGCGCGACGTGCGCAAGCCGCGTCGCGCCCTCAGGGTCATGCGGGCCCGAGTACGCCGTGCGAGGGGAACCCCTTCAGGGCCGCGCACCCATGACGTCGTTCGGGCCGTCAGGCCCCTGCTCGGCCTCCGGGCCGACGGCGACCCCGCGCGAGGGGGCGTGCGCGACACGCAGGTCGCGATCACCAGCGCGCCCTTCATCGATCCGGCGAAGGCACTGCCGCCGACCTGGAGCTACGTGGGCCCGCTGGCCTGGTCGGCTCCAGCCGGCGCCGGCGCGCCGATACGTCGCGGTGATCGCCCGCTCGTCTACGTGACGCAGGGATCGACCGGAAGCGCGGATCTGCTCACCACGGCCGTGACGGAGCTGGCGGGGGAGGACGTGGACGTGCTCGTGACCACGGGCGGCCTCTGCGATCCAGGGAAACTCGAGGAGCTCGGGCCGCGGATCCGGGCCGCGTCCCTGCTGCCCAACCGCGAGTGCCTGGAGGCCGCCGACGCCGCCGTGGTGCACGGAGGCCACCTCACCTTCTGCCAGGCGCTGGCGATCGGAACCCCGCTGGTGGTGACCCCGTACCGGATCGATCAGACCGCGCGTGTGAACCGCGTCGAGCGTCTGGGCGTGGGGGTGGCGGTTTGGCCTCCCGCCCGCCGAGACGGGGCGGTGAGGGCGGCGGTCAGGCGTGTGCTGGACCAGCCGCGGTTCGCGCGCCGCAGCGCGGCGCTGGCGGACAGGCTGCGCCTGTGGGACGGGTCCGCGAACGCGGCCCAGCTGGCCGAGTCGCTGGCCGGGGGTTAGTTGCCGGGGCCGTCGTCCGGAGGCGACTTGCCCGCGGCGGTCACCGCCGGTCCAGACTCGGTTGAGATCTGCTCGACCTGGGGCGGATCGTAATCGTCCTGGGGCTTCTTGGGGTCGCTCATGGGAACACCCTTTCACACCCCGCCGATAGGTTCGAGGCATGGACGTGCTCTTCCTCGGCCGCGCCGACTCGCCGGTGCTTGCCCACCTGCGCGAGGTCGAGGACCGGGTGTTCCGCACGTCGCGCCCGCTGCTGCCGGTGGACCCGCGGGTGCTTCGCGCGGACTTCGTGGTGAGCCACCTGTACCTGCACCGGGTCAGGCCATGGGCGCTCGGGCGGTTTCCCGGCCGGGCCGTGAACCTGCACAACAGCTTCCTGCCCCACAACCGCGGCTGGGACGCGTTGCTCTGGGGCCTGCTCGAGGGGACGCCCGCCGGCGTGACTATCCACCACATGGACGAGCACTTCGACACGGGTGAGGTGATCGCTCAGCGGGAGGTCGCGCTCGACCGCGAGCAGACGCTGAAGGACGCGTGGTGGGCGGTTCAGGACGAGCTGGTCACGCTGTTCCGGGAGACCTGGCCCGAGATCCGCAAGGGCGATTGCCCGGGCCGGCCGCAGGCGGGCGGAGGCAGCTACCACAGCCGGTCCGAGCGCCAGAGCGTGGACCATCTCCTCACACGCGGCTGGCAGACGACGGTGGGTGAGATAGCGGACGCCGCTAGGCGTTGACCGGTGCGCCGGCGGGCTGCAGGATCCCCTCGCGCAGGAGGGATCGGCCGGTGGCCAGCACGTCGGCCTCCAGGCGTGAGCGTTCGATGCCGGCCCAGCGATCGGCCAGGCGCTCGACCGCCTCGGCGCCCGAGCCGTCGTCGAGCTCGCGCAGCATCGCCATGGCCGAGGCATTGAGACGCACGACGCGACCGCTCTCGGGCTGGCGCACGTAGTGCTCCTCCGGCCCGCCGCCCAGCTTCGCGGGCGCCATGCGGTAGCGGCGGTCCAGCGCCAGGCCGCGCACGTGGTCACGGGCGCGCGCGAGGTTCTCGGCCGGGTCGCCGCTGTCGTCTCGCGGCTGGGAGCGTTCGGGAACGGCGTCGGAGATATGTGACGGCGCCTCGGCGCGCTCGCCCACCTCCACCTCGTCGCTGAGGTAGGGCACCAGGTTCCCGTCCGCCAGGTCACGCGATCCCCGGAAGGAGCGTGCCCAGCGCGACATCTCGGGGTCGCGCCAGTCCGACACGATCCGCTGCCAGCACTGCTCCAGCCCGTCCTCCAGCGCGTTGCCGAACCGGAACGGGTGCAGTGAGTCCGTGAGCACCGCGCCGCCCGGGCGCACGAGCATCGACACCGGCGCCGCGTGATCGTGGATGGCGAGCACGCCCGCGTTCCCGTGTTGCAGGGTCACGCGCATGCCGTCGCCGTGCGCCTTCTTGAACGAGCGAATCGTGCGTCGCAGCCGATCGCGGTTCACCGGCCACCGGCCTCCTCGGGCGGCCGCGCCGACCTCGACCACCGGGGTCGCCCGCACCGAGGTCGCGCCGAGGGTCCACATCTGCTCGAGCATCGACTCGAAGAACGCCTCGTTGACCGGCGTGACGACATGCACCACCTGAAGGCGCACACCACGGTCCAGCAGGCGCCCCGCGGCCTCGACGGCGCGACGCCAGCTTCCCGGTACGCCGCGTGACGCGTCGTGGAGCGCGGGCGTGGCGCCGTCGATCGAGATGTCCACCTGGAGGCCGGGCACCTCCGCGAGGCGGTCGGCGATCTCATCGTCCACGAACCAGCCGTTGGTGTTGAGCGTGAGCCCCACGTCGCGGCCTGACAGCTCGTCGAGCAGCGAGAGCACCAGGTCGCGGCGCAGGAACGGCTCGCCGCCGGTGAGGACGAGCTCGATCACACCAAGGTCGGCGGCCTCGGATGCGATCCGGTGCCACGCCTCGTCGGGCAGGTCGGGTGTGCGCAGCAGGGTGTGGCGGGGCGAATCGGTGTAACAGAACCCGCAGCGCAGGTTGCACGCGTGGGTCAGCTCGAGCTTGGCGCCCACCGGGCGCTCCGGCGGCTGAGCTCGCATGTGGCTCGTGCGCCACCCCGCCCGCCGGGCCAGGCGGCGGAGGGTGAAGCTCTCGTCGATCAGTCGCGGCAGGCGGCGGCCCTCAGTCCTCGTCCGGGGGAACGCTCGGGCGCCACTCGACGCCGGGAACGTCGTCCTGCGAAGGGGAGTCGCCGGCGGCCGTGACCGATGGGCCGGCGTCCGTGGGAATCTGCTCGACCTCGGGCGGGTCGTACTGCTCCTCGCCCGGCTTCTCCGCGCTCATTCGTCCTTCTCGGTCGGGCGCCACTCGGGGCCGCCGCCCTGGCCGTCCTGTGCCGGGGAGTCGCCGGCCGCGGTCACGGACGGGCCGGAGTCGGTGGGAATCGTCTCCACCTCCGGCGGGTGGTACTGCTCCTGGCCAGGCTTCTCGTCGCTCATGACCCTCCATCGATCGGGTCTGGCGATCCTAATCCCGCAAGGGCGGGAGCGCTAGCTGTACGCGTCCCAGCGCTGGAGCGAGGGCAGCGGGTCGAAGGGCTTGCCGCCCTCGTACCAGCCCGGCGCGCTCCACATCTCGAAGTGCAGATGGCAGCCGCTGGCGCGGCCGGTGTCGCCGACCTCGCCGATCTTCTGGCCGGTGAACACATGCTGGCCGGTGCTCACCAGCGGCGGCTTGCGCAGGTGCATGTAGGTGTAGTCCACACCGGTGCCGGCGCCGTCGATCACCACGTAGTTGCCGGCCCGGCCGTGGTAGCCCGCGTACTGGACCTTGCCGCCGCGCGCGGCGGCGACTCGGGTGCCGCAGCGGGCGAAGTTGTCCTGGCCCTGATGACCGCGACCGCCGCCGAAGTTGTTGGTCTCTGACTGGCCGAGGTCGTGCTTGCCGCGGATGGGGAAGAGGTGGTCGTACATGGCGAACGTGCCGCCCGTCTGCGAGGCCATCGCCGCTCCGGCGATGCGGAACGCGTAGGCGCCGCTGGGCGCCGGCTTGGAGCCGACCTTGCCGTTCCAGGTGGCGACGTTGCGCCCGGCCGTGGCCGTGTGTTGGAAGGTGGTGAGCACCGACGCGTCGCCGGGGCGGACGACCTCGATCGTCGTGGGTCCGGCGGCGCGGGCGGTGAAGGTGACCGTGGGCTTGCGCCGCCCGCCGAAGAAGAAGCCGGAGCCAGGCGCGACGTCGATGGCGGGCGCGCGGCCGACCCGGTAGGAGCGCCTCGTGGTGGTTCTGCGACCGAGCTTGTCCACCACCATGATGCGGCCGCTGCGCGCCTTGACGGGCACCTCGAGGTCGATCCGGTTGGCGCGCGGCTTGCGCACCCTCACGGCGGCGTCGTCGCGGCGGGTGCGGCCGCCGAGGAACACGACCTTCGCGGCCTGGTCGAGGTCGCTGCCTCCGAGGCGCACCGTGCCGCCGCGAACGAGCCGGCTGCGCGAGGCGCACGCGAGGTCCGCGGACGACATGCACTTCACGGCGCGCAGCTTCGGCGCTCCGGGCATGGCGGCGCCACCACTGCCCGTGCCCGACCCGTGGGCCGCGCCGGCTGTGGCGAGGAGCAATACGACCGATGTGGCTGTTGCGCGCGCGTACGCGTGCGTCAAGACCGTTCAGACCCTCTCGATTGAGCCTCCGGGGTTAGCTGACGGGCTTGCGCTCTCGCGCTACGGCCGCTCGCGGCCGACTCGCCCCAACTCTTGGTTCCCCCGTACCGCCGACGCAGGACGCAGGCGGATTCGGCTGACTAATTAGACCCCGGGACGGTATCAGCCGATTACGCGGAACGGCTCACCCGGCTCCTGCGAGAAGGCGCGCGGGGGCGGCCCTGTGCGCAGGAAAGCGGAGACATTCACCTTGAAGTCGATGATGTCGCGGCGGATCACCACGTAATCGATGTCCCTGGCCGCGCTCTCGCCCTTGCGCACGCCGTCGATGCGCTCGAGGATCTGGGCCGGCGCCCGCACGTCGACGTCCTTCGCCACGATGCCGTAGCGGCGGAAGTCGGGCCGGTTTGGGAACTCGTGGTCGGTGGAGAAGCCGATCTTGAAGTCGGTCCGCACCTGCAGGGTCATCCTCCGGGTCTTCGTCTCGATCGTCGTGTCGATCCGGCCCGGGGCCACGCGCAGGCCGTCGAAGACACCCTCGGTCGTTCGCCGCCTGCGCTCGAGCACCGCCAGCGCCTTGCGGAAGTTGGCGGGGCGGGTGAGCGAGCGCTGCTCGTTTCCCTTCACGTCGTCGGGGCTGGACGGGGGCGTGGGCTTCGCGGGCTCCACCGGCTTCTCAGGCTCCGGCTTCTCGGGCTTCTCCGGCTCGGCCGGCGGCGGAGTCGTCTCGGCGACGGGGTCGGAGGAGTCGTCGTCGCTCCCGAAATCGATCTTGGGCACCGCCACGGCGAGGATGGCGATGAGGGCGACAGCGCCTATCCCAAGGCTGAACCTCGCCCTGCCGCTCACTTCGCGTCGCCGTACGGCTCGTCTCGCTCGCGCACGGCGGCCTGCCAGCCCTCGGCTGCCGCCTTCGCCTGGAAGGCATAGCCCTCCGGCGTGTGGCGGGCGATGCCGTCGAAGACCACCCCGAGCGTCTGCGTGGCCTGGAGGCCCTGCGCGTAGAGGGCCTGGTTCACGGTCAGCTTCATCATCACCAGCTGGTTGATCGGCGTCTGCGAGATCCGATCGAGCAGCTCCTCGAAGCGCACGTCGAGCTCACCGGCGGGCGGAGCGCTCAGCGCCAGCCCCCACTCGTGGGCCGTCTTCCCGTCGATCAGGTCACCGGTGAACAGCAGCTGCTTGGCGCGCGCGGGGCCGACGCGCTGCGCCCACATCATCGAGGTCGGCACGCCCCACACCCGTGCCGGCGGGTAGCCGATGCGCGCGTCCTCGGCCATCACCAGCAGGTCGCTGCACAGCGCCATGTCGGTGCCGCCCGCCACGCAGAAGCCGTGCACCTTGCAGAGGGTCGGCTTGTCGGAGTGAAACAGCGACATGAACCCGCGCAGGTTGCGGCTCATCATCTGCCAGTCCACCACCGGGTCCCAGTTCTCTGCGGGGTTGTGGTTGGCCGCCTGGACCGCGGGGTCGAGGGGGGAGCCGGGCGGTCCCTGGGCGCCCGACGTCATCCCTTCCTGGGCCGACTCGACGAGGTCGTAGCCGCCGCAGAAGCCCTTCCCGTTGCCCGCCAGCGCGATCACGTGGACCGCGGGGTCCAGGTTCGCCCGCTCCACGCACTCCGCGAGCTCGCGCGGCATTGCGAGGGTGATGCCGTTACCGCGCTCCGGTCGATTCAGCGTGATGCGCGCGATCCGGCCGTCGACCTCGTAGGTCACCGTGTCCACGGGCGGGAGCCTAAAGGCCGGTGAGCGGGTCGAGCATCGCGCCGCGCAGGCGCAGCTCGAAGTGAAGGTGCGGGCCGGTCGAGAAGCCGGTGGAGCCCACCGTTCCGACGCGTTCGCCGCCGGCGACCCGCTCGCCGCGCCGCACGGTGATCCGGCTCAGGTGCGCGTAGAAGGTGGTGACGCCCAACCCGTGGGAGATCTCGACGGCGTTGCCGTAGCCGCCCGCGTTGAAGCCCCCGGTGATCACCGTTCCCGCCCGGGCGGCCCGCACGTTGCGCCCGCGCGGCGCCGGGAAGTCGAGCCCGGTGTGGAAGCGGTTGCCGCGCGGGCGGAAGCGGTCGCCGATCGGGGCGGCGACGGGCCGGGACAGCCGGACGGGGGAGCGGCGGATGGGGCGGCGCAGGGCGCGGATCGTGGCCGAGCCCGCCACCCCATCGGCACCCAGCCCGGCCCAGCGCTGGAACCGGCGCACGGCGGCGGCGGAACGGGGTCCGTAGCCGCCGTCGATCGGCCCCGATGGGAAGCCGCGCCATGCCAGGCGGAACTGCAGCGCGGCGACGTCGAAGCCCGTTGCGCCGACTCGGATCGCGCGGCGCCCGAGCCGGGGCCGGCCGCGGCGCCCGAGCGCGCGGAGGGTCTGCGGCCCGGCGATGCCGTCCCGCGTCAACCCGCGCCGGCGTTGAAACGCACGCACGGCGGCACGGGTGCTCGGCCCGTAGACGCCGTCGACGGTGGAGCCGTAGAGCCCGTGCGCGCGCATCGCCACCTGAACGGCGGCCACGTTCGACCGCCCCGCCGCATCCGCGGCGGAAGCGCTCAACGCAAGGACTGTCGCGGCCAGGAGGGCCGCGCGGAATCTCACTCGCCGCCGAAGCGGGAGCGCAGCGCCTCCACGTTGTCCACGTAGCGCTGGGTATCAGGCAGCAGTCCGTTGCGCGCCACCGACGCCGGGCCCTGGTAGTAGCCAGCAAGGCCGCGGGTTACGTCTCCGCCCGCGTCGCGGATGAGGCGGTCGAGGTACATCACCCCGACGTGCACGTTCTCCTGGGGCGACGCGGGGTCGATCCGGCGGCGGGCGATGTTGCCCTCCACCCACGACCACGTGCCCGGCAGGATCTGCATCACACCGCGCGCGTTCGCGGATGAAACGAGGTTGTTGTTGAACCCGCTCTCCTGCCAGGCGATCGCCGACGCGAGGGAGGGGGAGACGCCGTGGTCGGCGGCGATCTGGCCGATCTGGCCCGCCGTCACGCTGCCGCCCGTCGCCTGCGGGGCGGCGGCGGGTGCCCGGGTGGGAGCGGGACTGGGAGCAGCGGCCGGGGCCGAGGTGGCCGGCAGCCTCAGAGCGGTGCCCGAGATGACATGGGTGTCCGCCGCCAAGCCGTTCATCGCTGCGACCTGTGCCGTGCCGACCCCTGCGCGGGCCGCGATGCCGCTGAGCGTGTCGCCGGGGCGCACCGTGTAGGCCCCCGCCGGGGGCGGAGCGGACGTGGTGGGGATATCCAGGGTCGATCCCAGCACCACGTTCGACGTCTCCGACAGGCCGTTCGTGGCGGCCAGGTAGCGGGTGCTGAGGTTGTTCCCCGCGGCTATCGACCACAGGGTCTCGCCGGGCTGGACGATGTGGGGCACTCCCGCCGATGCGGCCGGCGCCCAGATCAGTGCGATCGCGAGCCCGCACACTTGCTTCGTCCCACGGAAGGCCATCCGTTACTCCTGTTTCGGGATCGGTCCCTTCCTTGGGGTACCCCCGCCCTTCGCGGGCGGTGGCGGGCCTCCTCCGAGAGCCTGCGGAGTTACGAAGCGCTGCAGGCTGTTGTGCAGCCAGACCTCAGACCTCAGCCGTCAGACGTTCAGGGCTCGTTCGACTATCGCCGGCGCATCCACGCCGGAGGGCAGCGTGCCGAACGCCTGGCCGCCCTCGCGGCCGAGACGGGACGCGCAGAAGGCGTCCGCCACCGCGGCCGGCGCGTGGCGCACGAGCAGGGATCCCTGCAGCGCCACCCCGAGGTCCTCCACCGTCCGGCGAGCGCCGAACTGGGGGTCCTCCGCCACGAGTGAGTCCTTCAGCCGCGCCAGGTGGGCGTCCAGGTGCGCGTTCGCCCCCGCCGCCTCCTCGACCTCCTCCAGGAACGCCGGCAGCCCCTCCGGCTCCTTGACCATGGCCCGGAGCACGTCGAGCGCGGCAACGTTGCCGGAGCCCTCCCAGATCGAGTTCAGCGGGGCGTCGCGGTAGAGGCGGGGCATGCCCGACTCCTCCACATAGCCGTTGCCGCCGAGGCACTCGAGCGCCTCGCTCGCATGGTGGGCCGCCCGCTTGCAGACCCAGTACTTCGACACCGCGGTGGCGAAGCGCCGGAACGCCGAGTTGTCCTCGTCGTATGCGCGAGCCATGCGCATGGCGGTGGCGGTGGCCGCCTCGGACTCGATGGCCAGGTCGGCCAGCACGTTCTGCATCGCGGGCTGGTCGGCGAGGACCTTCCCGAACGCGGACCGGTGGCGGGCGTGATGGACCGCATGGGCGGTCCCCCAGCGCATCGAGCTGGCCGAGCCGATCAGGCAGTCGAGGCGCGTGTGATTGACCATGCGGATGATCGTCGGCACCCCGCGGCCCTCCTCGCCCACCAGTCGGCCGCGGACGCCGTGGAACTCGACCTCGGACGACGGCAGCGAGCGTGTGCCCAGCTTGTCCTTCAGCCGCTGGACGCGGAAGCCCGGGTCGCGGCCCTCGATCAGGAAGCACGAGAGGCCCGCCGGCGCCTGCGCGAGCGTGAGGAACACGTCGCAGGGCGGATAGGAGCAGAACCACTTGTGGCCGGTGATCTCATACGTGCCGTCGGACTGCTCCTCGGCGCGGGTGGTGTTCGCCCGGACGTCCGATCCGCCCTGCTTCTCGGTCATCGCCATGCCGGCGAGCGCGCCCTTGTCGTAGTCCTCGAGCACCAGGCGCGGCTCCCACTCCTCGGCGAGATCGGGGTTCTCGCGCAGCGCGGGGATCACGGAATAGGTCATCGACACCGGGCACATCACGCCGCCGTTCACCTGGTTCCAGATGTACATGAGCCCAGCGCGGACGGTGTGCGCCCCGGGCTGGGGGTCGCGCCACGGGAGGGAGTGGATGCCGCGCTCGATGGCCTCGCGCAGCAGCCAGTGCCACGACGGGTCGAGCTCCACCTCGCCCACGCGATTGCCGTAGCGGTCGTGGCTGCGCAGGACGGGCTCGTTGCGCTCGCAGCGCTCGGAGTGCTCGTGAGCCTCGGCGGAACCGGCCAGCGCGCCGATGTCGCGCAGGCGGTCGGTGCCCCACTCGCCTCCCTCGCGCGGCAGCGCGTCGCGGATCGAGTTGTCGGCCTCGAACACGTTGTAGGGAACGAGCGGCGGAGCCTGGTTCAGAACCTCATGCGTGTTGATGTCGAGCACCGTCATGGGTGCGCTCCTTCCTCGGTAGGGCGTTCAGTGTGAAGTCCACGATCGAGGCGATCAGCGCCTCGTCCCGGCGCCGGCGGCGGCCGGGGGAGAGCGGGCCGACCAGCGCCTCGCCGAGCGCGCCCACGAGGGCGGCGGCCACGGTGGGCGAGTCGTGCGGGCGCATGTCGCCGGCCTCGACGCCCTCCTCGAGCAGCCCCGCGAACACGTCGCGGTACCCGCGGCGCAGCCTCAGGCGCTCGCTCTCCACGGCGGGATCGACCGGCTCGGCGATCAGGGCATAGGCCATCACCGGGCCGGCCAGCGCGCGGCGCGAGAACGTCTCCGCGGCGGCCCCGGCGCGTTCGGCGGCGGTGCGGTCGTCCGGCCGGGCAACCTGCGCCATCACGTCGAGCTCGCGCTGCGCGGCGATGCGGAAGACCTCTGCGAACAGCTCGGCCTTGGAGGGGAAGTGGCGGTACACCGTGCCCACGGCAACACCGGCGCGGGCCGCCACCGCCTGGACCCCGGCCGAGCCGTAGCCGCCCTCGGCCACCTGCTCGAGCGCCGCGGTGACTATGCGCTCGCGGGTGGCCGCCTTGCGGGCTTCGGTCTTAGGGGTCGCGCGGTAGGCGATACAAGAAGTGAACCACGATTCACTCTTTGGCGCAAGCTGTGGTGAGGCTCCTCGGAGGGCTAGGCGCCGAGCGTGAGCGAAGGTGCCGTTCGGGGGGTTGCAAAGGGGGGAGAGTTCTCCCCCCTTTGAGGCCCTCCCTTAGAGCAAGCTCTTCTGCCCGCGCTTCAGCCGGTAGGTGAACGGGGCGTCGGGCAGCCTGCCCGCACCGCGCTGCTTGGTGCTCGACGTGCGCCGAAACTTCACGCTCAGCGCCGAGCGCGATGCGCTCACCAGCGCGTAACCATGGTGGTCGAACTCCGCGTCCTTGACCCACGGGTTCGCGCTCCGCAGGAGATCGATGATCGACTGGGGGGTCTTGGGGTTGCGGGGGTTGGCACCCGGGACGATGCCGCCGCCACCTTCGCCGAGCCCCTGGGAGGTGATCGAGCCGCCGACGAACTCGGTCGCGACCGGCACCTTGTCGTTGTCGTTCACGCGCACGTCGCCGGCGATGAACGTGTGGATGTCTCCGGTGAGGAAGGCGACGTCCTTGATGTTCTTGGCCTGGATGAACTGGAGCAGCTCCCGGCGCTCGCGCGGGTAGCCTTGCCACGCGTCGAACCCGATGTACTGCCCGCCGGGGTAGATGGTCTTCATAGCCATCGTCTGGCTGGCGATCAGCTTCCACGCGGTCTTCGAGCTGTCGAGCCGCTTCTTGAGGAAGCTCATCTGCTTGCGGCCGAGGAAATCGCGCGGCTGCTCGAGCTCGGGGCACGGCGGGCCGATCTGCTCGTCCCCACACGGCTGGTCGTCTCGGTACTGGCGCTGGTCGAGCAGCACCAGGTCCACGTTGCGGCCAAATCGCATCGCCCGGTAGGTCCGGGTGCCCTTCCGGGGCGGGCCCGCGTAGGTGGGCATGCTCTCGAAGTACGCGCGGTACGCCGCGCGCTGAATCGATTCCGCAAGCGGCGGGACCTCACCGTTGCCCGGGGCGCCGCCGGCGTAGTTGTCGATCACCTCGTGGTCGTCCCAGATCGAGATCATCGGGAACTTGGCGTGCATCCGGCGCAGGTTCTTGTCGCTGCGGTAGAGCTCGTACTTGGCGCGGTAGTCCTTGAGCGAATTGGCCACGCCGATCGGGTCGGTGCGCACGCCGCCCGATGCGCTGCCGGCGTTGTGGTAGGCCTCGGCGTAGATGTAGTCGCCGAGGTTCACCACGAAGTCGACGTCCTCCCTGGCGAGCAGGGCGTGGGCGTTGTAGTAGCCGAACGTGTAGTCCTGGCAGGAGAAGAACGCGAACTTCACGGTCTGGCGCGAGTCCGCGGGGAGAGCGGTGCGGAAGCGACCCACCGAGCTGTTGGCCGTCTTGGTGGAGAAGCGGTAGTAGTACTGCTCGTGGGGGTCAAGCCCGGCGACGCGGGCCTTCACCGCGTGGTTGATGCGTCCCGACGTGGGGATCAGCTTGCGTGCAACGACGCGGCGAAAGCCGCGATCGGTCGCCACCTCGAGCTCCACGCTGCCGCGGCCCTCGACGCCCGCGACCCTGGTCCAGAGCGTGATGCTCTTCGGCGTCGGGTCGCCCGACAGGATGCCCTCCTTGAACCGCCCGCCGCGCAGCGTCGGCGCCTTGCGCTTCCGCGCGCTCAGCTCCTGGGCGAGCGCCTGCGGCGAGAAGATCGTGACCGCTCCGAGGGTTCCGGCACCGGCCACGAACTCACGGCGGGAAAAGGGAAGGCTCTGCATGCGTTGCTCTCCTTACATGGGGGGAACGACCAGCCTCCCGAGCCGGTCCGCTCCACACTAGCCGCGATTCACCAGGATGGAAAGCGGGCGACCCGCCGCAACTCCCACTAGCCTGGATTGTCTTGATGAAGGTGCGTACCCTCGCCGCGCTCCTGACGGTCCTGGCTCTGATGCTCGCCCTTGCCGGCGAGGCGTCCGCTGCGCGCAAGGTGCCCCAGGGCTTCTTCGGCGTCGCATACGACGGGCCGTTCGCGGACCAGTCGGTGGAGCGCCAGACCGAGCAGTTCGACCTCATGGCGGCGTCGGGCGTCGAGTCGGTGCGGCTGCTGTTCGCGTGGGAGACGATGCAGCCCAGGCGCAAGATGAGGCCGGACTTCAGGGCGATGGACATCAAGGTCTATCTCGCCACGCAGCGTGGACTCGAGATCCTCCCGCAGGTGCTCTACGCGCCGTACTGGGCGCGCAAGTACAAGCGCCGCACGCACTCGCCCCCGAAGCGCACCAGGGACTACTCGCGCTTCGTGCGGTCCGCCATCCGCCGCTACGGCCCAGACGGCACGTTCTGGAACAAGTACCCCAACCTCCCCCGCCGCGAGATCCGCCAATGGCAGCTGTGGAACGAGCCCAGCCTTCGCTCCTACTGGGACGCGCCGAAGAAGAGCAGCTACGGCTGGCCGCAGGGCTACGGACGGCTGCTGCGCGGCACCCGCAAGGTGATCAAGGACGAGGACCCGGGCGCGCGCGTGGTGTTCGCGGGCCTGACGGGCATCGCGTGGCTGGAGCTGCGGCGCGCCTACAAGCTCGGGAAGGTGAAGGGGCACTTCGACGTGGCGGCGCTGCAGGTCTATCCGCAGTCGGTGAAGCGCGAGGTGGAGGCCGTCCGGCGGATGCGACAGGAGCTGGTGCGCGCGGGCGACCGGCGCCGCGCGATGTACGTGACCGAGGTCGCGTTCCCCGCCTCCAAGGGCAGGGCGAAGCGGATCAAGGGCCAGCCGCAGCAGACGGCGGCCGGAATGGCCAAGCGGCTCTCCGAGCTCTACAACAAGCTCGGCGCGCGCCGGCGCCGTTACAACCTGCAGAGGATCTACTGGTACAGCTGGTCCACCCGTTACGGGCGCAAGCAGAGCAACTTCGAGTTCTCAGGTCTGGTGCGTTCGCGCACCGGCACCCAGTACGTGATCCAACCGGCTCTCGACGCCTTCCGGAAGAGCGCATTGAGAGCCCAGGGCTGCGTCAAGTCGCCCAAGTGGGCGTATTGCCTCCCTTAGCCGTGCAGTAAGCCTTCCAGGGCCGCGTCCACCTGCTCGGCCGTCCAAGTCCACGTGAAGATTGCCGCACGCGATCTGCCCCGTGCGATCAGCCCGTCGCGCTCCGAGCCGGGCGTGGCCGCTCGTACGACGGCCTCCGCGAAGGCGTCCTCGTCGTCGGGGTCGGCGATTAGCGCGGCGTCCCCGCAGGTCTCCGGCAGCGCGCCCCGGTCCGCGGCCACCACCGGCGCGCCCGCGGCCATCGCCTCGAGACATCCGAGGCCGAAGCCCTCGTAGAGGGATGGCACGGCCAGCGCGGCGGCGCCCGCGTACAGCCCCGGGAGGTCGTCGTCGGACACGTAGCCCAGGCGCCGCGCGCGGTAGTCGCCCGAGGGCATGTAGGTGCGGGTCGATCCGGCCAGCACAACCTCCAGGCCCTCCGCCTCGAGCCGGGGCCCGATGCGGTCCAGCAGGGCCAGGTTCTTGCGCGGCAGGTCGGTGCCCAGGGCGAGGACGTAGGGGCGGTCGAGGCCAAGGCGCCGCGTGACGGCCTCGCGGTCGGGGGACTCGCCGAAGCGTTCATCCACGCCCAGCGGGACCGTGGCGATCTTTCCGGGGTCCACGTCCAGCAGGTCCGACAGCTGCCGCCGCACGAGCTCGGAGGTGGTGAGCACCAACCGCGCTCGCCGTGCCACGCGGGGGACCAGCGTCCGGTGCCAGCGCGCGTACGCGGGGGAGTACCAGTCACCCATGAACGGGGCGAGGTCGTAGATCATCACCACGCTTCGCCGGGATGAAACCGGCGCGACGTTTGCGGGGGAGAGGATGAGCTGCGATCCGCGGGCGAGTGCCGGAAGTGCGAGCTGCTCCCACGCGTGTCCGCGCGCGCCGGTGAGGGAGGCCCTGGGCGCCACCACGCGGTAGCGGCCGGGTCGCAGGGCGGGGAGGCGCTGCACCAGCTCGCGGGCGACGCGCTCGACGCCGCCGATCTCCGGCCGGACCGCCGCCCGGGCGTTGATGGCTACGGGGGCGGTCAGCGTGGGGCGGAGTACGGCCCCGCCACGACACGCCTGACGGTGAAGCCCGCAAGCGCCATGACCGCGCCCGTCACGAACAGCAGCGGCAGGTCGAAGCCGGTGTAGGCGAGGCGATTCGCGGAGCTCGTGCTCGTGGAGGTCGACGTGGTGTCGGCGACCTGTGTGGGAGAGGTGTTGCCGCCACCGCCACCGGAGTCGCTGTCATCGGTCTGCCCCACGGGCTGGTTGCCGGACGGCTGCTCGTTGAACGGATCCGCGTACTGGTCGTCACCGGCGCTCTGGGCGAACGCCGAGGCGGGAATGGCGAGACAGAGAGCCGCGACGATCGCGACGATGGGACCCCTGAACGAAGACACGCCCGAACTTCTAGCAGACCGGGCCGGACCTATAGTGCCGCCGCGATGTCCTCCGACGGCGTTTCGCCGCCCAAATGCGTCTGGTGTGGCGTGCTCTTCGATGAGTCGTCTATTCGTCTGCGTGGGAGGATCGCCTGCAGTGCCTGTGGAGCCGCCACCACCGATCCGTGGCCCGATGCCGCCACGCTCCGCGAGGCGTACGCGCGCTACCGGCCCGAGAGCGGCCGCTTCTCCGGCGCCGGCGACGCGCTCCTGCGCCGCACACGCGGCAGGCTGGCGGCGCGAGTCGACCGGCTTGCTCCCGCCGGGCCAGTCCTGGACGTGGGCGCGGGAGACGGCACCCTGCTCGACGCCCTCGCGGCAAACGGTCGCGAGGCCCTCGGCCTGGAGCCCGAGCCTCGCCGGCCCGACGTGCGCGACGCGGACGTGACCGAGGTCGAGGGCGACTGGTCGGGCATCGTGTTCTGGCACTCGCTGGAGCACCTGCCCGGTCCGGCCGAGGCGCTCGAGCATGCCGCCGGCCACCTGCGCCCGGGCGGGGCTCTGCTGGTGGCCGTGCCCAACGCATCGAGCCTGCAGGCGCGTGCCTTCGGGGATCGCTGGTTTCACCTCGATCTTCCCCGCCACCTGGTCCATCTGCCCGCCGCCACGCTGCTCGACCGCCTGCGCAAGCACGGGCTGCGCGTCACGCGGGTGAGCCACTGGCGCGGCGGCCAGGCGCTGTTCGGCTGGTTGCACGGGCTGGTGGGCAGCCTTCCCGGGCACCCGGATCTCTACGACGCGATCCGCCGGCCCGAGGCCCGCAGCAGCCCCATGTCCCCGCCCCGCCGGGCGCTGGCGCTGGCCGCGGGCGTGGTGCTGTTCCCCGTCGCCGCCGTCGCGACGGCCGCCGAGATCGCGGCCCGCAGGGCCGGCACCGTCTACGTCGAGGCGCGCCATGACTGACCGGCCCCCGGGCAAGGTGATCGTGGTGATGCCCGCGATGAACGCGGGGCGCACGCTCGAGGCCACCGTTCAGGGCATCCCGATGGAGTGGGTCGACGAGGTGCTGCTCGTGGACGACGCGTCCAGCGACGACACGGTCGCGCTCGCGCGCCGACTGCCGCTCCAGCTGGTGTGGCATCCCCACAACGCGGGTTACGGCGCGAACCAGAAGACGTGTTACCTCGAGGCCCTGCAGCGCGACGCCGACGCCGTGGTGATGCTGCACCCCGACGGCCAGTACGACCCGGCCCTGATCGGTCGCATGGTGGAGCCCATCCTCAGGGACGAGGCAGATCTGGTGCTCGGCTCCCGGCTGGCGGTGCCGGGGATGGCGCTGGCCAACGGCATGCCGCGGTGGAAGTACGTGGTGAACCGCGCGCTGACCGCCGTCGAGAACCGGATCATGGGCACTCAGCTGTCCGAGGCGCACACGGGCTACCGCGCCTACTCCCGCCGCCTGCTGCTCACGGTCCCGTTCCTTCGCAACTCCGCCGACTTCAGCTTCGACTCCGAGCTGCTGATGCAGGCGGCTCACTTCGGCATGCGGATCAAGGAGGTGCCGGCCAGCGGGCGCTACTTCGAGGAGGCGTCGTCGGTGGGGCTCCGGAGCGGCACCGTGTACGGGCTGAAGACCCTGTCGACGGGCCTGCGGCTGATCCTGCATCGGTCGGGCATCCTGCGGTCGCCGAAGTTCCGCTCGCCGGCGGCGCCGATCGAAGACCAGTGACCCCGTCGGTCACCGGCGAGCGGGTGGTGACGGCCGAGGGCGGCTTCAACCCCACGTGGCAGCGCCATGTGGCCGCGTACTCCCTCACCGCGCGCTTCCTGCCCCAGGGCCGGATCGTGGACGTGGGCTGCGGGGTGGGGCACAGCTACCGGCTGCTCGAGCCGCGCGAGACCGTCGGCGTGGACGTGGATCCCGGCGCGCTCGAGGGCCAGGCGAGGGAGACGGTGGTCGCCGACATGCGCGAGTTGCCGTTCGCGGACGCCTCCTTCGCCGGCGCGCTCTCGGTCCACTCGATCGAGCACGTGCCGGACCCCGAGCGCGCCCTGGCCGAGATCGCGCGGGTGCTCGAGCCGGGCGGGACCGCGGTGCTGGTGACCCCGAACCGCCTCACGTTCGCGCGCCCCGACGAGATCATCGACCCCTATCACCACGTGGAGCTCGACAGCGGGCAGCTCGCGGAGCTGTGCCGCGGCTCCTTCGGCTCGGTCGAGTCGGCCGGGCTGTTCGGATCCGAGCGCTACCGCGCCCTGGTGGCGGCCGAACACGCGAAGCTCGACCGCCTGCTGCGCGTGGACCCCCTGAAGCTGAGGCGGCTCGTGCCCCGCCGAGCCCGGCAGTGGCTGTACGACACGCGGCTGAGCCGCGAGCGCGCGGGCGCGCACCCCGAGGCCGCCGCCATCGGGCCGGAGGACTTCACGCTGGCTTCGGAGGACCTGGGGTCGGCGCTCGACGTGGTGGCGGTGTGCCGCCAGCCGCGTCGTCCTCCCAGCTGACGAGGGCGGCCGCCAGAAGCAGGGCGAAGCCCGTGAGCGCCGGCATCTCCCAGTCCCAGTCGAGGCCCGCGTGCACGGCCCAGACGAGCAGGCCCGCCGCGGGCCCCGCGGCGGCCGCGGCATCGCGGCCATGGAGCCGCGCGGCGCATACCGCGACCCCACCCAGGAACAGGAGCAGGAATGCCGCTCCGGGCAGTCCCAGCTCCGACAGCGTCTCGAGGTAGAGGGAGTGCGCGTCCACCGCGCGCTCGGTGCGCTCGGGCTGCCGACGCCACTCGACCGCGAAGCCCCCGCTGCCGGTGCCTTTGAGCGGATCCTCCGCGAAGGCGTCGAGCGCCACCTCCCAGTAGTCGTAGCGGGTGCTGTCGGAGGAGGTGAAGCGCGAAGGGTCGGTCGCGCGGGCGCCCGAGCTGGGGGAGGGGTTGCGCTCGATCAGCGCCGCGGCCGCCGTGGCCGCGAGCACGACGCCCACGAGCCCGATCGCCACGGCGCGGCGCCGGGCAATGGGTGTGGCGGAACGCTCGGCCGAGGCACGGAGCGCGCGTGACGGCAAGGGCCGCCGCGGCACCGAGCAGGAGGAGCACCGCCAGCATCACCAGCCCCTGGCCGCTCTCGGCGCCCTGGGCCGGGGCGAGCGTCTCCACGCGCGACAGCCGGCTCGCGACGAGCCCGGCCACCAGTCCCGCTCCCACGATCACCCCGCCTGCCCGGAGCTGGTCTCGCGCTGACGGCGCCAGCGCCACCAGCAGCACCACGCCGGCCGCGAGCGCCAGCAGTGCCGCGCGCGAGAAGCTGAGGTACACGCCCAGGGCGAGCGTCGGGCCGGCGAATGCGGCCGCGGCTCGCAGCGCGTGGTGGCGGCGGCCGTCGGCGGCGATCCGGAGGCACACCACCAGCCCGATCGCCGCGAGGCAGCCCATCGCGTTCCAGTAGGTGAGCGGCTGCTCGAGCCGGCCGTCGGCCGAGACGCTGCGGTCGAGGTCGGCCACCCCGGGCAGCAGGCGGCCCGACAGCCCGTAGGCCGTGACGACGAACGCCCCGAGCGCCACACCGGGCTCGACCGCCCTGCGCGCCAGCGGTTCGCGCACGAACGCGAGCGAGGCCGCGAAGAACCCGAGGTAGAGCAGCAGCCGCTGCACGTCGTCCTGAGCGCGGCCGCCGAGCGGCGCCCACTCATACGACAGGCCCGTCCATGCCGTGAGCAGCGCCAGCCCGGCCAGGGCCACCACCGCGGGCCGGGTTCGCGGCAGCGGGGCGGGCGCCACGAGCGCGGCAACGACCACCAGCGCCCACGCGACGATGGCAGCTACCAGCCGCGGCCGGTCGAAGAAGCCGCCGGAGAAGAACGCGAGGGCCGTGGGACCCGCGATCAGGATTGCCGCGGCGAGGAGGCGGACCCGGGCGGTCATGCGGCGGGAGCGTAACGGCGCTCCTACACTGCCCCGGTGATGGCGACGAGGCTGCTGCTTGCCGTGGGCGCGCTGCTCGTGGGTCTCTGGCTCGCCGGGAACCTGCGGTCGGTGGAGCGGGAGGCCGACGCCCTCACCGAGATGGGGCAGGCGCTGAAGGACGGCGGGCTGCCGTCGGACGTGAATCGCGCCAGCGGGACCTTTCGCGATGCGCGCCGGTTCGGGCCCGATGCTCAGCTCAAGCTGCGCGAGGCCGGCATCCTGGTGTTCGCGCGACCGGAGCGGTCCGCGCGGCTGCTCGGAGAGGTGCTGCGCGCCGAGCCCGACAACGTGGACGCGTGGGTGCTGATGTACTCGATGTCGAAGAGTCCGCGGGACCCCGTCGCGGTCCGTGCGCGACGAAGGGCGATCGCCCTTGACCCCGAGGCCGCTCGCCAGATAGAGCGCTTCGAAGCAGCCCGCTGAGGTCAGGCGCCGGCGCCGCGCCGCCAGCGCGAGCAGGTCCAGTCGACGCGCTCCATCGGCTCGTCGATGCCGTGCTCGGCCCGGAACTCGTCCACCGCCCGGGCGCACTCGTCGAGCACGTAGTAGTCGTCGACGACGAGGTAGCCGCCCTCCGACAGGCCCGGGTAGAGCGCGTCGAGGCACACGCGCGTGGCCTCGTAGCTGTCGCCGTCGAGGCGGCAGATCGCCCATCGGCGCCCGGCGAGGCCGGCCATCGTCTGCTCGAAGTAGCCGGGCACGAACTCCACGCCCTCGTCCGAGGCCGAAGCGGGCGAAGTTCGCGCGCACCTCCTCCAGCGACACCGCCAGGAAGTCGACCTCCGCGAGGTCCTCGGACTCGAGGTTCTCGCGAAAGCCGGCGAAGGAGTCGGCCACGCACACGCCTCGCTCGTCGCCGAGCACGTCGAGGGTGGCGCGCATCAGCATCGACGCGCCGCCTCGCCACGCGCCCGCCTCGATCAGGTCGCCTGGCACGCCGTCAGCCACGACCTCGCGCACGCATGCCTCGAGGTCGTCGAGACGCGCCAGGCCGACCATGGTGAGCCCGTAGGCGGGCCAGTCCGATCCCAGCGTGCGCTTGCGCAGCTCGCCGTCGCTCAGCTCGAGCGAGTCGACGCCGTCGGGCGTGCGCACCACCGACATCGTGCGCGGTGAGACCAGGTCGCAGAGCGCGAGCTTCAGCACTCCCAGGTAGGCGTCGGCAAGCCGCGAGGCGCCGGGGCCCGGTCCGGGGGCTGCGGGCTCACGGGCGCGGTCGAGCTCGGCCTTGACCTCCTCCCAGAAGGCTGGCGAGTCGGGTGCCGGGCGTTCTCTCTCGGCCATCGAGCGCACGATGCCAGAAGGGCCACTGGTTAGGCTGGCGCCCCTTGGTTGAGGAGACGATCTGGAGCGACATCCGGTCGCGGCATCCGCGTTTCCGCGAAGCCGTGGCCGCCGACGCCGCGATCACCGCCCGCTTCCGCGGCGAACGGCACGAGTTCCGGTCGCGCGGCGACCTGGCCGCTCAGGTCCTGCGGCTGTGCCTGGTGAGCGACGCGTTCCTCGCCCAGGCGCTGTACCGCGCCAAGGCGCGCATGCAGGCGCTGGGCGTGCCGCTGCTGCCTCGCCTCGCCCACAGGCTGTCGATGATGCTCGCCCAGGTCTCGATCGGCGATCCGGTCGTGATGCACCCGGGCGTTTACATCGTCCACGGGCAGGTGGTGGTGGACGGGCTGGTCGAGATCGGCCCCGGCACGCAGCTGTTCCCGTGGATCACGATCGGCCTCAAGGCGGGGACGTGCACGGCGCGACGATCGAGCGTGACGTGAGCGTGGGCACGGGCGCGAAGGTGATCGGCAACGTGCGCGTCGGCGCGGGCGCCGTCATCGGAGCGAACGCCGTGGTGGTGGGCGACGTGCCGGCCGGAGCGACCGTTGGCGGCGTCCCGGCAACGGAGCTATAAGGTGAATTCCATGTGGCGAAAGCTCAGGCGCAACAAGGAAGGTCGACGCGAACGGCAACGGCGAAGCCGAGGGCGTCACCGCGGTGGTCGAGCGCACGGTGATCCCCCGCCCGACGGAGGTGGATGACGATTTCCCGGGCTCCGACGAGGAGCTCCACGCCGAGATCGACCGGCTGAGCGCGAGCACCTCCGCCGAGTCCGATTCGGACCACCTCCGCCACCTGCTGCGCCTCCGCCACCTGGCGGGAGTGCGGGCGCTGATCCGCGACGAGAGCAAGGGC
Organism: uncultured Thermoleophilaceae bacterium; assembly: GCA_963825775.1. Taxonomy (GTDB): domain Bacteria; phylum Actinomycetota; class Thermoleophilia; order Solirubrobacterales; family Thermoleophilaceae; genus JAAYBF01. The sequence continues at coordinate 73,494 of CAWGUV010000010.1, read as the reverse complement.
ACCCACCCCGAGCCCGCGGAGGATCAGCTGCCGGACACCGGAGGCCTTCCCGAGATAGCCGCCGAGGACCTGACTCCGGAGCTCATCCGCGCGGGCATCCTGCGCGACGGCTGCGTGCTGGTGCGCGGACTCGTCGATCGCGAGGTCGCCGAGGAGTTCGCCCGCACCATGGACCGCGCGTACGAGGAGCGCGAGCGCGTGCTCGCCGGCGAGGACGGCGATCCCGGGCAGTACGAGGAGTTCGAGGGACAGGCGCCCTACGGCATCGAGTTCGGCGCGCGCGGATGGGTGCGCGAAGGGGGCGGGCTGCTGGCGGCGGACTCGCCCCGGCTCGCCATCCAGATGATCGAGATGTTCCGGAACGCGGGCGTCCAGGACCTGGTGGAGGGCTACCTCGGCGAACGGCCGATGGTGACTCTCGAGAAGACGACGCTGCGCAAGGTGAAGCCCGAGACGGCTGGCGCGTGGCACCAGGACGGCGCCTTCATGGGCCCCGTCCGCGCCCTCAACCTGTGGCTGTCGCTATGCCGCTGCGGCGACGAGTCGCCGGGCCTCGACCTGGTGCCGCGGCGACTGAACGAGCTGGTGTCCGCCGGCACCGACGGCGCGATCCTCGACTACGCGGTGTCGGACGCCAACGCCGAGCGCACGGCCGGCAAGACCGGCATCGTCCGGCCGATCTTCGAGGCCGGCGACGCCCTCTTCTTCGACGAGCTGTTCCTGCACCAGACGGGCTCTGACCCGTCGATGCCCAACCCGCGCTACGCCATCGAGAGCTGGTTCTTCGGCGGCTCGGGCTGGCCGGGCGAGTACAGCCCGCTAGCGGTCTAGAAGCTCGGCCACCGCCAGCCCTCCGCTGCCGCGCGCCACGGGGCGCAGGCGGAAGCGCCGGTCGATCGCCTCGAGCGCGCGCGCCTGGAGGATCGAGACCGTGGCGGTGCCCTGGTTTCGCACGCGGGACCGCGGGTTGCGCCTCAGCTCCGCCAGCGCGGAGAGCGCCCCGGCGTCGATCAGCAGGCGCCGCCCCGGCTTGAGTTCGCGCACCGCCTCCAGCACCCCGGGCAGCCGCTCGTCGAAGGTGAAGTCGTCCTCGCGCGGGTTGGAGAGGTGGAGGGCGTTGACGCGCTTGCGCCGCATGAGTACCTCCACGCTGAGGTTGGGCTCCACGAGCACGACCGAGTGGCGCTCGCCCGGCATGTGGGTGTCGAGCAGGCGCTCGCCCTCTGGCGCGGAGCTGTCGATGGCGGGGAAGGCGCGCAAGCCGGGCGATCGCCGCGCGCGGGGAGTCACCGCCGGGCAGCAGCTGCGAGAGGGCCGAGCGCTCGAGCGGCCGCTGCACCGACGACCAGCCGGCCCCCACCAGCAGCACCGCCGCCGCGCCGGTCACCAGCACCGCCGGGACACGCGACCGGGTGTCGATCACCAGCGCCAGCCACAGCGCGGCGGCCATCACGGCCGGCAGGGCCACGTAGACCAGAACGTGCTCGGCCGAGCGATCGACGAGTAGGCGAACTGCACGAGCCCGTAGGCGGTGATGCCCGTGATGGCGGTGAACGCCGTCCGCCGCTCCGCGGCCAGCGGCAGGCGGATCTTCAGCACCACCAGCAGCGCGAGCGCGGAGGCCAGGTAGGCGGCGCCGAGCGCAAGGCCGGCCGACCAGCGGTCGAAGTCGTAGGTGAGGTCGCCCAGGGGCCCGGTGAGGAACTCGTCGAGGAAGGCCAGGTACTGGCCCCACGCCGGGAGGTGCCCGGTGCCCACGAGCACGGCCATCGCGAAGAGCACGTGGGCCACCACGGCGGCGCCGACGGCCTCTGCCGCGCGCCGCAGGAAGAGCCGCATCGCGCTGCCCGGGCGGGAGCAGCCACGCCTCGAAGGCGCCCAGGGCCGCGAACACGGCGGCGGTTGCGGCGAACGCCTCGAGCGCCCAGATGGCACTCACGCCCACCACGACCAGGCCGGCCGCTCGCGCAGGACGGGCCCGCTCGGGCCAGCGCGCGGCCACGACGGCGGCGAGGATCACCCCGATCGGCAGCCCGAACCGGAACGGCCCCTCCTGGGGCAGCATGCCCACCGCATAGATGCGGTTGAAGACCAGCGCCACCACCGCCACGGCCATGGCGGCCCAGGCCACCGCCCGCGAGCAGCCGGCAAGGCGCAGGATCACGTAGGCGATGCAGAACAGGCCGGCCGTGAGCAGGCCGTCGAGCAGCGCGAAGCTGCCGTAGGAGATCGTCGCCAGCTCGAACCAGCCCGTGAGGAAGTAGATCGACCCGACGCCGTACTGCGAGGCGGTGTCGCGCAGCAGCACGTCCCCGCCCATCACCTGGTTGGCGGGCCCCACCAGGAAGTTGTGGTGGAACTGCATGATCGACGCGAGGTAGCGGTCCAGCGACGACAGCCCGGGGTCCTCGGGCCTGACCACCACCAGGTCCGGGATGAGCAGAGCCAGCAGGACGATCGCCAGCGCGTCGACCGCCAGCCCAGCGCGGCCGGCGAGCGCGGGAGCGCGCCGCCTGGCGCAGACGAGCACGGCCACCGCGCCGATGACCACGACGGCGGGGCTGAGCGAGCTCAGCGAGGTGACCACCAGCGGCGTGGCGGCCACTGCGGCGGCGGCGCCCAGCCACAGCGTGCGGGAATGGCGGGCGAGGGAGGCCGTGGCGCGCCACTCCCGGCCTGCCTGGGCCCGGCTCAGCGCGGCGTCCGCGCCCGCGCTCCAGACCAGCAGAGCCCCCAGCAGCACCTCGGTGCCGCCGCCCGCGGCCTCATCGATGGCGCGCGCCCCGAGCAGCGCCGAGGCGAGCCCGATCGCGAGGACGGCGGTGAGCCCCGGCAGCGCGGCCGTGTTGGGGCCGCTGTCGATCGCGCGGGCCAGTCGCGGCCCCGCGACCAGCGCGAGCGGCAGCAGGATCAGCAGCGAGATCACATACACGCCCGTCTCGGCGTCCTGGCGCTGGCTGGCCGCCAGCCCCGGAATCGGCTCGGGCTCGACGAGGAGCACCATCGCGCAGACGAGGGCGGCTACCGCCGCCAGCGCCAGGACGAGCGTGAGCGCGAGGGTGGGGCCGAGGGCGGGACGCAAAGCAGGCCAGCCTAGCCAGCCGCGAGCCGGGACTACACTGCCGCCCTCGTGACACCCGGATTCGACCTCGACGCCTACAGCGAAGATCCCGCCGGCTGGGCGACCTCCCTGGCGAACGTGGCCGAGGTGATGCTGCCGTGCCTCGAGGCGGTGGATGCCCGCTCGGTGGCGGAGGTCGGCGCCTACGCGGGCGACCTCACCCGGCTGCTCTGCGACTGGGCGGCGACGCGGGACGAGGAGGTGGCGGTCCTGGCCATCGATCCCTCGCCCCAGCCGGCTCTGGTGGCGCTCGCGGAGGAGCGTCCCGGCCTCGACCTGGTCCGTCGCACGAGCCTGGAGGCGCTCCCCGAGCTCGATCTGCCCGACGTGGTGATCATCGACGGCGACCACAACTACTGGACGGTGGCCGAGGAGCTGCGCCTGATCGCCGAGCGCGCCCCCGCAGCGACCCTTCCGCTGATCCTCCTGCACGACGTGGCGTGGCCGCACGCCCGCCGCGACGACTACTTCGACGCCGAGCAGATCCCGCGCGGACTACCGCCAGCCGGTGGCCGGCGAGACCGGCGGCCTGTTCCCCGGCGAGCCCGGCCTGCACGACGGGGGCCTGCCGTATCGCAACTCCGCGCAGAGCGAGGGCGGGCCGCGCAACGGGGTGCGCACCGCCGTCGAGGACTTCGTGGAGGCGCGTGAGGGACTGCGGTTCGCCGTGGTGCCCGCCTTCTTCGGCCTGGGGGTCGTGTGGCACGAGCAGGCCGACTGGGCCGGGCGAATCGAGCAGATCCTCGCGCCGTGGGACGACAACAACCTGGTGGCGCGCCTGGAGGCGGGCCGGGTTCACCACCTCGCCGCGGGGCACGTCCTGCAGAACCAGCTCTGGGAGGCGGGCGACCGCCGCGCTCGCCAGGAGGCCGTGCTGCGCCGGATGCTCGAATCCAGCGCCTTCGGCGTGGCGGAGAGGCTCTCGCGCCTACGCGTGAGGCTCGGGATCGCAAAGAGCCAGTCGGTGGTCTCCAAGGAGGAGATCCGCCGGGCTCTCGACTAGATCCTGATCGCCGAGCCGTTGTCGGTCGGGCCCCTGGGCGGCCGCTCGCGGCGGCGGCGCAGGGCGGCGTTCAGCGCCCGCAGCGGTCCCGTCAGCCGCCACGCCCTCGAGTCGAGAGCCTCCTGGAGCTCGCGCTCCAGGCTCAGGACACGGGCGTCGGAGTTCAGCTCCAGGCTGTAGGTGACGGCGCGCTCGACCTCCCGCTCGGCCTCGGCGCGCCGGGCCCTGGTCTTCCAGCCGGCCTCGTCGTCATTGGCCGTGCTGTGGTCCCACTTGTCCGCCAGCTGAATGTGCGCCTCGATCCACTTCGCCCCGTCGTCGAACAGGTCGAGCGAGTGGTGGTGGATTACCGCGAGATCGGCCACGGTCACCTTCTTCCCGGCCTTCCGCACTTGGTGGCAGAAGTCCACGTCGAAGCCATGGCCGAGGGCGAGCGACTCGTCGAAGCGGGCGTTGCGCACCGCCCACGGAGACAGCACCATCAGGAAGCCATCGACCACGTCGACCTCCGCCGGCGCGGGCCCGAGCGCTTTCCACGAGTAGGCGGGGAGGCTGCCCCCGCGGTGTTCGGGATAGCTCAGCGTCACGTCGCCGGCCGCGATGTGCCCGTCCCACCACGCGAGCGACGGGCGACCGGTGCTGCCGGCGGCGCCGACCACGGCCACGTCGGGGTCGGCCAGTGCGGCACGGACCTTCGCGCAGAACTGCGGGTCGACCACCTCGGTGTGGGGGTGCAGCAGCACCAGGGCCTCGAGGTCGTCGAGCGCGGCGGCGGTGTCCAGGAGCAGGTTGCAGCCGCGCCCGACCGTGCCTGACGGAGGAGATCACGAACACCTCAGAGTCGGGCTCGGCCACCCGGTCGATCCCCGGCCGGGCGTAGACCCGGTAGGGCTCGGACTTGGTGATCAGCGACCCGAAGGCGATCATCGCTCCGTCCTCCGTCGCTCGAGCAGGCGCAGGGGCGCGCCGAGGCGCCACGAGAGGCTCTGGTGCATCACGTCGAGCGCGCGCTCGAGGTCGTCGACCCGGGCGTGCACCTCGAGCCTGTGCTTGTGCCCCTGCGCTCGTGCCGCCTCGGCCTCGGCCTCGGCCCGGCGCGCGCGCTCCTTCCAGGTGCCCGGCGCGGAGCCCATGCCCGGCATCCGGCCGTCCCACTTCTCGGCGATGTCGATGTGCGCCTTGATCCACTCCTCTGGCTCGGAGATCGGGTCGAGGGAGTGGTGGTGGATGGCGCGGACGTCGGCCGTGATCACCTTCTTCCCGGCCTCCCGCACCTGAAGGCAGAAGTCGAGGTCGTAGCCGTGCAGCCGCCCCAGCGCCTCGTCGAAGCGCAGGTTGCGCACCACCCATGGCGAGAGCACGAGCAGGAACCCGTCGAGGGTCTCGACCTCGCCGAGGCGCGCGTAGGCCGGCGCGTCGCCCCATGCCCAGGAGAAGGCCTGCACGTCCCCGCCGCCGTGTTCGTGGTAGCGGTGGATGAACGAGGCCTGGGTGACCGAGCCCTCCCACCAGGCGATGCTGCGGACGCCGATGGAGCCGACGCAGCCCACCAGGCCCACGTCGGGATCGGCCACCGCGTCACGGACCTTGGCGGCGAAGTCCACATCCACGATCTCGGTGTCCTGGTGGATGAGCACGAGCGCCTCGAGATCGTCGAGCGCGGCCGCCTGCTCGAGCAGCTCGTTGTAGCTCTCGAAGATCGATCCCTTCGCCGGGCCGGCCAGCACCACCGAGTCGTCCTCCCGCGCCCGGCTGATCCCGGGCGCGGCGCAGCGGTCGTAGACGTCGCGCTGGGTGATGGGGGAGCCGAAGGCGATCATGGCGGCCGCTCATGCTAAGACCCCCGACCTGATGTGGAACGGCAAGAACGTCTCAGTGGTGCTCATGACCTACGCGGAGCGGGACTCGATCCGCGAGGTGATCGAGGGCTTCTTCGCCACGGGCTGGGTCGACGAGGTGCTCGTCGTGGACAACAACGCGGAAGCGGGCACCGCGGAGGAGGTCGCGAAGACCGACGCCCGCATCGTCCATGAGTCCCAGCAGGGCTACGGCCACGCCACCAAGCGCGGCCTGCTCGAGGCCTCGGGCGACCTTGTGGTGCTGGCGGAGCCCGACGGCACCTTCCTGCCGGGCGACATCCACAAGCTGCTCGTGTACAGCGACGAGTGCGAGGTGGTGTTCGGCACCCGGACCACCAGGGAGATGATCTGGGCCGACGCCAACATGGACTGGTTCCTGCGCTGGGGCAACTGGGCCGTGGCGAAGCTGATCGAGTGGCTGTTCAACACGAGCCACCTGAGCGACGTGGGCTGCACCTACCGGTTGCTGCGAAAGGAGACGGCCGAGCACGTGGCCGGCGCGATGACCGTGGGCGGGAGCCACGCCGGCGCCGAGATCATGTTGCTCACCGTCACGTCGGATGCGCGCTTCATCGAGGTCCCGGTGAACTACCTCCCACGGGTGGGCACCTCGTCGGTCACCGGGAAGCGAGTGGCGGCCATCGACGTCGGCCTGCGGATGATCGGCTTGGTCGCCCACTACCGCCGGCGGGTGCCGCGCTGGCCCGTCCGTCCTCCGGGAAGGGCGCCGCGTGAGCAGCTCCCACTTTGACCACATAGCGGCGGAGTACGACGAGTCGCTACCGGCCCACGTCGTCGAGCACTACCTCGTCAAGCGAACCAGGTTCGTGCTCGCGACCTGCCCACCGGGCGAGGGCCTGGACGTGGGCTGCGGCACAGGCGTGCTCGCCGCCCGGCTGGCGGGTGAGGGCTTCGCGATGACGGGCATCGACCCGTCCGCCGGAATGCTCGCCGTGATGCGCCGCCGTGCCCCGGATGTCGTGGCCGTCGAGGGCTCGGCCACCGAGCTGCCGTTCGAGGACTCGAGCTTTGATCTGGTGATGAGCGTCGCGGTCATGCACCACGTGGCCAGCCCTGGCGACGTGCGCCGCGCGCTCGGGGAGATGGTGCGGGTCTCCCGCCCCGGCGGCCGCGTGCTGCACTGGGATCACAACCCGCGCAACCCTTACTGGAAGCGGTTGATGGCGCGGGTGCCCCAGGACACGGGTGACGAGCGCCTGGTGGAGGAGGCGGAGGCAATCGAGGGCCTGCATGCCGGCGGGGCGGAGGTGCTGGCGTCGGTGCAGCTCGGCTGGGTGCCCGATTTCGTGCCACCCGGTGCGGTCACGGCCGCCGCGCTCGCCGAGCGGGCGGCGGAGCGCACCCCGCTGGTGCGCCGCATGGGCGCCCACAACGTGATCTTGGCTACGAAGCCGGCGGGTCGTACACGCGCACCTCGATCCCGAACAGCCCCGGCCAGCGGCGGGCCGCCACCAGCCGGTAGCGGCCGAGCGGGCGCTTGAGCGGCGCGCGCCCCACGTCGGTGGCCAGGAAGATCCGGTACTTGCCCTCCGCGCCGGCCACGGCCCGGCGCGCCGCCTGATTCATGGTCGGCGCGCGTTCGCCGAGCGCGAACGGGCGCCGTCGCTGCTGCGGTTTCAGCGAGCGGAACACCGGACCCTTGCGCTCGAGATAGGGGTCGATCGAGCTCAGCGGGCCGGGGCTGATCGCCGCCGTCTCGTCGATCACCACGTCGCCCGGACCGCTTCTCGCGTTGATGTAGTCCGCCATCTCCTCATACGGCGGGCGCTGGCGCGTCTCGTCGAGCAGCTTCACCGCCCCGATCGCCAGCGCGAATACTGCGAGGCCCGCGGTGGCGTAGCGAAGGCGCGGCCCGGCCGACACGAGCAACAGTGCGACTGCGAGCCCCAGGCCCGGCCAGGAAGCGGCCAGGTTGCGTGTGCTGAACAGGTTGTCGCCGACTGCGCTCAACACGGCCGCGCTCACCGGGACCGCCAGCGCCAGCGCGCACACCAGCAGCGCGTCCGGCCTCGAGGCGGCCAGCCGCCGACGGGCCGACGACGGCGACGAGAGCGACACCGCAGGCCGATCCGAGCACGACCAGCGCAGGGCTGCCGGGAACATCGCGCAAGGGAATCAGCGAGTACGGATAACCGATCGACCAGTGCCCGAGGCTGGTGCGCACAGCCTCGCCCGTGAAGGGCTGAAGCAACGAGAGGATCTCGGTGGTGGGCGAGTTCAGGTCCGCGCGCAGGCCCGACAGCCACGGGATGTACGCGAGCGCCGCAGCGCCGTTTGCGATCAATGCCAGTCTGCGGGTGCCGGGATGTGCCCACACCAGCCACCCGAGCTGGAACGCGAGCACGAAGATGCAGGTGTAGTGGGTGTACGCGGCCGCGCACGTGGCCACCGCGTAGGCCGCCCACCAGCGCTTCCGGCCGTCGTCCGCCGCCACCAGCATCAGGAGGGTGCGTCAGGGCGACCAGGAACATCATCACCCCGTAGCCGCGGGCCTCGGTCGAGTAGAAGACCATGAACGGCGCGAAGGACCGCGAGCGCGGCGGCCGTGAGGCCCATGCCGCGGCCGGAGATGCGCTTGCCGATGAGGTACAGGACCGGCATCGTGGCCGTGCCCGCGAGGAACGAGAACACGCGCACCCACTCCGGCTCGGCGCTCACCTTCAGCCCGATCCACGAGAGCACGAAGGAAAGCGGCGGGCTGATCTCGGCGTCGGAGTGGATCGTGGAGAACAGATCGCCCAGGCTCCGGAACGAGATGTCCCAGTAGGTGGCCAGCTCGTCGGAGAGGAAGCTCTGGTCGAGGAGAGACAGGCGCAGCGCGGCACCCGCCGCGCAGAGCGCCGCGAGCGCCAGCGCGGGGCCGGCACGGAGTGCTCGTGCGCGCATCCGGCGAACCCTAAAGAATGACCGCATGCCGCCGGTAGTGATCGAGGCGCGGGGGATCCACAAGTCCTTCCGCCTCCCGGAGCACCGCATGGACTCCTTCAAGGAGCGCGCGACGCATCCGCTCACGCGGATGGAGTACCGCGAGCTGCGCGCCCTGCGCGACATCACCTTCGATGTGCACAAGGGGGAGTTCTTCGGGATCGTCGGCCGCAACGGGGCTGGGAAGAGCACCCTGCTCAAGGTGCTCGCCAGCATCTACCGCGCCGACTCCGGCACGATCCGCATGGCCGGCCGGCTGGCGCCCTTCATCGAGCTGGGCGTGGGGTTCGACCCCGAGCTCACCGGCCGGGAGAACGCGGTGCTCAACGGGGTGCTGATGGGATTGAGCCGCCAGGAGGCCCAGCGGCGGCTCGGCGCCGTGCTCGAGTTCGCCGAGCTCGAGGAGTTCGACGAGCTCAAGCTGAAGAACTACTCGTCGGGAATGATGGTGCGGCTGGCGTTCGCGGTGATGGTGCAGGCCGACGCCGACATCATGCTCATCGACGAGGTGCTGGCCGTGGGCGACGCGGCGTTCGCCAGCAAGTGCATGGACGTGTTCCACGAGCGCCGCCGGGCCGGGAAGACCCTGGTGCTCGTGACCCACGACATGGAGTCCGTCCAGGCCCTGTGCGACCGGGCGATGCTGATCCACGACGGGGAGATGTCGCACATCGGCGACCCCGAGGAGGCGGCCCGGCAGTACCTGCGCCGCAACCTCGTCGACACGATCGAGGTGGGTGGCGAGGTGCGCACCGCTCGCGCGCGACGTGAACGTGAGGGTCGTGCAGGCCCAGGCGGCCGACGTCCCGCAGGGGGAGCCGATCCGCCTGGACGTGCTGCTCGAGGCGCGGCGTGACATCGCCCGGCCCACGTTCACCATTCACGCCCGCGACGGGGAGGGGACCGTGATCTTCGGCCTCACTCGCGAGATGGCCGGCGACCTGACCGCCGGCACGCAGGTCCGCCTCACCGGCACGATCGAGAACTCGCTGGTGCCCGGCCCCTACACGCTGGACTGCTGGGTGCGGGGCGAGAGCGACGACGGCGACTTCGCGGTGCAGGGCCTGCGGCTGCTGGAGTTCGCGGTGGAGGGCGCGGCGGCGCCCTTCGGGCTGGTCTCCGTGCAGAACGACATCGAGGTCGTGCGGGAGCCATGAGCGTCGAGGTGACCGACAGCACGGAGCTGCGCCCGGTGCGCGGCCCGTCCGCGCTGGGCGGCGGCTGGCGCCGGTCGTGGGAGCTGCTGCGGCTGATCGCGGTCACCGACTTCAAGAAGATCTACTTCGGCACCGCGCTCGGCTACGTCTGGTCGCTGGCCCGGCCGCTGATGCTCTTCGGCGTGCTGCTCGCCGTGTTCACGCAGATCTTCCGGATCGGCTCCGAGGTGCCCGAGTATCCGGTGCTGCTGCTGTTCAACATCGTGCTGTTCGGCTTCTTCTCGGAGGCCACCAACACAGCGGTCCAGTCGATCGTCGGCCAGGAGGCGATCGTGCGGAAGACTCAGTTCCCGCGGCTCGTGATCCCGCTGGCGGTGGTGCTCACCGCCCTCTTCAACCTCGGGCTGAACTTGGTGGTGGTGTTCGGGTTCATCCTGGCCTGGGGCATCGCGCCGGAGTGGAGCTGGCTGGGGTTCCCGCTGATCCTCGTCGCGCTGTTCGTGTTCACCACCGCGGTGTCGATGATCGTCTCGTCGCTCTTCCCGCGCTTCCGCGACACGGCCATCATCTGGGGCGTGCTGGCCACGGTGCTGTTCTACGGCACCCCCGTGCTCTACCCGCTCGAGATCGTGCCGCAGACGCTGCGTGACGTGATCGAGGTGAACCCGCTGGCGCCGCTGTTCGAGCTGGCCCGCCTGTGGGTGATCGACCCGACCGCGCCCGGGCCCGTCGAGGCGGTGGGGGGCGCCGTGCACCTGGTGCCCGCCGTGGTGATCTACGTGGCGGTGTGCGCGTTCTCGGTCTGGGTGTTCCGCCGCGAGGCGCCGCGCATCGCCGAGCAGCTGTGAGTAGCGCCGTCGCGCCGGGGGGCGATCCGGGCAAGGAGGGCCGGGCGGCGGCCGGCATCCCGGTCGTCCCAGCGTTCGACGGGTACCGCGCCTACGCGATCCTCGGGATCGTCGCGCTGCACCTGGTCACCAGCTCGGGGCTGCTCGCGGCGTCGGGGCCCGGCTTCTTCCTGCGCTTCGTGCAGGGCACGTTCGGGCAGGCGATCGACGTGCTGTTCGTGATCAGCGGGTTCGTGGTGTTCCTGCCGACGGTCGCGCGCCGGGGGGAGTTCGGCAGCGTCGGCGCTTACGCGCTTCGGCGCGCCGCGCGGCTGGCGCCCGCGTACTGGCTGGTGCTGGCGATCGCGCTCGTGCTGGTCGCGCTGATCCCGACGGACCCCGCGCTCTACAAGCCCGGCGTTGGCGACGTGGCCGTGCACGCCGCCTTCCTCCAGACCCCGTGGCAGCTGTTCAGCTCGTCGGTGCCGCTGGGGTTCGGTGTGGACGGCGCCGTGTGGACGCTCTCGCTGGAGGTCACCTTCTACCTCCTGCTCCCGCTCATCGCCGGCTGGTACTACCGCCGCCCGTTCGTGGGCCTGGCGGTGGCGGCGGCGCTCACCGCGGCGTGGCACGAGGCGTTCGTGCACTTCGACCGGGTGAACGACGTGCTCGGCCTCGGCGCGGGCGACGCGATCCGGGTGCAGTTCAGCCTGCTCACGCAGTTCCCGTTCTTCGCGTTCTCGTTCGCGGCGGGGATGACCGGCGCCTGGGTGTACGTGCGGTTGCGAGACACGCATCCCGCCGAGGCGCTCGAACGGCGTGCGGCGGCTTGCGCTGCCGCGGCCGTGCTCGCACTGGCCCTCTTCGCCTACCTGATCGGCGCGGACGACGGCGCCCTGATCGGCGCCGAGGTGGCGCGCCGGTCACCGCTGCTCGCGATCGGCTTCTCGGGCGCGCTGGCCGCGGCGATGGTGGCCGTGTCCCTCGCTCCGAGGTCCGTCCAGCTTCCCTTCTCGAACACCTACGCCCGCCGGCTCGGCGACATCAGCTACGGGATCTTCCTCGTCCACATGATCGTCGTGACGTTTGCGGTGCACGCCCTCGGAACCACCCGGCTGGGGGGCGCATTCGACGTCGCGGTCGCCCAGGGCCTGCTCGTGACCGGCGACGGCACCGTCAGGGAGTTCCTGGTGCTCACGGCCATCGTCGTGCCGATCTCTGTCGCATACGGCTGGGCGTCGGCGCGCTACGTGGAGCAGCCGATCCGCCGCTGGGCTCGCCGCTACGGGAGGCGGGTCAGCGTCCCCCCAGCGGGGCCAGAGCCAGATTCGAGCCGGACCGCGTGACCTCGTACAGCTGCATCGAGTTTCGTCCAGCGCGCAGATGGCGCTCGTCCACGATCAGCGAGAAGTACTCGTCGGAGAATGCCTTCACACCGTCCAGATGTGTGGTGCGCCCCACCGCCCTGATCGTGCCGTTCACGGCGAGCGCCACGTCGCGCCTGGTGGCCGGGCCCGCGTCGCGCCCGCGCAGCGCTCCCACGGCCCACGAGGGAAGGAATTGCTTGCTGAGGTTCACGTTGCGAAGGTCGGTGGGCAGGTCGAAGTCGGCCCTCAGGCCGTTAGCCGGCACCTGCGGTAGCCGGTCGGGGCTGAGGCCGAGCAACTCTGGGTTCGGGCCGATGCGGAACACGTTCTCCCAGGCGCCCGTCCCGAACAGGCGGTGGCGGCGGGCGAGGTTGGCCCGCCGGCGGGCTTCCACCACCGAGCCGCGGACCTTCACCGTGTAGCCCACGTCGGGGCTCGATGTGATCAGGTGCCGCCGCGCGCGGGCGGCACGGGAGTAGGCCGACTTGCCCACCGCCCGCCACGGCAGGCGCACGTCGAGCAGGTCGGCCACGGTGGGCACGACGTCGGTGCCGCGCACCCAGGCCGGGCTAACGCGGCCCCGTCGCTGCCGCGGCGCCTTCACGAACAGCGGCACGGGGGCGATCTCCTCGACATTTGTTCCGTCCCGGCGCACGGCTCGCCGGTTGGCCACTCCGAGCTCGAACGAGATGCCGTGGTCGGCGGTGATCACGATCAGGGAGCGATCGAACGTGCCGAGGCGCTTGAGCCGCCTGACCAGTCTCCCCATGACGCGATCGAGATAGCCCACCTGCAACAGGTGGCGCTGCTCGTCCTGCAGGGTCAGGAACGGATCGTCGAACCCGAACGGACCGCCGAGGATCCGTGCCGCCGTGTTCGGTGGTCCCGGATCTCTCAGGTGACCGCTGGGCGTGAGATGCCACGGGACGTGTGGAAGCAGCGAGTGCAGGTAGGCGAACCGCGGCCGGCGTTCCCTGCGCAGCCCTCTGAGAAAGGAGTCCATCTCGTCCACCCGCTCGCGGACCGGGGTGAGCGGCCGGAGCCCGAGCGGGCCGTCGTTCTTGCAGTAGCGAGGGGGGCAGATGTGGGTGTCGCCGTCGATCTGAGTGATGCGGTAGCCGCGCCGGCCGAGCAGCGTGAACAGGCTGTGCCTGAAGTCCTTGTAGCTGCGCTTGAAGCGCTGGTGACGGGCGGGGCGCGTGGAGGTGAGGATCGATGGAATCGACGTGAAGGTGGTGTCCGCGACCGCGTGGTGGTTGCGAAACCACGTGGACGTGCCGGCCAGCTGCGCGAAGCCGGGATACCGCACCGCGTCGATGCGCCCGTTGGCCCCCACCAGGGAGTCCGTCGGGAACTCGTCGAACACCACGAGGATCACCGGCGGGCGCGACGGGGCGGGCGCAGCCACGGCGGCGGCGGGAAACACAGCGACCAGGGCGGCCAGTAGCCCTGCGAGTCTGCTCACCTCGCCAGCCTAGACCCGAATCAGCGCCAGCACGCGGTCCATCAGCTCGTCGTCGAACGACTCGTCCCAGCTGCGGCTCCAGCCGACCGCGCTGCCGGACACGCGCCGGGACACATCGCCGGCGTTCTCCGAGGCCGCGCAGAGGGCGTCCGCGACCGCCTCGATGCCCGGCTCGGCAGCCGTGATGTTCGGTGAGATGGCGGCCATGGCCTCGGCCGTCTTGTTCTCGAAGGTGTTGGTCACCGTGAGCATCCCCGCGGATGCCATCTCGATTGGCACGAGGCTGGGGTGGGGGGTGTACATCAGCGCGAGGCCCACGTCGTGGTCGCGCAGAAGCTGGGCGTAGTCGTCCTGGGCGGCACGCGGCAGCATCTCCAGCGCGGCCCCGCCGCCCACGGACACCCGCCGGCCCGACTCCACCGTGCCGATGCCGTGCAGCTCCCAGCCGCGGAACGCGCCCCGCGCCAGCGCCCGGTCGAGCGCCAGCACCCCGAGCTCGAACATGTTGCGCTGCGCGTGGTCCTCGGGCCGGGCGTAGAACAGCAGCCGGCGCGTTTCGCGAGCCGCGAGCTCCTCCTCGGTGGGTGGGCGGACCGCGGTGATGGCGTTGCGAAACGTGGCGGAGTCCGTGGCGCCGATTCCGCGCGCGGAAAAGAAGTCGCGCAGCAGCTCGGTGGAGAACAGCGCCGCGTGGTCGAAGCGGTAGGACTCCTCGGCCAGCGCGGCCCAGGTGCCCATGGGGAACGTGAACGGCTCGTACTCCTGGATCAGGTAGAGGAAGCGCTTGGCGCCGAGCGTCTCGACGCGCGTTCGCGGCGATGTGCGCGCTCCACCACGTGGTGGCGATGAAACGGTCGTCGCGGCTCACCTCCAGGCCCTGTGACTCACGACCGAAGGCCACCTCGACCGACTCGAAAACGCTGCTGAGCCCCTCGTAGGACTCCACCCGGCGCTGCCAGTCGCGCGGGAGCGGGCCCACGGGGTCGACGGTCACGATCCGCACCCGCACGCCGCGCTCGGCCAACCGCCGGGCCAGGTTGAACTTGGCGATATAGCCGCCGAAGAAGTGGGTCAGGTCGATCGAGGGAATCAGCAGGTTCACGCGCGCCGGCGCGTCCTCGGACACCAGCAGCTCGAGTGGGGCGATCTTCTCGGCCACGGCACGCGGGCCTGGACCCTCGGGCCCGCGGCGCCCCGGCCGCGGTGCCAGGTTCGGCGGCGGTACGGCGTCCAGGCGCAGCCGCCGGCGCGGGCGGAGGCTCCGCCCGGCCGAGAGCGCCACCAGCCGGCGCCAGAGGAAGGCGAAGAAGACCCCGACCTCGGCCCCCAGCGTCTGCGGCTTGCCGGTCAGCTCGCGCGCTCCGCGCACGGCCAAGCGGCCCAGCGCGGCCGGGGAGGCGTTCGCCGCGGTGTACGGGCGCAGCGCGCGCCGCTTGGGCGGCGTCATCCGGTCGCCGCAGCGCAGCTCGAGCACCGTCGAGTACTGGCTCAGGCGGCAGTTGTCCACGAAGAAGTGCATCCGCCAGCGCCGTACCCGCTCACGCGGATCCTCGCCCAGCTTCGCCACCCGGTCGCCCATCGCGGTCCGGCGGTTCGCGGCGGCGTGGCCCAGCACGGCCGCGTCGTGCTGCGTGTAGTCGTACAGCGGCCGATCCACGAACTCGATGTCGCCCAGGGCGAGTGCGGTGAGCGCGATCCAATGGTCGTGGAAGTGGGCGAACTGCGCCGGCGGGAACGGCAGCGCGTAGTCGAGCAGGTCGCGCCGCAGCAGCGACGCCGCGCCGGTCACCGAGTTGGCCATCAGCAGCGATGAGATGTCCGCGTGGTTGTTGCGCCGCAGCGCCCAGTAGGTGTCGGCCAGCAGCTCGCCCTCGGGAGTCACGAGCCGGGCGTCGCTGTAGGCGAGTTGGGCGTCGCCGATCGCGCCGAGCAGGGTCTCCAGCTTGTCGGCGTCCCAGCGATCGTCCTGATCCGCCATCGCCACGAACTCCGCCTCGGGCGGCGCCATCGAGAGGGCGCGCTCGAAGTTCGCGTAGAACCCGAGCCGGCTGTGCGAGCGCGAGACCGTGAAGCGCGGGTCACCCCCCAGCTCTGCCTCCATCTCCGCGAACCGCGCGGGGCTCGAGCAGTCGTCGCTCACCAGGCAGACCCAGTTGCCGTGCGTCTGCTCTCGGATCGACTCGAGCTGGCGCCGGAACAGCTCCATCGGCGGCTCGTGGGTGGCCATGCAGATGGCCACGAGCGGCCCGGTGGTCGCGGGTGCGTCCACCTGAGCCGTCGGCGGGACACGGTTCACCGCGAGCTCCGCGAGCTCGGCGTCGCTCTCACCGCCGCCCGCCAAGCGCGCGCGGAGCGAGAGGTCGAGCTCGCCGTTCGTGCGCGGGCCGACCCGCACCATGCCCCAGAAGCCGCTGCGGTAGCTGTGGTCGTGGGGGTCCTCCTCGGTTCCGCCGAGCGTCCGGAAGAGGTCCAGCCGCGGCATGCCGTGTGCGCTCACCGGCTGGGCCTCGCCGTCCACCACGAAGCTCAGCGAGTCGACGGGGGCGCTGCGCGAGAAGGCCGTGCCGCACACGAACAGGGCGGTGCCCCTGCCGACGGTCACCGAGCGGGGGAGGGGTGCGTCGAGGCGTACGTCGAGGTCGGGGGCCACAGCCGCCGAAGGTTACGGTGATGCCCTTGGCGCGACCCGACAGAGACAGGCAGCGTTCACGTGCAAGTCGCGGAGGTCGCGGCCGGCCGTCCGGGCGACGGGAACCTCGGTGAGGGTCGCTGTCGACGGACGCGCGCTTGCGGATGCGCCCGGCCTGCGCCAGGCGCGCGGGATCGCGCGCTATGCGTCGGCGATGATCGATGCGCTGGTGGAGCGGCATCCCGGTGACGACTGGGGGGTCGTGCCCAGCAGGGGACGCGTGGCCAACGCGGCGGCGGCGTTCATCGGCCGCCCCCGGCTGGGTATCGGCGCGGACGCCGCCTGGCTGCCCGCTCCCGCGCCCGTCGCACCGGCCGTGCCGTACGTGCTCACGGTGCACGACCTCTCGAGCGAGTTGCGTCCCGGGGACTTCAGCCCCTATGCCCGCCTCTGGAGTCGCGCGGCGCGCCAGCCCCGGCTGGCCCGGGGTGCGGCGCGCGTGATCACGGATTCCGAGCAGACCCGCGACCAGGCGGTGGAGCGCTGGGCGCTCGATGCCGAGCGGGTGAGCGTCGTGCGCCCGGGGTTCTGGGCACCGCCGGCCGGGACCCGCCCACCCCAGGGGCTGCCGCCCTCCTACCTCCTCTACGTCGGCGCGCTCGAGCCGCGCAAGGGCCTCGACGTGCTCACCAAGGCGTTTGCCGCCGCACGTGAGCGCGGGCTCACGGCCGAGCTCGTGATCGCCGGCGACGGCCCGCTGCGCGAGGAGCTGCGCGGACCCGGTGTGGTGCCCTGCGGCCGCGTGTCCGACGACGAGCTGGCCGCCCTCTATGCGGGCGCGCGCGCAACGGTGCTGCCGTCGCTGCTCGAGGGCTTCGGCTTCACCCCGCTCGAGTCGCTCGCCGCGGGCACGCCGGTGGTGGTGAGCGACCTGCCTTCGCTGCGCGAGACGCTCGGCGACGCGGCGCTCGTGGTGGCGCCCGGCGACCCGGAGGCGTTGGCCGGCGCGCTGCTGGAGATCGACGCGGACGAGGAGCTGCGCGCACGCCTGCTTGCCGCGGCTCCGGCTCGACTGGACGCCCTGAGCTGGGACCGAGCCGCCGACGCGCTGCACGCCGCGCTCGTGGAGGCCGCCGATGCCTGAGCCGCCCTTCAGCGCCGTGGTGGTCACGCACGAGTCGGCCGGTGAGCTGGCGGTCTTGCTCGACTCGGCCGAGCGGAACCTGGATCCGCTGCCGCAGCTGATCGTGGTCGACACCGGATCGGCGGACGCCACGCTGGACGTGGCCGAGGGACGCGCGGAGGTGGTGGCGCTGGGCGAGAACCCGGGCTTCGGGGCGGCGTGCAACGCCGGCGTCGAGCGGGCGACCACGGGCGTCACGGTGCTCCTGAATCCCGATGTCGAGCTGCTCGATGACGGCCTGGCGCGCCTGGCGGAGATCGCGGCGGCGTGGCCCGTGCTGGCGGCGCCGCGGCTTCTGAACTCCGACCGCAGCGTGCAGCGCACCGCCCACCCGCTTCCCGGGCGAATGCGGGCCCTGCTGCCCGCGCTCGTGCACCCGCGTGCGCTGCCTCGCCCGCTGCGCCTCGCGGCCGACCCGTGGCGCTCGGAGCGGCCGCGGCGTGTGGGATGGGCGGTGGCCGCCTGCCTCGCCGCGCGCACGGAGCTCCTGCGATCGCTCGGCCCCTTCGACGCCGAGCAGTTCCTCTTCTACGAGGACATGGACCTGTGCCTGCGTGCGGCCGCCGCGGGCGCGCCCACCGAGCTGCATCCGGAGATCGCGATGGTGCACACCGGCGGCCATTCGACCACCCCCGCGTACGGCGGCGAGCCGCACGAGGTGCTCGCCCGCCGACGCCGTGAGGTGGTGACCGCGCGGCTCGGGAAGCGAGCCGCGGCCCTCGACGATCTGGCGCAAGGGACCACGTTCGCCACGCGCGCCTTGGCCCGCCGTCTGCTCCGCCGAGACGACCGGCGCGAACGCGCCCAGCTCCATGGATTTCTGGCAAGCCGCCGGAAGGCGACTTAAACTCGCTCCCAGTGGTGATGCAAGGAAGCGCTGAAGGAGGCCAGCGCACGGCTCTGGTCCATGACTTCCTTCTCGGGTTGCGAGGAGCCGATCGTGTGTTCCTCGAGATGTGCGACCTGTGGCCCGAGGCCGACATCTTCACCCCGGTCTACGACGAGCGCGGCATGGAGGGACGTCTCGCCCACAGGCGGGTGCAGACGTCGTTCCTGCAGAGGATCCATCCCACGCGCCGCACCTTCAGGGCACTGCTGCCGCTGTACCCCGCGGCCATCGAGAGCCTCGACCTGACGGGGTACGACCTCGTCGTGTCCAGTTCGAGCGCATGGGCTCACGCGGTCATCTGCGACCCGGGCGCCGTGCACGTCTCCTATTGCTACAACCCGTTCCGTTACGCGTGGAACGAGCGGCACAGCACGCTCGCCGGCCGCGGCGACCCGGTCACCCGGGCCGTGGCTCGCGCGCTGTTTCGCCGCTGGCGTGAGTGGGACTGGGTGGCCGCGCAGCGCGTGGATCGCTACATCGCCATCTCGCAGTTGACCCAGGCTCGGATCGAGACCTTCTTCGGGCGCTCCTCGAGCGTGGTTTACCCGCCGGTGGACATCTCGCGCTTTCAGCCCACGGCGGAGACGGGCGACCACTACCTCGTTGTCTCCGAGCTGATCTCCCACAAGCAGATAGACGTGGCGATCGAGGCGTTCGCCGAGCTCGGTCGGCCCCTCGTCGTGGTGGGCGACGGCCCGGCGCTGCGCCGGCTGCGCAAGCTCGCGACGCCGAACGTGAGCTTCGTGGGCAGGGTCGACGATGTGACCACCGCGCGGCTCATGGCCAGCTGCCGCGCGTTCGTGGTCACCGCCACCGAGGAGTTCGGCATCGCCGCGGTCGAGGCCCAGGCCGCGGGCCGTCCCGTGATCGCCCGCCGCGGCGGGGGCGTGCTCGAGACGATCGTGGATGGCCGCACCGGCCACCTGTGGGAGGGCGGCCCGGCCGAGCTCGCCACTGCCGTTCGCGAGTTCGACACCGCCGCCATCGACCCCCAGGAGTGCCTCGCGAACGCCCAGCGCTTCAGCGCCGAGGTCTTCCGCAAGGAGTTCCCCCGGGAGGTGAACAAGGCGGCGGCCGAGGTCCCCGCCGAACGCGGCGAGTCCGACCGCCGCCGGCAGCCGCGCGGCCCCAGGGCCGGGCTCGTCACCCGTGTGCGAGGAGACGTGCGGTGACGGACCGCTGGTTCGACGCCGACGAGCTGGCCGAGATGTCGCGGCCCACGATGGATCGTGCAATCGAGGCGATCGAGGCCGGCGACCTCGAGACCGCCAAGCGCCTCTGCGGCGAGATGAAGCACGAGTGGCTGATGCTCCATGACCTGATGGCCGAGTCGATCCTCGGCCTGATCACGTTCGTGCAGGACAAGCTGGGTGACGAGGGCGTCGCCGAGGCGTGGGAGGTGAACTGCGAGCAGGGCTGGAAGCGCCACCACTCGGCCATCGAGGCGCTCGATCGGCGTCAGATCGTGGACCTGCTGGCCGCGACCTGGCGCGCGCACTCCGGCTCCGGTGTGGGCGACCATCCCGGCTCGTTCACGATCACCGAGGACGACGAGAAGATCACCTTCACGATGAACCCGTGCGGGTCCGGGCAGCGGCTGGTGCGCAAGGGCCTGTACGAGAAGAACGGCTACGGGACCACGAACGAGGCGCACGACTGGTCCTACGGCCGCAAGGACTTCCCGCTCTACTGCACCCACTGCTCGTTCATGAACGAGTCGATGCCGATCCAGTGGTCGGGCTATCCGGTCTATCCATCCGACCCGCCCGAGGACTACTCCACCGATCCCTGCACTTGGTACTGGTACAAGCGCCGTGAGGACATCCCCGAGCGCCACTGGAAGCGCTACGGGGCCACGAAGCCCACTTGATCAGGGACGCAGCCTCACTCGTCCAGATCCCATCGGTGACGGGGGACGAGCGGGCTGTGATGGAGAGGCTGGTGGAGATCGCGGACGGGCTCGGCCTCCGAGCGGAGGTCTCGGTGCACGACCTCGACGCGCTCCGCGCGCACCCGTCATACCCAGGTGAGGAGGCGTCCCGGGACGAGCTCGTCGGCGTGACGGTTACGCGGCCGGGGCCGCTGGGCGCGCCGCGGCTGTGCCTGAACGGCCATCTCGACGTGGTGGCGCCGGGGGGCGAGGAGTGGCGGCTGGGCCCGTGGTCGGGGGCCATGGAGGACGGGTACCTCCACGGCCGTGGGTCGGTGGACATGAAGGGCGCGGTGGTGGCGGCGCTGCACGCCCTGGCCTCGGTCGAGGAGCCCGGTTGCGAGATCGTGCTCCAGGCGGTGGGCAGTGAGGAGGACGGCGGGCTGGGCACCTTCGCCGCGTTGGAGGCGGACGATCGCTTCGACGCCTGCCTGATCACCGAACCGACGGGCTTCGACGTGGTCTGCGCACAGGCCGGCGCGCTCACCTTCAGCGGCGAGGTGCACGGGCGCGGCGCCCACGCCGCGCTGCGGCTCGAGGGCGTGTCGGCGATCGATGCGTACATCGAGGTCCATCGAGCGCTCGCGGAGCACGAGCGGGAGGTGAACGCCGACGTGGCGAACCCCCTGCTGGCGGAGCTGGACCTGCCGTACCCGATCTCGGTGGGTCGGCTGAATGCCGGTGAGTGGTCGAGCTCGGTACCGGACCGGGCTCGGTTCGAGGGGCGGTTAGGGGTGAGGGTCGGCGAGTCGCTGGAGGATGCCGCGGCGGCACTGCGGGCCGCCCTGTCGGACCTGCCGGTGGACCTGCGCTTCGACGGCGCGCGCTTCGCCCCGGGCGAGACCGCCGCGGATCATCCCTTCACCCAGCTGGTGCTCGCCGCCTTCCCCGGAGCACAGCCGATCGGGGTGCCCTACGGTGCGGACATGCGCCTCTTCTGCGAGCGCGGCATACCGTGCGTGATGGTCGGAACGCCCGGTCTGGAGCTGGCGCACGCGGTGGACGAGCGGGTGGCGGTGGACGACCTGGAGCGCCTCCAAGCGGGCATCCGGCGCGTGATCGAGACGTTCGAGCGATCGAGTGGCGAATCAACGGGGTCATAGCCCCGTTCAGGCGCCAAAAGATTGATGAAGCGGCTCCTGATCCTCCCCTTACTAGCCCTCCTGGCAACGCCGGCGGCTGCACAAGCGTCCGCAGGGATCACCACCACCACAACCATCCCCGAGCCGGGCATCGTCTCGGCCCGGGCCCAGGGCAACCTCCTCTACACCTCGGGCACCTCGGGCATCTCGATCTACGACATCTCGAACGCCCGCGCGCCGGTCCGCATCGGCCGGCTCGACCTGCCCAACGTGCAGAACGAGGACGTGGACGTGGGCAACGGCATCCTGCTCCTGTCAGACGATCCCTACGGCGGTCGCGGCGTCCTCCAGGTGATCGACGTTCGCGATCCGCGCAGGCCGCGCCTGCTGTCCACCTATTCCACCTGGGCTCCAGGGTTGCTCAGCGAGAGCCCGGGGCGCGCCCGCCGCCGCGGGCGCGGGGGCATCGGCCACACGGCCTCCTGCATCCAGGGCTGCCGCTACGCGTGGCTGGCCGGCTCGCCCGACGGCATCGAGGTTGTGGATCTGCGCGACCCGGCCAACCCGCGCTTCGCGGGTCGCGTGCGCGCCGCCGCCGCGACGGGCCTGTCGAGCCACGACGTGCAGGTGGACTCCCGCGGGCTGGCCTGGGTGGCCGGGGGCAACGGCACCGCCGCCTACGACACCACCAACCCCGCGAAGCCGCGCCTGGTCACGCGCACGAACCGCAGCGGCGCGCTCGGGCCCTACAACGACTTCATCCACCACAACTCGCTGCGCGTGTCCGACGACACGCTGCTGGTCACCGAGGAGGACTTCGGCGACGGCTGCAGGCGAGCGGGCTCGTTCCAGACGTGGCGCATCGCCGGGCGCACCGCGCGCCCGTTGGACCGGTTCGCGGTGGAGCGCGACGACCGGCTGCGCCTGGCCTGCTCGGCCCACTACTTCGACCACCGCGACGGGCTCGTGGCAGCCGGCTTCTACGAGGCAGGGCTGCGCCTGCTCGACGTGCGCGACCCGCGCCGGATTCGCCAGGTGGGGTTCCACGTGCCGCGGCGGTCGATGTTCTGGGCGGCGCTGTTTGCTCCGGGGGACGCGTCGGTGGTGTACGCGATCGACCACGAGCGCGGCATCGACGTGCTGTCGATCGACCGTGCCGCGCTGAGGCCGGTGAGCCGTCGCGCGGTGAAGCGCCAGCGAAAGCCGGCCGGTCGCGTGGATATCGGCGTGCAGGTGGACGACGGGTTCGAGACGGCGCGACCGGGGAGGCGCGTGGCCATCGATGTCCTCGTCGGGCTCAACTCCGGTGGCGGCGCGCGCAACGTGCCCGTTGACGTCCAGCTGCCGGACGGTCGCCAGGTGCGGTTCACGGTGCGGCGCCTGCGCGGCACGCCGGCGCGCAGGCGCTTCAGGGTGCGCCTGGACCCGCGCGCGAGGATCGGCTCGGTGGCCGAGACGATCGCCTGGGTGCGGCGCCCCGACCCCTTCGTGGTCACGAACCGCTTCGTCGACCGCACGCTGATCGGGCGGCGCGACCGCCGCACGCGGCCGCAGGAGGTGATCGGGGCTTCTGCCTCTGCCCGGCTCTTCTGTGTCTATCCTGCCCCGAGTGGATGAGCGCGCTCTCACCGAGCGCCTGATCACCTACGACACCTCCACCCTCGAGGGCATGCAGGCCGCGGCCGCCTTCGTCTACGGATGGCTGGAGGCCCGCGACGTCGGGGTGAAGGGCGAGACGCACAACGGCCGGCCGGTTCTGGCCGCGACGGTTGGCGCCGCCTCCGGACCCACCGTCGTGCTGCACGGCCACCTCGACGTCGTGCCCGCGAACCCCACGCAGTACGAGCCGCGGGTGGACGGCGACAAGCTGATCGGCCGCGGCGCCTACGACATGAAGGGCGGCCTCGCGTCGATGATGTGCGCGGTTCGCGACCTCGCCTCCCAGGAGGCGGTGAAGGTGCACTTCGTGGTCGTCTGCGACGAGGAGTCCGACGAGCAGGAGCAGCGCGCCTCGGACTTCCTGGTCGAGAAGGGCTACATCGGCGACTTCGCCATCACCGGCGAGCCCACCGACCTGCACATCGGCGTCCAGGCGAAGGGCGTGCTGGTGCTGCGCCTGCTCGTGTCCGGGCGCTCGGCGCACGGCTCCACGCCGTGGCTGGGCGACAACGCGGTGGTGAAGGCGGTCGACGCCTTCCGCAGCATCGAGTCGCTGCCGTTCGCGCGCGAGTCCTCCGACCTGTTCGACCGGCCCTCGATCAGCCTGGGCAAGATCGTCGGGGGCGACGCGGTGAACCGCGTGCCGGACTCGTGCACCATCGACCTCGACATTCGCTACCTGCCGGGCCAGGACCCGGACGAGATCATCGCCGCGGTGGCGGAGCAGCGCGACACCGAGGTCACCAAGGTCTTCCACCGCGATCCGATCGTGGTCTCGCGCGACGAGCCCTACGTGCAGGTTCTGGCCGAGGCGGTGTCGAAGGTGAGCCCGGTGGAGTCGAGCATCGCGGTTGGCCGCGACGGCACGTCCGACGTCATCTCATTCCTCAACGCCGGCATCCCGGGTGTTGAGTTCGGCCCGACGGGGGATGGTCACCACGGGCCTGACGAATGGGTTTCGATCCGGTCGCTCGACGAATATCGCCGGGCGCTGGTCGAATTCGTCAACCTGATCCCTGCCGCCGCCGGCAAGCCGGATCTGAAGATCGCGTGAATCCCTCCTTCGAGGACATCCCCCGCCCGTCGCTCTGGAAGCGCTGGCTGATCGGCGCCCTCCTGGTGTTGTTCGCAACCGCCGGCGCGACCTCGGTCGCGGCGTTCCGGGAGGTCGACAACATCGTCGAGGCGATCGACGACACGCCGAGCATCAAGGGCGTCGAGACCGACATCGCCGACACCGATCCCGGCGATCCTCAGACGATCATGCTGCTGGGCTCCGACAAGCGGCCGAAGAACGCGAAGGACGGCGGCGCAGGCACGGGCGGGCGCTCGGACACGATCATCCTCGTGCGTTTGGACCCCGACAAGCAGGCAACCGCGTTGATGTCGTTGCCGCGTGACCTGAAGGTCCAGATCCCAGGTCACGGCACCGACAAGATCAACGCCGCCTACGAGCTCGGCGGTCCCGCGCTCACGCTCAAGACGGTCAAGGCGACGACCGGGCTTTCGATCAACCACGTGATCAACGTGGACTTCCAGGGCTTCCGCAAGGCGATCGACGCGTTGGGCTGCATCTACGCCGACATCGACCGCCGCTACTTCAACGACAGCCCCGGCTACGCGTACATCGACGTGCCCGCCGGCTACCAGAAGATGTGCGGCGAGGAGGCGCTGGAGTACGCGCGCTTCCGCCACGAGGACTCCGACCTCGTGCGAGGCATCCGCCAGCAGGACCTCCTGCGCGCGGCCAAGCAGCAGGTGGGCGTGGGCAACCTCGTGAAGGACCGCGCGAAGCTGCTGAGGATCTTCGGCAAGTACACGAGCTCGGACGCCGGCCTGAAGGATCGAGGCGAGATCCTGACCCTGCTCAAGCTCGCGGTCTTCTCCGTCGACCAGCCGATCCGCGAGGTGCACTTCGAGGGCCAGATCACCGGCGGCGACATCAGCACGGGCGCGCCGAGCTACGTGACCGCCAGCAGCGCCGGCGTCAAGAAGCTCACCCGCCAGTTCCTGGGCGTCGAGGAGACTCAGGGCCCGCGCGGCGAGCTGCTGCCAAAGGACAAGCGCAACCGCAAGCGCGCCCGCAAGGAGCAGGGCGACGGTGGCCTGGAGAAGGCGTTCAACCTGGGCAACGACCAGGCGATCCAGGCGATCCAGCAGGGCGCCGGCGGCCAGCTGCCCGTCTACTTCCCGACGGTGCGCGTGAAGAACTCGCTCTTCACCGGGCCGCCGCGCTACTACAAGATCGTGACCCGCAACGGCGAGCGCCACAAGAGCTACCGGATGGTGGCCAAGCGCGGGCTCGTGGGCGAGTACTACGGGATCCAGGGCACCACCTGGAAGGACCCGCCGATCCTGGCCGACAAGTTCGACAAGAAGAAGATGGGCAAGCGGACCTTCGAGCTGCATTACGACGGCGACCGCCTGCGGCTGGTCGCGTGGCGGACGAACAAGGCCGTCTACTGGGTCTCGAACACCCTGCTGCAGACGCTCACCGAGCGCCAGATGCTCGCCATCGCCCGCTCGACGCGACTCCCCTAACCTCACGGCGCTCATGGGCACGGAGAAAGAACCCATCGGGGTGATAGGCGTCGGCTGGGTCGGTCTGTGCACGGCCGCCTGCTTCGCCGAGCTCGGACACGAGGTGGTGGCCCGCGACATCCTCCCCGAGAAGGTCGAGTCCCTCTCCCGCGGCGAGGTGCCCATGCACGAGCCCGGCCTGCCCGAGCTGGTGAGCAAGAACGCCGATCGGCTCACCTTCACCACCGACATGGCCGAGGTGCTGGACCGCACCCGGCTGCTGTTCTGCTGCGTGGACACGCCGCCCACCTACTCGGGCGACGCCGACCTCTCGCGCGTGGAGGCCGTGATCGACGAGCTGGGCGACTCCTCCGAGCACGCGATCGTGATGAAGAGCACCGTGCCGGTGGGCACCGGCCGGTCGATCCAGCGCAAGCGCGAGGGCCTCGGCTACGTGTCGAACCCCGAGTTCCTCAAGGAGGGCTCGGCGATCAAGGACTTCATGCACCCCGACCGCGTGGTGGTCGGCGCCGACGAGCACTCCGGGGCGTTCGCCGACCGCGTGGCGGCGCTCTACGAGCCCCTCGGCGGGCCGATCGTGCGCACCGACGTCGCCAGCGCGGAGATGGTGAAGCTGGCGTCGAACGCGTTCCTGGCCACCAAGATCTCGTTCATCAACGAGATCGCGAACGTGTCCGAGGAGCTGGGCGCGGACGTGAACGAGGTGGCGCGCGGCATGGGCCTCGACGACCGCATCGGCCCGAAGTTCCTGCAGGCCGGCCTGGGCTTCGGCGGGAGCTGCTTCCCGAAGGACGTGAGCGCGCTCAAGCAGCTCGCGGGCAACTCGGGCTACGCGTTCCAGCTGCTCACGTCGGTGATCGAGGTGAACGACCTTCAGAAGCGCCGGGCCGTGGGCAAGCTGCAGAAGCACCTCGGCTCGCTGGTCGGCAAGGAGATCGCCCTGCTCGGGGTGGCCTTCAAGCCGGACACCGACGACATCCGCGAGGCCACGAGCCTCGTGCTGGCCGCGCGGTTGCAGGGCGAGGGCGCGCACGTGCGGGTGTACGACCCGGTGGCCGCCGTCGGCGCGAGCGAGATGCTCGGCAGCGCCGTGATCTGCGAGTCGGCCGAGGAGGCCCTCGACGGCGCCGACGCCGCCGTGCTGGTCACCGAGTGGCCCGAGTTCGCCGAGCTGGACTGGGCGGGTGACGTGAAGGGCCGGATGGCCCAGCCGATCGTGGTCGACGGCCGCAACTTCCTCGACCGCGAGGGTCTGCGCGAGGCGGGCTTCACCTACGAGGGCATCGGCAGGTAGCGCATGCAGGCGCTCGTCCTCGCCGGCGGCGAGGGGACGCGGCTGCGGCCGCTCACCCTCACCACGCCCAAGCCGGTGATTCCGCTCGCGGGGCGGCCCTTCCTCACGTTCATGCTCGACTGGGTCGCCTCCCACGGCGTGGACGAGGTGATCCTCTCCTGCGGCTTCATGTCCGACGGCGTGCGCGAGGTGCTGGGCGACATCCACGCCGGGATGCGGCTGCGCTACGTGATCGAGGAGGAGCCGCTCGGCACGGCCGGGCCGGTGCGCCTGGCCCTGGACGAGGGCCTGCTGCAGGAGCGCCTGTTCGTGCTGAACGGCGACGTGCTCAACGACATGGACATCACCGCCCAGCTCGCCCGGCACGAGGAGACCGGGCGCACGCGCCACGCTGGCGCTGATCGAGGTGGAGGACACATCCAGCTTCGGCGTGGTGCCCACGGCCGAGGACGGCAGGGTGGAGGCGTTCCTCGAGAAGTCCGACGGCCCGGCGCCCACGAACCGCATCAACGCGGGCGCCTACGTGCTGGAGCGCTCCGTGGTCGAGGCGATCGAGCCCGGCCGCGCCGTGTCGTTCGAGCGCGAGGTGTTTCCCCGGCTGGTGGAGGGCGGCGGCCTTTACGGCTTCGACGGCGTCCGGGTACTGGATCGACATCGGCACTCCCGAGCGCTACCTCGAGGCGACCTACGACCTGCTCGCCGGCCGGATCGGATCCACGCTGCCGCCACGCGACGTGACGGGCTCGCTGATCGGAGAGGGCTGTCTCACCAGCGGGGCGCACATCGGCCCGCAGTCGGTGCTCGGCGCCCACTGCGCGGTGGGCAGCGACTCCGCGGTGGAGCGCTCGGTGCTTCACGATCGGGTGATCGTCGGCTCCGACTGCACGATCCGGGAGGCGGTGCTGGCGCGCGGAGTCGCGCGTCGGCAACGGAGCGCGGGTGGACCCCGGCGCGATCGTCGGCTCGGACGCAAGGATCGGCGACGGAGTGGTGGTGGAGGCCGGCGCCAGGGTGGAACCGGGCAAGGTGCTCGCATGAGCGATCCGATGCTCGCCGACGTGCTCGCCCAGCCCGCGCAGATCGGCGACGCGCTGTGGCGCGTCGAGGCCGCGTCGATCCCCGCTACCGAGCGCTCCGGCGGCCTGCTGGTGTGCGGCATGGGCGGCTCGGCGATCGGCGGCGACCTCGCGGCTGCGGCGATCGGCGACCGCGCCACCGCGCCGCTGCGCGTGGCGCGCGGGTACACGCCGGGGCCCTCGCTCGCCTCCGACACGCTGGTGCTGTGCGCGTCCTACTCGGGCTCCACCGAGGAGACGCTGGCGTGCTTCGACGCCGTGGGCGCGGCCGGCGCCCAGCGCGTCGTGCTCACCACCGGTGGGGCGCTTGCCGAGCGGGCTCGTGAGGCGGAGGTGCCCGTGATCGGCGTGCCGTCGGGCATGCAGCCGCGCGCGGCCGTCGTCTACATGACCGTCGCCGCGCTGGAGTGCGCGGCGCTCTGCGGGGCCGGGCCCTCGCTCAAGGATGAGCTCGAGGGCAGTGAGGAGGTGCTGTCCGGCGCTGGCCGACGATCCCGAGCCCGTCCGGTGTCGCGGGCGCGCTGCTCAACACGATCCCGGTGGTGCATGGGGCGGGGCTCACCGCGCCGGCCGCTCGCCGCTGGAAGACCCAGATCAACGAGAACGCCAAGGTGGCGGCCTTCGCGAGCGAGCTTCCCGAGGCCAACCACAACGAGATCGAGGGCTGGGAGCACGGCCGCGAGCTGGGCTCGCTGGCGGCGGTGTTCCTGGAGGACCCGGACGCCCACGACGCGGATCAAGCGCCGCACCGAGGTGTACGCGGACGTGCTCGCGGGCCTGGGCGCCCCCGTGGCCCGTGTGGCCGCGCGCGGCGACACGCCGGTGGCGCGCGTGCTCTCGCTGGTGATGCTCGGCGACCTCGTGAGCGTGCGCCTGGCGGAGCTGGCCGGGGTGGAGGCGACGCCGGTGCAGGCGATCGAGGGTTTCAAGTCGCGCCTCTGACGATGTCGATCCTGGCGATCGCCGTTCGATGCACCAGTAACCCCGAATTTGAGGACATGCCATGAGGAAGGTCGTCTCCCACACCTTCATGACGCTGGATGGCGTCGCCGTCGTCGATGCCGCCATGGAGCACATCGTCGAGCTGCGTGACACCCCGGAGGTCCTGGACGACTTCTTCGGCCGAGTCGCCGAGGAGGACGCGATGCTGCTCGGTCGCGTGACCTACGAGGAGTGGGCGGACCACTGGCCCACTTCGGACAGTGAGCCGTTCGCCAGCCACATCAACAACGTGCCCAAGTACGTGGTCTCGCGATCGCTCGACGCCGCCCCGTGGCCGGACCACGACGACGCGACGCTGATCAAGGGCGACCTCGCCGACGCGGTGAACGAGCTGAAGCAGCAGCCCGGTGGGCCCCTCGGCGTACACGGGAGCCCCACGCTCGTCGAAGCGCTGCTGCAGGCGGATCGTGCTCGACGAGATGCATCTCGAGGTCTACCCCGCGCTGGAGGGCAGCGGCCCGCGCCTGTTCAAGGACCAGGGTGGGCCGAGAAGGCTCCACCTCGCCGATTCGAGGACCACCAGCGGCGGCGTGGTGCTGCTCACATACGAGCGCAAACCTTGACACAACCGTGGTAAGGTTGGCCGCGTATGGACGGCCTGACGATCAACGAGGCGGCGGAGACCACGGGCTGGTCACCGCGAATGCTTCGCTACATAGAGCGCGAGGGGCTGATTGAGCCCCGGCGCTCGGAGTCGGGCTACCGCCTGTACGGGCCCGGCGAGCTGCAGCGTCTGAGGACGCTGCGCGAGCTGCTCGCCGAGCACGACATGAGCCTGGGCGACGCCGGCTTCGCGCTTCGCCTGAACCGCGACACCGCTCTCAGCGGCGCGGTTGAGGCGTGGCTCGAGTCCAGCCCGTCCAAGCCCGAGGACGTGCCCGTGTCCGACTGGCTTCGGTTCGAGCAGGAGAAGCACCAGCGCCTGCTCGCCGAGGCCGCCGAGCTGACCACCACCTGAACCAGAGGAGACGAATGAGCACCGCAACCACCACGCAGGACTTCAAGGTCGCCGACCTCTCGCTTGCCGCCTTCGGCCGCAAGGAGATCGAGCTGGCCCAGCACGAGATGCCCGGGTTGATGCAGACCCGCGCCGAGTACGCCGACGCCCAGCCGCTGAAGGGCGCGCGCATCATCGGCTCGCTGCACATGACCGTCCAGACCGCCGTGCTGATCGAGACGCTCACCGTCGCTCGGCGCCGAGGTGCGCTGGTGCTCGTGCAACATCTTCTCCACCCAGGACCACGCCGCGGCAGCCGTCGCGGTCGGGCCCGGAGGGCACCCCCGAGGACCCCCAGGGCGTGCCCGTCTTCGCCTGGAAGGGCGAGACGCTCGAGGAGTACTGGTGGTGCACCGAGCAGGTCGTGAACTGGCCCGGTGAGCCCGCCAACATGATCCTCGACGACGGCGGCGACGCCACGATGCTCATCCACAAGGGCACCGAGTTCGAGAAGGCCGGCGCCGTGCCCAACCCCGCCGACGCCGAGTCCGAGGAGTTCCAGGTGTTCCTGGGCCTGCTCGAGCGCTCGCTCGCCGAGGACTCGGAGCGCTACACCAAGGTCGGCCAGGCCATCAAGGGCGTCACCGAGGAGACCACCACGGGCGTGCATCGCCTGTACGAGCTCGCGAAGGACGGCGAGCTGCTGTTCCCGGCGATCAACGTGAACGACTCGGTCACCAAGTCGAAGTTCGACAACCTCTACGGCTGCCGCCACTCGCTGGTGGACGGCATCTTCCGCGCGACCGACGTGATGCTCGCCGGCAAGCACGCCGTGGTCTGCGGCTACGGCGACGTGGGCAAGGGCTCCGCCGCCTCGCTGAAGGCCCAGGGTGCCCGCGTGACCGTCACCGAGATCGACCCGATCTGCGCGCTGCAGGCGTGCATGGAGGGCTACAGCGTCAAGACGCTCGAGGACGTGCTCGCCGAGGGCGACGTGTTCATCACGACCACCGGCAACAAGGACATCATCAGCGCCGAGCAGATGTCGCGGATGAAGCACAACGCGATCGTCGGCAACATCGGCCACTTCGACAACGAGATCGACGTCGCCGGCCTGGGCGAGATCGCAGAGCGGATCAACATCAAGCCGCAGGTCGACGAGTGGAAGTTCTCCGACGGCCACTCGATCATCCTGCTGTCCGAGGGCAGGCTGCTGAACCTCGGCAACGCGACCGGCCACCCGTCGTTCGTGATGTCGAACTCGTTCACCAACCAGACGATCGCCCAGATCGAGCTGTGGACCAAGAACGACGAGTACGAGAAGCAGGTCTACGTGCTGCCCAAGCACCTCGACGAGAAGGTCGCCCGCCTGCACCTCGGTGCGCTCGGCGCCAGGCTCACCGAGCTGCGGCCCGATCAGGCCGCGTACATCGGCGTGACCGTCGACGGGCCGTACAAGCCGGATCACTACCGCTACTAGAGGCGCGACGTCGACCATCGCGGATCCGGGCCTCGCCGACAGCCGGCGAGGCCCGTATTCGCGTGGGCGCAGGGCAGATGCCCGTGCTCGCGCCGGATCGCTGAGCGGTTCGCGTCCGAGCGGCCGCTCGACGGGATTCGCCTGGCCGCCTGCCTGCATGTGACCGCGGAGACGGGCCAACCTCATGCGCGGCCTCGCCGACGGCGGGGCCGAGGTGGCGCTGTGCGCGGCCAATCCGCTCTCCACGCAGGACGACGTCGCGGCCGCGCTGGCCGAGGAGATGGAGGTGCGGGCCTCGCGGGGCGAGGACGCCGACACCTACGCCACGCACGTCGGCGCGCTGGCGAAGGGCAAGCCGCAGATCACCGATCGACGACGGCGCCGACCTGCTCACCATCCTGCACGCGGGCGGTGCGGCCGATGCCTGATCGGCGGAACCGAGGAGACCACCGCCGGCCTTCTGCGCCTGCGCCACCTCGAGGACGAGGGCGGCCTGCGCTGTCCCGGTGCTCGCGGTGAACGAGTCGCGCACCGAGCGCATGTTCAACGACCGCTACGGCACCGGGCCAGTCCGCGCTCGACGGCATCGTGCGCGCCACCAACCTGCTGCTGGCCGGCCACACGCTCGTGCTGTTCGGCTACGGCTACACCGGCAAGGGGATCGCCGAGCGCGCACGCGGCGCCGGCGCGGCCGTGATCGTGTGCGAGGTCGACCCGATGCGCGCGCTGGAGGCCCGGATGGAGGGCTACGAGGTGATGCCCGCGCTGGAGGCCGCCGCGCGCGGCGACCTGTTCGTCACGGTCACCGGCTCGCGCGGCGTGCTGCGGCGCGAGCACTTCGAGCGGATGAAGGACGGCGCGGTGCTGGCCAACGCCGGCCACTTCGACATCGAGATCGACCTCGACGACGCTGCGCGCCGCGGCCAAGGACGTGCGCGAGGTGCTGCCGCTCGTCGAGGAGTACGACCTCGGCGACCGCCGGCTGAACCTGCTGGTGGGCGGTCGCGTGGTGAACCTCGCCGCCGGCCAGGGCCACCCGCCGGCGGTGATGGACATGAGCTTCGCCAACCAGGCGCTCGCGGTCGAGCACCTCGCGCGGACGGCGCCGAGCTGGAGCGCCGGCGTGCTGCCCGTGCCGCGGGAGATCGACGACGAGGTGGCGCGGCTGAAGCTGGAGTCGCTGGGGTTGAGATCGACGCGCTCACCGCGCGAGCAGGCGGACTACCTGCGCGACGTGGTCGGGCTACCGCCCACCTCGATCGAGTAGTCCAGCCACTCCTCGCGCTTGCCGCCCGACCCGCTCGTAGACGCGCCTGGGCGCGGTGGTTGTCCTTCGCGGTCTGCCAGCCCAGCGACGTGGCCCCCCGCGCTCCGGCAGCGCTCCACGCACTCGGCGATCAGGGCCTCGGCCAGCGCCGCCGCCGCGGGCGTCCGCCGGACACGAACAGGTCGTTCATCACCCCGATCCGCGAGGCGCTGAGCGTCGACCAGGTCCAGAAGATCGTGGCGAACCCGATCGCGCGGCCGTCCTCGTCGCGCGCGATCAGCTGGATCCCCTCGCGCTCGGGGTCGGCGATCAGCGCGCGCGACATCGCCAGCAGCGCGTCGTCGGGGGGATCCACCTCGTAGAAGTCGCAGTAGCCGCGCATCAGCGGCAGCAGCTCGGGAAGGTCGGCCTCGCGCGAGCGGTCTGGATCGTGAAGTCGCGATGCGCCGCAGCCTACGCGGCGGGAACCATGCTCGGCCAGCACGGCGAGCAGCGCCTCCACCACCGCGGGGTCGAACTGGGTGCCGGCGTTCTCCTCCAGCTCCGCGGTCGCCTCCTGCCACGGACATCGGCTCGCGGTACGGGCGCTGCGTGATCATCGCGTTGTAGGCGTCGCAGGCCAGGATGATGCGGCTGCCGATCGGGATTTCGTTCGCCCGCCAGGCCGTCGGGGTAGCCCGCCGCCGTCCCAGCGCTCGTGCTCGTGGCGCACCAGCGGCGCGATCGGCGCCAGCTCGGGCGTGCGCCGCAGGATGCGCTCGCCGATCAGGGGGTGCTCGCGCATGATCGCCCACTCGTCCGGCGTCGAGCGGGCCGGGCTTGAAGAGGATCTCGTTGGGGATCGCGACCTTGCCCACGTCGTGCAGCATCGCGCCGTCGCGAACGCGGCTCCACGTCGGCCGGCTCAGGCCCAGCCGCAGCGCCACCGCGGTGGCCAGCTCCACCACCTGCTCGGAGTGGGAGTGGGTGTAGTTGTCGCGGGCGTCGATCGCCGCGGCCAGGGCTCCGACCGCCGAGCGCGACGCGCCGCCCATCTGGCCCAGCAGCGCGGTCACCGCCTGGCCGGCCAGCAGCTCGGCCATGGCGCAGGGTCGTGCAGCGGGAACAGCGGGGCTGCGGACCGCAGCAGCAGCAGACCGTGTACGTGCTCGTCGCGGGCGAGCGGAACGGCGGCCCATGAGCCCCGCCGCCCTCGACCGGGAGGTCCGACGCGCCCAGCGCCTTGCGCAGCGCCACCAGGCTGGGGCGGGACGACGGGAGCGCCCTCCATGCTCGTGGCACAGCTCGCGGGCCGCGGGGTACTCGTCCGCCCGGATCACGAAGGCGTCGCCCAGGTCGAGCGCGTCGCGGATGAACGGCGGGAGGCGATCGAGCACCTCCGTCGGGCGCTCGCACTGGCTGATCATGTCCCACAGGTCCGCGAGCACCCGGGTCGGCGCCTCAGCCGTCGACTCCAGCCTCGCCAGCTCGTCCTCGGTGGAGCGCGACGACAGCACCGCGCGGTTCTTGCCGCTGCGCTTCGCCACCAGCAGCGCGCGATCCGCGCGGTCGATGCAGCTCGGGCGCGGTGAGCGGCTCCTGCCACCGGGCGATGCCCACGGATGCCGTGAGCGCCAGGCCCGACTGGGCGGCGGGGAGCACCGCGGCCACGGCCGCCTGGAACCGCTCGGCGGCGAGATCCGCCTCGTCCTCCGTCATGCCGGGGAGCACCACCACGAACTCGTCGCCGCCGAAGCGCCCGATGCCGTCGTAGGCGCGGAACTCCTCGTCGAGCTGGGCCGCAACCTCCTTGAGGATCCGGTCGCCCGCCAGGTGGCCGTGCTGGTCGTTGATCGGCTTGAAGTTGTCGAGGTCGGCAAGCAGGCAGCAGAGCGGCTCGCCGGTGCGCCTCGCCCGCGCGATCTCGTCGCGGACCTGCCCGTGGACCGCGCCGTGGTTGAGCAGGCCGGTGAGCGAGTCGGTCCGAGCGGCCGTCTGCGCTTGCTCGAACGCCTGCGCGTTGGTGCACGCCACGCCGGCGAGGTCCGACAGCGCCTGCAGGAAGGCGATGTCCTCGTCGGTCACGCTGCGCATCGAGAAGAACGCCACCGACAGGGCGCCCTTCAGCTCCTCGTCCCAGCGCACCGGCACCGCGACGGCGGTCTCGACGCCATCGAGCGCCGGGTTCTTGCGGCTTGCGCACCTCATGGCGGTAGCTGTTGGAGATCGCCGGCTTGCCCGGTCACCAGCACCTGGCCGCCAACGCCCTCCCCGGGCTGGATCACGTAGCCGAACCACTCGGGGTCCATACCCGTGGCCGGCCACCGCGAGCCCGCCGTGCCTGGCGTCGCCGAGGTAGACGCCCGCCATGTCGGGCGCCCAGGGCAAGGGCGGCCTCGCGACAGAGGGTCTCGAGCACCGCCTTGAGGTCGAGCCGCGCGTTCAGTGAGCGGGCCGCGCGGGCCAGCGCGGTCTGGTGCTCGGCGCGCGCGCCCATGCGAGCCGCGCATGTCGAGCATCGCGATCGCGGCGGCGGCCTGATTGGCCAGGGTCGACGCGAGCTCCACCACTTCCTCGTTGAACTCGCGCTGGGTCTCGGAGATGCACCCGATCACGGCGCGGACGTGGCCGTCGAGGGCGAGCGGCACGAACAGGGCGCTGGCCACGTTGAACTTCTTCACCATGTCCTGCTTCATCAGCTTCGAGTTGGGCGCGTCCGGTTCGTTCACCGGCTCGCCGCTCACCGCCACCCGGCGCACGGCGGAGGTCTCATCGAAGTGCAGTTCGTAGTCGGGCCCGACCACCAGCTCGCCGTCGGCCCCATGGGTATAGCCGTTCCCGCGGCCCACCACGTGATCCTGGGACAGCCGCGAGATGTGCACCTGCTCAACGCCGAGCA
This sequence comes from uncultured Thermoleophilaceae bacterium, assembly GCA_963825775.1. GTDB lineage: Bacteria > Actinomycetota > Thermoleophilia > Solirubrobacterales > Thermoleophilaceae > JAAYBF01. The sequence goes on along the minus strand of CAWGUV010000010.1, from coordinate 37,902 downwards.
CGGAAAAGAACGCCTCGGCCAGCGCCCGGTAAACGGCCGCGTGGTCGCCCGCGTCGAGCACGGCGAAGGACAGCCGCCGCACGGGGGCTAGTGCGTCGGCCGTGAAGGATGTGCTCATCCCTTCGCTATCGGCCTTATTCAGAGCGGTCTTGAGCACTGCTGGTAGCGTCTCCGCGCCATGAAGGCCATGGTCCTCGCAGCGGGTCTCGGCACCCGTCTCAAGCCGATCACATTCGAGATCCCGAAGCCGATGGTGCCGGTGCTCGACAGGCCCGTAATGGCCCACATCGTCGGGATGCTCGAGCGCCAGGGCTTCGACGAGCTGATCGCGAACCTCCACTACTACCCGGACACGATCCGGGACTACTTCGGGGACCGGCTGGAGTACCGCTTCGAGGAGGAGCTGCTGGGCACCGCTGGCGGCGTGCGCAACGTGGCCGACTTCTTCGGCGACGAGCCGGTGGTGATCGTCTCCGGCGACGCCCTCACCGACACCGACCTCAACGCCCTGGTCGAGCGCCACCGCAGCGCCGGCGGAATCGCCACGCTCACCGTGAAGAAGGTGGACGACACGCGCGAGTACGGGGTGGTCATCCACGACGCCGACGGCCGCATCGAGGGCTTCCAGGAGAAGCCCGACCCGGCGGACGCCAAGTCCGATCTCGGCAACTGCGGCATCTACTGCTTCTCGCCGGAGATCTTCGACTACTTCCCCGAGGAGCCCTTCGCCGACTGGGCGAACGACGTGTTCCCCGCGCTGCTCGAGGGCGACGTGCCGTTCCACGTCCACGAGATCACCGACTACTGGAACGACGTCGGCTCCCTGGAGGAGCTGCGTCAGGGCACCTTCGACGCCCTGGCGGGCAGGCTGCGGATCGAGGTCTCCGCTGGCGAGGCGCCGGACGGCGTCGAGGTGATCGGCGACGACCCGGTCTGGGTGGGGGAGGGCGTGGAGTTTGGCTCGGGCGTGCGCCTGATGGGCCCGGTCGTGATCGGCGACGGGTGCAAGGTGGGCGATGGCGCCGCCCTGCGCGAGTCGATCGTCTTCCCCGGCACCGACGTCTCCGAGGGCGAGATCCTGATCGGCGCCATCCACGGCGGCACCGGGATCACCGAGCGGCTACGGCCCCTCGGCGAGCTCTAATCGTCGCGACGATTGGGGCCTTTCCCGTCCATACGGCGGCAAAAGCCCCAACGGTCCCAAGATCGCCCCGCTCATTGCCCGAGCTCTAGCCGCTCCCGGCGCAGCTCGTCCCGCTCCGATTGCGTGAGCATGCGCGCGAACAACACCACCAGCGCGATCACGAATGTGAGCGACTGCTCCACCATCATGATCGCGCCGCCCGCGTTCTGGTCGTCGACGGCGGACAGGCCCCAGATGCGGGGCAGGCCCGCGTAGTAGTCGTAGATCACGGTGCCCGACCAGGTGAGGTAGAGGCCCAGGGCGGCCAGGCCGAACTTGGCCGTGCCGATGTAGGCGATCGTCGTCAGCCCCCGCAGCGGCCGCCGCATGGGCACCGGCTCCACCAGCGGCCACCAGACGGCCACGCCGGCGCTGAAGAACGAGACGTGCTCGATCAGGTGCACGATCGGGTTCTCGATCGCCGCCTCGTACAGCGCGGGGACGTGCCAGAGGTACATCAGGCCGAGCCAGATCGCGATCCCCGTCCACGGCGAGGCGAAGGGGCCGAGCGCGCGCTCGACGCCCATCAGCCGTCTGGTGACCGGCCGCAGGATCACCCGGGAGAGCGAGAGCAGCAGCAGCGCGGGCGCGATGTCGCCCAGCAGCACGTGCTGGAGCATGTGCGCGGAGAAGAGGTGGTCCTCGCCGAGGCGGTCGAGCGGGCTGGCCACGGCCAGGAGCAGCGCAGCGATCCCGGCGGCGAACGCGACGGCCTGCGCCGGTCCCGCGCCGCGCCCGTGCTCCTCCTTGCGCGCGCGCCGGAAGCGCCGGACGTAGATCGCCACCAGCACCGCGATCGGCGCCAGCACGAGGGGGTCGGGCAGCCAATGGAGATCGGGATCGTTACCGGGCACCGGCGCGATTGTCGCAATCGGGTGCTGAGCCGTTACCCGGCAGGCCGCAGGCTCGGACCGTGGCTTCGCTCATCGCCCGTGCCTGGTCGGTCCTGGTGCCCCCGTTCTGCTGGGAGTGCGGCGGGGACTGCCCGCTTGGGGCGCCGCTGTGCGTGGTCTGCCGCGGCCGGCTGCGCTGGCTCGGGCCGGAGGCGGTGAGGGTGGAGGGCGTCGAGGTCTGGGCGCCGGTGGCCTACGAGGGCCCGGGCCGGGCGCTCGTGCGGGGGCTGAAGTACCGCGGCGCGGTCGGGCTCGCGGAGCCGATGGCGGCTGCCATCTGCGCCGGCGCGCCCGCATTGGATGGCGTGTTGGTGCCCGTGCCGCTTCATCCGCGCCGCCGCCGGCAGCGCGGCTACAACCAGGCGGAGCGGCTGGCGGCGGCGCTCGGGCGCCGGGCGGGCCTCGAGGTCGCCGACTGCCTCGAGCGGACCGGCCCGGCGGCGGCGCGCCAGGTGGGCCGCGATCGCGCCGAGCGGCTGGCGGGGCCGCGCATCGAGGCCCGCGGGGCGGCGCCGGCGCGCGCCGTCCTCGTCGACGACGTCTGCACCACCGGCGCCACCCTCTCCGCGTGCGCCGCGGCGCTGCGGGCGGCGGGCGCGGAGCACGTCAGCGCCGTCGTCTACGCCCGGACCCTGGGGCGCTAGGAAGTTCGGTTGGCACCAGCGGCGGGACTCCGTAACATCGATCGCAGGGAGACACCTCGCAACGACAAGGAGAGCTGCATGCGCATCAGCGTGAAGGGGCGCAATGTTCCGGTCGACGACGAGCTGAGGAAGCGGGTGGACAAGAAGTTCGCCAAGGTCGCCCGGCAGGTGTCGGAGCTTGCCGACATGGAGGTCGAACTGAGTGAGGAGCGCAACCCGTCGATCCGCGACTCGCAGGTGGTGGAGCTCACCCTCCACCTCAAGGGCGTGACGCTCAGGGCCCACGAGGCCTCGGAGGACATGGTGCACTCGCTCAACCTCGCCGCGGAGGACATCTCGCGGCAGGTGAAGCGGCACCGGGAGAAGCGCCGCAAGCGCCGCGAGGCGCATCGGGCCTCGCCGCGCATCGCGTAGCGCGCACGCCGTAGCGCGCTAATCTCGGACCCATGGCGCTGTTCGACAAAGCCCTGCGCATGGGCGAGGGCAAGAAGTTCAAGCAGTTCGAGAAGAAGGTCGCTCGCATCAGTGACTACGAGCCCGAGTTGGAGCTCGAGTCCGACGAGGAGCTGCGCGCTCGATACGAGGCGCTGCGCGAGCGGGCGGCGGAGGGTGAGTCGCTCGACGACCTGCTGTACGAGTGCTTCGCGGTCACGCGCGAGGCCGCCAAGCGCTCGCTGGGCCAGCGGCACTTCGACGTCCAGCTGATCGGCGGCATGGTGCTGCACGACGGCTCGATCGCCGAGATGAAGACCGGCGAGGGCAAGACCCTCACCGCCACGCTGCCGATCGCCCTGAACGCGCTCGCCGGCGCGGGCGTGCACCTGGTCACGGTGAACGACTACCTCGCCCGCCGAGACGCGCTCTGGATGAAGCCGATCTACGACCTGCTGGGAATCTCGGTCGGCATCCTCCAGTCCGACGACCGCGACTGGGACGAGAAGCGCGCCGCCTACGCGGCCGACGTCACCTACGCGACCAACTCCGAGCTCGGCTTCGACTACCTGCGCGACAACCTCGCCACAGACATCGCCGAGAAGTCACAGCAGCGCGGCCACAACTTCGCGATCGTCGACGAGGTCGACAACATCCTCATCGACGAGGCGCGCACCCCGCTGATCATCTCCGGCGCCCCTGAGCAGGCCGCCGACCTCTACTACAAGTTCGCCAAGCTGGCGCCGCGGATGGAGCCGGGCAAGAAGCCCGAGGGCCTCGAGGCGAAGTCCAAGGAATACGTGGCGGACTTCGACTTCGAGCCCGACGAGAAGCACAAGACCGTGGCGGTCACCGAGCGCGGCGTCGAGAAGGCGGAGAAGTTCCTCGGCATCGACAACATGTACAAGGCCGAGCACGGCAACCTCGTGAACCACCTCCAGCAGGCGCTCAAGGCCGAGTCGCTCTACAAGCGCGGCGTCGACTACGAGGTGATCGACGGCGAGGTGAAGATCATCGACGAGTTCACCGGCCGCATCCTCGAGGGCCGGCGCTGGTCAGAGGGACTGCACCAGGCCGTGGAGGCGAAGGAGGACGTGGCGATCCAGGAGGAGAACCAGACCGTCGCCACGATCACCTACCAGAACTACTTCCGCCGCTACGACAAGCTCGCGGGCATGACCGGCACGGCGCTCACCGAGGCCACCGAGTTCATGAAGATCTACAAGCTGCAGGTGGTCGAGATCCCCACCAACATGCCGATGGCGCGGGAGGACAAGAACGACCAGATCTACAAGACCAAGGACGGCAAGTGGGCCGCCGTGGTCAAGGAGATCGAGGAGCGCACCTCGAAGGGCCAGCCCGTGCTGGTCGGAACGATCTCGGTGGAGGTCTCCGAGGTGCTCTCGAGCAAGCTCGAAGCAAAGGGCATCAAGCACACCGTGCTCAACGCCAAGCCCGAGCACGCCGAGCGAGAGGGCGAGACCATCGCCGAGGCGGGCCGCCCTGGCTCGGTCACCATCGCCACCAACATGGCGGGCCGCGGAGTGGACATCAAGCTCGGCGGCAACGCCGAGCACCTCACCGACCTCGCCCTCGCGGGCCGACAAGCTCGAACCCGGCACCGACGAGTACGACAAGGGCTGGGACGCCAAGCTTCCGGGGTTCGAGGAGCAGGTCGAGAGCGACCGCAACGTGGTGGTGGAGGCCGGCGGCCTCTTCATCCTCGGCACCGAGCGCCACGAGTCGCGCCGGATCGACAACCAGCTGCGCGGCCGCTCAGGCCGCCAGGGCGACCCGGGCGAGAGCCGCTTCTACCTCTCTGCCGAGGACGACCTCGTGCGCCTGTTCGCCGGCGACCGGATCTACAAGATCCTCGACCGCCTCGGCACCACCATCCGAGGAGGGCGACGAGGAGCCGATCGAGGCCGGGATGCTCTCCAAGCAGATCGAGGGCGCCCAGAAGAAGGTCGAGGAGCAGAACTTCCTGATCAGAAAGCGCGTGCTCGAGTACGACGACGTGATGAACCAGCAGCGCGAGATCATCTACGAGTACCGCGACAAGATCCTCGAGGGCGGGGACATGTCCGAGACCGCGAACGAGCAGCTCGCCGAGGTGGTCGAGCGGATGGCCAGCGAGTACATGGTCGACGAGTTCGCCGAGAACTGGGACCTCGACGGCCTCTACACCCAGCTCGAGCAGATGTACCCGGTGGGCATCGACTTCGGCGAGCTGGACGCCAAGAACGTCGACCGCCAGTCGCTCGATCCGCGAGCTGCGCGAGGACATCGTCGACGCCTACGCCGACCGCGAGGAGGAGCTCGGCGAGGAGCTCATGCGCGCGCTCGAGCGCTTCATGCTGCTCCAGATCATCGACGAGCGCTGGCGCGAGCACCTGCACGACATGGACTACCTGCGCGAGGGCATCCACCTGCGCGGGTTCGCCCAGATCGATCCGCTCGTGGCTTACAAGAACGAGGGCTTCGAGATGTTCACCGGCCTGATGAACGCCATCTGGGAGGAGTTCGGGCGCTACATCTTCGTTGTGGAGGTGGAGACCGAAGGCCAGAATGGCGACGGCCAGCCGGGCGCCCCCGAGCAGAAGTGGGGCGGCGCCGCCAACACGAGCTCGACGGCCGCCTTCTCCTACGCAGGCGGTACCGCCGAGGAACAGCCCAGCGCCCTCCAGGACGCCGCCGACATGGCCTACGACGAGGTGCGAGCAGCCCGTCCAGGTGGAGACGCGCGTGGTGGCCGAGGAGGACCGCATCGGCCGCAACGACCCGTGCTGGTGCGGCTCGGGCAAGAAATTCAAGAAGTGTCATGGCGCATAGCGCCGCCGAACTCCGCGACCAGCTGAAGCTGCTCGCGGATTACCTTTGACCCCGCTTCACTAGAGAAGAGCGCCGCCGCCCTCGAGGCGGAGATGGGCGCCGAGGGGTTCTGGGACGACCAGGCGAAGGCCGCCAAGGTGTCCGCCGAGCACGCGCGCGTGCAGCGCCGCCTTGAGGAGTTCCGCAAGCTCGAATCCGATGTCGGCGACCTCGAGGAGCTGGAGGCGATGGCCGCCGAGGACGAGTCGATCGCGGCGGAGGTCGAGGAGCAGCGCGCGTCGATCGAGTCACGCCTCGCGGCGCTGGAGGAGGCGCGGCTGTTCTCCGGCGACTACGACGCGGGCGACGCCGTGGTCACCGTGAACGCGGGCGCGGGCGGGACCGACTCGCAGGACTGGGCCGAGATGCTGCTGCGCACCGAGATGCGCTGGGCGGATCGGCGCGGCATGAAGACCGAGCTGAAGGAGGCCTCGGCGGGGGAGGAGGCGGGCATCAAGTCGGCCACGTTCCTCGCGAAGGGCGAGAACGCCTACGGCCTGTTCTCGGCGGAGAAGGGCGTGCACCGCCTGGTGCGGATCTCGCCGTTCGACTCCGCGGCGCGCCGCCACACCGCGTTCGCCGGCGTGGAGGTGGCGCCGCTGGTGGAGGAGACCGCCGACGTTCAGATCGACCCCGACGACCTCCAGATCGACACCTACCGGGCGTCGGGCGCCGGTGGCCAGCACGTGAACAAGACCGACTCCGCGGTGCGCATCACCCACAAGCCGACGGGCACGGTGGTGCAGTGCCAGAACGAGCGCTCGCAGTCGTCGAACAGGGACACCGCGATGGCGATGCTGCGGGCGAAGCTCGTGGCGCTGGAGGAGGAGAAGCGCCGGGCCGAGATCGCGAAGGAGAAGGGCGAGGCCCAGGACGTGGGCTGGGGATCACAGATCCGCAGCTACGTGCTGCACCCCTACACGATGGTCAAGGACCACCGCACGAACGTCGAGGTCGGCAACGCCCAGGGCGTGCTGGACGGCGACCTCGACGAGTTCGTGCGGGCGGAATTGCTGCGCCGCGCCGGCGGCTCCTAGCAGGCGGCAGCCTTACGCCGTTCGGCATTCGCGAGCGCCTGCTTCGACTGCGCCAGGCTCGTCTTGGCGGCCTTGTGCGCGGCCTTCGCCTTCCGGAGCTTGCGCTTGTTCTTCGCGCTCTTGTTCTTGCGGTAGGCCTTCTTGCGCTTGGCCACCGTCTTCTTGGCCTTGGCCGCGTCGGCCGTGTAGCCGGCCACCGAGCTCTTCACCTTCTCGGCCTGGCTGGTGGCGATACGGCACTTGATCGAGTTGCCGCCCTGGCCGGGCTTCTGCTTCTGGGCGTCGGCTGCGGCCGGAACAGCGAGTAGTCCGGCGCAGGCGAGACACAGCATCACTAGACGCACTTTCCTCACAGCGAGTCCTCCTCCTCAGGGTCAGTTGCCCGCCAGCCTAGGCGCGGTCTGCGGATTTCGCCATTACGCGGGCTCGAAGCCCGCCCGCAGCCGCCCGGGTGTCTTCACGAACCAGGCCTCTCCGAGCAGCGTGTGTGGCACGGACCGCTCGGCGGTGCGCCGGGCCCCGACGTTGCCCTCCTCGAGCAGCCCGCGCAGCCGCCGGAACCCGTGCTCGCGGATGTCGGCGATCCGGGCGGACGCCAGGGCAATGCCGATGCCCGCACCGCGAACCGCCGGGTCCACGTAGATGTCGTGGCCCCAGGGCGTGCCCGCGGGGAGGGGCACCGGCATCACGTCGAGCTCGGGGTGCAGCCGCAGGGACCAGCAGTCGTAGCCCACGGCCCGCCCGTCCCTGAACGCCACCACGCAGCGCAGGGTCTCCCTGCGCGCAAGCGCGGACTGCACATGCCGCGGCGCGAGATCCGCGAGCACGCCCAGATCCTTGGCGATCTCCACGGTCACCCCCGGCGGCGGGGCGCTGGTGAGCGCTCGGTCGAGGTCCTGCTCGACCACCGCGAACCTTCCCCGCTCGTAGACCTGGTCGAGGGTGCGACGGCGCAGCTCTGCCCATACCGCGCCGTGGCGGCGGCCCCAGCGCAGGTCGTGCGGCAGGTCGCGGAGCTCGCGCGCGTATAGGTCCAGTCGCAGGCTCAAGGGAGCGGAATCACGTACTGAAACACCCCGCGCGGCCCTGGCGCCAGCTGTTCGTGCCGGCTCGTCTCAATGCTCGTGCCCTCGCCGAGCAGCGTGCGGAGATCCTCCACCAGCCGCGGACGGATCACCTCGTAGTCATTGGCCACCACCTTCAGCTCGTAGCTGTGGACGGCGGTCTGGACCAGTTGGAAGCTGTGGGCGCCGCGATCCTTGAGCCGCACCTGGATCGCGCCCTCGGGCACGAGCCGGCCGTCCCGGGCCCTGAGCGTCCGCTCGAGCCGGCCGCCCACGTCGGCCAGCCTCGGCGTCGTGCGCCCGCACCGGCACGCGCCCTCGCTGCGCGCCGCGACGTCGCCGAGCCGGTAGTTGAGCAGCACGGTTGCACGGTTCACCAGGTTGGAGATCACCACCTCGCCGACCTCGCCCGGCGGCTGCGCGCCGCCCGCGTCATCGAGCACCCGGACGTGGCAGAGGTCGTCCTCCAGGTGCACCCCGTCGCGCTCCTCGCAGGTGAACCCGATCTTGAACGCCTCCACCGCGTTGTAGCGCGATATCACCGGGATCCCGAACCGCTCTTCGATGAACCGCCGCCCGGCCTGGCTCATGGTGTCGCTGCCGTAGAGCACCACGCCTGGCCGGTGCATCTCGGCTCCGGTGCCGTCGAGCTCCTCGAAGAATGCCTCCAGGTATGAGCCATAGCCCTGCAGTACGTCGGGCTTTAGCTCATTGACCGCCTCCACCACCCGCTCGAACGGATCGGTGATGCGCAGCATGTGCCGCGCCGGGCGCAGGGGCATGGCCGTCTGCTCGCGGTAGAAGCGCAGGACCTGGAATCCGGTGTCGCGCGGGCCGTAGTTCACGTCGAGCACCGCGTACCGGACCCGCTTGCCGGTCAGTTGCGCCTCCACCACCCGCTCGCGTTCGCCCAGCGCGATGTTCTCGAGCACCGAGCCGCGGTCGTGGCGCACGGCGAGCGGGGTGCCGGTGGTGCCGTTCGTCGGGAAGACGAGCGATGCGTCGTCGCGAAAGGCCTCCGACACGAACCGCTCCGGCGCGTCCTGGATCTCCTCGCGCCCGAGCAGGGGAAGCCGCTCCAGGTCCGCTGCGGTCTCGAACTCGCGCGGGTCGATTCCCAGGTCGCGGTAGTGGGGCACCGTGGTGGCCGCGTGACCGACCATCGCTCGCACGCGCGCGTCACGGAGAGCGTGCCGCCGTTCGTCGGGCAGGAACGGGATCCGCCGCTGGCCCGCGGCGCCGCGGGCGATCGCGATCGTGTTCCGCAACCGCTGCATCCCTAGAGTCTTCACGATGGCCGACGAGAAGCGCCCGTCCGATCCGAACTGGCGTGTGGATCCCGCGCCCGACGGCCGCGGGACCCCGCCGGGGAAGAAGCCGATGGTGCCGTTCAGCTTCCGGCGCTTCCTCACGATCGTCGTCGTGCTGCTGGCGGCGAACTACCTCTTCGTCGCGATCTTCGCGCCGGCGGAGGACCGCAAGCGCGTGCCCTACACGCCGCTCTTCGTCGACCAGATCGAGAAGGAGAACGTGAAGGAGATCTCGTCCAAGGGCTCCACGGTCCAGGGCGAGTTCAAGAAGGAGGTGAAGGGCTCCAAGAAGTTCGAGACCGAGGTGCCGACCTTCGCGGACACCGACGAGCTGTCGGCCGACCTCGAGCGCGCCGGGGTCACCGTGAACGCCAAGCCGGCGGAGGACCGCTCGCTGCTCGAGACGCTGCTCTTCTCCTTCGGTCCCACGCTGCTGCTGGTCGGGCCTGTTCATCTTCCTCATCCGCCGCGCCTCGCAGCAGGCGGGCGGCGGCGGGGTGCTCGGGCAGTTCGGCCGCTCGCGCGCCCGCCGCGCCGAGGGCGGCGAGGACACCCGGGTGAACTTCGGCGACGTGGCCGGCATCGACGAGGCCAAGGAGGAGCTGTCGGAGATCGTCGACTTCCTCAAGACGCCCGACAAGTACGCCAAGCTCGGCGCGCGCATCCCCAGGGGCGTGCTGCTGTCGGGTGCGCCCGGCACCGGCAAGACGCTGCTGGCCAAGGCCGTGGCCGGCGAGGCGGGCGTGCCGTTCTTCTCCATCTCGGCCTCGGAGTTCATCGAGGCGATCGTGGGCGTGGGCGCCTCGCGCGTGCGCGACCTCTTCCAGCAGGCCAAGGACTCCGCCCCGGCCATCATCTTCATCGACGAGCTCGACGCCATCGGCCGGTCGCGGTCGGGCGGCGGCGGGTTCAGCAGCGGCGGCCACGACGAGCGCGAGCAGACCCTGAACCAGATCCTCACCGAGATGGACGGCTTCGAGACGGGCGACGGCGTGGTGGTGCTGGCCGCCACCAACCGGCCGGAGATCCTCGACAAGGCGCTGCTGCGCGCGGGGCGCTTCGACCGCCGGGTGGCCGTGCAGCCGCCCGACAAGGTCGGCCGCCGGAAGATCCTGGAGGTGCACACCCGCTCGGTGCCGCTGGGCGACGACGTGGACCTCGAGGCGCTGGCCCAGGCGACCCCCGGCATGGTCGGGCGCCGACCTGGCCAACGTGGTGAACGAGGCGGCGCTGCTGGCTGCCCGCCGTGGCCACAGCCAGGTGGCGCAGGGGGACCTCACCGACGCGATCGAGAAGATCGTGCTCGGCACCGAGCGCAAGGTGGTGCAGTCCGAGGAGGATCGCCGCCGGATCGCCTACCACGAGGGCGGCCACGCGATCGTCGGCATGCTCACCCCCGGCGCGGACCCCGTCCGCAAGGTGTCGATCATCCCCCGCGGCCAGGCGCTCGGGGTCACGCTGTCGGCGCCCGACGCGGACGTCTTCAACTACTCCGAGAGCTACCTGCGCGGGAAGATCAAGGTCGCCGTGGGCGGCCGGGTCGCCGAGGAGGTGACCTTCGGCACGATCACCACCGGCGCCGAGTCCGACATCCAGCAGGCCACCATGCTCGCCCGCGGGATGGTGGGGCGGTGGGGGATGAGCGAGGAGGTCGGCTTCGTGGCCGTGGAGCCGATGGACGGCCAGAGCCCGTTCCTGCCGGGCGCCTCCCCGGTGTCGGAGGCCACGCAGCGCGCTCATCGACAGCGAGGTGCGCCGCATCATCGACGAGGCCCACGACGAGGTGCGCGGCCTGCTTGAGCGCGAGCGCGAGAAGCTCGACGCGCTGGCCGAGGCGCTCCTGCGCGAGGAGACTCTCGACGAGGGCGACGCCTACCGCGCCGCGGGCATCGACCGCGCCGCGGCCCCGGCGTGAGGGAGCTCGTCGCGCGGGCCCTCGCCGAGGACCTCGGCGAGGGCGACCTCACCGCCCAGGCGGTCGTGCCGGAGGACGCGCGGGCGGTCGCGGTCATCCATCAGCGCGCGCCGGGGGTGCTCTTCGGCCTCGACGTCGCGCGGGAGGTGTTCGCGCAGGCGGGGGACGGGCTGAGCTTCGAGGCCCTCGCGCCCGAGGGCGAGTGGCGCGACCCGGGCGAGGTCGCGCGCATCGAGGGGCCGGCCGCGGGCGCTCCTCGCCGGCGAGCGCGTGGCGCTGAACTTCCTCGGGCGCCTGAGCGGCGTCGCGACGCTCACCGCGCGCTACGTGCAGGCGGTGGAGGGCACCGGCGCGCGCATCCTCGACACGCGCAAGACCACGCCGGGCCTGCGGGAGCTCGAGAAGGCCGCGGTGCTGGCCGGCGGCGGCGTCTCGCACCGCGCTGGCCTCTACGACGCGATCCTGGTGAAGGAGAACCACGCCGCGCTCGCGGGCGGGGTGGGGGAGGCGGCGCGGCTCGCGGTCGAGAACCGGGGCTCGGCGACCTTCGTGGAGGTCGAGGTGGAGGCTCTCGACGACCTCGAAGGACGTCGCTGAAGGCCGGTGCCGACCGGATCCTGCTCGACAACATGTCTCCGGACGATCTGCGCAAGGCGGTGCCGGAAGGTCAAGGGCGGCGCCGAGCTCGAGGCGTCGGGCGGAATCACGCTCGACAACGTTCGCGAGGTGGCCGACACGGGCGTGGACTTCATCTCGGTCGGCGCGCTCACCCACTCCGCGCCCGCGCTGGACGTCTCGCTCCTGCTGCAGCCGGCCTGACCGGGCTATACTTTGTGAAGCGCCCAGGCTCCCCCGAGCCGGGCCTTCATTTCGACACCCGACCAAAGGTTCGAAACATGCCGGCCCCTCTCGTCCTCGAGAACCTACCCGCGTTGAAGAACGAGGTTCGCGCGTTGGCTGAAGAGCGCAACGCGGTGATCCTCGCCCACAACTACCAGGTGCCCGAGGTCCAGGATGTCGCCGATTTCGTGGGCGATTCCCTGGGTCTGTCGCGCCAGGCCGCGGCCGCCGGGGGCGACGTGATCGCCTTCTGCGGCGTGCATTTCATGGCCGAGACCGCGGCCATCCTGTCGCCCGAGAAGACCGTTCTGCTGCCCGATCTCGACGCCGGCTGCTCGCTCGCCGACTCGATCACCGCCGATGAGCTGCGCGAGTGGAAGTCCCAGCACCCCGGCGCCGTGGTTGTGATGTACGTGAACACCACGGCCGAGGTGAAGGCCGAGACCGACTACTGCTGCACCTCGTCGAACGCGGTGCAGGTGGTGGAGCACATCTGGCGCGAGCACGGCGAGGACACGGAGATCCTGTTCGGGCCCGACATGTTCCTCGGCGCCTACGTGGAGAAGGTCACGGGACGCCGCATGAACGTGTGGACCGGCGAGTGCCACGTGCACGCGGGCATCCGGCCGCGCGACATCGCCGAGGTGCGCGAGGCCAACCCGGGCGCCGACTTCCTGATCCACCCCGAGTGCGGCTGCTCGACGTCGGTCATGGAGTACGTGGCGGCGGGCGACGTGGACGCCGAGAACACCCACATGCTCTCCACGGGCGGGATGCTCAAGCACGCGCATGAGTCCGACGCCGACACGTTCATCGTCGCCACCGAGACCGGCATGCTGCACCCGCTGGAGCGCGACAACCCCGGCAAGACCTTCGTGCCGGCCAACGAGGCCGCCGTGTGTCAGTTCATGAAGATGATCACGCTGCCCAAGCTGCGCGACTGCCTACGTGACCTCGACCCGGTGGTGACGGTGGATCCCGAGATCGCGAAGCGCGCCCTGGTGCCGATCGAGCGGATGGTCGCGATCAACGCCTAGTCGCCTGAGTCGCCAGAGCGGGGCTCAGCCATGCCAGCTGTGGAGGGTCTTGGGGCCATGTCCCCCAAGACCCTCCACAGCTCGCCAGCGTGCCGGCCGTTACGTGCTAGTCGTCGCCGTCGCCGGGGCCCGAGTTGTCGTCGTCCGAGTCGCCGGACCCCGACCCGCTGGAGCCTGAGCCGCTTGATCCCGAGCCGCTGCTGCCGGAGCCCGAGCCACTGGACCCGGACCCGCTGGACTCCGAACCGCTGGACCCCGATCCGCTGGACCCCGATCCGCTGCTTCCCGGTCCCGAATTGTCATCGTCGAGCTCCTCGGGCTCCTCCGCCTCCGCTTCCGCCTCGTCCTCGCCTCCGCGCCGTCCCGAGCGATCCTCGTCGGCCGCGTCGTCGTCGTCTCCGCCGCGCCTGCGATTGCGCCCTCGCCCGCGCCCACGGCCCTCTTCGCCCGTGCTCTCCGCGGAGTTGTCCTCGGTCGTCGTGACCGGGCCCGCGGGGGCCGAGGAGGGCTGGGGTGCGGGGGCGGCGGGCTGAGTCCGCGTTTCGCGCGGTCTCATATCGGCATTTCCGTCGGGCATGCCCGAATCCGGGGACGTGGCCACGCCACCCACCACGGCGCCGGTCACGAGCACGGTCGCGCAGGCCTTGACGGCGATCGCCCCGCCGGCGCCCGCGCCGCACATCTCCGCGACTCGCGCGGCCATCGCGTCGCCGCCCTCGGTGGCCCATGGAATCCGGGTCAGCAGCCCGAACGGCGTGAGAGCGGTCACGCCCGACCGGAGGGTCCCGCGGGCGCGGTTGAGCAGCGCGCGTACCGCGCCGCCGGTCACGCCGAGCTCGGCGGCGATCTCGTCGTAGCTGCGGCCCTCCAGCTCGCGCAGCACGATCGCGTCGCGCTGGCGCTCCGGCAGGGCGCTCACGGCGGCGAGCATGTCTCGCAGCCGCTCGTTGCTCTCGAATGCCTGGTCGGGACGCTCAACACCGTCGATCGACTCGTCCAGCTCCTCGTGGGACAGCGAGCGGTCGCGCAGCGCGTTCAGCGACTGGTTGTGCGCGATCCGGTAGAGCCACGGCCGCAGCCGCATCTCGCCCTCGGACGCGCGCAGCGCGTCGTAGGCGCGCAGGAAGGTCTGCTGGACCGCGTCCTCGGCGCGGTCGCCGGGCACGATGGTCGAGCAGTAGCGCAGCAGCTGGCGCCTGTAGCGGGCGACGACGGCCTCGAAGGCACCGTCGTTTCCCGCCCGGATGAGGTCCACCAAACGCTCGTCGCTCTGCGTCCGCAGCAGCGGCGTGCCCGCCAAGCGAGCAGGGGCGTATAACGCGCGCGGTGTCACCTATCCCAGTAAACACACGGCAACTGGGATAGTCACGCCAATGCTTTTGAACCGCCTCTACCCGGAACCTGGGGAGGTCGAGGCCACGGAGGCCGTCGCCCACCTCGACCTGGCCTCGCACGCGCCCGTGGACCGTCCCTACCTGGTCCTGAACATGGTCTCGACCCTCGACGGCAAGGCCGTGATCGAGGGCACTACCCGCAGCCTCGGCGGGGACGCCGACCACGCGCTGTTCCACGGCCTGCGCACCCAGGCCGACGCCATCCTCGCGGGGGCCGGAACCGTGCGAATGGAGCGCTACGGACGCGCCGTGCGCAGCGAGGAGCTCACCGCGCGCCGGGTGGAGGCGGGGCTGGACCCCAACCCGCCGGTGGTGGTGGTGAGCGGCCGCCTCGACCTGCCCCCCGATCTCCCGTTGTTCCAGGACCCCGAGGCGCGCGTGATCATCGCCACCGGCGCCGAGGAGAGCTCGAGGGCGTGAAGGCGCAGGTCACCTACGAGCGCACGGGCGACGACCTCCCGCTGCTCATGGCGCGCCTGCGCGAGGAGCACGGCATCCGCTCGGTGCTGAGCGAGGGCGGGCCGACGCTGAACTCGTTCATGCTGGCCGCCGGCCTGGTGGACGAGCTGTATCCTCAGCCTCTCGCCGCAGCTGGTGGGCGGCGCGCATGCGCTCACCATCGTGGCCGGAAAGGAGCTGCCCAGCCCGGCCACGGCCGAGCTGATTTCCCTTTTGGAGAGCGGCGGAGAGCTGTTCTCGCGCTGGAAGATCCGTTGCACCCCTTAGGCGCCTGAGGGCCTTTCCGCTACAAATCGCCGTCCTCATGGCTAGCCCAACCCGCACGCTCCAGGAGCCCGTGCGCGGGACCCCCGCTGCCGGGATTCCCGTGGTCGAGTTTCGCGACGTATCGAAGGTCTACGACGGCGGCTCCGTCGGCCTCGAGCGCGCCTCCATGCGCATCGAGCGCGGCGAGTTCGTGTTCCTCGTCGGCCCCACCGGCTGCGGCAAGTCCACCTGCATCCGCCTGCTCCAGAAGGAGCTCGAGGCCTCCGCCGGCGAGATCCTGATCGCCGGCAAGGAGCTCGGCAACATGCCGCGCGCGAAGGTGCCGTTCCTGCGCCGCAACCTCGGCGTGGTGTTCCAGGACTACAAGCTGCTGCCCAACCGCACGATCTACGACAACGTGGCCTACTCGCTGCAGGTGATCGGCGAGCCGCGCAACGAGATCCGCCGCAAGGTGCCCGACATCCTGCGCCTGGTCGGGCTCTCCACCAAGCTCCACAACTTCCCCGATGAGCTGTCGGGCGGCGAGCAGCAGCGCGTATCGATCGCGCGCGCCTTCGTGAACCACCCGCCGCTGCTGCTCTGCGACGAGCCCACCGGCAACCTCGACCCCGAGACGTCGATCGGGATCATGCAGCTGATCTACCGGATCAACCGCACCGGCACCACCGTGGTGGTGGCCACCCACGACAGCGCGATGGTGGACAAGATGCGCCGCCGCGTGGTCGAGCTGCGCGAGGGCCGCATCATCCGCGACGAGCTGTCCGGCCTCTACCGGCCCGACGAGTCCACCACCGAGTTCGCGATCCGGCTCCGCGGCGAGCTGGGCCTCGGCGCCGAGGGCCACCCGAACTAATGCAATTCGGGTTCTTCCTCAAGGAGGCCATCCGCGGGCTGTCGCGCAACTCCGCGCCGGCCCTCGCCGCGCTGCTCACCGTGCTGCTCACCGCGCTCGTGCTCGGCGTGTTCATCCCCATCGTGCAGGCCACCACCGGCACCGCCAACGAGGTCCGCAACCGCGTGGTGGTGGACGTCTACGTGAAGGACGGCTCCACCACCGCCGAGCGCCAGGAGCTGCAGAAGGCGATCGACAACACGGCCAACGTGAAGTCGGTCGAGTTCATCTCCAAGGACCAGGGCCTGAAGACCGCGCAGGAGAAGAACCCGCGCGCCTTCAAGGAGGGCGCCGAGCTGCTGGGCTCCAACCCGCTGCCCGACACCTTCCGCGTGGTGCCCGACGACCCCGAGAAGGTGGGTGCGATCGTGGATCGCCTCGCGCCGAAGGACCCCGATGGCACCCGCGTGCCGTCGCTGGCGGGCATCGACGAGGTGCGCAACAAGGAGTCGGACACCGAGAAGATCCTCTCCGCGACCGGCCTCGTGAAGATCCTCACCGCCGGCCTGGCGGTGCTGCTCGTGTTCGCGTCGATCGCGCTGATCGCCAACACCATCCGCCTGTCGATCTTCGCCCGCCGACGCGAGGTCGAGGTGATGAAGCTCGTGGGCGCCACCAACTGGTTCATCCGCTGGCCGTTCGTGATCGAGGGCGTGATCGTCGGCTTCATGGGCGGCGTGCTCGCGGTGCTGCTGCTCACGATCGCCAAGGAGACGTTCATCGACCCGCTCTCCGACCGCTTCGCCCTGCTCGCCGCGCCGGACACGATCGATTTCCCGTTGCTGATCGTGGTGCTGCTGGTGGCCTGCATCGCGGTCTCGGCCGCGGGCAGCGCGCTGACGCTGAGACGTTTCCTTCGCGTTTAAGCGCGCCACTACCCTCATTGCCTCATGACTGGCTTTGGTAAGACGAGCGTCGCCGTGGCGGTCGGGCTCCTGCTGCTGTGCGGCGGCATCTGGCTCGGCGGGCACCCCGAGACGCTGCCGGACCCCGTGCGCGACGCGTTCGTGGACGACGACCGCGCGCTGCGCGCCGAGGTGGTCGACGAGATCAAGGACAGCTTCTACAAGCCCATCAAGGACTCCGACATCGAGCAGAACTCGCTGAAGGGCATCGTCGCCGGGCTGGGCGACCAGTTCTCCAACTACCTCACCCCGGAGGAGACGAAGGAGTTCGAGGCGTCGGTCGAGGGCGAGTTCGAGGGCGTCGGCATGAACGTCGACGAGGACCGCCGCGGCCTGCGCGTGATCAACGTGTTCGACGGCTCTCCCGCCAAGAAGGGCGGCATCAAGAAGGGCGAGTTCATCACCGAGGTGAACGGGCGCTCGATCGCCGGCGTGTCGAGCGACGTGGCCACGGCGCGCATCAAGGGCCCGGCCGGCACGAAGGTGCGGCTGCGAGGTCGTGGATCCCGACACGGTCGCGCCGCGCACGCTCACGCTCCAGCGCGAGCGCATCGAGGTGCCCGTTGCCGAGAGCAAGCTCGAGGAGCGCGACGGCCAGCGCTACGGCGTGGTGGAGCTCACGACCTTCAGCAACGGCGCGCACGGGCTGCTGCGCCGCGAGATCGACAAGATGACCTCGCGCGGCGCCAAGGGCATCGTGCTCGACCTGCGCGGGAACGGGGAGGGCTGCTGCGGGAGGCGGTGCTGGTCTCGTCGATCTTCGTCGAGGACGGGCTGATCACTTTCACCAAGGGCCGCACCAAGCCCAGGCGCGAGTTCGAGGCCGAGGGCAGGGCGATCTCGAAGGACATCCCCGTGGTGGTGCTGGTGGACCGCGGCAGCGCGTCCGCGTCCGAGATCGTGACCGGCGCGCTGCGCGACACCAAGCGCGCCACGGTGGTCGGCACCCGCACGTTCGGCAAGGGCGTGTTCCAGGAGGTTGTGCCGCTGTCGAACGGCGGCGTGCTCGACCTCACCGTGGGCGAGTACTTCCTGCCCAGCGGCGAGAACATCGGCAAGAAGGGCGTGCGCCCGACGGTGCGCGCCGTCGACAATCCCGATACCGACCGCGATGAGGCGCTGCCCATCGCGCTGAAGACCCTGGCCGAGAAGGCCAACTGACTCCTCGATGATCGGCGTGCTGCGCAAGCGCGGCCGCTTCCTGGTGGCCAGGCCGCTGTTCGAGCGCAACGGCAAGCACGTGACGCTGGACGGCCGCGGCGGCTCGGAGGGCGACATCGTGCTGGTGGGCACGGGCAAGCGCGGCGCCCGCGTGGTCAGGAAGATCGGCAGGCCGGAGGTCGCGCGCGACGTGATCGAGGCGCTCATGCTCGACCGCGGCCTGCGCCGCTCGTTCCCGCGCAAGGTGGAGGCCGAGGCGGCCGACCCCGAGGTCGAGGTCGACGCCGCGCGCAACGACCTCCGCGACCTGGCCACGTTCACCATCGACCCCGACGACGCCAAGGACTTCGACGACGCGATCTCCGCCGAGAAGCGCGACGGCGTTCGTGCGGCTGTGGGTGCACATCGCCGACGTGTCCGCCTACGTGCGCCCCGGCGGCGCGATCGACACCGAGGCCTACCGCCGCGGCACCAGCACCTACGTGCCGGGCGCGGTGGAGCCGATGCTGCCCGAGGCGCTGTCCAACCGCGCCTGCTCGCTGCGGCCCGGCGAGGACAAGCTGGCCGTGACGGTGGAGATCGACATCGCCGGCACCGAGGTCCAGCGGGTGGAGTTCAGCCGCACGATGATCCGCTCGGACAAGCGGCTCACCTACGGCGACGTGGACGAGGTGTTCGCGGGGAAGGCCCAGGCAGAGGCCCCGTGGGGCGAGCCGCTGGCCGCCGCGCGCGAGGTGTCCGCCGCGCTGGCCGCCCGCCGCAAGGAGCGCGGCGCGCTGGAGGTGAACTCGCTGGAGCCCAACTTCGAGTTCGACTCCGACGGGAACGTGACCGGCGTCCGCCACGAGGCCCAGACCGAGTCGCACACCCTGATCGAGGAGCTGATGATCCTCGCCAACGAGCAGGTGGCCGGCTACCTGGCCGATCGCAAGCTGCCCTCGCTCTACCGGGTGCACGAGAAGCCCGATCCCCCGGGCGGTGGAGCGGATGGTGGCCCAGCTCGCCTCGCTGGACATCCCCACGCCGGCGCTGCCGAAGAACATGAGCCCCCAGCAGGCGGCCGACATCGCCGCCGAGGCCTCGCGGCTGATCGCCGCCGAGGTGCGGCGCGACGGCCGCGGGCGGTGGTCGTTCGGCTCGCTGGTGCTGCGCTCGCTCAAGCAGGCCTACTACACGCCGAAGAACCTGGGCCACGCCGGCCTGGCCTCGCCGCGCTACTGCCACTTCACGTCGCCGATCCGCCGCTACCCCGACCTCGTGGTGCACCGGGCCCTGCTGAGCGGCCTGGGCCTGGACTCCGTGGCGCCGCGCGCCCACGAGCTCGACGAGACCGGCATCGAGTGCAGCGCCCGCGAGCGCGAGGCGATGAAGATCGAGCGCTCGGCCGACGACGTCTGCCTGGCGTTCCTGCTCGAGCGGTCCCTGTCGGGCGAGGAGCCCGTGTTCGACGGCGAGATCGTGGGCCTGGTGTCCAGCGGCGCCTTCATCCGCTTCGGCGACGAGGGCTTCGAGGGCTTCCTGCCCGCGCGACGGCTGCGCGACTGGTACGAGCTGAACGAGGAGGAGACCGCGCTGATCGGCTCGGACTCCGGCCGCGCGCTGCGGATCGGCGATCCGATCAAGGTGGCGGTGGAGCGCATCGAGGCGCCCCGCGGCCGCGTGGACCTGATGCCCGCCGCCTAGAGGATGCGCAGTGGCGTGCCCACCGGCAGGCGGTGGAACAGGTACGTGATGTCGCGGTTGCGCAGCCGGATGCAGCCGTGGGACGGCCGGCCGGGGATCAGGCCGGGCTGGTTGGTCCCGTGGATGCCCACGACTCCGCCGCCGGGCCAGTCGCTCAGCGACGAGTAGGCGCTGGTGCCCACCGCGTAGGGGCCGTAGATCGGGGCAGCCCTCACGCGGAAGCGCTCGCGGATCCAGAACTTCCCGCGCGGGGTGGGGGCCGAGGGGGTGCCGATGCCCACGCGGGCGCTCCAGAATCGCTTCCCGGACCGGAACAGGGTGATTCGCAGGCGGCGGCGGTCGAGCACCAGGCGGGTGGTCACCACCCGCAGCTTCCCGAGCCCGCCGCGGCGCACCCAGCCCCTGCGGCCGTTGGGCCGCCCGGGGATGCGGACCTTCAGCCAGCGGCCGTCGGCGCTGTCGCGCAGCACCACGTAGACGTCCTTGAATCCGTCCTCGGTGTGGCGGCGCAGCCGGGCCACGCGCCGCGCGCCCTCCGTGGGTGCCGCCAGCACCTCGGCGGCGTATCGGGGATGCGCCCAGGTGGTGCGGGTGCGCTCGTTCGAGAGCACCTCGGCAGACGCCGGCGCCGGAAGCGCACAGGCTGTGACTCCCAGGGCGATGGCCAGGCGCGCTCCCATGAACCAATTGAAGCATCGCGGCCGCACACTGGTGTAGCTTCCCGGCCGTCTACGCACTGGGAGGTGCCGACCGTGAAGCGCGTCGTCCTGCTCTGTTTGGCCCTGACCATTTGCGTCACTGCTCCGGCGAGCGCGACGGTCTACGAGGTGAACACCACCGCCGACACCACCGTCGCCGGCGGCTGCGACACGGATCCCACGTGCTCGATCCGAGATGCGCTGAACATCGCGGACAACTCAGCAGACAACACCGTCCAGCTGCCCGCTGGGAGGTATGAGTTGAACACGCCCACCGTGGTTGGCGCGCTCCAGCTGGGAGCAACCACCAACGTGATCGGCGCCGGGGCGCGCAGCACGATCATCGACGCGAATGGTGAGAGCCGCGTCTTCAACGTCTTTGGCACCAACAGGATCGAGGGCGTCACGATCACCGGCGGCGCGGCCACTTTCTTCGAGATCATGGGCTTCCCGCTGGATTTCGGCGACGGGGGCGGAATCCTCACCCAGGGCAACTTCACGCTCGTCAACTCCACGGTGACGGGCAACACCGCGCAGTTCAGCGGCGGCGGGGTGGCGACGGGAACGTTCTTCGAGGGCCCTGACCCCGGGCCGGTCACCATTATCGGCAGCACGATCAGCGACAACACCGTCACGGGCGGCGCCGGACAAGGCCAGGGAGGCGGCGTGACCGCGTTCAGCGATCTCACCATGACCAACACCACCGTGACCGGCAACAGCGCAGAGAACGTGGGCGTGTCGAATCAGGGGGGCGGCGTTCTCGCCACCGACGGCGCCACGAGACTGAACAACGTCACGATCGCCAACAACACGGCGACGGGCGTGGCCGACCTCGGCGCGGGGTTTGCCGGCGACAACATTGGCCTCCCCCCGGCGGCATCGCAGCTTACGGCGACCAACACGATCATCGCCGGGAACACGTTCAACGGCACGGCGTCGGACTGCGGGCTGGTGAACACCGTCGCCAGCGACAACAACCTCTCCAGCGACGACAGCTGCGACTTCGACGATGCGGGCAGCAAGGAGGACACCAATCCCCAGCTCGGGGCGCTTGGCAACAACGGCGGGCTGACCGACACGCTCAAGTTCGCGCAGGGCGCGCCGCCCTACAACGCGGGGGTCGCCAACGGCTGTCAGACCACCGACCAGCGCGGTGTCGGACGGGTCCAGCAGGGCACCTGCGACATCGGCGCCGTGGAGCTCGCGCCGCCCACGGCGGTCACAGGCGCGACGAGCGGCCTCACCTCCACGTCGGCCACACTCCTCGGCACCAGCACAAATCCGCTCGTGACCGCTGCAAACTCGGCGTTTGAGTTCGGAACCACCACCGGCTACGGGCAGACCGCCGGCGCAAGCGGAGTGGCCGCGGGTGCGACGGAGGGCGAGAGCGGCCCCGTGAGCGGGCTCGCGCCCGAGACCCTCTACCACTACCGGCTCGTGGTCTTCAACGGCGACGGGATCAGCCGTGGGGCGGATCGCACGTTCATCACGCCGGCGGCCGCGTCACAGGAGGCCCGTCGCCGGCCGACGGTCGCGTCCGCCGGGGTGCCCCGCGGCTGCGTGCGGCGCGCCTTCACCCTGCGCGTGCGCGCGCGGGTGGCCAGCGGCACGCGGCTGAAGGCGGTGCGGGTCACGCTCGACGGCCGCACGCTCAGGCGCACGACGCGCAGCAGGTTCACGGTGCGCGTGAACGCGCAGCGGCTCTCGTCGGGCCGCCACACGTTGCGGATCAAGGCGGTCGATCGCGGCAATCGCACGCGCACCGTGACCCGTAGGTTCAGCCGCTGCGCGCGCGTGCCGGTGGCAGACCCCCGCTTCACCGGATAGGCGTAGGATTTCCGAGGTCGATCACGGGGAGGAAGGGCATGCGCAGACGTAACGGATCACTGGCGATATCGGTCGCCGCACTGGCGGGGCTGACGGCACTCACGACCGCCGGGAGCGCCGGCGCTCAATCCTTCGTCATCCCAGGCTGCACGCCGATCAACAGCGTCGAGGCGATCATCGACGACTCCGGATCGATGGGCAGCACCGACTTCAACAAGCTCCGCGTCACCGGCCTGGAAACGTTCATCGCCAACCAGGGCAACCAGAAGAAGACGCTCGGCGCGGTGGAGTTCGGCGGGACCGCGAACACCGTCTTCGCGCCTGGCTTGATCGGCCAGAACCGCAGCGCGATGATCGGCGCGCTGCGCGGGTTCGTGGACGCGAACAACGGCTCTACGGACTACAACAGCGGCTTCATAAAGGCGGGTCAGGACCAGCCCAACGCCCAGGGCCGCATCTTCCTCACCGACGGCGCCGACAACGGCGGCTACACCAACACCCACCGGGGCGGGCCGCCGACCTTCGTCGTCGGCCTGGGCATCGGGAAGCCCGGCCAGGGCAACGCGGACGCCGATCGCCTGCAGCTGATCGCCAACGAGACGGGTGGCACCTACTTCCCGGACGTCGAGGCCTCGAGGCTGCAGCCCACGTTCAACATCATCTCGTCGAGGGTTAACTGCCTGGTGCCGCCGAAAACGTTCAACAGCAAGCTCTTCACCCGCAAGGGCCAGAAGAGCACGAAGACGACGACCATCAACTCCGCGGCGAAGAACGTGGACCTGCTGCTCAACTGGGCGGCCCCGAACAACTCGTTCACGATCGCGTCGGTCGCCGCCCTCGGGCGCCGGAACAGGATCCTGGCCAGCCTGACCGGCAAGGGCAAGCCGAAGAAGATCAAGAAGGTGAAGCGCTCCAAGGGCAAGACGTTCAAGCAGATGTCGTTCGCCAAGCCCAAGGGCACGAGGAAGCTGCGGTTCACCATCAAGGTGAGCAAGATCTTCCTGAGCGAGCGCACGATCTCGCAGATGACCCAACGCCCGTAGCTCTAGCCTTGCCCTGATGGCGAAAAAGGGCAAGCGCAAAGCCGCCGCGGGCGACGTAGCGACCAATCGACAGGCGTCGTACCGCTACAACCTGCTCGAGAAGTGGGAGGCGGGCATGGAGTTGATGGGCTCCGAGGTCAAGTCGATCCGCAACGGCGGGGTGCAGATCAAGGACGCCTACGCCGCCCTCGAGAAGGGCGAGGTGTGGCTTCACAACATGCACATCGCCCCGTATGACCCGGCCTCGCGCGAGGGCCACGAGCCCGAGCGCCCGCGCAAGCTGCTGCTGCACCGCAAGGAGATCGAGCGGCTGATCGGCAAGACCCAGGAGAAGGGCCTGACGCTGGTGCCCACCCGCGTCTACTTCAAGGGCTCGCGCGCGAAGGTCGAGATCGCTCTCGCCAAGGGCAAGGACCACGTGGACAAGCGCCGCGATCTCAAGGCCAAGGACCAGAAGCGCGAGATCGACCGCGCGCTGGCCGAGCACGGCCGCTAGCTCAGCGCCACCTCACCGGCGCCGGCTCGACCGCCAGCAGCAGCTGCCACTCCGCGGCGGCGATGCGGCCGGTCTCCCGCAGTCCGTTGCGGCGCTGCAGCTCCACCACGGCGGCCTCGGTGCCGCTGCGGAAGCGCCCGCTCACCTTCGTCACCAGGCCGAGCGCCTTGAGGTGCTGCTGGGCCCAGATCACCTGGTCTGAGCGGAAGCCGCGCCTGAGAGTCGGGTAGGCGTTCGAGATCCGCGGCGAGCCGATCGGCTCGAAGGCGGATCCAAGCGCCGTCCACTGGCGACCGCCGGCGTGCTGCCACACCCACCACGAGACGCCCGGCGCGCCGTAGGCCTGCGCCAGGCGGCGGAAGCGGCGCACCTCCGTGCCGCGCGGGTTGAGGTAGACCTGGCCGAGCGGGTAG
This sequence comes from uncultured Thermoleophilaceae bacterium, assembly GCA_963825775.1. Taxonomy (GTDB): domain Bacteria; phylum Actinomycetota; class Thermoleophilia; order Solirubrobacterales; family Thermoleophilaceae; genus JAAYBF01. The sequence goes on along the minus strand of CAWGUV010000010.1, from coordinate 13,438 downwards.
ATCGGCCGTTCGTACACGCGGTTCTGCGTGTAGGCGACCGTGAAGATCCGGTCCACCGACACGCCGATCGTCTTCCAGTACATCTGCGGCAGGTTCAGCTGCGCGCCGCCCGGCCCGAGGAACACCGAGTAGGGGAAGCGCGGGTGGAAGTTCACGTAGGGAAAGCCCGTGAACGCGATCGGGAAGTCCGGCCCCACCCGCGCGCGCAGGCGCTTCATGTAGGACTGCGCCTGCGGGTACTTGCCCTCCAGCTCGGACTCCGCGTCGATCACGAGGCAGTCGGCGCCCTTTCGCGCCGCCTCCGCCAGGCGGTCGGCCTCGGTTCGCGGGCGCAGGCCCTTCACGCGCTGGTAGGCGCACACACGCAGGCCGTGGGCCTTCAGGCGGGCGACCAGCGTGGACGAGAACTGCGGGAAGCGCAGGCGGCCGTCGGCGGCCTTCACGATCACCGTCTTCACGTTGTGCTTCGCCGCCTTGGCGGCCATGCGGTCGGGATCGCCGCCCTGGGAGCTGCGCACGATCCAGACCCACATCGCGTCCCCGTCCAGGGGCGTGGCGGCGGCAGCGGGTGCACCCGAGAGAAGCGTGAGCATCACGGCGAGTCCGGCGCCGCGCCGCAGGGCGGCCATCGCCCCATTGTGGCAGCGGCCCGATCACGGTTTACCCTCTGCAACATGCCGTCCTGGCGCCAGCAGGCTCTGATCGAGGCACCGGTGGAGGAAGTGTGGGACGCCGTCGGCGACCCGCGCCAATTTCCGAGCTGGGCCCGCGAGGTGCTGGAGGTGACCGGCGTGGCCGAGGTGGCGAAGGACGCCGAGTTCCGGCAGGTGACGAAGATGCCGCTCGTCGGCGAGGAGGAGTCCACCTTCCAGGTGGAGGCCCTCGAGCACATGCACGAGATCAAGCTGCGCTGCCAGAAGAGCGGCTACTACTCGCGCTGGGTCCTCACCGAGGCGCAGGACTCGACCTTCATGGACGTCGAGATCGGAATCGACCCGACCTCGGCGCGGTACCGGCTGTACTTCGGCGCGATGGGGAAGCGCCACTTCCGCAGGATCACCGAGGACTCGCTCGACGGGCTGCGCCGGCTGCTCAGCCGAACGGCGCCCACCGCCGCGCCGCCGCCAGAGCAAGCGGAGTAGCGGGCCCGGGCACGAGGTATCGCCAGGCCGCGACCAGCGGCTGCGGCCAGCGCTTGCGAAGGGGCTGCACGTCGGAGGTGCTCCCGTCCGACAGCGTCATCGCGACCTTGCTGAACGTTGATGCGCGATCGCCGATCAGGTGGTCGCAGCCCGCGAGCAGCAGCATGTCCGTGAGCCCTTCCAGGCCGACCTGGAGCGGGTCCCGGTCCGGGCTCTTGTGCAGGGCGGCGCCCGGCCGCGCGTACCAGTGGGGCGCCGTTACGGCGCCGAGGCGCCGCTCTAGCTCGTCCCGGATCTCCGCGTTGTCCGTGGCGAGGAACACCGCCAGACCGGGGTGCTTGCGTCAGCAGTCGCTCCAGCCTGCGCTCGATCACGTCCGCGGGGGCGCGGCGGTCGCTGGCCCGGACGTGAATTCCCACGGCGGGCCCGGGGAGATGCTCCTCGCGGAACCGCGCCGCGCGATCGCTCACCGAGGGATGAGGCGCCAGCTCGGCGTCGAGGATCCGGCGAAGGATCCGCCATGACTCGACGCGGGCAAGTCCCGCGTGCTCACCCGTCATGTTGGGGCGCAGCCACTCGACCCGCTGGCGGAGCGTGAAGAAGACCACCACCTCCTCCTCGCGATCGGTGTTCGTCAGGTCGAGCTTGCCCTCGCCCCAGAGGGTGCCCGGGTTGGCGGGGTCGCCCGGCGCCCACCGGTCGGAGACGCTCTCGTGGAGCCGTCCCCGCCACGTGGCGGGGTACACCGAGTCGGTCTCCGGCAGCTCGGAGAGCGGTGCGGCGGACGCCGAGCTGAAGAGGTGGGTGAACGCATCCTCGCCGTTCTGCGAGTAGCGGCTGTCGCGCCAGTCGACGATGGGCGTGCGGCCCGACAGCTGCGCGTACAGGAAGCCCGTGGCCGCACCGACCATGCGGTCGCCGAGGCCGGCGGCCCCCTTGATCAGCAGGTACCTGCGGTCCGCCACGGCTAGTGCGCCCAGCGGCGCGCCATGGCCAGCGCAAGCGGCGTGGCGGGGCCCGGCACCGCGAGCCGCCAGGCGGCGCGTAGCGGGACCGCCCAGCGGGCTCGCAGTCTCTGCACGTCTGTGATCTGTGACCGCGGCGCGACCGAGAGCGCCCTCGCCACCTGGCTGAAGTTCGAAAAGCTGTCGCAGATCAGGTGCTCGCACCCGGTCAGCAGGTACAGGTCCACCAGCGCGTCGACGCCGACGTCGCCGGGGTCCGGGCGGCTGGGGCTGCGGTGCACGGGTATCCCGGCTTGCGGGTACCAGTGGGGGGCCGAGACCGCGCCGTAGGAACGCTCGAACTCGTCCCTCATCGCGACGTTGTCGGTGGCCACGAACACGGTCAGGCCGTCCTCCCTGGCCAGCAGGCGCTCGAGCCGGCGCCGGATCGGTCGAGACGCGTGAGCCGGTCGGTGTAGCGCACATGCACGCCGACGCTCGGTCCCTGGAGGTGTTCGCGCCGGAAGGCGGCCACGCGCTCGGCCACCTCCGCGCTCGGGCGCAGGTTCGCCTCCATCTCGCCCCTGAGGATGTCCCGTGTGCTGCGGCGCGCGAGCTCGGCGTGATCGCCCTTCATGTGCGGGCGCAGCCACTCGATCCGCTGGCGGTAGGACCACATCACGAGCAGCTCCTCCGGGTGGTCGGTGCGCAGGAGGTCGACGGACAGGCTGCGCCACGAGGCCGGCTTCCCCGGCTCGCCAAGCTCGATCCGCGTCGGGTGCACGCGCTGGTCGAGCCTGCCGCGCCACGCCTCGGGGTTGACGGAGTCGGTGACCGGGAGCTCGTCCAGGTCGCCCACCTCCGGGCAGTCGTAGTAGCGGTGGAACGCGTTCGAGCCATCGGCCGAGTAGTACTCGTCGCTCCAGTCGACGATCGGCCTGCGGCCGGTCATGCGTGCGTACAGGAGCCCTGTCGCGACGCTCGTGATCCGGTCGCCGAGGCCGGCGCCCCCCTTGATCAGCAGGTACTTGCGGTCCTCCACGCGGAGCGCATGGTCCCAGTTAGTGGAGGCGGCCGGTACTGCCCCGGCGTCCGCGGAGAAACATCTCGATGCTTGCTACGAGTGTTCCCTCAGAGTCGAATCTCGGCGTCCGGTTCGGTCAATCCGAGGGGCACGTCCCCGGCGCCATACCTTCCTGTTTGGTGTCCCCCCGAGACCAAAGGTGCTGCCTCGGAGGTAAGCCCGCTAGTTGAAGCCGCGACCCGGAGCGCGGGCTCTCCGGCGCGACTCCCTCACTGCCTAAGCAGCAAGGGCGAACTCATGGTTGGAGTCCGCACTTATTGTTGTCCTGGGGGAGTTTTACGAGGCCAACCCAGGGTCCTCGACTCGCTACATCGAGACGATCAGCCCCACGTCGAAGCTGCTTCGCCCCCGTATGTCACTTCGCAGAAGGGTAGCGCCGGGCTCGCCAATGCATAACGCAATAATGTAGAGCCGAATAATTGCGTCTGGCATAATGTGTGCCATGGCGAAGAAGAGCGAGCCCACCAATCCATTCCGGTTCGGGCCCCTCGCGCTGGACGAGGGCTTCACGAACCGCGGCGAGGAGATACGAGAGCTCCTGGCCGACGTCCGCAACGGCCAGGACGTCGTGATCCTCGCCCCCCGCCGGTACGGGAAGTCGTCGCTCATCTGGCGCGTGGCCCAGGAGCTCGTCAAGGACGGGGTCCTGGTGGCCCAGATCGACCTGATGCGGACGCCGACGAAGGACCAGCTGGCCTCCAAGCTCGCGAAGGCGATCCACGAGGAGCTCGCGACGCGCGTGGATCGCGTCAAGGACGGGCTGGATGTGTTCAGGGGGCTTCGCCTGACGCCGACCGTGACGATCGACCCCAACGACGGCTCACCGTCGTTCAGCTTCGAGGCGCAGGCCTCGCCCGAGGACATCGACGCGACGCTGGAGGAGCTGTTCGTCCGGGTGGGCAAGATCGCCGCCGACCGCAAGCGCCGCGTGGCGCTGGTGCTGGACGAGTTCCAGGAGGTGGCCGACATCGACAAGGGCCTGGTCAAGCTGATGCGCTCGGTGTTCCAGCAGCAGCCCGAGGTCGCCCACATCTACCTCGGGAGCAAGCGGCACATGATGGAGCGGATCTTCAACGACGAGAACGAGCCGTTCTGGCGCAGCGCGAAGCAGGTGCCGCTGGGGGTGATCGCGCCCGACCTGTTCGCGCCGTACGCGATCGACCGGTTCGCTGTTACCGGGAAGGAGCTCGGGGCCGACGTCTGCGAGGACGCGCTGGAGATCACCGGCGGCCATCCGTACGCGACCCAGGAGCTCTTCTACTTCCTATGGGAGCGCACGCCGTTTGGCGGCAGCGCGGACTTGGCTGCACTCGAGGCCGCACTCGAGGGCGTCATCCGCTCCGAGCACTCGCACTTCAGCCTGATCTGGGACCGGGCGTCCGCCGCGCAGCGACGGGTGCTCCAGGCGCTCGCCGACGAGCAGCCGGGGCGCCCCGCCAGCTCCGACTACCGCCGCCGGCATTCGCTGCCGTCGCAGGCCACGGTCCAGTCGGCGCTGCGAGCGCTTGTGCGGGACGAGGTGGTGGAGCAGTACGCCCGGGGCCAGTACGGAATCGCGGAGCCGTTCCTCGCGCACTGGATCCGGGCGTACGAGAGCTGATCCGAAGGTGAGGCGGCCCACCGTTCGCGGACGCCTGGTGCACGGCGGACGGTCGCTTGGTCCGCGACGGTCATGCGAGCGTCCGAGGTTTCCAACTGCTCGGGCGCCGTTCCGAGGATGTCCTCCAACTCTCCCCTGCGTTAATGCAGAGGGTCGCTTGACTGGTACCGTCCGCGCCGGAGGCGTGGTATGACCGATCCGCTACTCGGGACGGAAATGGGCGTATACGCGATCGAATCGCGTCTCGGCGCCGGAGGTATGGGGCGTGGTGTACCGCGCGACCGACCAGGCGCTTCGGCGTCGAGTGGCTTTGAAGGTCTTAGCCCCTCATATGCTCAACGACTCGACGGCTCGGGCGCGATTCCAACGCGAGATTGAGACGGCCATCGGCGTTGAGCACCCCAACGTCGTTCCGGTCTATCAGGCCGGATTCGAACAGGGCCATTTCTTTATCGCGATGCGGCTTGTTAGTGGCGAGGATCTCGGCAGAGTCATCGCAAGTCGACCAATGGATCCACGACGCGCGTTGCGGTTATTCGAGCAGGTCGCTGGTGCCCTCTCTCACGTTCATAGGCAGGGTCCCGTTCACCGTGACATCAAGCCACAGAACATCCTCGTTTCTGAGCCCGGAGAGATTCACGAGTACGCCCTTCTCACCGATTTCGGGATCGCGCGAGCTCTCGACCAGTCCACGGCCCTAACACGGGGCATCATCGGAAGTGCGCCGTACATTGCCCCAGGTGCTGCAGTGGCATCCCGCTACGCCCCTGTCAGACCAATACTCCCTTGCTTTGACGCTTTACGACATGTTGTTCGGGGAAGGATCCCTATTGGGATTGCGAACTCCCCGGCGCGCACCTGCACGAGCCCGTGCCCGACGTGTCCTCCGTTGCCGCGACCATTCCAGCCCAAATGGGTTTGGCGATTGAACGCGCACTTGCGAAGGAACCTGCCTCCCGGTTTCCTGAGATCTCAGCGTTCGTCACTGCGCTTTCCGAGGCTGCACGTCCGCTGACACGAGCTCCCGAGATCTCCGCACGGGCGCAGCCGCACCGATTGGTCAACGCTCCGGTAGCCCACACCGAGGCAGGCGTGATCCCCCACGCCTCAGGTCATACGAATCGTCTCCAGGCCCCTGAACGTCCCGGTACTCGCTTTGCACCGCCGAACGCTGATCTACAGCCTGCAGCATTGCCTAGGGCCAGCCTCAGCGCTAAGGTCGGACCGGCCGCGGCTCAGATCGGACGCCGTTCGTGGCCAGCCTGGTCGTTGATGCCGTTGCTCGGCTTTCTGTCGTGGCTTCACGCGTGGGCAATCACACGCTCATGGCGCTACGGGTGGCTGCGGTGCTGTACGCCGTCCCGCTGATCGCCGCGATGATCGAGGGCGAGGTAACGGGATCCGACACGATCTCAACGCCTCTGACGATCGTCGTCCTGGTGGTGTGGGTGATTGGGATCGTTCATGCGTTTCGCGAGCGGTCGCGGGTCGACAAGCTGGCGAGTGCGGCACCCGCACGGTACGGATCGAGACCGTGGGGCGTAACGATTCCTGCGCCGTTGTGGCGGACGGCATTTGTTCGAGGCGAGACAACTTGGTCCGGACTCGGGCGCACGAGTTGCAGGGTTGGGTCGTCGGATAGAGGCGACCGGACGGACTCTGCCCAAGGTCGCCTCGAGCGCGTCACGCGGGCTCGATGAAGAGGCTCGCTACGGGGGCGGCAGCTCCTTGTTGCGCCCTTGAGCCTTCTTCACAGCGTCCGGCAGGTCGTCCCATTCAACTGGCTCGATGTTGCGTCGATCGAAGAACGACAGCCTCGCACTCGTCTGGCCGCTCGCAAGGAGTTCTGGGTGGGGGATCACACGGAACCTCCACTGGTTGATCGCCAGCGGGTTGTAGAGCTCGTGGTCCTTGCAGATCTGGAGCGCGAAAACCCACACGTCGACGCGATCGGCGGGGTCGACCGGCTGGGTGACAGCAAGCTCGTCGTTCCATACCGAGCTTGCGTTGACGGTCTTGAAGGAGTACGACGGGACGGATTCGGCTGCTGACTGAGCTGATTGGCTCCAACTCTGCAGGTAACCACTGGCCTTAACCTCGATACGCGTCCCGTCGGCGCTTAGGACATCGAACGGGGCCCATTCGCGCCGAAACGGCGCCTCCGACTTGACCGCAGTGGCGACTATGTACTCGACCAAGAAGCCTCGGACGGTGTTCATCCGCAGGTCGCTCAGCGCCCACTTCCAAAAGTCCATGACCGTAGGACCAAAAGTGAACCGGTCATCGGCGTTCAGAGGGTCAGGCTCCCGCGGACGCAGTGGGTGGGCTGCCATCGGGAGAACCTATCGTGGCGACGCAGCGCGGTACCCACTGCGCGAGGCCCGTCCACGAGGCCGGGCCTCAGGCGTGCGTGTCGGGCTCCGGCTTCTCGTCGACCCACTGGCTCCGCGACCAAAGCTCCGCACAGCCCTGCACCTGATCCGTCGGCATTGTCGGCAACGGGGAACGAGCCAACGCATCTCCACCATTTGGTGGATAAGACGAGTCCAAAACGGGATGACTACGTCGAGAGACCGCCGAGTCCTCATCGCCTCCGGTTGCGAACGAACAATTTCCTGTTTGGCCGACATCACGCAAAACCCATGCTCCAAACAGCTACGGAATTGACAAGCCGTTCCGCGTGTTCGAGGGTAAGTATAGTATCCTTATCGACATGCGGGAATTGGAGGCGACGATGAGCGAGCACCCCAACACCATGATCGCTCACGGCATGCATCGGCTCCCGGCGCCGCGTAAGTCGGCACGCGATACGGCTGTCCTGCGGGAACCATTTGTCGCCTTCTTGCCGTCGAAGTGCATTTCTGTGCTCTTAATGGCACAAAGGCCTGACAAAATGGCTACAGCGGCTTGAAAACGAAGCAAATTCAACGTTTCTCGGCTTGTATATCATGTCACTAGAATTTATGTGTCATGGATGCTTGGACGCGGCGGGGAGGCTCGCCAGGCGTTTCGCAGGGATGGCCCGGCCATCGCATGACAGAGAAACGTTGGGTCTATGCTCACCAAAAAAGGCAAATACGGCCTCAAGGCGCTGGTCCATTTGGCGCACATGCCGGCCGGGCAGCTGGCTTTCGTCGACGACATCGCGACCGGCAACAACATCCCGAAGAAATTTCTCGACGCCATCCTGGGCGAGCTGCGCAATGCCGGTTTCGTCCAGAGCCGCAAGGGCAAGGATGGCGGCTACCGCCTGGCGCGGCCGGCCGACGAGATCAAGGTCGGCCATGTCGTGCGCGTCCTCGACGGACCGCTGGCGCCAATCCCCTGCGCCAGCCGCACACAATATCAGCGCTGTGAAGACTGCAACGAGGCGACATGCCAAGTCCGACATCTGATGCTCGAGGTCCGGCAGGCGATCGCCGAGGTGCTCGATCAGCGCAGCCTCGCCGAGATGCGCGATATCGGCCCGACGACCTACGGTCGCGAGAGATCAACGAGCTGCTTGAAGGTCCAGGCCTGACGCCGCACTCCGCGGGGGCGCGCATGAGCGGGCGCGCCCGATCATCCCGATCATCATTGTCGGCGGCGGCGCCTCGGGCGTCGTGCATGGCCGCGCATCTCCTGAAATCGCCCAATCCGGATCTGCGCGTCACGCTGATCGAAAAGCGCCCGCATTTCGGCCAGGGCATCGCCTATTCGACACTGCTGTCGGCGCATGTGCTGAATGTCAGCGCTGCCGGGATGAGCGCCTTTGCCGACGATCCCGGCAATTTCTGGCGCTGGCTGCAGGGGCGTGGCCTGGTGAACAGGACCAAACGCCCCAGACACCCTTCTACGCGCCGCGCAGCATCTATGCCCCTATCTCGGCGAGTTGCTGACGAGCTCGAAGCGCAGCGAGCAACCGACCGGGCGGCTGCGCCTGATCCATGAAGAGAGCCTGTCGATCACGCCGACCGCGTCCGGCGTCGAGGTCGGCGCTCGCCAACGGCACCAGCGTCGTTGCCCATCTGGCCGTACTCGCCATCGGCCATGACGAACAGCCGGCGCAAGGCCATGCGGTCCGCATGGGCTCGGAAGCCGACACTGCGCTCGATCCCGGACAGCCCGGTCATGGTGCTGGGCACCGGCCTCAGCATGGTCGACGCGTTCCTGGCGCTGGAACAGCGCGGCCATCGGGCAAGATCGTCGCCGTGTCCCGGCGCGGCCTGCTGCCGTCGCCGCACCGCAAGGGCAATCCGATCAAGCTCGATGTCGCCGACATTCCGCTCGGCACCCAGCTTTCCTATTTCGTCGGCTGGTTCCGCGACCTGATCCGCGAGAACCAGAAGGCCGGCATCGACTGGCGCGACGTGGTCGATGGCCTGCGGCCCTTCAACCAGAACATCTGGCAGAACTGGCCGGCTTCGGCCAGCGCCGCTTCGTCGAGCACCCAAGGCCTGGTGGGACATCCACCGCCATCGCATGGCGCCGGAAGTCTACGCCATCGCGTGACCGAAGCCGTGCAATCCGGCCGCATCCGGCTTGTCGCCGGCCGCGTCGTCGGCATCACGCCGGGCGAGGCTATGACCGTCGATGTCCAGTCGCGCCACAGCCAGCTTGTCGAGACTTTCGACGTCGCCCGTATCTATGATTGCTCCGGCATCGTGCGGGACATCTCGACCTCGTCGAACACTTGGTGCGTTCGCTGGTCGACCGCGGGCTTGGGCGGCCGGACCCGATGCGCATCGGCCTCGACGTCTCAGCCAATTGCGAGATCATCGCTAGCGACGGCACGGTCTCGCGAAGATTCCTCGCCGTCGGCCCGCTGACGCGCGGCACCTTCTTCGAGATCGACGCCATTCCCGACATCCGCGTCCAGTGCGCGCGGCTGAGCAAGCAGTTGCTTGCTTAAGTCGTTGGCGGGGTTGCGCTCAGACGGCACCCCACCGCCCATTCCGCAAACTGGGAGTTTCATTCCCCGTCTGGCCAGTTGATTGGCATGATCTATCTTCTTTCCCGCCGACAAACGGCTGGAAAAGAGGCTTACGCTGCCGCTCTGCCCCCGAGGCGGTCGCTTGATCATGGAGCATCTGAATGAGCGAGCAGAAGGTCGCCGCGCCTGACAGCGGCCCCCTCGGACAGCGCAACATCCCGCCTGCGCCCACCTTACAAGTCGGTTCTCGACCTCATCGGCCAGACGCCGGTGGTCGAGCTGACCAAGTTCGACACCGGAAAATGCCGGCTGTTCATCAAGCTCGAAAGCCAGAATCCCGGCGGGGCTCGATCAAGGATCGCATTCGCGCTGTCCGGGATGAACAGCCGGCATTTTCCGGTGTCGAACTTCGTCCCTCGGACCACCGGCGTCTGGCCGATGAGGTCGAGAACCGACTTGTAAGGTGGGCGCAGGCGGGGATGCTGCGCTGTGGAAGAGGGCGCTCGCTCAGCGCGGCGACCTTCCCTGCTCGCTCATATCGGAGATGCATGATCAAGCGGACCGACCTTCCCCCCCCCCCCCCCCCCCCCCCCCCCCCCCCCCCCCCCCCCCCCCCCCCCCCCCCCATCGGGTTGGCAGAGCGGCAGCGTAAGCCTCTTTTTCAGCCGTTTGTCGTAGATCATGCCAATCGACTGGCCAGACGAGGGGGGAAATTCCCAGTTTGCGGAATGGGCGGTGGGGTGCATCAGAGCGCAACCCCGCCGACAACTCAAGCAAGACGACTCCTTGCTCAGCCGTGAGCACTGGGCGCGGATGTAGGGAACGGCATCGATCTCGAAAAAGGTGCCCCGGGTGAGCGGGCCCACGGCGAAGAGCTTCCGCGAGGCCGTTCCGGCGGTAGCGACGATGTCGCAGTCGGCTGTGACGTCCAGCCCGATGCGCATGGGGTCCGGCCTGCCAAGTCCGCGGTCGACCAGCGAGCGCACCACGCCGTTCGACGAGGTTGAGATGTCCCTTGCACGATCCCCGAGCAATCATAGATACGGGCGACGTCGAGACGCTCTCGACAGCTGGCTGTGGCGCGACTGGACGTCGACGCTGAAGGCCTCGCCCGGCGTGATGCCGACGACGCGGCCGGCGACAAGCCGGAGGCGCCGGATTTCACGGCCGGTCACCGCGGCTAGACTTCCGGCGCCATGCGGTGGCGGTGGATGTCCCACCAGGCCTTGGTGTGTTCGAGGAAGCGGCGCTTGGCCGAAACCGGCCAGTTCTGCCAGATCCTCTGGTTGAAGGGCCGGAGGCCGTCGACCACGTCGCGCCAGTCGATGCCGGCCTTCTGGTTCTCGCGGATCAGATCGCGGAACCAGCCGACGAAATAGGAAAGCTCGGTGCCGAGCGGAATGTCGGCGACGTCGAGCTGGATCGGATTGCCGCTTGCGGTGCGGCGACGGCAGCAGGCCGCGCCGCGAACGGCGACGATCTGGCCGTGATGGCCGCGCTGTCAGCGTCAGACAGGCGTCGACCATGCTGAGGCCGGTGCCCAGGATCATGACGGGGTGTCGGCTCGAGCGCCTGTATCAGCCGTCCGAGCCCATGGCGGACCGTGGCCTGCGCCGGCTCCTCGTCATGGCCGGCGGCGAGGATGGCGAGATGGGCAACGGCTGGTGCCGTTCGCCGAGCGCACGTCGACGCCGGATGCGGTCGGCGTGACTCGACGCAGGCCTTTCCTGGACAGACGCAGCCGCCGCGGTCGGCCGTTCCGCCCTCGATCGCGAGCAGTTCGCCGAGATAGCGGCCGTAGATGTTGCGCGGCGCGAAAAAGGGTCGGCGTCCGCTCCTGTTCTCCAGCCACGTCTCTGCACCCAGCGCCAGAAATGCCCGGGTTGGTCGGCGAGGCGCTCATGCCCGTGGCGCTCACGTTCAGCAGATGTCGCCGGACGCAGCGTCGAATAGGCGATGCCCTGGCCGAAATGCGGGCGCTTTTCGACCAGCGTGACGCGCAGATCGCGGTGGGCGATTTAGCAGATGCGCGGCCATCACGACGCCGCTGGCGCCACCGCCGATATGACGATCGAATTGGCGCGGCCGCTGATGCGCGCGCCCGCCGATTCGAGGCCTCGCCGGCACTACCGTCGGGATAGGTCTGAGTCTCTCGCGGCCGTTACGTCGTCGTTGGCCGCATGTCGCGCATCTCCGCAAGGCTGCGGTTGTCCGAGCACCTCGGCGATCGCCTGCCGCACCTCCAGCATCATATGTCGGACTTGGCATGTCGCCTCGTCACAATCTTCACAGGGCTGGTATTGTGTGCGGCTGGCGCAGGGGATCGGCGCGAGCGGTCCGTCGAGCACGCGTACGACATGGCCGACCTTGATCTCGTCGGCCGGCCGCGCGAGGCGGTAGCCGCCATCCTTGCCCTTGCGGCTCTGGACGAAACCGGCATTGCGCAGCTCGCCCAGGATGGCGTCGAGAAATTTCTTCGGAATGTTGTTCTCGGTCGCGATTCGTTGACGAAGGCGAGCTCGCCGACCGGCATGTGGGCGAGATGGACCAGCGCCTTGAGACCGTATTTGCCTTTTTTGGTGACCATAGCCCAACGTTTCTCTGTCATGCGATGGCTTGAGGCCTGTAGCGACTCGCCATCGCGCCGGGCCACACCCCCTCCAAGATCCATGACACATAAATTCTAGTGACATGATATACAAGCCGAGAAACGTAGAATTTGCTTTGGTTTCAAGCCGCGGTCCTCCATTTTAACCGGCCTTTGTGCCATTAAGAGCACAGAAATGCACTTGGGCCCCACTAGACGGCTGAATAGTTTCCCGCGGGACACTGGTATCGCGTGCCGACTCACGCACCTGGTACCGGTAGCCGATACATGCCGTGAGCGAGATCATGGTAGTGGGGTGCCCGCTCATCGTCGCCTCCAATTCCTGCATGTCGATAAGGATACTATACTTACCCTCGAACACGCGGAACGCCTTGTCAATTCCGAAGCTGTTTGGAGCATGGGTTTTTCGTGATGTTAGCAAAGGTGGGAACGGATCATTCGTTGGCATCGGCACCGACGGTTGTCGAGGTGCATAGGCCTTTCCCCACGTCGTCTTCCCGGGCGGAGCAGGAGCGATGCGACGTCGCGGAGACCCGGGGATCCATGCCGCGACCTCGGTCGTAGAGCGCAGCGGTGCAGGATTCTGGACCGTCGCAGCGCTCAGAAGTCACGGCATGGATTCTAGTGTTCTGCGCCGCGTCGCTTCGCTCCTTGCTCCGCCCTAGGATGACGAAGCCGAGCGCAATCCTGCTCGGTTCCCCGTGAGGACGGTAATGGCGGCTGCAGCCGCCATATGCGCTCGGGTGCTCCGCCATCGAACAGCTTTTTTCCAACAAACCTACCTTCGTTGGAAGGATTTAACTCTACAAGAGCGATAGAATTAGCGGACTATCTTAAAGGCGATCCGGTTTTCTCTGTTTTCATGAAGACCTTTTGATGTCCACCATTTCGCGACGCATTCTCTTTCTGTCGTCGGCCGCCCTTGCCGTCGCCGCCTTCCTCAGCCCGGGCTTGGCCGACGACCTGAAGATCACCATCGGCTATAAGAACCGTGGTCGAGCCCTCCAAAGTGCCACAGGCCGACGGCGTCTATGAAAAGGCCACCAAGGTTAGCATCGACTGGCGGATATTGAATTCCCGTGCCGATGTTAGTCACCGCAGTCGCGTCCGGTTCGGTAGTATCGGCTATATAAGTTGCCTTGACAATG
>CAWGUV010000009.1:0-60300 GCA_963825775.1 uncultured Thermoleophilaceae bacterium | reverse complement strand
GAGCGCGCCCTCGCCGTCTATAACGCGCTGCGTTCCTACCTTCCCGGCGCTGGCGGCGCTGGGTGCCAACGCGCCCTTCTACGAGGGCGCGGACTCGGGCCTCGCGTCCGTGCGGCCGCTGCTTGGCCAGCTGCTGCCGCGCCAGGGCTTCCCGCCGCGCTCGGCACGATCGACGAGCTGCCTGGCCGCCCACTCCTTCGGCCGGGCGACGGGCACTTCGAGCCGGGCGCCTGGTGGTGGGAGCTGCGGCTGCACCCGGTGCACGGCACCGTCGAGGTGCGCGTGCCCGACCAGCAGGCGACGACCTGGGAGACGGCGGCGCTCGCGGCCGTGGTGCACTCCCTGTGGTCGATCTCGCGGAAGCCTCGACGCCGGCGACCTGCCAACCCACAGTCCTGGGCGATCCCGAGAACCGCTGGCTGGCGGCGCGGTACGGCCTGGCGGGCGATCTGCTCGACCTCGACGCGGCCGTTCGCGTGCCCGCGCGCGCCACCGTTGAGCGCTGATCGAGGCGCTCGGCCCGTCGCGCGCCGGCTGGCTGCGACGACGAGCTCCGCGACGCCGCGCGGCTCGCCGGGCGAACGGCTCGGAGCGCCAGCGTGCGGCCGCGAGCGCACGGGCGGCGACCGAGGAGCTTGCAGGTCGCTTTCTCTCCCAGGATTGAGGCACCCGCTACCTGGGAAACCGCAGTTCGTGTCTAGGCTGCCCGAGCCACGGGGAGAGATCAGCGCGGGGCTCTTCGAAGCTCTGGCCGGACCGTCCGGTGGCGCGCCGCTGCCCACCGGGTTCACCGGGGATCCGCTGGCCGACGAAGACCTGCAGCTGGCTCTCTACTGCGTTACGAGCTGCACTACCGCGGCTTCGAAGGGGTCGACCAGCGGTGGGAGTGGGAGCCCGCGCTGCTCGCGCTTCCGGGCGCGCCTCGAGGCGCCGTTCGAGGAGAGTGCTGCGCCGCGGCGGGCCCGTCCGTGGCGCCGGCGCCCGAGCGGCCGACGTTGCGCTTCGCGAGATCGCGGACGCCGACGACGGGCCGTCGCTGTCCCAGTACCTCGCACGCGAGGGCACGCTGCGACCAGGTCGCTCGAGTTCCTGGTGCACCGCTCGGCCTACCAGCTCAAGGAGGCCGACCCGCACTCCTGGGCCATCCCCCGGCTGAGCGGCCCGCCGAAGGCCGCGCTGGTGGAGATCCAGGCCGACGAGTACGGCGGCGGCCGCTCAGAGCGCATGCACGCCGACGCTGTTCGCGCAAGTCGATGCAGGCGATGGGCCTCGACCCAGTCTACGGCGCCTACCTCGACCACATCCCCGCGCCACGCTCGCCACCGTGAATCTGATGTCGCTGTTCGGCCTCCATCGCCGCCTGCGCGGGGCGATCGCCGGCCATCTGGCGCTGTTCGAGATGACGTCGTCGATCCCCAACCGCCGCTACGGGGACGCGCTGCGGCGCCTCGGCGCCACGCCGCCAGCGCTGGATTTCTTCGACGAGCACGTGGAGGCCGACGCCGTGCACGAGAACATCGCCGCGGTCGACCTCGCGGGGGGCCTCATGCGCCACGAGCCCGGGGTTGCGGGCGATGTGATGTTCGGCGCCCAGGCGCTCGCCGCACTGGACGCGCTGTGGGCCGAGCACGTGCTCGGCGCGTGGCGGGCCGGCGAGCTCGCTGACGGCCCCGCTCGCGGGTGCTGGGGGCGCGAAAGTCCACGAGTTTGTGTGACCCGTCGCAGAACGGCCGGATGCGGGACTTGCCGCAGCGGCAGAGCGCAACCACGTCACGCCCGGATCGAGCTCGTTGCCCTCCTGATCCTCGATGCGGAAGTCGCCACGCACCAGCAGCGGGCCGTCGCGGTAGGGAGTGATGCGCGTCGGTGTCATGACTTGCCGTCTACCCGCTCCAGGGCGTCGGACTCCTCGTCGCCGGCGATCAGGTCGAGCACGGCCTCCTCGACCTGACCCTGCACGCCCGGCCAGTCGCTCTCGTCCAGCAGCTCGGGCAGTGCGCCGCCGATGGTCAGCCCGCCGTCGAAGCGGTCGAACACGCGCGGGTCGATGTACGACGCCCGGCATACCGTGGGCGTGTTGCCGAGATAGCGCGCGACCTCCTCGATGGCGCGCTTGGTGACCCGCCTGTGCGCGGCCTTCGACGTGAGCGCCGCCTCGCCCGACACACCCAGCGCCACGGCGGCGAGCACCGTTGCGTTCCAGGTGCGGAAGTCCTTCGCGCTGAAGTCGCCCTTGGCGGCCTCCTTCACGTACTCGTTGATGTCGGCCGACTTCACGTCGACCCAGCGGCGGCCCTCCTTGTAGGCCAGCAGCTCCGGGCCGCCGCCGCGGCGCGTCTTCATCGCCTTCACGACCTCGAGCACTCTCGTCCCCGATCCGCTGGACGCGCTTCTGCCCGCCCTTGGCCTCGTAGTCGAACACCACCACTCCGTCCCGCAGCGTCACGTGGTCCTTGCGCATGGTGGCCAGCCCGTAGGTCTGGTTCTCCTCCGCGTAGCCCTCCGAGCCGATCCGGAAGAAACCGCGATCGAGCAGCCGGACCGCGCAGCCCAGGACGCGCTCGCGGGGAAGCCGTCGCGGTGGAGGTCCCTGGCCGCGCGCCGGCGCAGGCGCGGCAGCGCGCGTGCGAAATCGATCATCTCGTCGAACTTCTCGCGATCGCGGCGCTCGCGCCAGCGGTCGTGGTAGCGGTACTGCTTGCGCCCGGCGGCGTCGGTGCCGGTGGCCTGGATGTGGCCCATCGGGTAGGGGCAGATCCAGACGTCCTTCCACGCCGGCGGGATGGCAAGTGTCGCGGATGCGGTCGACGATTTCGGGGTCGGTGAGCTTGCGCCCGTCCTCGTCGAAGTACTCGAAGCCGCGGCCGCGCGCACGTGCGACGATCCCTGGCGTCGAGCAGTCGACGCGGCGGAGCCTGGCCACCTAGCCGGCCAGCGTCTCCTCGTCGGGCGCCGCGTCACCGGCGCGGCTTCGGAAGCGCCGGAGCTCCCCGGATTCGCTGACCCGGCCCGAGAGCCGCAATGTGAGCCCGATGGCTATCGCCATGAGGCTGAGCGGGATCGCGACGAACCACACGCCAGAGGCGAACAGCGCGA
This sequence comes from uncultured Thermoleophilaceae bacterium, assembly GCA_963825775.1. Lineage (GTDB taxonomy): Bacteria > Actinomycetota > Thermoleophilia > Solirubrobacterales > Thermoleophilaceae > JAAYBF01. The sequence goes on along the minus strand of CAWGUV010000009.1, from coordinate 57,204 downwards.
GCACGGATGCCGCGAGGATGATCACTATGGCCCACATGGCCCACATCGACCATTCGCTACCCGCTTCGCGCGGCCCGAAACGGGAGTAGGTTAGGTCTGGACTTGACTAACGCGCGAGACCAGCTCGCGATCGATACGGGGGCAGTGCTTGACAGCCTGTTCGATCAGGCCGACTTCGGCCTGGCGCTCCTGGACGCCGACCTGCGCTTCATTCGCGTGAATTCAGCACTCGCAGCGATAAACGGCCGGCCGTGGACGAGCATCTGGGCCGCCCGATGACCGAGGTACTCCCCGAGCTGGAGGGGCGGGTGGCCGGCATCTGCCGCAAGGTGCTCGATGAGGGAGAGTCGGTGGTGGGCATCGAGGTCGAGATGGCGGTCGGAGAGGACGTTGCGCTGCGCAACTTCGACTGCGGCTACCACCCCGTGATCACCGCGGGCGAGACCACCGGCCTGTGGCTCACCGTGACGGAGGTCACGGGCGAGCGCCGCGCGCGAGAGCTGGCGGACATCGCTACTACCGACCTTGCGAGCGAGCGCGGGATCCTGCGCCAGGTGATCGCCAGCGCGCCCGCGCCTATGGCGGTCATGCTGGGGGAGGAGCTGGTGTTCAGCTACGTGAACCCGCAGGCACAGGAAATGCTTGGGGATGAGGAGGAGATGGTCGGCCGCCGGGCCGCTGACGTCTTCCCTGCCGGGGCGGAGCTGGCCGTCGAGCTGCGCGAGTCCGTGCTCGTGCGCGGGGAGACGCTGCATGTGAAGGAGGTTCCGGTGGGCGACCGGTTCTGGACGTTCTCATGCGCCCCGATCCCGGGACCCGACGCCACCATGGCCGGCGTCCTCGCGGTTGGCCAGGACACCACGCAGGAGACCACACGCAGCAGGCAACTCGAGGCGCAGCTGGCCGACGAGCACCGAATCTCCACCCAGCTGCAGGTGAGCCTGATGCCCGAGCGGCTGCCCGCGATCCCCGGCATCGACCTTGCATCGGGCTTCCGGCCCGCCGGCGACGGGAGTGAGATCGGCGGGGACTTCTACGACGTCTTCGAGATCTCCGATGGCTGTTGGATGGCTGTGCTCGGCGACGTATGCGGCAAGGGCGCCGAGGCTGCCGCGCTCACGGCGCTGGCCCGCTACACACTTCGCGCGGCCGCTATTCGCGAGGGGGCCGAGCCCGCCACGCTGCTGGGCCAGCTCAACACGGCGATCCTCAGCCAGCGCTCCGACATGCGCTTCCTCTCCGCCATCTGCCTCTTCCTGGATCTGGACGACGAGTGGGGCGGCGACGGCGCGTGTCTGTGTGGCCGGTCACCTGCCTCCGCTGCTGGTCCGGGCCTCGGGGGCGGTCGAGCGGGTCGAAGGCGGCGGCGGGCCGGTGCTCGGCGTCTGGGACGAGCCCGAGCTGACCGAGCAGAAGGTGCGCCTGGAGCCGGGCAGCCGGATGGTGCTCTACACCGACGGCGTGCTCGACGCCGACCCCTCTAAGGAGCTCACCGAGGATGGCCTGGCGGTGATCCTCTCGCGGCTGGGGGAGTCGGATGCCGCGGCCACGGTAGCGGGCATCGAGCGCGAGGTGATCGGCTCCGAGGAGGGCCGCGACGACATGGCCGTTCTGGTGGTCCGCGTCCCCTAATCTCAAGGCATGCTCTTCTCGCGCGCAAAGACCACCGTGCCCAGTCCCGAAGACGCCCTGCCCGGCCGCGACACGCCGATCCTCACGCCCGGCGACCACGCCGTGCTCGGCACCCCGATGGCGCCGCCGTTCCCGGACGACACGGAGTCGATCGTGCTCGGACTCGGTTGCTTCTGGGGCGCGGAGAAGATCTTCTGGGAGCTGCCCGGCGTCTTCACCACCGCGGTCGGCTACGGGGCGGGCATCACGCCCAACCCGACCTACGAGGAGGTCTGCTCGGGGCGCACCGGCCACAACGAGGTGGTGCTCGTGGTGTTCCGCCCGGCCGAGATCTCGCTCGACGAGATCCTGCGCAACTTCTGGGAGGGCCACGACCCGACGCAGGGCATGCGCCAGGGCAACGACGTCGGCACCCAGTACCGCTCCGGCATCTACGTGTCGGGCGACGCCCAGCGCGAGGCCGCCGAGGCGTCACGCGACCGCTACGCCGAGGCGCTGCAGTCGGCGGGCCGCGGCGGCGAGATCACGACCGAGATCACCGACGCCGGCCCCTTCTACTACGCCGAGGACTACCACCAGCAGTACCTGGCGAAGAACCCCAACGGCTACTGCGGGCTGGGCGGGACGGGCGTCTCGTGCCCGATTGGGCTTACTGCTAGTTGAGGGTGGGGTCGTCGGGCATCGTCGCCATCAGCGCGTAGCCGCCGCCCTTTCGCTGAAGCAGCTCGGGCCAGATGTCGCCGTCGGCGAAGGCGTCGTCGGGTGCGGCCTCGAGCGTGATCCACGCCTCCTGCTCCAGCTCTGAGTCGAGCTGGCCGGGCGCCCAGCCGGCGTAGCCGGCGAACACCCGCACGCGACCGGTGTCCTCGTTCAGCTCGTCGGCATCGGTCAGCGCCGGCACGCCATCCGGTATCGGCGAGCGCCAGCACGGCCGTGGGCTGGACCGGGCCGCCCGCGTGGACCAGGGCGTCCTCACCCGCGACGTCCGCCAGGTCGGGCACCGCCTCACCGACGGTGGTTTCAGTGGGCCGGTTCAGCACCAGGCCCATCGCACCCTCGTCGGAATGGTCGAGCACCAGGACCACCGACCGCCGGAAGTAGTCCGACAGCTGCGGCGCGGCGATCAGCAGTTGTCCGCTCAGCGACCCTTCCACACCGGGTCTCGCTTCTCCGAAAAAGCAGTGGCGCCCTCGCGGGCGTCCTCCGAGCCGAACACCGGCCCCGAGATCTCCCCCTGCTTCTGCCACTTCTCGTCCTCGCTCCAACCGGGCTCCTCCACCAGGATCCGCTTGGAGGCGATCAGGGCGAGCGGCCCGTTCTTGGCGATGGCCTCGGCCAGCTCGACCGCGCGCGTCGAGCGCGCCACCCGGCTCGGCGAGCCGGTTCACCAGGCCGAGCTCGGCACCGCGCTCCGCCGTGATCGGGTCGCCGGTGAGCGCCAGCTCCATCGCCACGTGGTAGGGGATGCGGCGTGGGAAGGCGCAGCAGCGCGCCGCCGGCGGCCACCAGGCTGCGCTTCGCCTCCGGGATGCCGAGCTTGGCGCCCTTGGCGGCCACGATCAGGTCGCACGCCAGCGCCACCTCCAGGCCGCCGGCCACGGCGAATCCCTCGATGGCGGCGATCACCGGCTTGTCCGACGCGCGCTGTGCGATGCCGGCGAAGCCGCGCCCCTCCACGTAGGGGCTCTCGCCGGACACGAAGGCCTTCAGGTCCATGCCGGCGCAGAAGCCCTTGCCGGCGCCGGTGAGGATGCCCACGCTCAGATCGTCGTCGCCGTCCAGCTCGTCGAGCCCGGCGGCAACGCCCGCGGCCAGAGCGGCGTTCACCGCGTTGCGCGCGTCCGGCCGGTTGAGCGTGACGATGAGGGTGCGCCCGCGGCGCTCGGTCAGCACTGCCTGGTCGTCGGTCATGTGTGGAACCTACCGTCCGCCTTCCGGCCTAGCCTCGCTCGTCATGCGCCTGATAGTTGCCCGCTGCGAGGTCCGGTACACGGGCCGCCTCACCGCCGTCCTCCCCGAGGCCCTGCGGCTGCTGATGATCAAGTCCGACGGCTCGGTGATGGTTCACGCCGACACGGGCGGCTTCAAGCCCCAGAACTGGATGACCCCGCCGACCGTGATCGAGGAGTCCGACGACCTGATCGTGGTGCGAAAGCGCGCCGGGGCCACCGAGGACCGGCTCGAGATCCGAGTAGCCGAGGTGCTCTCCGACGTCTCCCACGACATGGGCGAGGCGGCGGCGCTGGAGAAGGAGGGGGTGGAGCGCGAGCTCCAGGAGCTGCTGGCCGACGCCCCCGAGCACTGCGGCGAGGGCTTTCGCCTGGTGCGCCGCGAATGGCCCACCGACATCGGCCCCGTCGACCTGATGTGCCGCGACTCAGACGACGGCTGGGTGGCGGTGGAGATCAAGCGCGTGGCCACGATCGACGCGGTGGAGCAGCTCACCCGCTACCTCGAGCGCCTGGCCGAGGAGCCCGGCTTCGCCTCCTGCCGCGGCGTGCTGGCCGCCGCCGTGATCAAGCCGCAGGCGCGGGTACTCGCGGAGTCCCGCGGAATCGGCTGCGTGGAGGTCGACCCCGAGGTCCTGCGCGGCGAGCGCGAGCCGGACCTCACCCTCTTCGCCGCCTGAACCGCCGGAGTTGCGTGCGATATTCCACCGATGAGTCGTACAGCACGCAGAAAAACCGCCCCCGTTTGCGCTTCGGCTCCCCCCTTCACCAGCCTCTGCAACGGCCCGGACGGCCGCGACCGCCGGCGCTGAACGGCTACGCCCGCGCCCACACCGAGCGCGGCCAAACCGGCCGCGGCGGCCGTGCGGCGATGAGCAGCGTCCGAAACTGCCCCTCCACCTCCGGCCACAGCTGCTCATCGAGCAACGAAGCCGCCGCCTCCGGCGTGGGCTCCAGCTCGTGCACGGGAATGGGCGCGCTGAAGGCGATCCGCACCCGCTTGGGCTTGGGCAGCGGCCCGAAGAACAGCCGATCGGTGCCGGTGATGGCGGCGGGCACGAGCGGAGCGCCGGTCTCGAGCGCCAGCCGCGCCGCACCGCGCCGCGGCTCGCCGAGCTCCTCGGCCGAGCGCACCCGCGTGCCCTCGGGGAACAGCGACAGCAGCCCGCCCTGGCGCAGGATCACCCGCGCGGTCTCGAGCGCGTCCTCGTCGGCGCTCCCGCGCCGCACGGGGAACGCTCCGAGCGCCACGAGCAGCGGCCCGCGGCCGCCCTCGAACAGTTCCGACTTGCCCATGAACCGCAGCGGCCGGCGCGTGGCGGCGCCGATGAAGAACGAGTCCCAGAAGCTCTTGTGGTTGGGCGTGACGATGGCGGCGCCCTCCTTCGGGATGTGCTCGGCGCCCGTGATCGACAGGCGAAACCACACGCGCATGAACGCAACCACGATTCCCCTCACCACCGCGTACAGGACCTTGGAAGGGCCACGATCGCGGGCGCGCGAATGCGCTTCCTCCGACGTCACGGGTACGACCCTACGCGTCCGGGCAACACACGAACATCACTCACGAAATGGAACCTGAGCCCAGCACCTCCACTATCGCCTACCGCGCGGTGTTCCTGGCGGCCGGCCTGCTGGTGCTGGGACTGCTCTTCGAGCAGCTGATCACCCTGCTGCTGGCGGTGCTCATCACCGTGATCGTCGCGGTGGCGCTCGCATCGATCACCGACCGCCTGGAGCGGAGGTTCCAGATTCCCCGCCCGGTCGGCGCGCTGCTCGCGCTGCTCGTGGGGTCGGCGTCGTCGCCGGCGTGATCGCGCTGGTGGTCGGCCCGTTCATCGATCAGACGAACGAGTTCGTGGATGACGTGCCGGGCATCGTCGACGACCTGCGCGAGCAGATCCGCGACGCGACCGGCGCGCAGCCAGGCGAGATCGCCGACCGCGTCCAGGAGTTCGCCGAGAACTACACCGACGATCCGGCGAAGCTGATCGGCCCCATCACCTCGATCGGCCTCAGCGTGGCCGGCGTGCTGGGTGCGCTGATCCTGGTCCTCATCACGGCCTACTACATCGCCGTGAACCCGCAGCCCCTGCTCGACGGCATTCGCAGCCTGGTGCCGCCCCGGCATCGCGACAAGGCCGACCTGATCATGAGCCGCCTGCGCACCTCGTGGATCGGGTGGATGCAGGGCGTGGTCGTGGACATGGTCGTGTCCGGGGTGCTGCTCTACATCGGGCTCACGATCATCGGCCTGGACTTCGCGATCTTCTTCGCGGTCCTCACCGCGCTGTTCTCCGTGGTTCCCTACTTCGGCGCGATCGCCAGCGGCATCCCGCCGGTCCTGTTCGCGCTCACCGATTCGCCCGGCAAGGCCCTGCTGGTGATCGGCGTCTACGTGGGGGTCCAGCAGTTCGAGGGCAACGTGACGATCCCGCTGGTGATGTCGCGCACGGTGAAGCTCCATCCCGCGGTGATCGCCGTGGGCGTGGTGGTCGTCGGCCAGCTGTTCGGCTTCGTCGGGCTGATCGTGGCCGTGCCGATCCTGTCGGGCATCGTGATCCTCGTGGAGGAGCTGTGGGTGAAGCCGATGGAGCAGGCCAAGGCGCCGGGCGGGCCCGTCCAGCACTACAGCTTGATGACGGCGATCACCATCGAGGCGACGACGCAGATCAAGATCACGACCTGCATGTAGATCCAGAACGCGGCACGGCCCGGAGTATCGCTACTCGATGAGTGCCTGGCGCAGCGCTATCGCCACCGCGTGCACGCGGCCGTCCGCCTCGAGCTTGGTGATCGCCCGCTTGGTGTCGGACTTCACCGTCTCCGCCGACAGGCCGATGCGCCGCGCCACCTCCTCGGTGTGCAGCCCCTCGGCCAGCAGCTGGAGGATCTCGCGCTCGCGCTCGGAGAGCGGGGCATCGGCCACGCCCTGGGTCATCAGCAGGGAGGGGGAGAGCGAGGGATCGACGAAGGCGTCGCCGCGGTCCACGGTGCGGATGGCGCGCAGCAGGTCGTCGGGTGGGGAGCCCTTCATCACGTAGCCGCGCGCGCCGGCCGAGATCGCATCGGACAGGAGGCGCTTGTCGCCGTAGGCCGAGAAGACGACGGTGCCGGTCGCGGGCGCGTCCTCGGCCAGCCGCTTCACCGTCGAGATCCCGTCCATGCCCGGCAGACGGACGTCGACGATCACCACCCCCGGCTTGTGGCGCTTGACCGCGTCCAGCGCCTCTTCCCCCGAGTGGACGGTGTCCACCAGGTCGATGTCAGGCGCGCCCGACAGGAGCAGCGCGAGTCCCTCCCGCACCGACGGATGATCATCGACGGCGAGGCACTTAATGGAGTCGGCCATGAGTCCGGGGCCGATCCTACTCCCCCTTGGGGCGAAGTCTATGATGCGGCCTCCGGAGGGGGTCCCCGAGAAGGAGCGCTGATGTTCGGTTCGATCGTGGTTGGCACTGACGGTTCCACCACCGCCGGCGAGGCTGTTCGCCAGGCCTCCGAACTCGCCCGCAGCCTGGGCGCGAAGGTCTATCTGGTGAGCGCCTACGAGCCCATTCCCGAGGGCCGGCTGCGCGACGAGCGCCAGCAGGTGCCGGAGGACCTTCAGTGGATGGTCAACCCGCGCGAGGACGTGGAGGAGACCCTGAAGGAGGGCGCCACCTCACTCGAGGGTCAGGGCATCGACGTCGAGACGCTGGCGCGCGAAGGGGATCCGGCCGACGCGATCCTCGACGTGGCCGAGGAGAAGAAGGCCGACCTCATCGTGGTGGGGAACAAGGGCATGACCGGGCGCGAAGCGTTTCCTGCTCGGCTCCGTCCCGAACAAGGTGTCACACCACGCGCCCTGTTCGGTGATGATCATCCGGACTACCTGACACCGCCGCCAGCCCGCCGAGCGCCACCAGCGTTCCGCCCGCGGCCCGGTCCACCCAGCGGTTCGCCACCGCGCTGCGGCGCACCCGCTCGCCCAGCGTCCCGGCGATCAGGGCGTACGCGCCGTCGCTGAGCACGGCGATGGCGATGAACTCGGCGCCGAGCACCAGCACCTGGGGCGCCACCGCCATCGACGGATCCACGAACTGCGGCAGGAACGCGAGGAAGAAGATCGCGGTCTTCGGGTTCAGCACGTTCACCACCATGCCCTGGCGAAACAGGTCGCCGCGCGCCTGGGCTCTCCCGGCTCCGAGGTCGACTCGCCGCCGCGCCAGCGCTGTACTCCCAGGTAGATGAGATAGGCGGCGCCCGCGTACTTCACGATCGAGAAGGCGGTGGCTGAGGACGCGACGATCGCGGATATGCCCAGCGCGGCCGCGGCCACGTGCACCAGCCCGCCGGCCTCCACGCCGAGCATCGAAACCAGCCCCGCCCGCCGGCCCTGCTCGACGCAGCGCGTGACGATGTAGATCACCGACGGGCCCGGGAACACGAGCATCGCGATGCTCGCGCCCGCGAAGACCAGCAGCGTGGAGGGCTCGGGCATGCCCGCTTACTTAGCGCAGCGCGGCGGCGGCGTCCAGCAGGCCGTTGCCGTACCTGGGATCGAACCCGGCCGGCCGGCATCGCGCGAGGTGGCCTCGAGATGGCGCTCGAGCGCCACCGGGCTCGGGCTTGGGGCCGAGGCGCTTGGTCGCGATCACCAGCGCCGCCGTGCCCGACACGTGCGGCGCAGCCATCGAGGTGCCCTCGTACCCGCGCGGGAGCCCGAAGCGGCGAACGCTGCTGGTAAAGGTCTGCTGGAAGATGAAGTTGCCGGACGCGTTGGGGTCGCACTGCTGGGTCGAGTAGGCGTCCTGCGGGTCGGCGATCACGGCGTCCATGCCGCCGCCGGGAGCGGTGATGTCCACGTCCACGCCGCTGTTCGAGTAGTCGGCCTGGCAGCCCCGGATGGTGCTCGCCGCGACCGCCATCACGCCCTTCGCGCGGGCTGGGTAGGCGACCAGCGTGTCCGCCTGGTTGCCGGCGGCCGCCACCACGAGCACGCCCTTGCGCTTGGCGTAGCGCAGCGCGGAGACGATGTCGGGGATCTGCGACGCCCGCACCGAGGAGTCGAACTCGAGGCTCAGGTTGATCACCTTCGCGCCCCTGCGGGCGGCGTAGCGGATGCCGCGGGAGATCGACAGGGTGTCGCCGGCGCCGTCGGCGTCGAGCACGCGGATCGGCATGATCTTCGCCCGGTAGGCGACGCCCGCGGTGGCGACGCCGTTGTTGGTGCTCCCCGCGATCGTGCCGGCAACGTGGGTGCCGTGGCCGTTGAGGTCGTTGGGGTGGCTGTCGCCGTCCACGAAGTCATAGCCGCGCACGAACCGGCGCAGGTCGGGCACGCGCCGGAAGCGCCTGAAGCGCTGGTAGGCCACTCCGGTGTCGAGCACCGCCACGATCACGTTCTTGCCGCCCGGGTGCGCCCCGCGCGCCGGGCGATATCCCACGCCGCGGGCGCGTTGATGCCGAACGGCGAGCTGAGGTTCCACTGCATCCTGAAGTTGGGGTCGTTCGGGTACGAAGCTCGCGTGCGCGATGTAGTTGGGGACCGCGTAGTCCACGTCGGGGTCGTCACGCAGGTCGCTCACGGTCTCCCGCACGGTCTCCCCGGCGGGCACCGGAACCGGCCTTTGTCTTCCCGTCCTCGTCGCACCAGGACCTCGCCCGGCACGTAGGCGGACGCCGCCAGCGCGGGGGCCGCAGCGAAGAGAGCCAGTACGGCGGCGACCGCCGTTGAGATCAGAGCGCGATGCATGGGCTACGGTGCACTTCCCAGTGTACGAGGGCTCGAACACCGGCCGGGCAGAGAAGTTCCTACCTGCAGATCGGCATTCTGGCGGGATTGCATGAAGGTTTGCGTCACCGGGGGGACGGGTTTCGTAGGCGGTCACGTGGTGAAGGAGCTCGTCGAGCGCGGAGACGACGTGCGGGTGACCTTCCGAGACGAGGCCCGGCTCGAGCGCCTCGCGGCCCTGCAACCCGAATCCGTCCGGGCCGACGTGCTCGACCGGGCGGCCATGCGCCGCGCGGTGAAGGGCTGCGACCTGCTCTTCCACACCGCCGGTGTGGTTGGCTCCAACCCGCCCGACCGGGTCTGGCAGGTGAACGCGCTCGGCCCGCGGATCGCCGTGGAGGCGGCGGCCGCGGAGGGCGTCGGCAGGGTGGTGGTCACCTCCAGCGTGGCGGGCATCGGCCCGCCGCTCCGGGTGAGATCGGAACCGAGGAGGACGCCTTTCGCGCGGGCAGGCTGGGGCTGACCTACGTCGACTCCAAGCACGAGGGGGAGCTCGAGGCCATGGCGGCGGGCGCGCGCGAGGGGATCGAGGTGGTGATCGTGAACCCGGCATACGTGCTCGGCGTGCCGGTCGACCGTTCCCAGCCCGGCGAGACCTCCACTCGCACGATCGGCAACTACCTGCGCGGGCGGCTGCCGGCGGTCGTGGACGGCCACACGAACATCGTCGACGTCCGCGACGTTGCCACCGGCCACCTGCGCGCCGCGGAGAAGGGCCGACCCGGGGAGCGCTACATCCTCGGCGGCCACGACATCGCGTGGGTGGAGTTCATCGAGCGGGTTGCCGAGCTGTCGGGCGTCCGGCACGCCGTCGGAGTGATCCCGGCGGGCCTCGGCCAGACGGCGCGGAGGGGCGAGTCGCTCGGGCTCCCGCTGCCCGTGTCGGCCGAGGGGCTCGTGCTGATGGAGCAGAACTGGCGCTACTCGTCGCGCAAGGCGCGCGGGGAGCTCGGCTACCGCCCGCGCAAGCTCGACACGACGCTGCAGGACACCATCGACTGGTACCGCGACCTGATCGACTCCGGCGTACTTCGGAATGGCGCGACCCAGCGCGATGTCGCTCGCGGCGACCGGGATGGAGCTCGCCCGCAGGTCCGGGGTGCTCGGCGGCGTGCGTTTCGTGGAGCGCTACGCGGGCCGCCGCCTGGTGGCCGGCGGTTGACCTGGGAAGTTTTCGGCACGATGCCGAATACTTCGCACCCATTTTTCGGTCGCGACGAGTACTTCATGCGACTCGCGCTGCGCGAGGCCGAGCGCGCGCTGGAGCACGACGACGTGCCCGTGGGCTGTGTCGTGGCCGCGGAGGGGGAGGTCGTGGCGGCGGCGGCAAACGAGCGCGAGCTGCGCGGCGACCCCACGGCGCACTGCGAGGTGCTCGCCCTGCGCGAGGCGGCAGCACGCCTGGACAGCTGGCGCCTCGACGCGGCGGTTCTGTATGTGACGCTCGAGCCGTGCGCGATGTGCGCGGGCGCGATCGTGCTCGCGCGCGTACCGCGGGTGGTCTACGGCGCCACCGACCCGAAGGCGGGAGCGGCCGGCAGCGTGCTCGACGTGCTGGGCGAGCCGAAGCTCAACCACCGGCCGGAGGTGGCCGGCGGGCTGCTTGCCGAGGAGTCCGGGGACCTGCTGAGGGCGTTCTTCGCGTCGCGGCGCTAGGCGGCGGCCGGCGCCAGGTCGTACGTGACCCCCGTCAGCTCCTCGGAGACCTGCCACAGCCGCCGCGCCGCGTCCAGGTCCCTGGCGGCGGACGTGGTGCCCACCAGGCGCGGATGCCCACGCTGCTCCTGGAACCCGTCGGGTCCCACGTAGCTCCCCCCAGGAAGGTCGGGGAAGGTGGCCGCGTAGAGGGTGGGCAGGGTTCCCATCTCGTCGCTCTGGGCCACCACGTGGTTGGCCACGCCCATCGCCACGTCCTCCATGCGCGTGAGCAATCCGCCCGCCTCCGGCGCGCGGGTCTGAAGGTTGGTCGCCGCGTAGCCGGGGTGCGCGGCCACGCTCGTCAGCGCGAGGCCCGCCTCGTCGGCCCGGCGCTGGAGCTCGAACGCGAACAGCAGGTTCGCCAGCTTCGACTGCCCGTAGGCCGACCAGCGGAAGTAGCGCCGCTCGCCCTGGAGGTCGCCGAAGCTCATCCTGCCGAACTTGTGGGCGGTGCTGCTCAGCGTGACCACGCGCGGCTCGGCGGCCTTCAGCAGCTGCGACATGAGAAGGCCGGTGAGGGCGAAGTGGCCGAGGTGGTTCACGCCGAACTGCATCTCGAAGCCGTCCTTGGTCTGGCTGCGCGGGATGGCCATCACGCCGGCGTTGTTCACGAGCAGGTCGAGCGGGCCGTCGAGCGCCTCGGCGAACGCGTGCACCGAGGCCAGCTCCGCCAGGTCGAGGGCCCGCACCTCCACCGCACCCGAGGGCGCGCTCCTGGAGGATGGCCGCGGCCGCCTCATCGCCCTTCGCCGTGTTGCGGCAGGCCAGGATCACGTTCGCGCCCTTGCGCGCCAGCTCCCGCGCGGTGATCAATCCGAGGCCGCTATTGGCCCCAGTCACCACGGCGGTTCGCCCGCTCTGGTCCGGGATGTCGGCTGTCAGTCCACTTGTCGCTCATGACCCAGAGCCTAGTCCGATAGGCGCTAGCCTCTCTCGCCGCGTCCCGGCGCCCTGGAGGGGTGCGAGAGTGGCTGAATCGGGCGGTCTCGAAAACCGTTGTACGTCGTAAGGCGTACCGTGGGTTCGAATCCCACCCCCTCCGCTTGTAGCGCCCGATGCGCGTGACGTTGTTCACCGATCTCAACTGCCCGTTCTGCTACTCGACGGAGCAGCGCCTCGAACGGCTCGGCGTCACCGGCCAGATCGCGTGGCGAGGGGTCGAGCACGAGCCGGAGTTGCCCGTGCCCATGGCGCTCGACGACCTTGAGATCGCCGCCGAGCTGGCCGAGGAGGTCCAATCGGTGCGGTCGCGGGCCCCCGAGGTCGCGATCGCCCTGCCGCCCGGAAAGGCGAACACGGCGGCCGGGCTCCTCGCCACGGCGGCCGCGCTGCGGGTCGACGCCGGACGCGGCGCCGCGTTTCGCCAAGCCGTCTACGACGCCTTCTGGCGCGACGGCCGCGACATCTCGGATCCGGCGGTGCTCGACGAGCTGGCCGACGACCTGGGTCTCCCGCCGCGCCAGATACGCCCCGAGGACGCGATGACCGTCGCCTCGTGGCGCCTGGAGTGGGAGCGCTCGCCGCTTCGAGGCGTGCCCCTGCTTGTGCGCGACGACGGCGAGACTGTCTATGGCCTGAAGGACATCGAGACGCTCGAGCGCTTCGTCCGCGCCGTCTGACACCGACGCCGGCGCGCCTGCGCCGTCAAGTTCCAGGCGGGCATGGACGACAACATGTAGATGAGGACGCGCTCTGCGAACGATCCGGTGGAAATCGCCGGGTCGTGTGACGACGACGGGCCTGGGGCCGACGTCTGCCAACCCCGCGTGCGCACCGGGCTTCTCGTCGTGAGCGAGTCCGGCTGGGCATGCGACCTCGCCCTTCTTGCCGCCGAGCGCCTGCGGATCGCGTGCGTGCACCACGAGCGTCTCGCCGACGCGACCGAGTACCTGGCCGGCGCACGCGTGTCCTGCGTCCTGCTCGACGCGTCTGGTCCAGAGCTCGAGCCGATGAGCGCGCTCGCCGAGCTTGCGGCGGCCCGATCCGACGTCCCTATCGTCGTTCTCGGCGCCGACGGCAACACGATGCTCGCGCTCGCGGCAGTGCAGGCCGGCGCGCAGGACTATCTCGTCCGCGGCGAGGTGGACGCCGGCTCGCTCGAGCGGTCGATTCGCTACGCGATCGAGCGCAAGCGCAGCGAGGTCCAGCTCGCCCACCTGGCGCTCCACGACCACATCACGGGTCTCCCGAACCGGTCGGTGTTCGACGACCGCCTCGAGCACGCGCTCAAGCGTCGTCGTGACGGGCACGGCGGCGTTGCCGTGCTGTTCATCGACATCGACGGCTTCAAGCGCCTCAACGACAGCTTCGGCCACGGCGCCGGCGACGACGTGCTGCGCGAGGCGGCGGCGCGGATCCGGCCCGCCGTCCGCCCGCATGACACCGTGACACGGCTGGGCGGCGACCAGTTCACCGTCCTGTGCGAGGGCGTCGACGGCGAGCGCGGCGCGCTCGCCATCGGGCGACGGGTCGCCGACGAACTGGCACGGCCGCTCATGATCGATGGCCACGAGATCGTCCTGCGGGCGAGCATCGGCGTGGCGGTGGCCGAGCTCGAGGGCGTCACGCCGGGAGAGCTCCTGCAGCGCAGTGATGACGCCATGTACCGCGCCAAGGCTCGCGGGAGTGGGGACCCGCAGCTCTACACGCCCGGTCGCGGGCGCGAGCGCGCGGGCCACGAGATCCAGGTCGAGTCCGCGCTGCGGCGCTCAATCCCAGACGATCTGGTCGCTCACTACCAACCGGTCGTCGCGCTTGACGACGAGCGACTGGTCGCGGTGGAGGCGCTCGTGCGCTGGCAGCACCCGACGCGCGGGCTGCTGCTGCCGGGCGAGTTCATCGCTGTCGCCGAGCAGTCGGGGCTCGTCGTGGCGCTTGGGGACTGGATGCTCAACGAGTCGTGCCGGCAGGCAGTCCAGTGGGACGGCGTGCGCGTGTCGGTCAACGTCTCCGGCCGTCAGGTCGCAGAGGGATCGCTCGTCGACTCGGTCGCGCGCGCGCTCCAGGAGTCGGGGCTGGCGCCCGACCGTCTGCAGCTCGAGCTGACCGAGACCGTCCTGATGGACGACATCGACGGTCACGTCGCCCTCATGCAGGAGGTGAAGGAGCTGGGGGTGTCCCTGGCTCTCGACGACTTCGGCAAGGGCTACTCGTCGCTCAGCTACCTCCACCGCTTCCCGTTCGATCGAATCAAGATCGACGGCGAGTTCATCGGCGGGCTGCCCGAGAGCCGGGCCTCCGTGGCGATCGTGTCGGCGGTGGTCAGCTTTGCCCGCGCGCTGGACATGGAGGTCGTCGCCGAGGGCGTCGAGACCCAGGCGCATGTCGACGCGCTCCGTGCCCTGGGATGCGAATACGGCCAGGGGTTTTTCTTCCATCGCCCGGTCGAGCCCGCGCGGATCACCGCCCTGCTCGGCTGACCGCGTCGTACAAGCTAGATCAGGGCTGGACGGTCAGCGTCCCGCGTATCCCTTCGCCGCCTTCCTCCGTCTCGCTGAACTGCGCCCTGCCGCTCCGATTGAGCCGTGGCAGGAAGGTCGTTTCGTGGCGGTAGTCGGTCACGTCCGGCGTGTCGCCCTGCTCCGCGCACGTGCCACCGATCTGGCTCGTGACTCGTACGGTCGGAACCTCGAGTCCCAAGGTCAGGTTGGAAGGCCTGAGTGCGGCAAAGTAATTGAGTACCTTCACGCTCAGCCCGGCGTTCAGAGGCTTGTCGATGACGCGCGAGTCGAGGACCGTCACGGGGCAGCGGCCCGGCGCCTGGTCGAACGTGGTGGCTGCCGTCCAGCGCTCCGGGCCCGCCCACCATTCACCGCGCCCGTCGCTCGCGAGCTCCTGCGCCGCCAGCACGATCGACGTCCTCCGGCCGCTATTGACGGTGGTGGCGCTGACTCCAGCTCGCAGCGAGCGCAGCGAGCCCCTCACGCGGATCCGCCCGATCGCACGGCACTGGCCGGGCTTGGCCGTGAATTTCCCCTGGGCACAGACCACCAGCTTGCCGCGGAAGCCGCGGTGCACCTTTGGCACCTTCCATACCAGCTTCGCCTTCCCGGACTGGCCCGGCTTCAGCGCGCTGCGCGGGCCGTGGCCGGCGCGGACATCGCGGCTCCCTTGGGCCACGCTCCTCTCGGACGAGAACGGCAGCGGGGACGCAGGCTGGAGCCAGAGTCCCGCGAAGACGCGGTCGCCGCGTCGGCTCTGGTTGCGGATCTTGACCCGGATCGTCACCCGGTCGCCGACCTTGACCTGCGCCGGCGGCTTCGTCGCGCGAACGACCTTGAGCGGCGTCCGGGCCTCAGCAGCCGCGGGGGCGATGGCGATGGCGATGGCGACCAGGGCGCTCGATGCGGTCGTCGGTGCGTTCATGCTCGGCTCCTAGCACTGCGTTCGAGCCGACCGTTGTTGATCGACCCACTGCGCCGACCCGGGGTCTAGGAGCCGAAACTTCGCCCACCGGTTGCTGGGGCAGGCAGGTCCACCGTACACCCGTTTCAGTACTCCGGCTCTTCCCATCCCGGGAAGATGTCCGGCAGGTCGGTACTCACCCGGTCGGGGAACTCGGGATCGCGCTTCTCCAGGAACGCCCCGACACCCTCGCGCACGTCACCGGCCTTCCCGCGCAGGAAGATCCCGCGGGAGTCGGCGCGGTGGGCCTCCATCGGGTGGTCGGCGCCGAGCATTCGCCACAGCAGCTGGCGGGACAGGGCGACCGAGACGGGCGCCGCGTTGTCCGCGATCTCCCGCGCGAGCGAGTTGGCCTCGCCCAGCAGTTCGTCCACGGGGTGGAGACTTCGCACCAGCCCCCGCTCGAGCGCCTCCTGAGCCGGAAAGACGCGGCCGCTGAGCACCCACTCCGACGCCGTCGAGATGCCCACGATCCGCGGCAGGAACCAGCTCGAGCAGGCCTCCGGCACGATCCCGCGGCGGGTGAAGACGAAGCCCATCTTCGCCGTGTCCGCCGCCAAACGGATGTCGGCCGGGAGCACGGAAGTGATACCCACGCCCACGGCCGCGCCGTTGATTGCCGCGATCACCGGCTTCAGGGAGTTGAAGATCCTGAGGGTGATCAGGCCCCCGCCGTCGCGGTGCGTCGAGGGGTCGGCATCGTCGTGGTCGAACGTGGACCCGGCGGCCTCCAGGTCGGCGCCCGCGCAGAAGGCGCGGCCGGCGCCGGTGATGATCACGGCGCGCACGTCGTCGTCCGCATCCGTGCGGTCGAAAGCGTCGAGCAGTTCCCGGCCCATCTGCTCGGTGAAGGCGTTCATCCGCTCGGGCCGGTTGAGGGTGATCGTCGCGACCCCGTCCGCCACGTCCAGCTCGATCTGCTCGTACATCCGCTTATCCTCTCACCCGATGAGCCGCCGGCCGGATCACGAGGTCGCAATCGTCGGCGCCGGGTTCTCCGGCATCGGCGCCGCCATCAAGCTCGACGAGGCGGGGATCGGCGACTCCGTGCTCCTGGAGGCGGGCGACGGCGTCGGCGGCGCGTGGCACTGGAACACCTACCCGGGTGTCTGCGTGGACATCCCGTCGCCCAGCTACCAGTTCTCCTTCGAGCAGCGTGATGACTGGTCGAAGACCTACGCGCCCGGCGACGAGCTGAAGGACTACGCCGAGGACATCGTCGACCGCTACGCGTTGCGATCGCGGATCCGGCTGAACACCGAGATCAACGCGGCCCGCTTCGACGAGGACGCCGACCTGTGGGAGATGTCGACCAAGGACGGGGACACCATCACCGCGCGTTACGTGGTCGGCGCCACCGGGGTCTTCTCGCAGCCCAAGCCGCCCGACGTCGAGGGGCTCGACAGCTTCGAGGGCACGGTCATGCACACCGCCCGCTGGAACCACGACCACGATCTGCGCGGCGAGCGGGTGGCGATCATCGGCACCGGAGCCTCCGCGGTGCAGGTGATCCCCTCGATCGCGCCCGAGGTCGAGAAGCTCGTGGTGTTCCAGCGCACGCCGATCTGGTGCCTGCCCAAGCCGGACAAGCCACGCGACGAATGGCTTATCGCCGGCTTTCCGGGCGCCGGGCTCATCCGCAGGCTGGCTAGCCAGGCGTTCGTGGAACTGACCTTCCCCCTACCCGCTCACTTCGACGGCGTCGTCCCGCTGGCGAAGCTCGGGGAGCGAGCCGGCCGCACTCACCTGCGCAAGCAGGTGCACGACCCCGTCCTGCGCGACAAGCTCACCCCGCGCTACAGCCTGGGCTGCAAGCGTCCCGGTTTCTCCAACGACTACCTGCCCGCGTTTAACCGCTCCAACGTCGAGCTGGAGACCGACGCGATCGAGGAGATCACGCCGACCGGCCTGCGCACCGCCGGCGGCGCCGAGCACGAGGTGGACACCTTGATTCTGGCCACCGGCTTCAAGGTGTTCGAGCGCGGCAACATGCCGCCCTACCCGGTGGTCGGCCGCGACGGGCTGGACCTCGAGCGCTGGTGGGACGAGAACCGCTTTCAGGCCTACCAGGGCGTGAGCATGCCCGGCTTCCCCAACCTGTTCACGATTCTCGGCCCCTACGCCTACAACGGGGCCAGCTACTTCACGCTGATCGAGAACCAGTCCAAGCACATCGTGCGCTGCCTGCGCCAGGCACGGCGGACCGGGGCCACGTCGGTCGAGGTCACGCCCGACGCCAACCGGCGCTACTTCGAGTCGCAACTGAGCAGGCGCAAGAATCAGGTGTTCTTCAGGGGCAGCTGCGGCACCGCCAACAGCTACTACTTCGACCACCACGGCGACGCGCCGTTTCGAGCCTCACCAACGTTCGAGGCGGCTTGGCGCAGCGCGCACTTCGACCTGGGCGACTACCGCTTCGCCTAGACGGCCGCCGGCTCGGGCATCGTGAACAGGCCGACGAACCGCGCGACGGCGTCCGCGTCGCCCGCGATCTCGATCTGCCCGGCCGCGAGGGCCTCGGAGAGCTCCAGGCGGCGGTGAGCCAGCGCGAGCAGGGTGCCGTGATCGGTGGTCACCACGGCGTCGGGCTGGGGCGCCTCGTTGCGCTCGACCTCCAACGCTCCGTCGGCAACGCGCGCGCGGAAGCGCTCGTCGCCGAGGCGCAGGTCGAGAAGGGCCGAGAAGTCGCCGGCCAGGGCCGGGTCGAAGAGGGTCCGCAGCGACAGGATGTGCGCGTCCTCGCTCATGCCGTGGTCCTCGGGCGCGTTCGGAGCCCTGGCGCCCCAGCGACCCAGCTCGCTCGAGCACCGCCTCTAGCTCGGCTCCCCACTCGGTTAGCTCATACACGCGCGCGGGAGCCGGGGGAGGCAGCTTGCGGCGGCGGACCACGCCGGCCTCCTCGAGCTCGCGCAGCCGGGTGGACAGGACGTTCGGGCTCGCGGCGGGCAGACCGGTGCGCAGATCGGTGAAGCGCTTGGGGCCCAGCACGAGCTCTCGCACGATCATCAGGGCCCACCGCTCGCCTACGCGATCAAGTGCGCGGGGTATTCCGCAGGCATCCCGATAAGTTCGGGTGGTGGCCATGTGAGCAGCGTAGCTCAGTCCTAAAAAAATATCAAGGGGTTGTTTTTTAGGACTAAACGGGTATGGTGGTCTCAACAAGCGATTCCGACGGAGGTAGGCAGGCGACATGACAGAGGCAGCGACACCAATGACCGAGGACCGATCACGCTGGCTGGCGCTGTACGTGCTGTGCGCCGGCGTGCTGATGATCGTGCTCGACGCGACGATCGTGAACGTGGCGCTGCCGTCCATCCAGGACGACATGGACTTCACCAACAGCAACCTCGCCTGGGTGGTGAACGCCTACCTGATCGCGTTCGGTGGCCTGCTTCTGCTCGCCGGCCGTCTGGGCGACCTGATCGGCCAGCGGAGGATGTTCCTGATCGGGCTGGCGATCTTCACCGCCGCATCGGTGCTGTGCGCCCTGTCCCAGACGCAGGGGATGCTGATCGGCGCCCGCTTCGTGCAGGGTGTCGGCGGCGCGCTGTCCTCGGCCGTGGTGCTGGGGATGATCGTGAAGATGTTCCCCAAGCCGGCCGACCAGGCCAAGGCGATCGGGGTCTACGGCTTCGTCGCGTCCGCCGGCGGCTCGATCGGGCTGCTCGCGGGTGGCCTGCTCACCGAGGCGATCAACTGGCACTGGATCTTCTTCATCAACGTGCCCGTGGGAATCGCCACCGCCGTGCTCGCCCTCAGGCTGGTCGAGGACGACAGGGGCATCGGGCTCGAGAAGGGCGCCGACGTGCCCGGGGCCGTGGTCCTCACCGCCGGCCTGATGCTGGGCGTCTACAACATCCTCGAGATCGACGAAGCAGGGCTGGGGCTCCACGCAGACACTGCTGCTGGGCGCCGTCTCGCTCGCGCTGATCACCGTGTTCGTGGTGCGCCAGGCGCGCATCCCCAACCCGCTCATGCCGCTGCGCCTGTTCCAGTCGCGCAACGTGGCCGGGGCGAACGTGGTGATGGCGCTGCTCGTGGCGGGGATGTTCGCCATGTTCTTCCTGGGCGCGCTCTACATGCAGCGGGTGCTCGGCTACGACCCGCTCCAGGTCGGCCTTGCCTTCCTGCCCTCCACGATCGTGATGGGCGCGATCTCGTGCGTTACTCGGACCGCCTGATCATGCACTTCGGCGCGAAGCACGTCCTGCTCGGCGGCATGGTCGCGATCTTCGCCGGGTTGATCCTGTTCTCGCTCACACCGGTGGACGCGAACTACGTGGCGCACGTCGTGCCACCGGTGGTGCTGATCGGCCTGGGCGCCGGCACCGCCTTCCCGGCCATCGTGACGCTGGCGATGTCGGGCGCGACGATGGAGGACTCCGGCCTGGCGTCGGGCCTCGTGAACGCCACCACGCAGGTCGGTGGCGCGATCGGGCTGGCGGTGCTCGCCACGCTCGCGAGCGATCGCACCTCGGCGCTGCGCGCCGACGGCGAGTCGGTCGCGTCGGCTCTCAACTCGGGCTACCACCTGGCCTACCTGGTGGGCGCGGGGCTGGTGGCCGTCGGGTTCGTGCTGGGCGTGACGATTCTCCGCTCGGAGCCCGCCGCTGCGCATGACGAGGCTGGGCACGAGGGACGAGCCGGCCTACGCCGAGGCGGCGTGACCGCAGCCGCCATCGGCACGCGCGAGGAGTGGCTGGCGGCCCGGGTCGAGCTGCTCGAGCAGGAGAAGGAGCTCACCCGGCGCAGCGACGAGCTGGCGCTCAAACGCAAGGAGCTGCCGTGGGTGAAGGTGGATGAGGAGTACGTCTTCCAGACCGAGGACGGGGAGAAGACGCTGGCCGAGCTGTTCGACGGGCGCTCCCAGCTCATCGTCTACCACTTCATGCACGGGCCCAACACGCCGAAGGGCTGTCTGGGCTGCACCTTCGCCACGGACACGTTCGATGGCGTCCAGACCCACCTCGCGGCTCACGACGTGACGTTCGTGCTGGCCTCGCGGTCCCCGCTGCCGACCTTGCTCGACTACCGCGAGCGGATGGGCTGGCAGCTGCCGTGGGTGTCGTCGGAGGGGAGCGGCTTCAACGAGGCCTATAGCGACCTCGGCGGCATGGGCTTCAACTTCGGCTCGCCGGGCGGCGCGGAGGTGGACGTGTTCGACGACGAGGAGCTGATGGCCCTCAGCTGCTTCGTGCTGCAGGACGGCGTCGTCTACCACACCTATTCGGCCTACGACCGCGGGACGGACGCGCTGAACGCGGCCTGGCAGCTGCTCGACAGGGCGCCCAAGGGTCGCGACGACGGTGCCCAGCGGGACTGGCCCAAGCGCCACGACGAGTACTGACCTCGAGCGAAGGGACCAGCATGTTCAAGGACACAAGCACCTTCAGCGGCTTCTCGGTGGACGATGTGGCCGCGGCCAAGCAGTTCTACGGCGAGACCCTCGGGATCGAGGTGACCGAGGAGGGCCCGGGCATCGCGCTCCATCTGGCGGGCCGGACGAACGTGCTCGCCTACGGCAAGGACGATCACCAGCCGGCCACGTTCACGATCCTCAACTTCGAGGTCGACGACGTGGACAAGGCGGTGGACGACCTCACCGCGGCCGGCGTGACCATGGAGCACTACGAGGGCATGACCGACGAGAAGGGCGTCATGCGCGACCAGGGTCCCGGTATCGCCTGGTTCAAGGATCCGGCGGGCAACGTCCTGTCGGTGATCGAAACCGACTGACCCGTGGCGACCTTCGCCATCGCCCACGGCGCCGGCGACGTCGCCTGGAGCTGGCACCTCGTGGCCGCGGAGCTGGAGAAGCGCGGCCACGAGGTGGTGGCGGTCGACCTGCCCTCCGAGGACGAGGACGCCACGTTCTCCGACTACGCGGACACCGTCGTCCAGGCGGTCGGCGAGCGCGACGACGTCGCGGTGGTCGGCCATTCGCTCGGGGCCTACACGGCCACGCTGGTGGCCGACCGCCTGGATGCGAAGCTGCTCGTGCTGGTGTCCGGCATGGTCCCGCGGCCTGGTGAGACGGCGTCGGAGTGGTGGTCGAACTCCGGCTACTCGGAGCTTCCGGAGCCCCCGAGCGACGAGATCGCCCTGTTCCTGCACGACGTCGAGCCCGGGCTGGCGGCGGAGGCACTGCGGCGGAGCCGCGACCAGGCGGGCCGGCCGATGGACGAACCCTGGCCGCTCGACTCGTGGCCGGAGGTCGAGACGCGCTACCTGGCCTTGAGCGACGACCGCTGCTTCCCCGCCGCCTTGATGCGCGAGATGGCGCGCGAGCGGCTTGGAATCGAGGCAGACGAGATGCCGGGAAGCCACTGCGTCTACCTGAGCCGGCCCGAGGAGTTGGCTGAGCGCCTAGACGGCTACTGGTTGGAGCGCATTCGGTCGATGGAGTAACTATGCGCCGCGACGAGGAGCCCCGCTTCTCGTGGATCTGTCCTCACCGAGTTCGAGCGGGACCGCTTCATGGACCTTCATGGTCGGCTGCTGCATGCCAATACCGCGATCATGATCGCGCTGGTCGTGGTGATCGCGCTTCGCTCCCGTTCATCGATGGTCGCCTCGGCCTGCTTCCCGCCGGCATCGGCCTGCTGGTCTTCGCTGGGATACAGCGAAACACCGACCGGTTCGCGCGCCCTGAGCTCTGGGTGTTCGGCGCGCTGCTGGGTGCCGAGGCGATGATCGTGCTGGCCATCGCGTCAACCACGGCGCCCTTTCCCCCGCGATGGCGCTCCTGTGTGGCCGGTTGCGGGCTTGGCCGGGAGGTTCCCGGATCGGGTATCCCGTCTCGGCACGCTCTACGCGGCGATGCTCACGGCCACGGTCGTGCTGCTCGCCGAGCCCGCGGTCTTGAGCCGCGATCCGCTGGGCCTGGCCTCCTGCTGGTGGCGATCGTGGCCGTTCATTCGGTTGCGACCGTCCTGCGCGAGTCCGACGTCGAGCACCGTGGTAGCGCCATTCTCGATCCGCTGACCGGGATGCTCAACCGCGCGGCGCTGATGAACCGCGTCGAGAGATCGAGCATCAGTCGCGCCTGACCGGCGAGCCCGTGGCCGTCCTCGTGGCGGACGTGGACCACTTCAAGCTGGTCAACGACAACCATGGTCATGCGACCGGGGACATGGTTCTGAAGGAGGTCGCGTACCGGCTGCGGACCGAGCTGCGGGCCTACGACCTCGTCTACCGGCTCGGCGGCGAGGAGTTCGTGATCCTGCTGCTCGGAGCCTCGCCCGCGGTCACGGCAGCCACGGCCGAGCAGCTCCGCTCGGCCGTGGCCGATGCACCAATCTGCGATCTCGACCTGACCATGTCCATCGGCGTGGCGGCGTCGACCCCCGGCGAGGCGTTCGTGTGGGACGACGTGTTCGCGCGCGCCGACATCGCCCTCTACCGAGCGAAGAACGATGGGCGCGACCAGGTGGCCGAGCACAGCGTGGAGTACGCCTCCGCCGTCTAGAGCCCCGCTACTTTGTGGTGGTGAGCGCTGCGTCCACACGCCGGCCCAGAGTGGAGGCGGTGCTGCGCGGCGACGGTGAGGAGACGGTCAAGCCGCTGGAGCTGTTCTTCGACCTCGTCTTCGTGCTCGCACTCACCCAGTGCACGGCGCTGATGGCCGACCAGCCCACGTGGGAGGGGCTGGCCAAGGGGTTGCTGGTGCTGGGCGTGCTGTGGTGGGCGTGGGTCGGCTACGCCTGGCTGACCAGCGTGATCGACCCCGAGGAGGGCGCGGTCCGGCTGGTGATGTTCGCCGTGATGGCGGCGTTCCTGGTCTGCGCGCTGTGCGTGCCGGGCGCGTTCGACGACGACGCGCTCGCTCTTCGCCGTGGCCTACGGGTTCGTGCGGTTCGGGCAGATCGCCCTGTTCGAGATCGCCAGTCGCGAGCACAAGGAGCTGCGCAGGTCCGTGAACGGGCTCGCGGTGAGCACCGCGATCGGCGTCGGCCTGATCCTGCTCGCGTCGGGCCTCGACTCGACGGCCCAGGGCGCGGTCTGGGCCCTGGCGATCGCGCTCGACGTCGGAGGGCCCCTGCTCTTCGGCAGGAGGGATGGAAGCTGGTGCCGAGCCATTTCGCCGAGCGCCACGGCCTGATCGTGATCATCGCCCTCGGTGAGTCAATCGTGGCGATCGGCGCCGGTGTCGAGGGTGATGTGACGCTGGCCATCGTCGCCGCGGCGACGCTTGGCATCACCGTCGCCGCCGCACAGTGGTGGCTGTACTTCGACGCCGTGGCGATCGTGGCGGAGCACCGGCTCTCTCATGCGGAGCCGGGCCACGAGCAGAACGGGATCGCCCGCGACTCCTACTCGATCCTGCACTTCCCGATGGTGGCCGGGATCGTGCTGGTCGCGCTCGGAATGAAGAAGACCCTCGGCGACACGGGCGATCCGCTCAAGCTCGTGCCGGCCGTGGCGATGCTCGGTGGCGCGTCCCTGTATCTGCTCGCGCATGTGGCGTTCAGGCTGCGGAACATCCGCACGCTCAACCGGCCTCGCCTCGTCACGGCGGGGCTCCTGCTGGCGTTCATCCCCGTGGCCACGGAGATCCCGGCCCTCACGACCCTGGCGATAGTGAGCGCCGGCTTTGTCGCGCTCGTGACGTACGAGACCCTGCGCTACGCGGAGATGCGAGAGCGGATCCGCCACCAGCTGGCGCGCGGCGAGACGCCCTAGCCGTGCACCGCCACGTGAGGGGCTTCGAGGGCTCGGCCGCGGCCGTCTACGACCGCGG
Source organism: uncultured Thermoleophilaceae bacterium (assembly GCA_963825775.1). Taxonomy (GTDB): domain Bacteria; phylum Actinomycetota; class Thermoleophilia; order Solirubrobacterales; family Thermoleophilaceae; genus JAAYBF01. The sequence goes on along the minus strand of CAWGUV010000009.1, from coordinate 33,005 downwards.
CCGGGCGCCCTACTCCCCGGAGGTGATCGAAGCGCTGGAGCTGCCACGCGCGGCCCGCGTCCTCGACCTCGCCGCGGGCACGGGCCTGCTCACCTCGGCGTTGAGGGACGCGGGTTTCGAGGTGGTCTCGGTGGAGCCCGCCGCCGCCATGCGCCGGGAGCTCCCCGGGGCGCTCGAGGGCAGCGCCGAGGCGATCCCGCTGGACGACGGCGCGGTGGATGCCGTGGTGGTCGGCGACGCGTGGCACTGGTTCGACCCCGAACGCGCCGCCGCCGAGGTGCACCGCGTGCTCGCGCCCGGTGGGCCGCTCGTGCTGGTCTGGCGCGTGCTGCGGTTCCGGAGCTACGAGGGCCCGCTTGCCGAGCGCCTGCTCGAGTTGCGCGACGATCACCCGGGATTCGTGGGCGAGCGCGGGCGGGACGGCGTGGACCGCCACGGCGGCTTCTCGGAGTGGACCAGTCACCGTTCCGTTCACCCACCGCACCGACCGCGACGGCCAGCTGGCGCTCCTGGCTTCGGCCTCGTTCGTGGCCACGCGGCCGGAGGACGAGCGGGCGGAGCTGCTGGCTCAGGCGGCCGATCAGCTTCCCGATGGGCCGATCGACGCCCGGTACGAGGCGGAGGTGTGGCGCACGCTGCGCCGCTGACCCATGGAGCACGCGCCGCTCAACGCGATGGTGGACGCCGGCGAGATCGAACGGTTCCGGGACCGCTGCAGCGATCTGATGGGCGCGCTGCTGGACGAGCTGTCCCAGACGCCCGGTGTGACGCGCACCTTCCCCGAGGTGGAGGAGGCGCTGAGCTGGCCGCGGCGGCGGATCGCCTCGGTTCTGGGCGGCGTCTCGCACATGCGCCACACCGAGTTCGGCGGGCGGCGCCCCTACCGCTTCCTCGGCGATCGGGTGTCGGAGTCGGGACGGTGGGAGATCTGGATGGACGCCCGGCAGGCGCGCGCGATCCGGCGCGCTACCCGAACTGCGCGAGCACCCAGCGGGCGTGCTTCACAAGTCGCTCGATCGGGAACCGCTCGGGGTCGTTCAGCAGGAGCCGCGCGGCCTCCTCGGAGAACGCCTGCAGCAGGCGGGCGGTGAGCTCGGGGTCCGGCGATGCCTCACCGGCGCCCGAGGCGATCTGCGGCGTGGCGAGCCGCTGGAGGTGAAGCGCCGCCTCGGCGCGCGACTCCGCGATTCCCTCGTGCAGCTCGGGGGGCGCCCCCTCGGGGGGCATCAGCACCAGCCGCCACGTGGCCGGGGCCTCGCGCACGGCCTCCAGCCACTCCTCCAGCGCACCCACCAGCAGCTCCACCGGATCGCCTCCGTTCGCCGGCTGGGGAAGCACCTCCTCGAGCTGGGCGGTGGCGCGGGCGCCCTCGCGCTCGATCAGCGCGTGCAGCAGCCCCGGCAGGTCGTCGAAGTGCCCGTACACCACCGGCCGGGTGATGCCCGCCTCACGCGCGACGCCGTCGATGGTCACCGCGTGGAAGCCGCGCTCGTCGACGATTCGGGCAGTCACGTCGAGGATCTGCTCGCGCCGCTGGGCGGCGGTCATGCGGGGCTGTTTGCGGGTGGTCGTGGGCACGGTGGTTGACAAGCTTACTTACACTTGTGTAAGTTTCGCAACCGAATGAGCTGGCCGGTGAACGGAAAGACCGTCTTCGTGACGGGCGCCGCGCGCGGCATCGGCGCGGAGTCCGCGCGCCGGTTGCACGCGAAGGGCGCGAACGTTGCGCTGGTGGGCCTCGAGCCCGAGGAGCTGGAGCGCCTGGCCGCGGACCTGGGAGACCGGGCGGCCGCCTTCGAGGCCGATGTGACCGACGCCGACGCCCTCGACCGCGCCGTGGAGGACACCGTCGATCGCTTCGGCGGCATCGACGTCGCGATCGCCAACGCCGGGATCAACATGAGCGGCACGATCGCCAAGGGCAGGGTCGAGGCGATCGAGCGGGTGCTCGATGTGAACCTGATGGGCGTCTGGCGCACCGACCGCGCCGTGCTGCCGCAGATCATCGAACGCAAGGGCTACCTGCTGAACATCGCCTCTCTCGCCGCCGTGTCCCATGCCCCGATGATGGGGCCCTATGCGACCGCGAAGGCGGGGGTCGAGGCCCTCTCCAACTGCCTGCGCCAGGAGCTGGCGCTCACCGGCGCGCGTGTGGGCTGCGCCTACTTCGGCTTCATCGACACCGACCTGGTGCGCGCCGGCTTCGAGGAGCCCTCCGCGCAGGTCATGCGCAAGGAGATGCCGAGCTTCCTCACCAAGACGGCGCCGCTGTCGAAGGCCGTCGACGCGATCGAGGACGGCGTCGACCGGCGCGCGGCACGGGTATGGGCCCCCCGCTTCGTGGGCCCGATGCTGGCGCTGCGCGGCATCCTTCAGCCGTTCACCGAGCGCCGCGCAATGAAGAGCAGCCACCTTCCGGAGGCGCTTCGCCTGGCCGACCCCGAGCAGGGTGGCGGCGAGCGCGACGACCCGGTGCTTGGCACTTCGGCGGCCGGCAGGTAGCGCTCAGCCGTCGTCCTGCCCGAACGCCGACCGCACCTCGTCGATCGATAGCCCCGCGGCCAGGCACGCCAGCAGCTTCATCCGCGCGCCCTGCGGGGAGAGGAAGCCGGCCGGGATCACGCCCGTCTCGCGCAGGTCGCGCTCGGAGCCCGGGTAGCCGTAGGTCGCGTTGAGGATCACGCCCCGCTCGGGGCGGCAGTAGGCCACGATCGGGATCCGCTCGGCGGCCTGCGCCCACAGCTCGAGCACGTCGGGCCCCAGGTGGCCGGCGCCCAGCGTGCCGATCACCGCGCCGTCGGGCTCGGTCTCCAGGGCGGCGCGGGCGAGCGAGCCGTCGTCACCGCTGGTGGTGGGCACCACCACCACGCGGCGGTCCAGGTCGGGCGGATCGAGCGGCGCGTTGCGGGGCACGCGCGACCAGATCGTGGGGTGGCCCTCGGTCACGCGCCCGAGCGGGCCGGTCTGGGGCGATGAGAACGCCACCAGCGAGGTGGTGTCGGTCTTGCGCACGCAGCGCGCGTGGTGGATCTCGCCGCCGAAGCAGACGAGCACGCCCAGGCCCGCGGCGTCGTCGCTGGCGGCCACGCTCACCGCGTCCCCGAGGTTGGCCGGGCCGTCGGCGCCCGGCGCGGAGGCGGGGCGGATGGCGCCGGTGAACACGATCGGCGCCTCGGCGTCGTGCACCACGTCGGCGAGCATGGCGGTCTCCTCCAGCGTGTCGGTGCCGTGGGTGACCACCACGCCCAGGCCGCTGCGGGCCGCGTCCCGCGCGGTGCGGCAGATTCGCAGCTGGTCGGCCAGGGTCAGGTGCGCGCTGGGCACGTTCACGATCTCCTCGGACTCGACGTCCCCGCGCTCCGCCAGCCCGGGCACCGCTCCGATCAGGTCATCGCCGTCCAGGGTTGGCGTGGCCCCCGCTTCCCCGGTCATGCTGATCGTGCCTCCCGCCACCAGTACCCGAACGCGCCGCGCGGCCTTCTCGCCCGCCGCGCGCTGGAGCCTCACCTGCGTCGTACCAGCGTGAGGCCGTCGGCCAGCGCGAGCAGCACCGACTCCACGCGCTCGTCGCCGGCCACGCGATCGTTCAGGCGCACCACGGCCCGGTCGGAGTCGCTCTCGGGCGCGATCACCCTGCCGCCCTTCAGCACGTTGTCGATGCCGAGCAGCCCTCCCGGGGTGAGCCGCGGCACGATCTCCTCGTAGTACTCGGGGTACTGCTCCTTGTCCGCGTCGAGGTAGGCGAAGTCGAAGGTGGGCTCCGCCGGCATCGCCTGGAGCGCCGCGAGCGCGGGACCGATCCGGATCTCGACCCTGTCCGACAGATCGGCCGAGTCGATGTTCTCCTGCGCGATGGCGGCCCACTTCTCGTCGAGCTCGAGGCAGAGCAGGGTGCCGTCCTCGGGCAGGCCGCGGGCCATCCGGATGGCGCCGTAGCCGGTGAAGGTTCCGACCTCGAGCGCCCGCTTCGCACCGATCGCCTTGACGAGCAGCTCGAGCAACGCCGCCTGCGCGCCGCCCGTCTGCATGATCGCTATGCCGCCCAGCGCGGAGGTCGCCTCCTCCACGCGCCTGAGCACGTCGTCGCGACCGAATGCCCGCTCCTCGACGTAGGCGTGCAGCCGCTCGCTCTGCTCGACGTCCTTCGACTCCATGCGAGCCGGACTCTAGTCTCGTGGGGGTGAGAGAATCCTTCCGCGCACCGCTCAGGGCGGCCGCGATCGCCTTCCTGGTGGTCGGGACGATCCTGTTCTTCATCAACCCGCCGTCGCTGTCCGGCGCGGAGGACCTCATCACCATGCTGATGGGGGCCGCCGCGCTGGTGCTCTTCACGTCATGGGCGACGATCGCGCTGATGGGCGAGGGCATGTCGGAGCGGGAATTCGACCGGGTGGTCGAGCGCAGCGAGCGCATGGCCAAGGAGCCGCCCCCGCCCCAGCCGCCGGACTACTTCGACGAGATCGTGACCTCGGCGATCGACGCCCTGCCCGCCCAGTTCCGCGAGCTGCTCGAGGACGCGCCCGTGGTCGTTTCGCACCGCGGGCACGAGCACCGCGCGTATGGCCACTACTTCGGAGACACGGTGGCGCGCGACAACTACCCCGACCGGATCGTGATCTACCGCGACACCCTGGAACGGGACTTCGGACACGACCCGGAGCTGCTGCGCGCGCAGGTCGAGAGGACGCTGCGCCACGAGGTGGCCCACCACCTCGGCTGGGGCGAGCGGGGCGTGCGCGAGCTGGGCCTGAGTCGGACGGCTAGCCTTGCCGGACCCTGGAGAGGTGTCCGAGTGGCTTAAGGAGCGCGACTGGAAATCGCGTGGGCGGTTAACGCTGCCTCGTGGGTTCGAATCCCACCCTCTCCGCTTGTGCTCAGGGCCTGACCGCTCGCGTGAGCTGCTCACCCCACAGCTTGGCCCGCCGGTAGCCGGTGAACTGGATCGCCAGCTGGCCACCGGCGCGCTGCGCCGCATCAATCGGCACGCTGATCCTCCAGCGACCGGTACGCGAGATGGTGGCGTTGAAGAACTTGCGGCTCAACTCGCCGGCCGCACTCACGTACTCGAGGCGGACACGGACCTTGCCGCGCGCCCGCTTGCTGATCCGCCCCGAAACCTGCAGACGCCCGGCGGCGATCCTCGACGCGGTGCGCCTCAGCGATCCCTTCCTCGTACCCGCACGCAGCTTCAGCGAGTCCTTGCGAACCCTGCTGTTACCGCCGTAGGAGAGCGTCACGATCCCGGTCGTCGCCCGCCGCATCCGAGCGCGGCAACCGCCGGTTCACCCGCACCCGGCCCTTCACGATCGCCTGCCTGAAACGGAACGGTCTTCCCGGCCGCCGCATAGGACACCTCGACCCGGCCCGTCGCCTGCGTGCTGATCGAGCCGATCAGATTGAGCCTGCCGCCACGCACACGCGTCCGGGTCACCGCCATCTTTGCCGTCAGCTTGCGGCCTCGCTCTCAGCGCGATCGGGTACTCGGATTCGCGGTTCGGATTCGGGTTGTTCGGATGGGCCGCCCGGCGCCGCGCTGACCACCAGCGTCGCCGTGTCCTGATCGTCCTCCACCGCGCGGGCGTTGCCAGGGGTCGAATCCGGGTCGATCGTGCTCGCGGCGCTGACCTCGCCACCCAGCCCATAGCTCGCCCGCAGTCGCCGCAGCCACCGTGAACTCCAGCGTCGCCGTCGTGTTCGCGGCCAGTGTGCCGACCGTCCAGACCCCGGTACCGGCATTGAAGCTCCCCGCCGAGGCCACCGCGTTTGTGGCCGAACAACCGGGAGGTACATCTTCGCCGCGGTGCCGGCGCTGGCCGCCGGCCCGTCGTTTCTCAGCGAGTAGGTCAGCGTGGTGGTCTCGCCGGTCGTGACGCTCGTATCCGAGAGCGCCGCGGAGAGCGACAGGTCCGCCACCGTCGTCGGCAGCGACGCACCCAGGCTGATGGGATCGAAGACCGACGGGTTCTCGCCCGGCTGGTCGCCGATCCAGCCGCCCGGCTGGTCCCCGGCAGTATCCGGGTCGGTGTCGCCCCCGAGCCCGAGCTGGCCGATTTGATCGATCGCTGCCGCCCCAGCAGCGAACGCCGCCCGTGGTCAGCAGCGCACAGGCATGGTTGCCACCCGCGGAATTCTGACCTCCGACGGTCACGACCGTGGCCAGGCCGCCGAGATTGATCGTCGGGGCGGTGGACGGGTGCTCACCGTCCCCGACGTCCTGCGGCGGGCCTCCACCCCCCGGCTGCACGTTGATGAAGTCGGCTCCGTCGCCCCAGCACCGCACCAGGCCGTCATCCATCACGATGCAGGTGTTGTCGTAGCCGACGTTGAGGTCAACAACCTTACGATCCACCCCGATGCTGATGGGCCCGAACACCTCCGGGGTCTCATCGTCACCGATCTTCTCCTCACCGGGGTAGCCGAGCTCGCCGTAGAAGCCCCAGCCCCAGCAGCGCAGCGTGCCGTCTGTGAAGACCGCGCAGGTGTGGTCCCCACTGGCGGAGATCGCAACGGCGGTGTCGTTTGGCGTGTCGAAGTCCACATGCCCCGCGGTCAACGGGGGGTTGTTGAGGCCGTAGGAAACGTCCCCGTCGCCGGTTCCGATGGCGCCGGTGAAGGAGTTGTCGCCCCAGCAGTAGACCTTGTCGTCGTCCAGCAGGGCGCAGGTGTGGAACGCCACCGGCGGTGATCGCGAGCGCCTTCTTCCCTCCGAGGTCGAGCAGTGGAACGCTGCCGGGGGTCTCGTTGTCGCCGACACCGCCGCTGTAGGACGTCCCGAGACCCAGCTGCCCGACGTTCGACTGCCCCCAGCAGCGCAGATCACCGGTGTCGAGGATGGCGCACACGTGGCTCTCACCCACGCTGATCGCCTTGGCCGTCCGGCCCGGACCGAGGTCCACCGGGCCCAGCAGGGCCGGCAGCTCGTCGGGCGTGTCGCCGAGTATCCCCTTGCCCGCAACCATGCTGTTGCCGTAGCCGGCCTGTCCGCTCTGGTTGTCTCCCCAGCAGCGGACGCTGCCGTCGTCGAGGATCACGCAGGCGGTCTTCGCGCCGATCGAGATCTCGCGTGCACTGCGCCCAGCGCCGAGGTCGACCGGCGCGATGTCGGTCGGCAGCTCATCGTCACCGATACCGAGCTCCCCGTCGTCCTCCCCGAGGCCGATGCCGAGCTTGCCGAAACTGATGGAGCCCCAGCAGCGCAGTTGCTGCGTGACGAGGGCCGCGCACGCGTGCGAGTCCCCCGCATCGATCAGCCCCGACTGCAGGCTGCGACTCTGGGAACCCGCTGACTCGGCCGCCGCGGTCGCCGGTACCAGGATGGACAGCATCAACAGGACGGCCGTCCATCTGAGCGAGCCCACGCAGCCAGCATGCCAGACAACTGGCCTGTCGGCGACCTTTCGCCTTCAGCGGGGTGCTAGGACCGGCCGCACTGCGGGCCTGAGCCGGGTTGCCGGCTCGATACTGGTTGCCTCACGCTCCAGCACCCGCTCCAGCGCCTCGACGCAGCGGGCGTCGAGCTTGGTGCCGGCCTCGCGGCGCAGCAACGCGAGCGCATCCGCCTCGGTCCACGCCTCGCGGTAGACGCGCCGTGAGATCAGTGCGTCGAAGACGTCGCAGACGGCAGAGCACCCGTGTCTCCAGAGCGAGCTTCTCGGCGGTCAGGCCGCGCGGGTATCCCGATCCGTCCAGGCGCTCGTGATGGTCGAGCACCAGGCGTGAGACAAGTGAGGAGAAGCCGCCGATCTCCTCCAGCAGGGCTCGTCCAGCCTCGGGATGGCGTTGGATGACCGCGAACTCCTCGTCGTCGAGCGCCGCGGGCTTCTGCAGGATCGCGTCGGGTACCGACAGCTTGCCGACGTCGTGCACGAGCCCGCCGATGGCGAGCTCGCGGAGGCGGCCGGGAGCGAGGCCGAGCTCCTCGCCCGTCTGAACGGCGCGCAATGCGACGCCGCGGGTGTGCTTCTCGGTGTAGGCGTCCTTCTCGGCCAGCCGCACGAGCAGTGCGCGGACCGACGGGCCGAGGAAGGCATCGGCGGCGCTCGGACGAGCTCGGTGCCGCGCAGGTCGCCCGCGAGCGGGCGCGACTGGACGCCGCGATGAAGGTCGAGGGCCACCGGCGTGCCGGCGAGGGCGATGCCGATCAGCTCGAAGCCGTGTCCCAGCCACCAGCCGAGGTCGTGATAGGTCCAGATGAGGGCCGGCACGAGCGCAACGCCCAGCAGCACGGTGCCGAGGGCGACGAGCAGGTCCGCCGCGCGGTGGGTGAGCAGCACCGTGCGGGCGGCCCGGCGAGCGAGGATGCCGAAGAACAGCAGTCCCACCACGAGAAGGATCCACGCGCCGGTGCTGCGCGCCTCGGGAACCCCGGGCACGATCTCGGGAGCGAGGATGCCGGCAAGTCCGAGCCCGGCGATCAGAAGAAGTAGCACCCCCTGGAGCCAGAGCAGCGGCGTCACGTTGCGCGGCCGTCGCATCTCCGGCATCGCCGAGAGCGCCAGAACGGCACCGCCGACCGGCAGCGTCGCGGCGCCGGAGAACGCCACAACACCGTTGTCTCCCGCCAGGAAGCCCGGCGTCGTAAGTCCGTGAACGGCCAGCAGCGCCGCCATGGTCGAGAAGGCGGTGCCGACGAGCACCGCGCGGCCATCGCCTCGGCGCTTGCCGACGAGGCTGAGCGCCACGGCGGCTCCGGCCGCGAGCCCGGCGCTGATGGCGATCGGCAGGAAATGCACCGTCGAGCTGACCTCCACCTGACGCGGGCCGAGGAAATGCAGCACCGCGGCGGGGAGGATCGCGCACCCGCCTATCACCAGGGGCACGGATACCGCTCGATTCAGGAGCACGCTGCGCATGAGGCTTGTATCGACCGGTTGCGCCGGAACCTGAGGCCCGGCCTAGGCGGCGCGGCGCATCGTCGCCTCACGGCGACTGGTGGGCTCGGACTCCCTGGAGTCCGCGTAGCCCACGGCGTGCAGCGGCCCGCCGCAGTCCTCGCAGCGCAGCGTCTCGATCGAGTCCCGTGAGCCCTCTGCCTCGAAGGTGGCCCGGCACTCGCGGTCCATGCAAACCAGGAGGGCGACCATTTCCGAGCCCATGGTGTGACGGCCGCCGGACGGAAGAGCCGTCGGCCGCGTCAGGCGGGGACGATCAAGCGGATGTGGCGGGCGGCCAGCATCAGCACCGGCGCTTCCCATGAGTCGCCGCCGTCGAGCGGCGTCAGCATCGCGTCCTGAAGCGTGAAGAACTGCTGATCGCGACGGTTCACGTGGTCGGACAGCCGGGAGCGGTAGCCCTCGCTGGGAAGGGTCATCGTGCCCTCCACGCGGTAGCGCTCGGTCTCGACGACGACGGCCTCCTGGCGCTGGTCCATGGCGCGAGGTTACCGTCGCGTCCAATGGACCAGGGGGAGTACCTTTGGCCGGGATGGAGCGCAGGGCCGCCACCGCCGCGATCTTCGAGCCCGTTCGCGCGGCCACCACCTTCGAGGAGACCGTCGAGCGGCTGGGCACGGCCATCCGGGTCGGCCTGCTCGTGCCGGGGAGCAAGCTGCCCGCCGAGCGTGACCTGGCCGAACAGCTGCACATCTCGCGGTCGACCCTGCGCCAGGCGCTGACCACCCTGGTCCAGAGCGGCCATCTCACCTCCCGGCGGGGCCGCGGTGGCGGCACCTTCGTATCCGACGCCCCGCCGCTGGCCGAGAGCGGCCGCGAGGAGGAACCGCTGGGCGCCGACGCCTGGGCTGTGCTCGAGGAGCGTGTGGCGGTGGAGTCGGGCGCCGTGATCCTCGCGTGCGAGCGCGCGCGTGAAGAGGACATGGCGAGGCTGGGAGAGTTGGTCGAGACGATGGCCTTCGTCGATGACTTCGAGCTCTACCGGCGCGCCGACATGCAGTTCCACATCGGCGTGGCCGAGGCCGCGCGCTCGCCCAGGCTCGTGACGGCGATGACCGAGGTCCAGGGCCAGATGAGTGCGCTGATCGCCCGGATCCCTCATCCTGAACAGGTGCTCACCCGCTCGAACGAGCAGCACGGTCGCCTGGTGGGGCTGATGCGCGGCGGAAACGCCGGTCGCGCCGTGAAGCTGATGCGCCAGCACATCGAGGGCACCGAGCACATCCTCGCCGGCCTGCTGCCGGGCCGTTGAGCGCCGGCGCGCCCGATCTCTCGGTCGTCGTGGTCACCCCGGCGGGGTTCGACGTGGTGCGCAAGACGGTCGAGCACCTGCGCGCCCAGAGCGTGCGCGATCGGATCGAGCTCGTGGTGGTGGCATCGGACGCCGGCGCGCTGGGGCCGGTCGACGAGGCCGTGGGGGCTTCTGGGGGCACCGGATCGTGGAGGCCGGCCCTCTCACCACCACTGGCCGTGCGACGGAGGCGGGCTTCCGGGCGGCCACCGCGCCGCTGCTCTCCTACGTGGAGGAGCACTCCTATCCGAGGCCCGGCTGGGCGGAGGCCGTGATGGCCGCGCACGCGGGTCCCTGGGCGGCTGTGGGCTCCACGCTCGAGAACGCCAACCCGGAGTCGATCGTGAGCTGGGCGATGCTGTTCATGGACTTCGGCCCGATGGTCGAGCTCGCCGAGGCGGGCGAGGCGAGCGCGCTTCCGTCGCACCAGACCACCTACAAGCGCGCTGCGCTTGGGGGCCACGACCAGGAGCTACACCAGCTGCTCGAGGTGGAGGCGGTGCTGCAGGCCGCCCTGCTCGCCCGAGGCGACCGCCTGTACATGGAGAGCGCCGCCCGCCAGTCGCATCTGAACCCGACCCGCGCACGCTCGATGCTGAGCGGCCAGTACTTCGCGGGCCTGCAGTACGCGCCGTTGCGGATCCGCCAGGAGGGCTTCTCCTTCGCGCGCAGGCTGGGCTACGCGGCCGCCGCCCCGCTGATCGTGGCGGTGCAGGTGCGCCGGTGCCTGCGCGAGATCGCGCGGACGGGTCGCACTCGCGAACTGCTCCCCCGGATCCTGCCGGCCCTGCTGGCCGGGCTGACCGCGCAGCAGGTCGGGGAGACGCTCGGTTACGTGACCGGTCGCCAGGCGGGCGCTCCGGAGGGCCGGCTGTCGCTCGAGCTCGACCGGGCCAGCCACATGTAGGGCGTCTAGGCCCTGATCCGCTCTCCCTTGGGGTCGAACAGCGGCTCGCGCGCGACCTCGCCGCCGATCCACTCGCCGAAGATCTCCACCTCCACCGCCGTGCCCTCCTCGGCGGCGTCGGGCGGCAGGTACGCGTAGGCGATCGAGCGCTCGACCGTGTAGCCGTAGCCACCGGTCGTGACCCTGCCCCGGATCTCGCCGTCGAGGCGCACCGGCTCGTTGCCGAGCGCCACCGAGCGCGGGTCCTCGAGCACGAGGCAGCAGAGCTTGGTCCGCGGCGCCGCGCCGGCGAGCGCCTCGCTGCCGATGAACTCCTTGTCGTCCTTCACGCAGAACCCGAGCCCGGCCTCGTGCGGCGTCTCGTCCGGCGTGATGTCGGCGCCCCACACCCGGTAGCCCTTCTCCAGTCGCATCGAGTCGATCGCGCGGTAGCCCGCCGCCACCACGCCGTGCGGCTCGCCCGCTTCCCACAGCGCTCGCCACAGCCCGAGGCCGTACTCGGCGGGGCAGTAGAGCTCCCACCCGAGCTCGCCCACGTAGGTCACCCGCAGCGCGCGGACGGGCACGTCGCCCACCGTGATCTCGCGCAGGGACATGTAGGGGAACTCTTCGTTCGAGAGATCGGAGTGGGTGAGCGCGCCGAGCACGTCGCGCGCCCGCGGCCCCCAGATCCCGAAGCACGACCACTGTGAGGTCACGTCGTGCACCTGCACGCCGCCCTCGGGCGGGAGGTGCCGGCGGAGCCACTCGCGGTCGTGGTTGCCGAACGCCGTGCCCGTGACGATCGAGAACCGGTCGTCGGCCAGCCGCGCCACCGTGAAGTCGCACTCGATCCCGCCGCGGCGGTTGAGCATCTGCGTGTAGGTGATCTTGCCCACGCCGCGCGCCACGCGGTTGTCGCACAGCCCCTCGAGGAAGTCGGCGGCGCCGGGGCCGGCGATCTCCATCTTCGAGAACGACGACTCGTCGAAGAGCGCGACGCCCTCGCGGCAGGCGCGGTGCTCGGCGCCGATGGCGGGCGACCAGTGCCGCCCGGCCCAGCCCCGCGGGCGCAGCGACTCGTCACCGGCCGCCTCGTTGGAGGCGTACCAGTTCACCCGCTCCCAGCCCGACTTCTCCCCGAACGCCGCGTCGTGCTCGCGGTGCCAGGCGTTGGCGGCGGAGACCCGCAGCGGCCGCCCCGCCTCGCGCTCGTGGCCGGGATAGCGGATGTCGTAGTAGGTCTCGTAGGTCTCGCGGATGCGCTTCACCGTGTAGCCGGGCGAGCGGAAATGCGCGCCGAAGCGCCGCACGTCCATCTCCCACACGTCCATCGAGGGCTCGCCCTCCGCGATCCACTCGGCCATCACCTTTCCGATCCCGCCCGCGCCGGCGAGCCCGTGGGCGCAGAAGCCGGCCGCCACGAAGAAGCCGTCGACCGACGTCTCGCCGAGGCAGAACTCGTTGTCGGGCGTGAACCCCTCGGGGCCGTTGATCAGCTTGGTCACGGTGATCTCGTCCATCACCGGCACGCGGCGCTTGGAGTTCTCCACGATCTCCTCGAGGCGGTCCCAGTCCTCCTCGAGCAGGCGGCCGTTGAAGTCCGGCGGGATCGAGTCCAGGCCGGTGTCGCCGTCGGGCAGGAACGCCGGGGCGCTCGGGCGCTCGTAGCCGCCCATCACCAGCCCCCCGCCCTCCTCGCGGTAGTAGATGAGCAGGTCGGGGTCGCGCAGCGTGGGGAGGGGGTTGGCCGGGTCGCGGTCCCGGAAGGGCTGGGTCACGAGGTACTCGTGCGACATCGGCACCACCGGCACGCGCACGCCGGCCATGCGGCCGATCTCCGCGGCGTACATCCCGCCGGCGTTCACCACCACCTCGCACTCGATGTCGCCCTTCTCGGTCGAGACGCCCGTCACCCGCCCGTCCTCCACCGAGATGCCGGTCACCCGGCAGGAGGTGAAGATCCGAACGCCGCCGCCGCGCGCGCCGTCCGCCAGCGCGTAGGTGAGCTGGGAGGGGTCGAGGTACCCGTCGGTGGGGATGAAGGCGCCGCCGAGCACGCCGTCGGTGGACATCAGCGGGAACATCTCCTTCGCCTCGTCCGCGGAGATCAGCTCCATCGGCAGGCCGAAGGTCTTCGCCCAGCCGGCCTGGCGGCGCAGCTCCTCCATCCGCTCATCGCTGGACGCGAGCCGGATGCCGCCGCACTCGGTCCAGCCCGGGTCGAACTCCGACTCGTCGCCCAGGCGGCGGTAGAGCTCCACCGAGTACATCATCATCTTCGTCAGCGACACGGATCCGCGCAGCTGTCCGACCAGCCCCGCGGAATGGAACGTCGAGCCCGACGTGAGCTGGTTGCGATCCACCAGCACCACGTCCTCGTAGCCGAGCTGGGCCAGGTGGTAGGCGATCGACGTGCCGCCCACGCCGCCGCCGATGATCACGCAACGCGCGGAGGAAGGCGGCTCACGATCGAGCGCCACGCGCCCCCTTGATCCAGCGGGAGAAGTCCGGGTGGTCTTCGGTCTCGCGCAGCCGGGCGAAGTGGTCGCGCGCGTAGCCGTCGAAGTCGAAGTCGATGTCCGACACCGCGCTCTGGACGACGCCCCACATCGACTCGCGGAAGTCGGACATGTAGCGCATCAGGTGCAGGCTCGCGAGCCGGCGCGAGTCCGGGGCCTCGCCGAAATACGCCTCCAGCAGGACCGCCTCGGCGTCCTCATCCAGCCGGTTGTTCACGGCGAGGTTGCCGAGGTCGAAGTAGCGGTTGCCCATTCCCGCGTACTCCCAGTCCACGATGCAGACCGTGGATTCATTCAGGAGCAGGTTGCCGGCGAGCAGGTCGTTGTGGCAGGGAACGGGCTCGTGCTCGGGCCCGCGCAGGGCCTTCTCGATCTTCTTCGCGCACTTGCGTGCGCCGTCATAGCCATCGGGGATCTCGGCGCCGTGCTCGGAGGCGATCCGCGCGTAGTCCTCCACGATCCGGAAGGGCGAGAAGGTGGAGGGCAGCTCCTCGCCGCTCTCGTGCATCTGGTGCAGCGACGAGGCGACGTTGCGCAGCAGCTCGGGGCGCTGCAGCTCCTCCTCGGTCACGGGCTCGCCCTCGACGAAGGCGGTCACGAGGATCGGGGGGTCCTCGAGCATCGCCCGGACCGGGCGGTCCGACGCCTGCCCGGGCGGCGGCGCAGGAGGCCGCCCACTCGGCGCTGCGGTCGATGCCGAGCAGGTCGGTGTCCTTGCCGGGCTCCCGGATCACGTACGGCGAGCCCGCCGAAGTCGACCTTCCAGTTGCGGTTGGTGATCCCGCCGTCGAGGGGCACCGGCATCGCCGTCCGGCGGCCCGAGCAGGGCGGACGAGCCGGGCGAGTGTTGGGCCGAGCTCAGCACTGGGCTACTGCAGTTTCGGACATTCGGGCAGTTGACTTGCGTCCGGTCGCCAGCATAGGGTCGCGCTTGTCCATAGGTCGGATCATCACACCTTTACCGGACTCGGCCGACCGTAGAGGAAGGAGGAGCGCCTGTGAACGACGTCCAGCATCTCGATCACATCACCGATCCGGACGAGCGCCGGCTCGCCGAGATGGGCTACAAGCAGGAGCTGCACAGGGCGTGGAGCGGCTTCTCGAACTTCGCGATCTCGTTCACGATCATCTCGGTCCTCGCCGGCTGCTTCACGACCTACGGCCAGGCGTGGAACAACGGCGGCCCCGTTGCGATCTCCTGGGGCTGGCCGCTGATCTCGATCCCCATCCTGATCATCGGCTTCTGCATGTCCGAGCTGGTGTCGAAGTACCCGACCGCCGGCGGCATCTACTGGTGGGCATCGCGCATGGGCGGCCCGGTGTGGGGCTGGTTCACCGGCTGGTTCAACCTGGTCGGGCTGGTCGGCGTCGTGGCCTCCGTGGACTACGCGTGCGCGACCTTCATGAACGCGCTGTTCGGCTACTTCGAGCCTGGACCTGGGCTTCATCAACTTCGCGGACGACGCGCACATCCTCACCGAGACCTTCGTGATCTTCGTGGTGATCCTGTTCGTCGGCGCGCTGGTGAACATCTTCAACACGCACCTGCTGTCGATCGTCAACGCCGTGTCGGTGTGGGTGCACGTGGCTGGGCGTGGCGGTGATCATCGGGATCCTCGTCTTCGTGCCCGACAACCACCAGAGCTTCGACTTCGTCTTCACCGAGAGGATCAACAACTCCGGCTTCAGCGCGGACATGTACTGGTTCTACGTGCTGCCGCTCGGCTTCCTGCTCACGCAGTACACGATCACCGGGTTCGACGCCTCCGCGCACATCTCCGAGGAGACCCACGGGGCGGCGGAGTCGGCGGCCAAGGGCGTGTGGCGGTCGATCTTCTACTCGGCCCTGATCGGCTGGTTCGTGCTCCTGGCCATCACGTTTGCGGCCACGGACGTGAACGCGGTGAACGAGGGCGGCGGCGGCTCGCTCGCCATCTTCGACAGCGCTCTCACGCTCACCGCCACCAAGATCGTGGTGGCGATCTCCACGTTCGGCCAGCTGTTCTGCGGCGGGGCCTGCCTGACCAGCGCGTCGCGGATGTGCTTCGCGTTCTCGCGGGACGGCGGCCTCCCGGGGTCCAAGTCGGCTGTCGAAGGTCAACAACACAGGGCGTGCCGCGAAACGCCGTGATCACCATGGCGATCGCCGCGCTGGTCATCACCCTGCCGGCGCTCGAGGGCGACGGGGCGTTCCCGTACGCGTTCTTCGCCGTGGTGTCGATCACCGTGATCGGGCTCTACATCGCGTACGTGATCCCGATCTTCCTGCGCTGGCGGATGGGCGACGAGTTCGAGCCCGGCCCGTGGACCAACGGCCCCAAGTACAAGTGGATGAACTCCGTCTCCGACGATCTGGGTCGGGATCATCACGGTGATCTTCTGCCTGCCGTTCACGCCCGCGGCCGTGCCCTGGGACGACGCGTTCGACTGGAAGGCGTTCAACTACGCGCCGCTCACGGTCGGGTTCGTGCTCCTGGTGGTGGGCATCTGGTGGCAGGTGAGCGCCAAGAACTGGTTCCGCGGCACCGTCCGTCAGGTGGACCTGAAGGACGCCGGCCTGGCCGAGTGACGCTCGATGAGCTGAAGAACGCGGTGAGCGAGGGCACGGTGGACACCGTGCTCCTCGCCATCGCCGACATGGAGGGGCGGCTCCAGGGCAAGCGCCTGACCGCGAGCTATTTCCTCGACCAGGTGGTGGAGCACGGCGCCGAGGCGTGCAACTACCTGCTCGCCGTGGATGTGGACATGGAGACGGTGGACGGGTACGAGATGTCGTCGTGGGAGCGCGGCTACGGCGACTTCGAGATGGATCCGGACTTCGACACCCTGCGCCCGATCCCGTGGCACCCGGCGACGGTGATGGTGTTGGCCGACCTCCAGTGGGCGGACGGCCGCGAGGTGGTGGCCTCCCCTCGCCAGATCCTCAGGCGCCAGCTCGCGCGACTGGCCGAACGCGGGCTCACGGCCAACGCCGGCACCGAGCTCGAGTTCATGGTGTTCAAGGACTCATACGAGGACGCGTGGCGCAAGGGCTACCGCGACCTCGAGCCCACCAACCTCTACAACGTGGACTACTCCCTGCTCGGGACGGCGCGCGTGGAGCCCCTCATCCGCCGCATCCGCAACGAGATGGCCGGCGCCGAGATGACGGTCGAGAACTCGAAGGGGGAGTGCAACCTCGGCCAGCACGAGATCAACTTCCGCTACGGCGGCGCGCTGCGGGCGGCGGACGATCACGCCATCTACAAGAACGGCGTGAAGGAGATCGCCGCTCAGGAGGGCATGGCGCTCACGTTCATCGCCAAGTTCAACGAGCAGGAGGGCAACTCGTGCCACATCCACTGCTCGCTCGCGGGGAAGGACGGCGAGAACGCGTTCGGAACCGACCAGACCCTGTTCGAGCACTTCGTGGCGGGCCAGATCGCGTGCATGCGCGACCTCACCCTCTTCTTCGCGCCCCAGATCAACTCGTACAAGCGCTTCGCCGAGGGGTCGTTCGCCCCCACCACGGTTGCGTGGGGCAAGGACAACCGGACGTGTGCCCTGCGAGCCGTCGGGCACGGGCCGTCGCTCCGGATCGAGAACCGCCTGCCGGGAGCGGACGTGAATCCCTACCTGGCCCTCAGCGCGATGATCGCCGCGGGCCTGCACGGCATCGAGAACGAGCTGCCGCTCGAGCCTCCGCTCGAGGGCAACGCGTACACGGTCGACAGGCCGCGCGTGCCGAGCACGCTCGCGGCGGCGCGCGACCTGTTCGCCGAGAGCGCCGTGGTGCGCGAGGCGTTCGGCCAGGACGTGGTGGACCACTACCTCAACCACGCGCGCGTGGAGCTGGCCGCGTTCGAGTCGGCTGTCACCGACTGGGAGAAGTTCCGAGGCTTCGAAAGGCTGTGATCGCGGTTGGTGTTTCCGCCGCGATCGAGCAGGTGCGCTGGGGCCCGTGGGACTCGGTGGTCACGATGTCCCCGCGCGGGTACGCGCACGCGATCCAGAACGCGGGAGCGCTTGCGCTGATCCTCCCGCCCGACGACGGCGCGCTGGAGGACCCCGATCCGGTGCTGGACCGGGTCGACGCTCTCCTGCTGACCGGCGGGGCGGACGTCGACCCCGCGTCGTATGGCGCGAAGCCCCACCCCGAGACGAGCGGCACCTGGCCCGAGCGCGACCGCTTCGAGCTGGCCCTGGCGCACCGCGCGCTCGAGCGCGACATGCCGGTGCTCGGGATCTGCCGCGGCATGCAGATGCTCAACGTGGCGTGCGGCGGGACCCTCGATCAGCATCTGGACAACACCGATCGGCACCGCCACACGCCCGGCACGTTCGGCGATCACGAGGTGCGCCTCGAGCCCGGGTCGCTCGCCCACCGCGCTGCGGGGGCCGAGACGGTGCCGGTGAAGTCGCACCACCACCAGGGCGTGGCCGAGCTGGGCGAGGATCTGAAGGTCACGGGCTGGGCGGTGGAGGACGACACCGTCGAGGCGATAGAGCTGCCCGACCGCCGCTTCGCGCTGGGGGTGCTGTGGCATCCGGAGGAGGACATGAAGAGCCGGGTGATCGCGGCGCTGGTGAAGGAGGCTGAGGCGGCTTGATCTCCGTCATCGAGCCGGCCACCGAGCAGGTGATGGCGGAGATCCCGCGCGCGGGCGTGGAGGAGACCGACGCCGCTGTCGCGGCCGCCGTCGCCGCATTCCCGGCCTGGCGCGCGGTCGACCCCGCCGATCGCTCCGCGCTGTTGCGCGGTCTGGCCGACGCCCTGGAGCGGCGCGCCGAGGACCTCGCGGTGCTGGAGGCCCGCAACGCCGGCAAGCCGATCGGCGACGCACGCGGCGAGATGGGGATGGTGGTGGAGACCTTCCGCTACTACGCCGGCGCCCCCGAGCGGCTGCTCGGCGACACGATCCCCGTCGCCGGCGGTGTGGACATGACCTTCCGCGAGCCGCTCGGCGTGGTCGGCCTGATCGTGCCGTGGAACTTCCCGCTGGTGATCGCGTCGTGGAAGGTTGCGCCGGCGCTGGCGGCCGGCAACACGATCGTGCTCAAGCCCGCGGAGCTCACCCCGCTCACGGCGGTGGAGCTGGAGAAGATCGCGCTGGAGGCGGGGCTGCCGGAGGGAGTGCTGAACGTGGTGGCGGGGCCGGGCAGCGTTTGCGGGCAGCGGCTGGTGGAGCACCCCGACGTGGCCAAGGTCGCGTTCACCGGTTCGACCGAGGTCGGCCGCGGGATCGCCGAGGGTGCGGCCGGAACGATCAAGCGCGTGACGCTGGAGCTGGGCGGCAAGTCCGCCAACGTGGTGTTCGCCGACGCCGACCTGGAGAAGGCGGCCGCGGCCGCGCCGATGGCCGTGTTCGGCAACGCCGGCCAGGACTGCTGCGCGCGCTCGCGGATCCTGGTGGAGCGCTCGGCCCTGGACGGGTTCGTGGAGGCGATCACCGGCCAGGTGGAGGCGTTGAAGGTGGGGGACCCGCTCGACGAGTCGACCCAGATGGGCCCGCTCATCTCCGCGGGCCACCGCGAGGGTGTGGCGACGTATGTGCCCGACGACGCGCCGGTGGCCGCGCGAGGCTCGGCGCCCGACGGACCCGGCTACTGGTTCCCGCCCACCGTGCTGGCGCCGGTCTCGAACTCCGACCGCGCCGCGGTGGAGGAGATCTTCGGCCCGGTGGTGTGCGTGATCCCCTTCGACGACGAGGCCGACGCCGTGGCCCAGGCCAACGACACCATCTACGGGCTGAGCGGCTCGGTCTGGACTCTCGACGGTGCCAAGGCACTGCGGGTCGCGCGCGCGCTCGACACCGGCGTGATCTCGATCAACTCGAACACCTCGGTGCGGGTGAGCACGCCGTTCGGGGGCTTCAAGCAGTCCGGCGTCGGCCGCGAATTGGGCCCGCACGCGCTGGACCACTACACGGACGTGAAGAACGTTTACTACGCCACCGAGGAGGGCTGATGGGACGGCTCGACGGGAAGGTCTGCGTGATCACCGGAGCGGCGAGCGGCATCGGCGCGGAGTCGGCGCGGCTGTTCCAGGAGGAGGGCGCCACCGTGGTCGGCGTCGACCTGGCCGAGGACTCCGCGGGCGACCTGGCGATCGTCGCGGACGTGACCGACGAGGACCAGGTCAAGGCGATGTACGAGACCGCGCACGAGCAGTTCGGCCGCATCGACGTGCTGTTCAACAACGCCGGCATCAACCCGCCCGAGGACGAGAGCGTGCTGGACACCTCGCTCGAGGCGTGGCAGCGCGTGCAGGACGTGAACGTGCGCTCGGTGTTCCTCTGCTGCAAGCACGGCATCCCGCACCTGCTGGCGGCCGGCGGCGGCTCGGTGATCAACACCGCCTCGTTCGTGGCGGTGCATGGGCGCCGCCGTCTCCCAGATCTCCTACACGGCGTCCAAGGGCGCGGTGCTCTCGATGTCGCGCGAGCTGGGCGTGGAGTTCGCCCGCCAGGGCGTGCGCGTGAACGCCCTCTGCCCGGGCCCGGTGAACACCCCGCTGCTCGAGGAGCTGTTCGCCAGCGACCCCGAGAAGGCGCAGCGGCGCCTGGTGCACATCCCGATGGGCCGCTTCGGCGAGGTGCGCGAGATCGCGAACGCCGCGCTGTTCCTGGCGAGCAACGACTCCACGTTCGTCACCGCCACCACGTTCATGGTGGACGGCGGGCTGTCGGGGGCATACCTCACTCCGGAATGAGCGACCGGCTGGAGACCGTCCGCGATTGCTACGGCGCCTACGAGTCCGGCGACCGGAGCGCGCTCGACCGCCACCTGGCCGACGACTTCGTGTTCTCGGCACCGCCGGACGTCGGCATCGATCGCGCGACCTACTTCGAGCGCTGCTGGCCCAACGCCAACCTGATCGAGTCGTACGAATTCGAGCGGCTCTTCGAAGCCAATGACGAGGTCGTCGTCACCTATGAGGCCATGAAGACAGACGGCCGGCGAATCCGCAACACCGAGATCTTCGGGTTCGACGGCGACAAGATCAGCCGGGTGGAGGTCTACTGCGGCTGGGACGTCGTCGACTGACGATCGTCCCCCAGCTCGGCGCGCGCCGACTCGATCGTCGGGTGCGCCACCACGCGGGTCAGCTTGTCGTCGCGCACCTCGAAGGTCATCAGCACGATCTGCTCGACCGGGATCCGCGTCGCGGCGCCCACGCCGCTCAGCTTCACGTTGCCGATGATCGCGCCGGGCCGCTCCTCGGGGACCTCGAGTAGCTCGAAGCGCACCTCCTCGAGCGCTCCCTCGAAGCCCTCGAAGTAGCGCCGCCCGCCGGCGACGCCCTGGTAGGTGTCCGGTTCGGCCGATGTCTCCGGGCCCACCACCAGCGTGGCGTCGGGCGCGAAGTGGTCGAGCGCGCCGTCGACGCCGTCGGCCTCGAAGGCCGCGAACATCTCGCGCACCACCTCGGCCGTGCTCATGCGACCGCCCGTCGAGGAAGCGCCCGCACAGCTCGCGGCCGAGCTCGTTCCAGCCCTCCAGCCGCGGCTCGCTCTCCGCCAGCAGCGCCTCGGGGTCGATCTGGGCGGCGTCGGGGTCGGCCTGGGTGTTGTCGATCCAGTGGCGCATGTCCGCGGGGGAGACCTCCGCATGGAACTGGAGCCCCCACTGGGGCGTGCCGTCCAGGCGGAAGGCCTGCAGGCAGGTCGGGCTGCGGGCGAGCGGCACGCCCTCGGCGGGAGGCACCGCCTCGTAGGAGTGCCACCCGAAGGCCTTGAAGTGCTCGCGGCAACCCGGCCATGAGCGGGTCGTCGCCCGCGTCGACGGTCACGTCACGCCATCCGATCTCGGGAGGGTCCGCGGGGCGCACGGCTCCGCCGGCGGCCTCGGCCAGCAGCTGGGCGCCGAGGCAGACGCCCAGCGCCGGGGTCCCGGCGTCGACCACATCGCGTAGGAGTGCCTTCTCCGTGGCGAACCACGGCAGCGGGTCGCCCGACGTTCATCGCTCCGCCGAACACCATCACCACGTCAAACGCGGCGGGTGGCGCATCCGTGAGGTCGGGCCGCCACACCTCGAGCTCGTCGCCGCGCGCAGCGACCGCGTCGGCGAACACGCCCGGCCCGGCGTCCTCCTGGTGCACGATCGCGAGTACGCGCATGGGGAAGAGTGTGCCTGCAAGGATGGCCGGCATGAAGTTCGGCCTGGCCATCTTCGCCACCGACCTCACGCCCGACCCCGCCGAGATCGCGCGGATGGCCGAGGAGCGCGGGTTCGAGTCGCTGCTCTTTCCCGAGCACACGCACATCCCCGCGAGTCGCGAGACCCCCTACCCGGCCGGCACTCCGCTGCCCGAGGAGTACTGGCGCCTGTACGACCCGTTCGCGGCCTGCATGGCCGCGGCGGCGGCCACGGAGCGGCTGCTGGTGGGCACCGGGCTCTGCATCGTCCCCGAGCACGACCCGATCGTCACCGCCAAGCAGGTGGCGAGCGTCGACCGGATGAGCGGCGGGCGCTTCCTGTTCGGCGTGGGCGCGGGATGGAACCTGGAGGAGATGCGAGACCACGGCACGGACCCCTCGAAGCGGTTCGGGCTCATGCGCGAGCGGGTCGAGGCGATGAAGGCGATCTGGACCGAGGACGAGCCCGAGTACCACGGCAAGTACGTGGACTTCGACCCGATGTGGTCGTGGCCGAAGCCCGTCCAGGAGCCGCACCCGCCGATCCTCGTCGGAGGCAACGGCCGCACGGTGGCCGAGCGCGTGCTCGCCTACGGCGACGAGTGGTACCCCAACCGCCTGGGCGACCACGACAAGTTCATCGCCCGGATCGTGAAGATGCGCCGCCGCGCGCGCGAGGAGGCCGGGCGCGAGATCGGCGTGACCCTGCAGCTCGCCCCACTCGAGCCCGAGGGGATCGAGGAGTTCGAGGAGGCCGGCGTGCACCGCTCGCTCTGGTACCTGCCGTCGGCGGGTCGCGACGACGGTCGAGAAGGCGTTCGACACGCTACACGGCGGCGAAGGACTCCTACGGGGCCTAGGCCGCCTTCCGGGCGAACGCGAGCGCGCCGCGCTTGGTCACGGTCAGCGGCACCGTGACCTCGTCCGCGGCCGCGGACGCCGCGGCTCGTTCGACGCCCTTCCCGATCAGGTAGTCGCGCACGGCGGACCGGTCGGGCAGCTCGAGCAGCGGCGCGTCCCAGCGCTCCACCTCGACGTCCGCGAAGAGCGATCCGAGCAGCTCCGGCGCCAGCTCGGCGTCGAAGGTGAGCGGCTCTCGCGGGAGGGCGCCCGCCAGCTCGGGCGAGTCGTGGCGGCTCGGCGCGGCGACGGCGACCAGGCCGCCGGGCTTCAGGACCCGGCGCGCCTCCGACAGCGCCGGGAGAGGGTCGGAGAGGTGGTAGAGCACGTACAGCAGCGCGACCGAGCCAAACGAGCCATCGGCGAAGGGGAGTGCCGTCGCCCCCGCGAGCATGTGGGGCTGCGGCGCGCCCGCGAGCATCTCGCGTGAGTTGTCGACTCCCACCCAGGCGCCATCCGGCAGATGGCCCGCCAGCTCACCCTCGCCGCAGCCCACGTCGAGCACCGGCGTCAGGTTCTCGGCCAGCACACGACGCGCGACCGCGGCGTGCACGTCCTCCCCGCGCGCGTGCGCGCGAAGGACCCCGCGCGCGGTGCGAAAACGCGCGGGATCCTCGTCGTAGTCGGTCGGTACTGGCTTTCGCAACGGTCTACGCCGGCAGGGCGGTTGGACGGTAGCCCAGCACCCGCCCCAGAGGCGCGCCCAGCGCGAGCGCCGCGCGCTGCAGCCAGGCGGGCGGGAACGGCAGGCGCACGGTGTCGAAATGCGCCCTCGCGATCACGGCCAGCCGCAGCGGGTTCGGAAGGCCCTTGCGGTTGGTCTTGCCCTCGCTCGCGAGCGTGAACATCGTCTCGATCAGCGACTCGAATTCGAGCGCGGGACTCACCTCGCACATGAACCGCACGTCCTCGTCGCCGGCGTTGAAGAACCGGTGCCGTGTGCCCGGCTCGACCACCGCCACGTCGCCCGGCCCCGCGGTCAGCTCGTCTCGGCCGACCCGCAGCCCGAGCTTGCCCTCGAGCACCTCGAACCGCTCGGTCTGGTGGGGATGGACGTGCGCCTCGGCGACGAAGCCGCCGGGGCGGACGATCGTCTCGATCAGCACCGACTCTCCACCGCTCTCGCGCGACGTGCGGTGGAAGATCAATACCTCGCCGGTCACCGGGTTCTCGAGCCTGTCTCCCTTGCGAATCATTGCTGCTCCTCTCGTTTGCTTGACGAGAGAAAGCCTGCTGGCGCGGCGCCGCCGTGTCGTCGGCCCGCGGTCGGATCTGAGGTGGTCCCGAGGACGGATCTGCGGGTCCTCCCCGGGGGTACTGAGCTAGGCGGCCTCACGCGAAAGTGATCAGCGCCACGCCGGCGAGGAGCAAGCCCACGCCGGCCAGACGGCGGGCCGAGATCCTGCGCTGGGGGAGGCGCAACAATCCGTGGCGGTCGACCGCGATCGAGGTGAGCTGCTGGCCGGCGACCGTGAGCGCGACCACCGGCGCGGCCCCGATCTCGGGGATGAGCGTGAACACCGACGTTACGTAGGTGGCGCCGCAGAAGCCACCCAGCCAGCCCCACCAGGGCACCCCCCGCAATGGAGCAACCCGGGGACGGGAGGCACCGGCGGAGAGAAGCGTGCCGAGCGCCAGCGCCATCGCCGCGGTGGCCACGACGAACGAGAACGCGGCGACCGCGATCGCAGCGTCGAGCTCGGTGTTCAGCTCGGCGTTGATGGCGCCCTGCACGGGCAGCACCGCGCCGGCGAGCAGTGCCAGGGCGATCCAGCCCGAGCGCTCGCGGGCGACCTCCTCGAGCGCCCCGGCGCCGGTCTGGGCACGGACGATCAGGAACACGCCAAGGACGACGGCCGCCGCGCCTGCGATGCCCGCCGCGCCCGGCGGGTCCTGAGCTACGCCGAGCCAGCCGAACCCGTCGATAACGAGCGAGGCGAGCATCTGCCCGGCGATGAAGAGGCCCACCGCCACGAGTGCTCCGAGCCGGGGAACGGAGGATCCCAGCGGTGATGTACACCGCGCTGCCGATGCCGCCGACGAGCGCCCATGGCTCGGCCTCGTCCAGGAGGCCGAACGCCCCCAACGAGCCGGCAAGCGCCGCGAGCGCCAGGAGCAGGGCGGCCCCGATGCCCAGCTGCAGTGTCGACGCCCCGTACGGGCTCCCCATCGCGCCGGACAACTGCACGTTCGCGCCCGCCTGGATGGCGAGCAGGCCGCCGACGAGCAGCAGGAACGGGATCGCGAACGCCTCCATGAACCAGCCTCGGACGATGACGCCGGTCCCCTGGGCAGGCAATCCCAGAATCCTGGGTTCTCAGGGTGCCGGGGGGTAGGTCTCAGGACGAGCGCGGTTGCACGAGTCCCACGTCGTAGGCCAGGACGACCGCCTGGACGCGGTCGCGCAGCCCCAGCTTTCGCAGGATCGAGGAGACATGCGTCTTGACGGTCGGCTCGCTCACGGTGAGCCGGGCCGCGATCTCGGCGTTCGACAGGGCGAGGGCGACGAGGCGCATCACCTCGAGCTCCCGCTTGGTCAGCTCGTCGCCCAGTTCCTCGAGGCGGGGTGGCGCGGCCGAGGATCCGGGAAGCGTTCCGGCCAGGCGGTCGAGCAGGCGCCGGGTCACGGTGGGCGCGAGCAGGGCGTCGCCCCTGGCGACGACGCGCACGGCATCCGCCAGCTCCTGCGGGCGGACGTCCTTGAGCAGGAAGCCGCTGGCTCCGGCGCGCAGGGCGGTGAAGACGTACTCGTCGAGGTCGTAGGTGGTGAGGACGATGACCTTCGCCGCGCTTTCGGAGGCGACGATCCGCTCGGTCGCCTCGAGACCGTCCACGCCTGGCATGCGCACGTCCATGAGCACGACGTCCGGTTGGACTCGCGCGATCAGCTCGACCGCCTCGGCGCCGTCGCCCGCCTCCCCGACGACCTCGATGTCCTCGCGGGCGTCCAGGATCATCCGAAAGCCCTCGCGAACCAGCGCCTGGTCGTCGGCGATCGCGACGCTCACGCTCACGGCGCCACCCCGGTCGGCAGCCGTGCATGGACCCGGTATCCGCCACCGGGGAGTGGACCGGCCTCGAGCTCACCGCCCACCAGCGACGCGCGCTCACGCATCCCCACCAGGCCCTGACCGCCGCCCGGAGCCCGCACGGGGGCCGCCCGGCCGTCGTCGCGTACCTCCACCTCGAGCTCGTCGCGCCCGTAGCGAAGGAGCACCTCGGCGCGGGTCGCCTGGGCGTGGCGAAGTGTGTTCGTCAGCGCTTCCTGGACGATCCGGTAGGCGGACAGATCGACGCCCGCGGGAAGCAACGCCGGCTCTCCCTCTCGGCGGACCACCACCTCCAGACCGCCCGCGCGCACGGGCTCGGCCAGCTCGTCGACCCGCTCGAGCCCTGGCTGCGGCGCGGGCCGCTGGGATTCCTCGTCCGGCCGTACCGCGCCCAGCAGCCGCCGAGCTCGCCCAGGGCCTCGCGCCCGGTGTGCTCGATCGAGCGGATCGCCGCCCTGGCCTGATCCGGCCGGGTTTCGAAGACGTCGTCGGCTGCGCTCGCCTGGACCACGATCACCGAGACGCTGTGGGCGATCACGTCGTGGAGCTCGCGCGCGATCCTCGCCTGCTCATCGCTCACCGCGCGTCGCGCCTCTTCGCTGAGCGCGACGCGACGGTTGCGGGCCGCCTCGCCGAGCGCCCAGGCGGGGATGGTCGAGAGCGATCGCGAAGACGGCGTCCTCGCTTGGCGCCGTGATGAAGTTCGTCGCCGCGAGGCTCACGAGGCCACACAGCCAGATCAACGAGTTGCGGGGAGGCCGTGCCGCGGCCAGCGGGCCGATGGCGAACAGGCCCGCGACCGGGAGCACGATCTCCGGGATCACGGCCTGGTAGGCGAAGCCGCCGACCAGCGCCACGGCCATGGCCCGCTCGGGATGCTCGCGCCTCCATGCGAGCGCGCCTCCCTGGATCGCGCCGAGCCCGATCGCCAGCCAGACGACGGCGGCCTCGTCGGATCCCGACGATTCGTCGATCCCGACCAGGATCAGGAAGGCGCCCACGAGCCATGGGATGGAGAGGTCAGCGAAGCGCTCGAACTGGCTGCGGGTCGGCCGGCGCATCACCCGATCGTTGCCGATCGGCGTGAGCAGCGCATCCGTCTCGAGTATGAGGCGAAGTCCATACTCGCGGCCGATGTGCGCCGCGCTGCGTCGCCGTAGCTTCGTTTGCGATGACTGCAATCGAGATTCATGGCTTGACCAAGCGATTCGGCGCCGTTCACGCGGTCGACGACCTGTCGTTCAGCGTGGCCGAGGGGCGCGTGATGGGATTCCTCGGACCCAACGGCGCGGGCAAGAGCACGACCGTGCGCATGCTGCTCGGCCTGGTCCGGCCGGACGCCGGTGGGGCGACCTTCTCGGGCCGGACCTACGCCGAGCTCGCGCATCCCAGCGCCCACGTCGGGGTGGTCCTCGAGGACGCGAGCTTTCACCCGGGGCGCACTGGCCGCAACCACCTGCGCGTGCTCGCCGCCGCGGGCCGCCATCCGGACGCTCGGGTGGACGCGGTGCTCGAACAGGTCGAGCTCGTGGCGGCCGCGGACCGGCACGTGAAGGGCTACTCGATGGGTATGCGCCAGCGCCTCGCGCTGGCAGCCGCGCTGCTCGGCGATCCCGAGGTGCTGATCCTCGACGAGCCCGCCAACGGCCTGGATCCGCCCGGCATCCGCTGGCTCCGGGACCTGCTGCGCGCGCAGGTCGAGCGCGGGCGGACGGTTTTGATCTCCAGCCACGTGC
This sequence comes from uncultured Thermoleophilaceae bacterium, assembly GCA_963825775.1. GTDB lineage: Bacteria > Actinomycetota > Thermoleophilia > Solirubrobacterales > Thermoleophilaceae > JAAYBF01. The sequence goes on along the minus strand of CAWGUV010000009.1, from coordinate 5,611 downwards.
TGTCGGAGGTCGCGCAGGTGGCCGACGACATCGTGGTGATCTCGGGCGGCGTGCTGCGCGCCGCCGGCCCGCTCGAACAGGTGTTGGGCGGCGGCGGCGAACCGGTCACCCGGGTGCGCTCGCTCGAGCCGACCCGCCTGGCCGAGCTGCTCATCGGGCGCGGGCTGAGCGTGGTGTCCGAGGGCGGCAGAACGCTCCGGGTCACCGGTTCCACGCCTGAGGCCGTCGGCGTGATCGCCGCCGAGCACGGCGTGGCGCTGGCGCAACTCGTCGCCGAGTCGCGTTCGCTCGAGGACGCCTTTCTCGATCTCACCGGGATGGCGGCATGAACGCGCTGCTGCGAGCCGAGCTGATCAAGCTCAGCACCACGCGCACCTTCGCGGCGCTGGCCGGTGCAACGATCGTCACCTCGCTGCTGCTGACGGCCCTGACCAGCCTGCTCACCGAGCCGACGCAGGAGTCCGTGCTGGTCGACGTCTTCGTCTCGGACACCAGCAGCCTGTTCATCATGGTGCTGGCCGTGGTGGGGATGGCCGGTGAGTGGCGGCACCGCACGATCACGGGCGCATTCCTGGCGGCACCGGACCGCCCCCGCTTCCTGGCGGCCAAGACGCTGGCGTTCGCCGCCGCGGGCGTGTCGCTCTCCCTGCTCGCCACGACGGCCATCACCATCCTGGGGCTCGGGATCCTGAGCGCCCGGGACCTTCCGACGCCCGAGCTCAACGACCTCCTGGTCCTGACGCTGAGCAGCGCAGTCGTCTCCGCGCTGCACGGGGCGCTCGGGGTGGCACTCGGGGCCCTCCTCCGCAACCAGGTCGTGGCGCTGGTGGGGATCCTTCTGGCCGCCTGCTTGTGGAGCCCGCGCTGATCAGCACGGTGCCCGAGGTGGCCCGCTATGGACCGCTGGTGGCGCTGCCGATCGCGGCTGACTTCTCCGCGGCGGAGACCGGGTTCGAGGAGCTGGACCTGCTGAGTCCCGGCCTGGCCATCCTGGCTCTGACCGCCTGGATAGCCGCGCTTTCCTCCCTGGCCGCCGCCCTGCTGGTGCGGCGGGACGTGGAGTGAGTGCTCAGGGCGCTGCGAGCCCGCTCTCGTAGGCGAAGATCACGGCCTGCACCCGGTCGCGGGCGCCGAGCTTTGCGAGCAGGCGCTTCATGTGGGTCTTCACCGTGGACTCCTCGATCACCAGCTCGGCCGCGATCTCGCCGTTGGAGAGGCCGCGGGCCACCAGCTCGAGCACCTCGCGCTCGCGGGGGGTGAGCTCCTCGAGGCGCGCGTCGCGCGCCGCGTCGGGCGCCGGCTGCTGCGCCATCCGCTCGATCACGCGGCTGGTGACCGACGGCGACAGCAGCGAGTCGCCCGCGGCGATCGTGTGGATCGCGGCCACCAGCTCCTCCGGGCGCGGTGCGCTTGAGCAGGAACCCGGACGCGCCGGCGGCTGAGCGCGCCGAAGATGTAGTCGTCCTGCTCGAAGGTGGTCAGGATCACCACCCGCACCTCGGGGAAGGCGGCCAGCAGCTCGCGGGTCGCGGAGATCCCGTCGAGGTCGGGCATCCGCACGTCCATCAGCACCACGTCGGGGCTCAGCAGGCGGGTGCGGTAGACGGCGTCGCGCCCGTCGCGCGGCGTCGCCGACCACCTCGATCGCGTCGTCGCTCGACAGCACCCCGCGCAGGCCGGCGCGCATCAGGTCGTCGTCGTCGACGATCAGCACCTTCACGGGCGGCTCGCTCATGGCGCCCTGCCCGCCAGCGGCAGTCGCGCGTGCACCTCGAAGCTCCCGTTGCGCGCCCCGGCCTCGAGGCTGCCGCCGAGCAGGGTCGCCCGCTCGCGCATGCCCACCACGCCGTGGCCCTCGCGAGTCGCGGCGCGCGCCGGCCGGCGGCCGACCGGATTGGCCACGGTCAGCTCGAGCGCGTCGGCGCCCAAGGCCGAGTCGACCCGGGCGCTGCCGTCCCCGTGGCGGGCGGCGTTGGTGAGCGCCTCCTGAAGGATCCGGTAGGCGCTGCGGTCGACGCCGGCGGCAGCTGGCGCGCGGTCTCCGCGACCGTCGCGGTCACGTCCAGGCCGGCGGCGCGGTGGCGCTCCACCAGCCCGTCGAGCGCCGCGACGCCGGGCGGCGCCTCCACCTCCGGCGACGCCGGCCGCGCGCTCGCGCAGCGCGCCGACCATCTGGTCGATCTCGCCGACGGTCTCGCGCGCCACGTCCTCGATCGTCTGGAACGCCTCGCGCGCGGCGGCGGGGTCGCGCTCGACCTGCAGCCGCCCGGCGCCGGCGTGCACGAGGATCACGTTGATCGCGTGGCCGGCCGAGTCGTGCAGGTCGCGGGCGATGCTGCATCCGCTCCTCGGCCGCCGCAAGGCGGCGCTCGCGCTCGGCCTCGCGCTCGGCGCGCAGGGCGCGCTCCTCCAGCTCGGCCATCCGCTCGGCGCGCAGGCGCGCGCGGTCGCCCGCCAGCCACGTGCCGCTCCAGAGCAGCACGCCGAACAGCAGCTCGGCGCCGGGGAAGCGGTCGTGCGCCAGGCCCGCGGCCGCCGCGTGCGCGGCGAGCAACGCGGCCACGAGCGCCAGGGTCAGGCGGGTGCGCTCGCGCGACCCGTCGCTGGAAGCGGCGAGCCCGAAGAGGGCGATGGTCGCCCCGATCGGCGGCCCGGCCGGCTCCGCCAGGGCGTTCAGCGCCGTGCTCGCCAGCGCGGTGAACACGAACACGGCCAGCGGCGAGCGGCGGCGCCAGACCAGCGGCAGCGTCGCCAGCGCGGTGACCGCGACGGTGATGCGGCTCGAGGCCGCCGTGGTCGGCCTCGCCCGCGGCCAGCAGGCCGACCGACGCGGCGAATGCGGCGAGCGCGATGGCGATGTCGATCTGAAGGTCTCTGCGTGCCATTCGCAGCCGAGGGTATAGCGCGATCCGAGCGCCGCGGAATCGCCCGCAGGGCGGACCGGCGCGTCCACCCCAGGGGGGACCCCCAGATCATCCTCCGGCGCGTTTTCGATCGGCCCGGGCGGGCCTACCTTCGGCGCCATGACAGCAATCCAGACACGACTGCGGCCGGCGCGAAAGCCGTTGCTCGCGCTCCACATCGTCAGCTCCGTCGGGCTGCTCGGCGCCACCTCCTCGAGCCTGCTTCTGGCGCTCGTCGCCGCCACCACCGAGGACCCGGACCTCGCGCACTCGGCCTACGACCTGATCAGCACCCAGTCGCTCGCCTTCGGCATCCCGCTCAGCTTTCTCTCGCTCTTCACCGGGATCGCCCTCGGCGCGGCCACCAAGTGGGGCGTGGTCCGCTACCGCTGGACCGCGGCGAAGCTGGCGCTGCTCGTCCTCGTGATCTTCAACGGCGCGCTCGCGATCGGTCCCACCACCGAGGCGCGCCTGCGCGGCGACGCGTCCGAGTGGGCGCTCGCCGTCGTGATCAGCGCAACCGTCCTGATGCTCGTCGCTTCCGTGGCGCTGTCGGTCTTCAAGCCCGGCGGCCGGCTCCGAAACAACCCAACCACCGGGAGGTAGTCCCATGTCCGCGCTCACCCGCTTCGTCCTCGCCCACAAGCGTCTCGTCGTCGTCTTCTGGCTCGTGGCCACGATCGCGGGCATGGCCGCGGCCGGCCCCGCGTCGCGCGCGCTCGAGCCCGGAGTTCTCGGTGCCCGGCAAGGAGGGCTGGGAGACCAACGTCGCGATCGCCGAGCGCTACCGCGGCACCGGCGGCGACGGCGCTCCGCTGCTGCCCGTGGTGACGCTTCCCAAGGGCAAGACGGTGGCCTCGCCCGGCGTCCGGGCGGACCTGTCGCGCGTCGACGCGCGGCTGAGGCAGGCGCTGCCCGGCGCTCGCATCGCCTCGTACGCGTCCACCGGCGACGACGCCTTCGTCTCCGGCGACCGGCGCACCACCTTCGCGCTGATCTACCCGACGCCCGACCCCGACTCGGCGTTCGGCGAGAACCCGGCGGCCGAGAAGGCCGCGCGGGGCGCGCTGCACGGCGCCACGATCGCGGGCGAGCCGGTGCGGCTGACCGGCTTCGACGCGCTGGCGGAGGCGAGCGGGAGCGACAGCGGGGGGCCCGGCGTGCTGCTCGAGGCGGTTCTCGGCGGCGTCGGCGCCCTGGTGGTGCTCACTTTCGTGTTCGCCTCGTTCCTGGCGGTGGTCCCGCTTGTGATGGCGATCGTCTCGATCCTCACCACCTTCCTGCTGCTGCTCGGGCTGACCCAGCTCACGGCCGTCTCCCCGATCGTGCAGTTCCTGATCGCGCTGATCGGCCTCGGCGTGGCGATCGACTACTCGCTGATCGTGGTCTCGCGCTGGCGCGAGGAGCGCTCGCACGGGCGCAGCGGCGACGAGGCGGTCCAGCGGGCGATGGAGACCGCCGGCCGCGCGGTCGTCTTCAGCGGCATCACGGTCGCCATCGGCCTGCTCGCGCTGGTCGCGCTGCCACTGCCGTTCCTGCGCTCGATGGGCTACGGCGGGATGCTGATCCCGCTGGTCTCGACGGCCGTTGCCGTCACGCTGCTGCCCGTGGTGATGGCGAAGGTGGGCCCCGGCTCGACTGGCCCCACCGCCGCACCGACGACAAGGCCAGCCGCGCCTGGACGCGCTGGGCGGAGGCCGTCTCGAGGCGGCGCTGGCTGGCCGCCGGGGCAGGGATGGCGGTGATCGTTGCGCTCGCGCTGGCGGCCACCGACCTCCAGCTGGGCAGCTCCGACGCCGACACGGTCGCCCGCTCCGGCGACGCCAAGGAGGGCTGGTGGCGCTCGAGAAGGCCGGCATCGGCGAGGGCGCGCTGCTCCCGCACGAGATCCTGGTGGAGGGTCCACCGACCCCGGCCGGGTGGCCGCCGCGGTGCGCGCGGCGCGACGGGATCCACGGCGCGGTCGCGCCCGAGGGGCGGGACTGGCGCAGCGGCGACAGCGCGCTGGTGGCCGCGATCCCGGTGCCCGACAGCGGCTCGGACGAGGGCGAGTCGACCCTCTCCGGCGTGCGCGACGCCGCGCACGCGGCCGGGCCCGGCGTGCGCGTCGGCGGCCAGCCCGCTTCGAACGCGGACTTCATCGACGCCGTCTACGGCAGCTTCCCGCTGATGATCGCGCTGATCACGATCACCACCTTCATCCTGCTCGCGCGGGCGTTCCGGTCGCTGCTGCTGCCGGCGAAGGCGATCGTGCTGAACATCCTCAGCGTCGCCGCGGCCTGGGGCGTGCTGGTGCTGGTCTGGCAGCACGGCTTCGGCTCGGAGGCGATCTGGGGCATCCAGGCGACGGGCTCGATCCCGTCGTGGATGCCGCTGATGATCTTCGCCTTCCTGTTCGGCCTGTCGATGGACTACGAGGTCTTCATCCTCGCCCGCATCCGCGAGGAGTACGACCGCACGGGCTCGACGGACACCGCGGTGATCCGGGGGATCGGTCGTACCGGGCGGCTGGTCACCAGCGCCGCGCTGATCCTGTTCCTCTCGTTCACCGCGATGGCCTCGGGCCCGGAGACCGACGTGAAGATGATGGCCACCGGGCTGGCCGCCGGGATCCTGCTCGACGCGACCGTGATCCGGGCGTTGATCGTGCCCGCCGTGATCACGCTGATGGGCCGCTGGAACTGGTGGCTGCCGAGCTGGCCGGCGCG
>CAWGUV010000008.1:0-87009 GCA_963825775.1 uncultured Thermoleophilaceae bacterium | reverse complement strand
GAGATCCATCGACAGGTGGCGGTGCTGCGGATCGAAGCGCTCCGGACCAAGGCGGGGCTCAGCTCGCCGACGATCACCCGGCACCTGGTGTTCGTAGGCAACCCCGGCACGGGCAAGACGACGGTGGCCCGTCTGGTCGGCGGGATCTACCGGGCGCTCGGACTGTTGAGCACCGGTCAACTCGTCGAGGTCGACCGGTCCGAGCTCGTCGCCGGGTATCTCGGCCAGACGGCCATGAAGACCGCCGAGGTGGTCGCCAAGGCCGCCGGCGGGGTGCTGTTCATCGACGAGGCTTACAGCCTGGCCGGCGACCAGTACGGCACGGAGGCGACGGACACGCTGGTCAAGGAGATGGAGGACCGCCGCCACGACCTGGTGCTGATCGTGGCCGGCTATCCCGATCCGATGGCCATGTTCATCGCCGAGAACCCCGGCCTGGCCAGCCGGTTCCGGACCACGATCGAATTCGCCGACTACTCCGACGACGAACTCGTGCAGATCTTCGGACAATTGGCCGGGGCCGCCGACTACGACATCTGGAGGACTGCCGGCGGCGGTTCGAGACCATCCTCTCCGTCTCGCCGCGCGGCCCGACGTTCGGCAACGGCCGGTTCGCCCGCAACCATCTCGAGGCTGCGATCGGCCGGCACGCCTGGCGGCTCCGTGACGTCGAGGACCCCACCCTGGAGCAACTGCGAAAGCTCACCGCCGAGGATCTCGAGTCGGAGCCGGCTGAGGAGAAGGAGCCGGCTGAGGAAAAGGAGACAGCTGAGGAAAAGGAGACAGCGCCGTGAGTCAGCAGGTTGCCACCCCGGCGCCGCCACCCGCCGCGGCACCCCCGGCGACGAGTACCGCCGCGCCCGGCTCGGCGACCGTGGCGGCTCGCGGACCGCAGGGCAACGCCGTAAGGTCCACGCCGGCCCGGTTGCGCCGCTGGTCGCTGGCGCTGATCACGGTCTGCGTGGCCTTCGGGATCTTGGCGTCGCTCACCTTCGTCCTGCTGGCCTCCGCGCTGGGCCGGGCGAGCGCCTCCACCGCGCAACTGATCCGGGTGCAGCAGATCCAGACCAACCTGCTGGCCGCCGACGCCACCGCCACGAACTCGTTCCTGGTCGGAGGTCTGGAACCGCCGGCGCAGCGGGCGGCGTACGACGACGCGATCACCGCCGCGACCACCGGCATCGCCGACGCCGCCGAAGCCGAGCCGGCGGACGAAGCGGCCCTGTCCGCCCTGAACGAGCAGTTGGTGACCTACGTCGCGCTGATCGAGGACGCCCGCTCCAACAACCGGCAAGGCTTCCCGGTCGGTGCGCAGTATCAGCGGATCGCCAGCGCGACCCTGCGGGCCGACGCCCTGCCGCTGCTCGACAACCTGGTCGCGGCCAACGCCGCCCGGGCCGAATCGCAGATGCTCCCCTGGCAGATCGCGGTGCTCGGGGTGGCCGGGATCGGAGCCCTGGCCGCCTGCTGCTCGTCCAGACCTGGCTGGCCAAGCAGTTCCGGCGCCGGCTCAATCCAGCGGTGGTCGCGGCGACCGGGGTGGTCGCCCTGACCTGGATCGTCGGCCTGATCGCCGTAGGCGCGACCGGGGCGGCGGTGCGGGGCATCCAGACCGGATCCTTCGCCGATGTCAACGCCGTCGCCAACGCCCGCATCGAAGGCTTCAACGCCAAGTCCAACGAGAGCCTCACCTTGATCGCGCGCGGCTCGGGTACCGCCTTCGAGAAAGCCTGGCAGGAGTCCGCGGTCGCCGTGGGCGACAGTCTCGCCGGTTTGCCGGCGCCGCTGCGGACGACGTGGGGGTCCTACACGGAGGTCCACCAGCAGATCCGCGCCCTCGACGACGCCGGACAGTGGGACCGGGCCGTGGTCCAGGCCACGGGGACCGGTGCCACTCCTCCAACGCCACGTTCGGGGCGTACGACCAGGCGAGCTCGACGTACCTGGGCGAAGTCACCCAGCTGACCGAGCAGGGTCTGGGCGGCTCCCGGATCGGACTGGTGATCGGCGCGATCCTCGGTCTGCTGGCCGGTCTGGCCGCCGCCGTGCTGGCGCGACGCGGTCTCGAGACCCGACTGAGGGAGTACCGATGAGAGCGGCTCGGACGGCCCTCGCCGCCCTGGCCGGCGGGCTGGTCGTCGTGTTGAGCGGGTGCTCCCTGCTGCCCTACTCCCCGACCACACTGCCCACCCCGCCTGCCGTGGCGCCGACCACGCCGGCGCCCGCGCCGACCGGACCCACCTGTGACAGCCGGACGGCGTTGCGGTCCTACGCGCCGGACGGACCACTGCCGGACGCGGGCCAGATGCCGGCCGGATCGACCATGGCCAAGATCGCCCAGCGCGGGCGGCTGATCGCCGGTGTGTCGGCCGACACGTACCTGCTCGGGTCCCGCAACCCGTTCAACGGCCGGATCGAGGGCTTCGACATCGACCTGGTCAAGGCCATGGCCAAAGCGATCTTCGGGGACGAGAACCGCTACGAGCTGCGCGTCATCACCGCCGCGCAACGGATCCCGAGTCTGCAGAACGGGTCGGTGGACCTGGTCGCTCGGAACATGACGATCAACTGCACCCGCTGGGAGCAGATCGCGTTCTCCAGCGAGTACTACCGCTCGGGCCAGAAGATCCTCGTCCGCCGCGGCTCGAAGGTGGCCACCGTCGCCGGACTGGCGGGTCAGCGCGTCTGCGCCCCCAACGGCACCTCGAGCATGGACAACCTGAAGAAGCTGTCGCCGAAGGCCATCGCGGTCGGGGCCGACAGCCACACCGGCTGCCTGGTGTTGTTCCAGCAGGGTGCGGTCGACGCCATCACCGGTGACGACACGGTGCTCGCGGGCCTGGCCGCCCAGGACCCGTACGGGATCGTGCCCGACTCGGCGGCCTTCACCGACGAGCCGTACGGGCTGGGCTTCAACGCCAGGCAGGTCGATCTGGTGCGCTTCGCGAACGCCCGGCTGGCGGACATGCGGAGCAACGGCGAGTGGACCGCCATCTACGACCGATGGCTGCGGTCTGCCCTCGGTCCGGCACCGCAGCCGCCCCGGGCGGAGTACGGCCGGTGACCGGAGTGAACGGCATGACCGGCACGGTCACCGCACCGGCGGCGCCGGGCCGACTCGGCCAACCGGTCGACCCGACGGCCTGCCTGGCCTACCTGACCGCCCTCGGGGACTGGCGCGACGGGCGGCGGAGCGAGCTCGACCTGCTCGACCGGACGGCCCTCGACGCCCGCGGTCACGGCACCGACGGCGCGGCGCTGACCGGGGACATCACGTTGTCCATGACGCTGTGGAAGGCCGCCTCGGACCGGTACGAGCAACTGAGGGTGGTGTGGGACTCGGGCCGGGTCGGCCACACCGAGCGGGAACGGTTGTCGACCCTGATCTGGGGCCGGCTGGACTCCTCGAATCTGCACGCTTCCGGTCTCAGCATGTCGCTACCCGAGGCCTGCCGGTTGTCCGACGCCCTGGCCGGACAGCTCCGGGTGCGCCTCGGCCTGGAGCTCTCCGGGGCGGAGATCACGACCCGGATCAAAGAGTTGCGGGCCCAGCTCGAGCGGATCCGGGACCAGGTGGACACCGAACCAGCGGGGATCCGCCAGCAACAGGCGGCCGAGCGGCAGTCCCGGTTCGCCCGGCGGTTGCGGGAGATCACCGAGAAGGCCGACCGTGGTGGCGACGTCGGAGGGCTCCTGGAGCCCTTGGAGATCGAGGCCACGACCTTCGAACGCGACCTGATCGTCGGCGGCGCCCAGCGCCGCGAGGCCGGGGCCAAGGTGGCCCAGGCCCGCCGCCGGCGCAGTGAGCTGCTGGAGCGGGAGAGTGCCGTTCGCGCGCTGGTGCACCGCTGCCTGACCACGGTCGAGCCGGCGCCCCACTACGCGGTGCCGGACGTGAACGCGCTCGGTGCGGTGCCCAACACGCTGGCCGCGCTGGAGGAGTACCTCGGGCGACTCGACCGCGTCGGCCGGGCCATGGCAAGGGTGCAAGAGGCGTACTCGGAGGCGTTGGCCCGGCACGCCGAACTCGGCGACCGGCTCGAGGCGTACCGGGCGAAGGCCCGGGTCACCGGGGTTGCCGACCACCCGGACGTGTCCCGCGTGTACGAGCTGGCCACCGAGACCCTGCACCGCCGGCCGACCCCGATGGCCGTCGCCGAACAGCTGGTCACGCTCTACCAGACTTATCTGCGGACGGTTTCCCCCACTCCGAAGGTGGAGCGATGAGGTGCACTCAGCCGGGTTGCTCCGGCACGATCATCGACGGCTACTGCGACGTCTGCGGCAGTCCAGCTGAGCAGTCCAGCAGTCCACCCCAGTCCAGCAGTCCATCCCAGTCCAGCAGTCCACCCCAGTCCAGCAGTCCACCCCAGCCCAGCGCCCCCGCGGCGGACGGCTTGCGCTGCCGACAGCCCGGCTGCACCGGCACCATCGCCGACGGCTACTGCGACGTGTGCGGCACCCCGGCCGGACCCAGCGGAGAGGACGACGGCGGACCGCCCACCCTCGGCGGTGCGGATGCCGCCCCGCTGTCCCCGCTCTCCACCATCACCCGGGGTTCGAGTCAGCTCGGCTCGACGGCGTTCGGTTCGGCCCGGCTGGCCAGCGGGTCCAAGATCACCCAGCGCGTCCACTCCGGTTCGGTCCGGCTGCGGGCCGCCCGTCTCGGGGCCGGACTCACCCGGGTGCCCCCGGCACCGATGGTCGATGCGGAGAACGCGATCATGCAGCACCCGGAGGTCGCCGAGAACAAGCGGAACTGTCCGGTCTGCGGGTCCCCCGTCGGCCGGTCGCGGGACGGCCGGCCGGGTCGCGCCGAGGGCTTCTGCCCCAAGTGCGGCAACAAGTTCTCCTTCACCCCGAAGCTCAAACCGGGCGAACTCGTCGCGCAGCAGTACGAGGTCGCCGGCTGTCTGGCCCACGGTGGGCTCGGCTGGATCTACCTGGCGCGCGACAAGAACGTGTCGGACCGCTGGGTGGTTCTGAAGGGCTTGCTCAACACCGGTGACGCGGACGCGCTGGCGGTGGCCATCGCTGAGCGGCAGTTCCTCGCCCAGGTCGAGCACCCCTTGATCGTCGAGATCTACAACTTCGTCAGCCACGACAGCGGCGACGGCGTCAAGGCCGGCTACATCGTGATGGAGTACGTCGGCGGAACCTCGCTGAAGCAGATCCTCAAGGAACGGATGCAGGCGGCCGGCGGGGTCTACGATCCGCTGCCGGTGGATCAGGCGCTGGCGTACATCCTCGAGGCGCTGCCCGCGTTCACGTACCTGCACGACCTCGGCCTGGTCTACTGCGACTTCAAGCCCGACAACCTGATCCAGATCGGCGACGGGGTGAAGCTCATCGACCTCGGCGGCGTCCGGCGACTCGACGACGACGAGTCCGCCATCTACGGCACGGTCGGCTATCAGGCGCCCGAGGTGGCACAGGTCGGCACCAGCGTGGCGTCGGACATCTACACGATCGGCCGCACGCTCATCGTGCTGATGATGGAGTTCCGCGGATACCAGACCCGGTACGTCGCCAATCTGCCGACCGTGCCGGAGACGCCGCTGTTCGCCGAGCACGACTCGCTCTACCGGCTGATCGCCAAGGCCTGCGCGCCGGACCCGGCGGACCGGTTCGGCTCCGTGGACGAGATGCGCGTGCAGCTCCTCGGGGTGCTGCGGGAGGTCGTGGCCGAGCGCACCCCTGGCACCGCCCTCACCTCGGCAGCCTCGGTGCTGTTCGAGGCGCCGGCGATCAGCAGCGACGCATTGACCTGGGACGAGTTGCCGGCGCTGCGGCCCGACACCAGCGACGCCCAGTACGCATGGCTGAGCAACGTCTCCGCCGACGACCCCCGGGATCGACTGCGGGCCCTGGAGGCCGCACCGGAGGTGAGTCCGGAGGTCGCCCTCGCCCGGGCGTTCGCCGCGCTGCAACTCGGCGACTTCGGCACCGTGGACGAGGTGGTCCGGCAGATGCTCGCCGCCGACCCGTGGGAATGGCGGGCGGTCTGGTTGAGCGGGCTCGCCGCCATGCAGAAGCAGGACTTCCGGGGCGCGCAGCAGGCGTTCAACGCCGTGTACGGCCAGGTGCCGGGCGAACTCGCCCCCAAGCTGGCGCTCGGGTTGGCTTGCGAGCTGGGCGGCGAGCCACAGCTGGCGGAGCGGCTGTACCAGACCTGCGCGAGCACCGACGCGAACTACGTGGCGCCGGCCGCGTTCGGGATGGCCCGGGTCCGAGCCGGCCGTGGTGACGTGCACGCCGCCGTCCAGGCTCTCGACCTCGTCCCGACGACGTCGCGCAGCTTCACCGAGGCGCGGCGGCTGCGGGCCCGGCACCTGTACGAGTCGGCAGACGGCCTGCCCGTGCTCGCGCAGGCGATGAGCAGCATCGACGGCGTACGCATCGATCCGCAGGAGCGTGCCGAACTGACCGGGGAGATCCTCGAGCGGGCCCTGAAACTCGTCCAGACCGCAGGACCGAACACGCAGGTCAAGATCGGCGCGTACCCCGCCGACGACGGGTCCCTCCGCGACGGGCTGGAGCAGACGTACCGGACGCTGGCGGGGACCGCCGACACGGACGCCGACCGCTACGCGATGGTCGACCGGGCGAACGGCGTGCGAAGGTGGACCCTGACATGACCAACCCGCCGCCAACCGCCCCCACCGGCTCCGCTTCGACGGTGATCACCTGTCCGAACTGCGGAGCGGAGGTCGCGGCGACCGAGTCGTTCTGTGAGGCCTGTGGGACGTCGCTGACGCCGACGCCACCCGCCGCGGGTCCCGGCGTGGACGGCGACGGGGGCGGGTCCCTGTCGGAAACGCCGATCGAGCTGTCCCAGCCCGTCCGGGCCACCGACGAGCCGACCCTGCCGATGCGCCGACCCTGCCTGAACTGCGGCGGGGTGGTCGGTACGGACGGCTATTGCGAGACCTGTGGCACGAAGGCGCCGAGCGAGCGCGACCACTACGTCGAGCAGCCCGCGTCCTGGGTCGCCTCGTCCTGCGACCGCGGCATCCGGCACCACCGCAACGAGGACGCGACGGCCATCGCCGCCGATCGCAGCCCCGGTACCCGTGCCGTGCTGATCGTGTGCGACGGGGTGTCGACCTCGGAGGACTCCGACGTGGCCAGTCTCGCCGGGGCCCGGGCGGCCCGCGACCTGCTGGTGACCCTGCAACCGAGCGGACTCGGGGTACCGGAGAGCCGGGCCGCGGCGATCGCGGTGTCCTTCGCGCAAGCCGTCGATGCGGCCAACGACGCCGTGGTGGCCAACACCGCGGCGAGCAGCACGAATGCGGCCGCGGCGACGTTCGCCGGCGCCGTGCTCGAGGGCGATCTCTGTGTGTTCGCCAACGTCGGCGACAGCCGGGTCTATTGGGTGCCCGACACCGACAACGGCGAGTCCGTGCTGTTGTCCGTGGACGACTCCGTCGCCCAGCTGCGGATCGACTCCGGAGTCCCACGCGAGGAGGCCGAGCGCGGTCCCCAGGCCCACGCCATCACCAAGTGGCTCGGGCGCGACTCCGCCGACCATTCGCCGCGAACCGGCTCGACCACGCTGCGCGGGCCGGGGTGGCTGCTGGTCTGTTCCGACGGGCTGTGGAACTACGTGTCCGAGCCCGCGCACCTGCAGAACCTGATTGCGCGGCTCAGCGGGACGGTTGGCGCCGGGCCGCTGAGTCTGGCCGAGGCCCTTGTGCGTTGGGCCAACGACCAGGGCGGCAAGGACAACATCGCGGTGGCGCTGGCTCGGGTGTAGGGGTCAGCGGTTGCGACCCAGCAGCTTCGGGAGCCGCCGGGCGCCCCGGGGACGTCGCACTCCGGGACCTCGCTTGCGGGCCGCCGAGAGCGGTCCGGGCACCTGTTCCAGGACGAGGCCGGTCAGGTCCACGACCACGTGACTGGTCTTGTTCGTGTAGATGGTGAAGGCGAACCAACCGTCGAGCACATCCAGCGCAACCAGGGCGCCATTCGCGATCGTCTGACCCGTTGAGTAGTTGATCGTCGAGGCCGCCGGCCGCTCCCCGGGCGGGTAGACCGTGAAGTAGCCACCGGCAAGGCTGCCGGTCGACACCACGTTGAGGAACGCCGACCGGATGGTGACGTCACCGTCGGCCGAGGCGAGCCGCAGACTCATGGTCAGGCCGGCCTTGAGCCGGCCGGCCGAATCGAAGTTGGTGGCCGGGGTGGCGATGATGTTCTCCCGCTGCGCCACGAACCGGGTGTCCACGACCCGCTCCGGGGAGAGTGCCTGCACTTCGGGAAGCGCGAGCAGGTCGAACTCGGTGGTCAGGTAGGAAACGGTTTCGAAACCGTCAGGACCCTCGACGCCGATCGCCGGGCCGATCGTCGTGTTCGCAATCTGACCGACGGCCAGCGCGCCCGCCCAGTCGTAAGGCAGCGCCTGGAGTTCCAGCGACGGCCCGTCGGCGTTCTGCAGCAACAGCGCGGCGCTGTCGGGGTCGCCGGCGCCGGCATCGATCCGCAGCCTGGTGGTCGACGTCGCTTCGTTGCCCTGGCCCTGGAGCACGGGGTCCCCGTCCGCAGCGTGTGCGGGTTGCGCGGCGACGGCGGCCAGGGCGGTGGCACCGGCCGCACCGGCCAGGACCGCACCACCCCGCAACAGGTGACGGCGGTCGACGGTGCCCGTCGACTCGGCTGACGCAGGAGTGGAAACGGGTAAGGACTCACCTGTTGACATGGGGCCTCCTCGGACCTCGGGGGCCTGCTCGGCGGACCGGACAGGCCAGCGAGCATAGATTGTCGAACTCCGGATGGCCTCTGTTCCGGGTCTCGATAGGGTCAAGAATTCGAGCATCGACGCCCGGACGGCTGATCCGGGCGACGGCGTACTGTAACGATCACCGAGCCCCTGGGCGAGCAGACCAGCACCGACAAGGATCGAGGACATGGCCGAGTTCACCGCCGCCGTCTATCAGAACGAATTCCTGCCCGAGGGCGGCACTGACGTGAACGCCATCGTGACGGTGACCTGCCGCGGAGCCGGTGCCGCCGGCCAGAGCGGTGCAGGTGACGCGGGCGAGATCATCCTCGTCGACACCTCCGGCTCGATGGGGCGGACCAAGCTCGAAGCCGCCAAACTGGCGGCCTCGGCGGCGATCGACCAGGTCCTCGACGGCACCTGGTTCGCCGTGGTCGCCGGCACCCACACCGCCTACCTGGCCTATCCCCCCGCCCGTGCCGGCGCCGGCATGGTGCGGATGGATCGGCAGACCCGCTTCGAGGCGCAGCAGGCCGTCCAGATGTTCCGGTCCGACGGCGGTACCGCGATGGGGACGTGGCTGGTGCTCGCCGGGCGGCTGTTCGACTCGGTCCCGATGCTGGCGCAGAAGCACGCGATCCTGCTCACCGACGGGGAGAACCACAACGAGTCCCCCGACCAGCTCACCAACTCCATCCGGTCGGTCACGGGGAAGTTCCAGTGCGACTGCCGTGGCGTCGGGGTCGACTGGCAGGTCGCGGAGGTCCGCCGGATCGCGCAGGCGCTGCTCGGCACGGTCGACATCATCCCGTCCGCCGAAGTGATGGCCGAGGTGTTCTCCGCGCTGATGCAGGAGTCGATGAGTCGCGGCGTGGCCAACGCCGAGCTGCGGGTTTGGGCGCCACAGGGTGCCCAGGTCATGTTCGTCCGCCAGGTTGCGCCGGCCGTGGAGGATCTCACGCAGCGCCGCACCGAGGTGAACCCGCTGACCGGCGCCTATCCCACGGGTTCGTGGGCGGACGAGTCCCGCGATTACCACGTCAGCATCCGGCTGTCGGCCAAGGGGATCGGCCAGGAGCAGTTGGCGGCCCGGGTCCAGATGGCGGTGGCCGGCGAGGTGCTCGCCCAGGGCCTGGTGAAGGCCAAGTGGTCCGGTGACGAGGTTCTCACGACCCGGATCAATCCCGAGGTCGCGCACTACACCGGACAGACCGAACTGGCCCAGGCGATCCAGGAGGGCCTCGCCGCCAAGGCTGCCGGTGACGACGCCGGCGCCACCACCAAGCTCGGCCGCGCCGTCCAGCTGGCCTCCCAGACCGGCAACGAGGAGGCGACCACGCGGCTCCGCAAAGTGGTCGACATCGACAACGAGGAGACCGGTACGGTGCGCCTCAAGCGGGCTGTCGACAAGGCCGACGAGATGGCGCTCGACACCGCCTCGACCAAGACGACCCGGGTACGCAGCTCATGAGCGCGTCTGCCCCGCGGTCACACGTCGACCGCGGACGACTACTGCGACGTCTGCGGGATGCCGATCGAGGCCGCCGCGCCCGGTGGCTCGACATCTGCCCCGCCGCCGGCCCCGGATGTGCCCGCCGACGCGGCGAGCGGGATGGCTGTCGTCCGGAGGGTCAGCCTTGCCCGCACTGCGGCGCCCCCAACGCCGCCGAGGCTCTCTTCTGCGAGAACTGCGGGTACGACTTCACCACCGGCAGCATGCCCCGGCCCGCCGAACCGGAGAACCCGCCGGAGACGACGGTCACCAACGCTGCGGCCGCCTCGCGCCCTGCGCCTGCCGGACGACGGCCGGGACGGCGGAGACGGCCGAGACGTCCGCCGACGCTGGACGCGCCGAGCACTCCGGTGGCGCCCGATGTCGCGGCCGGATTCGACTGGGTCGTGGAGATGTGGATCGACCCGGCCTGGTACGAAGCGCAGGACAGCCCGGATCAATTGCCCTCGCCGGGGCTGCCCGAGGTACTGCCGCTGCGACACCCGTCGATCCTGGTCGGCCGCAAATCGGCTAGCCGCAACATCAATCCCGAGATCGACTGCGGTGACCGACTCCGGGGTCAGCCGGCGCCAGGCGCAACTCACCACCGACGGCCGACGCTGGTTCGTCGAGGACCTCGACTCCGCCAACGGCACCTTCGTCGGCTCGGCCGCCGGCGCCCTGCCCACCGATCCGATTGCGGTCGGCAGCAAGTACGAACTCGACGCCGACGACCGGATCTACGTCGGGGCTTGGACCCGGCTGGTCATCCGCGAGGCGACTGACGAGGAGAAGTCCAGCCTCGGCTGAGGCCAGGGTCACACGGCACGCGGGAGTCCGGCCCCGGGAGGATGAGCCGACAGACTTGGCCGTGCGCTGCGGAGTCAGAAATCACGAAGTGTGCACTTATCGTCCAATTCGAGGTCGAATCGGGGGCCGGATGTGCACACTTCGCGGCATTGCACCCGACGAGCGCCGCTGACCCTTCACGATCGTGGCGTCGAGGTCGTCGGAGCGGATCACCCGGACGTGGCCGAAGCCGAAAGAAATCAGGATGTTCCGAGTCCCCGCCGCCTGCGGGCGGCTCGTCTCGATCAGCAGCGTGCCGTCGAGCGTCAGCCAATCGGCTGCGCCGGCCGCGATTCTCCGGTGCCAGTCCAGCCCGTCGGCACCCCCGTCGAGGGCGGCACTCGGCTCGTACAGGCGCGCCTCGCGAGGCATGAACGCGATCTCGTCGCTCGGTACGTAGGGGGCGTTGACGACGAGGACATCGATCCGGCCGCGCAAATCCATCGGGAGCGCCGCGAACAGATCCCCGGCGAACACCCGCTCGGCCGGCAGATTCTGCGCCGCGCAGGCGACAGCCCCGGGATCGACGTCCGCCCCGTACACCTCGGCACCCGGCACCCGGGCCGCCACGGCCGCACCGATGGCGCCCGACCCGCAGCACAGATCGACGACGACCGAGCCGCGACGGGCCAGCCGGACCGCCTCCTGGACCAGCAACTCCGACCGCCGACGCGGGACGAAGACCCCGGTTTCGACCACGATCCGCAGACCGGCGAACTCGGCCCAGCCGAGCACCGTCTCCAAGGGCTCCCCCGCCGCACGCCGCGCGATCCGCTCGTCGAGACCGCAGCCACCGGTTTCGACCAGCAGTGCCGCCTCCTCCTCGGCGAACACACAACCCGCCGCCCGCAGCCGGCCTACGATCTGCTCAACAGAGCCGGTCACTCAGTCCGCCCCTCGCGAACAGGCTGCGGATTCCTGTGTGCCGTGTGGCACGGTTGACCCCGTGGACATCAAGGTCGGTATTCAGCACGTCAACCGCGAGATCGTCGTCGACAGCGCCGAATCCTCCGACGCGATCGAGAAGGCGTTCCTCAAGGCGAAGGCCGACGACGGCCTGCTCACCCTGATCGACCAGCGCGGCCGCAAGGTGCTGATCCCGGCGACGGCGGTGGGCTACCTGGATCTCGGCGAGGAGAACGCCCGACACGTCGGCTTCGGCTCGGTCTGAATCGAGCACCCGTCAGGCCTGGAGTCCGAGCCTGGCCATCCGCGCGGTGTGGTTGGCCACCAGCCTGGAGAACATCCGGCTGATCGCGGCCAGATCCATCCCGGGCCGGTCTACCGTGCCGGTCAGCAGGCTCGTCAGCGCGTCCCGGTCCGCGGCCACCCGCTGGGCTTGACTCAGCGCTTCGCCCACCAGCCGGCGCCCCCACAGCGCCAGCCGGCCGCCCGACTTCGGGTCCGCGGCTGTCGCGGCCCGTACCTGCTCCACCACGTACGCCTCGTGGCCCTCGTCGGCGAGCACCTCGTGCACCAGGTCTCGGGTGTCGGCATCGACGAAGGCCGCCACCTCCCGGTAGAAGTCGGCCGCGAAACCGTCGCCCACGTACGCCTTGACCAGACCCTCCAGCCAGTCCTTCGGCTCTGGTGTGCTGTGGAAGGCGTCGAACGGCGCGTGGAACGGTCGCATCGCCGCCAGCACGCTGACGTCGTAGCGCTGCAGGGAGGTCTGTACGCGCTCGAAGTGGTCCATCTGCCGCGCCGCCAACGTCGACATCTGCACCCGGTCCGCCAGACTCGGCGCCCCGCCGGCGTCCTCGGCCAGCCGCTCGAAGGCGGTCAGCGCGCCGTACGCGAGGATGCCCAGCAGGTCGACCGCACCGGCCCGGTACTCCGCGTCGGCCGGGATCAGCAGCCGGCTCGGCGGGACGGCACTCATGGTCCGTCAGCCTAATGCGCTCAGGCGCGGACCTCGAACTCGGCGTTGACCGCAGCCGACTCAGCTAGACTCAGCCGGGAACATATAGCGAAGACATGCAGACCGACACCCCCAGAGCAAGGCAAACAGCTGAACTACACACTGAGACTACGACACCTGGACGACACCCTGAACGAGACGCTGGAGGACCTGGCCGACGAGCCCGTCCGACCACTCCGCGAGCCCCGCCCCCGGCAGACCTTCCGCGACCTCGGGGTACTTCCCGACATCGCCGACGCGCTGGCCGACGTCGGCATCGTCCATCCCTTCCCGATCCAGGCCATGGCCATCCCGATCGCCCTGACCGGCATCGACATGATCGGCCAGGCCCGCACCGGCACCGGCAAGACGCTCGCCTTCGGCATCACGCTGCTGCAGCGCATCGTGCTGCCCGACGAGCGCGACTACGCGGAACTCGCCAAGCCCGGGCGCCCCGCAGGCCCTGGTCGTCACCCCGACCCGCGAACTCGCCAGTCAGGTCAGCAAGGACCTCAGCACCGCCGCGACCCGCCGCCGCGCCCGGGTGCTGACCGTCTACGGCGGGGTCGGCTACGAGACCCAGCTCGACCAGCTCAAGGACGGCGTCGACGTGGTCGTCGGCACCCCGGGCCGGTTGCTGGACCTCGCAGACCGCCGGGTGCTCGACCTCAGCCACATCAAGGTGCTCGTCCTGGACGAGGCCGACGAGATGCTCGACCTCGGCTTCCTGCCCGACGTCGAGCGGATCCTCGCCAAGACCCCGGAACTCCGGCAGACGATGCTGTTCTCGGCCACCATGCCGTCGGCGATCGTCAATCTGGCCCGTCGCCACCTGCGGCACCCTGTCAACATCCGCGCCGAGTCCGGTCACGAGACGACGACCGTGCCGACGACGGCGCAGTTCGTCTACCAGGCGCACGACCTGGACAAGCCGGAGGTCGTGGCCCGCATCCTGCAGGCGGAGAACCGCAACCGGGTGATGATCTTCTGCCGGACGAAGCGGGCGGCCCAACGGGTGGCCGACGATCTGGCCGAGCGCGGCTTCGAGGCGACCGCCATCCACGGCGATCTCAACCAGCTGGCCCGGGAGAAGGCGCTGCAAGCCGGTTCCGCGTCCGGCACCATCGACGTGCTGGTAGCCACCGACGTCGCCGCCCGCGGGATCGACGTCGAGGGCGTCACCCACGTGATCAACTACGAGTGCCCGGACGACGAGAAGACGTACGTGCACCGGATCGGCCGGACCGGCCGGGCCGGCGCCTCCGGCATCGCGATCACCTTCGTCGACTGGCCCGACCGGACCCGGTGGAAGGTGATCAACAACATCCTCGGACTGCCGTTCGAGGAGCCGCAGGAGACGTACTCCACCTCACGCCAACCTCTACCACGACCTCGGCATCGACCCCGCCGCCAAGGGCCGGATCGTTCCGCCGAAGCCGGCCGAACCGCGTCCGGACCGGCCGCGGGATCGGACAAGGATCGAGGCAAGGATCGCGAACGGGATCGGGATCGCCCCCGTCGAGATCGGAGCCGGAAACGCCTGCGCAACGGCGTCGCGGTCGAGCGGGAAGCTACGGATCCGACCGCGGAGAGTGCTCCCGGCGCGCTGCTCGAGAGCACTGCGGCCACCTCCGGCACCGAGAGCATCGAACACACCGAGGCCACCCCCGGCGCCGACAGCCCGACCAAGCGCCGTCGGCGTCGTCGCGGCGGCCGTCGGCCCGGCGACTCCGGTGACGCACCTCCCAACGAGGGCTGACTCGGCAGCAGGATCCCTCGGTCGCCGACGGGTGCTGGCGAGTCGGTGGCTGATCGTGCTCGGTGCGCTGGCCCTCGTGGTCGGCTTCGGTACGACGGTCGGCCGCTCGGTGCCCGGCGGGATCGGCGGCGACACCTGGGCGATGATCACGGCGTTCACCGACTTCGGTCTGGTCGCCTATGCCGTGGCCGCGGTCTGCTTCGGCGTCGCGCTCGGGCTCCGGTTCCGGGTTGTGACCCTGGTCGCGCTGGCAGCGAGTGTCATCCTCGGAGGGGTCCACGCGTCCTGGATCGTGCCGCGCTATGTCGGTGACGCCGAGACGCCCATGGCCTCCGGCCGGCTCACCGTGCTGGCCGAGAATCTGATGCTCGGCGCCGCCGACCCGGAAGCCGTCGTGGCGGACGCCCAGGGCGCCGATGTGCTGGTGGTCGTGGAGGCCACCCAGGCGGCAGCGGAGGGCCTGGACCGGTACGGGATCGCGCGGCGCTTCCCTTACAAGGCGGGTGGGCCGCTGCCCGCTCGGGGCGCCGCGGGCACCCGGCTCTACAGCCGATTCCCGATCACCGAGACCCGGCCGCTGGATCGCTCTGCCAGCTCCCCGAACCCGACCGACGGAAACTACAACTGGGTCGCCCGGATCGCGGTGCCGGAACTCGGACCGATCACTATCGTCGCGACGCACCCGACGCGGCCCGTCCCCGGCAGCACCCGCTGGTGGCCGGAACAGGAGAAGCTACTCACCGAGCTACCCGGGGAGCGCACCATCGCGGCCGGCGACTTCAACGCCGTCGACAGTCATCCGAGTCTGCGCCAGCTCGGCGAGTCAGGCTTCCGCAGCGCGGCCGAGATCGTCGGCTCCGGCTGGCAGCCGACGTTCCCGGCCCAGGGTCGAGTACCGCCCTTGATCACGATCGACCACATCCTGCTCAGTCCGGATCTGACGGCCACCGAGTTCCGCACCGTCGACATCGCGGGCAGTGATCATCGCGGTGTGCTCGCCGCGGTTGCCCTCCGGAGTTGAGCAAACGCTTCAGGACGCGACGCCGATCGGCGTCGCGTAGATCACGAGATTGCTGTCGTAACCGCCCCGGTCCGGGTTGTAGTCCCCGGTGCAGGTGATCAGTACAAGGCGGTGGTCGGTCGCCTGATCGAAGGCGGCGCCGTCGGCACCCAACACCTGCTTCGTCACCGTCTTCACCGCCGTCACCCGGAACCGGAGTTGGTGGCCGTCGCCGCGGAGGGTGACCTCGTCAC
The DNA here is from genome assembly GCA_963825775.1 of uncultured Thermoleophilaceae bacterium. GTDB lineage: Bacteria > Actinomycetota > Thermoleophilia > Solirubrobacterales > Thermoleophilaceae > JAAYBF01. The sequence continues at coordinate 71,033 of CAWGUV010000008.1, read as the reverse complement.
CCCGGGCGGCCCGGAGCAGCCGGGCGAAGAAGCCCAGGCCCTGGGTTTTCGAGTCCACGTGTCCGGCGATCACGGTGGAGCCGAAGGGATCGTTGGCGTACGCGCCACCGTCCCACCAGCCGAGGTGCCGGACGTTCTCGGGTACCTGCAGCTCGCCGTCGACAGTCGTGGCGACCTCGACGTCCGCCTTCCCGCCCCGCGACAAGATCAGCTCCTGGGGCCGGAACCGGATCCGCTCGCTGGCGGCGGTTCGACCCTCCCGTGCCCGGGAGACGGGCGGGTCCGGTGTCGCTGGGCGGGAGCGGGCCTGGGGCGTGCTGGAGGCAGACGTCCTCGGCGGCGGCTCACTCGCGACCGGGGCACCGCTGGCCGCACCGGTGGCGCACCCACCGGCCACGACCGTCACCGAGCCGGCAAGCAGCACGGTGACGGGCAGCACCCATCGACGAACAAGCGGATTCACCGAACCAGGTCACCGAACCAGGTCGACCTGCAGGCCCTCGTCCGCACCCTGCTCGAGAGCGGCGGCCTGGCCGCCAGTGCCGGTGTTGACCTTCTTCGGCTTGTCGGAGCCGGTGTTCTTGACCTTGATCACGTGCACGGCGACGTTCATGGTCTTCTTGGTCGGGTCGCCGATGGCGAACACCCGGTTCAGCGCGCCGCCCTCGGTGGTCAGCTTCAACGGACCGAGGTAGACCGGCGCATTCTTGCCGGTCGGCACGATGTCGACCCCGTACGTGGCGACGGGGACGACGAGATTGAGGGCCTCGCCGTTCGCGATGTCCTTGAACAACACCTTGTTGTTGACCCGGACGTCGGCCGGCGGTACCGAGGCCGTGTGGGCCACGGTCAGCGCGGCCTTGTCCTTGGGCAGGGCGGTCAGGTCGTTCCGATAGGCCGTCATGGTCGGCCGGAGGTCTTTGGGGGCGGGCAGGTGGGTGACGAGTCCCAGCTGCTGCCGGCGGCAACCTTAACCGTGCGCTGGGCCTGCGTCTTGCCGCCGGCGCTCACGGTGATGGTGTGCTCACCGGCCCGGACCTTGTACGGACCCGCGACCGCGGTCGCCTTCAGACCGGTCGCGACCGGCATGCCGTCGACCTTGACCTCCACGGTCTGTGGTCGGGCAGGCCCTGCACGAAATAGAGCTCCGCAGCGTCCGCCGCCGAGCTCGGCGCGGCGAACAAACCCGCTCCGACCAGCGCCGTCGCCGACAGCCCCACGATGACGCGAACAGTACGTCCTGGCAACACAACCACCCCCGAGGTGATGAAGAGCTTCTTCGCTTCTCACGTTGGCGTCACTATAGGCACGACGCCGCGGCCTGTGAGGCCGCTACGAGGATCCGTAGCGGGAGCGCGTACGGATTGGTTACGCGATCGGCCGTGCCGGGGTCATGGCCGCAGCTCGCAGCAGGTCCGCCGCCACCTCGCGGTACGCCGCCGCTCCCTTCGACCGGCCGGCGGTGGCCAGTACCGAGCGCCCGAGCGCCGGCGCCTCGGCGAACCGGACCGACTTCGGGATCGGCGGCTCGAGCACCGGCACGCCGTAGTCGTCGCCGATCCGCTCGAGCACGAGCCGGCCGTGGCTGGTCCGGGCGTCGTACAGGGTCGGCAGCACCCCGATCACGCCGAGCCGCCGGTTGGTCATCCGCTTGACGTCGTGGATGGTGTCCAGCAGCTGACCGACGCCGCGGTGGCTGAGCGTCTCGCACTGCAGCGGGATCAGCACCCCGTGGGCCGCGGTCAGGGCGACCGTGGTCAGGACGCCCGAGCGACGGTGGGCAGTCGAGCAGGATGACGTCGTAGCGGCGCAGCAGCGGTGCCAGCGCGGTCTTCAGCAGCTGCTCCCGGCCGGTCCGCATCAGCAGCTGCTGCTCGGCGGTGGCCAGCTCGATGGTGGCCGGCAGCAGGTCGACGCCGTCGTCGGCCGCGACGATCACGTCGGCCGCCTTCGCCTCACCGAGCAGCACCTGGTGCACCGAGCTCGATCGTCTCCGGGTCGAAGCCGAGGGAGAAGGTCAGGCAGGCCTGCGGGTCGAGGTCGACCAGCAGCACCCGCTGGCCCTGCTCGGCCAGCGCGGCGCCGAGCGATGCGACGGTGGTGGTCTTGGCCACGCCGCCCTTCTGGTTGGCGACGGCGATGACGGCGCCCGGGCCGACGTCACGCGGCGGGACGCCGAGCCGGGCGAGCCAGCTCCAGCGTACACCTCCGTCGGCGGTGGTGTTGCAGCCCAGATCGTGGTCCACCTTGCCGGTGCCGTGGTAGTCGCTGGACCCGGTGGCCAGCAGCCCGAGCTCGTCGGCCAGCGCCCGCAGCCGGGCCCGGGTCTCGGCGTCGTGATCTTGGTGATCGACCTCGATCCCGTCCAGGCCGTGCTCGGCCACCAGCGCGGCGCAGCACCTCCGGCGGCAGCGCGCCTCGCGGCCGCGGCCCCAGGGATGGGCGATCACCGCCACGCCGCCCGCGCGCGTGCACCAGGTCGATGCCGCGGTCGATGTCGATCGCGTACCGCGGCACGTGCGCCGGGCCGCCGTCGGCCAGGAACCGGTCGAACGCCTCCTTCCGGTCCGCGCACGTGGCCGGCCTCGACCATCGCGTCGGCGATGTGCGGCCGGCCCACCGACGGGCTGTCCCCCACCTCGGCCAGCACCGCCGCCTCGGTCACCGGCACGCCCGAGCTCGGCCAGCTTGGCCAGCACCGGCAGCAGCCGGCCGCTCCGGCCGCCGCGGACCTCGCCATCTCCGCGGCCAGCTCCGCGTCGTCCGGTCGGCGCCGTAGCGCGAGCAGGTGGACGCTCTGACCCGCCCGGCGAGCAGGACAGCTCCATCCCGCGGACCACCGTCGACGCCCCCTCGCTCGCCCGGCGGCGACCGCCTCGTCCAGACCGTCGAACGTGTCGTGGTCGGTCAGCGCCACCACGTCCAGCCCGGCGCGGCCGCGGCCCGGACCAGCTCGGCCGGGGTGTCGGTCCCGTCGGAGACGTTGGAGTGGGTGTGCAGGTCGATCCGCATGCCCTCACCTTTTCATGTGCTGCTCGTGCGCTCAGCGCTCCAGCCGATCGGCGTCGTCACTCGGTCGCGACGGCAGAGCGTGGTCGCTCATCGTCGTCAGAGCTCGGCCGCGCCTGAGCACCCGACGCTCGCAGCAGTCGCCCAGCCGCGGGAAGAGGGCGCGGACCACGCGGAGACCGACCGAGACCCGGGCCAGGTCGGGCTTGGCGTCGCAGATCGACCGCAGCGGTCCGGATCGGCGTCGCCGACGCCCGGGCGTGCGCCTTCTCCCAGGCCGCCACCTGGTCCTTGGCCGGCGGCCGGTCGCCGCCCGCGGTCGCCAGCACCTGGGCGGTCAGCCGGGCGTGCACCGTGTGCAGGTCGTCGCGCAGCGCGGCCCGGGCCATGGTCTGCCAGCGGTCGTCGCGGGGCAGCTCGACGATCCGGGCCAGCAGCCGGTCCAGGCCGAGCCGCTGACCGAGGGCGAAGTGGACCGCCGCCACCTCGCCGCAGGTCCGAGCTCGTCGGCGCGGCGGTCTGCACGATGGTCAGCGCCGCGTACGCCGCCGGCAGGGCCGCGATCGCGCTGGCCAGCTCCTCGGGCACCCCGGCCGCGCGTAGCTCTTCAGCCGCTTGCTCGTACGCCTCCAGGTCCCGTCCGGTCAGCAGTCGTCGGCAGCGCGCTGCACCGGCCCGACCCCGTCGCGCGTACTGGTCCACGGCGGAGCCGATGTCGACCGGCCGGCGCCGGTTGTTGACCAGCCAGCGGGTGGCCCGCTCGATCAGGGTCCGCACCTCCATCCGCAGCTCGGTCTGCACGGCGGCGTCGACCTGGTGGTCCAGCGCGCTGGATCGCGGCCTCGTAGCTCGTGCGGCGCCGAAGATCGCCCGGGCCGCGATGTGCGCCCGGATCACGTCGGCGGCGCCGGCGCCGGTCTCGCTGGACAGCCGGTGGAAGCAGGTGATCCCCGACGGGTTGACGAACCGGTTGACCACGACCGTGGTGATGATCTCCCGGCGCAGCCGGTGCTCGGGCATCTCGCTCGGCGTAGCGCTCGCGCAGCGCGGTCGGGAAGTAGTCGATCAGCCGGTCGGCCAGGTACGGGTCGTCGGGCAGGTCGGAGCCCAGGACCTCGTCGCGCCAGCACGATCTTGGTGTACGCCATCAGCGTGGCCAGCTCGGGCGCGGTCAGCCCGCGGGGCTGGCCGCGCCGGCTCTCCATCTCCTCCGTCGCGCGGCAGGAACTCGATCTCCCGGTCCAGCAGCCCCTGGTCCGCCAGCCGCTCCATCCAGTCCTCGTGCACGCCGGCCATCGACGGCGGCCTGGCAGACCGCGTTGGCCAGCGCCAGGTTCTGGTCGTAGTTGTGCGCCAGCACCAGCTCGGCGACCTCGTCGGTCATCGAGGCCAGCAACACGTCCCGGTCCTCGGCCAGGGTCAGCCGGCCGGCCGCCACCTCGCCGGCCAGCAGGATCTTGATGTTGACCTCGTGGTCGGAGGTGTCCACCCCGGCGGAGTTGTCGATGAAGTCGGTGTTGATCCGGCCGCCGCAGCCGCGCGTACTCGATCCGGCCGAGCTGGGTGAGGCCGAGGTTGCCGCCCTCGCCCACGCATTTGGCCCGCAGCTCGGCGCCGTTGACCCGCAGCCCGTCGTTGGCCTTGTCGCCGACCTCGGCGTTGGTCTCCGCGCTGGCCTTGACGTAGGTGCCGATGCCGCCGTTCCACAGCAGGTCGACCGGCGCCTTCAGGCAGGCGGTGATCAACTCCGCCGGCGCCAGCGCCTCGACCGTCGCTCGGCGATGCCCAGCGCCGCCCGCATCTGGCTCGGTGATCGGGATCGACTTCAGCGGTCCGCGGGAAGATGCCGCCGCCCTCGGAGATCAGCGACGTGTCGTAGTCGGCCCAGCTGGACCGGGGCAGCTCGAACAGCCGCGCCCGCTCGGCCCAGCTGCGCGCCGGATCGGGATCGGGGTCGATGAACACGTGCCGGTGGTCGAAGGCGGCGACCAGCTTGATGTGCTTGCTGAGCAGCATCCCGTTGCCGAAGACGTCGCCGCTCATGTCGCCCGATGCCGACGCAGGTGAAGTCGGTGGTCTGGCAGTCGATGCCCATCTCGCGGAAGTGCCGCTTCACCGACTCCCAGGCGCCGCGGGCGGTGATGCCCATCGCCTTGTGGTCGTAGCCGGCCGAGCCGCCGGAGGCGAACGCGTCGCCGAGCCAGAAGCCGGCGTCGACCGAGATCTGGTTGGCGATGTCGGAGAAGGTCGCGGTGCCCTTGTCGGCGGCCACCACCAGGTACGGGTCGTCGCCGTCGTAGCGGATCACGTCGCGGCGGCGGCACCACCTCGCCGTCGACGATGTTGTCGGTGACGTCGAGCAGGCTGGCGATGAACAGCTTGTAGCAGGCGACGCCCTCGGCCAGCCAGGCCTCGCGGTCGACGGCCGGGTCGGGCAGCCGCTTGGCGTAGAAGCCGCCCTTGGCGCCGACCGGGACGATCACGGTGTTCTTGACCATCTGGGCCTTGACCAGCCCGAGGATCTCGGTCCGGAAGTCCTCGGCGCGGTCCGACCAGCGCAGCCCGCCGCGGGCGACCGCGCCGAACCGCAGGTGCACCCCCTCCACCCGCGGGGAGTAGACGAAGATCTCGAACGCCGGTCGCGGCTCGGGCAGTTCGGGGATCTGGCGCGGCAGCAGCTTGAGCGCGATGGCCTGCCGGCTCGGCTGGTAGAAGTTGGTCCGCACCATCGCGTCGATCACGGCGCAGGTACGAGCGGATGATCCGGTCGTGGTCCAGGCTGGCCACGTCGTCGAGCCCGGCCTTGATCTGCTCGCACCAGGTCTCGGCCGGCCTCGCGCGGCCGGCGCGCTCGGTCCAGCGGCCGCTCGGGGTCGAACTTGGTCTCGAACAGGGTGACCAGCAGCCGGGCCAGGTCGACGTTGGCCGGCCAGCGCCTGGGCGATGTAGGTCTGGCTGTAGGTCACCCCGACCTGCCGGAGGTAGCGGCCGATCGCCCGCAGCAGGCTGACCTCGCGCCAGCCCAGATCCGGCCCGCCATCACCAGGGCGTTGAAGCCGTCGGCCTCGCTCAGCCCGGGGTAGGAGGCGGAGAAGGCGTCCATGAACCGCTGCCCGCGCCTCGGCGTCCAGCGCGACGCGACCGCGTCCGCCCCGCCGGGGACGGTGAGCCCGAAGTCGTAGATGAAGCGCGCCGGTCGCCGGCGCCGAGCTGCAGCTCGTACGGCCGCTCGTCGATCACGTCGACGCCGAGCAGCGACAGGTGCGGCAGATCTTCGACAGCGACATCGAGGCGTCGCGGCGGAAGATCTTCAGCCGCAGGTCGGCCTCGTCGTCGTCGCGGTCCGGGACGGTACATGGCCATCGACATGTCGCGGTCGCCGGCCAGCGCGGTCAGCGCGGCCAGGTCCGAGCACCGCCTGCTCGGCGGTGTAGTCCTCCTTGTAGCCCTCGGGCAGGGCCCCGACCAGGGTGGCCAGGTCCTCGGGGTTCTCCCGGTGCCGACGATCGGTCGGCGAACTCGTCGTTCCACGACCGGGTGGCCAGGGTCAGCTCGCGCTCCAGCGGCGCGTACGTCGATGCTCGCCCATCGCCTCGCCCGACCGGCATCCGCACCACGAAGTGCAGCCGCGCCAGCACCGACTCGGTGACCCGGGCGGTGTAATCGATCGAGGCGCCGCCCAGCCGGCGCAGCAAGATGTCCTGCATCCGCTTGCGGACCGCGGTGGTGTAGCGGTCCCGGGGCAGGTAGACCAGGCAGGACAGGTAGCGACCGTAGGGGTCCGGCGAACGAACAGCCGCACCTGGCGGCGTTCCTTGAGGTGGGCGATCTTCTCCACCATCGGTGGCCAGCTCGTCGAGCCGGGCCTGGAACAGCTCGTCTCGCGGATAGGTGTCCAGCACGTCCATGATCGCCTTGCCGCCGTGGCTGCTGCTCGCGTACCCGGAGCGGCGCAGGACCGCGGCCGCCTTCTGCCGCAGCACCGGGATCCGGGCGACGCCTCGGAGTAGGCCGACGAGGCGAACAGCCCGAGGAAGCGGCGCTCGCCGATGATCCGGCCGTCGGCGTCGAACGTCCGGAAGCCCGATGTAGTCCAGGTAGGCGGGCCGGTGCACCCGTGACTTGTAGTTGTCCTTGGTGATCACCATCAGGTCCTGCGGTCGCCTCGTGCCCAGCTGCGGGCAGCGCCTCGAACGCGCCGGGCGCGTCCGAGTCCGCGCGCAGGATGCCCAGTCCGGTGGCCGGAACCGGCTCGATACCCGGCTCGAGCCGTCGCGCTCGACCAACGTCGTACTCGCGGTAGCCGAGGAAGGTGAAGTGGTTGGTCGTTCAGCCAGCTCCAGCAGCTCGCGGGCCAGGGCCGCCTCCTCGGTGCGGCCGCCGTTGAGCTCGGGTCGCTGAGCAGACCATGGTCTCCTCGGCCCGGGTGCTCATCTTGCTGCCCAGTCCTCGACCGCCTCCTCGACCAGCCGGAGCACTTCCAGCAGGCCCGGCTCGAGTTCGTCGGCGAGCTCGTCGGCGCTCGGGCCGTCGGGCGGACGGCGGCGAGCATCTCCAGGTGCATCCAGGACTCCGGCAGCACCGTCGGGTCTCGCCCTGCGCGTCCGTCGGCGGTGACGATGGCCGTGCAGGTTGCCGTCCAGGTCGCGGCGGACCAGGTACTGGGGGTGGAACATCTCGCGGATGCTCCAGCCCTGCCGGAGCACCTCCATGGTCACCGAGTCGACGAGGAACGGCCGGTCGTCGGTGACGATCTGCACCACGCTGGCCCCGCCGGCGGTCCAGCCGTCGTGACCGGCTCGGCGTCCGGATCTCGATGGTCGCGCGGGCCGGCCGGCCGCTGCACGCGCCAATCGGTAATGGCTCTCGACCAGTCCGAGCAGGTCCTCGACGCTCCGCTCGTCGACGTCGACGGCGTCGACGTGGCGGAAATAGTGCCGGAGGAACTTCTGCACCGTCTCCGGGTCCTGGCCCAGCTCGTCCGCGATGGCGGCCCCGCGGGCCGCGACCTGGGCGATCTTCTCCGCCTTCTCCTGCTCCAGTTCGACCTCGAATGTCGTCACGTCACTACCCATCTGCGTTCCCCGGCAGGGCACCGCGTCGTGCCCGACTAGACCGACCTTAGCCCTCCCGGGAACAGGAGGGTCGTAGATCACCGTGCCATGATGACCGCCATGGACATCTCCACGCGGGCCGAGTTCGCCGCCCCGGTCGAGACGGTTTTCGCGATGATGACCGATCAGGCGTTCCTCGACGCCGTCTGCAAAGCGAGTCACGCGATCAACTACGAGGCGACGGTCACGGGCACCACGACCCGGACCGCCCGCCGACTGCCCTCGCCCGAGGCGGCTGCGCGGTTCACCGGACCGGAGCTGACGGTGGTCGAAGAGATCGACTGGCCGGCGCGGCAGGGCCGGACGGCTCCCGGATCGGGCGGCTCGAACTGACCATCCCCGGGCAGCCGGTGTCCGTGCGCGGCCAGATGAAGCTCACGGCCGCCGGTCCCGGCACCGTCGCCGAGATGACCGGCGAGCTGAAGGTCGCCATCCCGTTGCTGGGCAGGAAGCTCGAACAGGCCTCCGCCCCGGCCGTGCTGGCCGGATTCAAGACTCAGCAGAAGGTCGGCAACGACTGGCTGGCGAGGACCTAGGTCATGCCGCAGGTGGCCGTGCTCGGAACGGGGCGGGTCGGACAGGCGATCGCCGGTCGGGCCGCCGAGGTGGGGTACGACGTGACGGTCGGGGCGCGTAGCGCTGATTCCGAGTCGCTGCGCGTCTTCGCCGATCGGGAGCGGATCGCCACCGGATCGTTCGCGGACGCAGTCGCTGCCGCGCCGCTGATGGTGAACGCGACCAACGGCAACGTCTCACTCGAGGCCCTCGCGATGGTGGGTCCGGATGCGCTCCACGGCAAGGTGCTGCTCGACCTGGCCAACGAGCTCAAGCCGCCGCGGATGGCGGGTTCCCGGAACCGGTCGCGTCCTCCACCAACTCGCTGGGCCGCCGGATCCAGCAGTCGTACCCCGAGCTGCGGGTCGTCAAGTCCCTGAACACCATGAACAACCAGGTGATGATCCACCCCGAGATCGTCCCGGGCGACCACGTCGTCTTCCTGTCCGGGGACGATGCGGCAGCGAAGGAAGCCGTAGGGAACTGCTACGCGCCTTCGGCTGGCGGAGGTCCAGTTCCTCGACCTCGGCGGCATCGAGACCGCCGCCGCCAGCGAGATGATGATGGCGATCTGGATCCGGGTCGTGATGGCCCGCGGCTCCAACGCAGCGCCTTTCAACTGGGCGATCAACAGCGCCGGTTGACCCCGGCCGCTCGGGTTTGTGCAGGTCGTGGGACAGCCGCTCGGGTTCGCGCACCGCTACCGGGCATTCGCTCGAGTTGCACTCATGTGCTCGAGGCGCACCTAGTGCCGCTGAAGGCAACTCGAGCGGATGTGAGGTCAGCCGGGGCGCAACCGGCCAAAGCGGCTTAGGAGCGCAGGTGCCGGCTGAGGCGTCCCGCCAAGTGCCGCCGCCACGCGACTGCGGCTCCATCCCATGGTCTCCGCCTCGGCCCGGGTTAGCTGATCTACGTACCCGACGTGTCGTCGAGGCTCCAGGAACACGTACCCCAGAGCACCCGCCGGGCGGTGCGACACCACGAGCAGATCGTCGGTGTGGATCACCGGTCCCACGAGCTCGCCCTGACAGCGATGCTTGGCGCAAATGGGGCAGTCGGTTCGCTCACCGGTCCAGTCAACACGGTCGCGGCTCACCCCGAGTCAGAATCCCGGGCGATACCTCTCGTCAGCCCGGTGGTGGCCATCGCCTCCGATGGACAAGCGTGCTGCCGATGGCCGACCGCGTCGAGTTGATCACCTACGCCGATCGTCTCGGCGGGACGCTGCCCGGGCTGCACGAAGTCCTGTCCGGCCCGCTGGCGGGGCTGTTCGGCGGCGTGCACATCCTGCCCCTTCTTCACCCCGTACGACGGGGGGACGCCGGGTTCGATCCGGCCGATCACACCGAGGTCGATCCGCGGCTGGGGTCGTGGGACGACATCGCCGCCCTCGCCCGGGACTTCGACGTGATGGTCGACGTGATCGTCAACCACGTCTCCTCCACGTCGCCACCGTTCCTGGACTGGCTGGCCAAGGGCTCGGCCTCGGTGTACGACGGGATGTTCTTGACCTTCGGTGGCGCATTCCCCGACGACGCCACCGAAGAAGTGCTGATGCGGCTGTACCGGCCGCGACCCGGGCTGCCCTTCACGCCGTACCAACTCGGTGACGGCAACAAGCGGCTCATCTGGACGACCTTCACCTCGTAGCAAATCGACGTTCACGTCCGGCATCCGGTCACCCGCGCGTATCTGGCCGCCGTCTTGGACAAGCTGGCCGCCTCGTCGGTCCGCCGAGTCCGGCTCGACGCCGTCGGTTACGCGGTGAAGACACCGGGACTGACCTGCGTTCATGACCCCGGAGACCTTCCGCTTCATCGACGACATCGACCAGTGGTGCTCCGAGCGCAACCTCGAAGTCGGGCGCGGATGCGACCGACCGATCCCGACCGGGACTGCTGACGCCCGAGCAGATCGACCGGCTGGTCGAGGCGATCCACGACAACAGCGGCGGCGCCTCGCGGCAGCCGACGGGCGCGGCGGCCTCGAATGTCGATCTCTATCAGGTCAACTACACCTTCTACGACGCCCTGGGCGGCGAGGACAACCGTTACCTGCTCGCCCGGGCGCTGCAGCTGTGGACGCCCGGCATCCCACAGATCTACTACGTCGGGCTGCTCGCCGGCGTGAACGCATGGACCTGCTGGCCGCTCCCGAGTGGGTCGCGACGTCAACCGGCACTACTACACGCCGACCGAGATCGCGGCCGAGATCCAACGCCCGGTGGTCGACGGCCTCTTCCGGCTGATCCGGTTCCGCACTCCCACCCGAGCTTCGACGGGGAGTTCGCGGTCTCGGGTTCGGGGGCGCAACTGCAGATGAGCTGGACCGCTGGAGAGGACAGCGCGGTCCTCGACGCCGATCTCGCCGCGGGAACGGCCACCGTCAGCTGGTCCGGCCCCAGGGGTCCGCAGCAGGCTTCCCTCACTGATCTGCCCTGAGCCCGTTCACGGTCCTCGTCGCGTAGCGTGTCGCTGGTGAGTGACGCAGTACGGGCGGCGGTGCTGGTCGCCCCCGGACGCTACGAGGTGCAGGAGTTCCCCGGCCGGCGCTGGCCGACGGCGCGCTGCTCCTCCAGGTCGAGATGTCCGGGATCTGCGGGACCGACAAGCACACGTACGCCGGCGAGACGAAGCAGTACGCCGGGACGCCGGCCGAGACCGACACCCCGTTCCCGATCATCCAGGGCCACGAGAACGTCGGGATCGTCGCCGAGATCACCTCGAGTGCAGCCGCCGGGATCGAGTTCTACGGCCGCCCACTGAAGGTCGGCGACCGGATCACCATGTGTCCCGACGTGGTCTGCGGCCGCTGCTACCCCTGCACGCACGTCATGGGCTACGTCTGGTGCGACAACTCGCAGTGCTACGGGAACTCCTTCACCAGCGCGGAGCCGCCGCACCTGCTCGGGGGGCTGGTCGGAGTTCATCTACCTGCGGCCGGACACGTTCGTCTACAAGGTCCCTGACGGACTGTCGCCGCGGGTGGCCGTGCTGGCCGAGTTGATGGCCTGCGCGGCGAGCCTGGACAAACTGAAAGAGTTCAGCTCGTACGCCATGGAGGGCTTCAACTCCGGTGACACGGTGGTGGTGATCGGGGCCGGCCCACTGGGACTGCTGCACATCGCCAAGGCCGACATGATGGGCGCCGCAGATCATCGCCACCGACCTGAGTCCGTACCGGTTGGCGTGGGCCCGCCGCTGCGGCGCCGACGAGGTCATCGACGTCTCCGCCGACGACGCCGGCAGAACGTCGCACGGGTGCGGGAACTACCGGCGGCCGCGGCGCCGACGTGGTCCTGCACATGGCCAACACGCCACGATCGTTCGTCGAGGGCATCGAGATGCTGAAGCGGGGCGGCATGATGCTGGAGATGGGCAACTTCGCCGACACCGGCGAGGTCGGCCTCAACGTGCACCGGCACGTCTGCAGCAAGAACAAGCCCACGAACGCCCCCGTTTCGGAGGAACGCGAGCAGGCCGACCAGGGCGTAGGTCCACGGGCCCAGCGCCTGGGCGATGTCCTCGATCGCCTTCTTCACGTCGGGCAGGTCCGGCATCGCGCCGGTCGCGTACAGCACGACGGGCACGCCACCAGGAGGCGCCGATAACGCAGATTTCGGTGGCGCCGGATCATGCCTCGGCTACCAGCGACCGCCCTCGAGACCCCGCCGCGGCCGCCTCGGCGGCCGGGCGATCGGGGAAGACCCCGAAGGCGGTCGGCCCCGAGCCGTGATGCGAGCCCGAGGGCGCCCGCGCCGGGAGCCCGTCGAGCACCTCGGCGAGCCCGGGCCGCAGCGAAAGGGCGGCCGGCTCCAGGTCGTTGTGCAGCGCCGCGGCACCTCCTCCGCGGCCCGCGGCAAGCTCGGCCAGCGGCCGCGGGTCGGGCGCGGGGGCCACCGGCGCGCAGCGTCCAGCTCCGCGTACACCGTGGCCGTGCTCAGCCCGCGCGCCGACGGGACGAGCACGAGCGCCATGGCGGCAGCGCCGACCGGCTCCACCCGCTCGCCGGCCCCGCTACGATCGCGTGGCCGGGCGCACCTGGCTCGGCACGTCGCTTCCCAGGCCCGCGGCCGAGCTCCCAGGGCCGCCTCGCCGATCGGCGACAGCCGCCTTGCGCCGCACGCAGCACCGCGGCGGCGTCGGCGCTGCCTCCGCCGAGGCCGGCGGCCACCGGGATCCGCTTGTCGATCGTCGACCCGCAGCGGCGGTGGCTCGCCGCCCCGCCGCCCGGAACGCGGCCAGCGCGCGCGCCGGCCAGGTTCTCGCCGTCCACGCCCGGGGCAGATCACCTCGTCGCGAGTCGGCCTCCCTCGATCGTCGAGCTCGTCGGCCAGGTCGATCGAGGCGAACAGCGACGCCCAGGGGTGCATCCCGTCCGGCCCCGGCGGCCCGACCCGCAGCACCAGATTCACCTTCGCCGGGGAGCGCTCGGTCATCGCGCTCGCCGCAGCGAGCCGCAGTGGCTCCTGCCGAGCAGCTCGGCAAGGCGTGCGAACTCCTGCGGCGAGAGCCGCTCCGCGCGCGTGTCCTCGGGGTGCCCCAGCTCGGCGAGCGCCGCGCGCGCCGCGTCGCGTATCCCGTCGGGCGCGCCGGGCGCCAGGGCCAGCGAGCCGGCGAGCGTCTTGCGCCGGTGGGCGAACGCCGCGTGCACGAGCGCCGACAGCCGCGGGCGCGGCGCCGGGGCCGTGGCGCCGGAGCACCACCAGCGCGGAGTCCACGTTGGGCTCGGGGTGGAACACCGTGCGCGGCACCTTGCGCACCACCTTCACCTCGCAGGCCAGCTGGGCCAGCACCGAGGTGGCGCCGTAGGTCTTGCTGCCCGGCGCCGCCGCGAGGCGGTCCCCCACCTCGCGCTGCACCATCGCCACGAACAGGCTTCCCGCCGGGCAGCTCCTCGACGGCCTTGAGCAGCACCGTCGCGGCCACGCCGTAGGGCAGGTTGGCCACCACCTTGGTGGGCGCCGGGCTCGAGCGCCCCGAAGTCGAGCTTCACGGCGTCCGCGAAGTGCAGGGAGGCGTTGCCGAACGGATCGAGCGCCTCGCGCAGCGCCGGCTCCAGCGAGCGATCGACCTCGACCACGTGCAGGTGCGCGACGCGCGGCGCCAGGTATTCCGACAGCACCCCGAGGCCGCCGCCCACCTCGAGCACGACGTCGGCCTCGTCCAGCTCCGCCGCCCTGCCGATCACCCCCAGCAGGTTGTCGTCGACCAGGAAGTTCTGGCCCAGCTCGCGGTTGGGCCGCACGTCGAAGCGCCGCAGCCGTCGCGGCTCGCCTGGCGCGGCGGCGCTGCGCGGCTCCGCGCTCACCAGTGGAAGACCCGCCGCGGCGTTCTCCTCCACGACGGCGTCGAGCTCGTCGTAGCGCACTCCGCGCAGGTCCGCGAGGAACTCCGCGGTGTGGCTCACGTTGGCGGGCTCGTTGGGCTTGCCGCGCACCGGCTGAGGCGCCAGGTAGGGCGAGTCGGTCTCCACGAGCAGCAGCTCGTCCGGTACGTCGCGGGCCGCCGCCTGCAGGTCGGTCGCGTTCTTGTAGGTCACGTTGCCGGCGAACGAGCACATGTAACCGCGCTCCACGGCCTCGTCGAGCCGCGACGGCGCCGAGAAGCAGTGCAGGATCACCGTGAGGCTCGCCGGCCCGCTCGGCCAGGATCGCGAACGTGTCCTCCTCGGCCTCGCGCGTGTGGATCACCACCGGGAGCCCGGTGCGCTCGGCCAGGCCGAGCTGGGCCTCGAACGCGCGCCGCTGGTCCTCTCGCGGCGCCCGGTCGCGGAAGTAGTCCAGGCCCGTCTCGCCGATCGCCCGCGCCTGCGGGTCCTGCGCCGCGCGCTCGATCTCCTCCAGGCCCGCGGCGTCGAAGCCCTCGGAGTGGTGCGGGTGGCGGCCGACGATCGCCACCACGTCCTCGTGCTCGCGCGCATCGGCCAGCGCCTGCTCGATCGACTCACCGTGCATGCCCACCGTCGCCAGCCGGGTGACGCCCGCCCGCCGCGCCCGCGCCACCACGTCGGCGGTGTCGTCCTTGCACGAGTCGAGGTGGCAGTGGGTGTCGACCATCCGCGCCTCAGGCGGCGTCGGCCGCGGGCGGCTCGACCTTGGGGAAGAGCTGGCCGAGGTCGCCGATGGTCGCGCCGCCGCCACGTTCTCCGAACCCGCCGTGTCGAGCGACCGGTCCTCGCGGCCGAGCGCGGTGAGCAGCTTCTCGGCCGACTCCGGGACCCACGGGTGCAGCAGCACAGACACCACGCGCAGCCCCTCGGCGAGGGCGTACAGCACCGAGTCGAGCTCGGCCCCCTTCGTCTCGTCCTTCGACAGCTTCCAGGGCTCCGTCGTCCTGCACGAAGCGGTTGAGCGCGCGGACGCGCAGCCAGATGTGCTCGAGCGCCCTGCTCACGTCGGCGCTTGTCGAGGCGCTCCTTCACCGCGGCGGTCGAGCCCGTCGAACTCGGCCGCCAGCTCCGCCGGCGCCTCGCGCCTCGGGCACGACGCCGTCGCGGTAGCGGGTGATCATCGCCAGCGAGCGGCTGGCCAGGTTGCCGTACTCGTTGGCGAGCTCGGTGTTGTAACGCGTCTCGAACCCCTCGGGCGAGATCGAGCCGTCGCCGCCCGAAGCCCACCTCGCGCAGCAGGTAGTAGCGCAGCGCATCGGTGCCGTACATGTCCATCACCTTGAACGGGTCGAGCACGTTGCCCAGCGACTTGGACATCTTGTGCTCGTCCATCAGCAGGTAGCCGTGGATGAACACGCGCTTGGGCAGCGGGAGCTCGGCCGCCATCAGCAGCGCCGGCCAGATCACCGCGTGGAACTTGAGGATGTCCTTGGCGATCAGGTGGAGGTTCGCCGGCCAGAACTGCTCGGTGAGGTCCTCGCCCTGCGCGCGTAGCTGAGCGCCGAGTAGTAGTTGAGGAGCGCGTCGATCCAGACGTAGATCACCTGGTCGGGGTCCCACGGCACGGGCACGCCCCATGAGATCCGGGCGCGGCTGAGCGACAGGTCGTTGAGCCCGCCCTCGATGAACGACAGCGCCTCGTTGTAGCGGTTGCGCGGGAGCACCCACTCGGGGTTCTCGGCGTACAGCTTCTTCAGCGGCTCCTGGAAGGTGGACAGCCGGAAGAACCAGTTGTCCTCCTTCTCCCGCTCGAGCTCGATCAGGTGGATCGGGCACTTGTTGCCCTCGATCAGCTCGGCGTCGGTCTTGAAGTCCGCGCAGCGCGGGCAGTAGAAGCCCTCGTAGGTGCCCTCGTAGACGTGGCCGTTCTCCTTCAGCCTGTTCGCCACCTCGGTGACCACCGCCGCGTGCTCGGGATCGCTCGTGCGGATGAAGAAGTCG
The DNA here is from genome assembly GCA_963825775.1 of uncultured Thermoleophilaceae bacterium. Lineage (GTDB taxonomy): Bacteria > Actinomycetota > Thermoleophilia > Solirubrobacterales > Thermoleophilaceae > JAAYBF01. Next base: position 55,023 of record CAWGUV010000008.1, on the reverse strand, counting down.
TTGGTGGCGTTCACCCGCGCGCGCGACCGCCTTGAAGCGCTCGGCGTTGCTGATCGGCCAGCTCCGCGGGGTGACCCCCTCGCGCTCCGCCGCCTGGGCGACCGGCTCGCCGTGCTCGTCGGTGCCCGTGAGGAAGAAGACGTCCTCGCCGCGCTGGCGCATGTGACGGGCCAGCACGTCGGCCGCGACCGTCGTGTAGACGTGGCCGAGGTGGGGCTCCCCGTTCACGTAGTAGATGGGGGTGGTGATGTAGTAGGGCACGCGCCCGCTCGATGCTACTGGCGGCCCGCGTGTTGTCAGCGGCGCGCAGCGAGCGCCCGGCAGCGCAGCGCCGGGCGGTCGTGCGCCGGCCGCCCGTCTCCGCCGCGCCGCCCGCCCAGGCACGCCGCGGCGAGCAGGAGCCCGACGCAGGCCAGGGCCATGCCCAGGTCGGGACCCGGGGCGTCGGCCCGGGCGCGCGCCGCGGGGCACGGCCGCCGGCGGGCGCCGGAGCCGGCGCGGCAATCGGCCGAGGACCCAGGCGCGGCTCCGGGCGCGGGGGCCCGCACGCGCTCGGGCGCGACGAGGGGCCTGATCGGCCCGCGGCGCGAGGCCCGGTCGCGCGGGCGCGCCGCGGGGCGACGGCCGGGCGGCGGGCACCCGCACTCGCCGCCCCGCCGGGACCCTCGGCCGCCGCGGCGCCGCGCGGGGAACGCGTTCGCGCCGCGGCGCCGCCCGCACCGGCGCGGGTGCGGCCACAGGAACGGCCCGCGGTGCCTCTCTCACCGGCGTCGGGACCGGCGGGAGCAGCGCGAGCGGATCGCGGTAGGCGTGCCGGCTGCCGGCCTCGCGGACACCGAAGTGCAGGTGCGGCTGCGGCCGCCGAGCGCTTGCCGCTCGTGCCGACGGCGCCGAGTCGCGCGCCTTCGCCCACGCGATCGCCCTTCGCAACAGCGGCGGAAGCGAGGTGGAGGTAGGAGGTGTCGAAGCGCCCGTCGGCGGTCCGCACCGCAACGGTGAGCCCGGAGCGAGCCGGCCACTCCGGCGAACGTGACGGTGCCGCCGCGGCGGCCGCGCGCACCGGGGTGCCCACGGCCGCCGCGATGTCGATCCCACGGTGCTGTCCGCCCGCGTACGGGTCGTCGCCGTTGCGGTACGGCGTGACGACCCGACCGTCGACCGGCCACGCCCAGCCGGCAGCCGCGGCAGGGAACGCGAGGCCGGCGAGCAGGACGGCGACGAGTGTGCGGAGCAGCATCGGCCGACCGTAGGCGCGCCCCCGCCGGCCGTGGGGCCGTTCGTGCACGAGGTGTGACGAAGGGTTACGTCGCCGTTACGAACTTCGCCGGATCGTCACTCGGTGAGTGCTCGGTACAGCTCGTTCGCGCTCGCCCCCGTCATCTCCGCGATCACCTTCGCCGCCACCCGCGGCTTGGCGCCCGCCTCCACCAGCCGTCGTCAGCTGATCGAGCCCCGCCGGCGGCCCCTCGCCCGGCTCCGGCTCCGAGGACGGGCCCAGCACCAGCACCACCTCGCCCTTCGGCGGCTTCCCGGCGTAGCGCTTCGCCAGTTCCGCGGCGCTCCCGCGGACCACCTCCTCGTGGACCTTGGTCAGCTCGCGGCAAACCGCGACCTGCCGCTCGGGGTCGACCTCGGCGGCGAGCGCCAGCGTCCCGGGAACCCGTCGCGGCGACTCGAACGCCACCAGCGTCCCGCCCGGTTCCTGCAGCAGCGCCCTCAGCTCGCCCTTCTTGCGCGGGAAGAACCCCGTGAACCGCCACCGGTCGGCGGGCAGCGCAGAGGCCACCAGCGCGGCGATTCCCGCCGACGGGCCGGGCAGCACCTCGACGGGCAGGCCGGCCGCAACGCAGGCGCGCACGAGCACGTAGCCGGGGTCGGACACCAGCGGCATCCCCGCATCGGACACCAGCGCCACCGTCTGGCCCTCGCGCATCCGCTCGACCAGCTCGGCGGACCGCGCCTCCTCGTTGTGCTCGTGGTAGCTCACGAGCTTGGCGACGACGCCGTAGCGGTCGAGCAGGGTGCGGGTTCTGCGTGTGTCCTCGCAGGCCACGACGATCCGCCTCGCGCAGCGCCGACAGCACGCGCAGCGTCACGTCCTCGAGGTTGCCGATCGGCGTGGGACAGACGACGAGGCCGCTCACGCCTCCTCCAGCGCGAGCAGCGCGGCGCCGAGCATGCCCGACTCGTCGCCGAAGTGGGCCGGCACGATGCGCACGCGCTCGGCGATCGGCGGCAGCGCACGCTCCGCGACGACCGCGCGTGCTCGTGCAAGCAGCAGCTCGCCGGCGGCCACCGCCCCGCCGCCGATCACCACCACCTCGGGGTCGAATGCATTGACCACGCCCGGTGAGGCCCGGCCCCGAGCCGCTCCCCGACACAGGCGAGCACGTCGCGCGACTGCTCGTCGCCATCGTGGGCCAGCTCGGTGACGAGGCCGCCGGTGATCTCACCGCCCCCGGCGAGCCGGCGCCCCAGCGTCGAATCGGGATCGCTTCGCGGCGCTGGCCTCCCCCGCGCGCCCGATCGCCTTACCCGACGCGAGCACCTCGAGGCAGCCGCGGCCCGGGCAGGCGCCTGGGCAGTCCTCGCCGTCGTGATCCACCACCAGGTGGCCGAGCTCGCCCGCGAATCCGCGCGCCCCTCGGTAGATCTCGCCCGCCGAGAACTAACCCGCCGCCGATGCCCGTGCCGAGGGCCACCATCACCGCGTGCTCCGCGCCGCGCGCGGCGCCGTGGCGGTGCTCCGCGAGGGCCGCGACATTCGCGTCGTTGTCCACGGCCACCGGCAGGCCGAGGCGCTCGCTCAGCAGATCCCGGAACGGCACGTCGTCGATCGGCAGATGATTCGACCAGACGGAGGTGCCCGCCGAAACGTCGACCAGGGCCGGCAGCCCGAACCCCACGGCGTCCACGTCCGGAGCCGCCGCGCGCACCTCCTCGACGGCGTCAACGAAGATGTCGAGGGTCTCCTGACGGTCGGCTCCACGCCACTGGCGCCGCACCCTGTGGTGCACCACAAGCTCCTGGTCGACGACCCCGCCGAGCAGCTTCGTGCCGCCGGCATCGATCCCGATCACGCGCCGTGGTGGCATCCGAGCACCCTATAAGTACGCCTCGTGAGCTCCCGACGACAAACCCGACTACAAGGTCTACCGCTCCCGCCGCGGCGGGTTCCTGCGCGGCGGCGGGCCGGATCTCGACGGGCTTCGGGAGCGCGTGCGCAAGCGCGACGAGCGGCCGCCGCGCGACCCACGGGTCCCGCGTGAGCCGAGCGAAATCACGCCGGGACGGGTGATCAAGTGGATCGCCCTTGCCGTCGCCGGCTGGATCGCGTTGTCGATCGTGCTGTTCACGATCAGCGCACAGCTTCAGGAGGGCGTGTCCAGCGAGGCTGAGGAGGCGCTGTCCGGCGGCGGGAACTTCTTCACCGGCGCCACGACGCTGGTGGTGGGCTCGGACAGCCGCAAGGGCGACTCGCTCGACCCGAGCAAGGCCGTGGGCCGCGCCGACACGATCATGCTCATGCACTCCTCCTTCGGCAGCACGCGCAAGCTCTCGATCCCGCGCGACGCGGCCGCCGACGATCCCTGGCCACGGCACTCAGAAGATCAACGCCGCCTACGCGATCGGCGGCCCGTCTCTCACCATCGAGACCGTCGAGGCGTTCCTCGGCAACGGGCTGAAGATCCACCACATCGTGGAGGTGGACTTCGAGCACTTCCCCGAGTTCATCGACGCCCTCGGCGGCATCACCGTGAACAACAAGACCAAGATCTGCGCGCCCGAGTTCGACAACTTCTACCGCGGCTTCAACCTCCCGAAGGGCGAGCAGGAGCTCGACGGCCGCCAGGCGCTCGGGTTCGCGCGGGTGCGCAACAACCGCTGCGCCCCGAACGAGAACGACCTCGATCGTGCCCAGCGCCAGCAGGAGGTGCTGGGCGGGATCAAGGGCAAGGCGTTCTCGGCCGGGACGTTCGTCCGGCTGCCATGGGTGAGCTGGAAGGCGCCGAAGGCGCTACGCACCGACCTCAAGGCGCCGGGGCTCGCGGGCCTCGGGCTGGACGTCGGCACGGGCGGCGTCGGCGAGACCGACGTGCTCAAGCCCTCATGCCTGAGCTGCGGCCCGGCGTCGAGCCTGCTGGTTTCAGACGCGGAGAAGAAGGCGGCCGTCGACCGGCTGCTGGGGAATTAGTCCGAGGACTTGGCGGGCGCGGTCTTGGAGGAGTCGGTCTTCTTGGAGTCCGACGATGAGGAGTCAGACGACGAGGACTCCGACTTCGAGTCGGATGACTTCGACTCAGACGACCCGCCGTCCTTGGCGCCCTTGCCCTTCTTCTTGCCGTAGTCCGTGCTGTAGAACCCGGAGCCCTTGAAGTGCACGGCCACCGGGTGGAACACGCGCTGAACGGGGGCGCCGCAGATCGTGCACTCGGTGAGAGTGTCGTCGACCATGCGCTGCATCACCTCGAAGGTGTGCCCTTTCTCGCAGCGATACTCGTAAATCGGCACGGCGCGGCGAGGATAGCGGGGACTTCTAGGCGTCAGGCGGCGCCGGCGACTCCAGATCCCGCAGGAGGGACTTGCCGGTGGAGTGCCACACCAGCCAAGCGGCGATGTGGCCGATCGGGCGGAACAGGGTCATCGGGGCGGCACCGTACCGAACCATGTTGACGCCGCGTTACCCCGTTTCCCGCTAGTTCCAACCAATTTCTCGACGGGTAGGGTTGGCCGCCCATGAGCCCCGATGTCGCCACGATGGACAAGATCGTCGCCCTCTGCAAGCGGCGTGGATTCATCTTCCAGTCCTCCGAGATCTACGGCGGGCTGGCGTCCACCTACGACTACGGCCACTACGGCGTGTTGCTGAAGAACAACGTGAAGGGCGAGTGGTGGCGCGCCAATGTGCAGGAGCGCGACGACATGGTGGCCCTGGACGCCGCGATCCTCATGCACCCGCGCACCTGGGAGGCCTCGGGCCACCTCGAGGGCTTCACCGACCCGCTCGTGCAGTGCCTGGGCGAGTGCAAGAGGCGCTGGCGGGAGGATCACCTGCGCGAGGCTCAGCCCGAGGGCGAGCTGAAATGCCCCAAGTGCGGCGGGGATCTGTCGGAGCCGCGCAACTTCAACCTGATGTTCCAGACGCACGTGGGCCCGGTGCAGGAGGAGGGCTCGGAGGTGTTCCTGCGCCCCGAGACCGCCCAGGGCATCTTCGTGAACTTCAAGAACGTGCTCCAGTTCGCGCGCAAGAAGCCGCCGTTCGGGATCGCCCAGATCGGCAAGGCGTTCCGAAACGAGATCACCACCCAGAGCTTCATCTTCCGCACGTACGAGTTCGAGCAGATGGAGATCGAGTTCTTCGTGCCGCCCGACGAGGCCGACGACTGGCACGAGCGCTGGATGGAGGACCGGATGCGCTGGTACACCGACCTCGGCATCCGGCCCGACCACCTACAGCTGCGCGCGCACGACTCCGACGAGCTCTCCCACTACTCCAGCGCCACCTCCGACATCGAGTACCAGTTCCCGATGGGCTGGTCAGAGCTCGAGGGAATCGCGAACCGCGGCGACTTCGACCTCACCCAGCACGCGAAGTTCTCCAACGAGAAGCTCGACTACGTGGACCCCGGCACCGGCGAGCGTTACGTGCCCTACGTGATCGAGCCCTCGGCCGGCGCGGACCGGGGCACGCTCGCCTTCCTGGTGGACGCCTACGACGAGGAGGAGGTCGAGGGCCGCGAGCGGGTGGTGCTGCGCCTGCACCCGCGACTGGCCCCGGTGAAGGTGGCGGTGCTCCCCCTGGTGAACAAGGACGGCCAGCCCGAGAAGGCCCGCGCGGTCTACGAGGACCTGCGCAAGCGGATGACCGCCGAGTTCGATACGGGCGGCTCGATCGGCAAGCGCTACCGCCGCCAGGACGAGATCGGCACCCCGTGGGGAGTGACGGTGGACCACCAGACGATGGAGGACGACACCGTCACGTTGCGCGACCGCGACTCGCTCGACCAGTCCCGGATTGCGATCGTCGAACTGAGCGACGAGCTGGAGCGGCGCCTCGAGGCGCCGTGGAGCAGCCCGAAGCTGAACGCCTAGGCCTCAGCCACCCACGGGCTTCACACGGAAGCGGACGCGGCCGTTCTTCCCGCGCGTGAACGTCGCCCTCGCGGCGATGAGGATCCAGGGATCGTCGAGCACGCCGCTCGGATCCCGCAGGAAGCTTGCGAACTGCCGGCTCGCGCTCGGGCAGCTCAGGCCCTGGGTCCACACGTTGTAGTTGCCTCGCCGGAGGCGCAGGGCCCCGATGCGGTCGTTGTTGTTCACGCGGAAGGTCGCCCGGCACCTGGACTCGCCGCGGGTCGGATACACGCCCTTCGATGTCTCGCCCGGGCCGGCCTGCGTCACGTACGGCTTGATCCGGAACCCGACCTGGCGGTGGCCCCGCGTGAATGCGCCGGTGCCCCGGTCGAGCAGCCACGGCCGCGGGAGCACGCCGTCGTAGTCCTGCAGGAACTGGGCGAGCTGGCGCGTGGCCCCCGCGCACGTCGGCCCGGTGTAGGACAGCAACGTGATCCGGTATCGGCCCTTGGGAATGCGGAAGCGGCCGATGCGGTCGTTGTGCAGCACGCTGAAGTAGCCGGGACAGATCCGGCGGGAGACGGGGTGCGGCGGGTTGGGCGGTAGCGGGCCGACCTGCGGCGCGATCCTGAACCCGGTCGTGCTGTTGCGGCCCGCCTGGAACGTGCGCGTGGAGTTGATGGCCACCCACGGCCGCGGGAGGCGGCCGTCCCAGTCCTCGAGGAACTCGCCGAGCAGGCGGGCGGCCTCGGTACAGCCCATCGTCCGCGTATCCAAGAGCGTGATCACGTACGGGCCCTTGGGCAGCTGCATCGCGCCGACGCGGTCGTTGTGCAGCACCTCGAAAGTGCCGGGGCAACTCGCCTCGGCGGCGGATGCGGAGGGTGCCATCGCCAGCGTCATGGTGGCGACGATTACGAGTCCTGTGAGAGTCCCTTTTGCCTTCATTGCGCGACTCTAATGGCTGACAGCCGCGATCGCACCTACTCTGGGCGCGTGCAGCCGCTCTTCGAGCATCGGCTGACGCTCGCGGGGTATGAGACCCGGGCGCTGGAGTTGGAGGGCGACGGACCGCCGCTCCTGCTCCTGCACGGCTATTCCGACAGCGCCGACACCTGGCGGCTGCTGCTGGACCGCCTCGGCCGCGTGGGCCGGCGCGCGATGGCGCTCGACATGCCGGGCTTCGGCACGTGCGACCTGCTCTCCGACGACGAGCCGATCCTCGCCCAGCTCGAGCGGTTCGCCGCCGCGGCGGTGGAGTGGATGGCGCCGGAGGGAGGCGCGGTCGTGTGCGGCAACTCGCTCGGCGGCTGCGTCTCGCTGCTGCTGGCCGAGCGCGAGGAGCTTGGGCTGGCGGGAATCGTGCCGGTGGCGCCCGCCGGGCTCGACATGGCGCGGTGGTTCGCGGTGATCGAGCGCGAGCCGGTGCTGCGCGCGGCCCTCGCCACCCCGGTGCCCATGCCGGCCGTCGCCCTGCAGCGCGTGGTGGCCGAGGTGTACAAGCGCCTGGCGTTCCACCGCCCGGGCTCGCTCGATCCGCTGATCGCGTCGACGTTCGCCTCTCACTTCGCCGACAAGGCCACCACCGCCCGGCTGATGGCCACCGGCCGGCGGCTGATCAAGGAGCTGCGCGACCCGTATCGCCTGGAGGCGATCACCTGCCCGGTGATGATGGTCTGGGGCCGCCAGGACGTGATGGTGTTCCAGACCGGCGCCGACCGCGTGCTCGATGCCGTGGAGGGCGCGCAGCTGGTGACAATCGAGGACTGCGGCCACTGTCCCCAGCTGGAGAACCCCGACCGGCTCGTACACCTGCTTCTAGACTTCCCGGCCGCCGATGCGGCTGCCCTTGCTTCCTGACCCGGAGAAGTTGATCGACTCAGCCGTGACCGGCTGGGACCTGCTCGTGGGCCCGGGCGTCGCCGATCTGACCCCCACCCCGTCGTCGATCATCCACGAGGGGCCCCAGTGCACGGTGCGCCGCTACCGCTCGCGCCGGCAGCCGCGGGCCGACCGCACGCCGGTGCTGCTGGTGCCCCCGCTCGCCGCGCCGGCCACCTGCTTCGACCTGCGCCGGGGCTGTTCGCTGGCCGAGCACCTCACCGCCCTCGGCTACCCCACCTACCTCGTCGACTACGGCGCGATCTCCTTCAGCGACAGGGCCCTCGGCCTCGAGCACTGGGTGGAGGAAGTGATCCCCACGGCGGTGCGCGCGGTGTCCGAGGACGCGGACGGGGCGCCGGTACAGCCGCTCGGCTGGTGCCTGGGCGGCATCCTCACCCTGCTCTCCGCCGCCGCCGACCCCGACCAGCCGATCGCCTCGATCGCCATGGTCGCGAGCCCGTTCGACTTCGAGAAGGTGCGCATGATGGGCCCTATCCGCCAGATCGCGAAGCTCACCGGCGGAGCGCTCGGCACCGCCCTGTACAAGGCGCTCGGCGGCGCGCCCGCGCCGCTTGTGAGCCGCGGCTTCCAGCTCACCTCGCTCGACCGCTATCTCACCAAGCCGCTGTTCCTCGCCCGCAACCTGCACGACCGCGACACGATCGCCCACGCCGAGGCCGTGGACGCCTACATGGCGAACATGTTCGCCTACCCCGGGCGCACCTTCGGCCAGCTCTACCACGCGTTCTTCCGAGTGAACTCGCTCGCCGGCGGCAAGATCGAGCTGCGCGAGGGCCACGAGATCGACCTGGCCGACGTGCGCCAGCCGGTGCTCTCGATCGCGGGCGACGCGGACGTGCTCGCGCCCAAGGCCGCCGTGCACCACGTGGGCGAGCTGCTGCCGAACGCGGAGTCGGTCCAGCTCGAGACCGCGCCCGGCGGCCACCTCGGCGTGCTCACCGGCCGTTCGGCCATCGGGACCACCTGGATGCACCTGGACGCCTTCCTCGCGGGACACGACCCGCTCCGACAGCGGCCTCCCGTGGACGCGCTGGCTTCTGCAAAGTCTCCATAGGGGTCGAGGCGGGGCCGCATCGGCCGATAGGTGGGTATGCGCCCCAATCGCTCGCGAGCCCTCCTGCTCGTCGCCTGGGCCCTGCTTTCCGTGCTCTCCGCAGGGCTTCTTCACAACTCGCAGGTCGACGAGGAGCGCGATCTGAAGCAGCGGTTCGAGAACCGCACCGAGGTCGCGGCGAACTTCACCAGGACCTACGTGGCGGAGTTGATCGCACAGGAGCGGAGCGTCGCGGAGCGCGAGCTGTCGGTCGGAAGAGACCTCGAGCACGTCTCCAAGCTGTTCGGGAACGAGGCCGCGGTACTGCTCGACAGCAGGGGCCGTGCACTACAGGTCGTGCCCGCGGCCCCATCGCTGATCGGGCGAGACCTTGCGGCGCGCTACGACCACCTTCGCGCCGCCACCGACGGGCGCCGGGCCGTCTCCAACGTCGTTCCTTCGGCGGCCAACGGCACGCCGGTAGTGGCCTTCGCGACCCCGTTCACCTCCAAGTACGGACGCCGGGTCTTCAGCGGCGCGTTCGACATCGCCACCACGCCGATCGGAGCCTTTCTGCGCAACGCGACGGCCCTGAAGGGGGCCCGCGTCTACCTGATCGACTCCGCGGGGCAGATCGTCGCCAGCAATCGCCGGCAAACCGGAGGTCTCTTCAAGCTGTCGCAGACGGATCCAGAGCTGGCCGAAGGGCTCTCCGACTCGCCGTCGAGCAGGACTTCCGGCGACTACGAATACTCCAGCGAGCGCGTCGGCGACACGCCGTGGCGGCTTGTGATGTCGGTCCCGGCGGCGCAGCTGTTCGAGCCCTTGCACGGGATCGGCCACTACATACCGTGGTTGCTCTGGGGTGGGTTCGTGCTGGGAGCGCTGGCCTGCGTGCTGCTGGTGGCCTACCTCGTTCAGTCACGCCGCGAGCTGAGCTCGGCAAATGAGCGCCTGGATCGCCTGGCCCTGGTCGATGATCTGACCGGCCTTCCCAATCGCCGCCAGGCCCAGGTCACGCTCGACGCGGCGATTTCGTCGGCCGCCCGCCACGACCAGCCGTTGTCCGTTCTGATGATCGACATCGACTGCTTCAAGGAGATCAACGACAGCCGCGGCCACGAGGCCGGCGACGAGGTGCTGGGGGCAGTCGCTCGTGCCATCTCCGGGGCCCTGCGCGCCGAGGATCTCGTCGGGCGCTGGGGCGGAGAGGAGTTCCTCGCGATCCTCCCCGACACCAACCTCGACGGAGTGGTCCGGGTCGGCGAACGGGTCCGCGACGCGGTCGCCGGTACTCCGATCGCGATCGGCGACGAGCTGGTCGCGGTCACCGTGAGCGTCGGCGCCGCCATCCGTATCGATCACGACAGCGATGCGCTGGCGGCATCCGCCGACGCCGCGATGTATCTCGCCAAGGCCGCCGGCCGCAACGCCGTGCGCACCGCCTAGCCGGCGCCCGACGCCTCGAAGTTCGCCTCGGGCAGCACCCGCGCGATCGGCTTGGGCAGCCACCAGTTCCACTTGCCCATGATCTCCATGGTCGCCGGCACCAGCACAAGCCTCACGAGCGTCGCGTCGAGGAAGATCGCCACGGAGAGGCCCACGCCGATCTCCTTGATCGAGGGCACGCCCGTGGCTGCGAAAACCGCGAACACGGCGACCATGATCAATGCCGCGCTGGAGATGGTGGCCGCGCTCTTCGCGAGGCCCTGCGCCACTGCGGTCTTGGTGTCCCCCGTTGCGTCGTAGCGCTCGCGGATGCGGCTCAGCAGGAACACCTCGTAGTCCATCGACAGGCCGAACACGATCGCCAGGAGGAACGGCGGGGTGATCGTGTTGATGTAGCCCAGCGACTCGAAGCCGAGGAAGCCGTCGAGCCAGCCGTACTGGAAGATCGCCACGAGCACGCCGTAGGCCGCGCCCACGGTGAGCATGTTCATCAGCACCGCCTTCAGCGGCAGCAGCACCGACCGCAGCAGCACGAACAGCACGAGGTAGCTGAACAGGAGCACGAACAGGGCGATCTTCCACATCGACCCCGCCACGAGGTCCTTGAAGTCCTCGACGGCCGCGGTGGCGCCGCCGACCTGCACGTTGGCCACCGCCTCGATCCCTCCGCCGGGCGACTCGCGCAGCCGGTCCATCATCGCCCGTGCCTCGATGCTCTCGGAGTCGGTCTTCGGCGCCACCGTGAGCAGTGCGGAGCGGCCGTCATTCGACGGCTGCGGGCGGCCGACCCGGGCCACCTGAGGGTCGCGCGCCACGTCGTCTGGCCAGGTCGCCAGCGCGGCGCGGTTCCCCGGGTCCGACGCGGTGCCCTGCTCGAACGTGGCGACGAGGTGGGTCGGGCCGGAGGTACCGGGGCCGAGCTCCTTCGCGGCCAGCTCGGCGCCCACGCGAGTCTCGTGGCCCTCGGGGAACTGGCGCAGCGCGCCGTCTCCGAACACGAGCGAGAGCGCGGGGATGGCCAGCACCAGCAGCACGCCGGCACTCGCCGCAGCGGAGAGCACCGGCCGGCGCGTGACGCGGTCGGTCCAGCGCTGCCAGAAGCTGCCGCGCTGAGCCTCGGGATCCGTCGAGCCTCGCCTGCGCCTGCGCCAGCGCAGGTTGCGCCCGATCAGCGCCACCACCATCGCGGGGCGCCCGCGCATGTAGGCGCGGCTGCCCATCGCGCGCATCACGGCGGGCAGGAACGTCACGGCCGCGAGGATCGACACCGCAACCACGACGATCGCGCCGAGCGCCATCGACCTGATCGTCGTGGAGTCCACGAGGAACAGCCCGCCCAGCGAGATCATCACGGTGAGCCCCGAGAAGACAACGGCCACGCCGGATGTGCGCATGGAGGTGCGCCGCGCCTCCTCCGGGGTCGAGCCCGCGCGGATCTCCTCGCGATAGCGGGCGAGGATGAACAGCGAGTAGTCCACGGCCACCCCGATGCCGACCATCGAGGCGACGTTGGTGGTGAACACCGACATGTCCATCGACTGGGAGAGGAAGTAGATGATGGCGCCGGTGACCATCACGCTCGCCAGGCCGAGCGCCAGCGGCAGCGCCGCGGCGGCGAGGGACCCGAACACGGCGAGCAGGATCACGAGCACGATCGGGAAGCCGGTGGCCTCCGCGGCCTCGAGGTCCTCCTTCGAGAGATCCTGCATTCCGGCCCACAGCGCCTGCTGGCCGACGAGGTAGGTCTGGGTGCCGTCCTTCGCGGCGCCGTCCCCGATGCCGAGTTCCTCGCGCAGGTCGACCGCGAGGTCCGCGGCATCGTCCTGCGTGCCGGTCACGTCGAGGCGTGGCGATGGCGATCGGCGACTTCGCGGCGTCGCGCTTGGCGGCCGCCGCGGCGCGGTCGGACAACTCTACGTGGGACATTCGCGCGGCGACCTCGTCGACGTGGTCGATCTGCGCGCGCACGTCCTGGGCCGAGGCGCCGTCGCGGCGCGCGACAACCACCGCGAGGGTCTCGCGCTGCGCGCCCTCGAAGCCGGCGAGCGCCTCGTCGACGGCGGCGGAGCCCGAGCCGGGAACGGTGAAGCCGCCCGCGGTGAGGTTCTCGGTCTGCCTGGCGGCGAAGGGGATGGCGGCGATCAGGAGCACCACCCAGAGCGCGATCACCAGCCGGCCGCGACGCTCGAGGAACGCGGTGAGCCTGTCCATAGCTGCCTGCATGAGTCCCTCTCGTCGTCTACCTATCTGGCTGGCCAGCCAAAGTCGACCGGATCTCGTCCCCCGGCTCTGTGACGTCGATCACAGGACGGGCTCTAGCCGCCGAGCAGGCGGCGCGCGGTGCGGGCGCCGAGCTCGAGCGCGGCGGAGCTGTCCCAGGAGGGATCGGAGAACAGCTGCAGGCCGATGCCGTCGCCGAGGGCGAAGATCACCGAGGCCACGGCCTCGGGATCGGCGTCGAGCGTGACCACTCCCTCCTGCTCCTTGGACCGCAGGACGTCCGCCAGGTGGCTGCGCCAGCGGCGGTAGAGCTCGGCCATCTCGGCTCGCAGCTCCTCGCTGTGATGCGAGGCGCTCACCATCTCGTAGACCACGGCCGAGCTCTTGGCCTCCTCCTCGACCCAGTTCTCCAGCGAGGCGACGAGGATCTGGACCAGCTCGTCGACGCTCGTCGCTCCGGCCAGGGCGTCCTCGAGCGTGGCGATGCGGGCGTCGCAGTCGCGGCGCACGACCTCCACGAGCAGCCGCTCCTTGGAGCCGAAGTAGTAGTGCAGCAGGCCGCGGGAGACGCCCGCCTCGCGCGCCACCACGTCGAAGGTGGAGCCGGCCGCGCCGCGGGTGCCGACGCTCTCGCGCATGGCCGTGACGATCTTCTGCGCCTTCTCCCCGTCGAGCTTGCGGGTGGCTTCAGCCGTCGAGGCTTCCATGGGGCGGCAGTCTAGCTGGCTGGCCAGCCGAAGGAGCAGCCCATCACCGACGGCGACACGAACGACATATCCAGAACGTCAGAGGCGCCCCGGAGGGCGCCTCTGCGCTAGCACGGTCATGAAGCGGAAGGGACGCTATGCGCCGACCTTCTCTTCCGTCGCCGCCGGGGCCGGGGTGGTGGTCGAGGTGTACTCGAACTCCTCCTCGGAACCGAACAGCGCGTCGAGGACCTTTGAACGCAGACCCTCGCTCAGGGCGAGTGCCAGCCCGGCGCCCACGAGGCCGATTACGAGCAGGCCTCCACGCCGGCGCTTCTTGCGCTTGGGCTTCTCACGGAGGGCGTCGGCCGCGCTCTTAAGCGAGTTCGCCGCCTCCTTCAGGTCGCGCTGCACCTTCTTGTCCTCCAGGGCCTTCTGCGGCCCCTTCCCGTTCATGCGGTCATACGCCTTGCGCGCCGACTCGAAGGCCGTGCGCAGGTCGTCCCGCAGATCGGAGTCCTCGACCAGCTTCTGAACGTACGGGTTGTTGCGGGCGGACATTCCTGCCGCCACCGCTCCGGCGCCAGCCTTCGCGGCCTTCTTCTTGGCTGCCATAGCTCTCCTCAGCTCCGCTTGCCTACGCGCACCTTACCCGGCTTAGCGCGCCTGATGCGGACGACCTTCGATCCACCCTCGGGCTCGAGCGCCGAGTCGAGGACCTCGTCCACCGTGTTGACCCACACGAACTCGAGGCCCTTCAGCAGGTTGGGCGGGAACTCCTCGGCGTCGGGCTCGTTTCGCCGCGGCGCGATCACACGGGTGATCTCCGCGCGCTGCGCGGCCAGCGCCTTGTTCCTCAGACCCCCGATCGGCAGCACCTTGCCGGTGAGCGTGATCTCGCCGGTCATGGCCGTGTCCGACCGCACCGGGCGCCCGCTGACCAGTGAGGACAGCGCGGTGGCGATGGTGATCCCGGCGCTCGGGCCGTCCTTGGGGATCGCGCCCGCCGGCACGTGGACGTGCACGTCGTTCTCCCGGAACCAGTCCTCGGGCACCTCGTCGCCGAGCTTGGCGACGTTGCGCTTCACGTACGAGAGCGCCGCCTGCGCGGACTCCTTCATCACGTCGCCAAGCTGGCCGGTCACCTGCAGCTTCCCCTCGCCCGGGAACGAGGTGGCCTCCACGAACAGCACGTCGCCGCCCGCCGGAGTCCACGCCAGCCCCGTGGCGACGCCCGGCTCGCCCGTCCGCCGGGCCACGTCGGGCTGGAAGTGGCGCGGGCCGAGCAGCTCGCCCACCGCCTTGGGCCTGACCGTGCGCTTGGACTTGCGCTTGCCCTCGGCGAACTCGCGCGCGACCTTGCGGCAGATCGCTCCGACCTCGCGCTCCAGGTTGCGCACGCCCGCCTCACGCGTGTAGCCCTCGATGATCTCGCGCAGGGCCTCGTCGGTGAACTCGAGCTTGGACTTCACGAGGCCGTTCTGCTCGACCTGCCGCGGCACGAGATAGCGCTTGGCGATCTCGAGCTTCTCCTCCTCGGTGTAGCCCGCCAGCTCGATCGTCTCCATGCGGTCGCGCAGCGGCGCGGGGATCGGGTCGAGCTGGTTCGCGGTGGTGATGAACAGGACCTTCGACAGGTCGAACGCGAGGTCGAGGTAGTGGTCGCGGAAGCTCGAGTTCTGCTCGGGGTCGAGCACCTCGAGCATCGCGCTGGACGGGTCGCCGCGGAAGTCCGTGCCCATCTTGTCGATCTCGTCGATCATCAGCACCGGGTTGTTGGACCCGGCGTCGCGCATCGCGCGGACGATCGTGCCGGGCATCGCGCCGATGTAGGTGCGGCGGTGGCCGCGGATCTCGGACTCGTCGCGCACGCCGCCCACGGAGATGCGCTCGAACTCGCGCCCCATCGCCGCGGCGATCGACTTGCCGAGCGAGGTCTTGCCGACGCCCGGCGGGCCGACGAAGCAGAGGATCGAGCTGCGCGCGTCGGGCTTGAGCTTGCGCACCGCGAGGAACTCGAGGATGCGGTCCTTCACCTTCTCCATGTCGTAGTGGTCGCGGTCGAGCACCCGGCGCGCCTGTTTCAGGTCCAGGTGGTCGTCGGTGGACGCCGACCAGGGCAGGCTGGCGAGCCACTCCAGGTAGCCGCGGATCACGCCGTGCTCGGCCGACTGCGGGGGCAGGCGCTCGAAGCGTTGCAGCTCGCGCTCGGCCTGCTTCATGGCGTGCTCGGGCAGACCGGCCGCTTCGATCTGCTCGCGCAGCTCCTCGGACTCCGCCTCGATCTCGTCGACCTCGCCCAGCTCGTCCTGGATCGCCTTGAGCTGCTGGCGCAGGAAGAACTCGCGCTGGCCCTTGTCGATCTCGGACTCGACCTGCGACTGGATCTTGCTCCCGATCGAGATCAGCTCCAGCTCGCGGGCGAGCAGCTCGGAGAGCCGGCGCAGCCGCTTGGCCACGTCCAGCTCCTCGAGCAGCTCCTGACGCTCCTCGGTCTTGAGCCGAAGCGCCCCGGCGATCATGTGCGCCAGCTCGGAGGGGTCCTCGAGGTTCGTGACCGCGATCTGGAGCTCCTCCGGCAGGTAGGGGACCTCCTCGATGATCTGAGAGAAGGTGGTCTGCACGTTGCGGAACAGTGCCTCGAGCTCGGGCGACGGCTCGATCTGGTCGGGCAGCTCGGTGACCTTCGCGGTGAGGTAGGGATCGCGCTGCACGATCTCGCCGATCTGAACCCGCTGCGATCCGTGGACGAGGATCCGCAGCGTGCCGTCGGGCACCTTGATCATGCGGGCGACGGTGCCCACGACGCCGACGTCGTAGATCTCGTCCGGCCCCGGGTTCTCGATCTCGCCCTCGCGCGACGCCACCATCGCGAGCATCCGGTTGCCGCTCAGCACGTCGTTCACCAGCTTTATCGAGCGCTCCTGCCCAACGGCCAGCGGCGTGAGCGTCTCGGGGAACGGCACGCTGTCCTTGAGCGGCAGGATCGGCAGTTCGTCCGGCGTGCTCGCGGCCACCGCGATCTCCTGCGGGCCGCCCTCGGAGGTCGGGATCTCGATCACTCGCCCGCCTCCTCGATCGGCACGCGGCGGCTGCGCTCGTCGCGCTGGGCCAGCGGCACCTCGACCACGAGGATCCCGTCGTCGTAGCTCGCCCTGGCCTCCTCGGCCACCACGTCGGCGCCGAGCTCCACGCTGCGCCTGAACGGGCCGTGCTCGATCTCGATCTGCTGGAACAGCCGCCCCTCGGCCTGCTCGGCGCGCCGCTCGCCGGCGATCAGCAGCTGGCGCCCGCGGATCTCCAGCGCAACGTCCTCGATCAGCACGCCCGCGAGATCGGCCTTCACCACGGCCCGTGGCGGGTCATCCGTGTAATAGACGT
The DNA here is from genome assembly GCA_963825775.1 of uncultured Thermoleophilaceae bacterium. Taxonomy (GTDB): domain Bacteria; phylum Actinomycetota; class Thermoleophilia; order Solirubrobacterales; family Thermoleophilaceae; genus JAAYBF01. The sequence continues at coordinate 38,274 of CAWGUV010000008.1, read as the reverse complement.
CGACCGACGGCGAGAACCCGCGCCCTCGGAACCCGGTGCGCTCGAACACGTCGCCGAACAGCTCGTCGATCTCACGACGCATCCGCTCGAAGTTCGCGAACAAGTCCCGCTCTGGGTTCACGCGGCGGAGGTTACCCGGGCGCTGCGGCGCCTCGAGCGGGCCTAGCCGTCGACGACCTGCTCGAACCCGCCGAAGAACATGCGCTTCCCGTCGAAGGGCATCTCCATGTTCTGCATCTCGGGGTCCTCGCCCATCTTCTGGTTGGCCGCGTCGCGCGTCGCCTTGTCCGGGTACTCGACCCAGCTGAAGATCACCGTCTCGTCGTCCTTGGCCTGGACCGCCTTGTAGAAGTCGGTCACCTCGCCCTTCGGCACGTCGTCGCCCCAGCACTCGACCATGCGCGTCGCGCCGAGCTTCTTGAAGTACTCGGCCCCCTCCCGGGCTTGCTCGATGTACGTGTCCTTGTTCGCGGTGGGCACGGCGGCTACGAAGCCTTCGATGTAGGGCATTTGGCGCTCCTTTTCGGGGGAACGGCCGAGGCTATCTAGACCTCGAACGTCGCGCCCTCGCGCGCCAGCTCGGCGCGCTTGCCGAACGCCTCGCTCGCCTGGCGGCGTGCCCAGACCAGGTCGAGCTCGTCGGAGATGTGCGTGATCACCAGCCGCTTGGCGCCGGCGGCCTTGCCGTGCTCCCCCGCCTCCTCGGGCGTGAGGTGGCCGCGGATGCCGGTGCGCTCGGGCCGCGGCAGGGTGGCCTCCACGAGCAGGAGGTCGCAGCCGCGGGCGAACTCGACGAGCTCGGAGTTCGGGCTCGAGTCGGCGCCGAAGAGCAGCGTGCCCCCGTTCGCATTCACCTTCACGGCGAACGTCTGCGTGAAGTGCGGCACCTCGTGGAACTGGAACCGGAACGGGCCGACCTCCGGCGTGGAGTCGCGGCTCGTACTCCTCGAGGGCGAATGCCTTCTCGACCAGGTCCTCGTTGCCGAAGGCAGCCGGCGACCGTGCGGAAGGTCTGGGCCGCGCCGGGCGGCGCGATCAGGCGCGGGCGCGCGGGGCTGTCGGTTCCGGGCCACGGCGGCACGGGCACCGGCTGCTGGCGGGGTGCGTAGGTGAGCGCGTACGAGTAGGGGATGAGGTCGAGGAAGTGGTCGGCATGCAGGTGGGAGAGCACCACCGCGTGAACGTCCACGTAGTCGACGAACTGCCGCAGCTTGCCGAAAACCCCGTTCCCGCAGTCGAGCAGGACGTTGGTGTCGCCGGCCTGGAGCAGATATCCGGAACAGGCCCCGCCGGCGTCCTGCCAGGAGGGCGACTTGCCCAAAACCGTGAGCCGCATTTTGCGATAAAACCACAAAGGGGGGCAGACATGCCCCCCTTTGCAACCCCCCGAACGCCCGGGCTTCGCCCGGCTAGCTCTCGCCGGGGCCTAGTTGGGGGCCTGGAAGGCGTACGTCGCGCGACCGCGGTCGGTGCGGAAGGTGAACGCCAGCTGGCTCTCGGGCTCCAGGTTTCGGTCGGCCGGCCGGAAGGTCGAGCAGGGCTCGTCTAGTTTCAGCGCGCACAGCATGTTCTGATGGAAGAAGCATTGCTCGCAGGTCACGCGCTTGCCCTTGCCCTTCGCCATCCGTCCGATCGTCCTCCTGTTTCGTGGTGCTTGCCGGGGGGCATGCTGCACGAGGTCGCCGCCCGGCGCCAGCCCCGTTCCCGCTATTCCGTGACTTTTCCTCTTCCACCAAACTCCAGCCTTTCCGTCAGCCCCCTCGCTGTTTGCGGGGTCGGGCGGGGGGCGAACTGACCATGGAACTCGTAACCGGAGCGACGGGCTACGTCGGCGACAGGCTGATCGAGCGGCTGCTGGCCGAGGGCCGCGGCCGTGCGCGCGATGGCGCGCGACCCGTCGCGCCTCGCGCCCCGCGATGGCGTGGAGGCCGGTCGCCGGGCGACGTGCTCTCCGGCGCCGGCATCGATGAGGCGCTCGACGGCTGCGAGACCGCCTACTACCTCGTGCACTCGATGGAGGTGGCCGACGGACGCCGACTACGCCGGCCGCGACCGCCGGGCGGCCGAGAACTTCGCCGCCGCCGCGCAGGGCGGCCGGCACGGCGCGGGTGGTCTACCTCGGCGGCATCGGGCCGAGCGCGGGCGTGCCCTCTCCGCACATCGGCTCGCGGATCGAGGTCGAGGAGATCCTGCTCGAGGCCGCGCCGGCGGCCACGGCCCTGCGCGCGTCGATCCTGATCGGCGCCCAGTCGTCCTCCTTCCGGATGCTCGTGCGGCTCGTCGAGAAGCTGCGGGTGCTTCCGATGCCGGCCTGGCGGGACAACCTGACCCAGCCGATCGCCGAGCGCGATGCCATCGAGTTCCTCGCCAGGACACCCCAGGTGGCGGAGCGCCGCCGGCCGGTCGCTCGACATCGCTGGCCCGGACGTGCTCAGTTACGGCGAGATGATCGAGGAGATCGCCGAGTCCATGGGGGTCGGCCGCACGCCCTTTGGGCTGCGGTTCTCGCTGACGCCTCCGGCGAGTGCGGTGGTGAGCGCGGTGACCGAGCAGCCGCTCGAGCTGGTGCGCCCGCTGATGGAGAGCCTCGAGTACGAGCTGCTCCCGCGCGACGCCGACGAGGCGCCGCGCCTGTACGGAATCCGGCCCACTCCCCTTCGAGCGCGCCGTGGAGCGAGCGCTCGGCGAGTGGGAGCGTAGCGAGGCGCTGGCGGCCCGGTGAAGGTCGAGCGCGACATCGAGATCGCCGCAACGCCCGAGGAGGTCTACGACCTGATCGCCGATCCGGACCGGCTGGGCGAGTGGGTCACGATCCACCAGTACCTCGATGGCGACGCGCCCGCCGATCTGGTGAAGGGCGCGAAGATGACCCAGTGCCTGAAGCTCGCCGGCCGCAACTTCAAGGTGAAGTGGAAGGTGGTCGAGAGCGACCGCCCGAACCGGCTCGTGTGGGAGGGCCGGGGCCCGATGCGCTCGAAGGCGAAGGTGGTAAACACCCTCACCGAGACCGGCGAGGGCACCAAGTTCTCCTACCTCAACGAGTACTCGCTGCCGGGCGGACCGCTCGGCAACATGGCCGGGCCGGTGGTGCGCCGTGTGACCGGCGGTGAGGTGGACAAGACGTTGCAGAAACTCAAAGAGTTACTTGAATAACTGTTACTGTCACTAATCATGACAGACTTTTTGGATGAGAAACGCAAGGAAATAGACGCACGGCTCAAGGAGCTCAAGCCGCTCGTCGAGGAGCACAACAGGCTCGAGAAGGCAGCGGCCGCCCTCGCCGGTGTGGGCGCAGGCTCCACGAAGCGACGGGCAGGCTCGAGCAATGGCCGTCGCCGGCGTTCGGGCACGGGCACGGGCACGGGCCGCCGTGGACGCCCCAAGGGCAGTGGCAAGCGTGCGCTACAGGCGCAGGAATTGGTGAACGCCCGTCCTGGGATCACGATCCCCGAGCTGGCGGACTCGATGGGTATCGGAGCGAACTACCTTTACCGAGTTATGCCGGGCCTTCAAAAGGACGGCAAGGTCAAGAAGCGCGGCAAGGGCTGGCACCCCGCCTAACAGGCGTCAGGCCTCAGGCTCAGACGAGCCCGAGTTCCTGTACGGCGCTTCGCTCATCGACGAGCTCCTGCGCGGTCGCTTGTATCTTCGCCTTGCTGAAGTCGCTCAGCTCCAGGCCCTCCACGATCGACCACTCGCCGCCTGACGTCGTCACGGGGAAGCTCGAGATGATCCCCTCCGGCACGTCGTAGCTGCCGTCGCTCGGGACCGCCATCGAGACCCAGTCGCCCTCGGCCGTGCCCAGCACCCAGTCGTGCACGTGGTCGATTGCTGCGTTCGCCGCGGAGGCCGCCGAGGAGGCGCCTCGCGCCTCGATGATGGCGGCCCCGCGCTTGCCGACGGTGGGAATGAAGTCGTCCTCCAGCCACTCCTGATCCTGGCCGGCCGCCTCCCAGGCGGAGCCGCCGGAGACCTTGGCGTTGAACACGTCCGGGTACATCGTGGGCGAGTGATTGCCCCACACCGCGAGGTTGGTGACCTCGCCCACGGGCGCGCCTGCCTTCTTGGCTAGCTGCGTCATCGCCCGGTTCTGGTCGAGCCGCGTCATCGCGGTGAAGCGCTCTGAGGGCACGCCGTCGGCGTTGGACATCGCGATCAGCGCGTTGGTGTTCGCCGGGTTGCCGACCACGAGCACCTTCACGTCATCGGCTGCGCCTGCCGCGATCGCCTCGCCCTGAGGCTTGAAGATGCCGCCGTTGGCCTCCAGCAGGTCGGCGCGCTCCATGCCCTTGGTGCGCGGCCTCGCCCCCACCAGCATGCACACGTTCGCGCCATCGAAGGCGGCCTTGGGGTCATCGTGGATATCGATTCCCGACAGCAGCGGGAACGCGGAGTCGTCCAGCTCCATCGCGGTTCCCTCGGCTGCCTTGACGGCGTCGGGGATCTCCAGCAGGGACAGATGGACGGGCGTGTCGTCGCCGAGCAGCTGGCCTGAGGCGATGCGGAACAGCAGGGCGTAGCCAATCTGGCCGGCGGCGCCGGTTACTGCGACTCGTACGGGCTGTGTCATAGGAAGGTCGGTTCTCCTGTCGGGTCAGCGTTTCGCGGCGATCCTATGGAGCCGCCTCGAGCGCCGCGTTGAGCGTGGCGCTCGGACGCATGGCGGCGGCGATCGCATCGACGTCCGGGCGGAAATAGCCGCCGATGTCGACGGGCTCGCCCTGGACGCCGTTCAGCTCCTCCACGATCTCCTCCTCGGCGGCCGCGAGGCGCTCGACGAGCGGCGCGTACGCCTCGGCCAGCTCGGCGTCCTCGGTCTGGCCCGCGAGCTCGGCGGCCCAGTAGATCGCCAGGTAGGCGTGGCTGCCGCGGTTGTCCAGCTCCCCGGCCTTGCGCGACGGAGAGCGGCCTTCCTCGAGCACCTTGCCGGTGGCCCGGTCCAGCGCCTCCCCCAGGATCCGCGCATGGGCGTTGTCCGCATGGTCGGCGAGGAACTCGAGCGAGGCGGCCAACGCCAGGAACTCGCCGAGCGAGTCCCAGCGCAGGTGGTTCTCCTCCAGGAACTGCGCCACGTGCTTGGGCGCCGAGCCGCCGGCGCCGGTCTCGAACAGGCCGCCGCCCTCCATCAGCGGGACGATCGAGAGCATCTTCGCGCTCGTGCCGAGCTCGAGGATCGGGAACAGGTCGGTGAGGTAGTCGCGAAGGACGTTGCCCGTCACCGAGATCGTGTCCTCCCCGCGGCGGGCCCGCTCGAGGGTGAAGCTGGCGGCCTCTGCCACCGGCAGGATCTCGACCTGGATGTCGTCGGTGTCAAGCGCGTCGAGCGCCGGCCGCACCTTCTTCAGCAGCTCGGCGTCATGCGGGCGTGCCTCATCGAGCCAGAAGACGGCGGGCGCTCCGGTCGCGCTCGCGCGTGAGACGGCCAGCCGCACCCAGTCCTGGATGGCCGCGTCCTTGGTCTGGCACATGCGCCAGATGTCGCCCTCCTCCACCTCGTGCTCCAGCAGCGCCTCGCCGGCGCCGCTCATCACCCGCACCGTCCCGGCGGCCTCGATCTCGAAGGTCTTGTCGTGCGAGCCGTACTCCTCGGCCTTCTGGGCCATCAGCCCGACGTTCGGCGTGGTGCCCATCGTCGCCGGGTCGAACGCGCCGTGCTCGCGGCAGTGGTCGATGGTCGCCTGGTAGAGCGCGGCGTAGGAGCTGTCGGGGATCACGCACTTCGTGTCGCGCTGCTCTCCATCGGCATCCCAGCCCTGGCCGCTCGAGCGGATCAGCGCCGGCATTGAGGCGTCGACGATCACGTCGCTCGGCACGTGAAGGTTGGTGACGCCGCGATCGGAGTCGACCATGTAGAGGTCGGGGCCCTCGGCCAGGACGGCGTCGATCTCCGCCTGGGCCTCGTCGTCGGCGACGGCGAGAGCGGCGAGGCCGTCGGCCGGGGCGATGCCCGGGCGCTTGTCGAACAGCTCGCCGAACATCACCCGCACGGCGTGGCCGAAGATGATCGGGTCGGAGACCTTCATCATCGTCGCCTTCAGGTGCAGCGAGAACAGGATGTCCTGCTCGCGCGCGTCGGCGAACTGCTCGGCCAGAAACTCCCGGAGCGCGGCGCGACGCATCACGGCGGCGTCGATCACCTCGCCTTCGAGCAGCGGAATCGACTCCTTCAGCACGGAGACCTCACCGCCGGCGACGACGTGCTCGATCCGGACGTCGCCCGCCTCGGCGACGGTGACCGACCGCTCCGTGGACTGGAAGTCGCCCTCCCCCATGGTCGCCACGTGGGTGCGGGAGTCGCGCGACCACTCGCCCATCGAATGCGGGTGTGACCGGACGTAGGACTTGACCGACTCGGGCGCGCGGCGGTCGGAGTTGCCCTCGCGCAGCACGGGGTTCACCGCTGAGCCCTTCACCGCGTCGTAGCGAGCCCGCACGTCGCGTTCGGAGTCGTCCGCCGGGCTCTCGGGATAGTCGGGGATGTCGAAGCCCTTCTCCTGCAGCTCCTTGATCGCGCGCTTGAGCTGAGGCACCGAGGCGCTGATGTTCGGCAACTTGATGATGTTCGCCTCGGGCGTCTTGGCGAGCTCGCCGAGCTCGGCGAGCGCGTCGGGCGTCTCCGGGTCGAACTGGGCGAGGATGCGGCCCGCGAGCGAGATGTCGCGCAGCTCGATCTCCACTCCCGCGGGCGCCGCGAACGCCCTGACGATCGGGAGCAGCGACTGTGTGGCGAGCGCCGGCGCCTCGTCGGTGTGCGTGTAGACGATCCGCATGGGCGCGGAAAGCTAGCGGCGGCGCCGTCAGAGCGCATGCCACCATTCAGGTCATGTTCGGCAGCGGCGGATCGATCCAGCTCGCCCGGGTCTTCGGCATCCGCATCGGCGTCGAGCCGAGCTGGTTCATCATCCTCTTCCTGATCATCTACTCGCTGTCGACGGGGTACTACGACGACCTGTTCCCGCGCGACGGCACCAGCGCGTTCGTGCTGGCGGTGATCTCCGCGCTGCTCTTCTTCGCCAGCGTCCTGCTGCACGAGCTGGGCCACGCCGTGGTTGCGATCCGCAACGGCATCGGGATCGAGGGCATCGACCTGTGGATGTTCGGGGGCGTCGCCAAGTTGGACCGCGACACGCAGACGGCCGGCGAGGAGTTCCGCGTCGCCGCGGCGGGACCGGCCGTGACCCTCTTGATAGCCGCGGCCTGTTACGGCGCCGCCACCCTCATCGCCGGCTCGGGCGCGGCATCGGACGCCGTTGCATTCGATTCGGGCCGCGACGACAGGGTGCTGGCCGTGCTCGGCTACCTGGCCTCGATCAACGTGCTGCTCCTCGTCTTCAACCTCATCCCGGGCTTCCCCCTCGACGGTGGCCGGATCGCCCGCGCCATCGCCTGGTGGCGCACCGGCGACCGCGGCAAGGCCACCCGCTTCGCGGCGCGCCTGGGCCGCGGCTTCTCGTTCCTGATGATCGCGCTGGGCGTGTACCTGTTCCTGATCGGGGCGGTCATCACCGGGATCTGGCTGGGCTTCATCGGCGTGTTCCTCGGCCAGGCCGCCAAGCAGGCCGAGCTGCAGACCAGAATCACCGACCGGATCGAGGGTCTGCGCGTCTCGGACGTGATGGACGACGAGCCGGTGGCCGTGCCCGGCGAGCTGACCCTGGATCGCGCGGCCGACGAGTACTTCCTGCGCTACGGCTATCCGTGGTTCCCGGTGGTGGACGCCTCCGGGAAACTCACCGGGCTCGTGACCAGCCAGTCCGTGGACTCGGTGCCCGAGGCCGTGCGTCCCGGGCGCACCGTGGCGTCGGTGATGGCGGCCGACGCCGACACTGGGAGCAGCGGCCTGCGCGTGGGACTCGAGGAGCCGCTGGAGACGCTCCTCGGCCGGGACGGGTTCGCGCGCCTGGGAGCGATCATGGCGGTGGACCCCGAGGGGCGCCTGCGGGGGATCGTGACCGTGGATCAAGTCCGAAGGGCGCTCGGACCGGCCTGAGTGGCGAGGACCGGCGGGGCGCGTGTACGTTGGCCCGACGCCCACCACCCGATCGGGGGACTCGCCCATGCTCGCCAAGCTTCGCTCGCGTCTGACCTACGCCAACGTGGTCTCAACCATCTGCCTGTTCGTCGTCCTGGGCGGCACCGCCGTCGCCACCGGAGGAATCAACAGCATCGGAGGAATGCAGATCAGGGCCAACGCGGTCGGGGAATCGGAGATCAAGAAGAACGCCGTCGGGGAACTGGAAGTCAAGAAGAACGCGATCGGCGCAAGCGAGGTCAAGAAGGCCGCAGTGGGCGCGGCCGAGCTCAAGGCCGGCGCCGTTACTTCGGACAAGATCAAGGACGCGTCGCTCCAACTCAAGGACCTCGCGCTGGGCCAGCTCCCGCAGGGTCCGCAGGGCGCACGGGGATCGCAGGGCGCACGGGGATCAGAGGGCGACGTCGGCCCGACCGCGGGTGCGGCGAACTCCGATGGCACGGGCGTGGGGTCGCTCAACGTCAACACGGGGACCTCGACCACCGTCAACGTCCCGGTGACCTCCAAGCTGTTCATCCAGGGAGTCCTCAGCTACAACGCTGATTGTGGCGCGGGCGACTCGGGTCCGGCGTCCATCGGGCTCGTACTCGACGGCGACTATGTGCCGGGCTCGCGCCGGGACGTGGGCTTTTTCGCGGACAGCTCCTTCAGGGGCGAGCTGTCCACGATGGCCGTCGTCCCGAACGTGCCCGCCGGCAATCACGACGTCCGTGTGACGGGCATCCTCGTCACCTGCTCGGGGAGCGTCGGGAGCTTCGCCAAGGTGGGCGCGATCGCGCTCGGCGGCTAGACGGCGCCGGGCGAGGCAGCGGCCTTCCCATAGGATTGCCGCCGCCTCACCCACCGAATGCCTTCTCACGACGTCCTCGTCATAGGAGCCGGCCTCGCCGGCCAGCGCGCCGCCCTCGCCGCGGCGGAGAACGGCGCATCCGTGGGCATCATCTCCAAGGTCCATCCGGTCCGATCGCACTCCAATGCGGCTGCCGGCGGCATCAACGCCGCCCTCAACCCCGAGGACTCCTGGGAGTCGCACGCGTTCGACACGGTGAAGGGCTCGGACTACCTGGGCGACCAGGACGCGATCGAGATCATGTGCCGCGAGGCGCCCGACGAGGTGCTGCACCTTGAGCACCTCGGCGTGACCTTCCACCGCAACGAGGAGGGCAAGCTGGGCACGCGCGCCTTCGGCGGCGCATCGGCGGCGCGCACCTACTACGTGGCCGACATCACCGGCCAGGCGCTGCTGCACGTGCTCTACGAGCAGCTGATGAAGCACGACGAGGTGGAGCGCTTCGAGGAGTGGTTCACCACCGCGCTGGTGCGCGACGACGACGGCCGGATCGCCGGCGCGGTGACCCGCAACATCCGCGACGGCTCCCTCGAGGTCTTCACGGCCAAGGCCGTGATCCTGGCGACCGGCGGCAACGGCCAGATCTTCAACCCCACCACCAACGCGCTCATCTGCACGGGCGACGGGATCGCCATGGCCTACCGGGCCGGGGCGCCGCTGATGGACATGGAGATGGTGCAGTACCACCCCACAACGCTGGCAGGCATCGGACTGCTGATCACCGAGGGCGCCCGCGGCGAGGGCGCGCACCTCTACAACGCCCAGGGCGAGCGCTTCATGGAGAAGTACGCCCCCAACAAGATGGAGCTGGCCTCGCGCGATGTGGTCTCCCGGGCCGAGCAGACCGAGATCGACGAGGGCCGCGGCTTCCCCGACGGCACCGTGGCGCTGGACATCACGAAGGTCCCCCGCGCGCGGATCCTCCAGGCGCTGCGCGAGATCGTGAACGTGGGGCGTGACTTCGCCGGGGTGGACATCACCACCGAGCCGATCCACATCAAGCCCGGCAACCACTACGTGATGGGCGGGGTCAAGACCGACGTCGACGGCCAGACCGACGTGCCGGGCCTCTACGCCGCCGGCGAGTGCGCCTGCGTGTCCGTGCACGGCGGCAACCGCCTGGGCGCCAACTCGCTGCTCGACACCCTGATCTTCGGCCGCCGCTCGGGAGAGCACGCCGCAGCCGTCGCGAAGTCGATGGGCGTCCCCACCCCCGCGGGTGAGGAGCTCGCCCGCGAGCGCGACCACATCGCGGAGATCGTCTCGCGCGACCGCACAGGCCGGCGTGTGTCCGAACTGAAGGCCGAGCTGGGCGCCGAGATGGACGGCAAGGTGTCGGTGTTCCGCGACGAGACACGCCTGCGCGAGGCCCACGAGACCGTGAAGCGCCTCCAGGAGGAGGTGAAGACCGTGTCCGTGGACGACAAGGGCTCGGTGTTCAACCAGGACGTGCTCGGAGCGCTGGAGCTGCAGTTCATGCTCGACAACGCGGAATGCATCGTGGCCGGGGCGCTGGAGCGCAAGGAGAGCCGCGGCGCCCAGTACCGCACCGACTTCCCCGATCGCAACGACGAGGAGTGGCTTAAGCACATCAACCTGACCTCGAACGGCAGTGACGCTCCCGAGGTTTCCTACTCGGAAGTCACAATGACTCAGTGGGAACCTGAGGAAAGGACCTACTAATGGCCGAGTTCACGCTGAAGATCCGCCGCTTCAACCCCGAGTCCGGCGAGGTCGCCCAGTACCGCGACTACGAGGTGGACATCGCGCCCGAGCGATCGGTGCTCGACGGGATCCTCTACGCGAAGGACCACGAGGACGCCTCGATCGGCATCCGCTGCTCCTGCCGCGCGGCCATCTGCGGGTCATGCGGCGTGCGCATCAACGGCAAGACCGCGCTGGCCTGCAACACGCGCATCTCCGACGCCGCCAAGAAGGCCGGCAACGGGGAGCCGATCGTGGTGGAGCCGATGGGGAACTTCCCCGTGCTCAAGGATCTGATCGTGGACATGGACGCCGTGCACTGGAAGAAGGTGCAGCGCGTGGTGCCCTGGCTGCTGCCCGAAGGGCCGCCGCCCGACCGCGAGTACATCGTGCCCGCCGAGGCCATGATCGACGTGACCCAGTCGATGGCGTGCATCCAGTGCGGCGTCTGCGTCGGCGCTTGCCTGTCACTGGAGGTGGACCCCGAGTTCATCGGCCCCGCCGCGCTGGCCAAGGCCTACCGCTTCGTGGGCGACCCGCGCGACGGCCAGCACGAGGAGCGGCTGAAGGACCTGGCCGAGGACCCCCACGGCATCTATGACTGCACCCACTGCTTCGCGTGCATCGAGGTCTGCCCCAAGGACGTGGCTCCCATGAGCCAGATCATGCGCCTGCGGCGCAAGGCCACCAATGACCACGGCATCAAGGACAAGAACAACGGCTACGGCCACGAGAAGGCGTTCGTGGACATCATCGAGCGCTGGGGCACGCTGCACGAGGCGCAGCTGCTGCCGCGCAGCTTCGGCGACGGCTCGCTGGTGAAGGGCCAGGTCACACCGCACGCCGTGAAGAACCTGCTGCCGAACATCGGCACCGCGGTGCGTGGCCTCACGTCCGGCAAGGTCACGCCGCGCAAGGCGCTGCTGCACCCCAAGCTGCCCGACCAGGACAAGGTGAAGAAGATCTTCAAGGAGATCCACTCGCAGGACGAGCGCCTGGAGCTGAACCTGTACATCGTCGGCGAGGGCGACGCCGCTCCCGACGCTCCCAAGAAGAAAGAAGACGGGAGGAAAATCAGAGCGCGGGGCAGGATGCCCGCGGAGGTAATCGTCATGAAGCTCGCCTACTGGCCCGGCTGCGTCTCACGCGGCTTCACCCCCGAGCTGCACGGCTCCATGGAGCTCGTCGCGCCCAAGCTCGACATGGAGCTGGTGGAGCTCGACCGGGCGAACTGCTGCGGCGCCGGCGTGATCGCCGAGCACAACCAGGAGCTGGTGGACACGCTCAACGCGCGCACGTTCGCGATGGCGCAGAACGTGGACGGAGCGATGGGGATGATGAACATCTGCTCCACCTGCCAGGGCGCCCAGTCGGAGTGCCAGGAGCGCCTGGACGCGGACTCCGGCTACCGCGAGCACATCAACAACCACCTCGGCGACGAGGGCCTCACCTACGAGGCCGGCGGCGACTGGTGGAACAAGAACTTCCTATGGCTGCTCGTCGAGGAGATCGGGATCGACAAGCTGGCGTCGAAGGTCGTGCGGCCGCTCGAGGGCTTGCGGATCGCGCCGTTCTACGGCTGCTACATCGTCCGCCCCACCGAGCGCCTCGGCTACGACGAGCACCCGAACCGCGACAAGTACCTCGACATCCTGATCGAGGTCCTGGGCGCCAAGCCGGTGGAGTACGCGGGCAGCCACAAGTGCTGCGGCTTCCCCGTGATCACCATGAACCGCACCACGTCGCTGCGCCAGGCGGGCCGTCATCTGGCGGATGCGATCGACGCCGGCGCCGACTGCCTCGTCACGCCCTGCCCGCTCTGCCACCTCAACCTCGACATGCAGCAGCCCGAGGCCGAGAAGTTCGTGGAGCGCGACCTGGGCGTGCCCGTGCTGCACCTGCCGCAGATGGTGGGCCTGGCGATGGGCTTCGAGCCCAAGGAGCTGGGGATGGACAAGCACGTCGTGAAGACGCGCGACGTGCAGCGCAAGGTCGCGGCTCTCGCCGCGGCCTAGCGCCCCTACCTCATTGACCCGGGAATCCGTTCCCTAGAAACAAGAAACCCGCCGTGGCTGGCGGGCTTCTCAGTTGCTTGGCGTACCCCAGTCCGCCCTTGCAAGCTGGGATACAGAGTGCCTAACTGAGCATTCAGTTTCTTCCCCTGACATGAGGGATCTTTGGGGGAGCCAAAGGGGTAGGCGCGGGGTAGATTGTCTCCCCCCGGCATCCCCCCTACACTCTCCGAGATGCGCTCTTCTGTCAGCGTCGTCGTTGCAAAGTTCGAGGATCTCGTCGCGATCGGCCTCACCCACTTGGTGAATGAGGACCCGAACCTGCGCATCCTGGACGACGAGGTGCTCCCGTCCGCCATCGAGCGCTCCATCGAGACCCACGAGCCGGACGTGGCCGTGCTCAACTTCGGCTCGCTCACCAGCGCGGCCCAGGTGTTTCAGCTGCATCAGTCCTACCCGGACACCCGGCTCGTGGTGCTGGCCAACCGGCCGACGGCCTCGGAGTGCAACCAGATGCTCTCGTTCGGCGCCACCGCCTGCCTTTCGAAGGAGACCCAGGGGCGCGACGTGGTGAACGCCATCCACCTCGCCTCCCGCGGCATGCACGTGCTGCCCCGCTCGGCGGCCACCGGCAACGGCGACCACGGCGTGAAGGGCTCGGATCTGCTCACCCCGCGCGAGGCCGACGTGCTCGAGCTACTTCAGGACGGCGCCACCAACGCGCAGATCGCCCAGACGCTCACGATCGGCCTCGAGACCGTGCGCACGCACGCCCGCAACATCTACCGCAAGCTCGGAATCTCCTCGCGGCGAGATCTCGCCCGGCTGGCGCGCCCGCCGGAGTCGGTGGTCACCGAGACACCGCCGCATCTGTCGTCTCCGGCCGGCTGAGGGCCTCGCGCTCCCAGCGCTCTCTGTCCTCGCGGCTGAGGGAGCGCCGCCGGTCCAGCTCTATGAACATCCGCGTGCGGCGCGACGAGCCCGTGCCCGCCGCGTATCCCCATGCCTCGGCAGCCGCCGCTGCGGCGAGCGCCGGCGCGATCTGCGCGACCACGACCGCGGCCCGGGGCGGTGCGACCCGCCGCACGTGCGGCAGCACCCGGCCCATGCGCAGCGCGAAGAGCAGGGGCGCCGCGGCCGCATAGGCGAGCCGCCGCGCCGGGCCCCAGTCCCCGTGATCGACGCGTGAGGCGCCGAAACTGCGCGCGCCCCGCCACTCGTCCCTCACGTGGCTGGCGTAGCGGGAGACGTTCCAATGACGAGAGCGGGCATCCCCGGCATGCAGGAGCGGGTGCCCCGCCCGGGCGAGGTCGGCATGGACGCGCCACTCGGCCTCGAGCATCCCGCCGAGGTCGGCGCCGTAGGCCGTGAGCAACTCGCGGCGGTAGGAGGTGTGGTGCCACGGGTGCGCCGGCAGCGTTCGCGAGGGGGACGGATGGACCGCGGGGCCGAAGTCGCTCAGCAGGTGCACCCAGCTGGCCACCGACTCCGGGTTCGCGTTCTCGAGCGCCCAGCTCACCGCGCCCACGCGGCCGTCGTGCGCCGCGAGCAGGCGCTCGGCCCAGTCCTCGCGCGGCCAGGAGTGCTCCTCGGTGTAGGCGACCACGGGCGCCGTCGCGGCGTGGACGCCCGCCGCGATCGCCTCCCCGGTGGTGGTCAGCTCGGGCAGCCGCACGACGCGCACGGCGGCGAAGCCCTCGGGGCTCGGGGCGGCGGCGCCCTCCGGCACGACCGCCACGACCTCGATCCGGTCCGCGACCGTCTGCTCAGCGAGCGCGCGAAGCAGGGGCCCCAGGGACCGGTCGCCCTCCATGCCGACGGTCACGGCGCTGAGATCGGGACCGGCCATAGGCGCAGGCTATTGTCGGCTGACGTGAGCAGTCCGCGCGTGAGCATCGTCGTACCAACCCGAGGGCGGCCCGAGGCGTTGAGGTCGTGCGTGACGGCCCTCCTCGACCAGGAGCCGCCGCCCGGCGGATACGAGATCCTCGTGGTCGATGACGACCCCGGAGGTGGTGGCCCTCGGCTGCCGGACGGGGTGCGCACCGTGACGGGGGGCGGCGTCGGCCCGGCGGCGGCGCGCAACCTGGGCGCCGAGGCCGCGCGGGGCGACCTGCTCGCCTTCACCGACGACGACTGCGTGCCGGACCGCGGGTGGGCGCGGGAGCTGGAGGCCGCGGCCCGGCGAGACCCCGATGCGGGAGTCGCCGGCATGACCGTGAACGGCTACCCCGACGACGTGTGCGCCGTGGCGAGCCAGCTCGTGCTCGACGCGACTCACGCCCACTTCGCAGCCGGGGACGAACCAAGGTTCGCGGCCTCATGCAACCTTGCGCTGCCGGCCGCGGCGTTTCGTGCTCTCGGCGGCTTCAACCCGAGCTTCCTACACGCCGAGGATCGAGAGCTCTGCGGCCGCTGGTGCGCCTCCGGACGGCGACTGGCGTGGGCGCCCGGGGCCGAGGTCCTCCACCGGCGCCGGATGGGCCTGAGGGGATTCGTGCGCCAGCAGATGGGATACGGCCGCGGCGCCTACGCCCTGCACCGGGTTGCCGGCTCGGGAATCGTTCCCACTCCTCAGCCAGGCTTCTACAGGGTGCTCGGCGCGCGGGTGCTCCGAGCTCCCCGCCGGCGCCTGCGACTGGCCGCTCTGGCTCTCGTGAGCCAGCTCGCCGGAGCGGCGGGGTTCGCGCTCGAGGCGGCGGCCACGCGATACGGGATCGGCCGGCGCAAAGCCGTGGCGCCGGCGTTCCCCCTGCCCGTGCAGGGCCCGTGAGCACCGGCGATCGCCGAGCTGTCGGTGATCCTGGCCCTGGACCGGACGCCCACGGGCGCCGAGACGATCGACGCGCTGCGCGGACAGGCGAGCGATGTGCCGCTCGAGCTGGTCCTCGTGGGCATCGACGGCCGGGCCCCGGAGCCCCCGGAGGCTTCCTCGGACTTTGCCGCGGTTCGACTGGTCGCCTCGGCGGGGCGCGCGCTCCCGGCACGCGCGGGTCGCCGGCGCGAGAGCGTCAACCACGCCCTACGTGGCCATTGCCGAGACGCACAGCTTCCCGCAGCCGGGCTGGGCGCACGGCATGGTCGGCGCCTCAGCGAGGGGTGGGTGGGCGTGGGGCCGGCGATCGAGCCCGGCAATCCCGCCCGGCGCGCAGTGGCCCTGACCGTCTTCGACTACGGGAGATGGATGGGCGGCCCGCCCGGTCCTTGGCCGGACCTTCCCGGGCACAACTCGGCGTACCGGCGCGCGGCGCTGCTCGACGCGCTCGAGCGGTTCCCGGCGGGGACTGGAGGCGGAGACCCTCATGCACGCTGACATGCGCGCGGCCGGCGGCGAGCTCTACCTCGACCTCGGGATCCGAGTCCGCCACATCAACATGGAGCATTACGCCGCCTGCGCCGGGGAGTGGGTCGCGTTCTCACGCGTGTACGCGGCGCAGAGGGCGGCGAACTGGGGACTCGCGCGGCGCGCGCTCTATGCGGCGGGATCGCCGGTCCTGCCGCTGATCCGCTTCCCGCGCTGCGTCGCCAACGCGCGGCGCGCGGGGTACCTCCGTCAGCTGCTCCGCGGCATCGACATCCTGGCCGTCGCGCTCACCGCGTCTGCCGCCGGGGAGTCCCTTGGTTACGCGACGGGTCGGGGCGACCCCTCGGGCACCCTGAAGTTCGAGCTCCATCGCCGCCGCTGGGCGCCCAGTGCGCCGATCAGGCAGGCGCCCGGCGCCGGCTGAGCAGGTCTCGCGTGACGAGCAGCTCGGCCACCTGCACCGCGTTGGTGGCGGCGCCCTTGCGCAGGTTGTCCCCCACCACCCACATGTTCAGGCAGCGCTCGTGCGAGGGGTCGCGGCGGATCCGCCCGACCAGCACCTCGTCCTGGCCGGCGCCGTCGATGGCCAGCGGATAGAGGCCGTTCGCCGGGTCGTCGATCACCTGCACGCCCGGGGCCGCGGCCAGCAGCTCGCGGCAGTCCTCGGGCGAGAGGTCGTCGCGCGTCTGCACGTTCACCGACTCGGAATGCCCGGTGTACACGGGCACGCGCACGCAGGTGGCTGAGATGCGCAGGTCGGGATCGCCGAGGATCTTGCGCGTCTCGGCCATCATCTTGCGCTCCTCGGTGGTGTAGTCGTCGCCGTCCTTGAAGGCCTCCACCTGGGGGATCACGTTGAAGGCGATCTGGTGGGGGTAGACGGCGGGGTCGGGGATCTCCTTCGCGTTGAGAACCGCCACGGCCTGATCGTGCAGCTCCTCCACCGCGCGCTGGCCGGTGCCCGACACCGACTGGTAGGTGGAGAACACGATCCGCTCGATGCCGGCACGGTCGAGGATCGGCTTGAGCGCCACCACCGCCTGCATCGTCGAGCAGTTCGGGTTGGCGACGATGCCGTTGTGGGAGTCCAGCGCCTCCGGGTTCACCTCGGCGATCACCAGCGGCACGTCGTCGTGCATGCGCCAGAAGGAGGAGTTGTCGACCACGGTGGCGCCGGCGTCGGCGAACCGCGGCCCCCACTCCTCGCTCACCGAGCCGCCGGCTGAGAACAGCGCGAGGTCGAAGCCCTGGATCGTCTCGTCGCTCAGCGGCGCGACGGTGAGCGTCGCGGTCGCCCCAGTCGATCCGGCGGCCGGCGGAGCGCTCGGAGGCGAACGGCACGACCTCGTCGGCCGGGAAGCCGCGCTCGCGCATCACGCCGAGGATCGTGGAGCCGACCGCGCCGGTGCCGCCGACGACCGCAACGCGCATGCCTAGCTCACCACCGGGCGGTGGTCGCCCGACACGTCCTCGTGCCGAACGGCGTCGGCGCCGAGCTCGAAGGCGGTGTGCAGGCCGCGAACGGCCTTCTCCACGTCCTCCTCGCGGATCACGCAGGAGATCTTGATCGGGGAGGTGGAGATCATCTCGATGTTCACCTCGGCCTCGCCGAGCACGCTGAAGGTCTTGGCCGCGACGCCCGGATGGGACTTCATTCCAGCGCCGACGATCGACACCTTCCCCATGTTGGGATCGCTCGCCGAGCCCGCCGATGCCCAGCTCGTCCTTCACGGGCGTGAGCGCGTCGAGCGCGGTCTGGAGGTCTGAGCGCGGCACGGTGAACGACATGTCGGCCTGCGCCCCCTCGGACTCCGGCTCGTTCTGGATGATCATGTCCACGTTCACGTTCGCCTCGGCCAGCGCCGTGAGCACGCGGCCCGCGATGCCGGGCCTGTCCGGCAGGCCGGTGAGGGTGATCCGCGCCTCCTCGGTGGAGTGCGTCACGGCGGTTACGAGTGGTCGTTCCATGGTGGCGTGCTCGTCGACGACGAAGGTACCGGGTCCGTCGTCGAAGCTCGACCGGCAGTGGATGGGGATGCCGTGGTTGCGGGCGTACTCCACGGAGCGAAGCTGGAGCACGCCGGCGCCCGACGCCGCCATCTCCAGCATCTCCTCGAACGAGACCACCGCCAGCTTCTTGGCATCGGGCACGATCCGGGGGTCGGCGCTGAACACCCCGGCGACGTCGGTGTAGATCTCGCACACGTCGGCCCCGAGCGCGGCGGCCAGCGCCACCGCCGTGGTGTCCGACCCGCCGCGGCCCAGAGTCGTGACGTCGAGGGAGGTGGAGACGCCCTGGAACCCGGCGACCAGCACGATCTTCCCGCCGTCGAGCCCCTCGCGGATGCGGTCGGCCTTCACGTCGAGGATGCGGGCCTTGGTGTGGGAGGTGTCGGTCACGATGCCCGCCTGGGAGCCGGTGAGCGAGATCGCCTCGTGCCCGAGGTCGTTGATCACCATCGCGGCGAGCGCGCATGAGATCCGCTCGCCGGTGGAGAGCAGCATGTCCATCTCGCGCGGGAACGGCCTGTCCGAGACCTCGTACGCCATCGCCACCAGGTCGTCGGTGGTCTTCCCGCGCGCGGAGAGCACGGCCACCACGCGATTGCCCTCCTCGGCGGCCTGAACGATCCGCCCGGCGGCGCGCTTGATGCGCTCGGCGTCGGCGACGGAGGTGCCGCCGAACTTCATCACGACTGTCTGCGCGGCTGGCTCCGCCATGGCCGAGGCAGGTTAGCGTTGTGGCAATGCGGGATCGGGCCGCTCGAAGGCGGCTGGTGGTGGTCTGGCCTGGCGCTCGTCGCGCTCAGTTCCCTGGTTGTCGGACTCCTGACCGGGCGAGACGGCGATGAAGGAGACGGGGACGGCGTTTCCGAGGCCAGCCGGCAGGCGCCGAGCCAGCGCCGCGCTTCGTTCCTCGCGCGCGTGATCCCGCCGCCCGCCCGAGCCGCGCGACGAGGCGGCCGGGAAGGGCGTCCCGCGCAGCGTGAAGGAGCTGGCGGGGCGCCTGCCGCTCGAGCGCAAGGTGGCGCAGCTGTTCCTGCTCGGCTTCGAGGGCCAGGACCTCAACGGGCCGATCTTCCGCCAGTTCCGCCGGCTCGACGTGGGCGGGATGGTGATCGGCCCCGACAACTACACCGACCCCCAGCAGCTCGCGCTTCTGGCGGGCGAGGCCGCGGTGATCTCGCGCCAGGAGCGCCACGTTCCTCCGTGGGTGATGGCGGTGCAGGAGGGCGGCGAGTTCAACTCGTTCCCGGACCTGCCGCCCCCCACCGCCGCCTCCGACCTGCCCGACGTGGACACCGCCGTCACGGAGGCCGAGCAGGCGGGTGGCACGCTCAAGCCGCTCGGCGTGAACGGCGTGCTCGGGCCGGTGATCGACGTCGGTCTGGCCGAGGACCCGGCGGTCGGGCCGCGCGCGTTCTCCGACGAGCCCGACCGCGTGGCCGCCTACTCGCGCGGCGTAGTGGGCGCCTACCGGCAGACGAAGGTGTTCGCGGCCGCCAAGCACTTCCCCGGGCTGGGGTCGGCGTCGCAGTCGACCGAGGAGGGACCGGCGAACGTCGGCCTGTCGCTGGAGGAGCTGCGTAAGCGCGACCTGGTGCCGTTCCGCACGGCCATCGACGCGGGCGTGCCCGGGGTGATCGTTGGTCACGGCCTCTATGCCGCCGACGACTTCGTGACCCCCGCCTCGCTCTCGCGCCGCGTGACCACGGGCCTGCTCAAGCGCGAGCTCGGCTTCCAGGGCATCGCGATCGCCGACGACCTGGCCGACCCGCCCATCTCGGCGCTTGCGAAGGTGCCCGATGCCGCGGTGACCGCGGTGAAGGCCGGCGCGGACATGGTCTACGTGTCGGGCTCGACGGGCGACCAGCAGGCGGCGTACGTGGCCGTGCTGCGCGCGGTCCGCACGCGGGAGATCCCCCGGGCGCGGCTAGACGACGCGGTGGTCCGGATCCTCTCCGTGAAGCGCGACTACGGTCTGATTCGATGATCGAGGTGCTGATCACCTTCCTGCCGGTCGCGGCCCTGCTCACCGTGACTCCGGGTGTGGCGACCGCGCTGGTGATCCGAAGCGCGGCGCGTGGTGGGCGCCGGGAGGCGCTGCTCACCACGGTCGGGAACTCCCTCGGTGTGCTGCTGTGGGCCGGGTTCGCCGCCGTGGGGATCGCCGCGGCGGTGGCGGCCTCGGCGGAGGCATTTACGGTGATCAAGTTGGTGGGGGCCGCGGTGCTGGTGGTGCTCGGCGTGCAGTCCCTGCTCGGACGCGGGACAGCGACGGACGACGCTGCGCCGCCTGCGCGCGCCCCGCTACGGGACGGACTCGTCACCAGCATCGCGAACCCCAAGCTCGCCGTCTTCTTCGCCGCCCTGTTCCCACAGTTCGTCCCCGAGGGGATGGCCTTCGTGCCGGCGGCGATGGCGATGGCCGGGCTGATCGTGGCGCTCGACCTGCTCTGGTACTCGAGCCTGGCCTGGGGCGTAGCGCGCGCCCGCCGCGCCTTCGTGGAAGGCCCGTGGCTGGCCCGCGCCGAGCGGTTGACAGGCGGAGTGCTCGTGGGGCTCGGGCTGAAGCTCGCGTTCGAGCGGCGCTAGGCCCGATAAGTCGCTCGAACTTCGACTCGGCCGCCGGTGGAGCGAGTTATGCGGCTATAGCGCGCATAACTCGTCCGACTCGCGTGACGGCGTTTTTTCGGGCGACTTATGGCGCCTAGCGGCACGCCCGGAACGCCCGGCGCAAACGGACGAGCCGGCCGTCACGCAGCCGCACCGCGGCCCGGGCCACGTGGCGGTGCGAGCCGCGGCGGCCGGGGCGGTGGACGATGCGGCTGAAGGGTGCGCGGCGGTCCAGGCGGAAGCGGCGTGATGCCAGGCGGAAGCGGGCGTGGCGGACGAGCGCGCGGTTGCTGCCCACGATCACTCCCCTCACCAGCCCTCCAGCGCACGCGCGCCCACGCGCATCGAAGCCTCTCCGCGAGCGCACTCGCAACGCCAGCTGGGGCCGCCGCGAGGGCGCCGGTTCGCTGCGAGCCAACCGGTCCACCAGCCGCCGGTACACCGCGAACGCCGGCTTCTCCACGTACGAGCTGTCGAACAACCCGAAGTGCTGGAACGGCTGCGGCGAGGACGTGTCGCCGTCGCGCAGGTTGAACCAGCGGTAGTCGGTCACGTTGTAGGTACCGCGGAAGTCGTGGACCGCGTTGACCATCACGTCCAGCACCGCGGCCTGCATCGCGCGCGAGCGGCCGGGGAACGTCGGCCATCCGTTCTCCTCGACCTTCATCGGGACCGACTCGGGGATCCCCGGCGTGCGGGCGAAGCACCGCATCGTGCTCATCGCGTTGACCATGCCGTCGCGGTAATCCGCCGTCGACGCCTCAACCGGCGGGAACACTGTGCCGGGATAGGCGTCGAGGCCGATCCAGTCCAGCGGCCCGCACGAAGGCCGGTCCGCCGCGGTCGCGCAGGGAGCGCCAGAAGCTCTCCTCGCTCCCGGGGTCGGTGCGGTACGCCCAGTTGAAGCCGATCTCCAACCGCGACAGGCCCCGGCGGCGCGCCTCGTCCTTCGCCGCGATCACGCCCTGCACCAGAGCCTCGCGCGCGCCGTCGTGGGCCCCGTCGGAGGAGTCGGGCGAGAAGGTGAGGTTCACCTCGTTTGCGATCTGCAGCGCCACCACGCGCGGGTTCGCGCCGAAGCGGCGCACCACCTCGCGCACGTGCCGCGTCCACGCGGCGATGTCGCCCTCCTGCGAGGCGCTCGGGTGGTAGCGCACCTGGAGCTCGACGAGGTACCCGCGGCTGGTGAAGCGATCCACGAGCGCGAGATAGCGGCGGAAGCCGGCCTCGCCGTCGGACCAGAAGAAGCGGTTGAGCCGCAGCACGAACGGGCGGCCCGGCGGCCGCAGACGGGCAAGCGCGGAGTGCGTGCGCTCGGGCTGCTCGGGCACCGCCGGCGACGGCGCGGTACCGATCTGACCCGCCTGCACCAACGGACCTATCCCAAACCGCAACCCCTTACCAGCCTTGACAGGCACGCCAGCGGCGTCGAGCTCGCCAATGCAAGACTGAGCGCTCGCGGGCCCAGCGAAGCAGCTAAAGCTCGCGACGGCCGCGAAAAGCGCGACCCAGCGTGATCTCATCCGAGTACTCCAGGTCGGAGCCCACCGGCAGGCCGCTTGCCAGCCGAGTGACGGTCACGCCCGGCGCGCGCTCGCGCAGGGTGTCGGCCAGATAGAGGGCGGTGGCCTCGCCGGTGGTCGTGGCGTTGGTGGCCACCACCACCTCGGTCACCCCATTCGACGCCGCGCGCTCCAGCAGCTCGGCGATGTGCAGATCCTCTGGGTCGACGCCGTCGATCGGCGACAGCGCCCCGCCGAGCACGTGGTAGCGGCCCCCGAACTCGTTGGTGCGCTCGATTGGGATCACGTCGCTGGGCTCCTCGACCACGCAGAGCAGGTGCCCGTCGCGGCGTTCGTCCTGGCAGATGAGGCATGTGGGATCGGTGGCGAGGTTGAAGCAGATCTCGCACTGCCCGACCTTCTCCTTCACCTCGCGGATGGCGTCGGCAAGCGCCAGCGCCTCCTCGTCGGATGCGCGGAGGATGTGGAACGCCAGCCGCTGCGCCGTGCGCTGGCCGATGCCCGGCAGGCGCGCCAGTTCGGTGATGAGGCGGTTGATCGGGGCTGCGAACAAGAGGGGTCCTACATGCCGGGTAGGCCGAGCCCGCCCAGACCACCGGTCACGGCGCCCATCTTGTTGGCCGCCAGCTCCTGGGCCGAGCGCAGCGCCTCGTTGGTGGCGGCCTGGACCATGTCCTGGAGCAGCTCGACGTCCTCGGGATCCACGCCCTCGGGGTCGATCCGCACGTCGAGCACCTCCAGCTCGCCGCTCACCTTGACGGTCACCATCCCGCCGCCGGCGCTGGCCTCCACGGTCTCGTCCTTGAGCTCATCCTGCGCCTTGGCCATCTCGGCCTGCATCTTCTGCACCTGGCGCATCATGTCGTTCATGTTCGGTTGCTTGGCCATCGCTATTCCTCAGTCTCCTCTTCGATCTCCTCGGCGCCGAAGTCGCGCCGGAGGCGCTCCAGCAGCTCCTCCTCCCCGAGGGTACGGGGCGCGCGCTCCAGAGCGCCCTCGCTGAGGTCGAACGCAACCGCGATGCCCCGCCCGGTGAGGGTCCGCAGTGCGCCGAGCACCAGATCTCGGTTGGCCTCGGCCTTCTTCTTGAGGAAGGCGGCGTCGGAGGGGAAGGAGACGGTGAGGCGGTCGCCGTCGAAGGCCGAGGGCACGGCCTCGGAGACCAGGGCCGCGACCATGGCGTTCTGCTCGCGCACGGCGTCGGCGACGGCGGACCAGAGGCCGACGATGCGCTCGAGGTCGATCGCCGCGGAGGGCTCCTCCTCCTCGTCGATCTCCACCGCGACCGCGACGCTGGCGCCGCCGGTCACCACCGCGGCCTTGGGCGCCGGCGGGTCGGGTGGCGCGTCGACGGCCGGTGCGGCGGCGGCCTGGCCGCCGATCCGCGCCTCGAGCTGGTCGATCCGGAACATCAGCGCCTGGAGCGACTGGTCGGTCTGCGGTTGGGTGGCCTTGAGGAGAGCGACCTCGAGCTGCAGCCGCGGCTCCGAGCCGTCCTTCACGGCGCCGATCGCGGCCGCCAGCAGGTCGATCGCCCGCAGCAGGTCGCCCTGTGCCAGCGCCTCCGCCTGCTTGGCCATCCGCTCGGGGTCGCCCGAGGTGACCGCGAAGGTGTCCGGCACCTCGCCGCCGATCTGCGTGACCAGCAGCTGGCGCAGGTGCGCGGAGAGGTCGCGCATGAACTGCTCGTAGTCGCTGCCGGATCCCGACAGGCGGTTCACGGTGAGCAGCGCGTCCTTGGGCGCACTCGAGATCAGGGCGTCCGTGGCCTCGAAGATGAGGTCGGCGTGGGCGACGCCGAGGCTGGCCATCACCGTGTCCAGCGAGATCTCGCTGCCGCCGTAGGTCACGAGCTGCTCGAGCGTGCCGAGCGCGTCGCGGAAGCTGCCCGCGGCCTTGCGGGCGATCAGCCCCACGGCCTGGTCGGGCAGCGCGATGTCCTCCTCGCCCGCAACCCGCTTGAGCACGTCGGCGATCTGCTCCAGGGTCGGCCGCCTGAAGTCGAAGCGATGGCAGCGGTCGACGATGGTGGCCGGAACCCTGTGCGCCTCAGTGGTCGCCAGCACGAACACGACGTGCGCCGGCGGCTCCTCCAGCGTCTTCAGGAACGCGTTCCACGCCGCGGGCGAGAGCATGTGCGCCTCGTCGAGGATGTAGACGCGCTTGCCGCCGCCCATCGGGGCCAGCGCCACGCTCTCGCGCAGCTCGCGGATGTCGTCCACCGAGTTGTTCGACGCGGCGTCCATCTCCACCACGTCGAGCGACTTGCCCTCCATGATCGCCCGGCAGGCGGTGTCGTCAGGCGAGAAGTCGGTTCGCGGGCCGCCCTCGGCGTTGAGCGCACAGGCGAGCAGCTTGGCCATGCTGGTCTTCCCCGTCCCGCGTGAGCCCACGAACAGGTAGGCGTGATGCACCTTGCCCAGCTCGATCGCGTTTCGCAGGGTCCGAACCACGCTCTCCTGGCCCACCACCTGCTCGAAGGTCTTGGGGCGGTGGCGACGGTAGAGGGAGAGCATCGGCGCGTCGATGTTAGTGGCCGAGTCCGACCGCTTCGAGGGCGTCGCTCAACTCGTCGAAGAACTGCCCGCGGACGATCAGTTCGTCCTCGATCCAGAGCCCCAGGACGAACTCCATCGTGCCCTCCACACCGCTCGCCCTGCCGCGGGTGAGCCAGGCGCATTCGGCCACGACGGCGCCATCCGCCTCGTGCACCTTGTCGATCCTGATCTTCACTTCGTCCCACACGCCGCTGAATTCGGCCCAGAACTCCCGCAGCCCGTCACGGCCGGAGACGGCGGTCGTCTCCGGCCACTCTGAACTCGCACCGAACACGAGATCCTCGGAGTACAGGTCCACCCATCCGTCGAAATCGCCGGCGTTGATCAGCTCCGCCAGTCGCTCGACCAGCTCTCGGTTGCTGCTCATGCAGCAGAGCCTATGAGTCAGTTGGCGAGGCCGCAGAGCAGCGCGAGCTTGCGGTTCAGCTTGGGGTCCTGCGTTGCCGCGAAGCTGGTGCCACGCAGGGATGCGCTGGCCTTGCTCGCAGGCACGAATGTGCGCCTGGCGGCCGAGGCCTTGGCTCTCAGCGAGCGGCGCACCGCCGCCCGCAGGCGGCGCTTGCTCGACGCCAGCTTGCGGGTGGCCACCGCCACCATCCGGACGCGGCCCCTGCGCACGTAGTAGATGAAGCGTGACTTCTTCCCCGCCCGCCGCACGTACAGGCCGCGGCCGATCGAGCGTGAGGTCCGCCGCACCTTCGACGCCCTGCTGCCCACGAAGATCCGCCCGGCGTGCCGCCCGCGCGCGGTGCTGCCGGCCAACTCGACCTTGCCGGTGGTTGTGAGCTCAGCGAAGTCCGCCTTGGTGCGGTTGCGCTTGCCGCGCACGCAGTAGGTCCACACGCGGTCGCGCTGCTGAGGCTGGCCGGCGCGCTGGAGCAGCCTCGTCCAGTCGCGGCGCAGGATCAGCCGCCCGAGGCCCCGTCCGCGCACACGCCCGCGAGGAAGGTGGCAGCTCGCCGAGCGGATGCCCTCGGCCCGCTCCCACATCTGCAGGTAGGCCTCCGAGCCGTTGGTCATGTCGCGCACGTAGTCGCGCCCTCCGAGCCGGCGCAGCTCGTCGAACCATTCGGCGTAGAGGCCGTACTGGGCCACGCCCTCCTTCGTGTAGTCCCAGTTGCGCTCGCCGGTCTTGGGCTTGGTGAACGTGACCTTGCCGTCGTAGGACTTGAACGGGTACTTGACGGTGCCGGCATCGGGCTGGTGGGAGAGACCGCCGAGGTCGGCGCCGTAGCCCCAGCCGAGCATGAACGGGGTCTGCTTCGGGCGGTACTGGCGGTACTCCTTGACGTAGTCGGTGGCCTTGCTGTGGCCCGGGAAGGCGAGCCCGCCGAGCTTCCACAGCCGCGGCCAGTTGCCCGGGTCCATCCAGCCGTGCGGGGAGATCACGCCGGAGTACTTGCGCGTCTCGAGCAGGTCGAGCGTGTCGTCCACCGCCCGCTGGCTCATGTGGTCGGGGTTCACGATCATCCCCTTGTCCATCATCCGCTTCACCACGTACTTGCCCAGGTCGGTGAGCCCGCGGGTGTTGCAATGGGGCGCCGGCGGATACGTGGGGGCGACACCGCCGCCCACACCGGCCGAGCCGAACACCGCGCTGATTGCCGCGTTGACCTGCGGGGAGCCGTTGAAGATCTCGTTGTCGGTGAGCGGGCCCTTGCAGGTCTCGGCGCTCCAGAACGAGCCGGCGCTCTTCTTGTTGCCGCCGTTGATCACCACTCCGAACGCCCCGCTGTCGAAGCGCACGCCCGCGAGCGGGTTGTCGAACTTGTTCAGGAGCAGCGAGGAGCGCACGCCCAGCTTGTGCATCTCGTCGAGCTGGCGGTCGACCGACGCCTTGTTGCAGGTGGGCGCGGCGAGGTTGCGGCAGCCGAACAGCTCGGAGACCTCGATCTCCAGGATCACCGCCATCCGGCCCTGGTTCATCACGCGGCGCGCGTCATTCGGGTTGGTCACCACCTGGAAGAACCCCTTGCCCGGGCCGCCCGCCTGGGCGTCGACGTAGCGCTGTAGCTCGCGGATCGACTTGAACCCGCGCCGCACGGTCTCCATCTCGTCACAGGAGTACTTGCGACTCTCCTGGAGCTCGCACAGCTCGCGGTTCTCGTTCACCCCCATCACCATCAGCCGCATGCCCGAGGCCCAGGCGCGCTGGACCCAGCGCCAGTACATGCCCTCGTAGGTCAGGTTCTTCGTGGAGCCCCAGGAGGTGAGCTGGGGGTAGCCGCGGGTGTCGTGCGGCTGCGCGGGGTTGCCGTAGTTGAGTGCGTTCTGGAGCGGGGCCGCCGTGCCCTGCGGACCCTCCACGCTGCTGCAGTCGGGCAGCGCGAACTGGATCCCGTACTTGTGCCAGGGGCTGCCGCAGGTGAAGTTGCCGCCGAAGTAGTTGTAGGCCGTCCAGTGCATGTGGCCCTCGACGAAGCCGCGCACCGAGCCGTAGGACGTGGCGCCTCTTCCCGGCGTGCCTGTGTAGTCGAGCGCCGCTTCGGGGTAAACCGCGCAGCCACGCGCGGGCACGAAGCGCACCCTAAGCAGCACGCGCCCCGGCTGTGACGCGGGAGAGAGCGCGAATACCTCGGGGCGACCGGTGTCCTGCACCTGCCAGTCGGCCGCCGGGCTGGGGCCGGCGGCGGGCGCCACGCTGCCGCTCGCGGAGGCGGCGAGGAAGGTGCGATCCGGGCGGTAGAGCAGGTAGCTGCCGAGCGTGGTCGCCTTCAGGCGAACGCGCTCGCCGCCCGGCACGACGCGTCCCCGGTCGGCGTCATGCAGCGCGTAACAGCCGTTCGCGACCGAGTACTGGGTGACCTGGCCGGCTGCGGGTGCGGCCAGCGTTCCAGCGAGCGTCAATGTGAGCGCCGCCAAGGCCGCGCGTCTCCCAAGCACGAGGCCAAGCTACACCCGATTCGCGGAGCCTGCGCCGATTGCCGAAGTAGGGTCGCCACGTGATCAAGGCCGTGCTGATCCTCGGCGGCATCGCCACGTTCGCCGTCTTCCTCATCACCGTGCTCTTGGGCATCGGCACGGCCGATCGCGACGGGCGGATCCTCATGCCGGGCGAGAAGGCGCTGACGCTGGACTCGGGCAAGTACGGCGTGTACTACGAGGAGGCCGTCGAGACCGGTGAGAACGAGACCTTCGAGCCGCCGGACGGGATCCGGATCCGTGTCCGCGGCTTGGGCGGCGCGCCCGATCCCGAGCTCGACCTGGGCGGGCTCGGCAGCCAGATCGGCACCGACAACCGCACGGCCGAGGAGATCGGCACGCTGCGGGTGAGCGAGGACGGGCGCTACGGGTTGGTGGTGGGACCGCCGCCGCGGCCCGGCGCGAGGCCGACGATCACCGTCGGCGAGACCTCGGCGGACTCTTTCCTGCGCGGGCTGAAGCGGGCGGGGATCCTGGTCCTGCTCACGGGGCTCGCCGTCCTGGTGGTGATGGCGGTTCGCAAGGTCCGTCCGCCAGAGGCGCCGCCTCCCCCACCTCCCCCGCGGCCCGGGCCCGAGAGCCAGTCCGTCGAGCGCCTGGCCGAGCTGCAGCGTCAGGGCGCGATCACGCCCGCCGAGTTCGAGCGGCTGCGATCGCAGCTCTGAGCAAAAAGTGGACCGTGCACCCGTCGTCGAAATCCTGCCTTCGAGCGTGCCCGCCGATCTTCGGCTCCGGCCAGGCTGGTCCGTGGCGCGTGAGCGGATCCGCTTAAGGCTGCTTCCTTCCGGATCTGACCTGGTTCGCGAGCGCTCACCGCACGGGACCCGGCCATCGACGCCTCAGTCCGGCGTACTGACCCCGAAGGCCTGATCCCTCGGACGGGGATTCGGCCCCGCTAGAGCGGATTGCGGGTGCAGGGCACCGCTAATTCCCCGCCTAGCACGGTCCACTGGCGAGTTTACCCCTGCGGGCGTAAGCTCGCCCTGGACCCGCCGTTAGGAAGGCATGAACCGAATCCTTCCCCGCACCCTCCCACTGGCAATCGCGACCGCCCTCGTGGTGGCCGCCCCTGCGTTTGGCGCCACCGTCAAGCTCTCCGTGGAGTCCGCCACGAGCGACGCGCTCACCTATCGCGTCGAACAACCCACGCCGGCCGGTACGTATATCGCGCGCTACTCCACGAGCCTGCTGGGGAAGGGGCCGAAGGCCGAGTTTCGCTTCGCCGACCACGACGCCCTGGGCCGCCACACCTGGAACGGGCTCTTCAAGTCGGGCGAACGCAACCTGAAACTCTGCATCGGGCAGTCGACCAGCGGGAAGCTGATCAGCGCCCCCTCGTGGGCCCAGGTGTGCTCCGCCGCGCTCGCGCCTAAGCAGACGGCCCATCCGCTGGCCGAGGCGCTCAAGGTGAAGGTGAAGCGCAGGACTGTCGTCCTCAGCCCCCGCCTCAAGCAGCTCGCCGGCAAGTTCGCGCGCGTGACGATCATCATCAAGAAGAACCCGAAGGCGAAGGGCCCGGCGACGCGCAAGGCCTCCCGCGGCGTGAAGCTGCGCTCGGGCAAGACGACCTACAGGCCCGACCTGCGGCCAAGGGAGACGCTGAAGGCGGCCAAGATCAAGATCGAGGACGTCTACCACCGCTACGCCGGGACCGTGAAGCGCTAAATACACTGACCGTTCTCCCGGGCGCGTAGCTCAGTGGGAGAGCGCTCGCTTCACACGCGAGAGGTCGGTGGTTCGAAACCACCCGCGCCCATCAGCCGCCGGGGAGGAGCGGCTCACCCTGATGGTTCCCATTGGAGCCAGGACATAGGGTGCGGGCGGGCCGATGACAATCGGAGCTCGGACAGCTATCGCACACCGACTTGATCGTTTGCTCTGGGCAGTCGTAGGAAGACTTACCGCCAGAACGGCGTCGGGCCTGCGTCGCCAGACCGACATGCTTGCAGGGGACCCTGCCGCGATCCGCCTGCGCAGTCTGCTCGACGCTGCGCACGCGATGGCCTCGTACGACGAGCTCCCCGCTCCGCCTGTCAACACCCACTTCATGATGACGCAGCCGAATGCCGCGTTTCTTGCGGGCGTCGTCCGAGCCGGCGGCGTCGAACGGGTGTTGGAGTTCGGCTCCGGCTATTCGACCTTGGTGCTGGCCTCCGCGCTCGCCGAACGGGGGGGCGGAAGCGTGACCACAGTCGAGCAGTCGCCGGAGTGGTCTCAGGCGACACTCGCTCGAGCGGCAGACGTCCCGGGCGCGGACGTCCAGCAGCTGCCCGGCGCGCTGCGCATCGCCGCCACGCCGGCGGGCTGTGTTCGGGTCTACGGCGGCCTCGACTCCGCACTGCGAGATCGCGGCCCGTACGACCTGGTCGTGGTGGATGCGCCTCACTGGCGGCAAGGCAGGGAGGGAGCGCTGCACGCGGCCCTGCCGCACCTACGACCCGATGCGCGGATCGTGCTCGACGACGCTGGTCGTGCGATTGAGCAATGGGTGCTGAGGCGCTGGCTCGCGGCGTTCCCAAGCCTGCGGCTCGAGCTCTACGAGCACGATGGCCCGGACCACGGCATCGCGGTCTTGCGATTCGCCGGGCCGGCGAAGCTGGTCGGATCGACGCGCCTCGTCCTCGACAGCCTCCTGCTCGCCGCGCTGCTGGCAGCGGCCCGGCTCCTGAGACCGACACCGTGGCACCGTTGACCCGCGAGACCGTCGCGCTGTTCGTGTTCAACCGGCCCGATCTGACGGCGCGCGTCTTCGAGCGAATTCGGTCTGCCCGCCCGCCGGTGTTGTTCGTGATCGCCGATGGGCCGCGGCCCCATGTCCCCGGCGACGCCGAACTGTGCTCAGCCACGCGGTCGCTGGTCGAGGCCGTCGACTGGCCGTGCGACGTCCAGCGTGACTACGCCGACGCCAATCTCGGACTGTGGACATGCGTAGGCCGCGGGCTCGATCGCGTTTTCGAGCAGGTCGAGCGGGCGATCGTCCTGGAGGACGACTGCGTGCCGGACCCCACCTTCTTTCCGTTCTGCGATGAGCTGCTCGAGCGCTACGAGCACGCCCGGCGGGTGATGATGATCACCGGGGCGACGATCGGCGAGCGATGGAAGCCCGGCGGAGGGAGCTACCACTTCTCACGCCGCGGCGCGACCTGGGGCTGTTGGGCAGGGTGGAGCCGCGCGTGGCGTGGTCACGCTCAGCATGGTCGGAGCTGGAACGACCCCCGCGCGCGGGGGCGCGCCCGCCGGGCACTCGGGCATCCGCACTATCGCGCCTGGGCTCGCTGGATGGACGACGCCTACTTCAATCAGCACCAGTGGAGTGTGCAATGGACTTTCTCGATCCTCGAACGGGAGGGGGTCTCGATCGTTCCCTCAACCAATCTCGTCACGAATCTCGGCTTTCGCGAGGACGCGACACACACCGTGACCGCGAGACCAGGCCTGGCCAACATGCCGGCCGAGCCGATGCCGTTCCCGCTGCGCCATCCGGCAGCCGTCACGCCGGACGCCGCGTATGACCGTCGTTGCCTCGAGCTCCGCCATCCGACAGCGCTCGCCCGTTGGCAGTGGCCGTGGTGGCTCGACGAGGCCAGGAGGCAGATCGCGATCACACGGCGAGCGCGTGCGTGCGGGGCGTAATCGTCAAGTTTCCGTGACACCGTGCAGCTCCGGCTTGGCCATGCGAATCAGTCGTCCGTACAGACTCAGCAGGGCCCTCGCCGCGCCCGGCGCCGAACGCCTTGGGAGAGGCAGCGTCACGAGCAACGTCCACAGCAGGAACTGAAGTTTCCAGGTCCAGAAGGCGCGGGGATGCACCGCCAGGCTTTCGCGGAGGACCACGCGCGCCCGCTCGCGCGCGCGCGGCGACGAGGTGCGCATCAGGTGCAGGAACGACGTGTACTGGGCGAGGTTTGAGAGGGCCTCCTCCCTGCGGCGAGCCAACGCCGGCGGGCTCCGCTCGAAGACCGAGTCGTGCACGGCGCGCATCCCACTCGCCATCCGGTCCACGTCGGTGGACATGGACCCGCCGCGGAGGCGATAGAGAACCTGATACCGCGGCACGACCGCAAACCTGGCGCGGGCCGCGACCCTCAACCAGTACTCCCAGTCTGCCGCGGGACCGAAGCTCTCGTCGAAGCCACCCACCTCGTCGAGGCGCTCGGTGCGGGCGAGCGCGTTCGACGCGCTCGCCAGGAAGTTGCTCGTGGCCAGCTCGGCGTACACGTCGCCCTCGAAGCGCGCAGGCTCCTTCGCGAAGACGAAGCGGCCGCGCTCGTCCACAAAGACCGTCCAGCTGTAGGCGACCGCCAGGCGTGGGTCGGCGTCCAGCGCCGCGACCTGGAGCTCGAGCTTGTCGCGCGTCCAGAGGTCGTCCGAGTCGAGGAACGAGATGAACTCGCCCGAGCTCTGTTCGAGACCGAGCCCGCGCGCCGCGGCCACGCCACGATGACTGGCGCCGCAGACCTGGAGACGGGGATCGTCGACCCGCTCGAGTTCCTCGAGCGTGTGGTCATCGGATCCGTCGTCCACGACCAGGATCTCGAGGTCTTCGAGTGCCTGGCGCTGCACCGACCGGACCGTCTGCAGGATGGTCTCCTCGGCGTTGTACGCGGGGATGACCACCGAAACCCTAGGCACGTGCGAGCTCACCCTTGATGATCCCGTCGAGGATGGGGGCGCGATGCGCGAACGTGTGCTCGCGGGCGACGCGGCGCTGCCCCGCCGCAGAGATCGCCTCCCGCTCAACGGGATGATCGAGCAGCCAGCGGACCTTCTCGACCGCCTCTTCGGGCGAGCGGTAGGTCACGACCTCCCGGTCGGGCTCGAACAGCTCGCCCAGGTTCTGCTTCCAATCGGTGAGCAGACAGGCCCCCGCTCCGGTCGCCTCGAACATCCGGATGTTCGAGGCGGATCGGGGTGACACCGTGGAGTGCACGTTCAGCGTGAGCCGCGAGCCCTGGAAGGTGCGCAGCATGCGAATGCCGTACACGGCGTCGTGGAGATCGGCCCTGGGCACCGGGTTCCGCACGTATCGGGGCAAGGACCTCCACGAAGTCGCGCGGCCGACGAGTGGCAGCCCGTAAAGGACGGGTGTCCGCACCCCCATCCGCGCGAGGCCGCGGACCGTCAGGTAAGCCGCCTTGGCCGCCAGGGTCCATCCCGCCCTCACCGGTGGGGGTCGGGCAGGCAACTCGGTAAACACCTGCAGCTTGGTCTCGCGGCCGATCGCCTCCAGCACCCTGTGGCGCTCATCGTGCTGGCTCTGGTCCAGCACGTTGCCGATGAACGAGAGGTCGATCAAGTCGGCCGGCGGGGGACCGACGCGATCCATCGCCCCTGGGTCGAACGCGTGGTTCATGTGGAAGCAGCGGTGCCCTGCGGCATTCAGCGCCTCGGCCAGCTCGGGCACGCAGGACACGATCGCGTCGCACGCGTCCATCGTGCGATCGCCAGCCGTGGGCGAGCCGCACCATCCCAGGACCGCTCGTACCGACGGGCAGCGCTCGCGCAGGGCGCGGAGAGACTCGAGCGAGAGAGCCCCGAAGCTCTGGGCGAAGAGCACGTCGGGTCGTAGCCGGCGGAGCTGATGCTCCGCCACGTCGAGGAGTGCGACCCGCCGCGCCTCGAGGCCATTCTCTCGCGCCCAAGCCCGCTGCATGGGCTCCGCGTTCATCACGATCTCCGTCACCTCGTAGCCGAGCGGCCGCAGCGCGTGCGTCCACGCGTCGCCCCACCAGAAAGCGTCGTGATCGTAAGCAGCCTTCTGCTCGGCATAGCTCTGCGTGCGCAGCTCAGGGTTGCGCTCGTAGAACTGGCGCACGTAATTCGCGTAGGCGAACTTGAGTATCACGAGGCGCATCTCCCGCACCGGACAAAAGCACACTCCGCCCGCGGTAGCTTGCACCACCTTGCGCTCGGAATACCCTTGTTTTGTCTGCTCTGCCGACGATTGGGAGCCCGTCGCGTCTCACATCTAGCGGCGCGATGCGCGGTCGCCGGACTGGAGCACTCGGCGCGCGCCGCGACCGGACGCTGGGGAAGGTGGGCTTCGAGCTCAACGACTTCGCGCCCGAGTGTGGCAGCTACGGAAGCCAGCGCAAGCGAGTGCTCGTCGGCGTGTGCGCACTGCCCCCTGCGGGGGAGGACTCAACACCTCCCGGCGACGAGTGCCGGGGCGGCGCGGACGAAACCCGAGCGCTCCTGCATCCCTCGCTGAGCGCACTGTGCGCCAGGGCCCTGCGTGACCTTCTGCCGGCCAGATCGCTCAGACCTGGACGTCAGCAGATCCTGAAGCTCCCCCTGAGCGTCTTTCGCCGCGTCGCAGGCCGCTTGCCCTTGCCACGCGCCACTCGGGCCCTGATCCCCGCGCGCAGCGTGTGCGATCTGCCCGTCGCGAGGCCGGCGGTGCGAACCGTAACGCTGAAGGGCTTCCTGCGATCGCGCTTGATGGTTTTCGCGCCCAGCTTGAACGTGACGCTCGTGAGCCGCGCCCGCGCGCGCCTGCGTCGCCTCGGCGTCGAGGTCTTGATCCGGACGGCGAAGGTGGCGCCGGCTCGCACGCAGTTCCTGGGCAGCGTGTAGCTGGCGGTGGTGGCTCCGATCTTCCCCTTCACCCGCTTGCGCGGTCCGGTGTACGGGCCGGGCTTCACGGTCGTGCCTCCGCCAGTGGGCCCCCCGGTGCCGGGACCGCCGCCGGTACCACCGGGCCCAGGAGGCGGATTGCCCGCCACCTCGAGCTCGAAGGCGCCCATGTCATCGGCGGCACCCTGTGGCCGCCCCACGCCACGCTGGTCGGTGACGAGGCCTGTGACCCCGGCGTTGAACGCCGGACTGGTGTTATCGATCGCGTGGGTGAACGTCGGGCCGTCGTTGTCGGCGAGCGGGCCCAGGCCGGGATCCGCTGTCTCCGGGCTGCCCGTGAAGGTCGCCGGCATCAAGACCGAGCGTGATTCGATCAGGTTGCTCAAAGCGGCGCTCACGTTGGCAGCGACCGTGTTCGCGCCGGCCACGGTGGGAGGGGCGTTCGTGACGACGTCGGGCCCACCCGTCGAGTCGGCGAGGATCGAGTTCGTGAGCGTAGCCTGGGCAGTGTAGGAGTGGCCACCGGGGTCACCGTCATCGCTCGCGAGATATCCGAGGTTGTAGAGCGCGCCACCCGAACCGGCAGGTCCGATCATCTTGTTGGACGCGAGCGTCGCCGAGTCGAGGCTCGCCTGACCGTTCAGGTTGAAGATCGCGCCCCCCAGCCCTTGACCCCCGGCCCCCTCAGGGCCGAATCCACCGTCGGCGGTGTTGTCGGACAGGGTCGAGTTTACGATGCTGAGGCTGCCCTGGTGGTTGAAGATCGCGCCGCCCATGCCGGCGCCACCGCCGCCAAAGGCAAACGGCGAAAACTGGCCTGCAGCACCGCCGAAGCCGCCCGCGCCGCCCGCGGTGAAACTTGCGCCGCCGCCGCCGCCGCCGAAACCGCCCTGGCCGCCAGTCGCAAAGCCCGCGTTCCCGAATCCGAAGCCGCCGCCGCCGCCGAAGCCGCCACCGCCACCGCCGAGGCCGCCACCGCCACCAACCCCGCCACCACCGCCGCCACCAAGAGTGTTGGCACTGCTACCGCCGCCGCCGAAGCCGCCGCCGGCGCCGCCCGGGTTCGCCCCAGTACCGAGGCCACCACCGCCGGCGCCGTTCCCACCGACTCCCCCAAGGCCACCGGTGCCGCCGGTGGCGGTCGCCGGCCCGCCGCCGACGCCGCCTGCTCCAGTGACCGGCCCCGATGCGCCGTCGTCGGTGTCTCGGAACCCGCCGCCGCCGCCGCCCGCGGCGCCGCCCACCCCTCCACCGCTGCCGCCGCCGAACGCTCCCGCAAGCCCGAACCCGCCGCCGCCAGGGCCCGTGGCATCGGCAAAGATTCCACCGCCGCCGGTGGTGCCGCCGCCGCCGTTGCCCCCTTGCGCGGTGTTGTCGTCGAGGGTAGTCCGCACCAGGCTGACCTCGCCCTGGCTGAAGATCGCTCCACCCATCCCGGCGCCGCCGCCGCCACCGGTCGCGTTGCCGCCCTTCGCGAGGCCGCCGCTCAGCGTCAGGTCCTGGATGGTCAGGCTGCCCGCCCCGGGGGTCGCATAGCCGAACGTGTCCGAGTCCAGGGGATCAGCGCCGACGAACAGCAGCCGGAAGGGCGGCGCTGACCCATCACGTTCGATGGTCGAGCCGTTGCCCTGGATCGTGATGTCCGAGGCGATGGCGGGCAGGGCCGAGGGCCCGTACCAGTGGTTGTAGGGAATCAATACGTACGGTGTCGTAAACGTGTAGACACAGGCCGCCGGCAGCTCGATCGTGTCGGCCCCTGCGTTGGCGTTCGCCGTCTCGATGGCTGCGATCAGCGCCGCGTTGCTGCAGGCGATGGGGGCCGCCGAGGAGGTGGCCGGGCTGAAGGCGGCCACGAGCACGGCAGCGACAACTCCAACCACCAGGGTCGCGATCTTCCCCCAGCTATGCCTGATCAGTGACACCCTGCCTCCGGAGGTCACCCTACGCCGCGCCTGCTCCGGTTGCAATGCCTCCTACCCCGATGACGCATCTGGCTCTCGGCGCTGTCACAGCCGGCGGCGCTACCTCGTCTCACCTTTGTAAGCCACGAAGGGAGCAACGATGAAGGTCCTGGTAGCCGGAGCGACGGGCGCGATCGGGAGGCAGCTTGTCCCGGCCCTGATCGAAGCCGGACATGAGGTTGACGGGATGACCCGGAGCGAAGCGAAGCGGGAGCTGGTCGCGGAGATGGGCGCCAATCCGGTGGTCGCCGACGCGCTCGACCCGGACGCGGTTGCCGAGGCGGTCGCGAGCTCCGGACCCGACGCGATCATTCATCAGCTCACCGCGTTGGGCGGCGGGGTGGACCTGAAACACATGGACCGGACATTCGAGCTGACGAACCGGCTTCGGACCGAGGGAACGGACCACCTGCTCGCGGCCGCGCAGGCGGCCGGCGTGCGCCGCTTCCTCGCCCAGAGCTATGCGGGGTGGCCCGCCCGCGAGGGTGGACCGCTGAAGGACGAGCAGTGGCCGCTCGACCCCGACCCCCCCGCTGCGTTCCGGTCCGTCGTGGAGGGGATCCGCCACCTCGAGCAGGCCGTCACCGGCGCCGAGTGGACGGAGGGCATCGTCCTCCGCTACGGCGGCTTCTACGGCCCCGGTACCTCGTTCGCCCCCGGCGGCGAGCAGCTCGAGGCGATCCGCCGGCGGCTCTTCCCGGTGATCGGCGGCGGCGAAGGGATCATGTCACTGATACATGTGGCCGACGCCGCCGACGCCACCGTCCGTGCGCTGGAACGCGGCCGCCGGGGTATCTACAACGTCGTGGATGACGATCCCGCCCCGGCCAAGGAGCTGCTCCCCGCAGTCAGCTCCGAGCTGGGCGTACGCCCCCCGCGCCGCGTCCCCCGCTGGCTCGCGCGCCTGCTCGCGGGCCCGGCGGTCGTCACGATGATGACCGAGGGCCGCGGGTCCTTGAACACCAAGGCGAAGCGCGAGCTGGGCTGGGCGCCGGCGCACCCGACTTGGCGCGGGAGCGTCGTATCGGGTTGATGAGCGATCGGGAACGACTCCTCGAGGAGCTGCGTCCGGCGTCGTTTGCAATCGCCTATCGGATGCTCGGCAGCGTCACCGAGGCGGAGGATGTCGTCCAGGAGGCGCTCCTCCGCCTCGACCGCGCGCTCGAAGGAGGCGAGCAGATCGCTTCGCCGCGGGCCTACCTCGGCACGGTCACGAGCCGGCTCGCGATCGACGAGCTCCGATCGGCGCGAGCGAGGCGGGAGACCTACACGGGCGAGTGGATACCGGAGCCTCTGCTCACCGACCCCGACGACGACCCGGCGGGGAGGGCGGAGATGGCGGACTCGCTTTCACTCGCGTTCC
Organism: uncultured Thermoleophilaceae bacterium; assembly: GCA_963825775.1. GTDB lineage: Bacteria > Actinomycetota > Thermoleophilia > Solirubrobacterales > Thermoleophilaceae > JAAYBF01. The sequence continues at coordinate 852 of CAWGUV010000008.1, read as the reverse complement.
TCCACCTGCTCGAGAGCCTGTCGCCCGAGCAGCGGGCGGCGCTTCTCCTCCACGACGTGTTCGGTTACGGCTACGACGAGATCGCCAAGCTGGTCGAGACCAGCGAGACGAACGCGCGGCAGCTCGCCTCGCGGGCTCGAAAGCACGTCGAGAGCGGCCGGCCGCGATTCGAGGCCGACCGAAAGCAAGCTGAGGAGCTGGCGCGGCGCTTCTACGCCGCCGCCGAGGGCGGCGAGCTCTCAGAGCTCGAGGCCCTGCTCTCCGAGGACGTCGTCCTCCACGGCGACGGCGGCGGCAAGGCGCCGGCGCTGGCGCGCTCCCTGCACGGCCGTCGCCGGGTCGCGGGCACCCTGATCAACTGGATGCGCACGCTCGGCCGCGTCAGCGGGGCGCGGCTTCGCTTCGTCGAGCTGAATCGCCAGCCCGGCGCGCTGGTCGAGACCTCGAGCGGCGAGCTGTTCGCGTTGTGGGTCCTCGACGTCGCCGACGGCCAGATCCAAGGCATCCGCTCGATCGTCAACCCCGACAAGCTCGAGCGCCTGGGGCCCGTCGCCGACATCCAGGCGATCCTCCGCGAGCTTCGCGGCAGATGAGTACATAGGATCGAGCGCCGTGGACTCGATCCTCCGTGCCTCCGCCCGCGCCGCTCGGAACTATGGCGCGAGCCGGGTTCGGCGGGCGCGGCGCGACGCGCCGGAGCCGGTGGCCGAGCGACCCACGGTGGCCAAGCTCGAACTGACCTATCACTGCAACTTGCGCTGCGCGTTCTGTTACACGGACTCGCCGCGCCGCACGCTGGAGCGCACCGCTGGTTCAATGGATGCCGCGTGGACGCGGATCGTCGGCGAGTCG
>CAWGUV010000007.1:0-127703 GCA_963825775.1 uncultured Thermoleophilaceae bacterium | reverse complement strand
CGGCGCGCGACTCCACCCGCTTGGCCGGCGGGCTGGGTACGGCGCTGGGCGCCGGCCTGGGCGTCGGCCTGGGCGTCGGCTTGGGCGCCGGCCTGGGCGTCGGCTTGGGCGCCGGGCTGTCCACCGGGGTCGCCTCCGCAGCGCCTGGATCGCTGTGCCCACCCTCGACGGGAGAGTTGCCCAGAGAGTTGCCCTGCGCGGTCACGTTGCTACACCTGCTTCGCGTTCGTCCGGGTCATGCGTTCGAGCGTGGCCTCATCGTACGCATGCGCAGGTGACCCATCCGGGGCCAGTAGGCTGGCCCCGATCCCGACCCAGAACCACACCCCCCATGCAGGAGACGAAACCGTGCTGATCGCAGGCTTCCCGGCCGGACCGTGGGGCACCAACTGCTGGTCGCGGCAACCGGCCCCGGCACGGGAGTGCGTCGTGATCGACCCCGGCAAGGCCGCCGCGGACGGAGTTGCCGCAGGTCGTCCGCGAGCACAACCTCAAGCCCGTCGCAGTGCTACGTCACGCACGGCCATGTCGACCACATGTGGTGCGTGGCCCCGGTTCCGGCACGTACGACGCGACGGCGTGGATCCACCCCGCGACCGGCACCTGCTCATGACCCGATGGCCGGCATGTCGCGCCGAGACCAGCGCGATGCTGCTCGGTGGCAAGTACAGTTCGCCGAGCCCGACCGGGTCGAGGAGCTCACCGACCCCCAGGCCATCGAGCTGGCGGGGCTGAGCTTCCTCGTCGACCACACGCCCGGGCACACCGAGGGCTCGGTGACCTTCCGTACGCCGTACGGGGCCGAGACGTCTGCGAGGTGATGTTCTCCGGGGACCTGCTCTTCGCCGGCTCGATCGGCCGCACCGACCTTCCCGGCGGTGACCACCCGACGATGCTGCGCAGCCTGGCGACAAGGTGCTCACGCTGCGCGACGACATCGTCGTACTCCCCGGCCACGGTGAGCAGACCAGCATCGCCCGCGAGCGGGCCACCAACCCGTTCCTGCTCGACCTGGTCGAGGACGAGATGAGGCCGCACCCCGCCCGGTACCCGAGGACTCTGACATGAGCAAGCCCACCCCGCTCAGCGGGTTCCCCGAGCTGCTGCCCGCGCAGAGGTACGTCGAGCAACAGGTCATCGAGCGACTGGCCCGCACCTTCGAGCTGCACGGCTTCGCCAACGTGGAGACCCGCGCCGTCGAGCCGCTGGACCAGCTCCTGCGCAAGGGCGAGACCTCCAAGGAGATCTACGTCCTGCGCCGGCTGCACGCCGAGGACGACGAGGCCGACTCGGGCAGCTCCCTCGGTCTCCACTTCGACCTCACCGTGCCGTTCGCCCGCTACGTGCTCGAGAACGCAGGCAAGCTCGACTTCCCGTTCCGTCGCTACCAGATCCAGAAGGTGTGGCGCGGCGAGCGTCCGCAGGAGGGCCGCTTCCGCGAGTTCGTCCAGGCCGACATCGACGTGATCGGTCGCGACACCCTCGCCTTCCACCACGACGTGGAGGTCGCCCGGGTGATGCTCGACGCGCTGGGCCGGCTCGACTTCCTGCCCGGCTTTCGGCTGCAGGTCAACAACCGCAAGCTGATCCAGGGCTTCTACGCCGGCCTCGGGATCGCCGACGCCGACGCGGTGATGCGGCGGTCGACAAGCTCGACAAGCTGTCCGAGGAGCAGGTCGGGGCGATGCTCGTCGAGGACGCCGGCTTGAGCCACGACAGGCGCAGAGCTGCCTGGCGCTCGCCCGGATCAGCACCAGCGACAGCTCCTTCGTCGAGCAGGTGCGCGCCCTCGGCGTACAGCACGAGCTGCTGGACGAGGGGCTCGCGAGCTCGCCGCCGTGATGGAGGGCTGCGCGCCGCTCGTGACCGACCGGGTGAGATCGTCGCCGACCTGAAGATCGCGCGCGGCCTGGACTACTACACCGGCACCGTCTTCGAGACCCGTCTCCACGGGTACGACGGGCTGGGCTCGATCTGCTCGGGTGGCCGCTACGACGCGCTCGCCACCGACGGGCGTACGACGTACCCCGGCGTCGGCATCTCGCTCGGCGTGAGCCGGGTGCTCGTCCCGTTGCTGGGCAAGGGCGTCGTCGAGGCGGACCGGTCGGTCCCGAGCGCGGTCCTCGTGGCCGTGGTCGACGAGGAGCACCGGACCGCCAGCGACATCCTGGCCGAGCAGCTGCGCGGTAACGGGGTCGCCTGCGAGGTCGCGCCCGCAGCCCAGAAGTTCGGCAAGCAGATCCGGTACGCCGAGCGCCGGGGATCCCCTACGTCCTCTTCCCGGGTGCCGACGGCGAGCCCGCCGAGATCAAGGACATCCGCAGTGGCGAGCAGACCGCGGTCGACCTGACCACCTGGACGCCGCCGGTGGAGGACCTCCGGCCGGCCGTCCGACGCAACGAACAGGAGCAACCGTGATCCGCACCCACGACGCCGGCAGCCTGCGGCCGAGCCACGTCGACACCGAGGTCACCCTCAGTGGCTGGGTGGCCCGGCGCCGCGACCACGGGGGAGTGGCGTTCATCGACCTGCGCGAGGCCAGCGGGTTCGTGCAGGTCGTCATCCGCGACGAGGCCGTCGCGCACAACCTGCGCAGCGAGTACTGCCTGAAGGTCACCGGCACCGTCAGCCTGCGCCCCGAGGGCAACCAGAACCCCAACCTGCCCACCGGCGAGATCGAGGTCATCGCCACCGACGTCGAGGTGCTCAGCCCTGCTGCCGCGCTGCCCGTTCCCGATCGACGACCACGTAGAGGTCGGCGAGGAGGCGCGGCTCAAGCACCGCTACCTCGACCTCCGACGCAGTGGCCCCAACGCGGCGCTGCGGCTGCGCAGCAAGGTCAACAAGGCTGCCCGCGACGTGCTCGACCGGCACGACTTCGTGGAGATCGAGACGCCGACCCTGACCCGCTCCACCCCCGAGGGTGCGCGCGACTTCCTGGTGCCGGCGCGGCTGCAGCCCGGCAGCTGGTACGCCCTCCCGCAGAGCCCGCAGCTGTTCAAGCAGCTGCTGATGGTCGCCGGGATGGAGCGCTACTACCAGATCGCCCGGTGCTACCGCGACGAGGACTTCCGCGCCGACCGGCAGCCCGAGTTCACCCAGCTCGACGTCGAGATGAGCTTCGTCGAGCAGGACGACGTCATCGCTCTGACCGAGGAGATCCTCACCGCACTGTGGTCGCTGATCGGGTACGACGTACCCACCCCGCTGCCGCGGCTGACGTACGCCGAGGCGATGGCGCGGTTCGGGTCGGACAAGCCCGACCTGCGCATGGGCCTGGAGCTCGTCGAGTGCACCGAGTTCTTCAAGGACACCCCGTTCCGGGTCTTCCAGTCGCCGTACGTCGGCGCGGTCGTGATGCCCGGGGGAGCCGGCCAGCCGCGCAAGCAGCTCGACGCCTGGCAGGAGTGGGCCAAGCAGCGAGGCGCTCGCGGACTCGCCTACCTGCTGGTCAAGGAGGACGGTGAGCTCACCGGGCCCGTCGCCAAGAACATCAGTGACGAGGAGCGGGCCGGCATCGCAGCACATGTCGGCGCCGAGCCGGGCGACTGCATCTTCTTCGCCGCCGGTGCCGTGAAGAGCAGCCGCGCGCTCCTGGGTGCCGCTCGCCTCGAGATCGGCCGCCGCGGCGGCCTGATCGACGAGGACGCCTGGAGCTTCGTCTGGGTCGTCGACGCGCCCCTGTTCGAGCCCTCGGCCGATGCAACCGCAGCGGGCGACGTGGCGGTGGGCGGCGGAGCGTGGACGGCGGTGCACCACGCCTTCACCAGCCCCAAGGACCTCGAGACCTTCGACCAGGATCCCGGCAACGCGCTGGCCTGGGCCTACGACATCGTCTGCAACGGCAACGAGATCGGCGGTGGCTCGATCCGGATCCATCGCAGCGACGTGCAGAAGCGCGTCTTCGCGCTGATGGGGCTCGACGAGGAGGCGGCCCAGGAGAAGTTCGGCTTCCTGCTCGACGCGTTCGCCTTCGGTGCCCCTCCGCACGGTGGCATCGCCTTCGGCTGGGACCGGATCTGCGCACTGCTCAGTGGCGCGGACTCGATCCGCGAGGTGATCGCGTTCCCGAAGAGTGGTGGCGGGTTCGACCCGCTCACCGGGGCGCCCGCACCCATCTCCGCAGAGCAGCGCAAGGAGGCCCGGGTGGACGCGGCCCCGGCCGAGGATGCTCCATCGGATCGAGGCAAGTAGCCGGGTTCGTCCGCCGAGGGTCCGTTTCGTCGAAAAATGGTTGCATGTCGGTAACGAACGTGCCTCAACCGCGCCAACGATTGAGTCCTTCGGCCGTCGCTCCCTATGGTGATCGAGGTCCGACCTGCAGAGTTCGGACATTTCCGAGGAGGACATGGATGAACACCCCCAAGCGCCGAGGGGCGCTTTTCGCAGCCGGTCTCATGACCATCGCGCTGACGGCCACGGCCTGTGGATCAGGCGGCGGCGGCTCCAGCAGCGAGAAGATGCGGGCAAGCCCGTCAAGGGCGGCACCCTGAACATGCTGGGCATCGGCGACGTCGACTACGTCGACCCCGAACGCGTCGTACTACTCCGCCGGCTACATGCTGAACCGGCTGTACACCCGGCAGCTGTTCACGTTCCCTGCCGAGGAGGGCAAGACCACGACGGTCGTCCCCGACATGGCCGAGGAGATCCCGACCACCGACAACGGTGGCATCAGCTCTGACGGCAAGACCTACACGATCAAGATGCGCGACGGGCATCAAGTGGAACACCTCGCCGTCCCGCCCGGTGACTGCCGACGACTTCGTCCGCGGCGTGAAGCGCACCTGCAACCCGATCCAGCCGTTCGGTGGGTCGACGAACTACACCACCCTGATCGAGGGCATGGAGAAGTTCTGCGGTGACTTCGCCAAGCTGGGCGCCGCCGCGACCCCGCGACCTCACGAAGTTCATCGACAGCAACGAGCTGCCGGGCGTCGTCGCCAAGGACGACAGCACCATCGTGATCAAGCTGGTGCGGCCGGCGGCGTACTTCGCCGACATGCTGGCGCTGGCAGCGTTCTCGCCGGCTCCCGTCGAGGTGATGAAGTACATGCCAGGTAGCGCCGAGCTCGGAAAGAACCAGGTCTCGGACGGTCCGTACAAGATCGACAAGTACGACCCGACGAAGGCCATCGAGCTGAGCCGCAACCCCGACTGGGACTCCTCGACCGACCCGGTCCGCAAGGCCTACGTCGACAAGATCTCGATCAACGAGACCGGTGACCAGTCGGCCATCCAGCAGCAGCTGGAGACGAACACCAAGTCGGCCGACATGGCTTGGGACACCTTCCCGACCGCGCAGCAGGTCCCCGGCCTGCAGGCGAAGAAGGACCCGAACCTGACGATCGCGGAGACCTCTTCGACGAACCCGTACATCGTCTACAACTACGGGTCGCCGAACAACAACAAGGCGCTGTCCAAGCTGGAGTTCCGGCAGGCCCTGAGCCACGCGATCGAACCGCGACAACATCCTCCAGGTGCTGGGCGGCAAGGAGCTCAACACGCCGCTCAACCACGTCCTTCCGCCCACGATCAGGGGCTCGGAGGACATGGAGGACATGTATCCCTACGACGTCGACAAGGCAAAGAGCCTGATGTCGGAGGCCGGTGTCAGCAAGCCGACCTTGAAGGTGCTCTACCGCAACGAGTCGAACGGCAGCACGAAGACCTTCGAGACGCTGCAGGAGGACCTCGGAAAGGCCGGGATCACGGTCAAGGGCGTCTCGGCGAGCAACGCAGACTTCTACACGAAGTACCTGCAGGACCCGACGAAGGCGCGCGCGGGTGTCTTCGACCTCGCGATCGCCGGCTGGGGGTCGGACTGGTACGGCAATGCCGCGCTGTCCTACTTCTCGCCGCTGTTCGACGGTCCCCCGTCGTTCGCGCCGAACGGGTCGAACTTCGGGCTCTACGACAACCCGAAGACCAGCGCACTCATCGACCAGGCAGCCAAGGCTCCCGACGACGAGTCCGACGCGCTGTGGGCCGAGGCCGACAAGTCGGTCATGGAGGACGCTGGGTTCTACCCGATCACCAGCCCGAAGACGGCGAACTACCACGCGAAGCACCTGCACAACGCCGTCCCGATGGATGCCTTCCAGAACTACGACCCGGCAAATGTCTGGATCGAGAAGGCGTACCAGGACTGACGGGGATAGCCTGCCGATCATGGCTCTCCTCGAGGTGGACGATGTCCGAGTGTCGTTCAACACCGATGACGGTGTCGTCCACGCCGTAAGAGGTGTCTCCTTCGAGGTCGAGCGCGGCAAGACCCTCGGCATCGTGGGTGAGTCCGGAAGTGGAAAGTCTGTCTGTACACAGACGATCACCGGGCTCACCCGCGGTGCCAACATCGAGGGATCGGCGATGTTCGACGGCATGGACCTGCTCCAGGCCAGCGAACAACAGCTGCGGGCCGTCCGTGGCCGGAAGATCGGCATGATCTTCCAGGATCCCCTGACCAGCCTGCATCCGGCGTACAGCGTGGGCTGGCAGATCATCGAGATGATCAGGGCTCACGACCGGAAGATCTCCAAGGCCAAGGCGAAGGCAGAGGGCGGTCGAGCTTCTCGGCCTGGTCGGGATCCCGTACGCCAAGGACCGGGTCGACGACTACCCACACCAGTTCTCGGGTGGCATGCGCCAGCGCGTGATGATTGCGATGGCGGTGGCCCTGAACCCGGCGCTGCTCATCGCCGACGAGCCGACCACGGCGCTGGACGTCACGGTCCAGGCGCAGGTGCTCAGGGTGATGGGCAAGGTCCAGGAGGAGTTCGGGACGGCGATCATCCTGATCACCCACGACCTCGGCGTGGTCGCCGAGATGGCAGACGAGATCGTGGTCATGTACGCCGGCCAGGTGATGGAGCGCGCGTCCCGGCGCGAGCTCTTCTACCGCCACCACCACCCATACACCGAGGGCCTGCTCGCCTCGATGCCGAAGCACGAGGGGCCGATCACGCGGCTGACTCCCATTCTCGGGACGCCGCCGAGCCTGATCAACCCGCCCCGCGCCTGCCCGTTCGCGCCGCGGTGCCCCTACGTCTTCAGCCGGTGCGTGGAGGAGACCCCGCCACTGGAACCGGTCTTCGGTACGACGGCCCACACCTCGGCGTGCTGGCTGTCCTCCTATGCGTGAGGTGGTAAAGTGGTAAAGCGCAGAGCCAGCGTCCGCATCTGATTTTTCAATTTCTGGTGGTACGGCCTAACGAACACCAGATCGATGAACTGCAGAAACTAGCGGACGAGCTGGGCGACCAAGTACGTCTTAAAACAGCCCAGGTATATGATTATGAGAACGGCAATGCGCTGATTCCTACTATAGATAAATATCTCCGGCTATCGCTTAAGAAAAACGGGAAGTACGAATTGAAAAGCAGTATGAGTAATCACTGCTGGAAGCTCTGGCACTCTACCGTAGTCACCCTGGATGGCGCTTTAGTTCCTTGTTGTTTTGATAAAGACGCCACTCATAAAATGGGAAATTTATCAAATGAAAGCTTTTCCACTATCTGGCAGAATGAAAGCTTTCGCCACTTCCGTAGTAATGTATTAAGCTCCCGTTCTAAAATTGATATCTGCAGTAACTGCAGCGAAGGTACTCGCGTATGGGCCTAGCACAAATCACAAGTATAAATTTTCCAAGAAAAACCGTTACTTTTACTTATTCCAAAAAATACTTCCCACTTATTTTTGTTTTTCTGTTTTTCTGGTTGCATGTCTGTCTTTTACATCAACAGTAAAAACTTTTGCAGGTACAGCCCCCGGTGATAGCGTAAGTAAAGTATTCCGAATAAATAGCAACCCCAGTCGGTAATCAGGATTGTAATACTGCTAAACCAATATGTACTAAAGCTAGTTTTACTGATAATAATAATGGCCCTGGTAATATACAAGACTTAAATTTCGGAAATGCCGGTTGTTTCTCTTTTCCCGCAACCCTCCTAAAGAGAATGAATCTTCCTGGTATTACTTTACGATAAGAACCGGGGGAACTCTTACTTTTTTGATCACTCCTGGCGCTGCAAATGCAGATTTTGATTTTGCCCTATGGGGACCAACGTTAATTGCCCCATTCAAAATACCTCTCCTTTAAGATGTAACATAAGCGGAGAGTATGGCGTAACGGGATTAGCCGATACTTCGACCGTTGATTCTGTCGGCAATCGTGTTCCTCGACAAGAATTCTGTCGTGCATTAAATGTAAATCCTGGCGAAAAATATATCCTATTTATTGATAATTTCTTTGCAACAAATCTTCCTTTCGATTTAAGTTTCGGAGGGTGCCTCCGCCCCCTTAACGCGCGCGCCGGCGGCGTGCCGGTCGCAAACTTGCGCGCGCTTCCGGGCTTCCCGGCGGAGTACCAGGCCTACTTCGGCCCGGGCGGCGGCGGTGTGTACACGGACAGCGTGGCCGCCGAGCCCACGTGCGCGGCGAAGGTCGACACGCCCGAGGAGGCGAAGAAGGTCTACCGGCCCGACCCCGGCGCTACCCGCAGTAGGCGGCCCGCGTGCGCCGTCGGCTCGGAGTTCTCGCGCCTCCTTGACGCGCATGCCTCAACGTGTCACAGAGTTCCGGGCATGCTCCACACATGCCCGGACCTCTGCGATCCGCACCCACCCCTCGGGTGCAAAGCGCCAAAGTCCGGGTCGTCGAGTTGGCCGAGCGCCAATCGGGCGTCGTGAAGCGGGGGCAGCTCGAGGCGATCGGGCTCACGGGCGGGGGATCTCGCGATGGATCGACGAGGGCCGGCTGCACCGGATCCATCCGGGGGTGTTCGCCGTCGGTCATGGCTGCCTGTCCACGGAGGGCGAGCTGGCTGCCGCCTTGCTGTACGCCGGGCCCCGGGCGACGCTGAGCCACATGACCGCGGCCTGGTGGCTCGGCCTGCTGAGTGCGACGCCGCGGCGCTTGCACGTGTGCGCTCCCTATCGGCGGCGCTCGCTCGCGGGCGTTCGCGTTCACACGCGCACCGGCCTCGAGCGGCGCCGGCACAATCGCTTTCCGGTCACCCCACCGGCCCGGACCCTGCTCGACATCGCAGCGGTGCTGCGATTCAACGAGCTGCGTCGCGCGCTCGCCGAGGCTGAGTATCTGCGGCTCGTGACGCTCGACGAGGTGGAGTCCACCCTCGGCCGGGGCCGACCGGGGAGCGCCGCGCTGCGCGCGGCGCTCGATTGCCACCGTCCCGAGTTGGCCCGGACGAGAAGCCGGTTGGAAGAGAAGTTCGTGCTGTTCTGCGAGCGCCACTCCCTTACCCCACCCGATGTCAACGCGAAGGTCGCGGGCTGGACAGTGGACGCGGTCTGGTTCACGGCGCGCGTGGCTGTCGAACTCGACAGCCGCCTGGCGCACGGCACGCCCGCGGCGATGGAGGAGGATCGCCGCCGCTGACCTGGACCTGCGGGCGGCCGGCTACACCGTGCTGCGCTACACGTGGCGGCAGCTCACGGACGAGCCAGAGCGCGTCGTTGCGGACCTCCGTCGCGAGGGCGTAGACCTGGCGCGCGCGGCGCTCGCCTGATCACCACCACCCAGCGGCGCCCCACCCCCCAAAGTGTGCAATCCGCACCCACCCCTCGGGTGCGGATTGCGAATCTTCGCCGTGGTGCGGGCTCGGGGCGCGGCTCAGTCGGGCGGCGGGAGCGGCTCCGTCGCGAGCTGACCCGGTGCGCCCGCCCCGCCGCGCCTGAACACCATGACGCTGAGCACGGCGATCCAGATGAGGCCCGCGAGTAACGCGAGGAAGCCCGCCGGGGTCACGGCCAGCACGCCCAGCACGATTGCGATCCAACCCGGCCAGGCTGGGGCCAAAGCGCCTCGCACGATCGCGAGCCCGCTGGCCAGCAGGAACACCGAGAGGCCGATCGCCAGCGGGAAGAAGAAGTCCGACTGGAGGGCGGAGGGTCTGCGTGACCTGCGGCGCGACGTCGCCGACGGTCTCGGCGGCCATGAAGTTGAAGGCGATCAGCATCGACCATCCGAGGGCCATCACGATCGCCCCCGCGAAGGCGGTGTTGGCCAGCCGTGCCGGGCCGCCCTCGCCCACCGCCAGCGTGGCGCGCCACACACCCGCGAACCAGATCAGCGCGACCGCCGAGTACGCCGCGATGATGGAAGCCACGACGTTCTGCTCATCGTTGTCCTGCCAGTACTCGAGCACGTCGCCGATGCGATCGTTCGCGCCGGGCGTCTCACCCCCGACGATCACGGCGGCGATCGCCAGCGCGACGAACAACAAGCCGGTCAGCGGTGCATAGCGCTCGAGACCCTGCATCTGTACCTCCCCGGTCGATGACGAGGGCGCGAGCCTCCCATCGCGGGCGGACGTAACGAAACTGCTCTGCCCCGGACTACCATCTACGCATGGCATTCATCCTCGGCCGCATCAAGTCCAAGATGATCGACCCCGAGCGCGCGCTGCCGGGGCGCGACGAGGCGATGCCCGTGCCCGGCCGCCACGACGTGCTCGGCCACCCGATCGCCCCGCCCTTCCCGGACAACCTCGAGCAGGCGGTCTTCGGGATGGGCTGCTTCTGGGGGCGCCGAGCGCCTCTTCTGGGAGGCGGACGGCGTATGGACCACGGCTGTCGGCTACGCCGGCGGCTACACGCCGAACCCCACGAACGAGCAGGTGTGCTTAGGCAGCACCGGGCACACGGAGGCGGTGCTGGTCGCGTTCGACCCGGCGAAGACGAGCTACGAGGAGTTGCTACGGATCTTCTGGGAGGGCCACGACCCGACCCAGGGCATGCGGCAGGGCAACGACGCGGGCACGCAATATCGCTCCGCGGTCTACTACGCGAACGACGCCCAGCGCGCGGCCGCGGAGGCGTCGCGGGCGCGATACCAAGAGCGCCTCGACGCCGCCGGACACGGCGAGATCACGACCGAGCTTGCGCAGGCGGGCCCGTTCTACTGCGCCGAGGGCTACCACCAGCAGTACCTCGCGCAAGAACCCGAACGGCTACTGCGGCATCGGTGGCACGGGCGTCACCTGCCCGGTGGGCGTCGCGACAACCGGCGACTAGTCCGGACTAACCCCAAGCACCCCGGACACCCGGGGTTCGATGGCAACGCTTTGAAGTCCCGCGCGTGCGGTGATCCCTCGAGGTCAGCACGACCCAGAGCTCGTGGCCGAACGTCCCGCGATACCGCCTCGAGCACGCAGTCCGGGACGTTCGGTCGGGATGTGGGGGCCCGAATGGCGGCGACGGTCAGATCAGCGCGAGTTGTCGTGACAACTCGGGGTTAGGACGGCCTAGTACGGGCGAGCGCTACCCGCGCGGCAGCACGATGAACGAGGCGAGCTTCGGCGGCGAGAGCTTGCCCGCCGCGTCCGTCGCGCGCACGGTCACGCGGTAGCGGCCCGGGACCAGCCGCCGCTTGCCGATCCGGGCGGCGAACGGGCGCTGGTTCGCGCCCGCCGTGCCCGGCACGACGAGCGTGCCTGCCTGCAGCGCTCGTATGCACTTGACGTCACGTGGCTTTCCGGTTGGCTTGACGCAGTCCCCCCCGAGCAGGCCTTGGTCATGCGCTTGAGCACCAGCCGCACGGTTGCGGCCTCGGACAGCTCGAATTGGAACGTCGTCCCACGGGCCCGCGCGAACGTCTTGGGCGCGAAACGGACCTTCCTCAGCCAAGGCGCGGCGTCAACCGCCGCCGGCACGACCGCCGCCGGGGGAACAGCGGTGAACTCGAGCGCGATGCCGGCAACGGCCGAGTCGAGCAGCGCCCGCAGGACGGAAACGCCCGGCAGCGCGGATTCGATCGCGGACTGCGCGGCTCCCCCGCCCGGCGACTCGGTCGGGCCGAGCATGCCCGGCCCCGAGAGCTTCTCGAACACGAACGGCAGGGGGCCGAGGAGCGCCACCTCGGCGACGTCCTGGCCCGCGCTGTTGCGCTGGATGCCGGTGCTGAGGCGCAAGCGGCCGGGAGCGGGCGTGTGGGCGGGGATCGCCGCGGCGGCAGGGACCAGCCACGGCGCTGTGACGATGCCCGGCCCCGCCGTGACGGCGCAGCCGGGAGCGCCGGGCCCGCCGCTGCACGCCCACCAGTTGTTGGCCGCGAGCACGCCGTTGCCGTCGCCCTGCTCCGCGGCCAGGATCGCCGGCGCTACGGCCGCGTACTGGGCGCGAACCGGTTCGCCACGACCACGAGATCGTCCCCCAGCACGCCCCGTGCGATCGCGATCGCGGCGCTGTCCGCGACGGCTGCGTCCCCGAAGCCGAGCAGGTGGTTGCGGATGATCGAGACGTCCCGGCTGGCCGGCAGCTCGGCGGTCGCTCCGAAAGAGATCCCCGTGACGGTCGCTGAGAACCTGTTGGAGTCGATGCGCAGGCCGTCGGCTCCCGAAACGGCGATCCCCTCCTGCGTCCCCCAGATCGTGTTGCCGCGCACGCTCGACTCGACCGCGAGGCCGGCGAGGTCCATCGCGAGCCCGGCGCCGGCGAGGCCGACGATCGTGTTGTCGAGGATCTCGACGCTCTTCTTGCGGGCGGCTCCGTCGAGCACGATCGCGTCGTCGTGACCCTCGAAGCGGTTCTGCCGGATCGCGAGGTCTGCGAGCGGCGTGTCGGCCATCACGCCGTATGCGCTGTCGGTTCTCGCGTCCTGGATGAACAGGTTGCGCGAGACGAGGTGATGGTCTCCCGCGAGCCTCAAGCCGGGGGCGTGGTCGACGATCACGCTGTTGCGCACCTCACCGCGGCTCGTCGTGAACTCGACCGCGGCGAAGACGTCCTCGGCGCCGCCGGTGCCGCCGGCGAAGTGCAGGCCGTCGATGCGCACACCGGTGGCATCGACGGTGATCGCCGCGCGCGCGTCGTCGGGAGCGTCCACGACGGCCTCCGTGGAGAGGTCCCCGGCGCCGCCCCGGGTCTCACCCGCGACGTTCTCCTGGGGGCCCACGAGCTTGAGGTCGTCGACCGAGATCACGACCGCCTCGGCGTAGGGGCTCGAGCTTGGGAAGACGCGCACCGTGTCCGCTCGGCCGGCAGCGTCGACGCCGCCCTGGATCGTGTTGCACGGGTTCGTGACGAGGCCGCACCCGGCGTCGTCGGGCATGCCGTCATCACCGTCGACGACGATCGTCGCGCCGTGGGCGAGCGCCGGCGACATGCACGCGCACGAGAGCGCTGCGACTACCGCCGCGCAGATCCTTCCCCTTGCCATTGGCCAATCCCCGCCGTTGATCCTGCCTGTAGTGACCCTCCAGCCACCTTAGGGGAGCCCAAGCCGTGCCGCCAGCGATGCGGCGCCGCGGTTGACCCTCCGTAGAATCAGCGCCCATGCCCGAGGACTGGCCCGAGCTCCCCTACGAGGCGTGGACCGAGACGCGCGACGCCCGCGCGGCGCCGTCCCGTGACTGGGACGGGGCAGGCGCCTGAACCTGCGCGCGCTAGTCCTGTGGGACATCGACGGGACGCTCGTGCAGTCCGCGCCCCTCGGCCGCGACACCTTCGTCGAGGCGTTCGAGCGCGTGGTCGGGCGCCCGCCGGACGTGATCGTCCCCTTCGCGGGCCGCACGGACCTCGAGATCGCCGCCGACCTGCTCGATCGCTCCGGGGTCGCGTGGGACGACCGCCTGCTCGATCGGTTCCGCGCGGCGCTCGAGCACTCGATGGCGGCGCGCGAGCCCGAGTTGCGCCGCCGCGGGCGAGCGTACCCGGGCGCACGCGAGGCGCTCGCGCGGCTCACGCGCGAGCCCGGCGTCGTCCAGGGACTGCTCACCGGGAACATCACGGCCAACGCGCGGGTGAAGCTCACCGCGTTCGGGCTCGACGCCTTCGTCGACTTCGACATCGGCGGGTACGGGTCGGACGATCGCCGTCGCTCCGAGCTGGTGGCGGTCGCGTGCGGCCGCGCCACGCGCAAGCTCGGCGTGGCGGTCGACCCGGCCAGCGCCGTGCTGGTCGGCGACACCCCGCTCGACGTGGCCGCGGCGCGGGAGGGCGGCGCCCGGGCGGTGGGCGTCGCGACGGGCCAGTTCGGCGTACACGAGCTCGAGGCAGCGGGGGCCGATGCGGTGCTCGAGGACCTGCGCGACGCCGAGCGCGTCGTGGCGGCGATCCTCGCCGGCTGACCGGAAAACTTCACCTTTCGGGCCCAGCGTCCGATCAATGCGACATGCCCCAAGCAGAGGGCGCCCGGCCTTTGTGGGACGTGATTCGCACGCTCTTTGCGCGGCGCGCCGACCCCTACGCCGGGAACGACCTCGACAACGCCGGCCGGCTGAACGGGCTGGTATGGGTCATCTGCGCCATCGTGATGGCGGTCCTGCTTCCGCTTGCGCCGCCGACCGGGCGCTTCGTGACCGCCGGATGGATCGTGGCGGTTCCGCTCGTCGCCAGCGCGCTCGCGCGCGGGGTCCGCTGGCTCACGCGAGCGCCGTCGAGTTTCAACCGGCTGCTCGCCGGCAGCTACGTGGCGGTCGCCGAGCTCGTGCTGATCCAGGCCCTCGCCGGCGAGGGCGCCTCCGCCTACGAGGAGCTCTACCTGTTCCTCGCGGTGTCAACCGCGGCCGTGCACCCCCGCGGCGGGTCGCGCCATATCTGGGCGCGATCGCGGTCGCGGCGATGCTGCCGCTCCTCCAGGAAGGCTGGACCTCGGCGACCGCCGCCGACCTCGTGGTCCGGCTGATGCTGTGGCTGACGCTCTCGGGCCTCGCGATGATCCTCGTCGGGACGCTTCGCGCTCAACGCCAGGCGCTCAGCGAGGAGAGCCGCGCGGCTCAGGAACTGGCCAACCAGGACCCGCTCACCGGGATCGGCAACCGCCGTCGCCTGATGAGCGACCTCGAGGCGATGCTGCCCGTGGCGAGCGAGCGCACCCCGCTGCTGCTCGCGGCGTTCGACCTCGACGGCTTCAAGGCATACAACGACACCTACGGCCACCCCACGGGGGACACGCTCCTGCGCCGCCTGGGCGAGCAGCTCAGGCAGGCGGTCGCGGGGCGCGGTCACGCATACCGGATGGGCGGCGACGAGTTCTGCGTCCTCGCCCACGTGACCGCGACCGACGCGGCGACGATCGTCGACCGCGCGGCAGCCGCGCTCTCGGAGCGCGGCGAGATCTTCTCCGTGAACACCTCCTGCGGCTGGGTGCTGCTGCCCGACGAGGAGGTGAGCGACTCCTCGACCGCGATGCGGCTCGCCGACCGCCGCATGTACGCGCAGAAGAACCTCGGCCGCGCGTCGGCGGGACGGCAGGCGACCGACGCGCTGCTCCAGGTCCTGTCCGAGCGCTCGGCCGATCTCGGCAACCACATGCACGACGTGATGGCCCTTTGCGACCCGGTCGCGACGCTGATCGGCGTGAGCCCCGAGGCCCGCGGCGCGTTGCTCCAGGCGGCCTCGCTGCACGACATCGGCAAGGCGGCGATCCCGGAGTCGATCCTCGACAAGCCCGGGCCGCTGAACGCGTCGGAGTGGGCCTTCATGCGCACCCACACCGTGATCGGCGCGCGCATCATGGCCGCCGCGCCCGCGCTGAAGGAGGCGGCGAGACTGGTGCGCGCCAGTCACGAAAGCTACGACGGCACCGGCAGGCATCCCGACGGGCTGGCCGGCGACGACATCCCGCTCGGAGCACGGATCATCGCGGTCTGCGACGCGTACGACGCGATGGTGTCGAGGCGCCCGTACCGGGCGCGCATGAGCCCGGAGGTCGCGCTCGAAGAGGTGCGCCGCTGCGCCGGCACACAGTTCGACCTGGTTGTCGTCGACGCATTCTGCGCCGCGATCGGCGAGCGGGCGGCGGACGCCGCGCTCGGATAGCTTCTGCTGCGTGGCACAGGTCGCCGAGTCTGATCTCCCGACGTTCGACTATACGAACCCCGACCTGCGCGGGGATCGCTTTCACGAAGTGATGGGCCGGCCGGGGGGGCTGGCCGCTCTGACGATCGGCATCGGCGCGCTCTCGATTCCGCTGCTCTACGTGCTCGCCCGCGAGCTGCTCGACGAGGGCCGCGCGCGGATCGCGACCCTGATCTACGTCTTCGCCCCGTCGGCGGTGCTGCACGGCGCCACCTCGGCCGACGCACTGTTCGCCACCTTCGCGATGCTCGCCGCGATCCCGCTGGTCGCGCGCGGGCCACTGCGACACGCCGGTCCCCCCGCGCTCGCGCTCGCGTCGTTCTTCTCGTACGCGAACCTCGCGATCGGGGCGTGGGCGGCACTCGTGCGCATCCTGCGCGGTGAGCTGCGCCGCGCGATCGTCCAGTCACTGGCCTGCGCAGCCGCGCTCGCCGGGTTCTACGTCGCCCTCTACGCGCTCAGCGGCTTCGACCCGGTCGGCGCGCTGCGAGCGGCCGAGAGCGTCTACCGCGAGGGCGTGGCCTCCAACCGGCCCTACGCGTTCTGGGTGCTCGGCTCGCCGGCAGCGTTCCTGATCGCCGCCGGCCTGCCGATCACGTGGTACGCGCTGCGCGCGCTCGGCGCCCGCCGTGAGCCCGCGCTCGCGCTGTTCGCGATCCTCGGGTTCTCCGCCGTGCTGGGCTTCACGAAGGCGGAGACCGAGCGGATCTACCTCTTCCTGGTTCCGCTGCTGTGCGTGGCTGCGGCGGCCGAGCTGCCCGAGCGACGGCTGGGACTCGTGCTCGGACTGCTCGCGGCGCAGGCCCTGGCCGTCGAGATCCTCTTCTTCACAGTCTGGTGAGCACGGTCCTCGTCACCGGCGGCGCGGGGTTCGTGGGCTCCCACCTCGTCGACGCGCTGCTCGCCCGCGGCGACCGGGTGCGGGTGCTCGACAACCTCGACCCGCTCGCCCACCCCGGAGGGGCGGCGCCGGACCACCTCGCCGCCGGCGCCGAGCTGATCGTCGGCGACCTGCGCGACCGCGACGCCGTAGATGGCGCGCTGGAGGGCGTCAACCGCGTGTTTCACCTCGGCGGGGCCGTCGGCAACGGGGAGTCGATGTTCAACGTCCGCCGCAGCGTCGACGTCAACTGCGGCGGCACGGCGACGCTGCTCGAGGCGGTGATCGCGCGCCGCGACCGGATCCGAAGGCTGGTGGCCGCATCATCGATGGTGGTCTACGGCGAGGGCGCCTACGACTGCGCCACCCACGGCCGGGTCGTGCCGGGCCCACGCCCCGTCGAGCAGCTGCGAAGGCGCACATGGGAGCCGACATGCCCGATCTGCGCCGCGCAGCTGGCGCCCGCGGCGTGTACCGAGCTGACCCCGCTGCGGCCGGTCAGCGTCTACGGGATCACCAAGCGCGACCAGGAAGAGCTCGTGCTCACGCTCGGCGCCGCCTACGGAATCGAGTCCGTGGCGCTGCGATACCTCAACGTGTACGGCCCGCGCCAGGCTCTGGGCAACCCCTACACCGGCGTCGCGGCGATCTTCGCCGCGCGCCTGATCGCCGGCCGGCGGCCGACCGTCTTCGAAGACGGTCGCCAGCTACGTGACCTCGTCCACGTCTCCGACATCGTCCGCGCGACGCTCGCTGCGATGGACGCCCCCGCCGCTCCGGGACACGCGATCAACGTCGCGACCGGGCGGCGGGTCACGATCGCGACACTCGCGAGAGAGCTCGCGCGCGCGCTCGGCTCGACCCTCGAGCCCGAGCTGACCGGCGAGTTCCGCGCCGGCGACATTCGCCACTGCTTCGCGGACACCGCGCTCGCGCGGAAGCTGCTCGGCTTCGAGGCCGAGGTCGAGCTGGGCCACGGCATCCCCGTGCTCGCCCGATGGGTCGCCCGCGAGGCCGTGGAGGAGGGTGGGGACGCCGCCCTTCAGGACCTACGGTCCCGCGGGCTTGTCGGCTGACCACGAGCCGGTAGCCTCGCGATCGTGACCAGCCGGGAGGTCATCGCTATTCACCGCACGGCGGGCCGGAGGTTCAGCGCCGGCGGGGTCGAGAGCTTCGTTCGCGAGCAGGGGGAGGGCGAGCCGGTGGTCTGCATCCACGGCGTGCCGGCGTCCAGCTTCCTCTACCGAAAGGTGATCGCCGAGCTCGACCACCGCGGGCTGCGCGGAGTCGCCTTCGACCTCCCGGGGCTCGGTCTCGCCGACCGCCCCGAGGATTTCGACTACAGCTGGACCGGACTGGGCCGTTTCTGCGTCGCGGCCGTCGACGCCCTGGAGCTTGCGCGGTTCCACCTAGTCGTTCATGACATCGGCGGACCGGTCGGGTTCGAGCTGGCCGCGGCGATGCCCGAGCGCGTCGCCTCGCTGACGGTGCTCAACACGCTGGTCGAGGTCGACTCGTTCAAGCGCCCGTGGTCGATGGAGCCCTTCGCGCGGCGCGGGATCGGCGAGGTCTACCTGCGGACCCTCACGAAGCCGGCCTTCAGGTTGCTGATGGCGCTGCAGGGGGTCGAGGACCGCCGTTCAGTGCCGAACGAGGAGCTCGACGCCTACGTGGACCTGTTGCGCGGCGGCGACGGCGGGCGCGCGTTCCTGCGCATCATGCGCGGGTTCGAACGGACGGTCCAGAAGCGCGAGCTCTACGTGGGGCTGCTGGCCGACGCCGGCTTTCCCGTGCAGGTCGTCTGGGGGGCGAAGGACCCGGCCCTGAAGCTCGCCGTGCACGGCGAGATCGCGCGCCGCGCCGCCGGGGTCGACGCGATCCACAGCGTGCCCGCCAAGCATTTCCTCCAGGAGGACCAGGCGCCCGCGGTCGCGGAGCACATAGCGCGGCTCACGGGCGGCGCTTCCCGCTAGGGCCGACCACCCACCAGAGGCCGCCGTTGAGGCGCACGTTGTGGCACAGCACCTCGCCGGCTCCCTCGTGCGCGTAGTAGTAGAGCGGCCTGCCCGCGTAGGTCACCTGCCGCCTGCCGCCGCGACGGCGGGTGGTACCGAGCAGCGACTCCTTCACGCCTCGACCGGCGCGGGGCTTGCCCTTGGTGAAGACGGGCGGCCATGCCTCGGCGCACTTCCCGTAACAGCGCGACCGCTTGCGCCCGTCGCGCTGAAAGACGTAGACGGCCTGGCGCTTGGGGCCCCACAGCATCTGGCCGAACTCCGATCCGCGGGCGCTGATCTTGGTGCCGGCGGCCATGGCGGGCGCAGCCGCGACGCCGCTGCCGAGCGCGGCGAGCAGCGCGGCCAGCGCGAGGCGCCTCACGGCCGCCTCTTCCCGTCGGGCCCAATCACCCACCAGAGACCGCCGTTCAGGTTCACGTTGTGGCAGCGGACCTCGCCGGGCTCCTCGTGCGCGTAGAAGTAGAGCGGTTTGCCCGCGTAGGTCACCTGCAGCCGGCCATCGCGGCGCTTCACGGTTCCCAGCAAGCGAGTCCTTCACCCCCTTGCCCGCCTTCGGCTCCCCTTCGGTGAAGACCGGTGGCCAGGCTTCCGCACACTCGTCGTAACAGACGGTGGCGCCCTTCGGGTCCTTCTCGAAGATGTAGATCGCCTGCTGGTTGGAGTCGAACAGCATCGAGCCGAAGTCCGAGTCGCCGACGGTGATGGTCGCGCCCTTGCCGGCGGGCGCCGCCGCCCCTTCCTTTTGAGTCGCCTCGTCGGACTTCGTGGCGGTCTCCGGCTCAGTCGCGGCGCGCCTCCTTCGGCGGCGCTGTGTCCCGCGCGCTCGAGTCGTCGTCGTCCCCGCAGCCCGCGAGCGCAAGCAGGCCACCGACCAGGAGAAGCGCAGTTCTCGCCATCGAGCGATCGTCCCACGAAGGGATTACACGAGGCTTACGAACCGGCGCCGGCGCCCGAGCGATGAGCCTCGTCGGCGTATCCGGGCCGGTCTTGCCACCGACGCCCCGGGGTAGGCTTGGCGCGATGGCGTACTCCGAAGAGTTGGCGGACCGAATCCGCGACGTCATCGGTGGCCGCAGCGGCGTCAGCGAGCGCAAGATGTTCGGCGGCGTGGCCTGGATGATCAACGGCAACATGGCCTGCGGAGTGATCGGCGAGGACCTCATGATCCGCCTCGATCCCGAGCAGGCAGAACGCGCCCTGGCGGAGGAGCACGTCGGCCCGATGGAGTTCACCGGGCGCCCGATGCGCGGCTTCGTCACGGTCGACGCGGCTGGCATTACCGACGCCTCCGAGCTCGGGCGCTGGGTCGATGCCGGGGCGGACTTCGCCGCTTCGCTCCCCGCGAAGTAGGTCGACCAGGACGGAGGTTCATCGAGCCCGGCGATGACGGCGTGCGCGAACGCGCAAGCGCTAGCGGCGCGCTCCAGTGCGCCGGCGACGACGACGCGGTCGCGCAGGGTGACACGCACGCGAGGACACCAAAACAGCGAGGCCGCGTTCATCGCGATCGTCGACACCCGCCTGGCAAGCGGCGCCGGCAACAAGGCGATCGGGCACGAGCTCTCACTCAGCGCGAACACCGTCTCCAATCACATCGCCAGCATCCTGTCCAAGCTCCAGCTCGACAACCGCATCCAGGCAGCCGTCCACGCGGTGCGCGCCGGTATCTCCTGACCTACGCCGCGCCCCCTGGCTGCGATCGAGCCGGGACCGCAGCGGGTGGCTTGATCGATTGGAGGCGAAGCATCGTGGTGGCGCGGGACGCGCCCGCGCGCTTGAGCGCGAGGATCAGGCGCTGCAGGTCAGCCGGAGTCGCGACCGCAACGTGGACGAGGGCGTCCTCGGCACCGGCAACACTGTCGGCTCGCAGGACGTGCGGCATCGCGGCGACCTCGCGAGCGAAGCGCGCGTCGGCGTCCGGAGAGTGCTCGGCCAACGTGATCAGCACGTAGGCCTCCACGGCCAGCCCCACCTGCTCCGGCAGGACGACAGCTCGGATCGCCTCCACGACGCCCTCGGCGCGTAGGCGCTGCACCCGGCGCGAGGTCGCGGCGGGTGAGAGCTGCACGCCGCGCGCCAACTCGACGTTGGGGGTATCACCGCGCTCCTGCAGTGCCGCCAGAAGCGCGCAATCGATCTCGTCCAACGTCACCATCGCCTCGGAATAATTGCGCGCAAGGGCCGATTGGAGGCTCCCGGCTTGCGTCCGCGCGCCACGCGCCGCAGCATGCGGCGGCATGCAATCCGTCGTCCACAATCCGACCGAGGGCGTCTACACGCCCACCGATGACTACGTGCACGCGCTGGAGGTGCGCGACCCCACCCGGCTGCTCTTCGTCGCCGGCAGCATGGGGCTCGACACCGCGGGTGTGCCGCCCGCGACTCTGGAGGAGCAACTCGAGCAGGTGTGGGCCAACATCCGCGTGATCCTCGCCTCGGCCGAGATGACCGTCGACAACATCGTCCGCGTGACGAGCTACCTGCGGGATGGCGCCGACGCCGACGCCAACGGCGCTGCGCGCGTGGCTGCGCTGGGCGGGCGCGTCGTTCCAACGACGGCGATCGTCGTCCAAACGGTCTCGGATGACTGGCTCGTAGAGGTGGAGGTGATCGCGGCGGCCTGAATCTCAGCCCGAGCGGTGAGAGACGACGTTGACGATCGTGCCGCTCGGCTCGCGCAGCATGAACCGCCGGACCCCCCACTCCTCATCGCGGAGCGGGTAGGCGATCTCCAGGCCTCGCTCCACGGCCTTGGCGTGGACGGCATCGACGTCAGGCACCCCCACCGAGATGCCAGGCGCCGCCATGTCGTCATTCCCGATGATGGTCACCTGGGCCGAGGGGTTGGCCGGCGACGCCACGGTCACGACCCAGTCCAGGTCCATCGCCACCTCGAACCCGAGCAGGTCGACGAAGAAGTCCCGCGTCTCAGCGGGCCGGTCGGACTTGATGTTGGGCACCGCCCGGTCAACGGTCATGCACTGAGTTCTATCGGTGCGGCCATCGCGTGGTAGCCCCCGTCGACGTGGAGGATCTCGCCGGTCGTGGCGGTGCACCAGTCCGACATGAGGAAGCACGCCGCACCGGCCACCGCGCCGGCGTCGCCCGAGTCCCAGCCGAGAGGAGCCTGTTCGGCCCACCGCCCGGCGAGCTGGTCGAAGCCCGGGATCCCGCCGGCGGCGGGGGTCTCCAGCGGGCCCGCTGAGATCAGGTTCACGCGGATGCCGTCGGGCCCGAGATCGCGGGCGAGGTAGCGGGAGACCGACTCGAGCCCTGCCTTGGCCACGCCCATCCAGTCGTAGCCGGGCCAGGCCCGCGAAGCGTCGAAGTCCAGCCCCACCACGCTCCCCTCGCTCGCGCGCGAGCAGCGGGCGAAGACCGCCGGCGAGCGCCTTGAACGAGTACGCGCTCGTCAGGAAGGCCTGGCTGGCGCTGTCGGCGGGCGTGTCGATGAACGCGCCGCCGAGGGCGTCGGGCGGGGCGAAGGCGATGGCGTGAAGCACCCCGTCCAGGCCGCCCCAGCGGCTCTCGAGCTCGTCGTGCACCGCCTCGATATCGGCGGGCTGGTTCACGTCCAGCTCGAGCACGTCGGGCGGCTCGGGCAGAGCGCGGGCCGCGCGCTCGGTGAGCCGCCGCCCGCGGCCGAAGCCGGTCAGCACGACCTCCGCCCCAGCCTGCTGGGCGCGTTCCGCCACGGCCCAGGCGATGCTGTGGCGGGTGACCACGCCGGTGATCAGGAGTCGCTTGCCGGCGAGCATCAGAGCGGGATCGGGACGAAGGGAGCGTCGGCCGCGACCTCGCCTACGTCTCAGCCTCACTCGGCGAGCGGCGCCACACCACGCTGACGGCGCACGCGCGCCACGAGCTCGCCGCGGTGGTTGTTCACCCGCACGTCGGTGGTCACCAGGCCGTGGCCGGAATCGAGCTCGGCGAGCTCTCGCACCGCCCCGGTCACGGCGATCGTGTCGCCGAGGGCGACCGGGCGTTTGAACACGGCCCGATCGATGCCGCGCAGCGCCACGATGCGCTCGGGGTCGAGCGCCAGCAGCGCGAAGGCGTAGGAGAGCACCAGCATCCCGTGCGCGATGCGCTCGCCGAATGGGCCCTCGGCGGCCCAATGGCGGTCGGTGTGCTGGGGGTGCATGTCACCGGAGAGCGCGGCGAACTGCACGACGTCGCTCTCGGTGATCGTGCGGCCCTGCGTCTCGAACGCGTCGCCGGGGGCGAGCTCGTCGAACCACTTTTCGAACGACCTGGCTCATGCCACCTCCGCCAGGAACGCCTCGGCCGCGAGCCGGTGTCCGCGATCCGAGGGATGGAATCCGTCCAGCGCGTAGTTGTTCCGCTGGGCGACCTCCTCGTGGGCCTGCCAGTCCAGGCAGACGGCGCCGTGGTGCCTGCGACGCGCGGCGGATGGTCGCGTTGAACCTCAGGAACCCTTCGCGCACGCGCTCGCGCGTGCGCGGACCGCACCCGGACGGCACGATCGGCGGGTAGGTCGCGGTGACCACCCGCGCGGCCGGCGCCTCTGCGGCGATCCGGGCGAACATCGCCGCGAGCGTGCGTGCGAACTCCGCCTCGTCGGGCTTCACCGACAGGATCACGTCGTTCGCGCCGCAGACCATGGAGATCAGATCGGGCCGGAGGGCCAGCGCGGGGCCGAGCTGGTGCGCCGCCACCTCGCGCTCGTCACGCCGGCCGTCGCGAAGTTCCGGTAGCGCAGACCGGGCGAGCGCTCCGACAGGCGCGCCGCGACTCGATCGGGCCACGGGGTCTGGCGCGGGATCCCGGCGCTGAAGCTGTCGCCCACGGCGGCGTAGGCGGAGATCACGAGCGGCCGCTCGCAGCCCAGCGTCCGCAGCGCCCAGGTCAGCCGGTCGCGGGTGTTGCCCGGCTCGACGATCTCGTCGACGTGCCCGTCGCGCGCCGCGACCCTCGCCCCCAGATGGGTCTCGGTGTAGGCGGCCTGGAGCCGCAGCGCTTCGGCGCCCGCGGTCCGGAGCGCCCGCGAGCTCCCGGCGGTGGAGGAGGTCGACCGCCTGCTTGGCGCCCAGGACACCGATCTGAGCGTCGGGCCAGGCCAGCACGAGGTCGGCGCCGAGCGCCTGCGAGTTCATGGCGATGTAGCCGCCGCCGAACGCCTTGCGCAGGACCACCGTGATCCGCGGGACCTCCGCGGCGGCGAACGCGTGCAGCAGCGTGGCCCCGTGGCGAAGCACGCCGTCGCGTTCCTGGCGGACCCCCGGGAGGAACCCCGGGGTGTCCACCAGCACCACCAGCGCCAGTCCGAATGAGTTGCAGGTACGTACGAATCGCGCCGCCTTCTGGGCGCTCGCCGCGTCGAGCACGCCGCCGAGATGGTGCGGCTGGTTGGCGATGAAGCCGACCGGGCCGGCCGTCGATGCGCCCGATGCGACGTGACCACGTTGCGGGCGAACCGCGGCGCGATCTCGATCGTGTCCGGTCCGTCCGCCAGGCCGGCGATCACGTCGCGGACGTCGTAGACCTTGCGCGCGACGAGCGGGACGATCGCGCCGATGTCGGTGACCGGCGGATCCTGGGCGGCCGCCGGCAGGAAGGGCTCGCTGGAGTGCGGCGGGAGGTGATCGAGCAGGTCGCCCGCGAGGTTCACCGCGTCCACGTCGTCGCGGGCCTCGAGGTGGGCCACGCCGTTGCGGGAGTGAACGGCGGGGCCACCGAGGGCCTCCATGCCGACGTCCTCCCCCATCACCTCGCGCACGACGCCGGGACCGGTCAGGAAGAGCCGTGACTCACCGGTCATCACGACGAAGTCGGCAAGCGCCGGGGAGTAGGCGCCCCCGCCGGCCGAGACGCCCGTCACGACGGCGATCTGCGGGCACTCTCCCGACATCAGGACCTGCTCGCGGAAGATGCGGCCGTACCCCGCCAGCGCCGCGACTCCCTCGTCCACCCTCGCTCCGGCGGACTCGACGAAGCCGACCACGGGCGCGCGGGCCGCCCTCGCCATTCGCAGCACCCTCACGATCGACTCGCCGTGCGCCGCGCCGAGCGAGCCACCGACGAAGCGGCTGTCCTGGGCGTAGGCGAACACCGGCTGCCCGCCGCGGGTGCCGGCGGCGGCCACCACCCCATCCCCGGGCTCGCTGCGACGGCCGCCACCGGCAACCTCGGACCGGAAGACGTTCACCGACCCGGGATCGCAGAGGTGCAGAATCCGCTCCAGCGGTGTGAGCTCGCCCGCGAGCTGCTCGCCTTCGCGTGGGACAAGGGCGAGCGTGCTCATACGCCCTCCAGACACAACACCGCGTTGTGGCCCCCGAAGCCGAACGAGTTCGAGATCGCGACCGGGCCGTGGCCGTTCGATGCGAGTGGGCGCGCCTCGCCGGGCACGTAGTCGAGGTCGAGGCCCTCCTCGCGCTCCTCCCAGCCCACGGTCGGCGGCGCGATTCGCCTGCCCAGAGCGAGCACGGTGGCCACGGCCTCCACCGCGCCGGCGGCGCCGAGAAGGTGCCCGATCGCGGACTTCGTGCTCGACACGGGCACCTCGGCGGCCCGCTGCCCAGCGCGGCCTTGAGCGCGGCCGTCTCCGAACGGTCGTTGAGCGGGGTCGAGGTTCCGTGGGCGTTCACGTAGTCCACGTCCGCCCCGTCGAGCCCGGAGTCGGCGAGCGCGGCCGCGATCGCACGCGCCGCGCCCTCGCCGCTCGGCTCGGGAGCCGTGAGGTGGAACGCGTCGCTGGTGGCGCCGTACCCGCGCATCCGCGCCAGCACCTGTGCGCCGCGCTCGGCCGCGGCCGACTCCGCCTCCAGCACGAGAACGCCCGCGCCCTCGCCCATCACGAAGCCGTCGCGACGCGCGTCGAACGGGCGCGAGATTCCGGTCGGGGAGGTGGCGGCCATCGCGCCGAAGGCTGCCGTGGAGAGCGGGCTGATCGCGCTCTCGGCGCCGCCCACCACGCACACGTCGGCGGCGCCCTGGGCGACCATCCGGTAGCCGGCGCCCACCGCATGCGCACCGGCCGCGCAGGCTGAGACGGTGCCGTAGCACTCGCCCTTGAGCCCGTGAGCCATCGCCACCTGTCCCGCGACGGCGTTGGGCATGAGCATCGGGATGCCCAGCGGCGACACGGCGCCGGCGCCGCGCTCCGCCAGCACGTCGTGCTGGTCCTCGATCGTCTGCAGGCCGCCGATGCCGGTGCCGATCACGCAGCCGGCGCGCTCGGGCTCCACCGGCGGACCGTCGCTCCATCCGGCCTGCTCGACCGCCTCCGCGGCCGCGGCGAGACCGAGCTGGGTGAAGCGGGCGGCGCGGCGCGCGGCCTTGCGGGCCATGTGCGCGGTCGGGTCGAAGTCGAGGCAGCGCCCCTCTCCGTCCTCGATCCCGCATTCGCCCGCGGCCCAGCGCTCGATCAGGGCGCGCGCGCCGAGCCGAGCGGCGTGACCGCACCCACGCCCGTGATGACGACGGGACGGGTCACGACAGCCGCGCCGCCACGAGGTCGATCGCCTGCCCGAACGTGCGGAGGTCCTTCATGTCCTCGCCCTTGATCTCCACGCCCCACTCCTCCTCCACGATCTGGGCCATCTCCACGAGGTCGAGCGAGTCCACGTCCAGCGTCTCGAACTCGGCGTCGCGGTTCACGGCGCCGGGGTCGGCGCCGAACTCGACCAGCGCCTCGGTGAGGCGGCCCTCGATGTCTTCGGTGGTGGCTGTTGTGCTCATTGGTGCTCCTTTCAGGCGGTCAGGCCGCCGTCGACGGTCAGGGTCGTTCCGGTCACGTACGAAGCGGCGTCGGAGGCGAGGAAGCGCACGCAGGCGGCCACGTCCTCCGGCGTCCCGGCGCGGCGCGCCGGAACGGCCGCGAGGAGGTCCTCGCCGACGTCCTCGGTCATGTCGGTTTCGATCAGGCCGGGCGCGACGGCGTTCACGGTGACCCCTCGGCGGGCCACCTCGGCGGCCACGGTCTTTGTGATGGCGATCAGCCCGCCCTTCGCGGCGGCGTAGTTCGCCTGGCCGGGGTTCGCGCGCTGGCCGACGATCGAGGCCACGTTCACGATCCGCCCCTCGCGGGCGCGGATCATCGGCACGATCACGCGGCGGGTCAGGCGGAAGGCGCCGGAGAGGTTCGTCTCGACCACGCCGTCCCAGTCCTCGTCGCTGAGTTGCGGGGAGAGCCCGTCGGCGCGGATGCCGGCGTTGTTCACGAGGCACAGCACCGGCCCGAGCCGCTGCCTCGATCTCGTCGACGAGCGGCCCGGCCGCCGCCGGGTCGGCAACGTCCGCCTGGACGGCCACCGCACGCCCGCCGGCAGCCTCGATCGCCGCGACGGTGCGCGCCGCGCCCTCCTCGTCGCCGCGGTAGTTCACCCCGACGGCCCAGCCGGCCTCGGCGAGCGCGCGCGCGGTCGCGGCGCCGATCCCGCGCGAGGCGCCGGTCACCAGTGCGGCTGCGCTCAGACACGGTCGGCTCCCAGCTCCACGACCATCGCGCCCCACGTGAAGCCCGCGCCGAACGCGCCGAGCAGCACGCGCGAGCCGGGCTCGAGCCGCCCGACGCGCTCGGCCTCGCACAGCGCGATCGGGATCGTCGCGGCCGACGTGTTGCCGTACGTGCCGATGCAGTCGACGACCTTCGCCGGGTCGAGGTCGAGCCGCTCGCCAACGGCGCGCAGGATGCGGCTGTTGGCCTGGTGGTAGGTGAAGAGATCGATGTCGGCGAGCGTCATCCCCGCGGCCGCCACCGCGTCGAGGGTCGCCTCCTAGAGGCGGCGCACGGCGTGCCGGTAGGTCTCGAGGCCCTCCATGCGGATCAGGCGGTCGGCGTGCTCGATCCGCACGAGCGCCGCGCCGGACCGGGCGTCCGCGCCCAGCACGGCGGGCCGGATGGCCCCGCCGCCGGCCGCACCCGATACGACGGCCGCGCCGGCGCCGTCGCCGAACAGGGCGGCCGTCGCGCGGTCGTCCGGGTCGGTGAGCGGCGTCATCAGGTCGGCGCCGATCACGAGCACCGTCTCGGCGCGGCGTGCGTCGACGCAGGCCGCGGCCATGCTGAGCGCGGAGAGGAACCCGGTGCAGGCGGAGCCCAGGTCGAAGGCGCCGGCCCGGTGGGCGCCAAGAGCCTCCGTCACGAGCGGCGCGGCGTTGGGCAGCAGCTCATCGGCCGTGGTCGTCGCCACGATCACGAGATCGACCTGCGTCCGCGTCCAGGCCTGCACGGTCGAGCGCCTTGGCGCCGGCGGCCGCGGCGAGGTCGCTCAGGCGCTCCCCCTCTGTGGCGACGTGGCGCTCGCGAACCCCGGTGCGGCCTTCGATCCAGCCGGGCTCCACGCCGAGCCGCGCGGCCACGGAGGCGTTGTCGCGCACGGCGGCGGGCACGGCCATGCCTATGCCGGCCACCGCCGCGCGGTGAGCCACGCGGGGCGGGCTCGCCGGGCTCTGGACCTGCTCCCTAAGCACCGTTCTGCCTCGCCAGTCCGGTCAGGACCGTGCCCGGCCCGGTCTCCACGAACCGCTCGACGCCCAGCGCGCCCAGCGCGCGCATGAGGTCGACCCAGCGCACCGGTTGAGTGAGCGCCGCCACCACGGCCGACACCGGCCGCTTCAGGGGCGCCGCCGTGATGCAGGAGATCACGGGGATCCGCGGCGCGGCGAAGCGGACCGAATCCACAACGGCGCGGAAGCGCGCCACCGCGGGCTGCATCAGCGGCGAGTGAAACGCGCCGGAGACGGGAAGGCGGCGGCTGCGCACACCCGCGTCCGCCAGCACCCTTTCGGCTGCCGCAACCTGGCTCGAGGAGCCGGAGAGCACCACCTGGCGCGGGGCGTTGTGGTTGGCGAGCGCGATGCCCGTCTCGGCGAGCGCCGGCGCCACGTCGAGCGGCCCGCCCTTCACGACCAGCATCCCGCCGGCGGTCGCGCGGGCTGCCTCGTCCATCAGCCGCCCGCGGGCCACCACGAGGCGCGCGCCGTGTTGCTCGCTCAGGGACTCGCGCCGCGACCAGCGCGGCGATCTCGCCCAGCGAGTGCCCGGCGAGCGCCACCGGGCGTTCATCGAGGGTCTCCCACCCGGCGAGCGCGGCCGCGAAGATCGCCGGCTGCTGGTAGCGCGTGCCTTCCTCGATCCGCTCGAACGGGTCGTCTCCCGCCTGCTCGCTCACGAGCTCGAGCAGCCGCGGGCGGGTGTCCGCCACGAGGCTGCGCATCCCGGGGGCCTGGCTGCCCTGGCCGGGGAAGAGGACTGCTGTGGATGGCTCGGTCACTCCGGCCAACATCACCGGCGAGGCGCCCGGGAAACAGGGCTCGCCGCGGATCACCCCCGGTCGGGGGCCCCCGACCGGGGGGGTCAGGAACCCAGGCCGAGCCGTTCGGCCCGGGCCACCGCCTCGGCGCGGTTGCGCACCTCGAGCTTGCGGTAGAGCGAGCTCGTGTACTCCTTCACGGTGTGGGCGGAGAGGTGCAGGCTCTCCCCGATCTCCGCGTTGGTCGAGCCATCCGTCATGAGCGCCAGCACCTCACGCTCGCGACCGGTGAGCATCAGCTCCGGGCCGTCCTGCTGGGTCACGAAGACGCTCTCGCCGTCGGCCACCCTCTGGACGGCGGCCGCCAGCTCCGGCCCGCTCCAGTCCTTCGGGCACGAAGCCCGCGGCGCCGGCGGCGCGTGCCGCCTGAGGCGAGATCCAGCCCGCCCCGGACATCAGCAGGATCCGCGTGCGCGGCGACGCTTCGGTGATGAGGTGGCAGAGGTCGGCTCCCGACCGGTCGCCGAGGAAGAGGTCCACCAGCGCGACGTGGGGCTCGTAGCTGCGGGCCAGCTCGACTGCCTCCTCCGGCGTGGCGGCAGAGAGGCAGCGCTCGACCCAGTCGTGCCGGGTGAGCAGTACGCGGAATCCCCACTGGACCACGTCGTGGTCGTCGACCACGAGCATGCTGCGCCTCGCGCGACCGGTGGTCACTGCAGAAGCGGTACGACGAGCCGTACCCGCCATTCCCCACCTTCCCTTCCATGCTCCACGAGCCCACCCAACTCCAGGGCCTCGAACGCGGCGATCCGCAGGCCGAGCCCCGCGCCGCGGACCCCGCGCTCGTCGGGGCTCGTCGATCCCGTCGTTCCGGATCTCCATGGTGAACGTGCCTTCCGAGTCGTCGGCCACGACCGTGGTCCGCGTGGGATGCGCGTGCTTGTCCGCGTTTCGCAGCGCCTCGCGCGAGCACCGCCCGGGCGAGTGGGTCGAGCGTCGGCAGGAAGATCTCCGACTAGCCCCCATGACACCTCCAGCCGGGGGTCGCGGTCGAGGCTCGCGAGCCGTTCCAGCTCCTCCCGCAGCGTGGCCCCGTCGGGCGTGGGGAGCTGCGGCGTCGAGCGGCCGAGCCAGGGCCGAGCCGAGGTCCTCCAGCGTCGCCGCCACCTCGCGCTCGCAGCGGTCCAGCTCTTCGCCCTCGATGCGGTCGGACGACCCCAGCACCAAGGCGATGCCACACAGGCGCTGGATCACGCGCTCGTGGATCTCCCGTGCGAGGTCGATCCGCGCCTCGAGCAGTCTGCGCCCGGGCCGAACGGTCTGTGGCGAGCTGCGCGCTGGCCACCACGGCGGCCGTCTTGCCCAGGGACCAGAGCGTGTCGCGCTCGTCGTCGCTCACTTCGAAGCGCCCACCGCCACGATCGGCGATCAGGATGCCCAGCCAGCGCCCGCCGGCCGACACGGGCGTGCAGGTGAGCGTCGTGACGCCCGCGAAGTGCTGGTAGCGCCCGGGCACCCCGAGCTCGGGATCCGACGCCACCACCACGCGGTCCTCGGCGAGGGCGCGCTGGGCGATGGGGGTCTCCTCGAGGGTGCCGTAGATCTGTTCGAGCAGATCGCGCGGCACGCCGTGCGAGCCGACCGGAACCACGAGCCGCCGGGACTCGTCGTAGAGCAGGAGCCCCGCGCGGCGCATCGTCGTGAGCCGGCAGAGGGCCTCGCAGAGGCGGTCGTAGAACGCGCGGGCGCCGTGGTCCGCCCCCGCGTCGAGCTCGGACAGGAGCGCGACGATCATGTCCAGCACCTCGGTGCGCTCGCCGCGGAGCGCCGTCTCGCTCATGAACCTTCTATCCCCGCCCGGCGACGAAGGTCACGCCTCGAGGCGCACGCGATCGCCGTCCAGGTGCAGCCGAAGCTCCTGGAACTCGGTGAGCCCGACCGCGCGACGGTGCCCGCAATGCCGGCAGCGACAGCGGGCGTTCGAGTCCGGCGCCACGACCCAGTCGACCGACCCGAGGCAGCTCGGGCACGCCAGGGATGCCGCAACGAGGCACGGCTGGTCGTCGGGTCGGAAGGAAGCGAGCTCGATACGACCATCAAACCCTCCGACGGGCGCGCGTACACCGGCGGAGGCGCTAACCCCCCGGCCGGGGGGTGTTCGCCTCCAGGCGACCCACGCTGGGCGAGACGTGCGAGTCCGCGGTCTGCAGCCACAGGTAGAGCGCCACACCGCCCACCACGCCGGCGGCCGTGAACACCGACCAGCCGAGACCCCTGCCCGAGCTGGGCGGCGATCGGGCCCGGGCAGGCATCCGACAGCGCCCAGCCGAGGCCGAAGAGCACGCTGCCGACGACATGGCGGGGCTGCGGGCGCTCGGTCGGCCAGGAGACGAGCTCTCCGTTGAGCACGGCTCGGAAGCTGGCGCGCCGGAGCAGCCGCACGCCCGTGAAGCCGACCGCGATGCCGGAGCCCATCACCAGGAAGACGTAGGCGGACTCGAGCCTGAGCATCTCCTGGATCACGGCGGGATCGGTCAGCTGCCCCCACGAGAGCAGGAAGCCGAACACCACCCCGAACCCGGCGCTGACAGCCTTCGCGCTCGTCATACGAGCCCCTCGATCACCAGGCTCGCGGCGATGGCGGTGGCCATGAATGTGCCCATGGCGACGACGCTCGCGGGAGAGCCGAACGACACGCCGCTGAGACCGTTGCCCGACGTGCAGCCGCCGGCGTGCTTGGCGCCGAAGCCGATCAGCAGGCCCGCGAACAGCAGCACGAGGGCGATCGGCAGGCCGGCCCCGTCGAACGCGGACGACAGCCAGCCATAGTCTGTCCCCGCCGGTCGTGGCCGCGCCGGCGAGCACTCGGAAGAGCAGGCCGCCGGCGATGATGCCGACCAGGAACCAGCCCTTCCAGCCGAGGGCCTGCGAGCGGCCGCCGGCCCGCTCCACGAAGTCGGTCACCCCGCCGAGCACGCCCATGCGCACGTTCACGAACGCGAGCATGCCCACCAGCACCAGCCCCACGCCCGGGCCTATCGCGTACCAGGGTGCCTGGTCGACAAGCATGGCTTTCTACGTTAGAGCTCCCAGGCGAAGCACTTGCTCACCCAGCTCGGCCCCTCGCGCTCGTAGAAGCGGTGGGCATCCGCGCGGTCCAGCCCGGAGTCGAGCTCCAGGTGGCTCGCGCCGCGCTCGCGTGCCCACTCCTTCGCCGCGTCCAGCAGCGCCTTGCCGGTCCCCTGCGAGCGTCGTGCCGGATCGACCGCGAGATCCTCCACCCACGCGCGCTGGCCGAAGCGGACCGAGGGGATGTCGAGGAAGACGCAGCAGAGGCCCACCACCTCGTCGCCCGCGTAGGCCAGGAACAGTTCCGCGCGGTCGGACTCCGCGACGTCGCGCAGCCGCTTCGAGGCGGCGGCCTCGTCCCAGCCCGCGGGAACCGAGCCCGGCGGCGCGAACAGCCACTCGTAGGCGGGCAGCGCCGCCACGGCCTCGTCCGGTGCGGCCGCCCGGATCACGACGGCTGGTTGCGGTTCCACTCCAGCCACGCGAATCCCTCGCGCCCGTCGGCGGCGCGCACCCTGCACATCGCGCGCGGGAAGCTCGACACCCGCCCGTCGGGCGCCTCCAGGCGCAGCGGGCCGAACGCCAGCGGCTCGACCTCGAGCTGGAGATCGCCCGGCGCGAGCGTCAGAGCGGCCGAATCGATCAGCCCGTCGTCGCGCACCTCCTCGGTGGCGCGCACCTCGTCGAGCTCGATCAGGTCGCCGTCGGGCGGCTGGATGTAGCCCACGCTCATCCGAGGCAGGTCGGGGATCCGCAGCTCGACCGCGTGGAAGCGCGTGCCGTCGTCCAGGTGCCCCGCGCTCCAGACCCAGTCCATCGCCCACCAGTCGCGCGTGCCCCAGGAGTGGTCGCGCTGCCCGACGCCCTTCAGCTCGAGCTCCTCGTCCCCCACCCTGATGGTCCCGCTCACGCGGCACGGGATCTCGTAGCGGGTGGCCAGGCGATAGGCGTAGGGCTCGCCGGCCGTCTCCCAGGTCAGGTCGAGCGACAGCTCCGTCGGCTCGCCCTCCTCCTGGCGCAGCAGCCCGGCGGGATCCTCGTAGGACGCCGCGGGGCCGTCGTAGGAGACCTCGAAGCGCTCCAGCGGCGCGGCGCAGCCCATCGAGCCGCGAGCGCTGTCGAGCGCGTCGCCCTCCGGTAGCTCGGTCCTCGAACTCCACGACCGCGACCGTCGGACGGTCGGGGCCGCACACGAACGCCGTGTAGAAGAGCCCGCCGAGGTTCGGGGTGAGCCCCATGCGCACGTAGGCGCCCACCGACCCGTCCTCGGCCACGGCGTCGAAGTACCAGCTCTCGTTCCAGAACTGCTCAGGCCCCGCGGGGTGGCGACCCTCGTCCTCCGGGTTGGGCCGCAGCGCCGGCGGGCGACCGGTCCCCGGGTCGGGCAGCAGCGCGACCGAGTCGAGGTCGATCGCCTGCTGGGCGTGGCGCGCGAGGCTGGTCATGAACATGTCGTCGCCGCGGTCCGTCCGTTCCACCAGCATCGACGCCGCCACCGCCATCACCACGCCGTGGAACGCCTGGTGGCGGTAGCCCTCCCAGCACTCGCCCCACGCGAACCGTGGAGCGCCGAGCTCCTTCAACGCCGAGTGGTACTCGCGCAGCAGCTCCTCCTCGTGCTCGCGCCGGTCCTCGACGGTGAGCCCGGCGCCGAGGAAGTACGAGGCGTCCATCATCGCCGGGCCGTAGGAGACGGTCTGCCAGTCGACCACCGTGAGCGGCCGCTGGGCGCCCTCCTCGCCGAACAGCATGTTGTCGATGCGGTAGTCGCCGTGGGCGAGGCCCAATGGCGGACGGCGGTCGGCGCTCCAGCCGTCGAGGCTCTCGGTCATCCGCTCGCACAGCTCGCGGTGCTCGGGCGCCACGCGGTCGTCGTAGCGCTCGAGAAAGCCGGGCAGCAGCTGCGCCAGCAGGGCCTGGTTCAGCGGCGAGGGCTGGTTGAGCCAGTCCGAGGCCGCCAGCGCGGGGTCCCCCAGCACGGGGGCGTGGATCCGGGCCAGCTCGCGCATCGCCAGCCGCGCCTCCTCCACCGAGCACCCCGCGATCTGGTCGCCCTGGTGCGCGGGCGCGACGTCCTCGAGCACGAGTGTGAACCAGCCCTCGTCCTCCTCGTAGAGCGCGGCGTGGCAGGCCGCCAGCGGCTCCCCGATGCGCGGGGCCACCTCGCGGTAGAAGCGGATCTCGCGCTGATAGGCGCCCAGGCCCACGCCGGTGGCGCGGCTGCCCGGATCCTGCGCGGCCAGCTTGAGCACGACGGACTCGCCCTCGCCCCACGTGGCTCGGTAGTTCTGGCTCATCTGCCCGGTGCCGATGCGCTCGACGTCGAGCTCGCCGACGTCGGTGCCGAGGATTTCGCCCAGCCATTCGGGTGTGAGATCCGAGGGCTCGCGGACGACGGACGCGCTGGTAACCATTCGCCGCGAGCTTATGCCTCGAGGGCCCGGGCCAGCAGGTCGGGTGTGACGTTCGAGCCGCACAGCGGGGTCGCCACCGTACGCCCGCGCAGTTCCTCGCCCAGGTCCAGCACGGCCGCGACGCCGGCCGCGCCCGAGGGCTCGGTGATCAGCCCGCAGCGCTCGTACAGCAGCCGTACGGCGCGCAGCATCGCGTCGTCGTCCACCAGCACGAAGCGGTCCACCACCGTCCGCATCAGCTCCACCGCCTCGGGCACCGGCACCCGGGACGCCAGGCCGTCGGCGATCGTGGCGGTCGGGTCGCCCGGCGAGGTGTCGCCGGTACGCCACGCGCGCTCCATGGCCGGCGCGCCCTCCGGCCCCACCGCGATCACCTCGGTCTCCGGGCTCACGTGCTTCAGCCACGCGGCGACGCCGCAGATGAGCGAGCCGTTGCCCACGGGCACGAGCACGGCGTCGAGCCGGGGCAGGCCGCCCAGCTCCACCGCCATCGTCGCCGCGCCCTCCGTGATCTCCGTGTCGAGGCCGTCCACCACGAGCTGCCAGCCCTGCTCCGCGGAGGCGGTGACGACCGCCTCGCGGGCGTCGTCGAAGTCGCCGTCGATCTCCGTGACCGTCGCGCCCAGCGCCCGGATCCGCTCCACCTTGAGCGGGTTCGCATCGGCGGCCACGAAGACGTGCACCTCGCGCTCGTTGGTGCGCCCGGCGTAGGCGAGCCCCTGGCCGAAGTTGCCTGCCGAGGCGCACGCCAGCGGCCCTTCTCCTCCCGCGCGCGCGAGCCAATCGGTGCCGCGGCCCTTGAAGCTGCGGATCGGATTCACGGTCTCGACCTTGAGGAAGACGTCGCACCCGAGCGGCTCACGCAGTTCCTCGGCGAGAAACTGGGGCGAGTCGAGGAAGACGGGGTCGATGTCGGCGACGGCGCGTTCGACCCGGGCGAGATCCAGCATGGGGCGAGCATAAGCTTGCGCGATGCCAAACGAGGGCCTGGCCCGCAACGGGCTGCACCTCGCCGGCCTGAGCTCCTTCGCGATCGCCCAGCAGTACTTCGAGCCGCTCGCCGACGGGCCGGACTTCCTGATCGAGCGCGGGGCGGCGCCGCTGGACGTCGTGTGGTTCGCGCTCGGGATGGTGGTGCTCCCGCCGCTGATCCTGCTTGCGCTCGAGGCGCTCGCCGGCCTCCTCAGGGAGCGGGCGCGGGCCGGCGTCCACCTGGTCTTCGTCGCCGCGCTCGTCGGGCTGATCGCTTGGCAGGCGGTGACCGAGGCGGACCCCGGCGTCCGCCCGCTGTTGGCCTACGCGATTGGCGCCGCCGTCGGAGCGGGTGCCGCCGTGGCCTACGCGCGTGCGGAGGTGGTCCGATCGTTCGCCACCGTGCTCGGGATCGCGCCGGTCGTGGTGCTCTCGCTGTTCCTGTTCGCATCGCCGGTCCGCTCGTTCGCGTTCGGTGGCGGCGGCTCGACGCCTCAGAAGGTCGAGACCAACGAGACCAGCGTGGTGCTCGTGGTGCTCGACGAGCTGCCCACGGCCTCCCTGATGGATGCACGCGGCCGCATCGACGCGCGCAGGCTCCCGGGGTTCGCCGCGCTGGCGCGGGACTCCACCTGGTACCGAAACGCGGCGTCGCCCGCGGACTACACCCAGCTCGCGGTGCCCGCGATCCTCACCGGCAGGCACCCCAACGCGGAGGCGTTGCAGGTCGCGTCGGAGCACCCGGACAATCTGTTCACGCTGCTCGGCGCGAGCCACCGCCTCGACGTGTTCGAGGCGCTCACCGACATCTGCCGGACCGCCTGCCCGCGCCAGGAGCGCGAGCCGTTTCAACGCCGCATCCGCGGGCTCACCGCGGCGACCATCCGCCGCGTCCCCGCCCTGCCTCCGAGGCTTAGCTCGCGGCTGTCCGACGCGATCGACGTGGAGGGACCACCCGAGGGCGCCGCGCGGCGACCGGCCATCGCCGGGGACGTACGGCGCGTTCTCACCACAACCCAGGACGTGCGCTTCCAGCGCTTCCTCCAGACGCTCCCGGCTGGGCGCGAGCCGACGCTCAACTACCTCCACCTCGTGCTCCCCCACCGGCCCTGGGTCTATCTGCCCGACGGGCGGCGCTACAACGGCGACGCCGCCCTCGATCGAAACGAGTTCGGTCGCTGGCCCACGGATCCCACGGTCGCGAGCTCCGCCTGGCAGCGCCACCTCCTCCAGACGGGCTTCGTCGACCGTCTGCTCTCCCGCCTGATCGCCAAGCTCAAGGCCAACGGCACCTTCGATCGGACTCTGCTGGTCGTGGTCGCCGACCACGGAGCGGCGTTCCGCGCCGGAGACGAGTCGCGAGTGGTGACCCAGCGGAACATCGGCGAGATCGCGCCCGTGCCGATGCTCGTGAAGGCGCCGCGGCAGCGGCGCGGGGCGATCGACGACTCCGACGTCGAGACCACCGACGTGCTTCCCACCATCGCGCGCCACCTCGATGCGCGCGTGCCCTGGCGCACCGACGGCGTGGCGGCGCAGACGCATCCGCGCCGCCGGACGCTCACGGTGCTGCGCCAGGAGGACGGCGCCGAGCTCAGGATCGACCGCGGCCGGCTGGAGCGCCTGCGCGAGGCCGCGGTGCGCCGGCGGCTGCGGGTTCTTCGCAACGGCCCGTTCGAGCTCGGCCCAGCGCTCGCGGGCCGAGCGGCGAAGGGGGTGCGGCGAGCGCCCGGCGCACGCGCGGTGCTCGACTCACCGGCGCGCTACGCCGCGATCGACCCCGGCGCGCGCGTGCTGCCGGTGAACGTGGCGGGCACCGTCGAGGGAGGCCGGGCGCGGGGGCGTCCTGTCGCGGTGGCGGTCAACGGCGTGATCGTGGCCACCGGGCGAAGCGCGGTGATCGGCGGGCGCGAACGCTTCGCCATCCTCACCCCGCCCTCCGCGCTGCGCCCCGGGCGCAACCGCGTGGAGGCGCTGCTGCCTCGTTAGAGCTGGGCCAGGGCCTGGTCGACGCTGCCGTCCAGGCCGAGCGTGGCCTCGACACCCGTCAGCTCGAGCACCCGGCGCACCGCCCCGTCCGCTGCGATGAAGCGCGTGGCACCCCCGGCCTCCTGGCGGCGGCGCGCGAGCTTGAAGATCAGATGCACCCCGGCGCTGTCGATGTAGGAGACGTGGGTCAGGTCGACCGCGAGCGGCTTGGGTCCTCCCGCAACCGGCTCGAGCTCGGCGCCGATCCGGCCGACCGCGGCCAGATCGACCTCGCCTTGGAGGACCGCCACGCTCACACCCCCGACCTCGTCGATCGTGACCGACGCAGGCTCCGATTGCCGGTCGGCCGAGGGCCCGAGCGCCACCTCGCGCCGCATGCGCACGCGGGTGCCGTCCTCACGATCGATCTCCACCTCGTCCATCAGCGAGCGCATCAGCCCCAATCCATGGCCGCGGTCGCCACCGGACACGGGCTCTCGCCATTCCCCACGATCGGTCACCTCGATCCTGAGCGTGGCGCCATCGATGCGCGCCGAGAGGTCGATCTTGGTGCTCTCTTCCGCGCCGGAGTGCTCCACCGCATTCATGCAGGCCTCGTTGCTGGCGATCAGGACGTCGTCGACATCCTCGCCCCGAACACCCCCGCGCCTCAACCAGTCGGCGAGCGCACCGCGTGCTTCGCCCAGCCGTCGTGCGTCGACCGGCAGGGACAGAAGCAGGGGTGAACCAGAGCCCGCCACGCGGCCGCGGACTCTACCTGGGTGAGGCCTTGGCTAGATCTTCAGCAGGGCGATGATGTTCGCCACGAACATCAGCGCAAACGCGACGGTCCAGCGGTTCAGGTTGCGCTCCACCAGCGAGCCGCCGCCGAGGGGGCCGCTGCCGCCGCCGACGCCGAACGCGCCCGAGAGGCCGGTGTCCTTGCCCGAGTGCAGGAGCACGAGGACGATGAGGGTCACCGCCAGGATGATCTGAACGCCGCTGAGGATCGCTTCCATCGCGGGGGAGGTTAGCCAAGCTCGGCGAGCCGGCGCTCGATGAGCCGGCGCTCCGCGTCATCGGTGATCAGCTCCAGGGCGCGGGCGTAGGCGGCCGCGGCTTCGTCCCCGCGCCCGAGACGGCGGAGCAGGTCCGCGCGGGTGGAGTGCAGGTAGCGGTAGTCGTCGAGCGACAGGCCGTCCAGGATGCGTCAGCCCGGCCTCGGGGCTCTCCGCCTCCGCTACCGCGATGGCCCGGTTGAGCTCGACCACGGATGAGCCCGTGAGCCGGTGCAGCTCGCCGTAGAGGGCGGCGATCTGAGGCCAGTCGCGCGTCTCGTCGGCATGCAGGGAGGCGATCGCGGCCTGCACCACGTACGGCCCCCGGCCGCGCAGCGCCAGGGCGCGGTCGAGCTCCGCCCGCCCGCGCGCGATCTGCTCGCCGTCCCACAGCGACCGGTCCTGGTCGGCCAGCAGCACCAGCTCGCCCCCGTCGAAGCGCGCCTCGCGCCGTGAGTCGTGGAGAAGCATGAGCGCCAGCAGACCGCGCACCTCGGGCTCGTCGGGCATCAGCTCGGCCAGCGCTCCGCCCAGCCAGATCGCCTCGGCCGCGAGGTCG
This sequence comes from uncultured Thermoleophilaceae bacterium, assembly GCA_963825775.1. Classification (GTDB taxonomy): domain Bacteria; phylum Actinomycetota; class Thermoleophilia; order Solirubrobacterales; family Thermoleophilaceae; genus JAAYBF01. Next base: position 88,726 of record CAWGUV010000007.1, on the reverse strand, counting down.
CCGCGACCGGACCAGCCCTCGTTGAAGATCAGGTAGACCACCGCCAGCACAGCCGCGAGCCGGTCGGCCAGCAGGTGCTCGGGCGGCACGCGGAAGGGGATCCCCGCCGTCTTCATCTTGCGCTTCGCGCGCACCAGCCGCTGGGCCATGGTGGCCTCCTCCACGAGGAAGGCGCGGGCGATCTCGGGGGTTGTGAGGCCGCCGAGCGTGCGCAGGGTGAGCGCCACCTGGGCCTCCATGGCGAGCGCCGGGTGGCAGCACGTGAACACCAGCTCGAGCCGCTCGTCGGCGATCGGCGATTCCTCCATCGGGTCCTCCCTCGGCGCCTCGGGGGCGTCGAGCAGGCGCTTCTTGTCCTCCAGCGTCCGCTCGCGCTTGATCCGATTGATGGCTCGGTTGCGGGCGGTCGTGATCAGCCAGGCGCGCGGGTTGTCCGGCTCGCCGTCGGCGGGCCAGCGCTCCGCGGCGATCGCGAATGCCTCCTGGGTGGCCTCCTCGGCGAGGTCGAAGTCGCCGAGGATGCCGATCAGCGTCGACAGCACACGGCCCCATTCCTCACGGAACGCGCGGTCGAGCATCGGTCAGCCGAGCTGTTTGCGCATCAGGACGAGGTACCCCTCGCCCGGCGGGTGCCTGTCGTACTCCAGGTAGCCGATCCGGCCGTAGAGCGCCAGGTTCTCGGTCATTTTCTCGTGAGTGAGGAGGTGAACCGTGTCGAACCCGCGCCTGCGCGCCTCGTCCTCGGCGTGCATCAGGAGCGCGCGACCGACGCCGGTCCCCCGGTGCGCCGGGGCGACCGCCACGTTGTCGAGCTCGAACCGGTCCTCGCTCACATCGAGCACGACCAGGCCGGCGATCTCGTCCTCGCGCTCGACCACGAACACCTCGCGGCCGCGCACGACCTCGGCGTAGTCGTCGGTCATCGGCCTCGGCTTCCCGCCGATCCGCTCGACGTAGGGCTCGTAGGCGGCCTGCACGATCTCGGCGAGCCGGGGGACATCCGCCGCCTTGGCAGCGCGCAGCGAATGTCCCCCATCGGTCGCCATCAGACGAGCGGGCGCACCTCGATCGCGCCGCCCATTCGCGCGGCCGGGACCCGCGCGGCCAGCTCGATCGCGGCGTCGAGGTCGTCGGCCTCGAAGAACAGGTAGCCGCCGAGCGCCTCCTTCATCTCCACGAACGGGCCGTCGGTGGTGAGCGTCTCGCCGTCCTCGACTCGCACCGTGGTCGCCATCTCAGGCGGCTGCATCCGCTCGCCGGGGGTCACCCCCGGCGTCTCGTTGATCGCCTTGTAGTCGGCGTACACCGCACCCTGCTCCTCCTTCGAGAGCTCGTCCCACTCGGTCGAGCCGGGCTGTTGGGTGGTGCCCTGGTGGATCAGCAGCAAGTACTTCATCGCTTCCTCCTTGTTGGGGATGGTCGCGGGTTAGACAAACGGGACGGCGCTAGATCGACAGCTAATTCAAATCGTCGAGCTGCGCGAGGATCGCCACGGCCTCGGCGCGCAGCTCTCGGTCGACCGTTCGGTGATCCTCCTCCGACAGCTTGCCCATGCGCAGGTCGAGCTCGGCGTCGCGGATCTCGCGGTACTTGGCCTCCTTCGCGGCTTCGAGCTCGGCGCGGCGCGCCTCATCGGCAGGGGCGGCGACGTCCCCTCGGATCAGCGGCCGGATCACCACGAGGGCGACCAGGCAGAGCAGGACGAGGGCCGCGAAGGCGTATTCCACGCGCGAAGCCTAGGCTCGGGAAAGCTCTCGGCCCAGCCGCGCGGCCGCCAGTGAGCGCACGCGGCGCAGCCGGGCCTCGGGCGACGGCCAGGCCGCGATCAGCGCACCGAGCACCACGATCGCTCCGCCGATCCAGATCCAGGAGACCAGCGGCGACACGATCGTGCGGAACGTGGCCGTCTGGGTGCGGTCCTTGCTGTAGCGATCGGCGATGGCGGCGATGATCAGCGCCTGCACGTCGCCGTTGCTGTCACCGAACTTGGCGTTGGCCTCTCGGATCGGCCCGTCGAGCGCGCCGATGTCGGGCCGTACCGCCGCCCAGAGGTCGCGGCGCAGCCCCCAGCGCACATCCACCTCGCTGGTGGCCTCGCCCTCGAAGAAGCGCCCGATGGCGCCCTTGGAGGCGTCGCGGGTGGGGTAGTAGTTGCGCGAGGGCGAGAGCAGGAAGCGCTCGTCGCCCTTTCGGACGGCGAGCACGGCGCCGAACGAGATCGGGGCGCCGGTGCCGGCGCTGTCGCCGCCGAGCTTCGCGGTCGGGCGCACGTAGGTCACCTCGTAGTCGCCGGTGCGGAACGAGTCACCTGGGGCGAGGCGCACGTCGCGCTGCTGCTGGAACGCCGACGACCCGGCCACCCCGAGGAAGAGCACGGCGATGCCCACGTGCACCACGTAGCCGCCGTAGCGGCGGCGGTTGCGGCTCACGAGCTGGGAGAAAGCGCGCGGCCAGCTCTCCTTCGCGATCACCCGCCGCGCGCCGGCGCCGCGAACGAACTCCTGGACCACCACCGCGAGCACGAACGCGGAGAGGCAGAACATGAGCAGCGCGGGGAGGCTGTCCGCCGCGTTGGTCGCGAGGGCGAGAACCAGGCCGACTGCCACGGCAAACCCGATCGGCGCCGCCGCCACCCGTGCGCAGCCGCTCGGGCGTGATGCGCCGCCAGGCCACCATCGGCCCGATCGTCATCAGCGCCACCAGCGCCAGCGCGAGCGGAGTGACCACACGGTTGAACCAGGGCGGCCCCACGCTGGACTCCGTGCCGGTGACAGCCTCCGAGATCAGCGGGAAGAAGGTGCCCCAGAACACCACCAGGCAGAGCGCCACCAGCACCAGATTGTTCAGCAGGAAGAAGGCCTCGCGCGAAAGCAGCGAGTCGAGCCGCGCCTGGCTGCGGAGGTCCGGGAGCCGCCAGATGAGGAGGGCGGTGGAGCCGAGGATCACGGTCGCGATGAACACCACGAACTGCACCCCGATCGTGGACGCGCCGAAGGCGTGGATCGACTCGAGGATGCCCGAGCGCACCAGGAAAGTACCCAGCAGCGCGAGCACGAACGTGGCGATGATCAGCGACACGTTCCAGATCTTCAGCATCCCCCGCTTCTCCTGGACCATGATCGAGTGCAGGAACGCGGTGCCCACCAGCCAGGGCATGAGCGAGGCGTTCTCCACCGGATCCCACGCCCAGTAGCCGCCCCAGCCGAGCTCGGAGTAGGACCACAGCGCGCCGAGCAGGATGCCCGCGCCGAGGAACGTCCAGGCCACGAGAGCGAAGCGCCGCGTGGCTCGGATCCAGTCGGCCCCCGTGTGCCGTGTGATGAGCGCCCCGATCGCGAACGCGAACGGGATCGAGAAGCCCACATAGCCCGTGTAGAGCATGGGCGGGTGGATCATCATCGCCGGGTGGCGCAGCAGCGGGTTCAGCCCCGCACCCTCCGCCGGCGGGTTGGCGAGGGTGGTGAACGGGTTCTCCCAGCCCACCATCAGCAACAGGAAGAAGCCCGCGATCACGCCGAGCACCGCGGTCGCCCAGGGGGCGATCTCGCGCAGCGAGCGGCGGGTGAGGAACAGCACCGCGCTCGCGAAGATCGACATCAGCAGCGCCCACAGCAGAAGCGAGCCGTCCTGGGTGGCCCACATCGCGGTGACCTTGTAGAAGGTCGGGGTGTCGCTCGAGGAGCCCTCCGCCACGAGCTTGTAGGAGAGGTCTGTGCGCAGGAAGGCCGACTGCAGAACGGCCGTGGCGGCGATCAGCAGGCCGGCCGTGCAGTAGATCGCCCGCCGCCCCGAGGTCACGAACTCGCGCCTGCCGCTCACCGCGCCGTAGATCGAGGCGCCCGCGGCGTAGAGCGTCGTGAGCAGCGCGACCGAGAGGCAGGCGGAGCCTACGCCCGCCATCTATGAGCTCTTCTTGTCCTCGGTGAACTTCGACGGGCACTTCGTGACAAGCGAGTCGCGCTCGGCCACGAACGTGCCGTTGCGCAGCTCGCCCGAGACGATCACCTCGCGGCCCTCGCGGAACGGGTCGGGCACCACGCCCTCGTAGACCACCGGGACCGAGGCGGACCCGTCGCGGTCGCGAATGGCGAATCGAAGCCGGTCCCCGTCGCGCTCGACCGTGCCCTTCTTCACCTTGCCGGTGAGCTCATAGGAGCGCCCAGGCTCCGCATTCTTGAGCACGTCCGACGGCGTGCTGGCCTCCGTGGAGGCCGTGAAACTGGTGTAGACGAGGGCTCCGGCGAGCAGAACCGCCACCGAAAGCGCCAAAACGAGGCGCAGCTTCCGCTTCCTCGAAGGATCCATCTACCCTGAGTATGACGAGGCGAGAATTTGAATCGCCGGTATGAATCGCCTCCGTTTGGGTTACATCACCTCAGTGCGTCTGGCTCTGACACTCACCGCCGCTGTCGCGGCCCTCTGCATGCCCGTCGCGGCCTCCGCCGCGACGGTCAAGCCGCCGAAGCCGATCCAGCTCTCGAAGATGAGCGGCTGGGAGATCCGCGAGGCCGCCGCCTCGCCTCCCGCGCCGCAGCCGCCGCCGCCGGACGAGAGCGAGGAGGGCACCGAGGGCGCCAGCCCCAACCGCGTGCGCACCCAGCAGATCCGCGAGAACGGCGAGTTCGCCAAGACGCGCGTGCCGAGCGTGTTCGACGCCACCGTGGCGCCGAAGCTCTTCGGCGGCCAGCTGAAGGTCTACCGCCTGCGCTTCGTCGCCCCCAAGACCAAGCGCTTCAACTGGATCCTCCGCTTCGAGCAGGCGCGGCGGCGCACAACCGTGGTGCTCAACGGCCGCCGCCTGGGCGTGAACATCGACCCCTACACCCCGTTCCAGCTCAACGCGAAGCGCCTCAAGCGCGGCAAGGTGAACGAGCTGCTGGTCTACGTGGACAGCCGCAAGGACCCGCGGCTCCCCGAGGGCTGGTGGAACTGGGGCGGCATCACGCGGCCCGTGTGGCTGGTGCCCAAGGGCAGACTGACGATGAGCGACCTCGGGCTCCTCTCCGACGTGACCTGCACCGGCCCCGCCACCGGCTGCAAGGCCGGGCTGATGGTGGACGGGCTGATCTCGCGCCTGCCCAAGGAGAAGCCGCGGTTCAAGACCGTGAGGGTCAAGAAGGGCAAGCGGAAGCGGGTCCGGCTGCCGTTCACCCAGCCGAAGCTCTCGGTGCGGCTCAAGTCCCCCACCGGCCGCGTGACCCGCAAGACGTTCCCCCTGATCGCGTCTCGCAAGGGCCGCCGGCGCCAGCAGCTCGAGATGCGCGTGCCCGCGCCCAAGCTCTGGTCGCCCGACCGCCCGCAGCTCTACGACGCCCGCGTGACGCTGAGCTACAAGGGGCGCATCCAGCAGACCGAGCGCAAGCGGATCGGCCTGCGCTCGGTGAAGGTCAAGGGCTCACAGCTCTACCTCAACAACCGCCCCATTCAGATCCGCGGCGCCTCCGTGCACGACGATTTCGCCGGCGTCGGCGCCGCGCTCAGCGGCCCCGCGATGGACGCCACTGTGCGCGAGCTCAAGGAGCTGGGCGCCAACGTCACGCGCTCGCACTACGTGCTGAGCGAGGCGATGCTGAGCCGGCTCGACCGCGCCGGAATCCTCGTCTGGAACCAGGCCCCGGTTTGGCAGCGCGATCACGGCGCCAACCTCATGCGGATCCCGCTCGAGCGCCGGCGCGCCCACGCCCAGGTGCTGCGCACGGTGAAGGCAGCCCGCAACCACCCCTCCGTGCTCACACACTCGGTCGCCAACGAGCTCACGTTCACGCCCGATCGCAAGCCCTGGACGCGGCGCTTCCTGATCGACGCCGCGGAGGCCGCGCGCGACCTCGACCCGACGATCCCGATATCGCTCGACATCAAGGGCCGCCCCGGCTTTGGCGAGCAGTTCGTCTACCAGCGCTTCGACATGCTCGGCATCAACCAGTACTTCGGCTGGTATCCGTGGGTCGAGGACTTCAACACGCTGGAGCCCTATCTACGTGAGATGCACGACCTCTATCCCGGCACCGCGCTGGTGATGACCGAGTTCGGCGCCGAGGGGCGGCCCGACATGGCCGGCGAGGACCCCGCCGTGAAGGGCAGCTACGGCTTCCAGACGATGCATGTGGCCCGCACGCTCGACCTCGTGGACCGACTGCCGTTCATGAACGGCGCGATCCACTGGACGTTGCGCGAGTTCGAGATCTATCCCGGCTGGCGAGGCGGCGCTGTGAACGGCCCCGGCGCCAATACTCGCCACCACAAGGGTTTGCTCACGTACGACGGGGGGAAGAAACCTGCTTGGAACGCTGTGCGGGAGAGGTTCCTGCGCAAACCGTTCTATCGTTAGCCGCCTGGCAGGGAAGCACTTGGACCGCAACTTGGCCGCGGCTGACGTGTGTTCTACCGCTACACGACCGAAGGGATCCATGCCGACGACGACAAGACGCCTCGGGCTAATCGCCTGCGTGGCGACGCTGATCATCACCGCTCTGGCCGTTCCGAGCGCCGCCTCGGCGAGCTCCGGCCAGCTCTCGATGATGCAGGAGGACCGTCGTCTGTTTGGCCAGACCGGCGAGAACCCCAACGACATCATGCGCGAGATCCGCAGCCTCGGCGTGGACATCCTCCGCACGAACGTGATCTACGGCAAGGTCTACAGGACCCCAGAGGACCGCACCAAGCCTGCCGGATTTGTCACGTCAGACCCGAGCTCGCCCCAGTACAACTGGTCGGCGGTCGACGGGCTCGTGAGCGCCGCCCGCGCGAACGGGATTCAGGTCCTGATGACGATCACGACCCCGGGGCCGTTCTTCTCCTCGTCGCAGCCCAGCCGCTGCCGTTCGGTGCCGTGCACTTACAAGCCCAACCCGGCCGAGTTCGGCGAGTTCGCGGCCGCCGTGGCCAAGCGATATGCCGGCCAGGTGGCCTACTACTCGATCGGGAACGAGTTCAACCTCGGCAAGACCTGGCTCACGCCGCGCTTTGCCAGAAGCGGCCGGACGAAGTACGACTTCGCCGGGGCCCTTTACCGCAAGATGTTCATCTCCGGTCAGAAGGCGATCGCGCGCAAACGACCCCGGCCGGCGCAACCGCGTGCTGTTCGGCGAGACCTCGGCGATCGGGTCGCCGCTGCCGTTCCTGCGCGCCGCGCTGTGCATCGACAGCAAGGGCAAGGCGCTCAAGGGTAAGATCGCGCGGCTCCAAGGCTGCTCCGGCCGAGTGGCGAAGCTCAAGATCGGCGGCTTCGCCGTGCATCCCTACAACCAGGGCGGGAACGGCACTCCGCGCCAGCGCACGCGCAGCAAGGGCGCTCTGCCCATGGCACATATGCCGCGTCTGTACACGCTGATGAGCCAGGCCGCGCGGCGTAAGCGCATCCCGGGCGGAAAGGGCGTCTACCTCACCGAGTTCGGATTCCAGACCCGTCCGCCGGACCGGTTCTCCAACGTCACCCCGGCGAAGCAGGCGCAGTACATCAACGAAGCCGACCGGCTCTTCTACGGCGACCGGCGGATCAAGACGGTCAACCAGTTCGAGCTGACAGACCCGCCCGAGCTGATCCAGTTCAACATGGGCCTGCGCTTCACCGACGGCCGGACGAAGCCGTCGTACAACGCGTACCAGGTGCCGATCGTGGTCACCCGGCGCAGCTCGCGCTCGGTCGAGGTGTACGGCGAGGTGCGGCCGCATCGGCTGCTCTCAGGCGGCACGACGCAGGTCTCGATCCAGGTCTCGTCCGGCGGCGGCGCCTTCAAGTCGGTGAAGAACCAGCGCACCAACAGGCGTGGGTTCATCAAGCTCAACATCAGCCGTTCCGGCGCGGCCCGCGCCCGCTGGCGCCTGGTGTGGCAGAACCCCACCACGGGTCAGCTGGTGACCAGCCGCGTGGCCAAGGCCGGCAAGAAGCTCGTCTACTACAAGAACTAAGCGACCCCCCGGGGCGCTCGCTGGCGCTCCGGTGTGATCCGCACCACGTCCCAGGCCAGGTGGCAGCGCTCCAGCGAGGAGATCAGCCAGGCGCCGGGATCGACCTGCCAGCGGCGCAGGCCATGGGCGGCGGAGGTGGGAAAGGCGTGGTGGTTGTTGTGCCAGGCCTCTCCGAAGGAGAGCGGGGCGAGCCAAGCGAGGTTGCGCGACTCGTCATCGGTCGAGAACGGCCTCCGGCCGAAGTAGTGGCACAGCGAGTTGATGCTGAAGGTCACGTGGTGAAGCAGGAAGATGCGGACGGCGCCGCCCCACAGTAGGCCCGTCAGCCCGCCGACCCACGAGCCCGTCAGCGCCAGCCCGAGCCCGAACGGCACCGCCAGCCCCACGGCCACCCAGAGCGGGAACGTGCGGCTGATGAAACGAAGGTCGCGATCGGCCACCAGATCTCGCGCGTAGCGCGCGGGGTTGGCCATGTCCTTGCCGCGGAACATCCAGCCGACGTGCGCGTGACCGAGCCCGCGTAGCGCCCCCCGCCATCCCGGCAGCTCGTCCAGATGGGGGCTGTGGGGGTCGCCCGGCTGATCGGAATATGAGTGGTGCTTGCGGTGGGTCGACACCCACTCGATCACCGGGCCCTCGACCGCCATCGAGCCCAGTACCGCCAGCACTGCGCGCATTGCACGCGAGGTCTTGAAGCTGCGGTGGGTGAAGAGCCGGTGGAAGCCGACGGTGATGCCCAGGCCCGTGAGGGCGTAGGTGAGCCCGAGCACCACGAGGTCGTGCCAGTTCAGCGCGCCGCCCCACGCCATCCAGCCGGCCGCCACGAGCGCCGCCGGCGGCAGGCCGAAGACCACCACCCGCACGACGCGCTCGGCCGTCTCGTTCTCGATCGGAATCGTCTCGGCGGTGACGCTCATTGCCAGCAGCGCTCCCTGCGCTTCTGGGACGGGTCGCTCCTGCGGGCCCGCCTCGTCGCGTCGGGGGTCACCGTCTCCACCACCGCGTACAACGGATGCTCCTCGAGCACCTGCTCGCTCTCGGGGTTCTCGTGGTTGGGAGCCATCGCGAAGTGCGTGGCGTAGGCCCGCACCGCCGCGTACTCGGGGGGAGTGAGCGCGATCAACGTCGTGCAGGCTCCGTCGCCGCACTCGCATCGGAAGTCACCGGTCGCCGTTTCATTCTGTTCCCGGGTGCGGATCTGCTTCTCGGACTCGCGCGCTCGCCAGCTACTCCCGGGCGTCATAGGCTTCGATCGCTTCCCTGAGCGACGAGCAGACGTGGAAGAGGGCGTCAACGCGCGTGACCTGGAGGATCCTCAACAGCGGCTGCTGCAGTACCAGTACCAGCGGCTGCTTCGATCGCTCGAGGGCCTCCTGGGCCCTGAGCAGCACGTGAAGGCCCCTGAGGTCGATGAACGCGCAACTGGTCAGGTCGACGATGACCGCACCCGTGGGGGCGTCGCACAACCCGAGAAGTGGCCGCTCGAGCGCAGCGGCGGTCGCGAGGTCGAGCTCACCGGCCACGGATACCATCGGAATGCCGCCGTCGGTCCACCTGACAGCCACCACGAAGCTCGGTGCGGGAGCCGGCGCCGGCCTCAGCACGCACGGGGCTAGTTCCTGTAGCTCGGTCTCTGAGAGACGTGCTTCCATGCCGGTCACCTTCCTGCGTCGTGATGCATTGGCGGCCGGGGGCTGGGGCCGACATGCTTTTCCGACCGGGAGCTGAGGCCGGAGACGCTAGGACCGAGAGGCTGGGGACCTGGCAACGTCCAGGGTACCACCGAAATCGCATTAGAATGCAGGAAACGACCCGATCCGTATTTGAGCTCAGAAGTCCTTGAACCGCTGCGCGTCCTGATCGCCAACGAGCGAAAGGAGCGACTCCAGACCACCACCGGCTTGGTGGCGGCAATGGGTCATGAGGTGATCGCGCGCGAGCTCAAAGTTTCCGAGGTCGCGGCCGCAACCGCCGAGACCATGCCGGACGTCGCGCTTGTCGGCCTCGGCGACAGCTCGCAGCACGCGCTCGACCTGATCTCACGCATCGTGCAGGAGGCGAAATGCCCCGTGATCGCGATCCTCGAGTCGGAGGACCCCGATTTCGTGAACGAGGCGGCGAAGCGCGGGATTTTCGCCTACGTGACCGACGGCGATCCAAGCGAGATGCAGAGCGCTGTGGACATCGTGCTGCGCCGCTTCGCGGAGTTCCACAAGCTCGAGGGAGCCCTCGGCCGCCGGGCGCTCACCGAGCGCGCCAAGGGCATCCTGATGGAGCGCCACCAGATCGACGAACACCAGGCCTTCGAGCTGCTGCGATTGCAGTCGCGCCGCAGCGGCCGGAAGCTGATCGACGTGGCCGAGGCGGTCGCGACCAGCCACCTGCTCCTCGCGCCCACGGCCGAGGACTCGGCCGAAGCCTGACGCCGTCGACGCCACCCTCGACATCCGCCTGCAGGCGCGCGCCAAGCGCAACTTGATCGTCGGCGAGCGTGACGGCGTACTGCGCGTGACCGTCGCCGCGGCGCCCGTGGACGGCAGGGCGAACGCGGCGCTGTGCAAGCTGATCGCCAAGCACGCCGGAGTGGCGCGCGGGCGGGTCAGCGTGATCCGCGGTGAGCGCTCGCGCGAGAAGGTGGTGCGGGTCGAGGGCGTGGAACCCGGCGAGCTGCGGCGGGCGCTCGGGCTGTCGGGCTAAACCACCGCGCGACTACTCCGCCAGCCCCGCGGCCTCGAGGGCCTCGGATCGCTCCCGGAAGTCGACCTTGCGGACACACAGCCCGTCTCTGAAGGTGTGAACCTCGAACTGCCGGTCGTTCACCTCGATCCCGCTGGACCGCCCGCGGCCGCGGTAGTGGACCGCCATGACGACCTGGTCGCCGGCATCGATGAGCTCCTCGGCGACGCTCTCGAGCTCCTCCCATTCGCTGTCCCAGCGTGCCCACACGTTCCGGACCGCGCCCGGGCCGTGCGCCGGCAGCTCCTGACCGACGTCCCAGACGACGTCGGGAGACAGGTACGCCGACGCTGCGGCGTAGTCGCCACGGCAGTAGGCCTCGAAGCACTTGCGCACGCTCTCCACGTTCTCGCGCGACATCGCCTACTCCGACAGCCCCAGGGCTTCGAGGGCCTCCTCGCGGTCTGTCAGGAACAGGCGAGCGATCTTGCCGTCCTGGAAGGTGAACACCGCTCCCCGCTGCGAGTACACCTCGACTCCGCTGATCCTCCCGCGACCACCAATCCGGCTGAACACAACGATCTGGTCCCCTGCCTCGATCAACTCCTCGATCGGGCTGGTGCGGAAGTCGTCCCAACCCCGCAGCACCTCTCGCCAGACACCGGCCATGCCATCGATTCCTCGTGCTTTGACGGAACCCGACTGGAGGAGCACCCAGCCCGACATCTCAAAATCGAGATCCTCGGCGAACGCCTCTCGGTCATCAAAGTCCCCGCGACTCCACCCGTCGTAGATCCGCCTCACTACCTCCACGTTCTCCGCCGACATCGCCCGCCCAGTCTCTCACCCTAGGCGAGCAGGTCAGCGAGCACCCACCGCGCCCGCGGTGTCTGTCGGTCATGTGGTTGGCCGGCAGCTAGACCCGGTGCCGGGAAAGCTCCCTACCGATTTGTGGCGAAAGGCGACACCCTCTGCGAGACTGGAACCGTGTTTGGAGACGTCAGGCTGATCCGGGGCCTGGGGTTACACCGCACCTTGGCCGTCATGACCGCAGTGCTGTTCGCGGCACTGCTCGGTGGGAGAGCGCCCCTAGGGCACGCGGGATCGCCAGCACAGTGCAGCTTTGATGCCGCCAGCCACGTCGTCAGGGTGACGATGGACGGCAGCGAGCACACGAAATTCTCACGCGATGGCGACGGGGCGTTGCTCGTCGATGGACAGGCCTGCGGCGCGGCAACCGTCCACAACACCGACACCGTTCGAACCGTGGTGCTCAGTCGCTCGGGCCCGTTTGAGCTCGCGCTTGCCGATGGACCGTTCGGCCCGGGGTTCACCGACGAGCCCGGCGACTCGGACGAGATCGAGTTCGACTTCAGCCTCGGCAACCTGACTGTTACGGGATCCGCAGGCCCGGATGAAATTGTGGCTGGTGACGCGGCCGGCGACCACCAAGTCAACCTGAACGCCTCGGAGTCCGAGGGGATCGACGCCGACGTAACGCGGGTCGGCAGCGTGACTTTCGAGGGCGGCGAGGGCAATGACAATCTCCGCGCCCAAGGCGGCTCGGGCACCGGCGCGCCCTTCTTCGCCAGCGTTGACCTCCGCGGCGGCGCTGGCGACGACCAACTGATCGGCGGTCGCATTCAGGATCACATCGAGGGTGCTGAGGGCGACGACCTTCTCGACGGAGGGGCATCCCAAGACCGCCTGTTTGGCGGCCCCGGCAATGATCAGCTGATCGGGGGGCCGGCATCCAGCCCGGAGCACGGCCCGGACCGCGACAGCAATGACTTCCTCACCGGCGGGCCCGGGAACGACTTCATCGACGGTGGCCGCGACAACAACGGTTATTACGACACCGCGTGGTATACCGACGCCAGCGCCGCAGTGATCGCCGACCTCAGTACCGGGTTGGTGGCCAGCGACGGCGAGGGCGGCGCCGACGTGCTGGTCAACGTCTACTCGGTGTGGACCGGTGCCGGCGACGACCGGGTGACCGGCGATGCCCACGTCAACCAGGTTCGCAGCGGCGATGGCGACGACGTCATCGAGACCGGCGACGAAGCCGACGTGATCGAACCCGGCGATGGCAACGATGTCGTGAACGCCGGCGCTGGGAACGACTACGTCAACCCCGGTGAGGGCAGCGGGGGTGGCGATGACGTGCTGGCCGGCGGGCCCGACGATGACGTACTGGGAGGTGGGTACGGAAACGATCGCTTTGATGGCGGGACGGGGAAGGACCTGGCCTGGCTCGCTGACATTCGCCAGGTCGACGCCTTTCTCGCTACTGACACCGCACGGTTCCGTGACGGGTCGGGCGAGGAACCGCTGATTTCGATCGAAGGGCTGGAAGGCGGCTGGAGAGACGACCTATTGGTCGGCGACGACGGCGAGAACTTCTTCCGCAGCCGCAACGACAGCTCCAACGACATCATTCGCGGCGGGGCAGGCGCCGACGAGCTTGACCTCGACTACGCCGACACTGCGGACTACTCGACGTCTCCGTCGGCCGTGCAGACCGTGGACGGCGGGATGGCGGACGGCTACGGGTCAATCGACACCGTGAGTGGCTCCACACACCTCCGCGGAAGCGAGTTCGCGGACTATCTACACACCTCGGCTGACGTCGAGGGGCTGGGCGGCGACGACACGATCACCGCCTACGAGAACGGCGGCGCGACGTTCTTTGGCGGCGAGGGCAACGACACGCTGACCGGCAGTAATCGGGACGACAAGCTCGATGGCGGACCGGGCAATGACCAGCTGAGTGGTCTCGGTGAACGCGATGAGTTCACCGGCGGCCCCGGGATCGATGTCATGGACGGTGGAAGCCAAGACCCCGACGAGACGGACTCGCTGAGCTTCGCGTCGGCCCCCGGCCCGATCACCGCCAACCTGAGCGCGGGCACCGTGGCCCGCGACGGCTACGGCTCGGCCGACACCGTCTCGGGCATCGAGGCTGTGACCGGCTCCGACCACGACGACGACCTCACCGGGAGCAGCGGGGATGACGAGCTCCACGCCGGCTCGGGCGCCGACACCCTCCGCGGCATGGCCGGCGCCGACACCCTGACCGGGGCTCACGGAGAGGACACCCTCACTGGCGGTGATGATGACGACGAGCTAGTGCCCGGTAACGGGGCAGACGCGGTCGACGGCGGCGCCGGCAGTGACCGAGTCAACGTTCCCGCGGCCCAACCAGTGCGGATCGATCTCCGTATCCAGCGCGTTGTGGACGACGGCACCGGTGCGACCGACACCTTGACATCGGTCGAGAACGCTAAGGGCGGTGGGAGAGACGACGTGATCATCGGCGACGACGGGCCGAACCGGCTCGGCGCCGGCGCCGGTAACGACGACATTCAAGGCTTGGGTGGCGACGACGTCCTCGAAGGCGACGGGGACGGTTACGCGCGACTGGACGGCGGGCCAGGCGACGACTTGCTCCGCGACAATGGCTACGCCCTGCCGATCGCCTCATACGCTCGGGCGCCTCAGGGCATTGTCGCCGACCTCGGTGCTAACACCGTCCAGGACGGACTGGGCGGCACCGACCGGCTGGACGGGATCTTCACCGTGTGGGGATCCCCGCACGACGACCACATGATCGCCGGACCCGGGGGCTCACGGTTCGACGGGAAGGCCGGCAACGATCGCCTCGAAGGTGCTGGGGGTTACGACTTCCTCGACGGCGGTTCCGGCACCGACATCGTGTCGGGCGGTGGAAATCTCGACTGGCTAACGCTCCGCGACGGAGAGTCCGACCAAGCACAGTGCGGCGACGGCTTCGATCGAGTGACTGCGGATACCGTCGAGACCGATACCGTCGACCCGGACTGCGAAAGCGTTGACCGTTCCCAGCCCGGTGATGATCCGCCGGGCGGCGGCGATCCGCCCGGCGATAGTGGAGATCCTCCGGGTGGCGGCGATCCCCCCGGCGGCGGTGGCGATCCCCCGGGCGGCGGCGGCGGTGATCCACCAGGCGACGGCGATCCGCCAGGCGGTGGTAATCCGGGCGCAGGCGATCCCGGCGGGTCCAGCGGCGAGACCGACAATCAGGGCAGTGGGCCGCAGAGCACGACCCCGCTGACCGCCAGTGGCGATCCCTTTGCGGTCCGGCGCCAGCAGCCCGCGACGAAGCCACGGGTCCGGCTGAGGAAATCCGGCAGGGCGATCGTTGTCCGTTCCGCCACGCCGGGGCGTCTGGTGCTGAGGACTCAACGCAGGGTCCGGCGACCCTGCGCACGACCACGGTGCAGGGCGACCTTCCGCACCGTTAGGTCTTATTCCCGCAAGCTTGGAACACGCGCCATAGCCATCCCGCTGAAGACCGTCGTCGGACGCCGCCCGCTCATCTCTGGGTCCTATCGCCTGGTGATCCGCTTCCGAGACAACAACGGAAAGTCTTGGGCCACCAGACCGGTTGCGTTTAGGTGGTCGTCGCGCACCAACCGGGCGAGGCGCGCGGACTAGCGGCAGCCGGAGCGGATCGCGCGCCCCGGCCCCGGGCGGTACTCCTGAATTAGGTCGTCAGCGCTTGCCACCGACACGGCGAGCCGCGCGGCGTCCCACCCGGCGCCGTCGATGTCTGTGAACGCCTCAACGGTGTTCCCGGTGACCGAACACCCAGGCCAAGGTGCTGACCGTGTCATGCGTACTCAATGCACTCTCACCAACAAAACAAGCGGCGGACGGGCTTCGAACCCGCGACCTCGAGCTTGGGAAGCTCGCGCTCTACCAACTGAGCTACCGCCGCGCTGGCGGGGCAGTCTAGCTCTGGCTGCCGTTCAGCCCGCCGTGTTCCTTCACGCGCTTGACGAGCCCGTCACGCATCTCCTGCGAGGCCAGGGCCATCTCCGCCCATTGGACGGCCGAGTCGGAGTCCTGCAGCTCCGCGATCTCCACCAGCCGGAAAAGGGAGAAGTACACCGAGTCCGATGCCAACTCCTCGGGCGACATACCCGCCTTTATACCCTGCATGTCCAGCTTGACGCGCAGCGCATCCCCCTTTGCAGTGGCCGCGGTCCTCGGTCTTGTCGCCCTCGTGGCGCTGCTGGTCTACGGGCTGGCTCAGAACGAGGACGCCGGCCCGACGACGGGCCAGGCGCCCGGCTTCACCGTGGACCGTCTGGACGGCCGCGGCAAGGGCTCGCTCAGCGACTACCGCGGGCAAGGTCGTGGTGCTCAACTTCTGGGCCTCCTGGTGTGAGCCGTGCCGCGACGAGTCGCCGCTGCTCGACCGCTGGCACGAGAAGGTCTCCGCCGGGGGCCGTGGCACCGTGCTCGGCGTGGACGTGCTCGACGTGACCGACGACGCGCGCGAGTTCGTGCGCGAGTACGACCTCGGCTACCCCATGCTGCGCGACGGGGAGGGCGAGGTGCTCGGCGAATACGGCGTGACCGGCCAGCCCGAGACATTCGTGATCGACAAGAGCGGGCAGATCGTCGCCAGCCGCATCGGGCCGGTGGACGAGGAGTTCATGCGCCGCGAGGTTGCTCCGCTGCTGGAGCCGTCGTGAGGCGCGCGGCGCTGCTCGCGACCGCGTTGCTGGCGCTCGCGCTGCCGGCCGTGGCCGTGGCGAAGTGCCCGCAGACCACGCTCGGCGACGTGGAGGACGAGGTGATGTGCCCGGTGTGCGGCACGCCGCTGGAGCTGGCGTCGGAGGCGCCGCAGGCCGAGCGCGAGCGGGCGCTGATCACGAGGCTGGTGGACGACTGCCAGACCAAGGAGCAGGTGAAGGCCCGGCTGGTGGCCGAGTACGGCGACGAGGTGCTCGCGCTGCCCGACGACGAGGGCTTCGACCTGGCCGCCTACCTCGTGCCCGGGCCTCGGCCTCCTGCTCGGCGGCGGCGCGCTCGCCGCCGCGGCTCTGGGCTGGCGGCGCACCCGGCGCGGCCGCGGCGAGGACGCTCGCGGCGCCCGAAGCCGCCGCGGCCGAGCGGCTCCAATCCGACCTCGACCGCTACGACCTGTGATCGCCGCCGAGACCGTTGACACCACCGTGCTCGCCGCCTTCGGCGTGGGCTTCATCTCGTTCATCTCCCCCTGCGTGCTGCCGCTGGTGCCTGGGCTACCTGTCCACGATCTCGGGCGTCTCGTTCGCCGACATCCAGGCCGGCAAGGGCCGCGCGAAGGTGCTCGGCCCCGCGATCCTCTTCTGCCTCTCGTTCACCGTCATGTTCGTGGCGCTCGGCATGACGGCCACGGGCGTCGGCACCTTCTTCCAGGACAACCGGCGCGAGCTGCAGCAGGTAGCCGGCGTGGTGCTCATCCTGCTCGGGCTCCTCTTCATCGGCACCCTGTTCGTGAACCGGCTGAACCGCGAGTGGCGCCCCGAAGCGCTCCTGGCGAAGGCCTCCACCGGCGGGCCGATCGTGGCGGGACTGGCGTTCGCCGTCGCCTGGCTCCCGTGTACGGGTCCGACCCTCGGCGCCATCCTCACCGCGGCAAGCACCGAGGACAACGTGGGCCAGGGCGGCGTACTGCTGGCCTTCTACGCGCTCGGGCTGGCGGTTCCGTTCATCCTCTGCGCGCTCGCCTTCTCGTCGGTCGCGGGCTTCTTCCGCTTCTTCCGCGACCACTACACGGCGATCACGGTGGCATCCGGCGTGGTGCTCGTCGTGATGGGCGTATTGCTCTACAGCAACGAGCTCACCCGGCTGAACTCCGAGGCGCTCGCCCTGATGGACGACCTCGGAGTCAATTTCTTCACCGAGCTGTAGCTACTTCCGCTTCTTCAGGAACGGCACGACGGTCTTGAGGAAGTTGTTGCGCCGCGGCGCCGCGACCAGCGGGTCGAGGTGGCTCTGCTTGGTGTCCTTCACGAAGGTGTAGACCTTGATTCCCTTGGCGCGCTTGCGCAGGCGCTTCGCGCCGCGGATCACGCGACCGTTGGTGAGGTCGGTCTCGAACGCGTAGAGCGGGATGTTGATCTTCGAGGCGTGGCGGGCGCGCAGCCCGAGCAGCCTCGTCACGGGGGTCTGGCGCAGCGAGCTCACGCCGTCCACGTCCAGCGTCAGCCGGCGCGGGAAGTACCACTCGTTGGCATTGGGGCTCTCGGTGCCGAACACCGTGGCGAACCGCTGGATCGGGGTCAGCTCCCCGTCGATCCACCGCCGCGGGCTGCCGGTCGTGGCGAGCCTGCCCGCGTTGACCCTGATGAGCTCGAGGCCCTTGGGCGAGGTGTCGCCGTCGAACGCGAAGCCGAGCGCGCCCTCGTTGGTCGGCTGCACTGGAGCCTTGAACGGCGCGGGGATGATCGGGTTGTTGTGCAGAGGGCTGGGCGCGTTGGGCTGCTTGCGCGCGTAGAGCGCAGCCACCTCCGCGAAGAAGCCCGCCGCCTCGGGAATGCCGAGCCCGAGCAGGTCAGAGAACACCGCCCCCTCCCGGATCTCCTTGAGCCCGGCGCGCGCCCGCGCGAGCGAGGCGTTGCTGAAGGTCCCGAGCAGCCCACCGTCGATCAGGACCATGCCGCTGAGGTCCTTGTATCCCGGCCTGCCGTTGAAGTCCCATGCGGCGTAGGCCACCGTGGTCGACGCTCCGAGGGAGTGCCCGCCGAGGATCACCTTGCGCCGCCCGCCGGCGCGCGCCTTGCGCACCACGCGGCGCAGGTCCTCGAGCGACTGCTTGAGCCCCCACTGGCCGACGTACGGCACGTCCTTGCCCAGCACGCGCTTGTACTTGAAGCCCAGGTAGTAGGCGTCGGCCTTGGCCGGGTCGCCGCCCCGGAATCCCGACGTGTCCTCGAACGCCTGCGAGCGGCGGTCGACGGCCCAGACCTGAAGGCCCGGCACGCGCTTCACGATGTCGCGGGCGATGAGGCGGAAGTCCCCCGCGCCACCGAGGAAGCCGGGCACGAGCACCAGCACGCGCTTGGCCTTGGAAGGCCCGAAGCGCTGCACGAACACCTTGTC
The DNA here is from genome assembly GCA_963825775.1 of uncultured Thermoleophilaceae bacterium. Lineage (GTDB taxonomy): Bacteria > Actinomycetota > Thermoleophilia > Solirubrobacterales > Thermoleophilaceae > JAAYBF01. The sequence goes on along the minus strand of CAWGUV010000007.1, from coordinate 70,225 downwards.
GTACTTCGCGGGCCCCGCCCCCGGTGCGGCCTTCACCGCGCGATAGGGCTCGGCGGCATGCGCCGGCGCGGCCGCGCAGAGCGCGGCGACGACCGTGGCCAGGATGGAGAGCTTCTTCATCGTTCGAGGTAGCGGATCCGCTTCCCGGCGGAGGCTATCCGGCTGCGCATGATCTCGCCAGACGGCGAGGTCCATTCCAGCCGCCAGCGGGTCCTGGCCGAGGCGCGCCGGTTGAAGCGGAAGTAGCCCGTGGCGTTCGTGCGCGGGGTCGCGACGGTGACCCACGAGCCCGCCCGCTCCACCTGAACGCGGAGCGTGGTGGGGCCCTCGGCGGGCCGGACCTGGCCCCAGACCTCGACCGTCCCGCGGCCAAGCCGCGACACGACCAAGGGAATGCGGTAGGCGGCCCAGGCCGGCTTCTGGGTGCCCTCGTTGAGGCGCAGGCCGGTGTTGTAGACGTCCTCATCTGTCGTCGGCTCACGTGCGTCATAGAGAGTGAACTGCGACACCGCCACCACCCGCCGGTCGCCGAAGAACAGGCGATCCGCCTCGTTGATCGAGCGGGCGTGCCTGGCGAGGCTCTGGCCGCGCTTGCGATCGGGCGGGTTCGTCTGGAAGCCGAACTCGGTCATGTACAGGCTGCGCCCGCGCGGGATCCGTCCGCGCCGCTCGGCGTTGCGCATGAGCCGTTTGAGCCGGCTGATGTACGCCAGAGGGAGCGAGTCCTTGGTGAACGACCGGCTGAAGACGCTGCCGCGCCCGAAGTTGTTGTAGGGGTGGTGCGCGATGCCGCCGATCGGCAGCCGCCGCGGCCGCATGCAGCCGTGCAGGCGCTTCATGCGGCCCTTGAACGGCTTGCCGTTCTCGTCCAGGCAGAGCGCGGCGTAGAGCGTGTCCATCGGCGAGCTGATCGCCGCGGTCTCCCCGAACAGCACCCTGTTGCGGTTCGCCGGGTCGTACTGCGCGATCGCCTTCCACCCCTCGAACCAGAGCTTGCGGTAGCGAATCGCCGCCAGGTCCACGAACTGCCGCTTACCCGCGCGCACGACCTGGGGGTAAAGGTAGTGCTCCAGGTTCGGCTCGTTGTACATCGACCACAGATCCACCCGGCCCGCGTAGCGCCGCGCGGCGGCCTTGGCGAACTGGAAGAACATCCGGGGGCTCGGTCGCCAGTGGCAGGACTCGCCCAGCGCGCGGTAGCCGCCCGTGAAGTGCGGGCACATCGACGGCTCCTCGGACGCCCAGTCCGGAATCGACGGGCCGAGCGTGATCATCACCTTCAGCCCCGCGGCCCGCGCGCGCTCCACCAGGCGGTCGTAGAGCGACCAGTCATAGCCGGGAGCGTTGGGGTCTCCCATGTCGAAGCCCGCCGGCGGGCTGTCGGCGGTGGGCGCCGGGGCCGCGCGGCGCCAGACGATCACCGCCCGCACCATGTCCACGCCGAGGGCCTTCGCCTCGCGCAGCGCCGCCGCCGGGTCGTGCTGGGTCAGGCCGAGGAACGTGCCGTCGTCCTGCATCGTCGAGATCTGCCGCGGGGAGGCGCTGGCCGCGCTGGGAAGCGCCAGCGCGAGCACCAATGCGAGGAGGATCGCCGGCCGCATGAGCGGAACAGGGTAGGTCACATTTCGGCGGGCGCGTGGACCCCGAGGAGGTCGAGGCCGCGGGCGATCACGCGCCGGGTGAGCTCGCTCATCGCGATCCGGAGGTCCTCGTCGCCGCCTTCCTCGGCCGCACCCACCACCTTGCAGTCGCGGTAGAAGGCCGAGAAGTCCTGGGCGACCTCGGTGGTGTAAGTGGTCATGCGGTGCGGGGCGCGGCGCTCGGCCGTGGCCGTGACTTCGCCGGGCAGCTCGATCAGCCGCTTCACCAGCGCGCGCGCCGACGGATGCAGCTCCTCGGCGCTCGCGGCCACGTCGGCGGCGAGCGCGGCCTCGACCCGCTCCTCGCCCGCCTTGCGCAGGATGCTGGCGATCCGCGCGTGCGCGTACTGCGCGTAGAACACCGGGTTGTCCTGGCTCTTGGTGCGGGCGAGCTCGAGGTCGATGTCGAGCGTGGTCTCATGGCTGCGCTGAAGCAGGAACCAGCGCGTCGCGTCGACGCCGATGTCGTCGATCAGCTCGTCGAGCGTGACCACCGTGCCGGCGCGCTTGGACATCTGCGCGCGCTGCCCGCCCTCGAGCAGGTTCACCAGCTGCATGATCAGGATCTCGAGCCCCTCCGGCGGGCCGCCCAGCGCCTGCCACGCGGCCTTCATCCGCCCCACGTAGCCGTGGTGATCGGCGCCCCAGATATCGATCGCCTTGTCGTACCCGCGCTCGAGCTTGTCGGCGTGGTAGGCGATGTCCGACCCGAAGTAGGTCATCTCGCCGGTCGAGCGCATCAGCACGCGGTCCTTGTCGTCGCCGTACGTGGTGGTCCGCAGCCACACCGCGCCGTCGAGCGGGTAGACGTGTTCGCTCTCCTCGAGCTGGTCGAGGATGCGCTGCACCGCGCCGCTCTCGTGGTTGGCGCTCTCGTGCGAGAAGCGGTCCATGTGCACGCCGAAACGCTCCAGCGTCGCGCGCACCTCGCCGAGCATGATCTCCACGCCGCGGCGGGCCAGGTCGCTGGTCTCCATCTCCGCCGCCCCGTCGATCTGCGCCGCCAGGGCCGCCATGTAGTCGCCCTGGTATCCGCCCTCGGGGGGCTCCTCGCCCTTCGCCCGCGCCCGGATCGACTCCGCGAAGAGCTCGATCTGTGTGCCGGCGTCGTTCACGTAGTACTCGCGCTCCACCTCGCTCCCGGCGAAGTCGAGGATCCGGCAGAGCGAGTCGCCGTACGCCGCGTGGCGGCCGGCCGCCACCGTGAGGGGCCCGGTCGGATTGGCGCTCACGAACTCGACGTTGGTGCGCCCCCCGGCCTCCCCGGCTCCGTAGCGATCGCCCGCCGCCAGCCCGGCGGCCACCGCCCGATTGAGCCAGCCATCCGTCATGAAGAGGTTGAGGAACCCCGGCCCCGCGACATCGACCCGCTCAACGTCGCCCGCGAGCGCCTCGGTCAGGCTCTCCCCCAGCTCCTCGGCGATCTCACGTGGCGGAGCACCCATCGTGGGCGCGAGCAGCATGGCGGCATTGGTGGAGTAGTCGCCGAACTCGGGCTTGGGCGGCCGCTCGAGCGGAGGCAGCTCGACGGGGGCGCCGCTCAACGAGGAGGCGGCGTCAGCAACTGCGGAGGCGAGCTGTGAAACGGGGTCAGCCATGGGGCACCGGACCCTAGCCCTGATGCCTGAGGCCTGACGCCTGAGGCCTGCTCAGTAGTGATACGGCTCGCCGGCGAGAATCTTGTGCCCGCGATACAGCTGCTCCAGCAGCACCACCCGAGCGAGCTGGTGCGGCAGGGTCATCGGCCCCAGCGAGAGCCTCATGTCGCAGTGCTCCAGGTCGATGCCCTTGGGCCCGCCGACCACGAACACCAGGTCGAGGCCCGCCTGACGGCGCTGCTCGAGGAATCCGCTGAACCCCTCCGAGTCGTAGGTCTTGCCGTCGGCCGCCAGCAGCACGGTGAAGCTGCGCTCGGGAACCCGCTTGGGCACCTTCTCGTCCTCACGCACCTCGATCACCTCGACCCGCGCCAGGCCGGCGATCAGCTTCGCGTAGTGCTGGACGTCGTCCTGATAGGGCGGGCGCAGCCTCCCGACGGCGAGCACGATGATCCGCAAACCGGCTGCGATACTAGTCCGCATGCCCGAGGACGACGACTCAGAGCGCCACTTCGATATCCACGCCGACCCCGAGGTCATGGCCGGCCACTACGCGAACTTCGCGAACGTGAGCCACTCGGACTACGAGTTCACCGTGACGTTCGCGCGGGTCGACCACGAGGTGGACGAGGAGGCGGTGCCAGGAGTGGTCGTCTCCCGAATCAACCTCTCACCGCGCTTCATGCGCGAGCTGATCGACGCCATGGAGGACAACTTCTCCAAGTGGCAGACCCGCGAGGGCATCAAGAACCTGCCTGAGTTCGACAACGGCACCACCGACTCAGACGACAGCTAGCGCCCGAACTCCACCCCGAAGCCCAGCCGCTCCTTCGTGGTCGGGTGGGTCCCGAACAGCGTCTGCGACCAGGTCGGCGGATCCGGGTCGCCCAGGTTTCGCAGCGTCAGGTTGCGCTCCAGCTCGATGAACGCCTCGGGGTCCTTGGTGGTCTCCAACGCAAAGGCGTCGGCGCGCGCCTCGACCGGGCGTGAGAGCGCGTTGCCCGCGCTCGTGAGGCCGAAGCTCACCAGCGCGAGCGCCAGGGCCACCGCGGGAATGGCGCGGCCGTCGGGCCTCACGCCCTCCTCCAGGCCGGCGAACCGCTCCGTCAGGCGCTGAATGAGCAACGTGCCGGCGGGGGCGACGATCGCTATCCAGAGCAGGCCCTTCGGGATGTCGTCGTTCACCACGTGGCCCAGCTCGTGGGCCACGACGCTGCGCACCTGATCCGGCGGGAAGTCCTCGATCAGGTTGTCGTAGAGCACGACGCGCTTGGTGTGCCCAAGCCCGCCGACGTAGGCGTTGATCGAGGTGGTGCGGCGGCTGGCATCCACGCGGTAGACCTCCCCCACGTCCACGCCGGCGCTGTCGGCCAGCCGAAACACGTCCGAGCGCAGCTCGCCCCTGGGCAGCGGCTCGAACTTGTTGAAGAGCGGGTCGATCACGACCGGGGAGAGGTAGAGCGTGAGCACGGCGAAGGCCACCACCACGCCGGCGGACGGCAGCCACCACCGAGTGGGGAACCTGCGGATCAGCCAGATCACGAGCGCTCCGCCCAGGGCCGCGAAGAACGCGCCGATGCCGGCCGACTTCGCCACGTCCGCCAGCCACGGCCCGATCGACTGGGTGGAGAGCCCCGCGTCCACCGCCCGCTCGTGGCGCCAAATTGAGAGCGGCAGCCCCACGACCACGAGTGCGACGGACACGCCGGCGGCCGCCACAGCCCCATTTCGGATCGGCGGTGGGCGGCGGGCAAGCACGGCGAGCGTCACGCCGGAGAGGGCCACGCCCGCAATCCCGAGCACCCGCTGGAGCTCGCGGAAGTCAGAGGATCGCGCCAATTCCGCCGGGCTGAAGTACGCTGTCAACTCGATGGCGGCAGGCTCGATCAGGCCGCTCCGGGGCCGCAAGACCAGTGTTGCCGCCCCGGCCGCCACGGCCGTGGCCAGCAGGGCCGGCCACACTCGCCTTCCTTGACCGCCCATTGCCCCCGGACAGTAACGGTGACCCCCTGAAAATCGCGGTGCTTTCCGACGTGCACGGCAACCTGCCGGCCTTCAAGGCTGTGCTCGAGGCCGTCAAGGCCGAGGACTTCGACCGGGTCTGGTTCCTGGGCGACCTCGTGGGCTACGGCGCGTTCCCGGACGAGTGCGTGGAGATGGCGGCCGAGAACTGCCATGTCTGCCTCGCCGGCAACCACGATCTCGGGGTGCTGGGCCGCATCGATATCGCAGACTTCTCCGCCCACGCCGCCGAGGCTGCGCGCTGGACGCGCGACCACGTCGGCCGGGGCACGCTCGACTTCCTCGGCAGCCTGAGCCCCCAGCGAGAGGGCGAGGCGATCGGCCTCTGGCACGCCAGCCCCCGTGACCCCGTGTGGGAGTACGTGCTCTCGATCCCGCAGGCCGGCGAGTGCATCGACGCGATGGAAGACCGCGTGGGCGCCGTCGGCCATACGCACGTGGCCTGCTGGTTTACCCAGGGCGACAACGGCCCGTCGGGCGATGCCGCGATGGAGGGTCTGCACCAGGACCTCTCGGCCGGCAGGTGGCTGTTCAACCCCGGCAGCGTGGGCCAGCCGCGCGACGGCGACCCCCGAGCCGCTTGGCTTGCTCTGGATCTGGACAACTGGACCGCCGACTGGCGGCGTGTGGAGTACCCGGTTCAGGAAGCCGCCGATGCAATCGACGCGGCAGGGCTCCCAAGCAGCCTCGGCCAGCGGCTATTCATAGGTCAGTGAGAATCGACCGCCGCTACATGGTCGCGCTGCTAGGCGCCTCGCTTCTGGCTGCCGGATGCGGCTCCGACGAGGAGAAGCCCGAGCCGAGCATCCCGGCCGCCTCCGTGCAGGAGATCGAGGTGCGCCTCGATGAGGTGCAGCGCCGCTTCGACAGCGGCACCGACGAGAACAACGCCGGGGCGTGTGACGACCTCGAGGAGGACACGTTCCCCGCGATCCAGGACCTCGTGCGCGACCTGCCCGACAGCGTGGACCCCGAAGTGCGAAGCACACTCGAGGACGGCCTGGCGCACCTCCGTGAACTGACGCAGGAAGGCTGCTCCAACCTCGAACCCACCGACACGGAGACCACCGAGGAGACCACTCCGCCCGAGACCGAGACCACGCCTCCAGAGACGGTGACCACTCCGCCCGAAACCGAGACCACGCCTCCAGAGACCACGCCGCCGCCGACCACACCCCAGCCACCCGGGGACGACGGCGGCACCCCCGTACCACCCGGGGATGGTGAGTGATGTCCACGCCCTCTGAAGTCGCCGGCCGCTATCGCATCGACCGCCGCCTGGGCGCGGGCGGCATGTCCACCGTGTTCCTGGCCCTCGACTCCGTGCTCGAGCGAGAGGTCGCGATCAAGCTGCTCGCGGAGCACCTCGCCGAGGACGAGGACTTCGTTGCGCGCTTCCGGCGCGAGGCCCTGGCCGCGGCCCGGCTTCAGCATCCCAACGTGGTGCAGGTGTTCGACTCCGGCGAGGACCCAGGCTCCCACCGCCACTACATCGTCATGGAGTACGTGGACGGCCCGTCCTGCGCAGACCTTCTACGCGACCAGAAGCAGCTCGGGCTCGACGAGGCCGTCGCCGTGATCCGCGACGCCTGCCATGGCCTGGAGTACGCGCATCGCGCGGGCGTGGTGCACCGCGACGTGAAGCCGGGAAACCTACTCGTGGCCAGCGAGAGCAACACCACGAAGCTGGCCGACTTCGGCATCGCCAAGGCCGCGGAGCAGACGCGCATCACGCAGGTCGGCTCGGTGCTCGGCACCGCGGCCTACCTCTCCCCAGAGCAGGCCCGGGGCCAGGAGGCCGGCCCTGCCTCGGACATCTACTCGCTCGGCGTGTGCGCCTACCAGTTCCTGGCGGGGCGGCTGCCGCACGAGTATTCCTCGCTCACCGAGCTGGCGCTCAAGCAGCAGGAGGACGCCGTCGAGCCGATCACGATCCACCGGCCGGAGGTGCCCGCCGAGCTCGATCGCGCGATCCGCGTGTGCCTGGCACGCGACCCCGACGCCCGCTACACCTCGACCCTGGAAATGGCGAAGGCGATCGATGCCGGACTCGGCGGCGAGATCACCGACGCCACACGCCGCCTTGCCGCGGTGGACCCCGACGCCACACGCGCCCTGGGCGACGTGACCGCGGCCACTCAGGCGCTGCGCACGCGATCCGCGCCGGCACCGTCGGCGCCGCGGCGAACCGCCACCGGCGTCCGCGAACCCGATCCCAAGGCTCAGAAGAGGGCGCGCCGGGCCAGGCGGCTCGGCACGACGCTCGCCGTGCTCGCCGTGCTGATGGCCATCGCGGCCGTGGTGCTGGCGCTCACCGCATCGAACGGCGGCGGCGGGCTAGACCCGATCGACCGCGGAACCGTCGACGAGCAGGTCGACTCGCTCAAGCAGTTCCTGCAAGAGAACGCTCGTTGATTCAGACGCCGAACTGGGCGTCGTGCCCAGTTCGGAAACGGCGACCTCCGGGGCTCGGCTTCGGTGAGCCTTCCCGGTGCAGGCCCACCCCGGCGACCACGAGCGCGACCCCGACGATCTCGGCCCAACTGGGCACCTGCGACAGCACCACGATGCCGATCACGGTGGCTGTGGCGGGCAGGATCGAAACCATCAGCGCGTAGGTCGAGCGAGCGAGCTTGGCCATCGCCAGCTGGTCGGTCACGTAGGGGATCACCGACGAGGAGATGCCCACGCCGATGCCGGCGGCGAGCGCGATCGGGTCGAGCGCCGCGGGCACGACCGCCCACCCGGCCATCGGCGTCACGACCACGGCGGCGAACAGCATCGACGCGGCCAGCCCGTCGATGCCACCGAGGCTCTCGTGGCGCGACACCCGGTGCGCCAGGACGATGTAGAGCGCGAACAGCACCGCGTTCGCGAACGCGAGCGCCACGCCCAGCGGCTCGCCGGCGAGCTGCACGTCGGTGAGCAGGTACACGCCCGGCACCGCGAGCGCCAGCGCCGCGGCGTTGCGGGGCGTCCGTGCCCCCAGCGCGGCCAGCACGATCACCGGCAGGAACTCGATCGCCGCCACCGTGCCGAGCGGGAGCTTGTCGATCGCCACGTAGAAGCAGCAGTTCATGAGCGCGAGCACCGCGCCCCACTGCAGGAGAAGCCGTCGGCCCTCGCTGTCGGCGTCCTGGAACGCGCGCCAGGGCCGGCGCCAGAGGGCGAAGATCAGTGCCGCGGAGGCGATCCGCAGCCAGGCGACGCCGAGCACGTCTACCCGGGCGAAGAGCAGTACCGCGAAGGCAGGCCCGAGGTAGTGGAACACCGCGCTGACGACGAAGTACATCTGGGGAGGAACCATGCATGAAGCATCACAGTCGATACGCGTGGTTCACAGGGGCAGATGTAGGTATGCTCGACTACATGCCTAAGAAAGCAAGGGATTTCGCCCAGAATGCCAACGGTCTCATCGATGACGTCAATCGCAAGCTGCTCGCCGAGCTCCAGGACGACGCTCGGCTGACCGTCGCGGAACTGGGCCGCCGGGTGGGACTGTCGTCACCCGCGGTGGCGGAACGCCTGCAGCGCCTCGAGGGGGCGGGCGCGATCAAGGGCTACCACGCGCAGATCGACCCGCGCGCTCTCGGGCCTGTTCCTGCCCGCCGTGATCCGCATCCGCCCGGCACCGCGGGAGCTGCAGAAGGTGGCCGAGCTGGCTCAGCGGACACCCGAGGTCGTCGAATGCCTCCGGATCACGGGCGAGGACTGTTTCATCATGAAGCTGCACCTGCGCGACGTCGAGCACCTCGAGGAGGTGATCGACCGGTTCGTGATCTACGGGCAAACGACCACGTCGATCGTGCAGTCCTCGCCGGTGCCCGGGCGCGGCGTGGACGTCGGCTAGGTCTGGCTTAGCCTGCGCGGGATACTGGGCGGGCGATGTCGCGGGAGAACGTCGAACTCGTCCGCTCGATCTACGCCGCCTGGGAGCGCGGCGACTTCAGCTCGGCCGAGTGGGCGCACCCCGAGATCGAATACGTCTCGGCCGACGGCCCCGAACCCGGCGTGGTGTTGGGCAAGGCCGGGATTGCGAAGGACTTCCGCGAGTGGCTGAGCACCTGGGAGGAGTTCCGCCTGGAGGCGGTCGAATACCGCGCGCTCGATACCGAGCGGGTCCTCGTGCTCGACTGCGTCAGCGGGCGCGGGAAGACGAGCGGGCTGGACCTCGGGCGGATCCACGCTGAGGGAGCGTGGCTGTTCCACGTACGTGACGACAGGGTCACGAGAATGGTGCGCTACTTCGATCGCGACGATGCCCTTCAATCCGTGGGGCTGCCGGGGTCCGGCTAGTACGGCCCGTCGCCCGCCAGCACGCGCTCGGCGTGCTCGGCGTAGCGGCCCTCGGAGATCGCCGCCTGCAGGCCGCGCATCAACGTGGCCATGAACGTCAGGTTGTGAAGCGTGATCAGGCGCGCGCCGGTGAGCTCGCGGCCGCGGGCCAGGTAGTGCAGGTAGCCGCGGGTGTGGTTCGTGCACGCCTCGCACGGGCAGCCCTCCACCAGCGGCTCGCGGCTGCCGCGCTGCTCGGCCTTGGTCAGGTCCAGCCGCCAGCGGCCCTCCGGCGACGCCACCAGCGCGGTGCCGTGGCGCGCAAGACGCGTCGGCGTAGCGCAGTCGAAGGTGTCGATGCCCTCCCCCGCCGCGTGCACGATGTCGTCGACGTCGCCGATGCCGAGCAGGTGGCGGGGCTGCTCGTCGGGTAGGTCGCGCAGCGACCAGCCGAGCACCTCGCGCATCTGCTCCTTGTTCTCGCCGAGCGAGCCGCCGATCGCGATCCCCGCGCAGCCCGCGCCGGCCACATACGCGGCGGACTCCGCTCGCAGCTCCTCGTCAACGCCTCCCTGCACGATCCCGAACAGCGCCTGGCCCTCGGGCGCATGCTCGCCGTGCCAGGCGACGCAGCGGTCGAGCCAGCGGTGCGTGCGCTCCATCGAGCGGCGGGTGTAGTCGCGGTCCACGTGGAAGGGGGTGCACTCGTCGAAGGCCAGCGCGATGTCGGAGCCCAGCGCCGCCTGGATCTCCATAGAGGTCTCGGGCCCCATGAAGCGCTCGGAGCCGTCGGTGTAGGCGCGGAAGCGCACGCCCTCCTCCTCGATCGAGAGCACACGCGACTCGGCGGTGCCGCGGCGGCGCTTGATCTCCTCGGCCACGGAGCCGTGCCCCATCGAGAACACCTGGAACCCGCCCGAGTCGGTGATGATCGGGCCGCGCCAGCCCATGAACTCATGCAGGCCGCCCATCTCCGCGATGTGCTCGTGCCCGGGTTCGATGAACAGGTGGAAGGTGTTGCCAAGCACCATCTCGTAGCCCAGGCCCGCGACCTCGGACGCGGCCAGCCCGCGCACGCTGGCGTTCGACGCCAGCGGCACGAAGGCGGGCGTGCGCACCTCACCGTGCGCGCAACGCAGAACGCCCGCGCGGGCGGAACCGTCGCGGGACTCGACCGCGAACATCAGCCCGGCGAGACGAGGCTCTCGCCGGTCATCGCGGCGGGCTGCTCGATCCCCAGCAGCGCGAGCACGGTGGGCGCCACGTCAGCGAGGATGCCGCCGTCGCGCAGCGGCCCGGCCTCCGTGGTGATCACGATCGGCACCGGATTGAGCGAGTGGGCGGTGTTCGGGCTGCCGTCGGGCTCGAGCATGTGGTCGGCGTTGCCGTGGTCTGCGGTCACGATGCAGGCGCCGCCCTTGTTCTCGACCGCCTCCACGACGTCGCCGAGGCAGGCATCGACGGTCTCGATGGCCTTCACGGCCGCCGGGATCACGCCCGTGTGGCCGACCATGTCGGGGTTGGCGAAATTGATGATCCCGAAGGCGTAGTCACCGTCGCGCCAGCGCTCGACGAAGGCGGCGGCCGCCTCGCGGGCGCTCATCTCGGGCTTGTGGTCGTAGGTGGGGACGTCGCGCGGCGAGTCGACGAGGCAGCGGTCCTCTCGCTCGTGTGCGTTCTCGTCCCCGCCGTTGAAGAAGTAGGTGACGTGGGGGTACTTCTCCGTCTCCGCCACGTGCAGCTGGGCGAGGCCGCGCTCCTCGATGATGTCGGCCAGCGTCGTGGCCGGGCGCTCGGGCGGGAAGGCCACCGGATAGCTCCAGTCCTCGCGGTACTCGGTGAGGGTGGTGTAGTGCAGGTCCATCTCCGTGTTCAGGGCCTGTGTGAGCTGGCGGGCTCGGTCCGGACGGAAGTTGAAGAAGGTCACCGCGTCGCCGGGCTGGATCCGCGCCTTCTCTCCCACCAGCGTCGGCTTGATGAACTCGTCGGTCTCGCCGCGCTCGTACGCGGCCCGCACGGCCTCCCCGCCGGTCGCGGCGTGGCGCCCTTCCGCCTCCCCGCCCACCAGCGCGTCCATCGCCAGCTTGATCCGGTCCCAGCGGCTGTCGCGGTCCATCGCGTAGTAGCGCCCGGTCACGCTCGCCACCCGGCCACCGGAGCGCGCAAGCCACTGCTCGACCTCCGCGATGTAGCCGGCGCCGGAGTCGGGCGCGGTGTCGCGCCCGTCGGTGAAGGCGTGGAGCACGATGTCCTCGACTCCCTCATCCGCGGCCAGCGCTATCAGCGCCTCCAGGTGGTCCATGCTCGAGTGCACCCCGCCGCGCGAGACCAACCCCAGGAGGTGGACCCTGCCGCGCTCGCGCGCCACCGCCAGCGCGTCGCGAAGGATGCGGTTCTCGGCGAACGAGCCATCGGCCACTGCATCGTCGATCCGGGTCAGGTCCTGCCGCACGATCTGCCCCGCGCCGAGGTTGAGGTGGCCGACCTCGGAGTTGCCCATCTGGCCTTCGGGCAGGCCGACGGCGCGCCCGCAGGCGGTGAGCTGGGAGTGCTCGTAGCGTTCCCAGAGCGAGTCGAACACGGGCGTATCGGCCAGGTCGACGGCGTTGCCGGGACCCGGATCGGCCAGCCCCCAGCCGTCGAGGATCACCAGGCAGACCCCCTGGACTTCGTTCATTCGGCCGCAGCCACGATCCGCGCGAAGCCGTCGGGGTCGAGGCTGGCGCCGCCCACCAGGGCGCCGTCCACATCCGGCTGCGAGAGGATCTCCGCCGCGTTCTCGGGCTTCACGCTGCCGCCGTACTGGATCCTGATCGCCTCGGCCGCGTCCTCCGAGCGGCTGGCGACCAGCGCGCGCACGAACGCGATCGCCTCCTGCGCCTGATCCGGCGTGGCGACCTTGCCCGTGCCGATCGCCCAGATCGGCTCGTAGGCGATCGTGACCTCGGCGAGCCGCTCGTCCGGGAGCCCCTCCAGCGCCTCGTTCACCTGGTGGCGCAGCTTGCGCTCCATCTCACCGCCCTCGCGCTCGTCCTCGGTCTCGCCCACGCAGAGGATCGGCTTCAGTCCGGCGTCCAGCGCGGCCGGGAGCTTCAACTGCAGCGCGCGATCGGACTCGTTGTCGTACTGGCGCCGCTCTGAATGCCCGAGCACCACGGCGTCCACGCCCAGCTCCACCAGCATCTGCGCGGACACCTCGCCCGTGTGGGCGCCGGTCTCCTCAGCGGCCATGTTCTGGGCGCCGACCAGCACGCTCGAACCCTCCAGCGCCTGAACGGCGGTGTCCAGAGCGGTGTAGGGCACGCACAGGCCGACGTCGGCGGGCCGGCGGGAGGCGTCCGCCAGCAGGGTGAGCAGCCGCTCGCAGTACTCGCCGGTCTCCGCGCGGGTACCCCAGAGCTTCCAGTTGCCGGCGATGTAGGGACGGCGATCAGGCATCGTCGAGCGCCTCCACACCGGGCAGCGCCTTGCCCTCCAGCAGCTCCAGCGCCGCGCCGCCGCCCGTCGAGAGGTGGTCCACGCGGTCGGCCAGGCCGAACGCGGCCATCGCCGCGGCCGAGTCGCCGCCACCGACCACCGTCGTGCCCGGCGCCTGCGCCACGGCATCGGCCACGGCGCGGGTGCCCGCGGCGAACGGCTCCATCTCGAACGCTCCCATCGGGCCGTTCCAGAACACGGTGCCGGCCCCCGCGATCTCGCGCGAGTAGGCCTCGGCCGTGGCGGGACCAACGTCGAGCCCCATCCACCCGTCGGGAACGTCGGTGCCTTCCTGGTCGCGGCGCTCCGCCGCGGCGTCGAAGCGATCGGCCAGCACCAGGTCGAGCGGCAGCAGCAGCCGTGCGGTGTCCCCGCCCTCGGCCTTCTCGAGCGCCTGGCGGGCGAGCTCCACGCCCTCGTCCTCCACCAGCGAGTCGCCCGTCGGCTTGCCCTGCGCGCGGAAGAAGCTGAAGCACATGGCGCCGCCGATGAGGATCGTGTCGGCGGCGTCGAGGAAGCGGTCGATGAGCGCGACCTTGTCGGACACCTTCGCGCCGCCGAGCACCACGACCAGCGGTCGCTCGGGCGACTCGACGATGCCGCGCAGGGTGGTGACCTCTCGCTCCAGCAGCAGCCCGGCCGCCGACGGGAGGTGCTTCGTCACGCCCGCGGTGCTGGCGTGGGCACGGTGGGCGGCGCCGAAGGCGTCGTTCACGTACGCGTCGGCGAGGCCGGCGAGGCTCTCGGCCAGCGCCGGGTCGTCCTCCGTCTCGCCCGGCTCCCAGCGGGTGTTCTCCAGCACCAGCACCTGGCCGGGCTCCAGCGCCTCCGCCTTCGCGCGCGCGTCCTCGCCCACCACGTCGGCCGCCTGGATCACGGGCGCATCGATCAGCTCGGCGAGCCTGTTCGACGCCGGTGTGAGCGACGTCTCGGGCTCACGGTCCTTCGGGCGGCCGAGGTGCGAGCACAGGATCAGCCGGGCGTCGCGCTCGAGCAGCAGCTCGATGGTGGGCAGGGCGGCCCGGATCCGTGCGTCATCGGTCACCTCGCCGCCGTCCAGCGGGACGTTGAAGTCCACCCGCACGAGCACCCGCTCGCCCGGGCTCGATATCGAGCTCGCGGACGCTGCGCTTCCCCAGGGCGGGTGCCTGCGCGGCCAACTAGCCGACGGGCTGCCCGAGCCCCACGAGCACGCGCTCGGCCAGGTCCACGACGCGGTTGGAGTAGCCCCACTCGTTGTCGTACCAGGACACCACCTTCACCATCCGGTCGTCGATCACCATCGTGAGCTTGCTAGTCGAAGATCGACGAGTACGGCGAGCGAACGATGTCGGTCGAGACGAGCGGGTCCTCGCTGTACTGGAGGATGCCCTTCAGCGCGCCCGAGTCGGCGCGGTCGGCGACGGCCTGGTTGACCTCCTCCGCCGTCACCTCGCGCGACGCACGGAACACGAGGTCGACCACCGAGCCGGTCGGCACCGGGGCGCGGACCGAGATGCCGTTCAGCTTGCCGTCGAGCTCGGGCATCACCAGGCCGATCGCCTTCGCGGCGCCGGTGGACGTGGGGATCAGGTTGATGGCGGCGGCACGGGCGCGGCGGAGATCCTTGTGCGGCGAGTCCTGCAGCTGCCTGATCCTGGGTGTACGCGTGGATCGTGGTCATGATCCCCGACTCGATTCCGACGGCGTCATGCAGCACGCGCGCGAGCGGTCCGAGGCAGTTGGTCGTGCAGGACGCGTTCGACACGACGTGGTGGGAGTCGAGGTCGTAGGCCTCGTCGTTGACCCCCAGCACCAGCGTCACGTCCGGCTCGGTGGCGGGCGCGGAGATGATCACCTTGCGAGCGCCCGCGTCGAGATGCTTGGCGGCGTTCTCGCGGTCGGTAAAAAGCCCGGTCGACTCGATCACGACCTCGGCGCCAACGTCACCCCACGGCAGGGCGGCCGGGTCGCGCTCGGCGAAGACCTTGAGCTCGTCGCCGTCCACGATCAGGCCCGTGTCGGTGGCCTCGACGGTGCCCGGGAACGGCCCCAGGATCGAGTCGTACTTGAGGAGATGGGCGAGCGTCTTGGTGTCGGTGATGTCGTTCACCCCGACCCAGTCGATGTCGGCGCCGCGCTCGTGGGCGGCGCGGAAGACGTTGCGGCCGATCCGGCCGAAGCCGTTGATCCCAGCCTTCAGGGGCATGTTTTCGTGAGGTCCTTTCGATTTTCTTGGGGGTATGGAGGCTACCCAAGAAGGCGAGCCAGCCGCTCAGGGCGTTCGCGGCAGCTTCTCGATGTCGCGGTGCACGACGTCGACCATGTATTCGCCGCCCCGGCTGAGGTTGCGTGCCAGGTGCTCGGCGATCACGACCGAGCGGTGGCGGCCGCCCGTGCACCCGATGCCGATCGTGAGGTGCGCCTTGCCCTCCTTCTCGTACTGCGGCAGCAGGTAGCTCAGCAACGGGACCAGGTGGCTGTAGAACTCGTCGATCCCGTCCGATCCCTCGACGTACTCGCGCACGGCGGCGTCGAGACCGGTGAGCGGGCGCAGCTCGGCCTCGTAGTGGGGGTTCGGCAGGAAGCGGACGTCGAAGAGGAGGTCGGCGTCGCGCGGCGCCCCGTGCTTGAACCCGTAGGTCAGGAACGTGACGGCGAGCTTGCCGATCGAGCCGCGCGGCAGCATCTTGTCCGCCACCACCTTGCGCAGCCGTGAGGCGCTGAGGTCCGAGGTGTCGATCGACACGTCGGCGCGCTCGCGCAGCGGGGCGAGCAGCTCGCGCTCCTCCGCGATCGCCCGGCTCACCGAGCCGCCGTTCCCCAGCGGGTGGCGGCGCCGGGTCTCCTTGAACCGGTTCACCAGCACGTCCTCGGACGCCTCGAGGTAGAGCAGGCGGTGCGGGCTCGCGCGCTCGGCCAGATCGTCGAGCACCTTCACCAGTCCGTCGAAGTAGTCGCCGCCGCGCACGTCGGTCACCACGGCCGCGCGCTCGACCTTCGACCCCTCGTGCTCGAACAGCTCGGACAGCTGCCCGATCATCTCCGGAGGCAGGTTGTCGACGCAGAAGTAACCGGCGTCCTCGAAGCAGGCCATCGCCTGGGACTTGCCGGCGCCGGCGAAGCCGGTAATGACCACGAAGTCCTCCACCGGGTTCGATTGTGGCGGGTGGGTCAGACCTCAGACTTCAGACGTCCGAGCTTCTCCGGGTTGCGGATCGCATCGATGCGCGTGATGCGGCCGCCACTGACCACGAACGAGAGCGCCGCGTGATGGCCGTCGCCGCTCGGGATCACCAGACCCAGCCGGCCGTTCAGCGTGATCTCCAGCGGTTCGTGCGTGGACTTGCGGCCGAGCTTTGACCACGCGCGACCGACCCGCGGCGCGCCGAACAGCGGCTTGCGGGCGGCGGTCACCAGTCCGCCTCCGTCCGAGGTCCAAACGACATCCGGGTCGAGGACCGCGACGAGTCCCCCGAGGTCACCCTCACCGGCCGCCTGGGCGAAGGCCCGTACCGTGCGATCGTGCTCGTCGCGGGAGGCCGAGTGGCGCGGGCGCTCCCGCTTGACGTGCTGGCGAGCACGCGAGGCGAGTTGCCGGACGGCCTCGGGCGTCCGGCCCACCACCTCGGCGACCTCGCCGAACGGCACGTCGAAGACGTCATGTAGTACGAACGCCGTGCGCTCCGCGGGCGAGAGCTGCTCAAGGATGGCCAGTAGCGCGTAGCTGACCGACTCGTCGAGCGTGACGCGGTCCGCAGGGTCATCGCAGACAAGCGGCTCCGGGAGCCACGGACCGACGTAGGTCTCGCGCCGCGCACGGGCTGATCGCAGGGAGTCGAGCGCGAGCCGGCCAACGACCCTGGTGAGCCAAGCCTCGAGGTTCTCGATCGCGTCCACGTCCGTGCGCTCCAGTCTCAGCCACGCCTCTTGGAGGACGTCCTCCGCCATGCCGAGATCGCCGAGCTCGCTGTAAGCGAGCCGCAGCAGCCGCGGGCGTTCGTCTGCGAAGCGTTCAGCGACGGTCATGTGCGATCCGCCTCCAGCTTTCGGTTCCTGCGCGGATCCGCGGCGCCCAGCCGCCCGCCTCGCGGAGCCGCCGGCTCGACACGCGCTGTGAGCGGGCCAGCGGCCCGTCTGCGGCGCATGTGTACGCAGGGACTCGACCCCGACCGCGGCAGCGAGAGCGGCATCGATCTCGGCGTTCGTCGGGGGGTCGGCGTCGGCGACGTTGTAGGTGCCGGCAGGCACGCGTAGAGCCGCGGCCACGGCCCGCGCGGCATCGTCCAACCAGAGCATCGGCCGATACGCGCCGGGCGGCCCGATCGCCACCGAGGCCCCGGCGCGCGCGGCGTCGAGCGCGGCCAGCGTGGAATCGCTGTCGGAGCCCACGAACAGGCCGAAGCGCAGCACCACGGTGTCGCCGTCGAACAGCTCCCGGGCGTTGCGCTCGGCCGTCAACGCAGTCGAGGTCACGCCCTCGCCGGCGACCGGAGCATCCTCGTCGAGCCAGGCTTCGCGGCCGTCGGCGTACACGAACGCAATCGACTCCTGCACCAGCCGCCTCACCTGCGCCGCCTGGGCGGCACCGGCGATCGCCGCCGACGCATCGGTGCGCAGTCGGTCGTTCTCATCCCACTCGGACGGGTCGGCCATGCGGTCGACGGTGGGGATGTGTGTGAGCAGATTGACGACGGCATCCACGCCCTCGAACACCTGTCGCAGAGACGCCTCGTCGAACACGTCGGCCTCGACGCTGTCCGCTCCGAGGCTCTCGAGGCGATCCCGGCCGCGCGAGGAACGCGTCACACCCGTGACGCGGTGGCCCTGTGCCAGGAGCTCACGCACGGCCCGCTGGCCGAGGACGCCGGTAGAGCCGGTAATCACGATCTCGTTCATGCCCAACTGACGAGGTAGCTCGCTCAATCGTGACATCGCGTGCCCTATCTCGCGCCCTCGGGCACCGGCCCGGCCGCCGCCGCCTCAGGCGCCGTCCCGTGGCCGCGCTCGAACAGCAGCGCGGTGACGATTGAGCCCGCGGCCAGGAACTATGACGCCGGCCGTCGCCACGATGTGACCCCTGGTGGTCTGTCACATCTGGAGAGCCGCGCGCGCCAGGGGAGCGACGACGAAATGCGGCCGACCGCCGCCTGAGAAGGAGGCTGCACATGAATTTCGCTGACTCTCACTCCGACTGGATCCTGGGCGCGGGCGCGGCGGCGGCGGGCGCGGGGCTACTCACGTTCGTCCTCTTTCCCCTGGCGATCCCCATCCTGTTGTTGACGATCGTCGCCGTGCTCCCTTTCGTCCTCCCACTGTTACGCGGTCTCGGGCGCTCGGTCGGCACCCGGCCGCCGGCCGAACCGCGACCCGTTACCCGCTCCGTGGCGGGTGGCTCAGACCTTTAGTCGACGCGATGCACGTGCGCGTGAATCTCGCGCGCGGTCTTCCCCGGAAGCCCCGGCACGGCCTCCAGCTCCTCCCGGCTCGCCGCGAGGAAGCGCTCGGGTGTGCCGAAGTGGGCCAGGATCGCCCGCTTGCGCGACGGCCCCACGCCGGGCAGGTCGTCGAGCACCGAGCGGGTCATCGCGCGGTCGCGCCGGCCGCGATGGAAGTCGATCGCGAACCGGTGCGCCTCGTCGCGGACGCGCTGCAGTAACTGCAGCGGTGCGCTGTCGCGCTTGAGCATCAGCGGCGCCGGGCGGCCGGGCACGAAGACCTCCTCCAGCTGCTTGGCGAGGCTGATCACGGTCGCGCCCTCGGCGCGGAACTCCTCCAGCTCCGCCAGGCCGGCGGAGAGCTGGCCCTTGCCGCCGTCGATCACGATCAGCGCCGGCAGCGCGGCGAAGCTCGCGTCGAAGGCCTTCTCGTGCGGCGACAGCTCCTTCTGGGCGGCGTACTGCGACATCCGCCGGCCGAGGACCTCCGCCATCGCCGCGAAGTCGTCCTGCACCACGCCGCGGACCTTGAACCGCCGGTAGTCGGCCTTCTTCGGCGCGCCGCCCTCGAACACCACCATCGAGGCGACCGTGTGCGTCTCCCCCAGGTTCGAGATGTCGAAGCACTCGATGCGCATCGGGATGTTCTCCATCTTGAGCACCCGCTGGAGGCCGTCGAGTGCCTCGATCCGGCGGGTGCGCGTCCGCTCCGAGCGCAGCCGGTCCTGGTCGAGCGCCAGCCGTGCGTTGCGATCCGCGAGCTCGAGGATGCGGCGCTTGTCGCCGCGCTCGGCGGGGCGAACCTCCACCGGCCCGCCGCGGCGCTCGGCCAGGGCCTCGCCCAGCACGTCGGTGCGCTCGGTGCCCTTGGCCACGATCACCTGCGGCGGGATCGACAGCGCGCTGGCGTAGTACTGGAGCACGAACTCCTCCAGCACCTCGTCCTCGTCGCGCTCGGCCTCGTTCTCGAGATAGAAGCTCTGGCGGTCGGCCAGCACCCCGTCGCGCACCTGGAACACCTGGGCGTTCGCGTCCGGCCCCTCGGCGGCCACCGCGATCGCGTCGAGCGTGCCCACCGCCTCGTTGGTCACGCGCTGGCGCTCCAGCAGCGACCGCACCGCCCTCAGCCGGTTGCGCATGAGCGCCGCGCGCTCGAACTCCTGCTCGGCCGCCGCGTCCTTCATCTGCTGCTCGAGGTCGCGCTCGATCTCGCGATAGCGGCCCGAGAGGAAGCGGATGATCGTGTCGATGTTCTCGCGGTACTCCTCCTGCGACACGTAGCCGACGCAGGGCGCCTGGCAGCGCTTGATGAAGTACTCCAGGCACGGGCTGCCCGACTGTCGCCCCGGCTCGCGGCCCTCGCAGGTGCGGTGCTGGAAGACCTTGCCGAGCAGGTCGATCGTCTCGCGCACGCGCTTCGCGCTCGAGAACGGGCCGAAGTAGGCGCGGTTCGCTCGGTGCTTCTCGCGCGTGAAGTAGACCCGCGGGTACGGCTCGTCGAGCGAGATCCCGACGTAGGGGTAGCTCTTGTCGTCGCGCAGCCTGATGTTGAACCGCGGCCGGTGGCGCTTGATGAAGCTCTGCTCGGCCAGCAGCGCCTCGGCCTCGGTCTGGGTCACCACGAAGTCGATGTCGGCGATCTCGCCGGTCATGTCGGTCGTGCCGCGCGCGGCGCCCGGGCGGCTGAAATGGCCGCCGACGCGCTTGCGGATCGACTTGGCCTTGCCGACGTAGACGACCTTGCCCTTCTCGTCCTTGAACAGGTAGACGCCCGGGCTGTCGGGCAGCCCGCGGCGTTGCTCGAGCACTCGCTCCTCGCGGTCGGTGGAGTCCTTGACGGCCACCCCTCGAGGATAGGCTGGCGGCATGTCTGAATACGCCGTGAAAAAGATCGATGAGATGGAGGCCGCCTACTGGGGCTCCTTCAAGCGAGTCCGGGCCGAGCTCGGCCTCTCCGCCTTCGGCGTTCAGGTGCTCGACCTGCCGCCCAACTCCGAGCAGTACCCGGAGCACGACCACTCGGAGAACGGCCAGGAGGAGATGTACGTGTTCCTGCGCGGGGGCGGTGAGATCGAGATCGAGGGCGAGCGCCACGCGATCGGACCCGACACCCTGGTCAGCGTCCCCGCGGGCACCAAGCGCAAGGTCTATCCCGGCGACGAGGGCGTCCGGCTCCTGATCGTGGGCGGCAAGCCCGGCGAGGCCTACGAGGTCCCGGATCCAACCTCGGTCTCAGAGCTCGGGGCACCCGACCCGACCGAGGGCCAGGACCCGCCCCCGCAGTAGCGTGACGCAGCTGTCGTGGGACCAGGTGCTCGCGTTGCGGCTGCGCCGCCACCACCTGGCCGAGCGCGCGCCGCGGAAGCGGATGCTCGACGTGGTGAGCTCGATCGGCGGCCTGCACGCCCAGGTGATGTCCTCCGCCGAGCTCACCCTGTGGGCGCGCGTCGAGGGGCTGCGGCCCGATGACCTGAGCAAGGCCCTCTGGGAGAAGCACCAGCTGGTGAAGACGTGGGCGATGCGCGGCACGCTGCACCTCCTCCCCGCCGACGAGCTGCACATGTGGCTCGCCGGCTTCGCCACCTACGACCACTACCTCAAGGGGGCTTGGTTCAAGGCCTTCGGCCTGACCCCCGACGAGTTCGAGCGCATGATCGACGCGGTCGGCGAGGCGCTCGGCGGTGAGCCGCTCACGAGGGTGGAGCTGGCCGAGGCCGTGGCGAAGGCGACGGGAGACGCCTCGTTCGGCGAGAAGCTGACCGAGAGCTGGGGCGCCTATCTCAAGCCGGCGGCATTCCGGGGCCTGCTCTGCTTCGCGCCGGACCGGGGCCGCAACGTGTGCTTCACGCGACCGGACCGCTTCCTCGAGAAGTCCGAGACCGTCGAGCCCGACGTCGCCCTGGCCGAGGTCACGCGCCGCTGGCTGCGCGCGTACGGGCCGGGAACCCGCGAGGGCCTGGCGCGCTGGTGGGGGATTCAGAGCGCCGCGCGCGCCGGAAAGATGCTCGACGCACTCGGCGACGAGGTGGCCGACGTGGAGGTGGACGGCCAGCAGCTGCGCATGCTCGCCACGGACGCCGACGAGGCCGCGGGGATCTCGCCCGAGCGCTCGGCCGTGCTCGTGCCCGGCTTCGACCAGTGGGTGGTGGGCGCGGCGCGCGGCGAGGCGGCTCTCCTCGACCCGGCGGAGAAGGCGCGGGTCTACCGCCAGGCCGGGTGGATCTCGCCGGCGCTGCTCGTGAACGGCCGCATCGAGGGCGTGTGGCGCCACGAGCGCAAGGGCAAGCGGCTCATGGTGGAGCTGGAGCCGTTCGGAAAGCTGCCCGCGTGGGCGCGCCGGGCTGCCGAGCAGGAGGCCGAGCGCCTGAACAATTTCCTCGGGGGTGAACTCTCGCTCACCTGGGCGTAGGATTCCGACTCGTGGCGGGCTGGGCCGAGGTGGAGGGCGAAGCGCCGAATCTCGCGGCGCAAGCGCGAGAGTTCTTCGACGCGCGTGTGCATAAGACCCTGGCCACCCTGCGCCGGGACGGCTCGCCGCGAATCAGCGGGACGGAGATGGAGTTCGCCGACGGAGACGTCTGGTTCGGGAGCATGTGGCAGGCGGTGAAGGCGCTCGACCTCCAGCGCGACCCGCGCTTCGCGCTGCACAGCGGCTCGGAGGACCCGCCCGAGTGGAGCGGTGACGCGAAGATCGCCGGCCGGGCCGAGGAGGTCGACGACCCCGAGCGCAAGGCCGCACACGGCAGCGGCGAGGAATCGTCAGAGCCCTACCACCTCTTCCGCGCCGACATCGAGGAGCTCGTGGTCGTGTGCCTTAACGAGGCCCGGGACAAGCTGGTCGTCGAGAGCTGGCATGCCGACCGCGGCATGTCGCGGCTCGAGCGCTAGCGGGGCGTCAGACCAGCGCGCGGCCGACGGAGTCGGCCACGCAGCAGGGCTTCTCGGAGCCCTCGACCTCGACGGTCCAGCGCTGCACGATCTGCCACCAGCCGTCGCCCACGTCGTCGACCGACACGGTCTCGATCGAGGCGCGGATGCGGCTGCCGGCGGGCACGGGCGCGGGGAAGCGCACCTTGTTCCAGCCGTAGTTCACGCCGAGCTTGAAGCCGCCGGACACCAGCAGGCTGTCGCGGAAGCCGTCGATCGTGGCGAGCGTGAGGTTGCCGTGAGCGACCGTGGTCCCGAACGGGCTCTCGTTCTTCGCCCGCTCCACGTCCACGTGGATCCACTGATGGTCGCCCGACAGCTCGGCGAACGTGTTGATCATGTCCTGCGTGACCTCGCGCCAGTCGCTGGGTCCGATCGACTTGCCGACCAGTTCCTTGACCTCGTCGATGCCGGTGACGGTGAGTGGTGCCATCGGCGCGAAGACTACCGCGCGCCGATCTGTCCCCCGCTGGCGTACTTGAGCTGCACCCACTCGTTGCCGGTGGCCGGGAAGACCGTCTTCTGGCCGTCGTTGTTGACGTCGACGGACTGCAGGCCCGGGTCGATCGTGGGCGTCTGCGGCGGAACCAGGATCGAGGGCGAATTGCAGTTCCAGTCGATGGAGCCGTCGCCCGGCCACTCGTCGCGCCATGCGGAGTCGCCCGCGCACCAGTGGAGGATGTAGAAGCGGTGTGCGGCGGCCGGCGCCGAAAGCCCCGCGGGCTCGCTGAGGGCGTTCTCGTTGAGGGCCGGGAGGTTGAAGCGCTGGTAGTCGAGCACCTCGTACACGCCGTTGCCGTCGTTCGATGCCGGGAGGCGGGTGTTCATCGAGCTGATCCGGTTGGGCTGGCCCACGAAGGGGTGGTCGAGGCCGAGGTTGTGACCCAACTCGTGCATGAGCGCGTGCGCGAACGACGGGCCGTCGGTGTACACGACCATCTCGGTGCCGAGGAAGGTCGCCGCGCCGCCCTCGCCTCCGCCGCCGCCGCAGGTCGGGGAGAAGCCGGCGACGTGGAATGTGCCGACGCGGCTGTCTTGGAGGTTGACCGCGTTGAAGGTGGGGCTGGTGCCGGGACACGCGCCGGCGTTGTAGATCGAGGAACCGCCCAGGTTGTAGTTGCGCCCGGGGCACGACTTGCCGGCGTCGATGTGCAGGTTGACGCCGGGTCGGCCATCTGGGTTGGTGACGGGCGCGTTCGCGAACGCAGCCACGATCCGGTCGAACTCCGCGCACGACGCGTTCTGCCTGATCGTCGCGTTGGCGTAGTTGATCTGGACGAAGATGTCCTTGTGGTTCGGGTTGGCGCCGAGCGGGGCGACGCTGGCCGTCGCGGGAAGGGCCGATGACTTCGCGCGCTTGCGGGACCTCTTCTTGCGCTTCTTCTTCACGCACTTGCCGCGCTTGAGGGTGCGGCCCTTCTTGCACTTCTTCACGCACTTACCCTTCACCCGGCGCTGCTTCGAGGTGCACTTCTTCTTTGGCTTCGCCGCCGGAGGAGCAGCCGCCGCCTTCGGGGTGGTCTCCCACTGGTAGGGGATGCCGTCGCCGTCGGCGTCGCTCAGGGGAGCCGGCGCGGGCGCGGTGGGCGGCGTGGGCCTGGGCTTTGCCTTGGGCTTGCGGACGCACTTGCCCTTACGCAGCCTGTAGGTCTTCTTGCACTTTTTCTTCTTCTTGACGCACTTGCCCTTGCGCAGGGTGTGCGTCTTCTTGCAGTGCTTCTTCTTGGCGGCCGAGGCGGGGCCAGCCTGCGCCTGCGGGGCCGTGGCGGCCACGGCGCCGACGGCGACGGCCAGTGCCAGGGCAACTGCACCAGAAACTCGAAGAACCCCTGCCATCGCTCGACGGTAGCCCGGAGTCCGCGATCCCGCCCGATATTGGACAGATGTCGTACTCGCCCTACGCTGGAGGAGTGAGGGGGCCGCGACTCGTCAGCACCGCAGGGATGCTCTTGGCCTTGTCGTACTCGGTAACGCCGGGCCTGGCCCGGGCGGCGGAGGCCGAGATCGGCTCGAGCCCGTCGCTCGACTCGAATGTGTCCGACCTGGTGCCCCAGCTGCGCATCGGCTCCTCCGCAAAGCGCGCGGCGATCGACGAAGGCGATCTTTACGTGAAGCTGCCGAGGAAGCGGCGCTGCAGTGCGGTCGGGTACGTGATCACACGGCTGACGGACCGCGGCGCCCAAGGCCTCGGGCTCGGGCGGTCGATCGGGCGGCGCTCGCTGCGGGTGCGGGGCTGGCGGCGCAAGGCGCTGACGCTGTCTGCCTACCGACTTGAGTCGGGGGGCATTGACCCGACCTCCGCGATCGTGCTCACCGGCCGGCTTCCCAAGGACATCGCCCCGGCGGAGCGACGCCGGGAGCTACTTCTGGCGATCAGCGCCAGATCCGAGGACGAACGCTGCCTGAAGGTGCTGCGCCGCAAGGTGAGCCAGCTGCTGCCGGCCGTCTATCTGCGCGTGGTCCCGACAGCACGGCCCCTCCTCCCACCCTCGCCCTCTCCCGTGCTCAACATCGGCTCACTCGCGCTCGACAGAGTCGCGGCGTCCGAGACCTTCGGGGGCCTTGGCTCTGAGTTCGACGCGGCGGGCGACGTCGACGGCGACGGACTGAACGACGTCTTGCTGCAGACAAGCGACGTGAGCGGGAAGAGCAAAGCCCACGGATGGGTCCGGTTTGGCGGCCCGCCAGGGATCGCGGACACCCACCACCTTGGTCTCAGAGGGTTCTCGATCGCCGGGCCTTTGGGGGAGGGAACGTTCGGGTCCGTCATCGCGGCCCCGGGCGACTTCGACGGCGACGGAGCCGCGGACCTCGCGGTCGGGATCCCGGCGCCGAACCGAAAGCCCCGGCCGGCGCAGGAGCTCGTGGCCCTAGTGGTCCCGGGTAGGCGCTACAGGGGCACGATCGACGTCCGCCGTCCTCCGGCCGGGTCCTTGCGGATAACCGCAAAGCCTGGTTGCCGCGGCAACGAGACCCGCATCGACCCCGCGGGCGACATCAACGGAGACGGCCTGGCCGATGTGGTGGTGGACCGGGACGACGACTGCGGACGAGACCGGGCAGCGATCGTGTTCGGGCGCAGGACCGGCCATGTCTCTCTCGACGCGCTCGGCTCGGGTGGGATCACGCTGGATCCCAACGATCTGGTCGGCGGGTTTACCCCGGCGGGGGATATCAACGGCGACGGCTTCGACGACGTTGCGTTCGTGAATGGCCTCGACCCGGACGAGGGTCTCAACGAGCTGATCATCCTCCTCGGCAGGCGAGCGCCCGGACGGGTCTCGGTCGCGAGCGACCCCGCGGTCGTTCGGCTGACGCGACGTGGATGTCAGGACCTGACGGACGTGGCAGCCGCGGGCGACCTGGACGGCGACGGCGCCGATGAGCTGGCCATCGGGGTCGAGGACTGCGGACAACGGAGCCTCGCCCCCACGGTGGCCCACGTGCTGAAGGGCGGCCGGTCCCTACGCGGGCGGGTCCGCCTGAGCGATGCGACGACCACCACGATCCGGTCGCGGTTCGGGCCCCTCAGGGGCACGCAGGTCGCCGCCGGCCAGAACGTGTCTGGAGGGGCAGCCCCAGACCTCGCCCTCGGTTTTTCCGGTGGCGGACCGGCCGGTGAGGGCGAGGTGTGGCTGCTGTCTGACGTGCGTCCTGGCGAGCAGCTCACGCTGGGCGCGGTGGGCGCCAGGGGCCGGCGGCTGATCGGAGCTGCCTATGGCCAGTCCCTCGGTGCAGATATCGCGATGAGCCGGGACACGACCGGCGATCGCCGCGCGGACCTGGTGATCAGCGCCCCCGACACCGAGTTCAACGGGATCGCGCCGACCTTCAGCCTCTACACCGTGGGGCCGATCATGCGAGCCGCGCCGAGATGCTCGACCATCCGTTCCGGCTCGAAAACGATCGCCGGCACAGAGGGTGGCGACCGCCTCACCGGCTCCGCCCGTCGCGACAAGATCCTCGGGTTCGCCGGTCACGACTGCCTCAACGGCGCTCAGGGCAACGACACGCTCGTGGGTGACCCCGGCGCCGACCAGCTCGACGGCGGGCCCGGGGCCGACCGGCTGCTCGGCGGAACGGGCAGGGATCTGCTGCGCGGCGGGGCCGGTGACGATTCGCTGGCCGGCGGTTCCCAGCCCGACGTCATCGAGGGAGGACCGGGCAATGACCGGATCGATGCCGGCGCGTTGGGCGGGGACCGCGTGAGGGCCGGGGCAGGCCGCGACCTCGTCCGTTCCTCCGATTCATCTCGTGACGTGATCGACTGCGGCCCGGGACGTGACCGTGCGGTCGCCGACCCCGGCGACCGCCTGCGACGGTGCGAGCGCGTGAAGCGAGAGCGGCCCGTGGAGCACGACGACTGAGCTCCTGACGCCTCACTCGACGAGCCGCACCGTCGAACGCCGGCACCGCGATCTGCCCCGCCCCACCCAGCAGGCCGAGGATCTTCGCCACGTAGCCGCGGGTCTCCGCGAACGGCGGCACCCCGCCGTAGCGATCCACCGCGCCCGGCCCGGCGTTGTATGCGGCCAGCGCCAGCGCAGGCTTGCCGCCGAACCGCTTCAGCAGGTCGCTCATCAGGCGCGCCTGCGCATCGATCGCCTGCTCGGCATCGAACGGGTTGCTCAGCCCGTAGGCACGGGCGGTGCCGGGCATGAACTGCGCGATGCCCTGCGCGCCCGCGGGCGAGCGCGCGAACGGGTTGAAGTTCGACTCGGCGTAGAGCTGCGCGGCCAGCAGGTCCATCGGCACGTTGTGGCGCAGCGCCGCCTTCGCGATCGGGTCGTGGAAGCGCGGCGGCACGAAGCTCGGCAGGCCGTGGTGGATGCGGCCGTGGTCGCCGCCCGGCGGCTCCCACGAGCCACGCTCGTACTGGGCGGGGTGCGCGCGATCGCGCGGGTTGGCGCCGAAGCCGTAGTGCCAGGGCTCCCAGGCGTAGCGGTGGATGAATCCGAACCGGCGTGCGTTCGCCTTCAGCCACGCGTAGGCGCCGGGCGGCCCGAGGTCGAGCTCGGTGCCGTAGCGATGCAGCGACGTGCCCGGCGGCGCCACCCACTTCGGGTTCGGGTTCGCCGCGAACAGGCGCGACTGCTCGGCGTCAGAGCGAAAGCCGCTGGTGACCGACAGCGCGTGCCCGTCCCGCCGCGCGGCGGCCGCCATGCGGTCGAACGCGAGCGCGACGTCCGGCCGCATCGGCTTGCCCATCCGGTATGCGAGCGGGCCGTCGTAGCCGCCGCCGGTGCCGCGCGCCGCGAAGCCGAGCACCGCGTCGGCCGGCGTGCCCAACTCCGCAGCCGCCCGGGCCTGCACCGCCACTCGCCGGCGCCGGCGCGACCCCGGACCATCGACATTCACCCGCACGGAGTCGCGGATGCGCACCCGGACCCTCGTGGGAGCGAACGACACACCCGGGAACGTGACGTCGCCGAGACCCACTCGCGCCCCGTTTCGCCGCGCCCCGCTCACCGCCGCTGCGCGCGCCCGCGCGAGATAGACCGGCAGCGGCATGTGCCGCGGGTTGGGCGCGCCGTTGGGAAGCACCGGGGGCAGGAACAGGCGCGGGTAGTCGCGCTGCATCGAGCGCGCTGCCGACACCGCGGACAGGTCCGCCGCCCGCTGCGCCGCGCTCTTGCCGCCGAGCGCCTGGCCGAACGCCGTGAGGATCAGCATCCCGGCGAGCAGCGCCGCCACCATGCCGAGCACCAGCAGGAGGGCCTGCCCTGACTCGGAGCGGAGGATCGAGGCGGGGCATCACATGGCCACCAAGCTGCCCGCCGAGGCGTAACTGCTCAAGACGCGCGCGTGACGATCCAGCGTCAGTGCGGTAACGGAATCAGCTGCCGGCACCTCGCTGCCCGGACCCGGGAGCACGTCGACATCGTCGCCGTGCATCGGCTCCCCACAGTGGGCGCAGCGCAGGTCGACCCCGCTGATCTCCCCGCAGGCGTGATGGCGGTAGAGCACGGGCGGGCCGGCTTTGCCGGCGAGCCACCGGTCGCCCCATCCGGCCATGACCATGAGCACGTCGATGAGGTCGGTGCCCTTCTCGGTCAGGTGGTACTCGAACCGGGGGCGCCGGTCGTAGGGACGGCGCTCGAGCACGTCGCGTTCGACGAGGTGGTTGAGTCGCTCGGTGAGGACCTTGCGGGAGATGCCGAGGTCGGCCTGGATCTCATCGAAGCGGTGCATCCCGACCCAGACGTCACGCAGGATCAGCGGCGACCACGGTTCTCCGATCACGTCGAGCGTGCGCGCGATCGAGCAGGCCATGTCGCCGAAGCTGGTGCGTTGCATGGGTCAATCGTAGTCGCTGGAGTTTCCTAACGGAACCCTGATCTGCTACGGTCCTCGCGTCTCTTTAGGGAACCCCAAGCACGAGGAGCTGATCATGAGCAAGGTGTTGAGTGCGTTGTCGGTGTCGGTTGACGGGTACATCACCGGCCGCGACCCAGGCCCGGGAAACGGCCTCGGCGATGGCGGCAGGCTCTTTGACTGGTACTTCGACGGCGATGTTCCGAGCGAGGTATTCGACAGCTTCAAGCTCTCAGAGCTCAGCGCTCCGGTCTTCGATGCCGCGGCCAGCCGCGTTGGCGCAACCATCGCCGGTCGTAACACCTACGAGGACTCCAGCCGCTTCGGTGACGACGGCGCCCCCCACCCGACGGCGCCGCTGTTCGTGCTCAGCAGCCGGCCCGCGCCGGACATGGGCGGCCGCCAGACCCTGATCACCACCGGACTTGCGGACGCCATTGACGCCGCGCGAGAAGCAGCAGCCGGTAAGGACGTGGTCCTCATGGGAGGGGTCCTGGTCACCGAGGCCCTGAAGGAGGGCCTGGTCGACGAGCTGATCCTTCACCAGATTCCCATCCTGCTCGGCGGCGGGCGGCCGTACTTTCACAGCCTGCCCGAGCACATCGAGCTCAACCTCCTGGAGGCGGTCGCCGCGCCCGGCGTGACCCACCTCCACTACGAGGTGATCCGCTGAAGCTCTCTGAACCCGTTGACCCTGTCGACGAGCGACCGATGCTGCACCACGATCGCCGGATCGGTCAGCACGTTCACCAGGGCGGGTCTGCCGGCGGCGAATGACCGCTCCAGGGCAGGGCGCAGCTCCTCGGGACGCTCCACCAGCTCGCCGTGGCACCCCAGCGCCTCCGCGACCCGGTCGTAGCGGGCGCCCTGCCGCAGGTCCGCCGCCACCGAGTAGCCGTAGAGGGCGGTCATCGGGTGGTGCTCCAGCGCCAGCATGCCGTTGTTCCCCACCACCGCGACCACGTTGACCCCGTGCCTGGCGAGGGTCTCGAACTCCATCCCCGCGAACCCGAACGCGCCATCGCCCAGCAGGAGCACCACCTGGCGATCGGGGTGGGCGAGCTTGGCGGCCAGGGCGTATCCAGGCCCCGCTCCGAGGCAGCCGAACGGGCCGCGATCGATCCAGCAGCCGGGCTGGTAGGTGTCGATCGCCCGGCCGGCGTAGGAGTCGAAGGCGCCGCCGTCGCTCACGATCACCGCGTCGCGGTCCAGCAGCCCGGACAGCTCCCCGAACACGCGCATCGGATGCAGCGGCGCGCGATCGTCCTCGAGCTCCTCGCGCTCGGCCAGCCGGTGCTCGGCCTCGCGCCGGCGCAGCGTCCCCAGCCACGCTGAGCCGTCACGTCCGCGAGCGCCCTCGCGCAGCGTGTCGAGGGTGGGCGCGAGCGCCCCGTAGAGCTCGGCCGCCACCGGGCGCGCATGCTCGTGCACCGGCTCGGCAACGTCGGCCATCACGATCTCGGCCTGCTCCCCAAATGCCCGGCCCAGCCCCAGCCGGAAGTCCATCGGGGCTCCGATCAGGAGCGCCACGTCAGCCTCCCTCAGCGCCTCGGCGCGCGATCGCGAGAACAGGTTGTCGTGGTCGGCCGGGAGGCAGCCGCGGGCGAGCCCGTCCAGGAACACCGGAATCCCGGCCTCCTCGGACAGCGCGGTGAGCGCCGCCTCTCCCCTCCCCCAGTACAGGTCCGTCCCGGCGAAGATCACTGGACGCTCGGCGCCGCGCAGCAGCTCCACGGCGCGGTCGACCTGCGTGGCGTCGGCCAAGTTGAGGGGGCCCGGCTCCGACGCCGGCGCGCTCCGCGCGATGGGCGGCGCCTCGGAGCAGAGGACATCCAGCGGAAAGTCGAGGAAGACGGGGCCTGAGCGCGCCTGCCGCGAGCACGCGAGGGCGTCGTCCACGAGCTCGGGGATCTCCGCGGCCCGCAGTGCCGTGCCGGCCATCTTCACCAGCGGTGCCACGAACGGGACGTGGTCGATCTCCGGTCCGAGCCCTCCCAGCACCAGCATCGGCGTGTGATTCTGCTGCGCCGACGCCAGCGCTCCCATCACGTTGGTCACCCCCCGCCCGGCCGTCACCGCGGCCACTCCGGGCTCACGAGTGACCTTCGCCCAGCCCTCCGCGGCGAACGCGGCAGTCGACTCGTGCCGCACGTCCACGAGCTCGATCCCGGCGTGGCGACAGCCGTCGAATAGCGGGAAGAGGTGCCTCCCGGTGAGGGTGAACAGTCGGCTGACACCGTGCGCTCGCAGGCGCTCGGCGAGCAGGCGGCCACCGTCCCCCCGAGCGATCCCCGGCCTCACGAAGCGTGCTTGGATGGCCGGATGAGCATCTTCGTCATCGCCGAGATCGGAATAAACCACAACGGCAGCGTGGACATCGCGAAGCAGCTGATCGACGTGGCGAACGACTGCGGCGCCGACGCCGTGAAGTTCCAGAAGCGGACCGTCGACGTGGTCTACGGCGAGGAGTTCCTGGCCCGCCCCAGGGAGTCCCCATGGGGAACGACCCAACGCGAGCAGAAGGAGGCCCTCGAGCTCAGCGCCGACGACTACGCGCATGTAGACGGGCATTGCCGCGAGCGCGGCATCGAGTGGTTCGCCTCGGCCTGGGACCTGGAGAGCCACGAGTTCCTGCGCTCGTTCGACCCGAGCTACAACAAGGTCGCTTCAGCGATGATCACGCGCGTGGATCTCCTCGAAGCGATCGCGGCCGACGGCAGACACACATTCATTTCCACGGGGATGGGCACGCCCTCGGACGTCGCTCGCGCTGTGGAGATCTTCCGCGCCGCCGGCTGCCCGTTCGAGCTCATGCACTGCGTCTCCGAGTACCCGATGGCGGATGAGGACGCGAACCTCACGGCCATCCCCGCGCTGAGGGCGGCGTACGGGTGTGACGTGGGCTACAGCGGCCACGAGGTGGGGATGGGGCCCTCCTGATGAGGCCGCCGCACTCGGGATCTCCTCGCTGGAGCGGCACATCACGCTCGACCGCGAGATGTACGGCTCGGATCAGGCCGCGTCGGTCGACCCGGAGGAGCTGCGTGCGCTCGTGGCCGCGGTCCGGGAGATCTACGACACGACGGCTAGGGCATGACCTCTCGACTCGAGCACGAAGGAGCCCAAGCGGATCTCGTGGACGCCGCCGCGCAGATCACGAACTGCTTCCGGCGGGGCGGGAAGCTCCTGGCGTTCGGCAACGGCGGTAGCGCAGCTCAGGCGCAGCACCTCGCCTCTGAGTTCATCGGCCGCCTCGCGCGCCCGCGGCCCGCGCTGCCGGCGATCGCCCTGTCCACGGACGGGGTGATGCTGACCTCATTGGCCAACGACTTCGGCTTCGCCTCGGTGTTCTCCAGGCAGATCGAAGCTCTCGGCGCCGACGGGGACATCGCGGTCGCGATCAGCACGAGCGGCGCCTCCCCCAACGTGATCGAGGGAGCGACAGCCGCCCGACGTCTCGGACTCGGCACCATCGGGCTGATCGGACGACCCGACAGCCCGCTGCATCAGCTAGTGGACGCGCCGATCGTGACCCCCGGCGGCACGCCGGCCCACGTCCAGGAACTGCACCTCACCGCCTGCCACCTGCTCTGCGAGCTGGTCGAGGACGAGCTGTTTCCCGATGGGAGATGACCGCGCGGATCCGTTCTCAGTCCACGAGCGCGTCATCGTCGTGACCGGGGCCGGGCGCGGCATCGGTGCGGCGATCTCCACGTCCCTCACGCGGGCCGGAGCGCACGTGCACGGTGTGGACCTCCATTTCGAGGCGACCGACCACCTGCATCGAGCCACCGTCTGCGACGTGACCGACGAGGACTCCCTCGCCCCGCTGGTCGCCGGCGTCGTGGAGGACGGCGGCAGGATCGACGGCCTGGTGAACAACGCCGGCATCAGCCTGCAGTCGAGCGACCCGTATGGCCGGGACGACTTCCTCCAGACGCTCTCGGTGAACACCCTCGCCCCGTTCCGTCTCGGCCGACTGGTCGCACAAGTGATGAAGCCGCGCGGCGGCTCGATCGTGAACGTGACCAGCCTCGGCGCCCACCGGGGCTTCCCGGACAACCCCTCCTACCAGGCGTCGAAGGCGGCGCTGAGGCAACTCACGCGCGCGATGGCCGTCGACTTCAGCGATCTCGGCGTGCGGGTGAACAGTGTCTGCCCGGGCTACATCGCGACGGCGATGACCAGCGCGAGCCGCGACGACCCGGAGGCGAGCGGGGCCAGGGCGCAGCGGACGATCCTGAACAGGTGGGGCCGGCCAGAGGATCTCGCCGGGCCGTGTCAGTTCCTGCTGTCCGATGCCTCGAGCTACGTCACGGGGATCGATCTCCCGGTTGACGGTGGATGGCTTGCACAAGGGATCTGACTCCGAGCCCCTCTGGGCGCTCACCTCGTACTTCAATCCCGTGGGCTACCGGCGGCGGCGCGCGAACTACCGGGCCTTCCGTGAGCGACTGGGTGTGCCGTTGGTGACGGTCGAGCTGGCGAACGGGGCGGGTTTCGAGCTGACCGAGGACGACGCGGACGTACTCATCCAGCTGCGGGACGGGGACGTGATGTGGCAGAAGGAGCGGTTGCTGAACGTGGCTCTTAGCGCGCTCCCGGCGAGCTGCCGCAAGGTCGTGTGGCTGGACTGCGACATCGTGTTCGCGGAGGAGGACTGGGCCGAGCGCGTGAGCGCCGTGCTCGAGCGCTTCTTGCTGGTTCAGGCCTTCAGCCGCGTCGATCACCTCTCCGCCGATGGCGACGTGATGTGCACTCGGCCGTCCGCGGCCCATGCGATCGAATCGGGGCTGACGGGGTCGAGCCAGTTCGGGCTGCCCACGCTGCACGGCCCCGGCTCGACGAACAACGGGCTGGCCTGGGCGGCTCGGCGGGAGCTGCTGGACGAGGCCGGCTTCTACGACACCTGCATCGTGGGCGGAGGAGACACCGCGATGGTCGCCGCCGCCCACGGGCGCTTCGAGATCGCGACGCGGAGCATGAGCGAGAAGCAGGAGGCGCACTACCTGGACTGGGCGCGGTCCTTCCACGGCATGGTCGGCGGCGAGATGAGCTTCGCCGACGGCCTGGTGTCCCACCTCTGGCACGGCGACTTCGAGGGCCGGCGCTACCGCGCCCGCCACGATGCGCTCAAGCGGTTCGGGTTCGATCCCCTCGACGACATCACCTACACGGCAGATGGAGGCTGGCGCTGGACCACAGCCAAGCCGGGCCTGCATCAGCACGTGACGAACTACTTCGCCTCACGGAACGAGGACGGATGAAGCGCGGCGCGGACGCCGACCCACCCCGTGCGCTCGGTCGCCCGCTCGAGCTAGCGCGCCGGGCCATGCTGCGGACGGGCGCTGGGCCCCTGCGCCCGGTGTGGCGGCTGGCGTATCGGGCGGCGGCCCGAGCGGTGTCCGCGTACCTACGCGCCGGGAACCGGGCGGCGTCCGTCTACGCCGTGGGGAGCCTTGGAGGCCCCGACATGGTCTGCGGATCCTCCGACGTCGATCTGGCGGTCGTGGTGCCAGCGGCGCCCGGGCGACCAGGGGTCGCCCGGGAGGCGATGGAGGAGCGGTGGGAACGGCTGTGGCGGAGGGCGCCGCCGCTGCGGCTGCTCGTCTTCGTGGCCGTGTACGAGGAGCAGGAGCTGCAACGCGCGGCGGGTCCGTCGCCCTTCCTGCCCTCGGGGCCGCTGTTCGGGCCCGGCCCATTCGTGGATGACCTGAACGTGGCCTCGCGTCCGATGCACGAGCCGCCGGCCGAGGGCTGGCGGCGGCTGGCCGGTTCACGGCGGTTGCCTGCGGCTCCTGGGCCGGGCATCCACCCGCGCGGGAGGGTCGCCTGGCTGGAGCTGCAGCACTGGTGGCGCTATGCCTTCGACGCCTCCGTCGCCACCGGCCCGCAGACCCCCTACCTGTGCGTGAAGCTGGCGTCCGAGCCCGCGCGCATCTGGCTCTGGCTCGCGCACGGCGAACGGGCGTCGAGCAACAGGCGAGAGGCGCTGCAGCGGGGCATCGAGGCCCTTCCCGAGGAGAGGGAGACGTTCGAGCGGGCACTGGAACTGCACCGGGCACTCCCCCGGTCTCCGGACCCACCGCTGACGGAGACGTTCGAGGCCTTCGTTCGCCTGACGGGCCGCATCGCCAGCGGGCTCGCGGAGGAGGTCGAAGGCGAGGGCTTCGAGGACGTTCGTCTCAGCTGGGCGGAGGACGACCTCGAGCCCGGATTGCTTCCGCTCGTCGACTGGAGGGCTCTCGTCTGGCCGGCCCCGCGCGACGAGGCCCTCACCGAGATGCCCGGGCACCCGGCCGACCCGGCCACGCTCGAAGCGGCGACGATCGCCGGCCGCGGCGACGCGTATCCGGCCATGCGCCACGGTGACCTGCTGGTCCTCCCGGCGCAGCCCCACCGGCGGAACCTCCTGCGCGCGGTCCAGTCGCCACTGACCGACCCGGTCTCGTTCGCGCTCCTGAAGGGGTCCCCGGTGGCCCGCTTCCCACGAGCCGCGGGTTGGTCGATCGGGGAAACGGCCCGCCGGGCGGTGGCCGAGCACCGGGCGTTGCTTGGGGCAGGCGGAGAGTCACCCGGGCTGCTGTTCAGCGCTGCCCGGGCGGGGCTCCTCCTGGAGAGCCTCGAGACGTCCGAGCCCGAGCTCGCGCTCACGGCAGCCGCGGTGGCCAGGAGCCTCGGGGCTGAATCTCTGGCCGACCTGCGCAGGTGCGTGCTCGCGCTGCCGGGCTACCGCGATGGGGCGAATACTCTGAACGTCTGAGCCAATACACCTCCCCCACTCCAGTCCCCGGCTTCCTGGATCCGGACGATCCGACCCTGTTCCCTCGCCTCACGGCGGCTCAGATCGAGCAGCTCGCGGAACGCGCCGAGACCCTGTCGCTCTCCCCGGGAGACGTGGTCTTCGAGCAGGGCCAGCGCGATACGCCCTTCTTCGTCGTCCTGTCGGGGGCCATCGACGTGATCGACCGCCAACCCGATGGCGACCACTACTTCACCCAATGCCAACCGGGGACCTTCGCCGCCGACATCTCCATGTTCACCGGCGAGCCGACGCTCGCCCGCGGCGTGATCGCCGAGGAGAGCTCGATCCTGTCGCTACCGCCCGATGCATTGCGCGCGCTGGTGGCCAGTTCCACGGAGCTGGGCGACCTGCTCCTGCGCACGATGATCACGCGCCGTGAGTGGCTGAAGGGCCAGGGCTACGGCAACGAACTGCTCATCGGCAAGCGCTCGTCAGGCGATGCGTTCGCGATCCGCGAGCTGCTGGAGCGCAATCTGGTTCCGCTCAGCTGGCACGACATCGACACCGACGCCGAAAGCAAGGCTCTGCTTGACCGGCTCGGGATCGGCGCCGACGAGTGCCCCGTCCTCGTCCGCACCCACAACGTGCTGCGGTCTCCCACGGTCAGTCGAGGTCGCCGACGAGCTCGGCCTGCGCGCCAAGGTCGATCAGAAGACCTTCGACGTGGTGGTGCTCGGGGCGGGACCCGCGGGGTTGGCCACCGCCGTGTACGCATCGTCCGAGGGCCTTTCCACGCTGGTCATCGAGCGCTTCGCCCCGGGAGGGCAGGCGGGAACCAGCGATCGGATCGAGAACTACCTCGGCTTTCCGACGGGCCTATCCGGGTCGGACCTGACGCAACGGGCCACGCTCCAGGCGTGGAAGTTCGGGGCCGTCATCTCGAGCGCCCACGGAGGCTGTCGGTTCTCGGTGTCCGAGGCCGATGGCATGCGGCCGCTGGTGCTCGCCGACGGTCAGCAGGTGAGCGCCCGCTTCGTCGTCCTCGCCGTCGGCGCCGACTATCGCCGCCTGCCGGCCGAGGGAGCCGAGGACTTCGAGGGCCGGGGCCTCTACTACGCCGCGACTCACCTCGAGGCCCTCCAGGCCTCGGGCGAGGACGTTGTCGTGGTCGGCGGCGGTAACTCCGCCGGACAGGCGGTGATCAACCTGGCCTCCCACGCGCGGCGGATATACGTCGTGGTGCGACGATCGTTGAACACGACGATGTCTCGCTACCTCGTCGATCGCATCGAAGCCGCGCCCAACGTTGAGATCTCTGAGGGATGCGAGGTGAAGGCCCTGCACGGCGACGATGGGCTCGAGGCGGTCACGGTCCTCCGCCCCGACAACAGCGAGCAGCGACTGAACGCCACGGGTGTCTTCGCCATGATCGGGGCGTCCCCGCGGACCGAGGACCTCGGCGACCTGGTCGGTCTCGACGACAAGGGGTTCGTCGTCACGGGCGAGGCCGCGCGGCGTCATCCGAGCTATGACGAGCACCGAGAAGGCTGCGATCACGAGCCCCTGCTCCTGGAGACCACCCGACCGGACATCTTCGCCATCGGGGATGTCCGGAGCGGGTCGACCAAGCGGGTGGCCTCGGCCGTCGGAGATGGCGCGCTCGTCGTGCGCTCGATGCACGAGGTGCTCGGTCGTCCCGTGACGCGTCAAGTAGCGGCCGAGCACAGCAGCTGGATCGCCCGCCCGAGCTCGCCACGCGGCTCGCGACCCGCGAGCGCCAGGCGGGCGCCCACGCGCGAGTCCGGCACCTCGACGGCGGCGAGCTCCCGCCAGCGCTCGGCGCCCTCGCTCGCGCGGTTGCACGCGATCACCGGCTCCGGCCCGACCCGGGCGAGCGACTCGGCCACCAGCGCCGCCAGCGCCGGCTCGATTCCGGGCCCGCCGACGAGGATCACCGTCCCCGCGATGGCGGCGGCCGCGGGCGCTTCCTGCGGATCGCCGACGTCGAGCACGAGCGGGGCCAGGTAGCGGGTCGCGTCCGCGAGGCGGAGCCTGTCCGCCGCCGGCACGAGGCACAACCTGCCGTACGCCCTGGATGTGCCGCCCGAGACCGGCGCGAGCGTGCGCGCGAGCCGGCCCGCCGCAGGCAGGCCCAGGGGCACGCCGCCGCCGCCGATGCTCCGCGGTGGTGACCGCCGCAACCCCGGCGGGATCGTGCGCGCGCCAGCTCGGCCGCCACCGCACGCGCGACGACGGTTGCCCCGCAGCGCGGGCGCAGCCCGACGACCGCCACCACCGGCCGCTCCTCCAGGCGCTCGACCACGACCTCGGCGGGCGGACGCGGCGCCACCGGCTCGGCGGGCTCCACGAGCCAGTCGACCGCGGCGCCGAGCGCGCTGGCGACGATGCCGCGCCCGCCGGCCGCCCGCGCGCTCACCGGCCACCGAGGCCGACGCGCCGCACGGCCAGCCTGCGCGCGACCGCCTCGAGCGGAGACGGCGGCCGCAGGCGCACGCGCACGGTGCCGCGCGAGACCGTCACGCGAGCCCGGGCTCGGGACCAGCCCGGCAGCGACTCCCGCACGCCCGCGCGCGCATCGCCGCCCGCGGCCAGCGCGAGCGCACCGGCCTCCGCCGCCGTGCCGGCGAGCACCGCCGAGTACCCAACCGCCAGGAGCTGCAGCGCCACCAGCCCGATCAGCACCACCGCCGGGACCGCGCCGAGGGCCTCCACGGTCGCCTGGCCCCGCTCGCGACCTCACCGCCGCGCCCTCCCGAGCGAAGCGGTGGCGCCTACCGCTCGCCGGACTGCGCCAGCGGTAAAGCAGCGCGGGCACGCGCACACGAACCCGCATGCCGCCGCCGCGCAGCCGCTTGACCCCCAACCCTCGCCGCAGACCCTGCCGGAAGCGCGCTGCGAGCGGCCGCCGCGCGGGTCGCGCGCCGACGGCATCCGCCCGCGCGCCCGCGCGCGCCGCGTGTGACGCCATCCAGGCGGTGTGGCCGGCGAGCGCGAGCTGCCAGGCGATCGCCCCGATCGCCAGCACCAGCGGCACCGCCGCCACCAGCTCCACCGACGCCTGTCCGCGCTCGGAAACCATTGCGGCACGGTCCCGCGGGGCGTGTAACGGCCTCAAGGCGGCCGAGCTACAAGCGGGCGACGCGGCAGGGTTACGAGCCAGCGCGAGAGGCCGACCGCAGCGCGGTGAGCATCAGCTGTGGACTCGGCGCGGGACCGCCCCGAGCCGGCGCGAACCAGGTCGAGCTGCAGCCGGAGGCGCAGCGAGCGCAGGCGAAGGCGACGTCGCGCGGCCGCGCTGAGGCGGCAGCGCAGCGTGACCTCGCCCGGCGCGCCCGGCCGGCCCTCGCGGTGCACACGGTGTGCATCGCAGCGCCGAGCCTTGCGGTCCCGCGCAGTCGCACCTGCCCGGCGCCCGGCAGCCGCCAGGCGCACGGTGAGCACCGCGCGCCGAGGCCTTGGTTCGAACGACGGCGAGCGGCGCGGGCGCGACCGACCGGTGACGGACCGGGGGTGCGCGGCGGCCGCGGACGGGGACGGCCGCGGTCGGATCCGCGGGCGCGGAGCGGGGGCGCTTCAGCCAGTCCGAGCGTCGCCCGGCCGGCCGCGCGATGAAGTCGCGCACGACCTGCACGCCCGCCGCGATGCCTGCCGGCGTCGACTCCTTGCGCGGGATCCATCGCCTGCCACGGCGCGAGCATCGCGGCCAGCGCCTCGGCCTCGGCCCCAGGTCGCAGCGCGCGATCCTCTCGCTCGCCGTCCGCCACGGCCTGCCGGTACATCTGCGCGCAGCTCGCGTCGGCCAGGCACGGTCGAACAGCTCCCCGGCGTCGCCGTCGAAGCTCGACCCGGTGCACCCAAGTCTGGTCGGTGCCCCACGGCATCATGGAGAAGCAGGCCCGTCCCGTCGCTGTGGAGGTAGTAGTTGTTCGGGCCAGCAGGTCCCCTCCCGGCCCGAGTAGCCGTCCCAGTGGCCGACGTACTTCTCGATCGCCCACATCCGGGTCATCTCGCTCGAGGTCGGCCACCGCGGCGACGCGCGTCCGACCAGTCGCCGCTGCCCTCGTTGGCCGCGGCGATCAGCGCCTCGAGGTCGGCGCGCTCGTCCTCGTCGCCCTCGTCGACCTCGAAGGCGCCGGCGCCGCCCGGGCCGATGTCGGCGCCGTAGCCGCCCTCGTACAGGTGCTCGGTGGACGGGAACAGCCGCGGCAGCGACACGTCGTCCAGCGTCTCGACGTTGAGATAGACGCCGTAGGCCGCCCCGTTCACCCGCACGAAGGCGTAGCCCGTGCGCGGCGCCGGGACGCCCATCGCGCGGAACACGCTGTAGGCCAGGACCTCGTGGATCATCGAGGGGTCCTGGACCATGTTGTTCAGGGTCATCTTCTTGAGGCCCAGGAAGCGCTGGCCCGACACGGAGTGGTTGAACTTCACCTTGAAGGCGGCCTTGCGGTTGAGCGGCCGGAACGATCCGCATGCCGCCCTTGAGACGCATGCCCACGGCGTAGGGGCCGTAGGTCCCGCCGGTCGTCCGGAGCGAGAAGGTGCCGTCCACGTACTCGTCCGGCGCGACGGCCAGAGCGTCGATCGACTCCTGCGGCAGCCCGCAGGTCGATCTCCACCACCGCATGCGGGTCGTACAGCCACGCCGCCACGTCGGACGAGCCGCCGCCGCTCCGCCCGGCTCGTTGGGCGCCCCCTTCGTCGCTTGGTCTCGGTCCACGCGCCGGTCCCGTTGGGGAAGCGGCCCCAGGTGTTGGTCTCGACGGCGAGCTCCGGCACCACAACCTCATCGACCGACCCCGACGCGTCGGCCAGCCGGATGGTGTCGTCCCCGCAGCTGATGCCGAACGGGAAGCCGCTCGCGCCCTTGTCGACCGTGATGCTGCCACTCGCGGCGATGCTACGTCCGGGAACGTGTACCGGTGGGTGGCGCGCGGGGGGTCGCGTCGATCGCGTCGTCGGTGAGCAGCCAGCCCGTCAGGTCGGCCGCCTCCTCGCCGGTGTTCACCAGCTCCACCCAGTCGGTTTCGCAGTCGACCTCGTTGAGCACCACCGCCGCGTCGGCGACCGGTGCCGCGACGGCGAAGCGCCAGAGGAGAGGATGCCGGAAGGACGTGGAACGACGTTCACCAGCCTATGTCAGGTCGGCGGTACGCGCCAGGCGCGCGATCAGCCGTAAGCGCGGTACTGGGTCCAAACCCAGTAGACGCCATACGAGCAGATCCCCAGCAGCGCCACCCACGCCACCGCACCCAGGCCGCCGGAGTCGAACATCCGGTTGGTGGCGCAGAAGGCGAGGAACGCCAGCGCCACCGAGCCGTAGAGCACGAGGCGGGCGCGGTCGCTGAGCGAATCGAGCTCGAACCCGAACTGCTGGTAGAGCTGGTAGCCGAGGTAGGCGATTGCCGTGAAGAACGCGATCGAGAGCAGCGTGAGCGCCACCCGCAGCGCACCTCCGCCGCCCGGCAGCGCCGTGAGCGCCAGCGCCACGAGCGCGACGATCCCGAACTTCCACGCATAGCTCATGGCCCGAAGCCTAGAACGGCTATTCGATGACGCCGCCGCCGGCGAGCACGATCACCAGCACGCCGAGGGCCACGCGGTAGACCACGAACACGATCGTCGAGTGGTTTACCAGGAAGCGCAGCAGCCCGGCGATGGCCAGATAGCCGGAGAGGAACGCGAAGAACGTGGAGATCAGAAGGGTCCCGATGCTCTGATCCGCGTCGAGGGCGTCGCCCAGCTGGTAGAGGCCGCTGAGCACGACGGCGGGCACCGAGAGCAGGAACGACAGCCGGGCGGCCGCCTCGCGGTCGAAGCCCAGGAAGAGCCCGACCGTGATCGTCGACCCCGACCGCGACACGCCGGGGATCAGCGCCGCCGCCTGCCCGAAGCCGATCGCGATCGGCGTCGCGCATGGTGGTGCTCTCGAGCTTGCGCTCGTGCTTGCTCAGCTTCTCGGCGGCGAGCAGCACCAGGCCA
The DNA here is from genome assembly GCA_963825775.1 of uncultured Thermoleophilaceae bacterium. Taxonomy (GTDB): domain Bacteria; phylum Actinomycetota; class Thermoleophilia; order Solirubrobacterales; family Thermoleophilaceae; genus JAAYBF01. The sequence goes on along the minus strand of CAWGUV010000007.1, from coordinate 28,806 downwards.
AGCGCGATCAGCGTCGAGCCGATCAGGTAGAGGTCGCGCGTCTTGCTCTCGATCGTGTCCGAGAACGCGAACCCGATCACCGCGATCGGGATCGTGCCCGCGATCAGGTACCAGCCCATCCTGCGCGTCCTGCTCGCCGCGCCGCGAGGCGTCGCGCAGCGACGCGAGTCCACGCGCGGGCGATGTTCCAGAGGTCGTGGCGGAAGTAGACGACCACCGCGGCGACGGTCCCGAGCTGGATCACGGCCGTGAACGCGGTGCCCGGATCCTCCCAGCCGAGCGAACGCGGGGACGATGCGCAGGTGCGCCGGTGCTCGAGATCGGCAGGAACTCCGTGAGCCCCTGCACGATGCCGAGGACGATTGCCTCGAAGGTCGACAAGACGCCGGGAGGCTAGTGACCGCTCTCTTGGAACCGCTCGCGCGAAGCCGCGATCTCCTCGATCGCGTCCTCCCGCGAGTACCACCCGTCGACCTTCACGGCCTTCTGCTCGAGGTCCTTGTAGATCGAGAAGAAGTGGGCGATCTCGTCGCGCAGCTGCCCGGGCAGGTCCTCGAGCACCTCCATCTTGTTCCAGCCCGGGATCCGACAGCGGCACGCACAGCACCTTGTCGTCGATCCCCTTGTCGTCCTCCATCCGGAACAGCGCGATCGGCTTCACGTCGATCATGCATCCGGGGAAGGTGGCCTCCGATACGCAGCACATGACGTCGAGCGGATCGCCGTCCTGGCCGAGGGTGTCGGGGATGAACCCGTAGTCGGTCGGATAGACCACCGAGGAGAACAGGAACCGGTCCAGAACGAGCCGCTCGCGCTCGTGATCCCACTCGTACTTGTTGCGGCTGCCCTTCGGGATCTCGATGATGCAGCTGAAGGAGCCGTCGTCCACGGCTGGGTAGGATACGTCCGGATGAAGGTTCGCCTCGCCGCCGCCCTCGCAACCGCTCTGAGCCTCGTGCTCGCGGCGCCCGCGATGGCCGCCGATCACGACAACGGCGAGGGCCTGCTGGGCGAGCTGAACGACCGCATCATCACCTTCTTCTCGCTCGGCGTGGTGCTGTTCTTCTTCCTCGTCGTCTGCTTCGGCTCGTGGATCCAGGGGCGCCTGGAGAAGCGCAAGGATGCGCGCAAGGCATCCGAGCTGCGCCAGCGCATCGGCTGGTAGCTCTCGTAGACTGGCGCCTCCCCAATCAGGAGGCGCCGAATGGCCCAGACCAAGGCCCAACGCAGCGCGGCAGCGAAGAAGGCGGCGGCGACGCGAAAGCGCAACGCGGCCAAGTCCGGCACGAAGGATGTAAAGAAGGCGGCGCGCAGCACCGCCAAGAGCGCGCAGCGCACCGCCAAGAGCGCACGCGGCACCGCCAAGAGCGCGGCCAAGACGGCGAAGGCCGTCGGCAAGACCGCCAAGAGCGCCGCCGAGTCCGTCGCCAAGCGGGCGGGCGCTTCGGGCGCGAAGGCAAGCCCAAGGCGAAGAAGGCCGCGGCCAAGGCCAAGGCGAAGGCCGAAGGCGAAGGCCAAGCCGAAGGCTCGGGCCAAGGCGAAGCCGAAGGTCGAGGGCGAAGAAGCGCTAAGCCCTCGTTCTCAGAAGGTTCACACCAGCGTCGCGGGCGGGCGGGCAACATCGTCAGTGCAGATCCCTCCTCGCCCGCGGCCCCGGTGCTCCCCGCCCGGGGCCGCGCGCAGTTCGGGGGGTAGCCGTACCGGACAGCGCCGCGCAGCGTCGCTAGCTTCCGTCGCGCCATGCAACGCGACTCAGCCATAGTCGCCGAGGGGCTCGAGAAGTCCTACGGCAAGGTGCGAGCCCTCGCGGGCATCGACCTCTGGGTGCCGGCCGGCACCGTGCTCGGCCTGCTCGGCCCCAACGGCGCCGGCAAGACCACCGCCGTCCGGATCCTCACCACGCTGCTGCCGCCCGACGCGGGCACCGCGCGGGTCGCGGGCCTGGACGTGGTGCGCGACGCCGCGGCGCTGCGGTCCCAGATCGGCCTGGCCGGCCAGTACGCCGCGGTCGACGAGAACCTGACCGGGTTCGAGAACCTGGAGATGGTCGGCCGCCTCTACCACCTGGGCAAGGGCCCCTCCCGCGAGCGGGCCACGGAGCTGCTTGACAGGTTCGAGCTGGACGAGGCGGCGGACCGCCTCGTGCGCACCTACTCCGGCGGCATGCGCCGCCGGCTCGACCTGGCCGCGGCGCTGGTGGCCCGCCCGCCCGTGCTCTTCCTCGACGAGCCCACCACCGGCCTCGACCCCCGCAGCCGCCTCGCGCTGTGGGAGACGATCGAGGCGCGCGTTGCCGAGGGCACCACCGTGCTGCTCACCACCCAGTACCTCGACGAGGCCGACCGCCTGGCGGACAAGATCGCCGTGATCGACCAGGGCGAGGTGATCGCCGCGGGCACGTCCGATGACCTGAAGAAGCGAGTGGGCGGAGAGCGGCTGGAGGTGCGGATCGCGGAGCGCGACCGCCGCGAGCAGGCAATCGAAGCTCTCGCGCCGATGTCCGAAGAGCGCCCCGTGTGCGAGGACGGCCTCATCCGCCTGCCGATCCACACCCGCACCGGCGCGATCGTCGAGGCCGTGCGGCGCCTCGACGACGCGGGCGTGGGTGTGGACGACCTCGCCGTGAGCCGCCCCACGCTCGACGACGTCTTCCTCAACCTGACGGGCCATACGGCCGAGGAGCGCGCCGAGGACGAAGCCGAGGAGAAGGAGCTCGAGGCCGCATGAACGCGATCGCCGACACGCTCGTGCTCGCGCGGCGAAACCTGCTGCGGATCCCACGCGCGCCCGACCTGCTGGTCGGCTACACGGTGCAGCCCGTGATGTTCGTGCTGCTGTTCGTCTACGTGTTCGGCGGCGCAATCCAGGTGCCGGCGGAGTACGACGGGTACGCCGACTTCCTGATGCCGGGGATCATCGTCCAGACGATGGCCTTCGGCGGCTTCGTGACCGCGGTCGGGCTCGCGGAGGACCTCAAGAAGGGCCTGATCGACCGCTTCCGCTCGCTGCCGATGGCGCGATCGGCGGTGCTGGCCGGCCGCACCACCTCGGACATCGCGCTGAACCTGCTCTCGGTCGTGCTCATGGTCGCCGTCGGCATGGTGGTGGGGTTCGGCTTCGACGCGAACCCGATCGAGATCGCGGCCGGCCTCGGGCTGCTGCTGCTGTTCGGCTACGCGTGGTCCTGGTTCTTCGCGCTCGCGGGGCTGACGGCATCGTCGAGCGAGTCCGCCCAGGCGCTGGGCTTCATCGTGATCTTCCCGCTCACGTTCGCCTCATCGGCCTTCGTCCCAGTCGAGTCGATGCCCGACGGGCTGCGGCAGTTCGCGGAGGCAAACCCGTTCAGCACGGTGACCGACGCGATCCGGGCGCTGTGGCTCGACGCCCCCGCGCACAGCGACATCTGGATGAGCCTGGTCTGGTCGTTCGCGCTGATCGCCGTGTTCGCGCCGCTGGCGGTCTCCCGCTACCGCAAGGCGACGAACCGCTAGGTAGGGTCGCCGCCGTGGCGGTGACCTACGAGCGAAGCGGGGCCGCGGCGGTCGTCACGATCGACCGCCAGGAGCGCCGCAACGCTGTCGACGGGCCCACGGCGGCGGAGCTGACCGAGGCCTACCGCAGCTTCGAGGCCGACGACGACGCGCGCGTGATGATCCTCACCGGCGCCGGCGGCGTGTCCTTCTGCGCCGGGGCCGACCTTAAGGCGATCGAGTCCTTCGTCCCGCGCCTCGGCATCGAGGACGGGCCGCTCGGGTTCACCCGGCTGATTCCCTCGAAGCCCACCATCGCCGCCATCGGCGGCTGGTGCCTGGCCGGCGGGCTCGAGCTGGCGCTGTGGTGCGACCTGCGGATCGCCGCGGAGGGCTCGAAGCTCGGCTTCACCGAGCGGCGCTTCGGCGTACCGCTGGTCGATGGCGGCACCCAGCGGCTGCCGCGCATCGTCGGCCTCGGCCGGGCGCTGGACATGATCCTCACCGGCCGGATCGTGGAGGCCGAGGAGGCGCTGGCGATGGGCCTGCTCACCGAGATCGTGCCCGAGGGCGCCCACCTCGACCGCGCGCTCGAGATCGCCGAGGCGCTCGCCCAATTCCCCCAGGAGACGATGCTGGCCGACCGCGCCGCCGCGATCGAGGGCATCGGCATGACGTTCGCGGAGGGGATGAAGCGCGAGGCGGAGTCCGGTCCGCTCACGTTCGGAGTCGCGGCGGAGGGCGCCGCGCGATTCGCGGCCGGCGAGGGCCGCGGCGGCGAGGGCGCCGGGGCCTAGGCCCCGCCCACGCGGCGCGCCAGCCACGCAAGCGGCGTCAGCGTGAGCTTCTGCACGAACCGCGGCGGTGACGTCATCACCGTTGTGGCGCTGTAGCGATCGACGAACTCGGCGGCTGGGAGCAATCCGCGGAGGCGAGGCCTGCCGGGAGCGGCGAAGGCACCGTCGCGCGCCAATGCGGCGGACTCCTCGAAGAAGCCCTGCATATCGAGGGCCGGCTCGATCTCGGCTACGAACCGGGCCTCGCCCTCCCCCACGTTCTCGAACCGATGCTTCACCCCGGGCGCGACGGTCGCCCTGTCGCCGGGCCCCAGCCGGCGCTCCTGCCCGTCGACCTCGAACAGCCAGTCGCCCTCGAGGATCTCGAAACGCTCCTCGATCTGCGGGTGGAAGTGCTCGGGCACGCCGGCGCCGGGCGCGGCGGTGAGCTCGTTCCTCAGCACGTCGCCCGTGCGCGTGAGGCGGTAGGTCTGGCGGACGACGGGGTCTTCGACGATCACTTCTTCCTCCCTAGCTAAGTTGACTTGACGACAACTTAGCATCAGGTTTACTTGGAGGCAAGTTGAGTGCGCGAGGGGCCGACACCGTCCGCAAACGCCTGCGAAAGGCCGATCGCCGGCGCCTGATCGAGGACGCCGCCGCCGAGCAGTTCGCGGCGCGTGGCTACGGCGACGCCAAGCTCGCCGACATCGCCGCAGACGCGGGGGTGACCAAGCAGCTGCTCTACCAGCACTTCAGCTCCAAGCAGGAGCTCTACCTCGCGCTGCTGGCCCGGCACCGCGACGGATTGCTGGGCCGGCTGGCCGCGGGCATGTCGCGGCCGGCGTCGCTGGAGGAACGGGTGCAGCAGACGATGGAGGGCTGGTTCGCCTACTTCGAGGAGAACCCGGCGGCCGCCGCGCTCCTGTTTCGCGATCCGGGCGCGGGAAAGGAGGTCCGGGTGATGCTCGACGAGAACCACGCCACCGCACGCGGCCTGATGGTGGCGCTGGTCCGCGCCGAGCCCAGCCTCGAGATCCGCGATGAGCTGCTCGAGCCGCTGGCCGAGTACCTGCGCTCGGCGGGGGGCGGGCTGGCGCTGTGGTGGGCCGACCACCCGGAGGCCCCCCGGTCCCTGGTGGTGGAGGCGGCGGTCACGGTTCTGCTCGGCGGCCTGCGGGAGGCGAGCGGGTCCTAGCGCAGTGCCTGGCCCGCGAGCGCGGCGAAGCCGTCGAGGCTCTCGCCGGCATCCGGCGGGGCCTCGATCTCCAGTGCCGACTCGCTCACCCTGAACGTCAGAAACGCGCAGCACCGCCGCTCCGCGGCCGCCAGCTGCTCGACGCGATCGCGCGCGTCCTCCCGGAAGCGCAGCACGAGCCGCAGCGGGCCATCCCGGTCCGATCCGGTCAGCGCGTCGGCGAACAGCGCGCGCATGTCCCGCTCGCGTTCGGCGAGGTCGCCCGCCGAGAGACTGCAGGCCACGGGCAGGGCGGTCGATGTGTTCCCTTCCATTGCTTCGAGGTTAGACATCCTGGCCCGACAGCACCTTCGCCTTCTGGACGGCGAACTCGCTCTCGGTGAGGGCGCCGTCGGCGCGCAGCTTCTGGAGGCGCTCGAGCTGCTCGATCACGCGCTCGGGCGCGGTCTTGGCGCGCTCCGCCACGGGCGTTTCGGCCGCCGCAGGCGTTTCCGCCGCCGCGGGCGCCCCGACGTCCGGGCGCTGGAGCACGAGCAGCCGCCCGCCGCCGGTGTCGCTGCGCCAGTCGGTCTCGAGCGCGACCTTCGTGCGGTCCGCGGGGTTGTAGGCCACCTGGATCTGGTCGCCCGAGCGGGGAATCCCGTGGAACGGGACGAGCATCTTGCGCTCGTAGGCGAACTCGGCCTCGTTGCGCGGCTGGACCCGCAGCCGCAGGATCACCTGCTGGTTCACCTCGTTCACCACCAGGCCGGTGGTCTCGACCCCGTCGATCACCGCCATCGCCTTCGTGCCGGTCTCGAACAGCTGCTTCTCGGCCTCCGCCTTCTTCGCCATTCCGCCGTAGAGGGCGCGCAGCCCCAGCGCCACGGCGGCCCAGATCACGCCGATCATCAGGAAGGTGCCGCCGGCGATCAGACCGGCCTCGCCGCCGATCGCCACCGCGGCAACCCCGACCACCACGAAACCGAGTCCGGCGATGAGGAAGAAGTTCCCGATCGCGCTCCGAGCCTTCACCGGAGGCGATATTGCCATAGTCCGGGAAGTGGGCGAACTGGCAATCGAGGTCTCGGACCTCCGCAAGAGCTACGGGCGGACCGAGGCCGTCCGCGGCCTCTCCTTCTCCGTCGAGCAGGGCGAGGTGTTCGGCCTGCTCGGCCCCAACGGCGCCGGGAAGACCACCACGGTGGAGATCCTGGAGGGCTACCGCGAGCGCAACAGCGGCCGGGTGGCGGTGCTCGGTCACGACCCCCAGGAGCGCGCTCGCGAGCTGCAGCAGCGGGTGGGGATCGTGCTGCAGGAGGGCGGCTTCTACCCGCGCCTGACCGTCCGCGAGGCCGTCGCCCACATGGCCAAGGCCTATCCCTCGCCCCGCGACGTGGACGAGACCATCTCGCTGGTCGGGTTGGACGAGAAGACCGAGGAGCGCTCGCGCCTGCTCTCGGGCGGCCAGCGGCGGCGCCTGGATCTCGCGCTGGCGCTGGTGGGCGACCCGAGCTGGTGTTCCTCGACGAGCCCACCACCGGCTTCGACCCGGCGGCGCGGCGGAGGGCGTGGAGCGTGATCGAGGCGCTCAAGGGGCTCGGGAAGACCGTGCTGCTCACCACCCACTATCTGGAGGAGGCCCAGGCGCTGGCCGACCGGGTGGCGATCGTGAAGGACGGGCTAATCGCAGCGGAGGGCCCGCCCTCGGAGCTGGGCGCGGCGCGCACCACCTACCGGGTGGCGTACGTGTCGGGCGGCCGGCGCGTGGAGCACCAGACCGAGGACCCCACCGACCTGCTGCACCGCCTGACCGGCGACGCCCTGGCCCGCGGTGAGCGGCTCGAGGGCATCGAGGTGTCGCGCCCCACGCTCGAGGACGTCTACCTCGACCTGACCTCCGGGGAGGGCGAGGGATGAGCCCCGCGGCCCTGGCCTGGCAGCAGTTCCGCCTGGAGCGCAAGCTGTTCTGGCGCAACCCCAGCGCGGCCTTCTTCAGCTTCGTCCTGCCGCTGATGCTGCTGTTCCTGACGGCGTCGGTGTTCTCGGCCGACCAGGCCGACCTCAACGTGCTGATCCCCGGCATCGCCGGCATCTCGATCATGGCCACGACCTTCAACTCCATGGCGTTCAACGTGTCCGTGCTGCGCGACCAGGGCATCCTCAAGCGCGTGCGCGGCACCCCGCTGCCGCCCGCCTCCTACTTCGCCGGCTTCCTGGGCAACGCCGTGGCAAACGCGTTCGTGCAGGTGGCGCTGGTGGTCGTGATCGGCCACCTCGTCTATGACGTCTCGTGGCCGCAGTTGTGGTTGGAGTTGGTGATCTTCACGGCGGCGGGCGTCATCTGCTTCGGCTCGCTGGGGATCGCCCTGGCGCACGCCATCCCGAACCCCGACTCCGCCCCCGCCTACGTGAACGCGGTGTTCCTGCCGCTGATGTTCATCTCGGGCGCCTTCTACGACAGCGACTCGCTGCCCAGAGGCATCCAGGCGGTGGCGGATGTGCTGCCCCTCACCCACCTGATCGACGGGCTGAAGGACGCGATCGTCACCGGCGAAGGCCTGTCGCACACGGGCGGCGCGCTGGCCGTGATCGCGCTCTGGGGTGCGGCTGGCGTGGTGCTGGCCGTGCGGTACTTCCGCTGGGAGTAGAGGAGTCCGGGCGGGGTACCTGCGCCCTAACCCCTAGGAAAGGAATCCCTTGCTGCTCGCCATCGGCATCGTCCTGCTCGTGATCGCCATAGCCGGAGGGGCGATCGTCCATCCGATCCTGTTCGCCCTCGCGATCGTCGCGCTCGTGCTGTTCTTCCAGGGGCGGTAGCGGCTAGTCCAGGCCGCGGCCGGCCGCCCAGCGCGTGAGCTCATGCCGGCTCGACAGCTGCAGCTTGCGCAGCACCGCCGACACGTGCGCCTCCACGGTCTTCGCCGAGATGCCCAGGTCGTGGGCGATCTCCTTGTACATGTAGCCGCGGGCGATGTGCTGGAGCACCTCGCGCTCGCGCGGCGTGAGCTGGTCGAGCTCGGGGTCTGCCCCGGGCGCAGCGGGCGGCGGCGTGCCGGCGAACGAGTCGAGCACGAAGCCGGCCAGCCGCGGGGAGAAGACCGCGTCGCCCGCGTGTACCCGGCGCACGGCGTCCGCCAGCTCCTCGCTGGAGATCGTCTTCGTCACGTAGCCGCGGGCGCCCGCGCGGATCACGGCGATCACGTCCTCGGCGGCGTCCGATGCCGACAGCGCGAGGAACTGCACCTCCGGGTGATCGGGCGCCGCACGGCGAATCACCTCCACCCCACCCCCGTCGGGCATGTGCACGTCGAGCAGCACCACGTCGGGCTCCGTGCGGGCGATCTCGGCCACGGCCTCGTCGACGGTCCCGGCGTCGCCCGCCAGGTCCACCAGCGCCTCCAGCTCGGCCTTCACCCCGGCCCGGAAGAGGCCGTGGTCGTCCACGATCACCACGCGCGGCTCGCTCATAGCGTGAGCTCCACCTCGGTGCCGCCGCCGGGCTGGCTGGTCACGCGCGCGCTGCCGCCGTGGCGCTCCATCCGCCCCACTATGGACTCCCGCACGCCGCGCCGGTCCCCCGGCACCTCGGCGAGGTCGAAGCCGGGGCCGCGGTCGCGCACGAACACCTGCGCGGCGCCGTCGGACACCTCGGCGTAGACCGCCACGGGCGAGCCGCCGCCGAACTTCGCCGCGTTCGTCATCGCCTCGCGGGCCGCGGCCACCAGGGCCTCGGCGCTGTCGTCCAGATCACGATCGCCCACGGCCACCACGTCCACCTTCGCCCCGTGCGCGGACTCGACCTCCTCGGCGGCGTCCTGCAGCGCGGAGGCCAGCCGGCTCTCCCCGCGGGCGGACTCGGGCCGCTCCGACAGCCACGAGCGCAGCTCGCGCTCCTGGCGGCGCGCAAGCGCGGCCACCTCCTGTGGGTTGTCGGCCCGGCGCTGCACCATCGCCAGCGTCTGGAGCACGGAGTCGTGCAGGTGCGCCGCCACCTCGGCGCGCTCCTGCGAGCGAATGCGCTCACGGCGCTCCTCGCCCAGCGAGCGCACCAGGCGCAGGATCCACGGGGCGAAGATCACGCCGATCACCGCCACCGCCACGAGCACGGCGAGCACCACGTCGCGCGCGGCGCTGAGCGCGCCCGTGGCCTGGAGGAAGACGAGCCCGGCGGCGATCACCAGGGCCACGCCGACGCCGGTGCGGGAGGCGATCACGGCGCGCTCCCTCACCACCTCGTCCGGCTCGGGCTCGGGCTCGGGCCGCGGCTCCGGCTCGGGGGCCTCGTCCGAGGTCGCCGACTGGCGCCACAGCAGCGCTCCGCCGGCCGCCACCAGCACCAGCGGCCACACCAGGGCGTCGGAGAACGGGAGGCCCACCTGGCGGATCGCGAGCAGCAGGCTCAGGATCAGGAACCCGGCCCCGACCGCCACCTCCGCGGACCCGCGCCTGGGGATCGCGCCGCGCCGCGGCGCGGGACGGCCGTCGATCTGGCCGGCGGGCATCGCCACCCACCCAAGCGCGTAGAGGGCGATGCCGACTCCGCCGAAGAACGCGGCCACAACGGCGACGACCCGCACCATGAGCGGGTCGACGCCGAAGCGGTTGGCGATGCCGGCGCAGACTCCGCCGAGCACCCTGTTGGTTGGGTCGCGTCTCATGCCCGGCGGCTCAGCCCGAGGGTCAGGAGCATCACGCCCAGCGCCGCCAGGGTCAGCGGCCCGAAGGCGCCGAAGCCCATCTCCATGACCTCGAGACGATCGAGGAGGAACACGGTTCCGAGCGCGATCAGCGCGAGGCCGGATACCAGGGACGGGACGTCGGGCCTATGCATCGCCGCCAGCGCAGGCCTGGTTGCCCAGGGGTTGTGACCGGTCGTCCTCGTCGAAGCCGCCTCCGTGCTCGAAGTCCGAGACGAAGGGCCGGTGGCGCACTGCCACCTCGCCGAACCCGACGTCCGCGTCGAGCACCAGGCGCTTGCCGCCGATGCGGGCGCGGCGCGTGTCCTCGAAATCCACGTTCACGCCGTCGCCCTCGCGGCCGAGCACGTCCACGTGCCCGCCTCCGACGTCGGCCGTGGACGTGACGCACACGTCGCGCGGCACGAGCACGAGCGCCTGGCCCACGCCCACCCTCACCTTGAGGGGGGTGTCGCCCGCGGGGATCTTCGAGTCCCGCAGGTCCACGACCAGCTGGCCAATGCCCAGCTCGTAGCGGTCGCGAAGATCGTTCGCGGTCGTCGGGCTGTACTCGCGCTCGCCGATGCCGCCGCTGAGATCGAGGTCGGCCGCGGACACGATGCCCACGCCCAGCGCCAGCGCCGTGGCGGGCAGCGCGATCCAGCGAATGGTGCGCGTGAAGGCGCCGATCACCAGGACCACACCGGCTCCGATGACCAACCCGGCGGCGAGCGCTCCACTACCGGTGGCCGCGGCCCAGCCGCCGGCCACGAACAGAACGGTGCACCCGAACAGCACGACCAGGCCAAGCGCGGCGCGTTTGGCCACGTCGGCGGGTTCGCCGCCCGGGCCGTCACCGGACACGGCCCACCAGGCCACGATGCCGGCGATCGCGAGGAACGCGAACGGCGCCACGATGCCGGCGACGATGAAGCCGCCGCCGACCACGATCGGCCACGCGATGCATGCCGCGATGAGGACAGCGATCGTGAAACCGGTGGAGCGATTCTGCCCCGGCGGCTCGGGCTCACCCTCGCCCGGCTCGACCGGGACGAGGATGAGCGCGGCGAGGTACGCCACGAGGGTCACGCCGCCCGCGAGCAGGCCGGCCACTGCGGCCACGCGGACGATGATGGGGTCGATGTTGAAGTACCGCGCGAGGCCGGAACAGACACCGGCGATCACGCGGTCCTTGGAGCGGTAGAGGCGCTTTGGCTGTGGTTGTGAGTTCATGCGGTCAGCCTGCCGTTGCGCAGGCCCGCCCACAATTGGGAATGACCCTTAGGAGTACCCCTAGGGGAAACGTAGGGTCTGACCGTTGAGCCGCAGCCATCGCTCGTGCTCACGGTAGTCCGGACAGCGGCCCTCAAGCAGCTTCCAGAAGCGCTTTGAGTGGTCGTGGACCTCCAGGTGGGCGACCTCGTGCTCGATCACGTAGTCGAGGATCGCCTCGGGGCCGAGCAGCAGCCGCCAGTTGAAGCTCATCGCCCCCGACGAGCTGCACGAGGCCCAGCGTGTCCGCTGGCCGCGAATGCTGAGCGTGGTGTAGGGCGTGCCGGCCCTGGCGGTGGCACGGTCGAGCCGGGCCCCGATCTCGTCGCGTGCCTCCCGCCGATACCAGCGCTCGACGGCATCGGGGACGTCGGCGGCTGCGGCGCACGCGCACCACAAGCCCGCCCCCGCGCCGTGCGACGTGCGGGCGCTTGCGACCGGGCTCGACCTTCACCGACAACTCGAGCCGGTCGTCCAGGTAGGGCACCTCTCCGCCGTCCTCCAGGCGAGTGCGGCGGGCGCTCGGAATCGGCCTCCTGCATTCGCAGCAGCGTGCGCTCGATCCAGCGCCGCTTCTCCTCCACGAACGGCTCCACCTCGGCCAGCGGCGAGGCCCCGCGGAACCACGACCTCGACCCCCTCCGGGGAGACCTGGATCCGCGCTCTGCGAGCGCGGTTGGAGCGGCGCACCGTGTATGGGATTTCGAGGTTGCTCAAGACGTGTCGGGCCACATGTCGACAATGAACATGATGACCAGCTCGGAGACGGCTTCTTGAAGGGCCTCGTCGCGGGTGTGATCGCGATCGCGATCCTGGCGCTGCTGCTGCCGCGCGGCGACGATCCGGACGAGAGCGGCGGCGCCGCCGAGCGCGCCCGGGCGGCCGCGGTCTTCAGTAGCGGCAGCCTCGAGCACGAGAACTCGCGTGACGGCATGCCGGTCTTCACGGCGTCGAACGTCGGGCCCGGCACGCTGGTCGAGGGCGGCGTGACGATCGCCAACACGGGCAAGGCCAACGGCTACTTCTCGCTCTCCCAGGCGGACCTCACCGACATGCCGGGTCCCAACGGCGGCGCGCTGTCCGAGAAGCTGGCGCTCGAGATCGTGGACGTGACGCGCGCCTCGATGCCCGTCCCCGTCTACCGGGGCCCGTTCGCCGCGCTGGGCGTGCGCCCGCTTGGGTTCATCCGCGCCGGTGACGAGCACAGGTACCGCTTCACCGCGATGCTGTCCGACTCGGGCGGTCCCGCCAGCCCGGTGAGCGGCGACAGCGCGCTCAGGGGCTCCTCGACCAGCGCCCGGTTCGTGTGGTCCGCCGTCCAGGGCGCCGCGCCGGGCCTGAGCCGCGCCGCCAGGGACCGGCGCCCGCCGCGCCTGCGCGTGTCGTTCGCGAAGGTGCAGCGACTGCTCACGCGCCCGTTCGTGGAGACGAGGGCCGCCTGCAGCGAAGCCTGCACCGTCACGGTCACGGGAACGGCGCGATCCTCCCGCGCCTTCGAGGTGCGGCAGGTGCGCAGGACGGTGCGCGCCGGGCGGTCCGTGCGTGTGCGCCTGCGCCTGTCGCGCCCGGCGCTGCGCTCGGTGCGGCGCCGGCTGCGGGCCGGGCGGCCCGTCACGGTGCGCATGCGGTTCGTGGCGGTGGATCGCGCGGGCAACCGTTCAGCGGTGAGGCGCACGCTGCGGCTCAGGCCGCGGCCACGCTAGGCCCAGTGAGAGCGCCAAAAAACTGCTGTAGCAGTCTGCTACAGTTCGGTCTATGGCCACGATGCCCACCCGAATCGACAACGATCTGTTCGAAGCCGCGAGAGCGGCCGGTGCGCTGTACAGCCGCAGCGCCGCGCAGCAGCTCGCCCACTGGGCGCGGCTCGGGCGTGAAACGGAAGCGTCACCGTCGATCACTCAGGACGCCATTGCGCGGGTGCTCGCCGGGCAGGCGCTCTACGACGACCTGCCGGACCCCGCGCAGGCTGTGGTTCGTGTGGAATGGGATGACCGTGTCGCCGCGACTCTCGCCACGCTGGACTTCACGGAAGATCTTCGCGCGGCCGGGAAGCCGTGGCCGGAAGCCGACGAGGACGGCAATCTCGTCATGCGTGACGCCGCGCCGCAAGCTGGTTGAGCACGCCGCTGCTGTGCGTCGTTGCCGGACCCAACGGCTCCGGCAAGACGACATTCGTGCACAAAGTGCTTCGGCCGGCCACCCACCTGCCCCTCGTCAACGCTTACCAAATCGCGGCCGACCTGTGGCCGGGCGATGAGGAAGCGCACGCCTACGACGCGGCGCGCGCAGCAGCCGCAGTCCGCGCCCAGGCAATCACCGACCAGCGGTCCTTCATCACCGAGACCGTTTTCAGCCACCCCAGCAAAGTCGCCTTGGTGGAGCAGGCAACGCGCGCGGGCTACCACGTCGAGATGCACGTGATGCTCATCCCCGAGGAGGTGACCGTCGCACGTGTCGCGTATCGCGTCAGCGCCGGAGGGCACACCGTTCCGCCCGCCAAGATCCGTGAGCGCTATCACCGCCTCTGGGACCTGATCGTTGACGCCCGCGCAATCGCGCACCGCGCGACGTTCTACGACAACTCACGCAGCAAGCCGTTTCAGCAGGTTGCCGTGTACGAACGTGGCCACCCGGTCGGTACGCCGACCTGGCCCACCTGGACACCTGAGGTTCTCAGGCGTGAGTCGGCGCCCGGTGGGCTAGAGCGCGCCGCGGGCGGCGCGGCGCAGGCTCACGCCCGCCACGCCGAGCACCAGCCCGAGGAAACCGAGCAGCGCCGCCGCAAAGCCCGTGCTCGCCAGGCCGAAGGTGGTGGACGGCTCCGAGGGCGCCGACTGCGCCTCCGGCTGATCCTCCCGCGGGACGGGCACCTCGGCCTCCACGTCCTCGTCGTCCTGCTGGGCCGCGCGTGCGGGCTGATCCTGGGCGGCCTGGGCCTCCGGCGCGGCCGGCGCCGAGGGCGCCTGCGCGGCGGGCGGCAGCGGCGCGGGCGGCGGAAGCTCCGAGCCGCCGGTGGGAAGTGGGGTCTGGTTGTCGGCCCCGCCGGTGGGCGCGCCGGCCGGCACGTCGGCGCCCCCGGTGGTGGGCTCCTGGGCGATCGCCGCCGCCGGTAGTCAGCAGCATCGCCGCGATCAGCGCGGACAGGGGAAATCTGGCCATCAGGCCGTGATTTCGCTCTCACAGCGCCAATGCCTGCCTGCCAGGCCCCTAGATGGAGATCGGGAACGGCCCCGCCGTCCACCGACCACGCGGCGCCGGTCACGTTCGAGGCCAGGTCCGAGCACAGCACCACCACGATGCCCGCCACCTCCTCGCGGTGCCGAACCGCCCCGTGGGGATCTTGCCCCGCCTGCGCCTCGAGCGCCTCCTCGCGGGTGATCCCCTTCGCCGCGGCCACCTGGTCGGCCAGGCCGCCCTCGTCCAGCCACAGGCGGCGTCTGCACCGGCCCGGGCGCCACGGCGTTCACCAGCACGCCGCTGGCCGCGTAGGCGTCGGCGAACACGCGCGACAGCGAGAGCTGTGCCGCCTTGGTCACCGAGTAGGCGGCGTTGGTGAGCGACGGCCGCTTGCCGGACGACGAGCACACGTTCACGATCCGCCCTCCCCCGCGCTCGGCCATCCGCGGCGCGGCCGCCCGCATCAGCCGCATCGGCGCCATCACGTGCAGCTCCCACTGCGCCTGCCAGTCGGCGTCCTCCAGCTCGTCCAGCGGCTTGGCCTCGCTGGTGCCGGCGTTGTTCACCAGCACGTCGATGGCGCCGAAGCGCCGCTCGCACTCGTCCACGATCCGCTCGGCGGCGCCGGGCTCGGTCACGTCGGCCCGGAAGCCCTCGCTGCGCGACACGCCGCAGCACGCGCGCGCCCTCCTCCTCGCAGCACTTCGCGGTGGCGGCGCCGATGCCGCGGCTCGCGCCGGTCACCACGCACGCCTTGCCGTTCAATCCGAGGTCCATGCGGGCATCATGCCCGGCCATGAGATCCCACACCGTCTACAAGACCTTCAACACCAGCGAGCGCCGCGAGTTCGTGCGCATCACCGACGACGTGCAGGCGGCCGTGGACGAGGCCGGGATCGCCGAGGGCATGGCGCTCGTGTCGGCCATGCACATCACCGCCGGCGTGTGGATCAACGACGACGAGCCGGGCATCCAGGAGGACGCCCTGGAGTGGCTCGACAAGATCGCCCCGCCGTCATGGAAGGAGCCGGCGAACGACACGGCGGCCGCAGCTCTCCCCGATCCCGGCGACTACCGCCACCACCGCGGCGGCGAGGACAACGGCGACGCGCACCTGAAGAACCTGCTCGTGCACCACCAGGTGATCGTGCCCGTGACCGAGGGCCGGCTCGACCTGGGCCCGTGGCAGGCGGTCTTCTACTGCGAGTTCGACGGCGGCCGCGACAAGCGGCTGGTGATCAAGGTGCTGGGCGAGTAGCGCCATCACCGTCTGCTGAGGGCATCCGGGTTCACGCAGTGCGGCATCGGCTTGCCGGCGCAGGGCGGCCAGCAGGTTGTCGACGGCCATGTCCGCCATCGCCTCGCGGGTGGCGTGGGTGGCCGACGCCGATGTGCGGGACCACGATCAGGTTCGGCGCGTCCAGCAGCGGGTGACCCGGCGGGCAGCGGCTCGGGGTCGGTCACGTCGAGGGCGGCGCCGGCGATCCAGCCGTCGCGCAGGCGCGTCGAGCAGCGCCTCGGTGTCGACGATCGGCCCGCGCGCGGTGTTCACGAGGTAGGCCGTCGGGCTTCATCGCGGCCAGCTCGGCCGCGCCGATCAGGCCGCGGGTCTCGGCGGTGAGCGGGCAGTGCAGCGTGACCACGTCGGCCTCGGCCAGCGGCCAGCGGGTCGCCGCGGCCGGCCTTGATGCACCCGTCGCGCCGAATCCCTCCAGCCGGCGCGCGACCGCCTGTCCCGATCCGCCCCGGCGCCCACCACCAGCACCGTCGACGCGGTGCAGGTCGCGCCCCAGCAGGCGCGCCGGCTCCCAGGTGACCCACTCCCCCGCGCGCACCTCGTCCTCGCCCTCGGGCAAGCGGCGCATCAGCGCGAGCATCAGCGCCACGGCGAGGTCGGCCGTGGACTCGGTGAGCACGCCGGGCGTGTTGCCCACGGGGATCCCGCGCGCCGTGGCGGCCTCGACGTCCATGTTGTCCACGCCCACGGCGTAGTTGGAGATCGCCACGCAGGCCGGGGGAGCGCCCCGATCACCTCGGCGTCCGACCGGGTCGGTGAGCATGGTGAGCAGGCCCTCGCCACCCGCGCAGCTGCGCGCGGCGGCGGCGGCAGCCGCTGCGGCCACATCTCCACCTCGTGCTCGGCGCGCAGCCGGTCGAGCGCCGGGAACGGCAGCTCGCGCGCTACGAAGCACGCGCGCCATCAGGCCGCGGTGCCGCCACGTCCTCGAGCACCGCACGCGCCGCCAGCAGGCCTGGGGCACCGCTCACCGCGCCGCCGGGATGGGCGCCCGAGCCCGCCAGGTAGAGGCCCTCGATGCCGCCGAAGCGCGCGCCGGTCGGGCCGGTCCTCGAGCAGCTGCCCGGGCAGCATCTCGCCGTGGAAGATGTGGCCGCCCGTGATGCCGAAGCGCTCCTCGAGCTCGCTTGCGGGCCGAGCGCCAGGCGGTCGACGATCCGGTCCGGGAACTGCGGGCACACCTCGGCGAAGCGGGCGATGGCCGTGTCCGCCGCGGCCTCGGGATCCACGTCGACGGGGAAGCACTGGCAGAACATCGACACCACGTGGCGGTCCGGCGGGGCCAGCGTGTCGTCGGTGGAGGTCTGGCACGCGGCCTCGATCCACGGGCCGCGCGGCCGGGCGGCCCGCGCGCGCGTCCTCCGCGGCGGAGGCGAGATCGTCCATCGTGAAGCCGATGTCGATCGCGCCCTTCCAGGGGTCGAGGCCCGGGCATCGTCGGGAAGTCCGGCAGGCCGTCGAGCAGCACCATCACCTTCACCACCGGGCCCGGCCTGGCGCCAGCCGTCCGGCGCCTCCAGCCCCGCCAGGACGGATGTGCGCAGGGGATCGGCGTTGGAGAGCACCACCCGCGCCTCGATCTCCTCGCCGCCCACGGTCACCACGCCGGCGCGCGCGGCCCTCGTCCACCAGCACGCGCTCCACGGGCGTCTCGAGGCGGACCGTCGCGCCCGCCTCCTCGGCCGCGGCCCTCAGCGCCTTCGTCACCGAGCCCATGCCCCCGCGCGCGTAGCCCCAGGCGCCCGCCACGCCGGCCGCCTGGCCGAGGTCGTGGTAGAAGCCGACGAAGGCCGTGCCCGGATCCTCGGGGCCCGCCAGCGTGCCGATCAGGCCCTGCACCGCGAACGGCACGCGCACGCCCTCCGACGGGATGCCGGCCAGCTCGTCGGCGATCGAGCCGTCGAGGATCCCCGGCCCGATCGCCTCCAGCCAGCGCTCGCGGTCGGGCGGCTCGCTCATCAGCGGCCGCGCGCGCTCGGCGGCGGCCTCCCATCGCTGCGCGAACTCCGCGTAGCCGTCGGCGTCGGCGCGCGACCAGCCCTCCTCGATCCCGTCGCGCGTGCGCTGGCGAGCTCGCCCACGTGACCACGTGGCGCCCGTCGGGAAACGGCGCGAACAGGCCCGGCTCGTGGACGTCGACGTGAAGGCCGTGGCGGGCGAGGTCGAGGTCGCTGATGATCTCCGGGCGCATCAGCGAGAACGTGTAGGCGCCCGGCGACGCCCGCACTCCCGGCCACAGCTCCTCGGTCACGCACGCACCGCCCACGATGTCGCGGCGCTCGAGCACCTCCACCGACAGCCCGGCGCGCGCCAGATACGCCGCGGCCACCAGGCCGTTGTGGCCGGCGCCGATCACCACCGCATCGATCACAGCGCGCCCGCCACCTCCTTCGCCGCGGCCTCGCCGGCGCGCACCGCCCCGTCCATGTAGCCCGACCAGACCTCGGCGATCTCGGTGGACGCCCAGTGGATCGGGCCGACCGGAGCGCGCAGCGCCTCGCCGTAGTTCGTCCAGGCGCCCGTGGTCATGAAGCAGCCGTAGCAGCCGCGGGTGTACTCCTCCTCGGCCCACAGGCGCTCCACGTATCCGTCCGGCTTGGCCGCACGCTCCCCGAACAGCCGCGTGAAGCAGTCGATCACCGCGCGCCCGGCGCTCCGCCGGCGCCACCCGGCCCATCTCGCGGGCGCGCTGACCCTCGAGGAAGCCGAGCAGCACGCCCGGCGAGCCGTCCGGCGGCGAGTTGTCGAAGGTGAGCTTCACGGGGCCGACGTCGCTGGTCGCCTGGCCGCTCAGCCCCTCGGCGCGCCAGAACGGCTCGTCGTAGATGGCCATGCACTTCGCCACGGTCCCGAGCGGCATCCGCTGGGTGAGCTGGTCGCGGTGGCCGGGCATCGGCGGGTCGTAGACGATCCGGCCCGCCAGCGCGGGCGGCGCGGTCACGATCGCGCGCTTGGCGCGCACGGTGGCGCCGTCCGCGTGGATCGTCACGCCGTCGCCGCCGTGCTCGATCCGGCGCACCGGGTGCCCCGTGAGCACCACCTCGTCCCCGAGCCGCTTCGCCAGCTCGATCGGCACGCGCCTGCGAGCCGCCCACGAAGCGGCTGTCCTGAGCGCCGCCCTCGGTGTCGAACAGCAGCTCCAGGCTGCCCGCCGAGTGGACGTAGAAGAGGAGGTGCAGCAGGGAGATGTCCTCGGGCTGTGCGGCCCACACCGACTCGATGCCGAGCTGGAGCAGCTCGCGCCCGGACTTCGTCCGCATGTGGCGATCCATCCAGGCCTGGGCGGTCATCGAGTCCCACTCGCGCGCCTTGGCCGCCTCCCACGGACGGTCCAGCGGCACCTGCTTGGAGAGGCGGTTCACGCGCCTCTGGGCCCGGTCCACATCCAGCAGCACCAGCGGGTTGATCCGCGGGATCGTGCCGCTGTAGCGCTTCAGCGAGCCGCGCCACTCGTTCAGGTTCTTGCCCTCGGCGTAGGTGGGGAACGTGTCGACGCCCATGTCGCGTGGCGAGCGCGGCCATCCGGTCCTGGGTCGGGCCGATCCACTGGCCGCCCACCTCCACGACCTTGCCGTCGCCGATGTCCTCGTTGAGCAGCCTGCCGCCCACGCGATCGCGCGCCTCGACCACCACCACGGAGGCCCCGCCGGCGATCAGGTCGCGGGCGGCCACGAGGCCGGCAAGCCCGGCGCCGACGATCGCGACATCGGCTTCACGGAGGCCTTCAGACACAACGGGAACCTATCCCCTACCCTGTCGCGGCTGCATGTCCTCGCAAGCTCGTACGCGCGAGGAGGAGCGCCGCTTCAACGTCCGCACACTGGTATTCGCCAGCATCGGCGCGGCCGTCGCGGCGATACTCACCTCCCAGTTCTGGATCGCCGGCACGCCAATTGCCGCGGCAATGACCCCTGTGATCGTCGCGCTGGTCTCGGAGATGCTGCACCGCCCGACCGAGAAGATCGCGCAGAAGTTCACCGCCGAGACGGACGCGCTGCCCGAGTCCGCCGGCGCCGCGCGCCCGCCGGACGAGCCCGAGCCGCCCGCGCGCGGACGTCACGCTCTACACCACGCCCAAGCGCCAGCTGCCGTGGGGGAAGATCCTGGCCACCGGCGCCGCTGCGTTCGTGATCGGCGCCGCCATCGTCACGCTGCCCGAGCTGATCTCCGGTCAGTCGTTCGGGAAGGGCGACGGACGCACGTCGATCCTCGGGAACAACCGGGACCGCGATCGAAACAGCGGCAATGAGGAGGAGCCAGTCCCTGAGGAGCAGCAGCAGACCGTGACGGAGACGGTGCCCGCCGAGCCGCCGCCCGCAACGGCGCCGCCGTCAACCACGCCCGCGCCCCAACCGGCCCCACAGCAGCAGACCACGCCGACGACCCCAACCACCCCGAACGCGCCAACCCCCTGACGATTGGGGCTTTTGCCGCCTATACGGGGGTCAAAGCCCCAATCGACCCCCCTTACCCAGCCTCAGTACCCAGCCGGCGGCGCCGCCATCACCTCCACGAGGTGACCAGCAGGATCGTGCACGTAGGACCGCGGCACGCCCCAGTGCTCGGTCCGCGGCTCCACCTCGAACCCTGCTGAGCGCAGCGCGCCCACAACGGCGTCGTACTCCGCGCGCCACCACGGCCACGTGCCCACGCGGCGCCACCACCGGCTCGTCGACCCACATCAGGTGGATCTGCGTGGCGCCGGCCTGCAGCCAGGCCGCACGGTCGGCCAGCGACTCGGGCGGATCGACACGGGTGAATCCGAGCAGCGCGTAGAAGGCGACGCACGCCTCCACGTCCTCGCGCCGGAGCTCCAGCGTCACATGCTGGACGGTCACCGCCGCGGGCGCTTGAGCTTCGAGGTGTCGACCACCTCGAAGTCGCTGCCGCGCACGCGGCCGAACGACTGAAGATCGTCGTTGTTCCAGCCGCGCGACGGGGCGCCGGAGACGAACCAGGCCGAGCCGTTGTCCGCGACCAGGGCGCCGTACTCCTTCAACGCCCGCAGCACCACGCGCGACTGGCGCGGAAAGCCGCGCAGGGAGAACGACGAGCGCAGCCGCACACGCTGGCCCATCGCGGGGAGCGACGGATCGGTCAGGGAGGACGCGAAGTGGCGCGCCGGGTAGATGAACGCGTTCCGGGTGCGCGGCACGGTGATGCGCAGCGCATGCTTGATCCGCCCGCGCTTCACCTCGTCGTAGCGGGCGAGGCCGGGCAGGATCGGCAGGCCGGCGGCGTCCGCCGAGGTCCAGCCGCTGCGGCGCATGCGGTTCGAACGCAGGTTCCAGATCGCGCCCGCGCCGGCGCGCCACGACGTGCCCCCGCCCTGCGGGTACGCCGCGAAGAGCTCATAGAGGCGGCAGCGCGAGCGGTCCACCAGCAGCACGTGGCGGTCGCCCTCGGCCGAGCGGCCGCCCTCGATCGCCACGTTCGGCGGGATCGGGTAGCGGCGCCCGTCCGACTCGTCGGCGTACTCGAAGGTGACCGGCACGCGCCGCTGGGTCTTCTTCACGACCCTGAACGGGATGCCGATCGGGCCGCCGTCGTAGAGGCCCGAGCCGAAGTCGGCGTGGGCGCGGCGATCGGCGCCGACGGCCGCGATCATCGCCGACGAGCCCGGCAGCAGCGGCAGCTTGTCCGCGCGCTTGTTCCAGTGCGAGGTCTTGGGGAAGATCGGGCACTTGGGAGCGCCCGGCAGCGGGCGCGAGTGGGCAGGCGCGGCCAGGACGAATCCGGCCGCGACGACGCAGGCGACGACGCGAAGGGTCAGGGAACTTCCTGCCCGTCGCGACCGACGTAGCCGCCCTTGGCGCCCACGCAGACGTAGACGGCGTCCTCGTCACCCACGTTCTTCACCTTGCGGTGAGTCGCGGCATCCACGCGCGCGAGGCCGCCGGCCCCGAGCGTGAACTGCTCGCCGTCGCCGAAGGTGAACTGGAGCACTCCGCTGTGCACGAAGTACAGCTCCTCCTGCTCGTCGTGGTAGTGGCTGTTGCTCTCGTAGCCGGCGGGCATCACGATCGCGTTCACGCCGAACTCGGCCACGTCGAGCTCGCGGCGCACCTTGCGGAACCCGGGGCCCTCCCCCATCGCGTCGATGTTGCCGACGGCGTAGCCGTCGCCCTGCGTGACTTCAGTCGTTTCCTGGGCCATCCTCGGATTCTACGTCCACGCCATCGGTCTCGGCGACCTGCTCCTTGGCGTCGGCGATCTCCTTCTCGAGTTTCTCCGCGCGCTCCTCGAGCTCCTCGACGTCGCGCTCCGGCTGTTGGTCTTCTCGTTCCATGCCCACGGGCTACCCGCCACGGGGCTGCTCAACCGCCGGCGGCCTCGGCGACGCGCAGCCCCCTGTACGACCAGATCGTGAACAGCGCGCCCAATCCCAGCACCGCTGCGAACGCCAGGAGGATGTCGGGGCTGCCGCCCGAGATCAGCTCGCGCTCGGCCTCCAGCACGGCGGTGAGCGGATTCACCGACGCCGCCGCCTGGACCCAGCCGGTCAGCAGGTCGAGCGGCACGTACACCGGCGCGAGGAACAGGATCAGGAACGTGGGCGTCTGCATGAGCGGCGCGGCCTGGAAGGAGCGGAAGCGCAGGGCGATCCCGGACGACCACATGATCGACGCGAAGTTCACGAGGCCCGCGAGCGTGTAGAGCCCGATCAGGTCGATCGCCCCGCCGCCGACCTGCATGCCCACCAGCAGAGCCACCACCGTGAGGATCGCCCAGATGAACGCGGTGCGCACGAGCGCCGCCATCGCGTAGCCGCCGAGGATGGCCACCCTGTTCGGCGCGGCCAGCAGCAGGCGCCGGCCGAAGCCGGACTCGAAGTCGCGCGCGATCGAGAAGCCGGTGAACACGCCGCCGAAGGCGGACGCCTGGAGCATCACGAACGCGAACTGGAACGCGGTGTAGCCGGAGGGGAAGTCGAAGCCCGGCGTGTTCGCGATGCCCGACAGCCCGCCCGCGAACGCGGTGAAGAAGAACATCGGGAACATCACCGCGGGGATCACCAGCGCGGGGTTCGTGAAGAAGTTGTGGAGGTTGCGCCAGGCCACGGCCAGCGCGACGTCGCGGGATCTCATGTGCGCACCAGCCTGTTGCGCACGTTGGTGGCCGCGAGCGTGAGGAAGATCGCCGCGATCCCGATCGCGCAGCCGAACGCCAGCGCCAGCGCCTCACCGTCCCACCCCACGATGAACAGGCTGCGGATGCCCTCGAGCAGGTAGCTCACCGGGTTGTAGGTGGCGATCGTGCGGAACCAGTCCTGCTCGATCAGCGGCCGCGGCAGCGCCATCGAGGACAGGAACAGGAACACGAACAGCACCGGGAACAGCCCCTGGACCGCCTCGCCGTTGCCGAACCGGAACGCCGCGAAGATCCCGATCGCCCCGAACGCGAAGCTGATCACCATCGACAGCGCCAGGATCACCACCGCCCCGGCCACGCCGGCCTCCAGCGTGGCGCCGGCCGCCAGCCCGACGGCGATGAACACGAAGGCCTGGAACAGCCCCAGCGCCACCGCGCCGGCGAGCTGGCCCGCGACGAGGGCGGAGCCGGTCATCGGCGTGAGCGAGAGCCGGTTGATGAAGCCCGTCTCGATGTCGCGCGCCAGGTCGCCGCCCGCGCCGGAGACCGCGAAGATGCCCGCCTGGATGAACGGGATCGCCAGCGCGAACGTGAGATAGGAGTCGGTGGGGAAGCCCGGCAGGTTGGTGGCGGCGTCCAGCCCGGCGGTGTTGATCGCCAGGAGGAACAGCGGGAAGAGCATGGACGGCACGATCTGCGCCGGCTGGCGCAGCGTGCGGATCACCGAGCGCCGCGACAGCTCGCGGACCTGGGTCCAGGTGGACGAGTTCACGCGATCGCGGGCTGGGCGTCGATGGCCTCTTCCTCGTCCTCCCCGGCGCCCTCCAGCGACCGGCCGGTCTTCGCCAGGAACACGTCGTCGAGCGTGGGCGCGTGCACCTGGAGGTGGGCCACCTCGATGCCCTGCGCGTCCAGCGCTCGCACGACCTCGGTGAGCGAGCCGCCGTGGCGCTCGAGCACGGCGTCCACGTCCTCCTGGCGAGCGGGATCCGCGGGCACGGCCTCGACCCGTCGCGGCGCCGAGCTCGGCCTTCAGCTCGTCCGGGCGTGCCCTGGGCCACGAGCTTGCCGTTGTCGATGATCGCCAGCCGGTCGGCCAGGGCGTCGGCCTCCTCGAGGTACTGCGTGGTGAGGAACACGGTCACGCCGTCGTCCTTCGCCAGGTGCTCCACCTCGTCCCACAGCGCCGTGCGGCTCTGCACGTCGAGGCCGGTGGTGGGCTCGTCGAGGAACAGGATGCGCGGCCGGTGCACCAGCGCCAGCGCCAGGTCCAGCCGGCGCTTCATGCCGCCCGAGTAGCCGCCCACCTTGCGGTCGGCCGCCTCGGCCAGCCCCACGCGCTCGAGCAGCTCGTCGCCGCGGCGCTTGCGCTCGGCCTTCGCCAGCCCGTGGAGGGCCGTCTGCAGCCGCATGTGCTCCGTGCCCGTGAGGAACGGGTCGAGCGCGGCCTCCTGCAGCGCGGCGCCGATGTTCTCGCGCACCTTCGCGCCCTCGGTGCGAACGTCGTAGCCCGGCCACGCGCGCCGTGCCCTCGTCGGGCGGCAGCAGCGTGGTGAGCATGAGCACGGTGGTGGACTTGCCGGCGCCGTTGGGGCCGAGGAAGCCGTAGATCTCGCCCGGGTCGACGTGGAGGTCGATGCCGTCCACCGCGCGCGGGCCCTTCTTGAACTCCTTCACCAGGCCCTCGACCTCGATCGAGGCGGGATGCTCATGACTGTTCATGCGCCGGGACGCTAGCAACTTACTTGAAGTTGTCAACTATTGTTGAAGTCGACTATCATGCGCGCACCATGACTACGCGCGTCAAGGCCTCGCCGGCACGGGAGGCCTGGAAGCTGGCCACCGACCTCTGGTTCGGCGAACGCCCTCCCCGCGTTCCCGCGGTCGCGCAGGAGTTCGGGCTCTCCCCCATGGGCATCAAGACGCTCTACCTGCTCGAGCCCGGCGTCGAGGTACCGATGAGCCGGGTGGCCGAGCAGTGCGGCTGCGACGCGTCGAACATCACCGGCATCGTCGACCGCATGGAGTCGCGTGGCCTGATCGAACGGCGCGACTCGCCCAGCGACCGGCGCGTGAAGCTGATCGCGCTGACCGACGAGGGCGCGGAGGTTCAGACCCAGGTGCTCGACAAGCTCTACGAGCCGCCGGCGGCGATCGCGGCGCTCTCCGTCGAGGATCAGCGCGCGCTGCGGGACATCATGCGGCGCGCAACGCAAGCACGATGAGCGCCTGACTCACTACGATCGGTGCCCATGGGCGGCCTCTCACGCAGAGATAAGGAGAAGCGGGCGTACTCGCTCGTACTGGTCGGCGGCGGCGCAAGCGTGGCCGTGGTCGTCTTCTTCGTGCTCGCGGTGTTGGGCGTGATCGGCCTCGGGTGGTTCTTCCTCGCGGCGATCGTGGCCGGCATAGCGGGCTATTTCTTCAAACGCACCGTGAGCTGACGTGGCCGGCTCCGACCGGCCTCCGGAGCAGGTGATCCGGGACTGGCTGGAGGAGCACGGCAGCGCGACGGTTGGCATTGCGGCGTTCGAGGAGACGTGGGAGGTTGAGCGGCTCGGTAGGTCTGAGCGGCGCGAGGTTCAAAGGGCGCTTGAGAGTGTCGGCGTTGTTGTGGAGCCCTCGCTTGTTCGGGCTTCGCGGGGTGATCGGATTGAGCTTTCGCTTGTGGATAGGCCTCAGGCCTCAGGCGTCAGGCCTCAGGACCTTGGCCCGCGTCCGGTTCGGCTCGGGCTTGCCGCTCTGGCTGTCGGGCTCATGGTTGTTGGGTCGCTCGGGCCTTGGGCCCAGGATGTTTTCGTCACCGACTATGGGCTCGATCGCGACGGCGCTCTCGTGATCGGCCTTGCTGGGCTCGCCGCCCTGGTCCTCGCCCTTCACGCTCGCCGGGCCCGGTTCTCGCTGCTTCCCGTGGTGGCCGCTGCGCTCGGGGCCGTTGCGGTCGGCGTTTTCGCCTCGGAGTTCCGCGATTTGCTCGACGACAACTTCGTCGACCCCGCGTGGGGGCTCTATGCCGCCGCCGCGGGTTCCGCGCTGCTGGTGGGGCTGTCCATGTCGCTGATGGTCCGCCGCGGCTGACGACTAGTCGTCGTCGCCTCCGCCGCGCCCACGGCCGGAGTCGTCGCTCCTGCCGCGTCCGCGGCCCTTGCCCGAGCTGTCGTCCCCGGACTCCGGTTGCTCGCCGCCGTCGTCGTCCGAGGGCGCCGGCGTCGCCGGCTGGGGCGCGGCGGGCTGCTTCTCGGTCTCGGTCTCGGTCTCGGTCTTCGTGTCGTCGGTCGTCCTGGTGCGCTCGGGAGTGGTCGTCGCCGGAGCGAGCTCGTCGCCGACCGTGATCGGCTCCGCGGAGAGCCCCACCTCCTGGCTCGAGATCTCGCGCGCGGCCACGCCCACGCCCGCCGCCAGCACCAGGCCGACCACCGCCAGCGCGATCCATCCGGCTAGTCCCTTCACGATTCCTCCCACTGGAGCACGGCGCGGGCGCCGCCTCCGTCGCGGTTCTCGAGGCGCACCTCTCCACCCCACTCGCTGGCCAGCTCCCGTGCGATCGGCAGCCCGAGGCCGGTACCGGCCGGGCCGCGGCGGCCCGCCGAGCCGCGGTGGAAGCGCTCCATCACCGTCGTCTCCTCGCCCGGCGCCAGGCCGGGCCCGCGATCGAGCACCTCGATTCGCCCGGGACCCGAGCGAAGGTCCACCCGCGAGCCGGACGGTGAGTAGCGGATCGCGTTCTCCACCAGGACGTCCACCGCTCGCTCCAGCGCCGGCGGCGAGACGGTGACGGGCGCGGCGCCGTTCGCGCGGCTCACGTGCAGGTCGATGCCGGCGTCGCGCGCGGAACCGCGCCAGCGATCGGCAGCGTCCTCGGCGGCCTCCCCCATGACGTCGTCGGGGTCGTACAGACGATGGGCGCCGACAGCTTCGTCAGCCATCCGTCGACGGGGATCATGAAGGCGACCACGATGACCATCGTGATCCAGTAGGCGCTCCGACGGAACAGGCCGGTGCGCAACACGGTCAGCTCGAGGACGACGACCATCACGGCCGATGCCAGGGCCATCGCCGGGTAGATCACGATCGGCCCTTCCCCATCAGCTGACCTCCACGGTGTCGAGGTCGCGATCGACTGCGCCGACTCGGCGGAACTGCCCGCTGCGGATCGAACGTACGGCTTCCATTGTGAGCAACGCGCACATCGGGACCACGGCGAAGAACACGAGCTCCTCGACGACCATGCCGCCGGCCACTTTGACACGATCTGCAGCGATCGTCGAATCCCCAGGTACCTCGATGGCTGGCCACAAGTCCCACGCGACGAAGGCGACGAATGCCGGCGCGATCGCCTTCGCCGTGCGCTTCGGTTGCCGCCAGACTCGTGCGCCCGAAGACGAACTCCAGCGGCAGCGTGACCACCAAGCAGGCGAGCATCAGCCCCAGGTACTGGAAGCGATCCATCCAGACGAAGCCTATGGGGGCGCCGCCACAATGAGGGGATGCCGCCGCCACCCGACCGGTTCGAAGGGACCATCTGCGGTGTCGGCACGACTTCGGGCGTGCGCATCGTCATCGGCGACTGGGCGTCGTCGCCGCTCGGTGCATTCACCGACGTGATGGTCGAGGACCGTGACGGCCGGCGGAGCCTTCTGGCACCCGATTCGCACGTCGCCGAATACGTGACGTCAGTATACTTCTTCGACGACGTCATCGTCGAACCGCTCGAGGCGCGGCGACGGGATGATCTGCTGCGAGTCGTCGGCGGCCCGCTGACACTCGATGTGACGATCGGGCGCCGCGATCCCCTCGGTCATGTGCTGAGGTCGGTGCCGCGCCGGATCGGGACGAGCATCCGATGGGCGACGTTCATCGATCCGATCGCTCGAACCCTTCTCCGTGGTGTACGCACCCGCGGCAGCACGCCGGGCGGCGAGGAGTACTACGCGGCGACGGACCGCCATCGCATCGAGCGAGTCAGCGGCACGTGGTCGGGGGCGATCTCGGCGAACTCGCGCCCGTCGACCCGCCCGTCCGGTTCGGATACAGCTCGACGCCACGTCGGCCGTCCATCGTGCGGGTCGTCACGATGGTGAAGCGGGAGTCCCCCCTTCCACACCGCGTTTGCCACGGCGGCCGGCGGAAGCCCGCCGCGGGTCGCCGATCGTTGAGCAGCTGCCTCGGTGGAGCTCTTGCGTCAGCCGACACCGACGATATCGACACCGGCACACAAGAGACCGAACGTTCCGAGACCGGCTTCCGATCGGCCGATTGGCCGCTGGCACCCGAGCGATAATCCCGCTGCGGAACGCTCCGATCCCTGCATAAGTTCCGGCGGAGTCAGTCGGGTCGCTGGGCTGTTTCGGTAGCTGTCGTCGCGCCGTCTGGCCGGAGCCGAGGCCGTCCGTGACCAGCACGACCGGGTCGAGTGCTGGATCGGCCGGATGTGGGTCATGCGGCCTGATGCTGTTCCGTCGCATCGGGTGCGAGGCGCCCCGTATCGGTTCGGAGTCGTCATCGAGTCCAGAGCCGAGTCGCAGGTCTCGCACGCCCTTTCACGCCCTCGGTCAACTTTGCAAGTGCCGACCTGGAGGTTTGTCGGTGGACGGGGCCCGAACATTCCGTATGAGTCCCGCGGCGTGGTGGGGTTTGGTAGGTCAGCCGGGTCGTGACGTCCAAAGTCGTGCACCGCACCGATCACCTCACGACTTGCAAAACACCTGGTAGACAGGAATTTTCTGCGCGGTGGAGCTGGGGGGAATCGAACCCTCACACAGTTGCCGGCTGCGGACCTGCTCAGCACACGTGACCCCAGGTCAGGCCCGATTTCTTGGGTGACACAGACGGACTGGAGTGACCGATGTTGACCGGTGTGACACGC
>CAWGUV010000006.1:0-273505 GCA_963825775.1 uncultured Thermoleophilaceae bacterium | reverse complement strand
ACGATGCGCCCTCGCCGCATCGCGATCACGATCCGCGCTCTCGATCCCTTTGCGAGGAAAAAGGTGACGCCGCCCACGCGGTATCGCCGTGAATGGCGAAGGGCCCGTTTCACTCGCGCGGTCTTGGACCTCACCTTGAGCTTCTTGAGCCGGTTGGCCTTACTCGAGGTCATCGCCAGGACGGCGCGGCCGCGCGTGTAGCCCACGCGCAGGTTCCCGCCGCCGGCCAGGCAGTAGCGGTCGATCGTCCGCGAGGTTCCCCTTCGGGCGTACCTGGTGAAGGCGCGCCGGTTGGTGGAGCGCTTGTGGTCCAGCACGGCGCGGTTGACGGTTCGCTTGGCCACGGTGCGCGTCAGGCCGGTGCGCAGGGCCGCGCCCCTCCCTCCCCACGGGTCGCGTACGAGCAGCTCGACGTTGCGATCGCGTTTGTCCCCGCCGGCGCTGCGGACGACGTGGTGATCGTTGAAGGAAAAGGCCCGGCTCAGGGAGGCGAGCTGGTCGATCCCGAGTGCGGCGGTCGAGGCGGGGCTTCCTATCGGGCCGGGCGAAGCGGCGGGTCCGGTGTGGTCGACCTGGGTGGCGAGGATGGAGAGCGTGCCGTCGTGGTTGTCCATCAACTCGATCAGGCGTTGCTGCTGAGGCCAATCAGTCGAAGAGCTGGTGGCAATCGACCACCAGTTCCCCCTCTTTGGAGCACCGCCCCGAGCAGGGTCGAATCCGGTTCACGTGAACGTGGGCGGACACGTAGGCGACGAGGTTTGAGTTCGCGTCGAAGAGTCTTTGGAGGTCGGAGCGGAGATGAATGGGCGACGAGTTACGGGGGTCGGGATCGCAGCCCACGCCATCGCCCTGGCACGCCCCGGCCGCTTCGTCGGGGGCCGAGGCGGTCATCCGCCCGGGCGGATGATGGCCAAAGACGACGACCATCTGGTGGGCCGCCTTGGCGGCGCGTAGCTGTGCGCGTAGCCACTGAAACTGTGGATCGTCGAGGTTGCCCTCGGCTTCGCCAACCACGCCGGTGCCGATCGAAGAGGTGTCCAGTGTGATGAACCGGAGCCGGCGTTTGGGGCTCCACGCGTAGTAAGAGGCGCTGCCTCCCGAGGCTGTGTTCTCGGCGGGATCGACAAACTTGAATCCGTGGCCGTCGGGTCGGGTGCCTCTCGAGTAGATCCCCTTGAGGTCTGCGGGCTCACGAAGCGACGGTGCGGATCGGGGGGAACGGCGAACCCGTTCTGGGATGCGAACACCGTGCTCGCGCGAAGCGGCTGGGACGAGTTCTGGACGAAGGGCTTGAAGCAACCGGTGGCCAATCGGTCGGCGGACTCCGTGGCGGTGTTGTAGCCGAAAACATCCGTCTCGTGGTTCCCGGTGACCGCGTAGGTTGGAGCCGGCGCGCATGCCGCGGCGTAGCCCGACGGGCACGAAGGGGCGCTGGGCGCTGTCCATCAGCCCGGTGTACTGGGGCCACTGGGCATAGGCGCCTGCCGGGCGGTCGGGGTCATAGAAGTTGCCGTAGCCCTGGCCCCCGTTGTAGTCCGCGTAGTCCTGAAGGCCGGTGTAGCGGCGGGCCTCGTCGGCCGGCCTCTGAGCGAGGGCGTCACGCTGCTCGGAGGTACACGTTGAGTAGTCCGAGACCCCGCTGTTGGGATCCAGCAGCTGTCGGCCCTCGATCAGCTGGCGGACCCAGAGTGCCTCGTTTTCCTGCTGGTTGTCGATCTGGTCGCCGCCGAGGGTCGCGAGGTCCATCGCGGCGCGCCTGCCGTTCAGGCCCCGGTTGGGGCTGGCGGAAGTGAGCGTGTTCAGGCGCCGGAACTCGGCGTCGATCGTCGCCGGCACGAGCGCTTCCTCTGGGCGCCAGGCGCTGGTGTTGGGCTGTACCGGGGCGAGCGAGTCGATCCTGGCCGGTGACTCCTCGTCGGCGAGTTGAAAGTCGGTGAGGTGGGCGAAGTAGACGAGCGACCTGCGGCGCTTGGTCCTGCCGGGCTGCGCCCTTGCCGTCGCGAGCTCGCGCAGGTACTGCCGTTGACCCGCCCCGGCCACCAACCCCGCATAGCCCGGCTTGGAGGGATCGGGCGGCCCACCGCCGTTGATCGTGATCTGCCTCGTGGTCTGAGCGTGGGCCGGCGCGACCGCCGCCCCGGCAAGCAGGCTCAGCACGGCCATGCCGGCCATTTTCCGTAGGTCCCCGCCCATGGGGATCAACCGTAGCTACGGGCGGGCTAGCCCGACCCTGCCTCCGGCGAGCTCCTCCGGCGTGTACTCGTCGTGGCTGCGCATCCACGAGCCGGTCGATCCTGCGGGACGCCCTCGGGCGCTCCTGCCATCCTCCTGGCGGCCGAAGGGCGTGATGTCCAGCAGCGCCCAGATGCTGCTGAGATCCTCGGCGGCCCGGGAGGTCGTGTAGTAGCTGCGGTAGATCCGTCGCCGTCACGCCGGAAGACGTTGATGCCGAACCACGGTCGACGTCGAAGTCCGCCGAGAATTCGTCGGCGGTCGTGTACCAGGGCCAGTCGTCCCAGCCCATGCGGGCCCGCTAGTCGCGGATCGCCTCCTGCGACCCGGCGGAGACGAAGACCAGCGTCGTGTCGCGCGCCTTTAGGTGCGTGAGGTTCGGCAGGTTGTCGGCGAACACGTGCAGCCGGGACAGCCCTCGGGATAGTCGGTGATCGTCATCCCCGGATCCAGGAAGAAGCGGTAGACGATCAGCTGCCGGCGGCCCTCGAAGAGGTCGAGGAGGCTGGCCTCGCCCTCGGGCCCCTCGAAGCGGTACTCCTTCTCCACCGCGACCTGGGCAGGCGGCGCCGTTCCGCGGCCAGCGCGTCCCGCGCACGCGTCAGCTCCTTCTCCTTGACGAGCAGGGCCTCGCGTTGCTCGTTCCACTCCTCTTCAGCACGACAGGGTCGGGATGGTGATGCGTCTCCTCTGTGGTTGTGTTCAGCGGGCGGTGACGATGTCCACGACTGTCCCGCGCGGGACGAGCGCCGCGCGCGCACCGGCGACCCTGAACTCGAACACCTCGCCGCGCTGGCGGCGGTTCAGTGACCGGCGGCTGAGGACTCGGCCAGGGCGACAGCCGACCGCGCTGATGTAGGCCTTCGCCTGATTGGCGTCGAGGCCGATCGCCGAGCCGGTGAAGCAGTCGCCGAGCGCCTTCAGCGGCTTTGGCCCGAAGTACTCGGCCCGGCTGTACGTGAGCGCCAGCCCGGGGGCGTAGCGGTTCGTGAGCGACCCGGCGCAGCTCGCGGTCCAGTTCTGAAACAGGGTCGCCGACTGGTGCAGGCCCGAGAGGGTCGCGAGGCCGGCGGCGTCCGTCTCGGGATCGTCGTTCCGGCACGGCCCGCTCTTCGTGACGCTGAACGGCGCCGTCGCTGCGGCCGACGCCACGAGGTTCGGCCCCCGCCGGCCGCGACCTCAAAGCGTCCGACATAGGACATCGCGGCGCCGAACATCCGAGGCGCGATGTTCACCGTTCTGCGCACCGCCCCGACGCGGGTGCGTGGCGAGCGCGAGAACCAGAGGCAGAACCGCAGGTTCGGGGACGCCCTGAGGCGCACCGTGCGCGAGCCCTGGAACTTCGTGCCGAGGGAGTCGCGGCCGCGCCGGAAGATCAGCCGCCGGCCGTCGCCGCGCGCGTACGACCGCGCGCACCGCCCGAGGCCGCCGACCCGACCGCGAAGCTTGCGGCCGAGTAGGCGCCTGCCCTTGCGGCCGGTCGCGCGGATCTCGATGCGCACCGGCCGGCCGGCCGCGGGAAGGTAACTCGGCGTGGCGCCGAAACGAAGGGTCGCCGTGCTCGGCGCGAGCCGGAGCTGGGACGCCCCCCGCGGCGCCGCATCGGCGGGAGGGACGGAGATCGCGATGGCGGCGGCGACGAGCAGGCCGGCAAGGGCTGGGATTCGTTGAAGCACCCCAGGCTTATACCCCGGCTAGCCGGGCCTAGACGCCGGCAGGTAGGTGAGCAGCACCACTCCGGAGTCGAACCGCTTCACGTCCTCGAGCTCCATCCGGACGGTTCCTCTGTCGCCGAGCACGTGGACGTTTCCCTTGCCCCAGACGAGCGGGTTCAGGTAGACCTCGTACTCGTCGATCAGGCCCTTCTCGGCGAGGGCGTACGCGAACTCGCCGCTCCCGTGCATGAACAGGTCGCCGTCGACCTCGTCCTTGAGCTTCGGGATCGAGTCCTCGAGGTCGCCCTCGAGCAGGGTCGCGTTCCACTCGAGATCGCCGGACAGGGTGGTGGACCCGACGTACTTCGGCATCGGGTTGACCATGTCCGCCCACTTGCCCGACTCGTTCGGCCAGTAGCCCGCCAGCCCCTCGTAGGTCTTGCGGCCCAGCACCAGCCCGCTGGACTTCGCCTGACGCTCAAACGAGTACTCGGCGTGGTCTCCGCCCTCCTGCACCCACTCGCCGACCGGGTCTATGACGCCGTCGATGGTGGCCTGGGTTGTCGCGATCAGCTTTCCCATCTCGATTCTCCTTTGGTCACGGGAGCTCCTCTGAGCCCCTCTCTTACCCATGCGTCGAACGGGAACGCGCTGATTCGACCAGCTGCTGAGCAGCTAATCCGCTGCTACAACGCTGGCGTACCCGTCTGCGAGCGCAGCCATGCGTGCAGCGTGAACGCCGCGGGACCTCGGAGCCGTCGAAGCTCAGGTCGCGCAGCGCAGCCGTCGTCGACCACCGTTGTCTCGAAGCCAGGTCGACCGCCGCGCGGACACTGGCATCCACGCCATGCTGCTGGTCATTCCGACCGCGACCAGCTCTCGAGGCCGGCCGCGCAGGCGGTAGTCCAGCCCGTTCGCGGAAGGCGTTCGGGTGTTCCTTGTCGATGACAGGTTCGCCCTCCATGGCGCAACGGCGGGTGAATCTCGATGCCTTCGGTGTCAAGGCCATGAAGGCCGCATCCAGGGCGTGCCACCCGTGTCGCATGTGCACGACGGGCAGGCCGTCTCCGCGGAAGCGTTCGACCGTTGGGCGGTGGCATCGGCGTTCGTCCGACGGCGACGCTCGCCGGGGAAGTAGTCGCGCTAAATGTCGATGATCAGCAGACCGGAGAACATGGCGAATCCCTCGATCGGCTTAGGATGACGCGCCAGTGCGCGAGCTTCAGCTGATCCGCGCCGGCCGGCTCGCGTGGGCCGATCGGCCGGAGCCGCAGCTGGCCGATCCCGGCGACGCGATC
Source organism: uncultured Thermoleophilaceae bacterium (assembly GCA_963825775.1). Taxonomy (GTDB): domain Bacteria; phylum Actinomycetota; class Thermoleophilia; order Solirubrobacterales; family Thermoleophilaceae; genus JAAYBF01. Next base: position 268,320 of record CAWGUV010000006.1, on the reverse strand, counting down.
GTGCGCCCGTTCATCGCCGGTCGCTGCGACGGCGACACGCGTCCCGATCCACCGCCCCGTCTCGCGCGCGATGCAGGTGGCGATCAAGCTCGGCGCGATCGACCCGGTCGTCGGCTGCATCTGCGGCCGCGTCCCGTTCAAGGGCCCGTTCGCGATCGGTCACGAATGCGTCGCCGAGGTCACCGCCGTCGGCGCGGACGTTCGCGACCTGCAGGTCGGTGACCGGGTCGTGGTGCCGTGGGCGGTGTCGTGCGGCACCTGCGACCCGTGCCGGCGCGGTCTGACGTCCAAGTGCGCGACCACCACAAAGCGCACGCTCGCCGCGTACGGGTTCGGCCCGGCGAGCGGCCCGTGGGGCGGCATGATCGCCGACGCCTTCCGCGTGCCCCACGCCGACCACATGCTGGTCACGGTCCCGGCCGGCGTCCCGGCCCAGCGGATCGCGTCGGCGAGCGACAACCTCGCCGACGCCTGGCGGACCGTCGTGCCGCCGCTCTCCGCCAGGCCCGGGGGCTCGGTGCTCATCATCGGCGGCGGAGCCAAGAGCATCGGCCTCTACGCCGCCGGCCTCGCCGTCGCCCACGGCGCCGGTGTGGCCGACTACCTGGACGACGACCCCGCCCGGCGGCAGATCGCCGAGTCCTTCGGCGCTCGAACCTACGCGCGCGGCTCGCGCCCCGCCCGCAGCTACGACATCGTCGTGGAAGCCTCGTCGCGCGCCGCGGGCGTCCGCGCGGGCCTCCGCGCGCTGGCGCCCGGCGGCGTCTGCACCGCGGTCGGCTACTACCTCGCCACCGGCACCCGCGTCCCGCTGATGCGCATGTACGCCACCGACGCGACGCTGCGCCTCGGCGTGTCCCACGCCCGCGCGATCCTGCCCGACCTGCTCGCGTTCGTGGCCGGCAGCGGATTCGAGGCCGAACGCGTCACCACGCTCGACGCCGGCTGGGACGAAGCTCCCGACGCCTACGCCGCCAAGACCACCAAGGTCGTGCTCCACCGCGACCCGCTCCACACCACGGGTGGGTAGCTTCCCGCCAGGAAGCCACCAGGGGAGAGAACGTGCCGGAGGATCTGTTCACACCGCAGCTCGGTGAGCCGCACCATCACGCCTACGTCGTCGAGGACATCGAGGCGACCGTGAATCGCCTGGTAGACCAGCTCGGCGCCGGGCCGTTTTTCTTCATCGAGGGCGTGCCGCTGGAAGACGTCCTCTCGCGCGGCGAGCCGGCGGAGTTCGCTCACAACTCCGCCTTTGGCTCCTGCGGCGACGGCGTGATCGAGCTGATCCAAGCGGTCAGCCTGGCGCCCGAGCGTGTCGAGAAACGCTTCTCCGGCCCGCGGCCGAGAGTCCACCACGTCGCCTACGTCCTGCCCCCCGCGGAGGTGGCCGATGTGCGGGCCTCGCTCGACGAGCGAGGTGTGCCGCAGTACCTGAGCTCTCAGTTCGGCGGAGTCGAGACGACTCTCCACGACGCGTCCGCCACCCTGGGCCACGACCTCGAGATCCATGTCGAGAACGAGGGTCTGCGCGGCTTCTTCGCGATGGTGAAGATGCCGCCGAGGATTGGGACGGCTCGGAGCCGCTGCGCCCACTCGAGATCTGAGCGTCCGTCCTTCTGGGGGTAGGCTCCCGGGCAAGTGGAGTACGTCCTCTTCTTTCACGTCCTTTTCGCGTTCTTCCTTGCCGCCACGGTCGTGATGTACACGGCCTTCGCGCTGGGCGGCCCGCCGACCAAGCCGGCGCTCTTCGTCGCCGACCGGCTCTGGGACGTCGGCGGCCTCGGCACCCTGTTGCTCGGGATCTGGCTCGCCCTCGACGAGTACTCGATCGTCGACGCGTGGATCCTGATCGCGATCGCGCTGTGGTTCATCGTGACCTTCCAGGGAATGCAGGCGCGGTTCGCCTACCAGCCGGAGCTGGCTGACGGCCCGGCCCGCCGCGCGTCACCACGTTCTCCCCGGTCACGTTCCACTGGCTGCGCGCGTTGGGGTCCTGCTGCTGCTCCTCGACATGGTCTTCAAGCCATGGGCATGATCTGGCTGGCCGCCGATCGGCCGGAGCGAGTGGGACCTCCCGGTGTTCGTCCACGTCCTCGGCGCGATGGCGCTCGTCGGCGCGCTGGTCCTGGCGATCGTCTACCTCGTCCCGGCATGGCGCGGGCGGCTCGCTCGAGGCCGTCACCTCGGGTTACAGGGTGCTCCTCTACGCGGCCCTGCCCTCGTTCCTCGTCATGCGCGTCGCCGCCGAGTGGGTCGCCGACAAGGAGGGCTACTCCGACCTTCCCGACGACGCGATCCCCGACTGGATCGGCATCGGCTACATCACCGCCGACCTGAGCGGCCTGCTGCTGATCATCTCGCTGATCGCCGGCGGGATCGCGCTCCGCAAGGCCCGCCGCGCCGAAGGCGGTGACGGCGGCTCCCCGATGCGCGTCCCGACCGTGCTCGTCTCGATCATGCTCATCGCCTACCTCGTGGCGATCTGGGCGATGACCACGAAGCCCGGCTAGTCACTTCCCCTTGCAGCCCTTGCGCACCTGCGTCACCACGGCGGCGATGGCGTAGCGGCCGACCTCGGTGACCTGCCCCTTCAGCGCCTCCCTCGCCAGGCCGCTGATGGTCAGGTTGAAGTGCAGGTCGCGCTCGACGCAGCGGATGTAGGCGGCGCTCTGATGACCCTTCTTCCTGAGGCCGTCGACGACCTGCTCGGTGAGGGCGTCGGCCAGCGCGTCGGGGCACTTCTCCGCGATGTCATTGAGGAGGTCCCGGGCCCGCGGGTCGTTCTGGAGGGCGTAGTCGAACAGGGTCCGCACACGGCGGTTCGGGAAGCGTGTCGGCGGCCTTGGCGAAGCAGCGGCGCACGGAGGCTGTGGTGAACGGCTTGGTGTCGATGTTCGCGACGGCCGTGCGGAACGCGGCGCGGACGAAGTCAGAGCCGAAGCGGTCGAGCTTCCAGTCACCTTCCTCCTTCGCGAAGGCGGCATGCCCGGAGCCGGTCGCCCGGGCGCCTCGCACCTTCAGCACCACGCGGGCGCGGTCGCCCTCCACCCTGATGGCGCCGACCAGACCCTCTCGCCCTTCTCCTCCAGGTCGGCGAGATCTCCCTTCCCACACCTCGCCCTGCTGCCGTCGTAGACGTCGTTCAGGAAGCGCCGAGTCACGAGCTCCCGGCAGATCTTCGGCGCGCTCTTGGTGTCGATCAGCGCCTGGGCGGACTCGCGAACGCGGTCCGTCTCGGTCTCTTCCTCACCGCAGCCCGCGAGTAGGGCGAGGCAGACGACCGCGGGGCCAACCAGAGCGAGGCGCACGAGAGGTGTCTTTCCCAAAAGCGCATCGATCAACCCAGGCATAGGATCGACGCATGAAGGCGGCGGTGATCTACGAGAACGGTCCCCCGGACGTCCTGCGCTACGAGGACGTCCCCGACCCGGACTGCCCCGATGGCTTCGTGCTGATCGACGTCGAGGCGATCAGCATCGAGGGCGGCGACCTGCTCGCGCGCGCGAGCTCGCCGCCGGCGAAGACCCCGCACATCGTCGGCTACCTGGTGGCCGGGACCGTCGCCGAGGTGGGCGGCGGAGTCGAGACGCCGGCGGTCGGCGACAAGGTCGTGGCGCTCAGCCAGGACGGCTCCCATGCCGCGCGCCGGTCGGTGCCCGCCGTGGTCACGTGGCCCGTCCCCGAGGGGCTGGACCCGGCGCAGGCCGCCTGCATCCCCGTCGCGTTCGGCACGGCCCAGGAGTGCCTGTTCACGGCCGCCAACCTGTCCGCCGGACAGACGGCCCTGATCCACGCCGGGGCCGGCGGTGTCGGGATGGCCGCGATCCAGCTCGCGAAGCAGGCGGGCGCGACGGTCATCTCGACGGCCTCGAGCGATGAGAAGCTGGAGCGGCTGAAGGCCTTCGGGCTCGATCACGGCATCAACTACGCGACGGAGAGCTTCGTCGAGCGCGTGAACGAGCTGACGGATGGCCGCGGCGCGGACGTCGTGCTCGACTCGGTCGGCGGGCAGAATCTGGTCGACAGCGTCGACGCGCTGGCGTACCGCGGCACCCTCGTCAGCGTCGGCGTCGCCGGTCGCGGCGGGTCCGCGGTTGAGGCGCAAACCCTGTGGGCCAAGAACAACACGCTCCGCGGGGTCTACCTCGGCGGCGCGCTGGCCGCCGAGCTCCCGCGGGTCCACGCGCTGATCGGCGACCAGATCGAGCGGGTCGCGAGCGGCGACCTGCACGTCGAGATCGACCGCTCCTTCCCGCTCGCCGAAGCGGCGGAGGCCCACGCGTACATCGAGGGAAGGAACGCGTTCGGCCGGGTCGTCATGACCCCCTAGTACTCATCCCCGGCACCTCGGCCGGATGCGTCTCGAGATCCAGGAACAGCAGCGTCCGGCCGAGCGTGGTGTACGGCGCGATCAAGGCGAACAGGATCGAGCCGATCAGGCTGATGACCGGCAACGAGAGGTTGGCGAAGATCAGCCCGACGGTCAGTGCCGGCCCGGCGACGATGCTGACGAGGAAGAAGATGCCGGTGACCTGGGCGGTGCGCCACCAGCGCCCGCGCACCACCTCCGTGCTGCGCCGGAAGGCGTCTCGGATCGACGCCTCTTCGAAGAAGATCGCCTGCTGGATGAACTGCCAGTCGACGTACTTGCGCGCGGCGATCGGCAGCCCGATCACGCTCACCACGAGCAGCGCGATGATGATGGTGCGCAGGAGGTGGCAGGCCACCACGCGCCAGAAGCGCGCCACCGTCAGCCGTACCGCCGCCATGGTCCTGGGCTCGCCCGTCCGGTCGAGCTCGCGCAGGTACGCGACCACCACGGCGGCCACCAGGGCGAAGACGAGCGGGCGGGCATAGGTGAGCAGCGGGTCGCTGAGCGGGAGCTGGGCCCCGCCGGAGCCGGGAGCGGGGGGATGCTCGTCGTCGAGGACCCGCCGCCCGAGCCAGTCCACCGCCTCGACCACCACCAGCAGCGGAAGCGCCGCCAGCCCGATGGTCACCATCGCCCGGAAGTGGCGTGCGTAGAGGGAGGCGGCGGCAGCGAGCAACTGGCCGAGCGCACGCCGGCGGCGGAGCTCGCCGGCCGCGACGGGGCGCCAGCGGGTGAGCCGCACGGCGACCACCAGGGCAATGAGGATGAGCGCCAGGATCGCCCAGGCGGCCGCCTTCGACCTGGTCTTCAGGTTGATGAACTCGGAGACCTCTGCCACGGCGCCGCAGAAGGCGTGGGTCACGTCCGGGCCGGCGAGCGCCGTCGCCGGCAACACCGGGCTGGTGCGTCTCTGGGCCTCCATCCACGTGAACGGGTCGTACCACTGGTTCTTCAGCATCGGGCCGGTCGGTCCGTCGCCGCTGATCCCGCCGTGCAGCTCGCCCCAGTGACCGTCGAATAGCAGCCAGGCCATCGGGTCGCCGGGCTGCGGATCGTCGGGGAGGAGGACCGGCTGTGGGCGGACGGCGTGCAGTTTCGGCGTGGTGTTGTCGCAGCCCACGCCCGACCCGTCGGAGCCGTGCCCGACGTAGACCCCGGGGCCGTAGAAGGTCGCATGCGAGCCCGCAGCCGGATAGACGACGGGGCGCGTGCCGCGCTTCTCGACCTTGGGGTCGTCCCAGTCGGCCTGCTCTCCGCCGCGGTGCTGGAAGAGGACCATCCGCGTCGGGCCCTGCTCGAGCGCCTGCGCCGGAGTCTCGGCGTCGTCGAACGCGATCTGCATGCCCTCCCAGTCGCCCTCGTGGAGGTCGTTGAACTGGTTGAAGTAGTAGAAGAAGAAGTACTGCACGACCAGGCCCGGGCGGCCCTCCTCGCGCGCGATGTGCGCGTAGGTGAGCGGGGGCGCCCGACCCGCGTCCCGCAGCGAGGCGAAGTCGCGCGCGTAACGGCAGCGGGGCCTGAGCGCGTCACCCGGGAGATCGAGAAAGGCCCCGGGCGGGGCGCCGGCGACGTCGGCCACGCTCGGCGCCGACGTGACGGTGCGGGCCTTGTGGCCACGCCTTGGGATGCGCAGACGAACCTTCGGGTTCCCGAGCATGATGTGTACCGACGTCGGCCTGTACTGCTCCGCCTTGTTGTCGCACGGCGGGTGCTCCTCGGTCCGCAGCATCACGATCGGCGAGTAGGTGTCCACAAGCCGCTCAGGCGTGTCGGCGGGGGCTCCGGCGACCGCGGCCAGCGCTGTCATCGCTGCGGCCCAGGTCACGGCTGCGCTACGGCACGCGGTTGCGCTTCGCGATACGAGCGAACACGCCGGCGCTCGGCCGCGCACGCCGGTTTCCGCCGGAGTCGGTGCGGAACAGCCCGAAGCGCGGGTAGTAGCCCGCCGACCATTCGAAGTTGTCCATCAACGACCAGTGCATGTAGCCCTGCACGCGCGCGACGCGGTCGCTCATCGCCTGGCGCAGCACGCGCAGATGGCGGATGAGGTGCGACGGGCGCTGGTTGTCGTCGGCGTCGGCGAGGCCGTTCTCGGTGATGATCACGGGCAGGCGGTAGCGGCCGGCGATGCCGAGCACCGTGCGCAGCCCCTCGGGGTAGATCTCGTTGCCGAACTCGCTGCACTCGGTGGGGCAGGGGGGAGCGGTTGGCTTCTGCGGGGTGCGGTAGTCGGTCTGTGGGAGGAAGTCGAGCACGGGGATGGCCCGGGAGAGCGAGGTGGGCAGTCCGGTCACACGCCCGCGGAAGTAGTAGTTCACGCCCAGGAAGTCGGCCTTGCGCCGGCCGCCGGCGCGGATCTCGGTGGGCTCGATCGTCCCGTTGGCGTTGCGGTCGACCCGTCCGCGCAGGGCCGCATTGAGGAACAGCCGGTTGAAGATGTAGTCGGCGTGCTCGGCTCCGCGCCGGTCCGCGGGGCTGGCCGGGTTCGAGGGCGTGAAGGCGACCAGGTTCTGCACGAGGCCGACCCGCGCCCGGCGGTCCCAGCGCTTTACGGCGTCGTATGCGGCCGCGTTGCCGCGTTCGAGGTTCACCACGGCGGTGATCGCTCCGGTGTAGCTGAAGGCACCGGGTGGGAAGTAGGCGCCGAACACGCCGGGAACGTTGGCGTAGCCGTTGGTGGCCACGACCAGCGGCTCGTTGATCGGCGTCCAGATGTCCACCTGCTTGCCCAGCTTCCACGCCAGGTATGCGGCGTACTTTCGGAACTCGTCGACCGTGTCGGGGTCCAGCCACCCGGCGGGACGGCTGAACTTCGGTAGGGGACCGTCGGGATCGCGGCCCTTGAGCGCCTCGCGCGACGCGATGGGATCGTGGATCCAGTTGGGGAGCGTGAAGTGGTTGAGGGTGAGCAGCACCTTCATCCCGCGCCGCCGCGCGCGGCGGATCACCGCGGCGTAGTGACGCAGCGCACCGTGGTTGGCGATCCGGTCGAGACGCCTCAGCTCTCGCTTCGAGATGCTGCGGCCGGTCTCGATCCCCCGCGTCGACCGGGGGAAGATCCGGCTCCACTCGACCGACATCCGGAACGCGTTCGAGTTCAGCCGGCGCGCGGCCAGATCCACGTCCTGGCGCCAGCGCCGCCAGTGGCCGGGCCCGTTCTCGGGCAGGTCGCCGCTCACCCGCTTCGCCGCGATGTTCTCGCGGTCGCGGGTCCAGGTCCACCAGTCCGAGCGCGGGTCGCGATTGGCCGGCGTGCCGCCCATCTCGGTCTGAAAGCCCGCGACGGCAGTTCCCCACAGGAACGAGCGCGGGAACTTGGCACTCGGCGCTGCGGGCGCGGCGCTGGCGAACACGCCGAGCGCGGCCAGGGCAAGCAGGAGCGAGCGGACCAGCCGGGACATCGCCGGGAACGTACCACCGGCTTTCCACGCCTAGGCGTATGGTCACGCAATGAGCGAAGAAACCTCGACGGTCCTCGTCACCGGCGGCACCGGGTTCCTTGGCGGCTGGTGTGTCGCCGAGCTGCTCCGGGGCGGCCACACGGTTCGCACAACCGTTCGGAATCTGAGCCGGGAGGGCGACGTCCGCGCGGCGATGGCGGTCGCGGGCGTCGACCCGGGCGACCACCTCACCGTCACGGCCGCGGACCTCTCGAGCGACGACGGCTGGGACGCGGCGGTCGCGGGCTGCGACCACGTGCTCCATGTGGCCTCGCCGTTCCCGCCCGCTCAGCCGAAGGATCCCGACGAGCTGATCGTGCCAGCCCGCGACGGGGCTCTGCGGGTCCTTCGCGCAAGCCTCGATGCCGGCGTCAAGCGTGTGGTGATGACGTCGTCGGTGGCCGCCGTCCGCCACGGGCGCCCGCCGTCGGAGAAGCCGTACGACGAGGCGGACTGGACCGACGGCGCCGACACGAAGCGGACGCCCTACGTCCGCTCGAAGACGATCGCCGAGCGCGCCGCCTGGGATCTCGTGCGCGAGCGCGGCGCCGAGGACCGCCTGGCCACGGTAAACCCCGGGGCGATCATCGGCCCGACCCTCAGCGACGACCTGTCCTTCTCACTCCAGTCCGTGGGGCGGCTGCTCGAGGGCATGCCCGCGATGCCGCGCCTCGGCTTCACCTTCGTCGATGTCCGCGATGTGGCCGACCTTCACATCCGCGCGATGACGATGCCGGCGGGGGCGGGGGAGAGGTTCCTTGCCACCGACCGGTTCCTGTGGATGGCGGACGTCGCAGCGATCCTGCGCGACCGTCTCGGGGCGGACGCCGAGAAGGTGCCGAGCCGCGTTGCCCCGAATGTCCTCGTCCGAGTGATGGCCCTCTTCGATCCGGGCGCCCGCTCGGTGGTGGGCGATCTCGGGAAGTCGGCCGACTACTCGAGCGAGAAGGCGAGGACGACCCTCGGCTGGACGCCACGGCCGATCGAGGACTCGGTGGAGGACACCGCGCGCAGCCTGATCGAGCACGGTTAGACTCGCTGCGATATGCGCATACTCGTGCTGGCCCTCGCGGTCCTTGCGTTCGGGACGGCACCGGCCACGGCTGCCGAACTGGGCGTGGCGATCGACAGATTCCCGGACCGCGTCGTGACGTTCGGGGTCGACAGGCCCGGCACGGCCCTCTCCGGACCGACCACCATCACCGGGATCCTCACGGCCAACGAGCATCCGGTGGCCATCGACTTCCGCCCGTCCACCGGTGAGCTCTACATGCTCGCGGTGGACGACGGGGCCGACGCCGGGCACATCTACAAGCTCGACCCGATCACCGGCGCCGCCACGGCCGTCGGGGGCGCGGCGCCGGGCATGGTGGGGTCCTTCTGGGACATCGACTTCGACCCCGTCGCCGACCGCATTCGCGCGCTTGCCGCCGACCTCGACGGGCCGAAGACGCATCGAACCTACAACCCCAACACGGGCATCCCCGGCCTGAGCGACACCCTCCCGGCGTTCGTGCCCGGCGACCCGTCGACCGTCAACTCCGTGGCTGCCGGCGCGTACACCAACAGCGCGCCGGGAGCGACCAGCACCACGATGTTCGTGATGAACAGCTCGGTTCTGGCGCGGATGGGCTCCCCCAATGGGAGCCCGGACTCTGCCGCCACCGGCGAGCTGACCACGATCGGCGAGTTCGAGCAGGACTCCGTCTCCTGTTATTGCGAGTCGCTCGACATCTCGGGCGCGACCGGGCGGGCGTACACCGCCGTGAACGACCTCGAGAGCCCGAATCAGTTCACCAACGTCACCCTTATCGACCTGGCGACCGCCGCCACGCGGCAGCTCGGGCGCACGCCGCTGGGGTTCTCAACGGACATCGCCGTCGCGCGGACGAGCCTGTTCAGTGTGGCTCCCGTCCCCGTCGCGACGGCCGAGGGCGGCGGAACCGCGACCTTCATCGTCCGTCGCGCAGGCCCGGGCACCGGCGCGGCGCGCGTGAGCTACCAGCCCGTGGCCGGCACCGCGACGGCAGGGTCGGACTTCGTGGCGGCCGCCGGCGGCGTTTCGTTCGGCGCGGGCGAGACGAGCAAGACGATCGTCGTGCCGGTCGTGCCCGACGGCACCGACGAGCGCGCCGAGACGTTCTCGCTGCGGCTCACCTCCGCGACCGGCAACCAGCGCGAGGGCGCCGAGCCGTTCGGCACCACCGTGGCCACCAGCACGATCGCGGACCCGATCACCAGCGCCAGCGGGTTCAGGATGACCAACCGGGTGTTCGCGCCCCAGCCGCGGAAGCGCTCCAGCGCGGCGGCCAAGCGGCGCAAGCGCGCCAAGCGCGGCACCACGTTCGTGTACCGCCTCTCGGAGAACGCGCCGGCGTCGATCACCGTGGCGCGGCGCACGCGCGGACGCCGGGTGGGGCGCAGCTGCAGGCGCGCCACCCGCCGGCTGCGCAAGCGCCGCCGCTGCGTTCGCTACGTCCCCACCGGAACGCTCCGCGTTCGGCGGACCGTGGCGGGAGTGAACCGGACGCGGTTCAGCGGCCGCTTCGGCCGTCGCGCGCTGGGGCGCGGGCGCTACCGTGCCACGCTCGTCGCGACCGACGCGAGCGGGAGCAAGACGCGCCCGCTACGGCTGAGTTTCCGCGTCGTCCGGCGCTGACCGAGCCGCGCTAGCGGTACGGTTTTAGTAGTGCGGGAGAGCTTGCAGCAGCGGCTGAAGACCGTCGCCCCGTTCGTGGCGCTGGTCGTGGTAGCGAGTGCGCCGGCGCTGGCCACCGCCATTCAAGGCCCCACGCTCCCAGCGAATGACCTGGAGGCGCTCCTGGGGCTCGGGCAGACGGAGCCCCAGAAGACACCTCAAACGTTGCCCGGACCGCGCCTTGCGCCGGTCCCGCGGGCGGAGTGCGGCGCGGGCTCCCGTCCGCTGGCGGGTATGCAGGGACGGTTGACGCGGGAGGCGATCGAGTCCCCCGACGCCGCTCGCGGCTGGACGTGCAACCTCACCGAGGTCGGCCATCACCCGACACCGGGCGGGTTTCGCGTGTGGCGTTACACCGATAGGCACGGCCGTTCCTGCGCTTATTACGACACGTCCCTCTCGTCGCCGGCGAACGTGGCGAGCGTCGCCGGTGGCCCGTCTCCAGGTGTGGTCGTGCTCGACATGTCCGACCCCAGCCATCCGCGCGAGACCGACCGGCTCACGTCGGCGGCGATGCTGGCCCCGCACGAGTCGCTCAACCTGAACACCCGGCGCGGGCTCCTCGCCGCCGAGGTGGGCAACGGGCTGACCCTGCCCGGCAGCATGGCTATTTACGAGGTGAGAGACGACTGCCGCCGTCCCGAGCTGCAGGCTCAGATGCCGACGGTGACCGGCCACGAGAGCGGGTTCTCGCCCGACGGCAAAACGTTCTGGGTCGCCGGCGGGGCGGGCTACATCAAGGCGATCGACGTGGCCGACCCCAGGCAGCCGAAGGAGATCTGGTCCGGCGCCTACTACTCGCACGGGCTCAGCCTTAGCGACGACGGCAACACCCTCTTCCAGACCGACCCGATCAACGGCAGCCTGGGCGTGCTCGACGTGAGCGAGGTCCAGGCCCGCAGGGCTTCGCCGCGGGTGCGCGAGCGCGAGCGCCTGACCTGGAGCACCGTGTCGGTGCCGCAGAACTCCGAGCCGCTGAGGATCGACGGCAAGCCCTACCTGCTGGAGTTCGACGAGTTCGCCTTCCGCTTCAACCCCGCCACCGCGGAGAACAAGGTGGGCGGGGCGCGGCTGATCGACATGAGCCGGCCGAGCGCGCCCCGTGTGGCCTCCAACCTGCGGCTGGAGATCAACATGCCCGCTGCCCACCTGGCGGCGGAGGGCGACCCCACGCCGCTGCCGCCGAACAAGTCGTTCGGTTACAGCGCGCACTACTGCGCGGTCCCGCGCCGAGTCGACCCGGGAATCGTGGCGTGCTCGTTCCTGAACTCCGGCCTGCGGGTGTTCGACATCCGCATCCCGACGCGCCCGCGCGAGGTCGCCTACTTCGTCGCCCCGCCGAAGGCGGGCACGGTCGCCGGCCTGGGGGCGGGCAACCTGGCCTTCTCCCAGCCCGCGTTCGATCCGAAGCGCCGCACGGTTTTCTACACGGACGCCGGCTCGGGCTTCTACGGCGTGCGCCTATCCGCCAGCGCCTGGCCAGATGCGGGCGGCCCTGTCTGCCTGGCCCGCCGATCGCCGATCGGGCCAAGGAACATCGGCCGGGTCCGGCTCGGGTACACGCGCGCCCGGATGCGGCGCCTGCCCGTTCGTGCGCCACAGAGGACCGGCCGTCGTTTCCGGTTCTGCGTGAAGGCCTCGCGCGGACTCGTAACGGCGGTGTTCTTGGGCCGATCGAGCCGAGCGACGGCCAGGCTCGTGACGACCACCGCACGGGGGCATGGAAACCGGCGGGTGCGCGTCGGTTCGTCGGCCGCCCGCTTCCGCCGGGCATACCCGAGGCGAGTCCGGCTGGCCAAGGGGCTCTACCGCCTCGGCCGCCGGAGTCGCCGCATAGCGGGGCTGCGGGCCGGGCGCGTCCGCTTCTTCGGCGTGACCAGCGGCTCTCTGGTCCGCCGTCCGGCCGCGCTCCGGCGCTACGTGGGCGGTCCCTAGACGTCCGTGACGCCGTCGAGGGTGAGGAGGACCCCGCCGGCGACGAGCGCCACGGCCAGCAGCCGGCTCGCCCACCGCAGGCGTCGGCCTCCGGAGCCCTCGGCGGGCACCGGGCCACCAGCCCGGTCAACAGGGCGACGCCGATCGCCATCGCGCCGGCGGTTACGAGGACGCCCTGGTCGGCGCCCGCGCCCAGCGCCACCACCAGCAGGGCGGGGCGGGCCACGGACCGCGACGGGAATCGAGCGCGCCAGCCGGGCAGCGCGGGTCGGGCGGGGGGTCTGCGGAACACGTCGACGACGCCGGCCAGCCCGGCCACGATTCCGGCGGCGATGCGGAACGAGGGGTCGCTCACGTCGAGCGCGTCGAGCAGCGGGCCGCCCGCTGCCGCGGCGGCGCACACGACGAGCCCGCCGATCGCCCCGCCGGCGGCGGCCGGCGACGTCGCGCGGCGATCGCCCGGCGCGTGAGACAGCGAACGCGGCCCGGGCCGGGTTGAGCGCCAGCACCAGCACCGCGGCCCACAACCAGGCCGACGGCCCGTCGTCGTCCGGACCATCGTCGGCACGCCTCGACGATCGGGATCGGTTCGCAGCAGCCCGGCAAGCGCGTGCTGCTGGTCGTCCATCCGGGTCTCGCCGTCGAGGAACCAGGCGCCCTCCACCCGCTCCGGCCGAGGCCGCGTCCTGCGGCGTCCTCGGCGTCGGATTGCGCCTCCATCGCCAGGCCGGCGATGCAGGTGGCACGATCGGCGATGCGGCGCTCGGAGGTCCGCCAGCCGGGGCTCCGCCCGGGCGGCCAGCCACCACCCGGTGAGCGCCTCGCTGATCACGCCGTAGCCGCCGCCGCGGGGCGTGTAGCTGCCCCGCACCAACTCGCCCCACGGCCCGAAGCGCTGGGCGACCCACCGCGCCTGGACGCCGAACAGCTCGGCCTGCCCGCGCGCGTAGCTCGACCTCGTCCTCGGTCAGCGGTCGCCGGCCGCTCGGGGAACTCGACGGTCTCGGCCGCGCCGTAGGCGGCCCAGTGATCGGGAATCGGCGGCCAGTGATCCTCGGCCTCGTCGCGCGACTTCGCCAGGTAGGCGCCGATGCGATCCGCCGCCTCGCCCCAGCCCTCGCCCGGGAACGCCCTGTGGAGGCGGGCCAGAGCCCAGTAGGCCTCCCCCGTGTAGTACTTGGAGTACTCGCCGGGCACCGGCGCCCCGCGCGTGAGGTCATAGCCGGCGAGCACCGCGCCCGACGGCTCGGTCTGGGCGAGCAGGAAGCGCCCGAGCCGGCGCAGCAGGCGGTCGTAGCGCGTGTCGCCGGTGGCCTCCCGGCGAATGGTGAGCCCGGCGGCCAGGAGCGCGGTCGCGCCCGTGGTGACCCGCCCCTCGCCGGCGAACGCGGTCCAGCCGTCGCGCTCGATCAGCCGGTCGAGCGCCCATTCGGTACCCCGGTCGGCGGAGCGCGACGCCCCCGGCAATCCGCGCCGCGGCCGCCTGGTAGAGGCCCATCGTCACCCCGGCGTGGCGAACCTCGTTGTACTCGGACGTGGTCGAGTCCGTCCTCGGCGTTGTAGACGTAGAGCCAGGTGCCGTCGGTGTCCTGGTTGCGGACGAACCAATCGACGGTGGCCTGCGCCGAGCCGCGGAGCTCGGGCGCCGTGACCGACGGGCAGCGCTCCGGCGGCGCCACCACCGCGAAGGAGGCGGCGGCGATCAGCGCCAGGGTCAGCACCGCCGGCCAGACGCGAGCCCGCGATCATCGCTCGCGGGCCCGGCGGACGCCGGGCAGGAGCAGTGTCGGGAGCGCGAACCACGCCGTCAGCGGCAGGCGGCTGAACGCGAACGCCGCGGCCGGTGCCGCCGCGGAGCGTGGTGCCGTCCCGGTCAACGACCTCGAGCGGGGAGCCGGGCGGAGCCGGCTCGACGCGAAACCGGGCCAGCCAGTCGAGCCCGCGGACGACCGCGCCCAATCGCCGGTGGCGGCGCGGTCGGGTCGAGGCGGATCACCCGGTCACGGGTGGACGGGCACCGCCCAGACCACCAGCACGGCGATGCCGAGAAGCGAGAACACCTGCACCGATGCCGACGTCTCGATCATCAGGTGGAAGACCACGGCGACCCACACGGCCGCGTAGCGGCGTGCGCGCGCCACCACAGGCCGACCGCGATGAACAGCTCGGTGAGCACGATGACCTTGGCCGCTCCGGTGTGGAAGCCCCGGTCGGTGAGGAGCGACATCGCCCAGTCCGGCAGGGGCCACGCCTCCAGGTCGTCCCGCGCCCGCACGACGCGCTGCCAGGTGACGGTGCCGCCGAACCAGTCGGGATCGAGGAGCTTGCTCAGGCCGGAGGCCCCGTAGATCGCGGCGCACTCGAACCGGAGCAGCCACAGCGGCCAGGCCGGCGCGGAGGTCGAGCGCCGGTCGGCCGCGCCGGCGGCGCAGCCACGCGTCCAGCGACAGCTCCCGCCCGCACGGCGCCACCGCCAACAGCCCGAGGACGATCACCAGGTAGGCCCGGTTGTTGTGGAAGTGCGTGGTCGATAGGAAGAGGTTGTAGGCGACGATCACGAACGTCGTCGCCGTCGCCAGGCGGGTGAGCAAGCCGAGCGACATGGCGACGGCGGCCACCGCCGCCAGCCAGAGCAGCCCGATGTAGACCGCGCTCGGGCAGCTCCGGATACCAGGCGGCGTAGGGCTCGTGGAAGGCGTCCCGGTAGGTCTGGCCGTCCAGGCTGTCGGAGAGGAACGGCTCCAGATGCAGGAGCACGATCGGCGCCGGCCAGCACCCGCAGCAGCGCGAGCGCGCGCATGCTGACCGGGCGGCCGAGCAGCTCGTCGAACGCGGCGATCAATCGCGCACGCGCGCTCCGCGAGGACTCTCGACCCGGGGTGGGTCGGCGTTGTGCCAGGAGGTCACCGTGGCCTCCAGGTACCGGGTCTCGCGGTCGCGCGGCGTGTTGCCCGCGACCCAGTCGAGCGCGGACTCGAGAAACGCCAGCTGGTTGTCGAGCCCGGCGTCCGCGTGATGGCGGATCGAGGGGTAGCTCAGCCCCCGTTCGGCACCAGCTCGTCCCAGCGGTACCCCGACCACGGGCTGCTCGATGGGGACGCGCCGGCCGTCGGCGGTGACCCGGACCACGTCCGCCCGCCAGGTGCTCGACTCCGGGAACATCTGGAACGCGAACTCCTTGTGGTCGGACCAGTAGCCCCGCGCCGCGAACCCGAGCTGCAGGACGACGACGGCGACGACCACCACCCGCCGCCCGACGACTCTGGCCCTCGAATTCACGCGGCTACGATGACACCGCCGGGTGTATTTCGAGGCCGACACCGCGCTGCTCGACGCCGCCCAGGCTCTCTGCGTCGCTCTGCCCGCGGCGGGGCTGCCCGCGGTGCTCTCGCGGTTCGGTGGCGCGCGGCTGGTCGCTGGTGGCGCCGCTGTCGGTGCGTCGCGACGGTGGTGGCGATCACCGTGGCGGCGGCGAGCGCGGACGTCCTCACCTGGATCGCGCTCCTGCTGGTGCCGCCCGGCTGCGCACTCGCGCTGGGCTGGGCGGCACACGGCGCGCGGCCGTGGATGGCCGTCCTCGTCGTACCGATGCTCGCCGCGGCGCTGGTCGCGCCCGACGATCCGCTTGGCCGCCTCGGCAGGCTCGCGCTGATCGTCGGCTCGTGCGTGACCGTCGGGCGCCTGCTCGCGGGCGCGTCGCCGCTTCCGCTCCTGAAGGTCGGCGTCGTGGCGATGGCCGTGATCGACGCCGTCTTCATCTTCGGCGACTTCTTCGGCGATCAGAACGCTCAGTTCAACGCGGCCGCGCCCGCCGAGGGCCTGCCGCGGCTCCAGGTCGCCGACATCGGGAACGTCTCAACCGACTACGGCGACTACTTCGTCGCCGGGCTCGTCGGGGGGATCCTGGCCGCCGAGCGGCGCCCCCAGGCGCTCGCCGCGCTGGCGGTGTTCGTGGCCGCCCAGGCGTTCAACCAGCTCTTCCTGGTCGTCGACTCCCTGCCGGGCACGGTGCCGCCGGCGCTGGTCATGCTCGCCTTTACGACGAGGCGTTCGAAAGGTGATCGACTAGCCGGTGGGCCAGCGCCACGATCGTGAACGTCGGGTTGGCGCAGCCGCCGGTCGGGAACACCGAGCTGCCGGCGACGTAGAGGTTGGCCGTCGCGTGGAGACGGGAGTCGTGATCGACGACGCTGTCGCTCGGGCTGTCGCCCATGCGGGTGGTGCCCATGTGGTGGTTGCCCCAGGCCGAGCTCTCGGCCTCGTTGGGCCCCACCGGGTCGTAGGGCCAGGGGTCGTCGGTACGCATCAGCACGTGGGCCTTGGCGCCGTACTGCCGCTCGAGGGCGGCGCCCACCAGCTCGGTGGTGCGCACGATGCTGGTCCAGTCCTGTTCGAGCAATCGCCAGTGCAGAACGGGCTGCGCCTGACCGAGGCGATCGACATCCTGGCCGAGCACGACCCGGCTCTCCGGGTTCGGGGCCTGCTCGGAACGCAGGTAGAGGTCGCACTCGACGGAGGTCCCGTCTGCGCCGCCCGGCCGCCGGCGCACCTGCACGCTCACGTTGAGCAGGCGCTCCTCGGCCAATGTCGCCTCGTCGAGGGCGAAGACGTCGAGCGCGGTGCGCCTGTCCAGGCTGTCGAGCAGCGCGGCCGCGTCGGGGATCTGGACGGTCCCGGCCAGGATGTGCGGGTGTTCCATGAACTGCCGCCCGGTCATGGCGCTCGGCCCGAGGGTGCGCTCGTGTAGGAGCAGGAAGCGGGCGTTCTCGACGCCACCGGCCGCGAGCACCACGGTGTCGGCGTTCACGCGCGTCTCCTCGCCGGTGGCGTGAGCAAGGCGCACGGAGTCGACACGGTCCCCGCGCATCTTCAGCCCGACCGCGGTCGCACCCAGCTCGGGGTGGAAGCGAGGCTTGGTCAGGAGGTCGAAGTACATCGCGCGGAACACCTGCGGATCGGGCGGGAACTGGTAGGTCAGCCGAACGAGTGGGCGGTCTGCCTCCGGGGGGCCGAAGGGGTCCAGCCGGAAGGTCTCCGCGGCCCGGCTCTCGTATGGAGCCAGGTCCTCGGCCCCTAGCGGCCATCCGCTGTTGTCGACCCAGGGGCGCTGCTCGAAGTCGTTGGCGCGCAACGGCATGATGAAGCCGGGTCCCCACCGCGACGCCGAGCCCTGCACCGCGCGCCGCCGCCCTCCGCGCAGGTAGTCGCGGCGCGACTTGATGATGGGCCCGTTCGCGAGGCCGTCGTTGAGCTCCTGCGCCGCGAGGTCCTCACCCAGGCCCCCGCTGTCGATCAGGACAACGCTTGCGCCGGCGCGGATAAGGCCGTCCGCCACCGTTACGCCGGCCGGCCCGGCGCCGATTACGCAGAAGTCCGCGCTGATCTCGGCAGGCGGGGGGGCGGCGCCCGCCTTGACCTCGGGTTTCGCTCCGGTCTCGAAGCCGGGGACGGTGCCTGTCTGGCCGACCACGGGGCGCCGCGCAGAGATGGCAGGGCCCAGGTCCTGCCAGTCAGACCACCCTTCGACGCCGCTGGGCGCGTGTTGCCAGCGGTGTCCCAGCACGCCCTCGGGCCCGGTCGCGAACAGCTCGAGGCGCCCGTCGGCGTTCTGGAACACGGCGGGGTCGCCCGAGATCGCCGGCGCCATGTCCTCCCAGCCCGACCAGTGGTGGTCGGGGATCTCCTGCCACATGTGCCCGAGCACGCCCTCGGGCCCTGCGGCGAACACCTCGAGCCGGCCATCGCCGTTGCGGAAGGCGATCGGTTCGCTCTGGATGGCCGGCCCGATGTCCTCCCACTCCGACCAGCCGTGGTCGGGCAGTGTCTGCCATCGGTGTCCAAGAAGGCCGTCCGGCCCTTTCGCGAAGACCTCGAGCGCCCCATCGGTGTTCAGGAACAGGGTGGGGTTGCCCGTGAGGGCGGGCCCGAGCGACTCCCACTCCGACCATCCGGTGAGGCCGCTGGGCATGTGCTGCCAGAGGTGGCCCAGCAACCCGTCCGGTCCGATGGCGAACAGCTCCAGGTGGCCGTCGGAGTTCTGGAACACGGTCGGGTCGCCCGAGATGACGGGCCCGAGGTCATCCCACTCCGACCAGGCGTGCTCCGGCAGCGTGTGCCATATGTGCCCCAGCGCGCCGTCGGGGCCCCTCGCGAACACCTCCAGGCGTCCGTCGGCGTTGTGGAACACCACCGGGTCGCCCTGGATGGCCGGCCCGATGTCTTCCCACTCGGTCCACTCGCCGCCGTCCGGCTCCACCTGATAGCTGTGCCCGAGGAGGCCGCCGGGCCCCTTCGCGAATACCTCGAGGCGCTCATCGGTGTTGTGGAACACGGCGGGATGGCCCGTGATGGCCGGCCCGATGGTCTCCCAGTCCGACCAGGCGTCGCGAGAGGTCTGGCGCATGTACCCCAGGGAGCCGTCGGGCCCCGCTGCGAACACGGCCAGCCATCCACCGGTGACGAGTCCCTGGATCGGCAAGTCGACGACCTTACATCGGCTACGGTTGCGCCGTGGCGAAGATCGCGGTCGTTCACGTTCCCTATTTCAGCCACATCAATGCGGCGACGCGGTTGAGCGACGTGCTCGTGCGCCAGGGGCACGAGGTGACCGCCTGGGCGCCGGAGCCCTGTCGCGCTCGGATCGAAGCGGTGGGGGCGCGCCTGGAGGTCCACGAGCCGGAGATGCCCGAGATCGTCGGCTTCGAGGGCTGGGTGGCGAGCCTGGCGGCGCTCACGGAGGAGACCTCGAAGGTGCTCGTCGAGCAGATGTTCGCCTACGACCCTGACCTGATCGTGCACGACAGCCAGGTGCCCTGGGCGCGCGTTGCCGGGGAATACCTCGGCGTGCCGCGCATCGTCTCCCACCCGATGTTCCCGATCGTGGACCCGCACGCGATCCGTCCCGACGACGACGGAAGGCTGCCCGCCCCTCATCCCGAGATATCGAAGAAGAGCTTCGAGGACAGCTGGCTCTCCATCGCTCAGCGGTGGGGTGTGGAGCTGGGGGACTGGGGCGCCGTGATCCACAGCGCGTGGGCCAGCGAGACCACGTTCGCCTACACGACGGAGCAGATCGTCGGCGATGACTACGAGCTTCCCCCGAGCTGGAATTGCATCGGCCCGCTGATGGACCCGCCACCGCCAACCGCCCCGCGGGGTGAGCGGCCCGTGGTCTACGTCTGCTTCGGGACGTCGTTCAACGCTCGCAAGGAGCAGTTCGAAGTGGTGGTCAAGGGACTCGCGGACGAGCCCATCGACGTGCTCATCTCAACGGGCGACGGCAGGATCACGGCGAAGGACCTCGCGCCGCTGCCCGACAACGTCGCCCTGCGCGACTTCGTGCCGGCCCGGGACATGCTCGCGCGCGCCGACGTGCACATCACTCACGGCGGGTGCAACTCGGTGCACGAGACGCTGCTCGCCGGAGTGCCGATGCTGTTGATGCCGCAGGCCTACGACCAGTTTCCCCTGGCCCAGAGGATCGAAGACCTCGGAGCGGGCCGCAAGGCCGAGGAGGACCCGGACTCGGTCCGCGAAGGCGTGCGCTGGCTGCTCGCGGAGGAGGCGCCCCGCGCGCGGGCGCAGGAGCTTGCTCAGCATCTCGCGGAGTTCGACGGCGAGGCCCGCGTGGCGGCGGTCGTCGAGCGGGTGCTCAGCGACAACGCGGCCGTGACCGCGTAGCCCGGCGCGACCGGGGTCTAGCGGGAGAGAAGGTTGCGGTTGGTGACGTAGTAGTTGTTGTAGCCGGACTGCGCTGCGGCCGGCGTCGGAACAACCATGCTGTGCACCACTGGCACCGCCATCGAGGCGGCGCCGACGATCCCTACGCGACGGATGAAACGGCGGCGGCTGAGCCTGGCGACGTTGAGATCGCGTGGCTCATAGCCGGACTTGATCAGCCCGTGCTCGTGGAGGTGGTCGAGCGCGACCATCACCATGTCCTCATCGGCGAGGTCGCCGAGCTCCTCGGACAGCACCGCGACCAGGTCGGTCACGGAGCGCTTTCCGTTGCTGTTTCGCCACACGAGCGCCGCGCTGCCGTTCAGGCGGCATGCCAGTTCCGTCTCGGCGTCGTAGACCAGCAGCTCACCATCCACCTCTTCGGTGAGCAGGTCTGCGGTGCGGGCCAGGGGGCGAGTCACTGACAAGGCGTCAACCTATCCGCACGGGATCGGTTCCGTCAAGTGTCAATTTGCCGGCGTTCGGTCGGCCGCCAGGTCGATCAGGGCGTCCGCCATGCCGGCGGCCTCGCCGCGGATCCCGGCGATCACACGCGCCTCCCGAGCCAGCTGGCCGACGGCGGCCAGCGCCTTGCTGGGCCGGGGGCGGGCCGCGACGGTGTGCTTCAGCAGGGCGAGCGCTCCCTCGCCTCCGGTACAGGGCTCGGGGCGCCAGGTCGCACCGGCCTCATATCTCGTCACGACCACCAGGTCCGCCCGGGTCGGCTGCGTCGCGATCTGCGGCTCCGGTACCGCCTGGAGCGCGCCGAGACCCTCGCCGTCCGCTCCGCGGACCGAGAGCGGCTTCGGGTAGGGCGCGATCAAGCCCTCCGGGTCGACCGGGGCGTACTCGTCCGAGTAGTAGGTGGCTCCCGCGCGCACCAGCTCGGCGACGAGCGTCGTCTTTCCGCTGTGGCTGCTGCCGGGGATCACGATCGAGGCGCCCCCCACCGAGACGACACCGGCGTGGATGAACACGTGGTCCGGCGCGAGCAGCGCGAGGTGGTGGCGCACCGTGGATCCGAGCCGAAGCAGACCAGCGCTTCGATCGCCCTTCGTGTGCGCGACCTCGGTGCCGTCGCGTGTGATGGCACCGGCCTGTGTCAGCTCGAAGCGCGCCGCTACGTCGCCGGTCCCCGGCCGCCAGCCGGGTGGGAGCACCGTGGGGATCGCGTCGAACAGCTCACGGTCGTCGCACGCCGCCTCGGCGACCACGCTAAAGGACTCGAACACGATTCGGTGCTGAGGGCGAGGCACGCGTGGATGCTACGTCAGACCCTGCGCTCCAGCCCCTTGGTCGCGACCCCGAGACCCTCGCGGCGCAACAGATGGACGGAGTGGCGCGCCCACGCGCGCGCCAGCTTCAGCGGGCGACCCCCGTGACCGTAGAGCGCGTCGAGATAGTTGCGGTCGAACGCGTCCAGGAGGTTCCGGTGCAGGTAGGCGGGCCAGCCCAGGCCGAAGTTGGCCAGCACCCGCGCCTCATGGAGGCGCGGGCCCACGCCCGCGGGGATGCCTTCCGGAAGCGCCATCCCGGCGAGCCGGTGGGCCAGCCAGAGGTGGTCCTTCAGCACGCGGGAGAGCCCGTGGTCGCGCATTCCAGCGCGGATCGCCGGCCAATCCAGCGACGCGCCGTGCACGCGGTCGAGATGAGCCAGGGTGAAGAGCTGGCGCAGGGGCAGCGCCCCCACGGCGTGACCGAGGTCCTGGACGGACGCGTGCAGCACGCTGTGCAGCACCTGGTGGGTGGGGGAGAGCGCCCGAGCCTTCACACCGTCGAACGAGAGCTCGGAGGCGGCGTGCCAGGCGGTGGCGAACGGCAGCACCGCCGCCACCCGGGGCGTGCCTAGCTCCGAATGGAGCTCGATCGGCCCGGGCACGCGGCGCCCGGTCATCGGCAGGACGTGGGGGTGGAGGAGCACCCAGGTGCGGTCGGGCCCGTAGCCGAGCGCTTCCAGCGCGCCTGCGGCCGCCGTCATCGAGTCGGTCGGCACCGCCAGGTCGAGGTCGCCCATCCCGCGATAGCCCGGGCTCAGGTCCGTGCCGTCCACGAGCTGCAGCGCTCCCTTGAACAGCAGCGGCTCGATCCCGGCGCGATTGAGAGCATCCACCGCTTCGCTCAGCTGCTGGCGAAAGCGGGCGTTGCGCAGGGCGTTCACCCGGTGGTAGTCGGCCAGCAGGTCGGCGATCGGCCCGGGACACGAACCGTGCTCGTGTCGAACCATGTAGCCCAGCGACGGCAGCACCCACAGCTCGCGCGCCACCTCGACCACGTCGTCCCACTCCGCGGCCGAGGGCGTCGCGCTCCCGTCGAGGGCACGGGAGAGGGAGAGCAGCGCGCGGATCCTGCGGCGGGGCGAGCGTCTCAACGGCTGCGGAACCTACACGGAGCCCGCCGTCGTGACACGCTTGCGGCCCATTGCCAGCCGCGACGCCCTTCGCCCCCCGGCCCCCGAGCCTCTCGCTCTGCACCGTCACCGACGCGCCGCCAGCAGCGGCCACGGCGTTCCTCGAGGTGTGGCGACCGCATGTCGACGAGATCGTGGTGGCGGTCGACGAGCGCGCCCATCCGGACACGCCGGGCGCGTGCAGGGAGATCGCCGACGTGGTGCGCGTCGTGCCCGCCGCTCCGTTCGTGGAGCGTCACCTCGGCTGGTTGTTGTCGCGCTGCCGGGCTGACTGGGTGCTGCGGATGGACGACGACGAGCTGCCGTCGTCGGCGCTGATCGACGCCCTCCCGGGCCTGATCGCTTCACGCGAGCACACCCACTACGTGCTGCCGTGCCGGTGGCTCCACCCGGGACCGGACCGATACGCCGCGGCGGATCCCTGGCTGTCGGATCTGCACCCGCGGCTGATGCGCAACGTGAGCGGCGCGTGGCGCGTCCGCGGACGGGTGCACAGCGATGTGGAGGTGGCCGGGGCGGGCCGGATCGTGGACGCGCCGTTCCTTCACACCACGGTGCTGGTCGACTCGCTCGCCACTCGCCAGGCGCGCGTGCGCCGGTACGAGGACGCGGGCGCGGTGGAGCTGCTCGACTGCGGCGATCCGGTACGCGCGCTGTACCTGCCCGAGGAGATGGAGGACCTGGCCACGGCCGCCCTGCCCGGGGCCGACACCGAGCGGGTCCGCACCTACCTCGAGGCCGCTGCGGGCCGTGACGACGCTGGTGCGGCCGGTCCTGCCCTCGAGCCCGACGTGGACATGGATGAGATCGAGACATGGCTCGACGAGGCGACCATCCCCGAGGCCGCTCCCGCCGCCCGGGTGCGCCTGGTCCACCCGATCGAGCAGCTCACCGTCGGCGCGTTCCGGCATGTGCAGGTGGAGGTCACGAACGCCGGCGCGACCGCGTGGCCTCCGGGGCGCGACGGTTGGCCACAGGTGAGGGTTGGGCACCGCTGGGACAGCGGCGACGGGTTTCTCCACGACCCGGGGGTGCGAGGGCTGTTCACCGAGCGAGTGCGGCCCGGCGCTTCGACGCGCCTGCTGGTGCCGATCCAGGCCCCGTCGGAGCCCGGCACACACGCGCTGCACGTGGACGTGGTCGAGGAGCACGTGCGCTGGTTCGACCACGCCGCCGTGGAGAAGGTCACGGTCCTGCCTGCGCGCTCGGGCCCGGCACCCGTTGCCCAACGCACCCGGATCTCCCGTCGCCGCCGCGCGCCAGATCAGGCGAAGGTCTTCGCCGATGATCTGCGGCGCCTTCACGACGTGCTGGCGGGCACGGCGTTCGGCGAGCGCTACTGGGTGTGGGGCGGCCTCCTGCTCGGTTGGGCGCGCGAGCGCGCTCCGCTCGCCCACGATCTGCATGACGCCGACTTCGCCTTCACCCCAGGTGAGGGCGCCGGATTTGCCGATGCCGCGCGGGCACTGATGGGAGCAGGATTCGCCCCGCACAAGCGCTTCTGCACCAACTCGGGCAAACCGACCCAGTGGTCCTTTCTCAGGAACGGGGCGAAGTTCGAGTTCTGGGCGCTCGAGCCGGAGGACGGTCTCCTGCGCTACCACGTCTACGGCGACGACCCGCCGATGCAGGCCGTCGGCGAGTTGCCCGCTCAGCCGCTGCGGACCTTCCGCTTCCTGCGCCGGCGGTGGAGAAAGCACGCCGACCACGAGCGCGAGCTGTCCGCGCACTACGGCGACTGGCGCACGCCGGACCCGTCGTGGGGATACCTGGGCGACGGCTGCATCGTGTCGCGCGAGCCCTGGCAGCGACCGAACTCGGCGTGGCAGGGCGATCTGGAGGAACCGTGCACGCCGTGATCCTCGCCGCCGGCTACGGCCGGCGGATGCGGCCGCTGTCCGACGACTGCCACAAGGGGCTGCTGCCGATCGGCGGCACCACCGCGCTGGATCGCATCGTGGAAGAGGTGTGCGCCCTCGATCCGGCTGTCATCACGGTGGTGACCGGCTATCGGGCGGAGGACGTGGAAGCTCACCTTCGCGCCGGTCACCCCGACAGCCCGCTGCACTTCCTGCGCAACGAGCGGTTCGCGGAGACCAACAACGTGGTCTCGCTCGCGCTGGCCCTCGACCAGGTCGAGCCCGGCATCGAACTGCTGCTGGTGGAGTGCGATGTGCTCCTCGCGCCGGGCGTGCTGGGTCGCCTGTGCGCGGGGCCGGAGCGCAACGTGGCGCTCGTCGACCGGTTCGGCATCGGAATGGACGGCACCGTCGTGACGGTGGAAGGCGGCCGCATCACGGGCATGCACCCCACCGAGGAACAGGGGGAAGGCTTCGAATACCGCGGCACCTTCAAGACCCTCAACGTGTACCGCTTCACCGGCGAGCTCGTCGCGGGGACGCTGCGGCCGCTGCTCAAGCGCCACGCGGAGCGCATCGACGCCAACGCCTTCTACGAGGCCGTGCTCGCCCAGGTGCCCGATCTCGCGGGGCTCGGCATCGAGGCCGAGGAGGTCGGCCCGGCGGCCTGGGCGGAGATCGACGACCCGGTCGACCTCGCCGCGGCGCGCTTCCGCTTCGCTCCCGAGGAGCGGGCGAGCATCCTCGACCGCACCATCGGCGGGCAGTGGGGCTTCGACGTGCTCGACTTCTCGTTCATGGCCAACGCCTACTTCCCCACGCCCTCAATGCTGGCCGCCATGCGCCACGGGCTCGACGACCTCGTGGGCGGCTACGGCTCCACCCAGACCGTGCTCAATGAGAAGCTCGCCTGGCTGCTCGGCTGCGAGCCGGCGCGGGTGGAGGTGCTTCACGGCGCCAGCCAGGCGTTCCCGATCCTCCGCAGGCTGTGGGACGGGCGGGGCGTGGCGATCCCAGAGCCCACCTTCGGCGAGTACCGCCGCGTGTTCGACGCGGCCGCGACCTACGCCGATGCGCCTGGCGTGGACATGAACGAGCTCGAGCGGCTCGCGGGCGAGGAGGACGTGCTCGCGGTCGTGAACCCCAACAGCCCCACGGGCACGACGCTGCCCACGGCGGCGCTCCACGCGCTGGCCGCCGCTCACCCCGACACCACCCTGCTCGTGGACGAGTCGTTCCTCGCGTTCAGCGAGCAGCCCTCGCTGGAGGAGGCCCTCGAAGAGCAGCCGCTTCCGAACGTGGTCGTGCTCACCAGCCTGAGCAAGTCGCTCGGGGTGCCCGGCATGCGGCTGGGATACGTGTACAGCTCCGACCGCGAGCTGCTCGACGCGATCGTGGCCGAGCTTCCGATCTGGAACCTCGGCTCGCAGGCCGAGCACCTGCTGGAGCTCACCTTGAAGTCGCGCCCGGAGCTGGCCGCGTCCTTCGAGCGGACCGCGCTCGACCGTGAGGAGCTCCGCCGCGACCTGCTCGCCGTGCCGGGCGTCGCGGCCGTGTACCCGAGCGGAGGGAACTTCCTGCTCACCGAGCTGACCGGCGCGCCTGGCATCGCGGCGGCCCTGCGCCAAGGCCTGCTGGCCGAGGCCGCCATCGAGGTGAAGGACGTGACGGAGCGCTTCAGCGACCGAGTCCCGCGGCTGCGCGTGGCCGTCCGTCGCCCGGAGGAGAACGCGCGCCTCATCCAGGCTCTTTCGCAAAGGCTCTCGCCCGCTACGGGCTCGCGCGCGTGAGCCAGGGTTGGGACGCGCTCTGGGCGGCTCGCCCCGCGCCGCCGCCCGACCTTGGAGGGTCCGTGCTGCGCCGGCTCATGGATGGTGGCGGTATGGACTCGGGCTTCGCCCGGGTGGACGAGGAGGCGTGGCGAGCCTTCGGCGACCGCATCGGACGGGCGCTGGACCTCGGGGCGGGGGACTCGGTGTTCGACGTGGGCTGCGGCGCGGGAGCCTTTCTCTACGGCTTTCACGAGCGGGGGCTCGATGTCGCTGGCCTCGATCGGTCTCCCGAGCTGATCGCCCTCGCCGCCGAGGCGCTGCCCGGCGGGCGGTTCGCCGTCGCCGGCGCGGCCGAGCTGGAGCCGCAGCCTCAGGTGGACGCCGTTGTCTCGATGGGCGCGTTCCTGTACTTCCCGTCACACGCCTACGCCGAGCGGGTGCTCGATCGCATGGTGCGCAAGGCACGCCGCGCGGTTGCGGTGCTCGACGTGCCCGACGCCGCGACACAGGCGGCCGCCCTGGCCGAGCGCGAGCGGGTCGCGGGCGGGCCGGCCGCCTACGCGGAGCGCTACGCGGGCCTCGACCACCGCTACTACGAACGGGAGTGGCTGGCCGAGGCGCTGCGTGCGCGCGGCCTCTCGCGCGTTCACGTGGAGGGCGAGGACATCCAGGGCTACGGCAACGCCCCCTATCGCTTCAACGCGTGGGGGTTCGCCAGTAGCTGAGGGCGCTTCGCCCGACGGGCGGCGCGCTTCTCGGCCGCTTCGCGCGTACCGGCCACGACGGTGACCGTCCGGCCGTCGACGGTGATTTTCCACGCGCGGGGGGACATCGCTCGCTCCTCAACCCACCTGTGGCCCGCCGAGCTCGGCCCGCAGCGTCGCGATCTCGGTTACCGCGGCCCCGATGTAGGCGTGGCGCGCGGCCTCGATCTCGTCCTCGGGAGCCTGCTCGGCTGTGAGGTCCAGGAGGTAGGCCTTTGTCTCTATCGCTGTCATGGGGGTCACCTTGCCTCCCCCGAACGCCCGAGACATCGGGGAGTTACCCCGAACCTGACCCCTGAATTGCCTGAACGTCCAGGCCGGCCTCATGAATTTCTGGGAGATGCCGATGCAACCCCCAAGTCGGCATCTCGCGCGTTTGCGCCCGATTGCCTTCGCACTGCCCCGAGGGGACGTGCCCAGGTATCACTGGCCGGCTCAAAATTTGTTGGAAGGCGGTCCCGTTTATGTTTGGTTTTTCCGGCTCGAAGGCCCTTGCTCTCGCGTCCCTACTCACGCTGGTGTTCGCGACCTCTGCGAGCGCGGCACAGGCGCCTGTCGGTCTCGGCACGGCATACAGCTTCGCCCTGCTTGGTGGCAGCACGATCACCAACACGGGCCCCTCAGTGATCAACGGGGACCTGGGCTTGCATCCGGGCACCGCGGTCACGGGCTTCCCACCGGGCACGATCAACGGAGCAGTGCACAGGACCGACGCCGTCGCCCTCAACGCCAAGGCTGATCTCACGATCGCCTACAAGGACGCCGCCGGACGGTCGCTCAGCGCGACCTCCGCGCCGGATATCGGCGGAAAGACGCTGAAGCCAGGCGTCTACAGGACAGGCTCAGTGCCCTCGATGGGGTTGACGGGCAACCTGACGCTCGACGCGCAGGGCGACCCGCGCGCGGTGTTCATCTTCCAGGTCGAGTCCACGCTCAAGACCGCAACCGACAGCAGCGTGAGCCTCCTCAACGGGGCCCAGGCGTGCAACATCTACTGGCAGGTCGGCAGCTCCGCGACGCTCGGAACGCGAACCGCGTTCAAGGGCAACATCCTCGCGCTCAGCTCCATCTCCGCTAACAACGGGGTGGTCGTCGAAGGCAGGCTCCTGGCCCGCAACGGCGCTGTGACCCTGATCAACGACACCGTTACCCGCCCGCAGTGCGCGGCAGGCACGGGCGGCGATGACGGTACGGGCGGTCCGGGCTCAGGCCCAGGCACCGGTGCCGGCAGCAGCAGCGGCCCGGGTGCCGACACTACGGGTCCCGGAGTGCGGATTATCGGTCCGCCCCGTGTCCTGCGCCCGCCGGCCCGCGGCGCCGGCCCGCCCAGGCCCACCGTCTGCGCAAGCCGCAACTTCTCGGCAAAGGTCAGGCTTCGCGACCGCGCCGGGATCAAGAGTGTGAAGGTCTACATCGACGGCAGGCGGGTCAAGAACACACGCCTGTCGCGGTTCTCGCTGAAGATCAGCGTCCGCGGCCTGCGCGTCGGTGCTCACCGGATCACAGTGGTCGCTCGCGACCGAGCGGGCAACCGGTCGGTCACCAAGCGCCGCTTCTCCCGCTGCGCGCTGGTGGTCGCGGCGCCCCGCTTCACCGGCTGACGAAAGCTCGGTGGACTCAATGATTCGCAGGTCCCTGGTCGGGGTCCTCGCGCTCCTGTCGCTGCTGGCTCTGCCGGCGGCGGCGAGCGCGGGGCCCCAGCCCGGCGTGCAGCTCTCCGATGGGCGGACGTACGCCCATTGGGCCCATCCCGAGCACCAGGGCACCGTCAGGCGGCGGCCGTCGCCGAACTCGCGACGGGTTGCCCGGCTGCACTTTCGCACCGAGGACCGGTTCCCCGAGGTCTATCCCGCCCTGCGGCGCTTCACCGATCGCCGCGGCCGCAGCTGGATTCGCGTCCGCATCCCGGGGCGTCCCAACGGGCGCACGGGCTGGGTACGCGCGTTCGCGCTCGGGCCCCTGAACCGCGTCAAGACCCGCCTGGTGGTTGATCGCCGCCGTCTGCGAGCCACCCTGTTCCGCTCCGGGCGGCGCATCTGGCGGTCGGCCATCGGAGTCGGAACACCGAGCACGCCGACCCCGACGGGGCATTTCTGGATCCGCGAGAAGTTCAGGGTCAACAACCCGGGTGGATCGTTCGGGCCCTACGCGTTCGGAACGGGCGGGTATTCGGTGTTGAGCGAATGGCCCGGCGGCGGCGTCGTGGGTATCCACGGAACCAACCAGCCCGGGCTCATCCCCGGCCGGCCCTCACACGGATGCATCCGGGTGCCCAACCGGGCCATCCTGCGGCTGTCGCGGCTCATGCCAGTCGGCACGCCGGTCCGCATCCGCTAGCTGAACTTCGCCTCCTGGCATGACGTAGGGTGGAGCCTCGGTGAGCGGCTTCGTCTCACGCGGCTTCGGCGGACGCCGGCGCACACCCGGCGAACTGACGGACCGCCTTCCCCCGGGCCAGTACGCAGAGCCCGGCTTCCCGGTGCTCACGGCCGGGCCGACACCCGTGCTCGAGACGGGGGATTGGGCGCTGCGGATCGACGGCATGGTCGGGGAACCGCGGGAGTGGACGTGGGAGGACTTTCAGGCGCTGCCCTTCGAGGAGGTGCCCTGCGACATCCACTGCGTGACCAAGTGGTCGAAGCTCGGCACGAGCTTCCGGGGCGCCTCGGTGGACGCGCTGCTGGACGCGGCTCAGCCGCAGGGCGACTACGCGGTGGCCCACTCCTACGGCGGCTACACCACCAACCTGGCGCTGGCGGACCTGACCGGCGCCAAGGCCTGGGTGGTGACCGAGCACGAGGGTGAGCCACTCGCGCGCGAGCACGGCGGGCCGGCCCGGCTGCTGGTGCCCCATCTGTACTTCTGGAAGAGCGCCAAGTGGGTCGCGGGCCTGCGGGTGGTCGACCACGACGAGCCCGGCTTCTGGGAGCAGAACGGCTACCACAACCGGGGCGACCCCTGGAAGGAGGAGCGCTATTGGAGCGACTGACCCCGGTCGAGCAGCGCGCCCCAGGGCGCTGGCAGATCGCCTCGGTGAAGTCGATCAAGCAGGAGACGCCCCAGGTGAAGTCCTTTCGATTCGAGCTGCCGATGTGGATGCCGCATCTGCCTGGGCAGCACTACGACGTGCGGCTCACCGCCCCCGACGGATACAGCGCCCAGCGCTCGTACTCGGTGGCGTCCTCTCCGCTCGACGAGGGCGAGATCGAGCTCACCGTCGACCGGCTGTCCGACGGCGAGGTGTCTCCCTACTTCCACGACGTGGTGGTCGAGGGCGACCAGGTGGAGCTGCGCGGGCCGTTCGCCTCCTACTTCGTCTGGCGCGGCGAGGCTCCGGCGCTCCTGGTGGGTGGGGGCTCGGGGGTCGTGCCTCTGATGGCCATGCTGCGCCACCGCCGCCGCACGATGCCCGAGCTCGCGATGCGCCTCGTGTACTCGGTCAGGTCCGCCGAGGACGTGATCTACGCCGGCGAGCTCGGGGACGACGCCGTGCTCACCTACACACGCGAGCCGCCGGCGGGGTGGAGCGGCCACAGCGGGCGGATCGATGAGGGCCTCATCGACGAGGCGGCCGAGGGCGCGGAGATCGCGTTCGTATGTGGCTCGAACGGGTTCGTGGAGGCGGCGTCGCGTCTCCTCCTGAAGGGCGGCCTCGACCCCGGCCGCATCCGAACCGAGCGCTTCGGGCCGACGTCCTAGACGTCCACATCGGTCGCAGCGCCGATCGGCAGCCACCGGGCACCGGCGAGCTCGCGCTCGGCCGCCTCGCGCCCCTCTCGGAAGTGCTTCCACCCCTCGTAGTGGATGGGGATCACGGTGTGCGGCTTGATGAGCGCGCACAGCTCCGCGGCCTCCTTCGCGGTCATCGTGTAGCGCAGGGGCCCGCTGATCGGGAAGCGCACGCCGCCAAGGTGCAGCAGCGCCGTTCCCACGTCGAGGCGGTCGGCCACCTCGCGCACGCCGTCGTAGAGCACCGTGTCGCCCGAGATCCAGAGGACCCCGTGCTCCTGCCCCTCCCAGCGCAGCGCGAATCCGATCACGTCCCCCACGATCGGGCGGCTGAGCGGCGGGCCGTGGCGACACGGCGTGGCGGTGATCTCGATCGAAGGCCGGTCCGGCGCCTCGAGCCGCTTGGTCGCCCATGGCTCGAGGCCCTGGGCGTTGCCCCCGAGGCGCTTGGCGCCCGGGACGGTGGTGATCACGGAGTCCGCCGCCGGCAGCATCGCCCTGCCGGCCGCGTCGAGGTTGTCCTCGTGGTGGTCGTGGCTGAGCAGCACGGCGTCGATATGCCCGACCTCCGAGGCGGCTATCGCGGGGCCCGCGAGCTTGCTCGACCCCGTGCCCCAGCCGAAGCGGTAGTCCCCGCCCGCCGGGTCGAAAGTCGGGTCGGTGAGCAGCCGCCATCCCCCGGCTTCGATCAGAACCGTGGGACCCCCGATATGGGTGAG
Source organism: uncultured Thermoleophilaceae bacterium (assembly GCA_963825775.1). Classification (GTDB taxonomy): domain Bacteria; phylum Actinomycetota; class Thermoleophilia; order Solirubrobacterales; family Thermoleophilaceae; genus JAAYBF01. The sequence continues at coordinate 236,903 of CAWGUV010000006.1, read as the reverse complement.
GGTGACCTGCACCAGGCGAGATTCTGCCGCAGTGCGGGACTGGGTGTACGCTCGCTCCATCAGACACATCAGACGGCTCCGTTTCCCTCTGGCCCGGGTGACGGTCCTGGTGTTCGCCCTCACGCTCATCGTGCCCCCGGCGCTCGCAGGACCCCCCGACGACGCGTCGCTGGTCGAGGACATCAATCCGACCGTCGGTGTGGGCAGCGTGCCCACGGACCTGACCGCCGTCGGGAACACGCTGTTCTTCCTCGCCGACAACGGCACGAACGGGGAGGAGCTGTGGAAGAGCGATGGCACCCCGGGCGGGGCCGAGCTGGTCAAGGACATCAACGAGACCCCCGGCGTCTCGAGCAATGCCGAGGGGCTGACGAGCTTCAACGGCAAGCTCTACTTCGCCGCCGACAACGGCATCAACGGCTGGGAGCTGTGGGTGAGCGACGGCACCGAGGACGGGACGGCGATGCTCAAGGACATCGATCCGGGCGACGAGAATTCACACGGCCTTCCGAGCAGCTTCGCGGTCGTGAACGGCACCCTCTTCTTCAGCGCCTATGACGGCGGCGGCGCGCTCGAGCACGCCCGGGAGCTGTGGAAGAGCGACGGCACCGGGGACGGGACGGAGATGGTCAAGGACATCAACGCGACCGGCGGGTTCGGGAGCGGACCGGTGAGGTTGACTGGCGTCGGCTCCACCGTCTACTTCACCGCTAGCAACGGCAGCTCCGGCGCCGAACTCTGGAAGAGCGACGGCACCGGGGACGGGACGGAGATCGTCGAGGACATCCACCCCTCGGCGGGAAGCGATCCCCAGGAGCTCATCAACTTCAACGGCACGCTGTTCTTCAACGCGGACGACGGCAGCACCGGCAGGGAGCTCTACAAGGCCACCGGGGACAGCAGCACAGAGATGGTCGAGGACATCAACCCCGTGGTGAACAGCCAGGTCCCCGCGGGCCTGACCGTGGTGGGCAACACGCTCTATTTCGCAGCCAACGATGGCATCGCCAACCATGGAAGGGAGCTGTGGAAGAGCAACGGGACCGCGGCCGGGACGGACATCGTCAAGGACATCATCCCGGGCGGGGGCAGAGTGCCCCGACGGGGCTGACCAAGGTCGGCAGCACCCTTTTCTTCTCCGCGACGGACACGTCGGTCGGCAACTTTGAGCTCTGGCGCAGCGACGGGACCGAAGACGGGACGGTGCAGGTCAAGGACATAGACCCCCCGGGTGGCCCCGACGACGACAGCTTCCCCAGCAACCTGATCGACTTCGGCGGCACCTTGGTGTTCCGCGCCGACGACGGCGGCAGCACGGGGTTCGAGCTCTGGCGCAGCGACGGCACCGAGGTGGGGACGGTGCCCCTCGAGGACGTGAACCCGGGTCCCACCGGCAGCGGGCTGAACAACGGCGTTCTCGACAAGCTGGTCAAGATCGGCGAGACGCTCTACTTCGCCGCGATCAGCGGCAACCTCGGGGCCGAGATCTGGAAGGCGGTCGACACCATCGCGCCCGTGGCGACGATCGGCTCCGGCCCGCCGGCCTCTTCGACCGACACCACGCCCACGTTCGGCTTCTCCTCGAACGACCCCGACACGTTCCAGTGCCGCCTCTACCTCCAGACCGCGGCGGTGCCCGGCTTCGGCGCATGCTCGGGGCCCGGCAACACGCACACCTCTGGTCCGCTCGCCCTGGGCGCCTATCGCTTCGACGTCCGCGGAACCGACCCGGCGGGCAACACCGGCTCCGCGGCGACTCGCACGTTCTCCATCGTGGCCGGGGGTGGACCCGGGACTCCTGGTGGCACCCCCGGCGGCAAGTCCGGTGGCACCTCCGCGAGCGCTTGTCCGGGAGCCCGGACGAAGCTCGCCGACGCCCAGAAGCGGCTCGCGAAGGCCAAGCGGACGCTGAGCAAGGCAAAGCGAACGCTCAAGAAGGCGAAGAAGGCGGCCAAGGCGGCGAAGAAGTCGGGCGACGCCCGGCGGTCGAAGAAGGCCCGGAAGAAGCTGAAGAAGGCCAAGAGCGGCGTGAAGAAGGCGACGAAGAAGGTGAAGAGCGCCAGGCGGGCTGTCGCGAGCGCCGAGGCGGTGGTCCGGACGGCCTGCGCCTAGTCGTCAGGCGCCGACGTGCGCCCCGAGGTGCTCGCCGGTGAGGGTGGAGCGGTCGGCGACGATGTCCGCGGGCGTCCCCTCGAAGACGATCCGGCCGCCGTCGTGCCCGGCGCCCGGGCCGAGGTCGATGATCCAGTCGGCGTGCGCCATGACCCCCTGGTGGTGCTCGATCACGATGACCGACTTGCCGGAGTCGACCAGCCGGTCGAGCAGGCCGAGCAGCTGCTCGACGTCGGCGAGGTGCAGGCCGGTGGTCGGCTCGTCGAGGACGTAGACGCCGCCCTTCTCGGCCATGTGGGTGGCCAGCTTGAGCCGCTGGCGCTCGCCGCCGGACAGCGTGGTGAGCGGCTGGCCGAGGCTGAGGTAGCCGAGCCCGACGTCGGCGAGCCGCTCGAGGATCTTGTGTGCCGCCGGCGTGCTCGCCTCGCCGTCGCCGAAGAACTCCTCGGCCTCGGTCACCGGCATCGCGAGCACCTCGCTGATGTCCTTCCCGCCGAACTTGTACTCGAGCACCGACGCATCGAACCGCTTTCCCTCGCACTCCTCGCACGTCGTGGCGACGGTGGCCATCACCCCCAGGTCGGTGTAGATCACACCGGCGCCGTTGCAGTTGGGGCAGGCGCCGTCGGAGTTCGCGCTGAACAGCCCCGGCTTCACGTCGTTGGCCTTCGCGAACGCCTTGCGGATCGGGTCGAGCAGCTTCGTGTACGTCGCCGGGTTGCTTCGTCGCGAGCCGCGGATGGCGCCCTGGTCCACGGTCACCACCCCGTCCTGGCCCGCCACCGAGCTGTTGATCAGCGAGCTCTTTCCAGACCCCGCCACGCCGGTCAGCACCACGAGCACGCCGAGCGGAATGTCCACGTCGACGTCCTGCAGGTTGTGGGTGTCGGCGCCGCGCACCTCCAGCATCCCTGAGGGCTCCCGCACCGAGGGCTTCAGGGAGGCCCGGTCGTCCAGGTGCCGCCCGGTGACCGTGTCGCTGTCCCGCAGCCCCTTGACCGCGCCCTCGAAGACCACCTCGCCGCCGCCGGCGCCGGCGCCCGGGCCGAGGTCGACGACGTGGTCGGCGATCGCGATCGTGTCCGGCTCGTGCTCCACGACGAGCACCGTGTTGCCCTTGTCGCGCAGCTGGATCAGCAGGTCGTTCATCCGCGCCACGTCATGGGGATGCAGGCCGATCGTGGGCTCGTCGAAGACGTAGGTGACGTCGGTCAGCGACGAGCCGAGGTGGCGGATCATCTTCGTGCGCTGGGCCTCGCCGCCGGACAGCGTCCCCGACGGCCGGTTGAGCGAGAGGTAGCCCAGCCCGATCTCGACGAACGAGTCGAGGGTGTGCCGCAGGGTCTCCAGCAGCGGGGCGACGGACGGCTCGTCCAGGCCGGCCACCCACTCCGCGAGGTCGGTGATCTGCATCGCGGAGACGTCGGCGATGCTGACCCCGCCGATCTTCGACGACCGTGTCGCCTCGCTGAGCCGGGTGCCGTCGCAGTCCGGACAGGTGGTGAACACCACCGCCCGTTCCACGAAGGCGCGGACGTGCGGCTGCATCGCATCCACTTCCTTGGACAGGAACGACTTCTCGATCTGCGGGATCAGGCCCGCGTAGGTGAGGTTGGTGCCCTCGACCTTGATCTTGGTCGGCTCCTTGTAGAGCAGGTCGTGGAGCTCTCGCTTGTTGAACTTCTTGATCGGCTTGTCCGGGTCGAAGTACCCGCAGCCGCGGTAGATCCGGCCGTACCAGCCCTCCATGCTGTAGCCGGGGATCGTGAGCGCGCCCTCGTTGAGCGACTTGGTGTCGTCGTAGAGCGCGGACAGGTCGAAGTCGCTGACCGAGCCGCGGCCCTCGCAGCGCTGGCACATGCCGCCGGTGCGGCTGAAGCTCGCGCTCTTGGTGATGGTCTTGTCGCCGCGCTCGACCGTGAGCCCGCCGCTCCCGTGCACGGACGCGACGTTGAAGGAGTACGCGCCGGGCCCACCGATGTGCGGCTTCCCGAGCCTGCTGAAGAGGATGCGCAGCATCGCGTCGGCGTCGGTGGCCGTGCCGACCGTCGAGCGGGGGTTGGAGCCCATCCGCTCCTGGTCGACGCTGATCGCGGTCGTGAGCCCGTCGAGGACGTCGACCTCGGGCCGCGCCTGCGTCGGCATGAAGCCCTGCACGAAGGCGCTGTAGGTCTCGTTGATCAGCCGCTGCGACTCCGCGGCGATCGTGCCGAACACCAGCGAGCTCTTGCCCGAGCCCGAGACGCCGGTGAACACCGTCAAGCCGGCGCTTCGGGAGCTCGATGCTCACGTCCTTGAGGTTGTTCACGCGGGCGCCGTGCACGCGGATCAGGTCGTGGCTGTCGGCAGCGGCGGTCTGCTCATGAATACTTTGTATCACAAACTATTGGCATCACAAACGCAAAGCGTGCAAAGATCACCGTCGTGCCTGACAAACACCCGCCCGACCCCGACGCGACCGAATTCGCCGGCCAGCTCTTCTTCCGGCTCTGGCGTGCGTCGCACACCCGGATCGCCGAGCGGCTCGAATCGATCGGGCTGACCCCGGCCTCGTTCGGCGTTCTCAACCTGCTGGCGAAGCGCGACGCCACGAAGCAGCAGGAGATCGGCAAGACGATGGGCATCGATCCCAGCACGATGGTCGCGCTGCTCGACGGGCTCGAGGAGGCGGGGCTGGCCACCCGCCGCCCGCATCCCGGCGACCGCCGAGCGCGCGAGGTGGCGATCACGGCCAAGGGGCGCAGGGCCCTCGAGCGCGGGCGCAAGCTGAACGGCGAGGTGGAGGACGAGGTGCTCAAGGGCCTCTCCAAGACGGAGCGGCGCCAGCTGCTCGGCCTGCTCCGTCAGGCTCTGGTCTCGTCGCCGCCCCAGCCGGCGTGGACCTCGGCGGAGGGCGACTGAGCACGGCGTCAGGATCCGCGCCGGGCCCACCAGGCGCCGCCGCCGCCGAGCAACAGCCCGGCCTCGGGCGCCAGTGGGACATCGGTGGTCACAGCCACGACGATGCCGATGGCGAACCCGATCGCCGCCCCAACGCCGACAGCGGCCGGAGTGCTCATCCGCCGTTCATGGCGCGGCAGTGTGCGTCGCGCGTGGCGCGCGTTCCGGGCAGCTGCGGTGCCGCGATCGTCTGGCCCCACGTGCCCGAGTAGGCCCGGATCTGCTCCGCCACCTGCTCCCTCGCCGCGCCGCCGGGAGCCGCGAGGAGCCGCTCCGCGTTGCGCCACGCGCCCTCGCGCCAGGCCTTGGTGGGCTCCAACCCGGCCATCTCATCGAGCGGGCCTGGGACATCGCGGAAGCTCGGGTCGTACCTGCGCTCGATCTCCGCCTTCACGCCCGGGATCACGCGCACGTTGATCTCGTTCACGCCGTCGTGGTCGTGCTTGCGCGACACCCCGCCGCGGGTCCGCACGCCCATCGAGGCATAGGAGAACGGCAGGTCGTGCTGGGCGTGGGCGTTGGAGAACAGCAGGAGGTCCTGGATCGCGTTGGTGTCGCCCTTGGTGGCCGCGTCGTAGAAATGGCGCCAGGCGTCGGGCACGGGTCGGCCGCGCTCGTAGGCCCGGAACGCCGCGAAGTAGGAGTTGGAGAAGTCCGTGATCACGAACGCCATCCAGCGCCTGTGCCTGAAGAAGCGGGGCCTGCGCCGGCTCAGGTCACGCCGCAGCGCCTGCGTGATCCGCAGGTAAGCCAGCGACGCGATCACGCGGTGGTCGCAGGCCGCGTCGAGCGCGCTTGAGCTGGCGCCGCAGCTTGCGCTCCACCCGCTTCACGCACGAGAGGCTGCCGTACTTGCATCCCGGCACCGCATGCGGCTGCACGTCGCTGCGCCAGGGCAGTGACGGGAGCACCCGCTCCCAGGGGACGTTGATCGGCTCCTGAGCCCCTGCCGGAACCGCGGAGACGAGCGCCACGCCGATGGCGAACACGATCGCGCGCACGGACCAGGTTTATACCCGGAAGACGCGGCCCAGGCGCAGGGCGATCCACGGGCTGCCGTCCAGCTGGATCTCCTCGCGCAGGTACATCGTCTGCGGCGAGGCGTTGCCGGTGGCCAGCAGCACGAAGGCCACGCCATCCAGCGTGAGCTCGAGGTCGGCCTCGCGGGGCTCGCCCTCGAGCACGACCGCGGCGCCGTCCTCGATCACCAGCTGGCGCAGGTCGGCGCGGCCGTCGCGACGCCCGGTGATGCGCCATGTGACCGCGAGGCGTTCCTTGGCCAGCGCCCTGCGGGTCACCGCCTTCGGCATCGCCCAGAAGATCGTGCCCAGCACCGCCCGCCTGCGCAGCGGCGCCGTGAGCGCGCGCTCGAGGCGCTCCCTTCTCATGGCGCGTACGCGCCTCCGCACGAAGCGGACGAGGGCGAGCCTCAGACGCCGCACAGGCGCAGATACGCCCGCAGCGTCTTGCGCCGCGCGATCGTCCGTCGCGAGGTGACTGCGATGAAGCGCACCTTGCCGCGCCGCACACCGAAGAGGCGCGGGCTGCGGCCGTTGGCGCGGAAGAGGGCGCGGCTCAGGGACTTTCCGCGCCGGTACGAGCGGCGCAGCCGCGCGGTGGTGCTGCCCGGCCGCACCTTGCGATTTCCGTGTGCCCCGGCAGTGGTTGTGACCAGCGCCACCCGGCCGCGCCGGTCGAAGGCCGCGGACACGATGCCCTTGCTGCCCTTCACGCACCAGCGCCACGAGCGCTTGGTGCGCCGGCGCGGGGTCGGCACGCGGCGGAGCAGCTGCGCGCGCGTGAGCCCGATCCGCACCCGGCCGATGTTGCGCGGCCCGATCGGCGACCGGCGCGCCAGGCAGCCGGGCCGGCCCGCCACGGGCCAGGCCGCGTCCTTCACGCGCAGGTTGTAGAAGCCGCTGACGCCGTCGCTGAACCACACCTCACGCCGGCTGGGCACCACCGCCGGCTTCGACATGGCGAAGCTGCTGCCGTCGAACTGGTTCTCCACCTGGCTGCGTGACGGCGGCACGTAGTAGGCGATCTCCCTGGGCCTCGTGAGCTCGCTGATGTCGAACACGCGCAGGCCCGAGGCGATGAACGAGCACGCGACCACCGTCGGGTCCTTCGGAGTCGACACGTCGCAGTAGTGCGCGGCGTAGCCCTGCACCGGGCTATTGGCGCCAGGGTCGTTCGCGGCCTTCGCGTGGTCGGCGGGCTGGTTCACCTGCAGGCGCAGGTTCGGCGATCACCCTCGGCTTGCGCTCGTCGGAGATGTCGATGATGCGCGCGGCGCCCACCTCGTCGCGGTTGCCCCCGCCCGCCGTGCCCTGGGTGTACTCGTCGGTCTCCAGCAGGTAGGGCTTGCCGGCGACGGTGAAGCGGATCGCGTTCTGGGGGATCGAGGCGCCGCGCCAGCTGAGCCGGGAGATCTCTCTCGCCTGGGGGTTGGCCTTGCGCGCCTGGATCTCGCTGGTGTCGAGGATCGTCAGCTGGCCGTCGGTGTCGGCGAGGTAGGCGCGGTTGCCGTCGGGGCTGAGCGTCATGCCGTGCGAGTTAATGCTGCCCAGCCAGATCGAGTGCGGGTCCTTGGGATTGGTCACGTCGATCGCCGAGATCGCGTTGAACGCGGTGCTGGTTGCGTAGTAGGTCCTGCCGTCCTCCGAGAAGCCGCTCTCATGGCCGAGCCGGGCGACCGGACGGGTGGACTGCAGCACCGGCTTGCGGCAGTCCTTGCTCACGTCGTAGATCGACACGAGGCCCGGATACGCGGCCGGGTTGCCCAGCACCGCGGCCAGCAGCCCCCGCTTGGGGTTGAGTGCAAGCGACTCGTGGGGCGAGTTCATCGGGAGCTCGGTGAGCGTGGCCGTCTGCACCGGCTTGCGCGGGTTCGACATGTCCAGCACCGCGACGCCGAGGGAGTCGCCGGAGAGCTTGAGGGCGTTCGCCGGGAACAGCAGCGCGGTGTCGTAGAACGCGCACTCGTGGCCCGCCCGGTCGATGTAGCGGTGCACCTTGAAACCGCCGGAGCTGCCCTGGCGGCCGATCAGGTCGACGTTGCAGTGCAGGGCGCTCGCGTTGGCGCCCCTCGGTACCCGGCCCTGAATCCCGGGCTCCTTCCGGGCGCCCGGCTGGCAGTTCGCCCTCGGGGTGGCCTGGAAGGGCGGCTCCGCGCGCCGGACGGTGGCCACGCGAGCGGGCGTCTGGCCGCCGGCGTGCCCGAGCGAGAGAAGGTCGTTCAGCGGGCCGAGCTGGCCGGTGGCGGCGAGCGGGGGAATCACGGCGAAGGCCACGAGCAGGGCCAGGGGGACGTACCGGGCTCCGCGCATCGGTTGAACGTAACACCGTTTCCATCGAACATGAGCCGGTGAGCCGCTCGCGCACGACGGTGCTGGTCGCGCTGTTCGCCGTGTCGCTCGCGGTCGCGCAGGTCTGCTTCTACGCCGAGCGCAACGTGTTCGATTCCGACCGCTTCGCCGAGCACGTGGAGTCGTCGTTGCAGCAGCCCGACGTGCAGCGCGCGGCCGGCGTGGCGCTCTCCCGGGAGATCATCAAGGCGGAGCCCGACCTGATCGCACTCGAGCCGATCGTGCGCGCGGCGTCCGAGGCCGTTGTGGCCTCGGGCAGCTTCCGGTCGATCGTGCGTGCTGCCGCGTACAAGCTGCACTCGACGGTCTTCGCCGGCCGGGAGGACAACAGCGTGGCCCTCACCGTGACCGGCGCCGGCGTGCTGGTGATCCAGGCGCTGCGGGCGCGCGACCCAGCGGCCGCCGGCAAGGTTCCCGAGGGCCTGGAGGCAAAGCTCACGGCGGTTTCGGAGGGCGACTTCGGCGAGGCGTTCACCGACCTCGTGCAGATAGCGGAGGACCTGCAACTGATCGGCTGGATCGCCCTCGTGCTGGCGCTCGCTTCGCTCGCCGTGCTGGTGCTTCCCCGCGCGAGCCGCAGGGACGTGGCGCGCACGCTCGGCTACACGGTGGCCGTGGTGGGGGTGCTGATGGCGGTGGGCCTGGAGGTGGGCAAGTCGATCGTGAGCGCGCACGCCCCGACGAGCGATGGCGAGCAGGCGGTGCGCGCCATCTGGGACGAGTTCCTCGGCGGCCTGTTGGTGCTCAACCTCGCGCTCGCCGCGTCCGGCCTGGTGATAGCCGCGGTGGCCGACGCGCGGATTCGTGCGCTCAGCCCCTTCGAGCGCGCACGGGCGCTGGCGGGCGTGGTCGTTTCGACGCCCGCGCGGCCCGCGCTGCGGGCGCTGCGCGCGGCCGGCCTGGCCGCCACCGGGTTGTTCCTCGTGCTGAACCCGGCCGGGGCCCTGCGCCTGGCGTCGGCCGCGGCCGGCCTGCTGCTCGTGGCCGCCGCGGCCGACGAGGTGGTGGCGATGGCCGGCCCGCCCCCCGAGCGCACCGTGGCGCCGCGGCGAGCCGGCCGGCGGCGCACAGTCGCCGTGGCGGTTCTCGGCCTGCTGGCGCTGGCGTTGCCGATAGCGGCGATCGCCGCGAAGGACGGACCGGCGTCCGAGCTGGTCGACGACACGTGCAACGGCTCGGAGTCGCTCTGCGATCGCACCGTTGACCAGGTGGCCTTCCCGGCCACCCACAACTCGATGTCCTCGCCCGACGCGAGCTTCCTGTTCCCCGACCAGCAGAGCGGCATCGCGGCGCAGCTCCAGGGCGGCATCCGCGGCCTGCTGATCGACACCCACGAGGGGGTCAGCACGAGCCGGGGTGTGTACACCGTGCTCGAGGAGGGCAGCAAGAGCCGCGAGAAGATCCAGACGGCGGTGGGCCCGGAGGCCACGAAGACCGCCCTGCGGCTGCGCAAGCGGATCGGCTACAAGGGCGGGGGGGACCCGCACGTGTACCTGTGCCACGGCTTCTGCGAGCTGGGCGCCACGCTCGCGAAGGACGAGCTGAGCGACGTCCGCGACTTCCTCACCGCAAACCCCGGCGAGGTGCTGGTCATCAGCATCGAGGACCAGGTGACTCCGGAGGCGACACGCGAGGTCTTCCGGGAGAGCGGGCTGCTCGAGCTGGTCTGGACCGACTCGATCACCCCCATGCCCACGCTGGGAGAGATGGTCGAGCACAACCGGCGCGTGATCGTGTTCGGGGAGGAGGACGTGGGCGACGTGCCCTGGTACCACCAGCAGTTCGACTTCGTGAAGGAGACCGACTTCGCGATCCCCACGGCCAGGGGGCTGCTGGCGCCGAGCTCGTGCGCGATCAACCGCGGCAAGGCGGCCAATCCGCTCGTGATGCTCAACCACTGGGTGGCGCAGACGCCGCCGCGGCCGAGCACCGCCCGCCAGGTGAACGGCGCGCGGGCGATAGCGGCTCGCGCGCGCGAGTGCGAGAAGGACCTGAACGGCAGGCCGGGCTTGATGGCGGTCGACCTGTGGAAGGAGGGTGACGTGGTGGGGGCCGGCGCGCTGCTCAACCGCTGAACGCGTGCAGCCGCTCGATGCGCTCGCCCAGCGGCGGGTGGCTGGCCAGCAGGCGGGCGGGCAGCCCGGCCTGTCCGAGGTCGGTGTCCAGCCCCTCCAGCGACCGTGCCAGCGGCTCGGCGTAGCCCCACCTCGCCGCGGAGCGGTCGGCCTCGAACTCCGACAGCCGTGACGCTCGCATCGCCAGGAGGTCGCCGAGCCAAAACAGCCACATCACCGTCGCCTGCCAGATCGTGACGAGAAGGACCAGGATGCGGATGCGGCCCACCAGGCGGCGCAGGATGGCGAAGGCGGTGCCCAGCACGGCGCCCGGGAGTCGCAGCCACCAGACGACCGCAGTGAGCACGGGGTGCAGGCCGCGGTGGTGGCCGAGCTCGTGCGCGAGGATCGCCTCGAGGCGATCCTCGTCCAGCTCGAGCGCGCCCGTGGTCACGAACAGCAGGTTGGCCGCGCCGGCGCTGGCGTTCATGCCGGAGTCCTCCTGCACGTTCACGATCAGGCGCTCGCGCTTGATCCCGGAGCGCTCGCACGGCGTCGCGAGCGCCCGCTCGATCCGGGCCGACTCCTCCGCCATCGGCGGTCGCGCGTTCGCGCCCAGCCGGCGCGCCACCCAGAGCTCGACCGGCCGTATGAACAGCAGGACGGCGCCGACGAGTGAGGTGACGGCGGCCACCACGGCGAATCCCTCGGGCTCGTCGAAAAGGAAGCCGAGCAGCCCGAAGGGAGCGCTCGCCCGCACCATCCCGAACAGCACGAACGCGAGCATGGCCACCGCGAGCGCGAGCGTGGTGCGCCCGGGGCGGCGGCTCATGCGGCGGCCTCCCTCACGACCTTGCGCTGCAGCCCCAACCCGACCAGGCCCAGCGGGAGGGGCAGCCAGTAGGTGAACAGGCGGTAGGCGAGCGTGGCCAGCACCGCGTCACCGCCCGAGACTCCGGCGAGGGCGAGCGTGGCGGTGAGGCCCGCCTCCACGAAGCCGAGCCCGCCGGGGGTGGCGGGTATCTGAGCGAGCACCTGGGCGGTGCAGAAGGCGAGCAGCACGAGGGCCGGGCGAGGCGTGGAGCCCACGGACGCCAGCGCGGCGAGCAGGATCCCGTAGTCGAACGCCCAGCGGCCCACGGTCGCGGCCAGAGCACGCTTCCAGCGCGGCCCCAGGGCGGAGAGAATCCGGTCGCGCTCATGGAGCAGGCGATCGGGCAGGTCGACCATGCGCGTCGAATGACGGCGGATCCGGTTGCGCGCTCCCTGCACGCCCCGCCCCACCCAGTGCAGCGGGGTATCGCGTGCGAGGGCCAGCGAGCCGAGGATCATGATCACCCCGAACGCGACCAGGCCGAAGATCGTGGCCTCGACCAGGTCCCGGCTCACGCCGCCGCGCACGATCGCGGGGATGGCGAGTACCGGGAGCAGCAGCACTACGGCGAACGTGAGCAGGTTCACGGCGGTGATGCCCGTCACCGAGCGCCCGCGGTCATACCCAGCCTCGACGAGCATGCGGTACTGCAGCGCGGCCCCCACCGCGCCGCCCGCGGGGGCCACCTTCGTCAGCGCTCCGCCCGCGAGCTGCGAGGCGATCACCGGCCGCCACCGCTTGGTGTGCAGCGCGGTGCGCTGCAGGCTCCACACACATCCGAGGGTCGCGGCCTCGAGGCCCCCCATCGCAACCAGCCAGAGCGGCGCGATGCGGTCGAGCTGGTCGGCCGACCCGAAGACGCTCATCAGGCTCGGTGCGACGAGGTAGAGCGAGACGCCGGTGATCGCGAGCCACGCGATCCGCCGCCGCAGGGTGGCGCCGTCGAACCGGCCGCCGCTCTCATCAGCTTCGGGCACCTGCCGACCGTACTCTCAACCCGGGATGGGGAGACAGGGTCAGTCCGCCCACCGGCTCCGCGGGATCCCCGACCGCGGTCAGGCGGTGGGCGGCGGTGATCGTCTCCAGCACCGCCACCACCTGGGCCATGGCCAGCGTCTCGGCGATGCAGACGTGTGAGCCGCCCCCGAACGGGAAGTAGGCGTAGCGCTGCCGCTCGCCGCGGGCGTCGGGCGCGAACCGCGCTGTGTCGAAGCGCTCCGGGTCCTCCCACAGCCGTGGGTCGCGGTGCACGACCCACGGGCACAGGTAGACCTTCGCCGCGGCCGGCAGGCGGGCGCCGCTCGGCAGCGTGTCGTCCTCCACCACAATCCGGGCGAACAGCCACGTGGGCGGGTACAGCCGCAGCGACTCGCGCACCACGTCCGTGGCGAGGGCGCCGTCCCCGGCCGCCACGGCGTCGGCCACATCGGGACGCTCCGCCACCAGCATCAGCGTCCAGGCGAGCGCCTCGCTCACGCTGTCGTAGCCGGTGAGCGAGAACGTGATCACCTCGTCGGAGACCTCCTCGTCGCTCAGGCCGACCCCCACCAGCTCGGACACGATGTCGTCGCGCGGCGCGCTGCGCCTCTGGGCGATCGCGGCGGCCACCGCGACGCGCAGCCTGCGCGTCGCGCGCGCGTAGGTCACGTTGGTCGGCCCCGGTAGGAACTCGGGCAGGGGGAAGGCCGAGAACAGAACGCGCTCGATCGCACGCCGTCGCGCGGCGCTCGCCTCCCCCAGGGCGTCGATCCCGGCCGCGCCTGCGCCGAACAGCAGCTCGAGGATGTTGCGCTGCGCGAGCCTGCGCATGGCGGCGGGCAGCTCCAGCTCGGTCTGGGGTGCCCAGGACGCGGCCAGGTGGGCCGCGTTCACCCGCGCCCGCTCCTCGACGCGCTCGGAGAGCGAGCGCCGGAAGATCCGCTGGATGGCGAGCCGCTTGCGGCGGTGCACCTCCCCGGCGCTGGTGAGCAGCGTGGAGGGGTCCGGGTAGCGGGCACGTGGCCCCGTGAGCCGCCGCGCCTTCACGTAGCCGGCCTGGTTTTGCACCAGCACGTGGCGGATGTCCTCGGGCTCGCGGAGCAGGTAGCCGGCGCCCGCCAGGCGGCACTCCACCACCGGGCCCGTGCCGTTGCCGCAGCTCGAGAAGAACGCGAGCGGGTCGCGCATGTAGGCCGGCAGGTGGCCCAGCAGCGGCACCGCGCCTGGGGCCGGGGCGATCGCCATGATGCGGACTATGCCAAGCCGCCGTAGCGCCCCGTGAGGGTGGCCGTGACCGGCGCTCGCGGCCGGATCGGGCGGGCGGTGGTGGCGCTGCTGGCCGCGGACGACCGGGTGGACGAGGTGGTGGCGATCGACGTCCGCCCACCGGGGCCGCCGCGGGAGGGCGTCCGGGAGGTGGAGCGCGACACCCGCGACCCGCTGCTGGCGGGCGACCTGGAGGACGCAGATGCCCTGGTGCACCTGGCGTTCCGGGTGCTCGACCCTCGCGACGCGGAGAGCGTGAACGTGGACGGCTCGCGCAACGCCTTCGACGGCGCGGTGCAGGCCGGGGTCGCGACGATCGTGCACGCCAGCTCCGGCGCCGTCTACGGCGCCCACCCGGACAACCGGGTGCCCCTGCGCGAGGATGACCCGCTGCGCCCGGCCGCCTTCGCCTATCCCCAGACCAAGGTGCGGGTGGAGCGCATGCTGTCCGAGCTGCCCGGCGCGCCGCGCGTGGTGATCCTGCGCCCGACGACCGTGCTCGGCCCCGGCGCGCCGCTGCTGCTCGGCCGCTTCGCACACGTGCGCCTGTCGGACTTCGACCCTCCGCAGCAGTTCACCTGGGTCGACGACGTGGCGGCGGCGTTCGGCGCCGCGCTGCACTCGAGCGCCGCGGGGACCTTCAACGTGGGAGCGCCTGGGACCGTGCGGACCTCGGAGATCGCGCCGCTGCTCGGCGTCCGCGACTTCCGCCTGCCCTACCGGCTACGGCACGCGCTCGCGTCCGCGACGAGCCGCGTGGGCGGCCTGCATCCCGGGTTCGTGAAGATGGCCCGCTACCCGATCGTGGCCGACTCGGCGAGGGCGCAGGCCGAGCTCGGGTGGTCGGCGGAGCTGGACTCGGTCAGCGCGCTCGGGCGCTTTGGCGAGTGGCTTCGCTCTCCCAGTCGGAGCGGTCGATAGCGGTCCAGATCACGTCCAAGCCCTTCCACCGGGTGCGTCCCGCCTCGGCCATGCCGAGGCGGCGCATCACCCCGACGGAGCGCTCGTTCGCCGGCGAGCTGATGCTGATCACCCGCTCGAGGCCGAAATGCTCGAAACCCGCGGCGAGGGCCACCTCGGCGGCCTCCGTGGCGTAGCCGCGGCCCCACACCTCACGCGCGAGCAGCCAGCCGATCTCGACCTGGGAGCTGTCGGCCGTGAAGTCGCGGTGGTATTTGAAGCCCAGGCGCCCGACGAAGGCCCCGGCCCGATCCTCCACCGCCCACTCGCCCCAGCCGTGACGGTCCCAGTGCCTGCGGACCCGGCGCAGCTCCAGGCGCGCCTCCGCATGCGATACCGAGGCGAGAATGCCGGCCAGGCTGCGCTTGAGCCGGTAGCGCCAGCCGGAGCCCATGAAGCGCATCACCTCGGGGTCGGCGATCATCGCGGCGTACGGCGCGACGTCGGCGGCGGTGAACGCGCGTAGCACCAGGCGCGGTGATTCGAGGCGCGGCGCTGGCATCCGCGCCAGGATGGCAGGCGCCCGGCGTTCAGTGGCACGCGCCCGAACCCGAGTCGAAGGTAGAGCTCGTGGGTGCCCGCACGAGTCGCCAGTCATAGCCGGCGTCGCGCAGGGTCATCTCGAGCACGCCGATCACCGACGCCGTGCGGAACTCGCTGTTGGGCGCCACGGTCGAGAAGCCGTGCGGTCCCCTGCCGCCCATGCCGACGATGAACTGGCGCACGCCCCGCACAGGGTCGGCGCGGCCCTCGCCGTCCTGAGGCCCGAAGCGCTCGTAGAAGTGCTCGTGGCCGCTGAGCACCACGTCCACCCCGCCGGCGTGCGCCGCGTCGAAGAGCGCGCGAACGTCCTCGCTCTTGTCCGCGTAGCGACCGGAGGTGAACCGCGGACCGTGCCAGTAGGCGAGCGTGCACGGACGCGGGTTGGCCGCGAGGTCGGCGCGCAGCCACCGCACCTGGGGCGAGTCGGGGCCGCAGCCGCCGACCTGCGCGCACTCCGAGTTCACGGCCACAACGTGCCAGGTGCCCACGTTGAAGCTGTAGAAGCCCTTGTGTCGATCTCCGGCGGGGCCGCTTGCCCTGCCCTGGCCGTTGAAGTAGTCGAAGTACCCCGCGGCGTCCTCGGTGAGGTACTCGTGGTTGCCCGGCACCGGGCTGATCAACGGTTTCGCTCGCCCCCAGGTCGGTTCGAACGAGGCCATGAACTCCGCCAGCGTCCCCTTCTCGTATTGCGTGTCCCCGGGGATGAGCACCCGGTCGAGATCGGCTCGGAGCAGCAGGTCGGAGCTCAGCTTCTGGCGGCAGTAGCGCGGTATGCCCACCCCGTTGTTGAAGTAGGGGTGGGTGGGATCGCAGGCGATGTCTCCCGCTGCTGCGATCACCGGGTCGAGCCCGACCGGCTGCCAGCTCGGCACGCCGGCGGAGGAGCGCCCGGTGGTCATTCGCCGAACGCGGAAGCTGCGCGAGGGCAGCCCGCGGATGGGCCCGCCCTTCACCTTCATCAGGTACAGCCGCTTGCGTCCGCGCAGCCTGTGTGTGAAGGCCACGCGGGTGCCGTCGGGTGAGAAGACGGGGTCAGTCTCGTCCCCCCTCACCGCGGTGAGCCGGCGCGAACGCCTTCCCGCAGCGTCGACCACGTACAGGTCATGGCGCCCCGCGCGACCGCGCGAGAACGCAAGGGTCCTGCCCGTCGGGGACCACGCCGGACCACGGTCGTCGAGCCGGCTGCGGGTGAGCCGCGTGGGCGTTCCGCCGCGCGCATTCATCGTGTAGATGTCTCCGTTGCGCCCGACGGTACGCACGAACGCGATGCGGTCCCTCACGGACCAGGACGGCGACTCGTCGTCGCGGCGGCTGGTCGTGAGCCGCTTGACGCGGGTCCCGTCGGCCACGATCCGGTGGATGTCCCGCCGCCCCTTCCGGCCGGTGGCGAAGGCGACGTCGCGGCCGGTCGGTGACCAGGACGGCATCGTGTCGGTCGATCCCGTGGTGAGCCGGCGCAGGCCGGTCCCGCCGAGATAGGTGATCCACACCTGCGCCCCCCAGGGGCCGTACTTGGTGAACGCCAGCCGCTTGCCCCGCGCCGAGACGGCGGGATGGTCCGCGCGCCCGACCGTGTCGACCAGCCTCAGGTCGCCGCCATTTGCCGCTCGCGTGTAGATCACGCGGCTCCCGGCCCGCTTGGCCGAGAACGCCACGGCGCCGTTGCTCGGCGTGGTGGCCGCCGGGGCGGCGGTCGGAGCCGACAGCAGCGCCACAAGGAGCGCGATGAGCACGATATGGGGACGCATCTAGGCAGACAACTCGTCTGGCAGGGTGACGATGCGGCGGGCGGGTACGCTCCACGCATGTGCCGAAACATTCGAACTCTCCACAACTTCCAGCCGCCCGCGACCGAGGATGAGGTCCGCGCCTCCGCGCTTCAGTACGTGCGCAAGGTGAGCGGATCGAGCAAGCCGTCGAAGGCCAACGAGGAGGCCTTCGACGAGGCCGTCGACGCCGTGGCCGAGGTCACCACGCGGCTGCTCGACCGTCTTGTCACCTCGGCCCCGCCCAAGGACCGCGAGGTGGAGGCCGCCAAGGCCAGGGCCCGAAGCGCAGCGCGCTACGCGGCCTGAGGAGGGCTACGTGGTCTCGGTCGTGATCGCCGTCCACGGCGGGGCGGACCGGACCGCGGCCACGCTGAACGCGGTCGCCGCCGGTGCGGGGAAGGTCCCGCACGAGGTGATCGCCGTCGATTCCGAGGAAGAAGGGTTCCTCAGCGCTGTGAATCAGGGCGCGGACCGGGCGACCGGGGACTACGTGGCGATCCTCAACGGCGGGAACGAGCCCCGCGCGGGGTGGCTGGCCGCCCTGGTGGAGCGCGCCGAGTCGGATCACAGCATTGCGCTGGTCGTGCCCAAGGTGGTCACGCCGGGCGGCCTGATCCACGAGGCCGGGGGGCTCGTGCTGGCCGACGGCACGCTCTGGAAGTACGGCAACGCCCACCCCGAATCTGATCCCGAGTTCGCCTACGCGCGTGACGCCGACTACGGCTCCGGCGAGGCCCTGCTCGTGCGCGCCGACGTCTGGCGCGAGCTGGGTGGCCTGGACGAGCGCTTCGCGCCGGGCTTCTGGAGCGACGCGGACCTGTGCCTCGCGACGCACGCGCTGGGACACCGCGTGGTGTACGAGCCGGGATCCGCGGTGGTTCGTCCCGACGATGGGACGTCGGGGGTGGATCCGTCCACCGCCACCCCCGAGCGGCGCGATGAGGCCCGGAGGTCTTTGCCGAGAAGTGGGCCGACGCCCTCGAGGGCCGTCCCGACGAAGCCGGGCATGACAGCGCGTACGCGACCGCCCACGAGGGCGGGGGGCAGCTTGTGCTGGTGATCGATCACCGGCTGCCCGAGCCGGACCGAGACGCCGGGTCCGCACGGCTGCTGGCGATGCTCGAATGCCTGCGGCAGCTGGGATGCGGCGTGATCCTCGTTCCCGCCGACGGCGCCGGGGTGGAGCCCACAGTCTCGCGCCTGCGCGCCGGCGGGATCGAGGTGCTGACGGGGCCGGTGGACGTCGACGCGCTCGTCCGGCGGCTGGGCGCGGCGCTGGATCTGGCAATTCTGTGCCGGCCGAACGTGGCCCCGCTCTATCTGCACGCCGTACGCCGCCATGCCCCGGCCGCCCGCGTGGCCTACGACACGGTGGACCTGCATTTCCTGCGCGAGGAGCGCCGGATCGCCCACGAGGGGGGCGATGACCTCGCGGCGGCGGACGCCTACAGGGAGATCGAGCTCGCGCTCGTGCGATCCGCAGACGTGACGTTCGTGGCGAGCTCGTCCGAGCGCGACCTGCTGGCGGAGCTGGCCCCGGAGGCCGCGGTGGAGGTGGTCCCGACCGCCCACGAGATCGCCGACGAGGTGCCCCCGGCGGCGGGCAGGGCCGGCCAGCTGTTCGTGGGTGGGTTCGAGCACGACCCGAATGTGGACGCCGCACTCCGCCTCGGCCGCGACATCATGCCGGGGCTCAGGGACGAGCTCGGGGCGGCCGCCTCGCTGTCGATCGTGGGCCCCGACCCGCCCGCCGAGGTGCAGGCGCTCGCCGCGCCCGACATCGAGGTCACGGGCTGGGTCGAGGACCTCGGTCCGCTGCTCGACCGCGCCAGGGTGTCGGTGGCTCCGCTTTCCTACGGGGCGGGGATGAAGGGCAAGGTCACCCAGAGCCTGGCCGCGGGGGTTCCGGTAGTGACCACCAGCGTGGGCGCGGAGGGCCTGGACGCCGAGAGCGGGCGCGATCTGATGGTGGCCGACGACGACGCCGCGTTCGTCCAGGCCGTCGCCGACCTGCACCGCGACGACGCGCTCTGGGACGCCCTCTCAGTGAACGGGCGGGCGCTGGCGGCGCGGGTGGCGTCGCACGACGCCCAGCTCGCGGTGCTGCGCGATGTGCTCGGCCAGGGCGTTACCCCGAGCTGATCGCGGCCAGCACCTCGTCCAGCGCCCGCCGCGAGGCCCCCACCATCTCCTCGCCCTTGAGCTTGAGCAGGCCCGATAACTCGCTCCGACCGGGCCTGTGCCGACCACCGGAGCGACTTACCGGGCTCCAGCACCGATAAGTCCGCCGCGAACAGGCAGATTGCCGGTTCGAGCGACTTATCGGGGTAGGGATTTCCTTCTACTCTCGTCACATGCGTGTGAGGCGGGTCACCGCGGCCCCCCTGTTTCGCGCCGACGGTCCGTCGGCGCCTCGGCTCTGGAGCCGGGCGAGGGGTATCGCCATCGAGGGCGATTGCGTTTTTCGTGCTCACCCTCGCTGTTCCCGCTGGCGCTGCTCGTGGCGGTCATCGTCGATCTCGTGCTGTGGCTGCGCCGCCGCAAGCCGTGGATGGCGATCCGGCTGGTGACGATGGCGTGGTGGTTTCTCTTCGGCGAGCTGCGCGGGATCGCCGGGCTGGCCGGCATCTGGATCGTGACCGGAGGGCCGGCGGGGGCGGGCTCGCTCAGGCGGCGCCGCCTGGTCTACGACCTCCGCATCCACTGGGCCCGCAGCCACCTCGGGGGCGTGCGCGTCCTGTTCGGCCTGACCTTCGAGGTCGACGGGCTGGAGCTGGCGGGCCCCGGCCCGGTGATCGTGCTGATCCGGCACGCGAGCATCATCGACAACGCGATGCCCGACGCGATCGTCGGGCGCGCGCACGGGCTCGGCCTGCGGTTTGTGCTCAAGCGCGAGCTGCAGATGATCCCCACGATCGACATCGGGGGGCGCTGGGTGCCCACCATCTTCGTGCGCCGGGCCTCCACCGACCCGGAGGGCGAGGTGGCGCGCCTACGCCGGCTCGCGGAGGAGCTCGGCGAGGGCGAGGGGGTCCTGATCTATCCGGAAGGCACGCGGCACACCGACGAAAAGCTCGCCAGCGCGCAGGCGGTGATCGCCAAGCGCCAGCCCGCCATCGCGCCGCTGGCCAATCGCCTGCGAAACGTGCTGCCGCCGCGACTGGGCGGGCCGCTCGCCCTGCTCGACGAGGCGCAGGGCGCCGACGTCGTGGTCTGCGGCCACGTGGGCTTCGACGGCTTCGAGTACATCAGCGACATCTGGGCCGGCGGCCTGGTGGGCACCACGGTGAAGGTGAGGTTCTGGCGGACACCGGCGGCTGAGGTACCGGTTGCCGAGCACGATCGCATCGCGTGGCTGTACGAGCGGTGGCAGGTGCTGGACGACTGGGTGGGGGAGCAGCGGGCCGTTCAGTGAGGCGCGAGCCCGAGGCGGGCGCCCAGGGCCACCAGCGCCGTGCCGACGGTGCCGTTGACCGCCCTGGACGTGCCCCGGCGCTTCAGGCCCTTGCTGAGCCGCGCCGCCAGATACGCATAGCCCGTGAGCCACGCGAAGACCATCGACCCCATCGTGGCGACCATGGCGAGCGGCAGGAGCGCGCTGCTGTCCGCCGACACGAACTGCGGCACGAGGGCCGTCCAGAACAGGCCGACCTTGACGTTGAGGAGGTCGCTCGTGAGCCCGCGGCGAAAAGCGGCTGCGGTGGAGGCCGGCTCGCGCTCGTCGTCGTCGCCGGCGAGGCTCTCGCCTCTCGCCGCGGCCAGTAGCGCGGTCACGCCGAGCACCACGAGGTAGGCCGCGCCCGCGAGCTTGAGCGTCGCGAAGGCGGTGCCGGAGGCCGCCAGCAGCCCGGCTACTCCGGCCACGGAGGCGGCGCCCCACAGGAGGTTGCCGGCCCCGGACCCGGCGGCGGCCCAGGTGCCGCTCCGGGGTCCGTCCGTGAGCGAGGTCCGCAGCACCACGAAGGTGTCGGGGCCCGGCACGAGCACTGCGACGGCGGCGACGGCGAGGAAGTTCAAGAAAGGTTCCATGCGATGGATCCTCCCGTTCGCCTTCCTTCAGTGCAAGCGAAAGATAATGGACAAAAGCGTGTAGCTATACTTAACAGATGCTCGATCCCCGGCGGCTGGCGGTACTGCGCGCGTTCGCCGCCGAGGGCACGGTCGCGGCCGCCGCCGGCGCCCTCGGATACACGCCGTCCGCCGTCTCTCAGCAGCTGAGCACCCTGCAGGCAGAGGTGGGCGTGAGCCTCTTCCGGCATGTCGGCCGTCGCCTCGAGCTCACCGACGAGGGGCACACGCTCGTCCGTCGCGCGGGCGAGCTGCTCGCGCATGTCGAGGAGGTCGAGGCCGAACTGGCCGCACGGGCGGGCACCGTCCACGGCACGGTCCGGGTGGCCGCGTTCCAGACCGCGTCCCTGGCCCTGGTGGTCCCCGCCGAGGAGCGACTGGCCGAGACGCACCCCGAGTTGCGGGTGCGGCTGGTGGACGCGGAGGCGGAGGCGTCGCTTCCGGATCTCGAGCGAGGAAGGGTGGACGTCGTGGTCGCCGAGGAGTACGAGCACGCGCCGCGCCCCCGCTCGCCGGCGCTCCACCGCGAGTACCTCGAGCCGGACGAGATGCTGCTGGCGCTTCCCCACGGGCATGAGGCCGCGCGCGGTGAGGGCGACGTCGAGCTGGCCGCGCTCGCGGACAGCCCCTGGGTCACCGCCGGGGAGGACACGGCCTACTCCGACATGCTGGTGCGGATCTGCCGGACGGCGGGCGGCTTCGAGCCCGACATCCGGCATCGCGCAAGCGACATGCAGGTGATGCTCGCGCTGGTGGCGAGGGGACGCGCCGTGGCGATGGTGCCCGCGCTGGGGCAGCCGGAGACGGATGGCGGCGTCGCGGTCCGGCGCATTGCAGAAAAGCGCTTCACACGGGACGTTTTCGCGGCGGTTCGAGCGGCCGACCGGGAACGCCCCGCCACCGGGGCGGTGGTGGAGGCCCTCAGGGAAAAGTAGGGGTCCCGGTCAAGGGTTTTCCCCCGATGTAAGGGGGTCCCGCGAGGCGCAGGATGGCCTCATGACCTACACCGACCGCACAATCCTCCGTGACCGGCCCGGCCCGGCGCTCCGAACTCCCGGACGCCCTGTCGATCATCTCCTCGGATATCCCCGAGGGAATGACGATCGACCAGTTCCGCCGCAACCGGCCTAAGGCCCAGTCACGGATCAGCCGTCTGTTCGGTATCAGGTCTTAGCGGCGACATGAGGAGAACCCCGGCTCACAGGCGCCGCCTGTTCGCCGTTCGATGCGGCTTCGCGGCGGCCAGGTATCCCAACCCGGCCGCCGCGATCACCGCAAGCACAAGCGGCGCGGCCCACACTTGGTAGAACGGCGCGTCGGGTGGCGCGAGCGATTCGCGCGGCCACGCGATGTTCACCGTCTCGAAGGCCAGCCATGCCACGGCAAGCACGTTCACCGTGAGGCCCTTTCGGACGCGGGTCCCGCGTAGGCGGGCGATGAGCGCGGCCAGCGCGGTGAGGAGGAACGAGACGTAGATCGCCGCTGTGCCGAAGGTGATCAGGGTCCCGACGGCGGCCGACTCCAGTCCGAGCAGCAGGCCAAGGCAGGCCACCACCGTCGTCACGACGATCGCCCCGATCGGCGCCTTGCGCCGGTCCACCCGCCGCAGGAAGGCCGAGGCCGGCAGCACGTCGTCGCGTGCGATCGAGTAGATGGTGCGGGCGGTGAGGGCCTGCGCCGCGATGCCGCACGCGATGAAGGCGACGAGGACCACCGCCGCGAACGGCTTGTCCGACCACGAGCCGAACGAGGTGACCACGGAGGTGGTTACCGGGTCGATGTCCGTGCCGGCCACCACGGCGGCGGGATCGGGGTGCGCCAGCGTGACGGCCATCGCGTTCAGGATCACGAGCCCGCCCACGCTGAGCAGGGCGATCCAGATCGCGCGCGGCACGTGGCGCGAGGCGTTCTTGGTCTCCTCCGAGGCGGCCACGCAGGCGTCGAAGCCGATGAAGACCCAGCCGCCGACCGCCAGCGCCGCCAGGAGCGCAGCCAGGGTCGAGCCTCCTGACAGAGCCTCCGCGCCGAGGGTCTCGGTGAAGATCGAGAGAGTCCTGCTCTCGGAAGACCAGCAGCAGCGCGATGCCGATGCCCAGCGAGGCGATCGCCTCGGCCGCGATCCCGGCCCTCACCACCCGAGCCATCAGCTGGACGCCCAGCGCCCCGACCAGGGCGCAGAGGATCACTAGGGCCGCACCCGTGATCACGATCGCCCGCGGGGTGGGATCGATCTCCAGCAGCGTCAGCGCCCACGGAGCGCCGAGGTAGGCGATCGTGGTGTTGGCCGCGCCGTACGCGCAGATCGCCACCCATCCGGCCATCCAGCCGTACGCGCCGCCCACGAGCCGGCGGCTCCACTGGTAGGCGCCCCCCGATATCGGGAACTCGGCGGCCAGGTCCGAGTAGACCGCCAGCAGGAGACACTGGCCGGCCAGTGCGACCGGGAGAACCCACACCCAGGCGGGTCCGGCGACCACCGTGCCGACGAACGCCACCGCGTAGAGGCCGACGACCGGGGAGATGGTGGCGAATCCCGCGGCCGCGTTGTCGAGGATGCTCAGCTTGCGATCGAGCTCCTGGCGGTACCCGAGCTCGCGCAGCCGCGCGGCATCCGCGTCCGGACGGACGGCCCCGGCCTCTACGAGGCCTCCTCGCGCTCGCGGCGGTCGCGCTCGATCGCACGGGCGACCTCCACACGGGACGACGCCCCGAGCTTGATGAAGACGTTGCGGATGTGCGACTCGATCGTCTTCTCGCTCAGGAACAGCTCGGAGGCGATCTGCTTGTTGGTCATGCGGTCGGTGATCAGCGCGCCGATCTCCAGCTCGCGCTTGGTGAGCGCCTCGATGCCGGAGTCCTCGGCCGTCGCAGCCCCGCGTTTCTCGGCACGGGCGCCGAGCTTGCGCAGCTCGCGGCGCATCGCGTCGCGCTCACGGTGCGAGCCGCACTCGTCCAGCTCGCCCTCGGCCTCCTTCAGCACAGCCACAGCATCCTTCTTCTCGCCCGCCGCCGCCAGCGCTCGACCCTGGACGGCGGTGGCGAACGCCGCCTGCAGCCGCGCACCGGCAGCTGTGCACGCTTCGGCGGCCTCCTTGGCCTCAGCGGCGGCCGCGGAGGCGTCGCCCGCGTGGAGCATGAGCGCCGCCCGTCCGCGGCGCGCAACGCCCTTGGGCAGGTGGAGATCGAGCGTTGCGGAGAGCTCCTCGGCGCGCCGTATGTAGGCCTCGGCCTCCTCCGGTTGGCTCGCGGGCGAGCTCGGCCAGCGCGAGCATCTCGAAGTTGTGGCAGCGCTCGACGGGGATGGCCTGGGTGACCTCCTCACCTCCGAGAGCGGGAAGATGCTCGAAGCCGCGGTCCAGCTCGCCGAGCTCGAACATGGCCGACGCGAGCACCCAGGCGGGCCCGCCGCCCCCGGCCGGCATCGTGCCACCGACCATTCGCCCTCCCACGCGCGCGCTCTCCTCGCCCGCGTCGATCGCCGCGTCCAGGTCGCCGCGGTGGTAATCGGCGAAGGCCAGCTCGAATAGCGCCCAGAACAGGTTGTGCGGGTTACCCGAGAGCCGCGAGGACTCGACCGCCGCCTCGCAGACCTCCTTCGCCTCGGCGAGCCTGCCCTGCATCTCGAATGGGTAACCCTTCACGAGCATCATCGGCACGAGCAGGCGGCCCTCCCCGGTGGCCCTGGCGATTGCCAGCCCGCGGTCGGCGTGCGCGATCGCGTCGTCGTAGCGCTCCAGGTAGTTCTCGGCCCAGCCGAGGTAGTAGAGGGCCTCCAGCCGGGGAGCGAGCTCCTCGTCGGCGAGGCGGTTGACCTGTTCCAGCGCCACCGACAGATGCTCTCGCGCGGCCTCGATTTCTCCCGATGCCGCCTCTCCGAGGGCGAGCGCGGAGGCGGCGGAGGCGATCAGCGCGCCGTCGCCAAGCGCGAGGGCGGCCTTCAGCGCGAGGTCCCCCATCTCCAGCGTCTGCTCGAAGTCCATCTCGTACAGGCCATCCACCGCCAGCTCGATCTGGAGCGCCGCGGCCTCGGGGGTCGCGCCCGGCGGCAGGTCCTCCCACGCGCGCGTGAGCCGGGCATGCGCCTCCTCGTGGCGCCCCATCCAGTGCTCCACCGCGGCACAGAGGCCGATGAGCTCCAGCCGTCGCTCCGCGGCCTCAGCAGGCAGCAGCTCGATCGCCTCGAGCAGGATCGATCGGCAGCGCTCCAGCTCCCCGACGGACCGCAGCGCCGAGGCCAACGCCACGCGCAGCTCGGCCTGGCGCTCCCGGTCTGCCGCCGGGAGCAGCCGCAGCGCCGCCTCGAACCACCGCGCCGCCGCACCGGGCGCGCGGGAAGCGGACGCCTCGCCGGCCTCGAGCAGCACGGCGATGGCGGCCTTGTCGCCCTGGCCGGCGGACTGCTCCACGTGGTGGGCGCGCTCGGTGGCGGCGGCTCCGCGGTCGCCAAGCGCCTCGGCGGCCCTTGCGTGCGCCGCCAACCGCCAGCCGCCGCGGGTGGACTCGTACACGGCCCTGCGCACCAGCGGGTGGCGGAAGATGAACTCGCGGGGCACCTGCGTGGGCCGCACCAGGTCGCGATCGATCAGGTCGTCCAGCGCCGCCAGCCCCTCCGACTGGGAGAGCTCCGCGACGGCGGCGGCCAGATCCGGCTCGAACGGCTCGCCCGCCACCGCCGCGCCGTTCAGCAGCCCTCGCGCCGAGAGGGACAGCGACTCGAGCTCCTCGTGGAGCGCGGCGGCCACGGCGCCCGGCACGCCCCCGGTGGGCTCACCGTCGCCGTTGCCGGCGTGCCTCAGGGCCCCCGATAGCCGGCCCGCGTCGCTGGCCCGCGCCAGCTGCTCGAGGTAGAACGGGTTCCCGCCGCCGTGGCTGTAGATGTCCGCCAGCGCCTTCGCGTCGAGGTCGGTGAGCATCTCCGCCGCCTCGGCCTCGCTGAGCTGGCCGAGCTCGACCCGGGTGACGGTGGGCGCCGCCAGCGCCGCAGAGAGCCGCTCGGGCGCCTGGCCGGGCCTGAACGCGAACGCCAGCATCACCGGGGCATCCGGGCCGCGGCGCATCAGGGCGGCGATCAGCTCGATGGATGCCCGGTCGCCCCAATGCAGGTCGTCCAGCACCAGCACCAGAGGCCTGTCCTCGGCGAGCAGCTCCAGGAGGGCTCGAACCGCACGGTGCGCGCGGTATCGCTCGTCGGCCACCGCGGAGTCGGCCTTCCCCTTCGCGGGCCGGAGTGATGGAAATATGCCCCCGAGTTCGGCCAGCAGCTCCGGGTCCCAGTCGTCGAGCTCGGCGACGTGGCTGTCCAGCGCGTTGACCCAGACGCCGAACGGCACGTCCTGCTCGAACTCCGCGGCGGTTCCCAGCAGCGCCAGGTGGCCGTGCCCGTCCGCCCGCGCCTGGAGCTCGGCCAGAAGGCGGGTTTTCCCTATCCCCGGCTCGCCCTCCACGGACACGCAGGCGCCGACTCCCTCGCCGAGAGCGGCCAGCGCAGCCGTCGAGCCGCTCCAACTCCGACTCACGCCCGACCGTCTCTGCAGACCCGAGGGCCACCGAAACGAGCCTACATCTACCCCGGATTTGGCTCTAGCACGCAGGTAAGGGTCTCGGTTCAGGGGTCTCCCCCGATGTTCGGGGGCGCGTTCGAGAGCAGGCTGGCCCCCATGCAGTCGAACTCGAACCAAGGAGACGCAATGCAAGAGTCACGGAACATCGCTCGGCGGGTAGGCCGCTGGAGCGCCAGCCACCGCAAGACGGCGATCATCGGCTGGATCACTTTCGTGGTCCTGGCCTTCATGGTCGGCAAGAGCCTCGGCACCGAGACGCTCACCAACGATCAGTCCGGCGTGGGCGAGTCGGGTCAGGCTTCGAAGATCGTCTCGGGCGCTTTCCCCGAGAAGCACGACGAGATGTTGCTCATCCAGAGCAAGGGTCTCAAGGAGGACTCGCCCGAGTTTCACGCGGTCGTCGCAGACGCCGAGAAGCGCCTCGAGGCGATCAAGGGCGTGGAGGAAGTACACGGCCCCTACGACAAGGAAGCCTCGGCCGTCTCCGGCGACGGTCATTCAGCGCTGGTGACCTTCGAGATCCCTGGCGATCCCAAGGACCTCACGGTGAAGGCAACGGTCGACAAGACCGTCGCTCTGACCGACGTCCCTCAAGAAGGCCCACGGCGACTTCGTCGTGGACCAGATGGGCTCGGGCAGCTCCGAGGAAGCGATCATGGAGGTCTTCAACAAGGACCTCGGCAAGGCGACGTTCAGCTCACTCCCGGTCACGCTGATCCTGTTGGTCATCGCGTTCGGGACGCTGGTCGCGGCGGGTGTACCCGCTGCTGCTGGCCATCACGGGCATCGTGGCCACCATGGGCCTCGTCGGCCCGCTCAGCCAGATCGCTCCGGTTGAGCAGTCCATCATGCACGTGATCCTGCTCATCGGCCTGGCCGTGGGCGTGGACTACGCGCTGTTCTATCTCCGCCGGGTGCGCGAGGAGCGCGAAGCCGGCAGGGACAAGGAAGCCGCAATCGAGGCGGCCGCAGCGACGTCAGGTCGTGCGGTGCTCGTGTCGGGCTTCACAGTGATGATCGCGATGGCGGGGATGTACTTCGCCGGCGCCGCGACCTTCACCTCGTTCGCAACCGGCACGATCACGGTCGTCGCCGTCGCAATGCTCGGATCGCTCACCGTGCTGCCGGCAATCCTGTCGGTGCTCGGCGATCGCGTCGAGAAGGGCCGGGTTCCCGGCCTTGGCCGTATCCGCAACCGGCTGGCCCGTATCGGCATCTGGTCGCGCATCGTTGACCGGGTGCTCCGTCGCCCGCTGCTGTCCGCCGTGCTCGCCACGGCAATGCTGGTGGCGCTCGCGCTGCCGGCGCTGCAGCTGGAGATGGGCACACCCAGCACGTCCGCATCACTGCCCCAGGACGAGCCGGTCGTCCAGACGTTCAACCGGATGCAGAAGGCGTTCCCGGCCGAGACCTCCGCGCTTGACGTGGTCGTGAAGGCCAAGGACGTGACGGCCCCCGCGGTCACCCGCGGGATCGATGAGCTCGAGAAGGCCGCCGCGGAGCACAAGTCGCTGCTTCCCGGTAACGACGCAGAGACGAAGTCAGCCCCGACAAGACGGTCGCGACGGTCTCCATGGAGATCAAGGGCGACGGTACCGAGAAGGAGTCGGGCGCATCCCTGGACGTGCTCAGGGACGAAGTGGTGGCACCGACCATCGGTCAGGTCGAAGGCGTGGAGTCCTACGTCGACGGCGCGACCGCTCAGGATCGCGATTTCAACGACACGCTGAAGTCGAACATCGTGTACGTGATCGCGTTCGTGCTCTCAGCCGCGTTCCTGCTGCTGCTGGTCACGTTCCGGTCGATCGTGGTCCCGATCAAGGCCATCCTGCTGAACCTGCTGTCAGTGGCAGCGAGCTTCGGCGCGATGGTGCTGGTGTTCCAGCACGGCTGGTTCAAGAGCGTGCTCGGGTTCACCGAGACCGGGCCGATCGAGTCCTGGGTGCCGCTGTTCATGTTCGTGGTGCTGTTCGGCCTGTCCATGGACTACCACGTGTTCATCCTCTCGAGGGTGCGCGAGGCATACGACAAGGGCATGAAGACAGAGGACGCCGTTTCGTACGCGATCAAGAACACCGCTGGTGTGGTCACCAGCGCGGCGCTCGTGATGGTCGCCGTGTTCGCGATCTTCGGCAGCCTCTCGTTCATCATGTTCAAGCAGATGGGCCTGGGCCTGGCGTTCGCGGTCCTGCTCGACGCCACGATCATCCGCGGCGTGCTGCTCCCGGCGACGATGAAGCTGCTGGGCGACAAGAACTGGTGGCTCCCCAAGAAGCTGGGTTGGCTGCCGCAGATCAAGCATGAGGGTGAGGTGCAGCCGGCTACCGCGTAGCGGCCTCAGACCTCAGACCTCAGACCTCAGGAAGTACCGGTGCCCGCTTCGGCGGGCACCGGTCGTTCTGGGGGAGGATGGGAACGTGAAGCGGATCGGGCTACTCGGCGGCATGAGTTGGGAGTCGTCCGCCGTCTACTACCGGCTCGTCAACGAGGAGGTGCGCGAGCGGCTCGGGGAGTTGCATTCCGCCGACTGCCTGATGCGCTCCGTCGACTTCGCCGACGTCGAGCTTCTCCAGCGCGACGGGCGCTGGGAGGAGGCCGGCGCGTTGCTCGCCGGCGAGGCCCGTGCGCTCGAGGAGGGCGGTGCGGAGCTGCTCGTGCTTTGCACCAACACCATGCACAAGGTGGCCGATGCGATCGTCGAGGCCGTCGGCATTCCCTTCGTCCACATCGGAGATGCGACGGCCGACGCGATCAAGGCGGAGGGCCTCACCACCGTCGGGCTTCTCGCCACCGCCTACACGATGGAGCAGGACTTCTACGTCGGCCGGCTGCGTGACCAGCACGGGCTCGACGTGCTCGTTCCCGGCGAGGCCGACCGCGCGATCGTTCACACGGTGATCTACGAGGAGCTGTGCCAGGGTGTGGTGGACGACTCCTCCCGGGAGCACTATCAGCGGGTCATGGCGGAGCTCGCCGAGCGCGGCGCCCAGGGCATCCTCCTCGGCTGCACCGAGATCGACCTGCTGGTGGGGGAGGACGATGCTCCCGTGCCGGTCTTCGACACGACTCGCCTGCACGCCCGGCGCGCCGTCAGCCTCGCCCTGGCGTAGCGGGGTGCCGTCTGGTCCCGTCCAGCCGGCCCTTCCCGCGGGTCACTCGTGATAGCCATTTCATCCCCGACAGCTCGGCCGCCAGGAGCGTCACCGAGGATGGGTCCATGCTGAGGATCCTGAGCCGGTGTGGATCGGCACCCGCCCGGTTCCAGCCGATGTCCACGGTCCGCGAGGAGATGTAGCCGGCCTCCGCGGCCAGCCGGACATCGCGGTCGGTGTAGGCCCCGGCGGGGTACGCGAAGTGCCGGCACCGCCGGCCGGTGAGAGTCTCGACCTGGAAGCGGGAGTCGATGATCTCGCGCCGTGCGTTCTCGTCGTCGCACTCAGGCAGCCGTGGGTGGCTCAGTGTGTGCGAAGCCAGGTCGCAGACGGCCTTCATTCCCTCGATGTCGCCGAGGCCGACCGTGCCGGGCTCGCCGATTCGACCGGTCACGAGATAGATAGACGGCCGTACTCCGTGCCGTTCGAAGATGGGGAGCAGCTCGGCGTTGCGCGCCGGGGCGTCATCGAGGTTCACGACGAGGCTTCGTGGATCCAGCACTCCGACCGCGTCCGACCGGATTGTGTCGACGGCGTCGCTCATGGCGGTCACCGCATAGCGCTCGCAGAGCCACGCGAGTTGGCGGTCGAGCTCATCCGGGTCGGGGTCGTGGTAGAGCACGATCGACACCGCCCGGCGCGCGACCGTGTGCCGGATCAGCCAGGCCAGACCGCTCCACCGGATCAGCACGGCGAGGAGGTCGCCGAGCGTGGTTATCGTGGCCTCCGATGATCGTCCTGCCACACGAGCGAGGTCATGTTGTGATCGAGCAGGCCGAGCACGCCCGCCAGTGCGCCGAGATGGCGTGGGCGTGGGCGAGCGAGCCGTCGGACGAGGTGATCCTCGCGGCGGAGCAGCACGAGCTGGGGATGCTCGAGTGGGACCGCGAGCCCGAGCTCGACCCGGAGAGGGGTGTCCCCCGCTCGGTGATGCGCATGCGGCTCGAGGTGCACCTGCCGCTGCGCCTCGCCGGCCCGCGCCGGCTCGCGGAGCGCAGCCCGTACGCCGGGCTGCTGACGTCGCTTCACCACAACTCCTTCTACCGCAAGCCGCCCCCGCACGGGCTGCTGCGTCGCAAGGGCCGGATGATCGGCTCCTACCTGCGTGAGAGCGCCGCCTTCCAGGCGGAGCTGCGGGGCCGCCTCGACGTGACCGACGAGCAGGTCGAGCGCGACTGGCGGCTGGTGCGCGCCTGGGACGGGATCTCCCACACGCTGATCCACGAGCGGGCGCCCGCCGCGGATGGCCTGGCCCCGTGGCCGTTCGCGCGCGACCGCGTGGAGCTGCCGATCGAGGCCCGCGTGCTCGAGGGCACGTTCAGGGATCGCGAGGCCCTCCACCGCGCGCTCGCCGAGGCACCGGTGATCGAGCTCCCTTATGCGATCGAGCGGTCGAGCACCACGCGCCGCAGCTCGGAGTCGGCCTCGCCGAGCGGGTAGACGCGCTGCGGGCGCCACAGCTCGAGGAAGTCATTGCGCACGGGTGAGGTGAACGCGTACTGCACCTGATAGCGATCGTTGAGCGGCTTGCGGCTGCCGAAGTGGAAGCAGGCGCTCGACTCGATGAACAGCACGGTGCCCTTGGGCACGGAGAACACGTTCACCTCGTCCGGCTGCGCCACCGACATCACCTCCTCGTCGGTCAGGCGGTAGGGAACGCCGCGGGCGCCGTAGTCCAGCGCCTCCGCAACCCGCCGCGAGGCGGCGGCTCCGAGGAAGTGCAGCGGCCCGTCGTCGGGGCCGATGTCGCGCAGCGCGACCACCACGTAGACGGTCGGCGTCGAGTGGTAGTCGAGGTGGTAGAGCTGGCTCTCGCGCAGCGGGCCGTCGGCGTCCGGATCGAACTTCGTGCTCGACTCCATCAGGCGCACCCCGCGCGGCAGCACGCCCGAGAGCTGGGGCACGTAGCCGAACGTGGGTGCCACGGCGCCCACCACCTCCGGGGAGGTGATGAAGTCCAGCAGCGCCGGGTACTCGTCCACGGCGGACTCGGGGTTGATGTTCTGCAGGAACGGTTTCTCGTGCTCCCACTTGCGCCCGCCGTAGCGCTCCACCATCTCCTCTCCCTGCTCCAGGAGGGCGTCGAGATGGGGCAGCGAGTGAGAGTCGTCGATCACGAAGCCGTCGCGTATCTCGAGCAGGCTCCACCGCCCGGCCACCAGCTCCAGGAAGCGCTCCTCGTACAGGCGTTCGCGGAACCGCAGCGGCTCGCGGCCGTGGCGGTTGAAACGCCGCGCCATGCCCTTGGTGGCGCTCTGCCCGAACCGCCGCATGTCGTCCTTCTGGATCGCCTGGGCGAGTGGCACCAGCGGGCGCCGGAGGCCGCTTCCGCGGGGTGGGCGCATCACCACGGTGTCGTCCATGCGGCGCGAGCCTACCGGCCGGCCGAAATAGGGACTTCTCCCGATGTAATGCGGCGGCGCTGTGAGAGGATTCTCGTATGGGCGAACCGCATGTAGTCACATCCAACGAGGAGATCATCGAGGCGTGGGACGGCGTGCTGTTCGATCGCTTCGTCGAGTTTCGCGGGGTGCTGGTGGAGGGCCTCGGCGCTCACGGCGAGGTGGCCCTGGGCGAGAACCCGCCGCTTCCCGGCGAGCGGGTGGTGGACATCGGCTGTGGGTTCGGCGACACCGCGCAGCGGATCGCGGGCATGGTCGGCCCGGAGGGGTCGGTGCTGGGCGTCGACGCCTCGGCGCGGTTCATCGAGACCTCGCGCCAGGAGGCGGACGCCGCCGGCCTGACCAACATCGACTTCGAGGTGTGTGACCCGGAGGACGGGCTCGAAGGCGAGTTCGACATGGCGTTCTCGCGCATGGGCACGATGTTCTTCGCCAACCCCGTGGCCGCGCTGCGCAACATCCGAGGCGCCCTGCGGCCGGGCGGCCGCCTGTGCATGGTCGTGTGGCGGGCGAAGATCGAGAACCCGTGGATGTACCGCTCGGAGGAGGTGGTTGAGCAGTTCGTGGAGGCGTCCGACGACAGCGACGAGCCCACGTGCGGCCCGGGTCCGTTCGCGATGGCGAACGCCGACACCGTGAGCGGGATGCTCGTGAGCGCGGGCTTCACGGACATCGCCCTGAGGCGCTCGGATCAGCCGATGCGCCTCGGTGACACCGTGGACGACGCCGTGGGCCTGGCGATGGCGATCGGCCCCGCGGGCGAGGTGCTGCGCCTGGCCGGCGACGCGGCCGAGGAGCTGCGGCCCAAGATCGAGGGCGCGCTGCGCGAACTGGTGGGCGAGTTCGGCGACGGCGGCGCGCCGGTTGCGCCCACGTCGACCTGGGTCGTGACGGCTACCGCGCCCTAAGTTGCTTCGACGTCCAGGCTCATGACGGCGAGGTAGGCGTCGCCGTCCTTCGTCACCTTCATCACGGTGGCCTCGTCGAAGATCCCGTCGCTCTCGTTGAACGTGTCGCGGCCGGTGCGCTGCGCGTAGGGCTCGCGCTCGAACACCTTCGCGGTGAGGTCGTCGTCGAACGTGAGCTGGGTGGTGAGCACGGTCGAGTTGTCCACGTGCACCTTGGCGTGGATGTGCACGGTGCGTCCCTGGTACCAGCCGGGGTAGACGGTCGTGAACTCGGCGATGCCGTCGGCGTTCGTGGCCTGGGCGCCGCGGCAGAACGTGTCGGGCTCGGAGGAGTACTCGCCCATGGCGTCGCAGTGCCATAGGTCCACCACGGCGTCGCGCAGCGGCTTGCACTCGCCCGCCGTGCGCACCTGCAGCCGCATTCGCAGCTCGGCTCCCTCGTGGTCCTCGCGGATGTCGCTGCGGATCTTGTCCGCGTCGAAATAGAACGGGCCCTCGGTCTGCTCCGGGGTGAGCGTGCACGACGGCGCCCCTTCCATCGGATCCGTGGTCGAGCGCTGGGCCTCGGTGCTCTGAGCGGCCGGCTCGGCGCTGTCGTCGTCGCCGTTGCATGCGGCGATCACGGTGCCGAGGCCGACGGCGCCCATGCCCGCGAGCGCCTGCCGTCTGTTCATGCGCCTGCTCATGGCGTCCAAGGTAGCCAGGGCCGTGTAGGACGAAGGTAAGCGAGCGTGACTTCTGGTCGCCGGGGTGGTCTCAGCCGGCAGTACACCCCACCACCCCAAAGGAGTGACGATGAGGATCACCAAGCTGCTCATTCTGGTCGCAGCGCTTGCGGTCGCCCTCGTGGCGCTGCCGGCAGCGGCTCAGGCGGCTCCCAGGGACCGCGACGGCGACGGTATGTCCGACCGCTGGGAGAAGCGACACAAGGTCAAGCGCGCGAACGCGGACACCGACCGCGACGGCGTGGACAACCGCAACGAGTACCGCGAGGGCACCAAGCCCCGCGACCGCGACTCCGACGACGACCGGAAGAGCGACGGTCGTGAGGATCGCGACCGCGACGGGCTCAACAACCGGTCA
Source organism: uncultured Thermoleophilaceae bacterium (assembly GCA_963825775.1). Taxonomy (GTDB): domain Bacteria; phylum Actinomycetota; class Thermoleophilia; order Solirubrobacterales; family Thermoleophilaceae; genus JAAYBF01. Next base: position 202,865 of record CAWGUV010000006.1, on the reverse strand, counting down.
GAGGACGCGACCGGCAACGACCCGAAGGACAAGGACACCGACAACGACGGCATCCCCGACGGCAAGGAGCAGGCCGGCGTGGTGACCACCTACGAGGACGGCGTGCTCACGATCGACCTCGCCAACGGCGGCTCGGTGACCGGCAAGGTGACCGAGGACACCGATGTGGACTGCGCCACCGAGGCGCAGGCCGAGGGCACCGATGACGGTGATGCCACCGCGAGCCATCGCGGCGAGGGCGAGGCGGGTCCCCCCGAGGGCCGTCGTCCGCGCGGCGAGCGTGGCGGCTTCGGCTGCGACGGCTCCCGCGACGGTGCAGATTCCGACGACGTCGAGTGCCCCGAGGGCGCCCTGGCGGTCGGCGCGAAGGTGCACGAGGCATCGCTGAAGATCACCTCCGAAGGCGCCGTGTTCAAGGAGATCGAGCTCCTGATCCCGGCCGCGTAAGAGGTTCTTACGTTCTTCTGACGCTCGCCGTGGAGACTCGCGGCGAGCGTCGGAGAGCGTTCTCTGGCCCGAGACCCTCATGACCCCGCATTCACTCTTCGCCCCTGCCCGCCGCGTTGGCCAGGGGCTTCTGCGCACCCAGGCCGATGACCGGCTGGTGGACCTGGCGCGATCCGGCTCCGAGCCGGCGTTCGAGGCGATCGTCGCGCGCTACCGCAAGCCTCTGCTGCGCTACTGCGTGCGGCTGGTGAGCGAGCAGCGAGCCGAGGAGGCCGTGCAGGAGACGTTCGTGCGCGCCTACGCCGCGCTCATGCGCGGCGAGGAGGTGCGAACGCTGAAGCCGTGGCTCTACCGCGTCGCCCACAACGCCGCGCTCAACACCGTGCGCGCCAAGCCGCTCACGCTCGTTGACCTCGACGAGGGGCTGGAGTCCGCCGACAGCACGGAGACCGCCGCCGAGCGCCATGAGGGCCTGCGCGACGTGGTGTCGGCGATGCAGGCGCTGCCACTGCGCCAGCGCGACGCCATCGTGCAGCGCGAATTCGAGGGCCGCAGCTACGAGGAGATCGCGGTTGCGCTGGGCGTGTCCAACGGCGCCGTGCGCCAGCTGCTCAACCGCGCACGCACGTCGCTGCGCGCGGGCGCGGCCACCATCGCCGCGCCGTTCATCCCACTCGCCGCAGGACTGGGCGCCGGCGGTGGCGGAGTGGCGGCGAAGGTGTGCGCAACGGCCTGCATGACGGGCGTGCTCGCCACCGGCGTGGCGCCGTCCACCGAGGAGGCCAGCAGCGTGCGGGAGCGCCTGAAGGTCGAGCGGCCCGCCGCCAAGGCCCCAACGAGGGCAGCGGTGGTAGCCGCCCCCGCGGCAAAGCCCGCCGTACCGCGGGCGACGGCCGCAGCCGCAGCGCCCAGCAGCCCGGCGCCTGTCCGTAGCGAGCGAGCCCAGCAGCCGGAACGAGAGCGTGAGCGTGAGCGCGACCCCGTCGAAGAAGACGAGAGCGACCGACCAGCACGCGAGCACCAGGGTCAGCAGGACACGGACGACATCCGCGACTTGCCGGATGGCGCTCCCACACGCCGTAGGGACGCGGATGAAGGCTCTCTTACGTTCCCCGAACACCCCTCTTACGCCATTCCGACGGAGCCCGGCGATGGTCCTCGGCACGGACCCGACGAATCGAAAGGACACCGATGATTTCCACCCCCAAGAAGATGGCCGCCGTAGTCGCCGGCTCCGCCGTCCTGGCCTCCGCCGCATATGGCGTCGGCACTCAGGTCGGCGACGGCAACGCCACGGCAGCGAGCAAGTCGAGCAACTCATCGTCCGACCAGCGCCGCGGGCCGGGCAGGCCCGACCTGAGCGGCATCGCCGCGAAGCTCGGCGTGAGCGAGGCGAAGCTGCGCGCCGCCCTGGATGACCTGCGTCCCGACCGCCCGGCGAAGGGCAAGCGCGGTGGCGATATCGCGGCCGCTCTGGCCAAGGAGCTCGACGTCTCCGAGGCCAAGGTGCAGGAGATCCTCGAGAAGAACCGGCCCGCCAGGCCCCCCCGGCCGAACAAGAACCGGATGGCGGCGAAGCTGGCCAAGGAGCTCGGCATCAGCACCGCGAAGGTGCGGTCAGCTCTGGCTGACTCCAAGCAGGGCGACCGGCGCGGCCCGCCCGCGATCGACGAGCTGGCCAAGGAGCTCGGAGTGAGCGAGGCCAAGCTGCGCTCGGCGCTCGAGAAGACCCGTCCGAAGGGCGGGCCCGGCCGTGCCATGCGGATCCCGAAGGGACTCGTGACGGCCCTCGCGAAGGGGCTGGACAAGGACGCCTCCGAGGTTCGCGCGGCATTCCGCAAGGTGCACGCGGCCAAGGAGAAGGAGCACACGGCCAGGCGCAATGAGTTCGCGCAGAAGCTGGCCGACAAGCTCGGCATCTCCGTGGACAAGGTGAAGGCGGCGCTGCCCAAGGGCGGCCCCGGCCACCACGGACACGCCCGTCCCGGCGGCCCCCCCGGCCCCGGTGGCCCCGGCGGTCCCGGCGGCTTCGGCGGACCTCCGCCCGGCCCCCCGCCCGCGGGCGGCCCGCCCCCAGGCCCGCCTGGCGGCCCCTAGCCGAACGGAACCGCGAGGAGGCCCCCGAATCGGGGGTCTCCTTCGTTCCAGGGAGAATCAAGACCCATGCGAATCCTCGTCGTCGACGACGACCGCTCGCTGCGTGACGCCCTTCGCCGGGCGCTCACTCTCGCCTCCTATGACGTGGTGCTGGCCGAGGGCGGGCAGGACGGGCTCACGAAGGTCGCCACCGATGTCCCGGACGCCGTGGTGCTCGACATCGGCATGCCCGACATCGACGGCCTTGAGGTCTGCCGCCGGCTGCGCTCGGCGGGCAACCGGGTGCCGGTGCTCATCCTCACGGCCCGCGACGCGGTCGAGGATCGCATCGACGGGCTCGACGCCGGCGCCGACGACTACCTCGTGAAGCCCTTCGACGTCGGCGAGCTCAAGGCGCGCATGCGGGCGCTGCTGCGCCGCGCGGGGGCGGGGGACGATCCGGACACGCTTACGTTCGAGGAGCTGAGCCTCGACAGCGGCCGCCACGGGGTCGTGGTGGGCGAGAGCTTCGTGGAGCTCACCCGCACCGAGTACCAGCTGCTCGAGCTGCTCATGCTCAACCCTCGCCGCGTGCTGCCGCACGGCACGATCTACGACCGCGTGTGGGGGTACGACTTCGGGCCCTCGTCCAACGCGCTGAGGGTCTACGTGGGCTACCTGCGCCGCAAGCTCGAGGAGGCGGGCGCGCGGTCGCTCATCCACACGGTGCGCGGGGTCGGCTACGCGCTGCGGGAGCCATGACGCTTCGCGCGCGCATCGCTGCCGTGGCGGGCGTCGCCGTGGCCGTGGCCATCCTGGCTACCGCCGTGTTCACCTACCTGGCGGTGCGCTCGTCCCTGCGCGGAGAGATCGACTCGGCGCTTACGCACCGCGCCGACCAGGTGGGCGAGGGACCGCCTGGCGGCGGCCGCCCCGGCGGCGGCCCGCCCCGACCGGCCGGCCCGCCTCCGATCGACCGGCTGCGGCCGGACGTGGGGCGCTTTGGAGGCGCCGCGGGTGTCGCCCAGTTGGTGACCCCCTCCGGTGAGATCCTGAGCCCGCCCGGTGACGACGGGGAGCTGCCCGTCGACGACCGTGCGCGCGAGGTGGCTCGGACGGGGGAGGGCCGTTACTTCGAGGACAAGGAGGTGGACGGCACCCACGTCCGCGTGCTCACCCAGGCCGCGCCCGGCAGAGGTGCGGTGCAGGTTGCCCGCCCTCTCGACGAAGTGGACAACCAGCTCGACGACCTGCTCATCGCCCTGATCGCGCTCGGGATCGTGGGCATCGCGCTAGGGGTCGGCCTCGGGGCGGTCGTGGCGCGCGCGGCGCTGGTGCCGATCGGGCGCTTCACCAGTCGCACCGAGGAGCTGAGCGCCGACCTCGATCCGTCGCAGCGCATGGAGGTGGTCGGCGACGACGAGCTTGCCCGCCTGGCGCGCAGCTTCAACACCACGCTGGATGCGCTCGAGCGCTCCGTGGAGGCTCAGCGCCACCTCGTGGCCGACGCCAGCCATGAGCTGCGGACGCCGATCGCCAGCCTGCGGGCCAACATCCAGACGATGCAGGACGAGGACCGCCTGCCGCCCGACGAGCGCGAGCGGATGCGGGCAGACATCATCGGCGAGCTGGACGAGCTCACTGCGCTGGTCGCCGACGTGGTTGAGCTGGCGCGCGGAACCAAGACCGGTGAGGCGAAGGACGACGTGCGCCTAGACCGGGTAGTCGAGGATCTGGTGGAGCGGGCGCAGCGCCGGGCGGGCGACGCGGTGAGGTTCGCGACAGAGCTCGAGCCCGGCCTCGTGCGAGGCGAGCCCGAGCGCATCTCCCGCGCCGTGTCGAACCTGCTCGGCAACGCGGCGAAGTGGAGCCCACCGGGCGCCACCGTGGACGTCGCCCTCTCCGGCGGTGTACTCACCGTGAGAGACCGCGGCCCCGGCTTCGACGAGGACGATCTGCCGCATGTGTTCGAGCGCTTCTACCGCGCGGCGGAGGCGCGCGGGATGTCGGGCTCCGGTCTGGGCCTCGCCATCGTGCAGCAGGCCGCCGAGGCGCACGGAGGGTTCGCCGAGGCCTTCAACGCGCCCGATGGAGGCGCGCTGCTGCGGGTCAGCTTCGGCCCGCCGTTGCCGGAGGGGGATAGCCTCGCCGAGGAATGGCGTCGAGAGGACTCGCTTTCGTAAGGAAGGCCATGCGCGGCCTGGCCGGGCGCCGGTCGGTGAAGGGAAGGGTCCCGCGGCAGATGCCCGGCGGGGTGGCGCTGGGGGAGGCCGAGGAGGAGGCGGCCGCCGAGGCGGCGCGCGAGGTGGTGCGCAGCAAGCGCCTGTTCCGCTACTACGGCGCCGCCGGGCGGCCGCTCGAGCGCTCGCGCGTGAAGAAGCTCGAGAAGGAGTTCGCGCGCGAGGCGGGCACCGCTCACGCGCTGGCGCTGAACTCGGGCACCAGCGCGCTCGTCACCGGCTTGGCGGCGATGGGCATCGGTCCCGGCGACGAGGTGATCGTGCCCGGCTACACGTGGTTCTCGTGCGCCGGCGCCGTGATCGCGGTCGGTGCGGTTCCCGTGATCTGCGAGGTGGACGACTCGCTCACGCTCGACGTGGCCGACGCACGGGCAAAGGTCACCCCGCACACCCGCGCGCTGATGCCCGTGCACATGCGCGGCGCGCCGGCGCCGATGAGCGCCGTGATGGACCTGGCGCGCGAGCACGACCTGCTGGTGCTCGAGGACGTCGCGCAGGCCGCGGGCGGGCGCTTCCGCGGGCGCCGGCTCGGCGGGATAGGCGACGCCGGCGCGTTCAGCTTTCAGATGAGCAAGGCCATGACCGCGGGCGAGGGGGGCATGCTCACGATGGCCGATGAGGCGCTGCGGGCACGCGCGTCGATGTACCACGACTCGGCCGCGGTGCCGAACACGGGCGCGCCTCTCGATGAGTGGCTCCCGGGCGTGAACCTGAGGATGTCCGAGCTGCACGCCGCTGTGCTGCTGGTGCAGCTGGGGCGCCTGAGCGGGCTGGTCGAGTCGATGCGCGAGCGAAAGGCGCGCATCAAGGACGCGGTGGGGGCGGCGCTGGCGGCGCGAGGCGGCGAGTTCCGGGTGCTCCACGATCGGGACGGCGACACGGGCGCGGCGGTCGTGCTGTTCATGCCCGAGGCCGACGTCGCCAAGCGCTTGGTGTCCGCACTGGCTGCCGACAACGTGCCCGCCACCCGCCTCTACAACGACGGAGAGCTGCTCCCGCGCGACTACGTGGACCTGCACGCCTACGAGGCCTGGGCGCCCCTGCACGAGAAGCGCACCTGGGCGTCTGACGGCGGCCCGTGGCGCGCGCACCCGCGGGAGGTCGACTACCCGCCGGATGCCTGCCCGCGCACGATGGACCTGCTGCGCCGTGCGGTGCACATCGACGTGAGCCCCGAGCTCACCCTGGGCCAGGCCGATCAGATCGGCGAGGCCACGGCGGGCGCGATCGAGAGGCTGGCCTGAGTCACGACGCCGTGGTGGTCGGCTCCGGCGCCGCCGGTGGCTGGGTCGCGAAGGAGCTCTGCGAGGGCGGGGCCTCCGTGCTGCTGCTCGAGGCGGGGCGGGCGATCGATCCGGCGCGGGACTTTCCCGACCCGCCGCCTCCGCGCCGGCCGCTGCTCGACCGCGCGCGCAGCGCCGTGCGCGGCCAGGCGGTGCAGATGCGCTCGGCGGCGTTCAACTCGCGCACCGCCCCGTTCTTCGTGAACGACCGCGAGAACCCGTACGCCACATCTCCGGGCGCTCCGTTCAACTGGTATCGCGGGCGCCAGGTGGGCGGCCGCATGCACGTGTGGGCCCGAGTGGCGCTGCGGCTCTCCGAGCGTGAGCTGGCGCCGTGGCCGCTGGAGGCCGCGGACCTCGAGCCCTACTACGAGCGGGCGGAGGCGTTCATGCGCGTTTCGCCGGTGGAGCGCACGCCCGCCGAGGAGGAGTTCGTGCAGCGCATCGGGCCCGATCGGTTCGCGCCGCTCCCGGCGGCCGCGCGCGAGGAGCCCGGAGCGTTCGGGCCGGTCGACGCCGCCCTGGCCACCGGGCGGCTCACCCTGCGTCCCGACTCCGTGGTGCGCTCCGTCCTGGTCGACGAGGCGACCGGCAGGGCGACGGGCGTGGAGTACGTCGACCGCCTCACACGCGCGCCCGTCGAGGCGCGGGCGCCCCTGGTGTTCCTGTGCGCAAGCACGTTCGAGACGCTGCGGCTCATGCTCGCCTCCCGCTCGGGCGCCCATCCCGGTGGCCTTGGCAACTCGAGCGGACTGCTCGGACACGGCGTGATGGACCACGTGGTGACGGGGATCGGCGGACCCCACCCCGGCGGCGCCGCCGACCCGGTGGAGCCCTACAGCTCCGCGGGCGCCACCGGCCTTCACGTGCCGGTGCCGGAGCGCGCCTTCGGGATTCAGGGCGGCATCGCGCGCGGACCCTCCTGGTACATGCTGGCCCACGGGGAGATGCAGGCCCGGCGGGAGAACCGGGTCACGCTGCACCCGCGGCGAACCGACGCCTGGGGCGTGCCGATCGTCCAGGTGGAGTGCTCGCTGTCGGAGGCCGACGACGCGCTGGCCGGCCACCAGCTCGAGGTCATGCGGGAGCTCGCGGCCGCCGGGGGGCTCACCGTTCGCAACCCTCCCTCGGGCAGCCGGCTCGACGCGCTGGCGTTCCGGCTGGCGCGACGCCGGCTGGTCACGCGCAGCGGCGCGTTCGTGCCCGGAGCCGCCATCCACGAGGTCGGCGGCGCGCCGATGGGCACCGACCCCGCCACCTCGGTCCTCGACACCTGGGGGCGCTGCTGGGACGCCCCGAACGTGCTGGTGGCGGACGGCGCCGCTTTCCCGGTCGGCTGCTGGCGCAACACCACGCTCACCATCGTCGCCCTGGCGATGCGGGCCGCCGAGAAGTCCGCCGGCTAGACGACCACGCGGGTCTTCAGCCCACCGGGGTCGAACCCGGGCGCCACCTCCACGTGCGCACCGCCCAGCAGCTCCGACAGGCCTGCCGCCAGCCGGTCCGCGTCGTTCACGCCGGGGGCGGGCCGTAGCTCACCGCCGCCGCCCGGAAGGCGGCGCACCTGGTACTGGTCGGGCGCCGCCAGCGACGCCAGGTGGTCGACGAGGTCCCGCGTGTTCACGGCGCCGAGCGAGTCGGCGGCCCGGCCCACGACACGCCCCATCAGCGGCAGGGTGCGCTCGCACGAGCATGGGCCCTCGACGGCCTCGGCCAAGTCGCCGGTGTCGTAGCGGATCATCGGTGCGGTTCGCCCACGCAGGTCGGTGACCACCACCGAGCCCACCTCGCCGGGCAGTGCCGGGCGCCCGTCCACAAGCAGCTCGACGATGTACCTCTCCGCGTTCACGTGCAGGTGCTCGCGTGCCTCGCACTGCCAGCCGACGTATCCCACCTCGGTGAGGCCGTACAGCTCCACCGGGGTCACCCCGAGCACCCGCTCCACCAGCTCACGGGTGGCCAGGTCCAGCACCTCCCCTTCGGCGAGCACGGCCTGTGGCCGCTGGGGCCTGGTGCCGGTCGCCTCGGCGATCCGGCACAGGCGGCGCAGGACCGTGGGCGTCCCCGCCACGAAGTCGGCCCGCGATGCGGCGAAGCGTTCGAGCAGGTCGTCGTCGCCCAGATCGGGCGAGATCCAGGTGGTGCGCGCGATGCCGAGCCGCTGAAGCGGGTGAGCCGGGCCGGCGCTCCTGTCGAAGTGCGCGGTGTGGTCACGCCAGCGGTGGCCGTGCTCGAACCACACGCGCAGCGCCTCCGCCCGCCACAGCCGCGCTTCCAGCGCGCCGCGCGGCACCTCCAGCGGGTCGCCGCCGGTGCCGGAGCTCGGAAACGTCGCGGGCGCCGACGCGCCGTCGGCCGGGAGTTCGCCGGAGGCGAACGCCTCCCGGACCTGGGCGCCCGTCACCACCGGCAGGCGCTCTAGCCGCAGTGGCAGGCCGGCCCACAGCCGCCGGTAGAGCGGCACCCTCGCGCGCGCGTGCGCGAGCGCGGGATCCACCAGACGCGCCCGGCGGCGCTCGATCTCCTCCGGCGGCGCGTGAGACGCGCGGCGCAGACGCCGCAGCAGCAACCATGTCCGCGCGGACTCGATCATCGCCCCAGCAGCGCCAGGTAGCGGTCCTCCAGGGCCACCACCTCGGTCGTCACGTCGTGGTTGGCCTCCACGTGGGCGCGGCCCGCGCGGCCCATCGCCTCCCATCGCTCCGGATGGTCGAGCAGCTCGCGCAGGGCCGCGGCCAGGGCGTCCGGGTCGCGCTCCGGCACGAGCACGGCGCTATGGCCCGGGACGGTCACATTGGGAATGTCGCAGTGCAGGGTGGACACCACCGGCATGCCCAGCGCCTGTGCCTCGATGATCGTGGTCGGGGCCCCGCCCTCGCCCGCGCCCTCCGAGTCGATCACGCTGGGGTGCAGGAACACGTCCGCGCGCGCCATCTCCTCGACGTAGCGGTCGTGGTTGAGAAAGCCGAGCCGGGTGACGCATCCCTCCAGCTCGTGGTCCCGGATGTAGGCGTTCACCCGCGCGGCATACCCGCCCTCGGTGAGGGTGTCGTCGCCGATCATCCGGAACTCGAGGTCCCGCCCCTCGAGCTGGAGGGCGTGCACCGCCGCCAGGGCCTCCAGCACGCCCTTCTGCTCGCAGAAGCGCCCAGCGAACATCAGCACCGGGCGATCGGCCGGTGCGGTGCGGGCGCGGAACGGCAGGTCGGCCACCGGGATGGCGATCCGCTGGACCTCGACCTTCTCGGGGGGACACCCCAGCTCGATCAGCCGATCGCGCAGGTGGGGTCCCTCGGCAAGCAGCAGGTCGGCTTCGTCGAAGAGCTCGCGCATGCGCTCCGGCCAGTCGGCGGCGCCGTCGGGGCCGCCGATCCACCACGACCACCACGAGTTCAGCGAAGGCGCGACCTCGTCGCCGAGAAACGACACCACCAGCGGAATGCCCAGGCGGCGGCGCAGCTCGAGCATCCTCCACGCCACCGGCCCGAAGTAGGCATGGATCAGCTCGGCGTCGCGCTCACCCATCAACCGCTCCGCCCAGTCCACGAACAAGGCCGGGTCGGAGTCCGGACGCACCAGCGGCACCACCCGCCGCTGCAGCACTCCGAGCGCCCGCTCGCCCGTTCCGCCGGGCAGCCGCGTGAGCGCGCGCCGCACGTCGGTGCCCCTCGACCACAGCCGCGACTCGCGTCCTCCGAACGCGTAGAAGTCGCCGCGCAGCGCCTCGGGCACGTCGGCCCGGATGAGCGGGGACTCGCGCTCGCGCGTGAGGCAGATCGGGTGCACGCGGCGCAGGTTCGCGAGGTAGAAGTAGATGAACGACTGCGTGGAGTGAAAGAACGAGTAGTTCACGTGGGCGACTGTTGGCCGCCCGGTGCTCACGCCGGCTCCTTCGCCCTCGACAGCACCTTGGCCATGGCCTCCAGCACGTCGGCGACGTCGGTCTCGGTCAGCGCTGGCGACAGCGGCAGCGACAGCGTGCGTTCCCCGATCGCCTCGGCGTTGGGGAAATCGCCGACGCGGTGCCCGAAGCGCTCGCGGTAGTAGGGGTGCAGGTGCACCGGCCGGTAGTGCACACCGGTGCCGATTCGCTGGCCGATCAGTGCGTCGAGCACGCCGTCCCTGGGTCGTCCCGGCTCCACGAGCACCGAGTAGAGATGCCGCGCGTGCACGCTGCCCGGCTCCTCTGCAGCCGGTAGCTCCACGGGAAGGTCCGACAGTCCCTCGTCGTACGCCGCCCAGATCTCACGCCGGCGCGCGAGCCCGCTCTCGACCTTGGCGAGCTGGTGAATACCCAGCGCGGCCTGAAGGTCGGTCATGTTGCTCTTGAACCCGGGCTCGATCACCTCGTAGTGGCGGAACTCGTGCACCGAGAAGCGCTGCCAGGCGTCCCGGTCCATCCCGTGCAGGCACAGCCTCCGCACGCGCGCCGCCAGCGCCGGGTCGGCCGTCGTGACCATGCCGCCCTCGCCCGTCACCAGGTTCTTGGTCACGTAGAACGAGAAGCACGTGGCGGCGCCGATGGCGCCTATGCGCCGGTCTCCGAATGCGGCGCCCACCGCGTGCGCGGCGTCCTCGATCAGCAGCAGCTCGTGCGTCGCGGCCAGCTCCTCGAGCGCGTCCATCCGGCACGACCGCCCGGCGTAGTGCACCGGCAGGATCGCGGCCGTCCGCGGCGTGATCGCCGCCGCCACTCGCTCGGGATCGATGTTGCCGGTGGCGGCGTCCACGTCGGCGAACACGGGCGTCGCACCCGCATGCACGATCGCGTTGGCGGTGGAGGGGAACGTCATCGGCGTGGTGATCACCTCCGCGCCGTCGCCGACCCCAGCCGCGATCAGCGAGAGGTGAAGCGCCGCTGTGCCGGAGCTGACCGCCACGGCGTGGGGGGCGCCGACGTACTCGGCGAACAGCGCCTCGAACCGCTCGGTGCGCGGACCGGTGCCGATCCAGCCCGAGCGCAGGGTGTCGACCACCTCGGCGATCTCCTCCTCGCCGATGTCGGGACGCCCGAAGGTCAGGAAGTCGTCGCGGATGGGAGCTCCTTCGCCAGCATCTCGGCCACCTGCGCGCGGCGCGCCTCGTAACGGGCGACGATGCTCTCATCGGTGTGGAGGCCGTGGAAGCGCAGCGCGGCTCCGGAGCTCAGGGCGGCCGCCACGTCGCCGGGCACCCGGCCCCCGTAGTGGGCTCGTAGCCGCGAGCGCGCCACGCGCGCGGCGAAGCGCTCGAGGGCGTCACCGAGGCGGCCGCCGAGCACCCACTCGACTCCCCGTTGCAGCCTCCCTCCGCCGGGCAGCTCCGTGTCCCCGGGACCCGCGTTGGGAAAGGCCTGTGCCAGCCACGGGTTGGACCGTCGCAGGCCCGTGATGGGACCGGCGAGGCAGCGAGCCTGGACCAGCTCACGCGCCACGTAGGGGTTCGCCGGCTCGATCTCCAGGCAATCCTCGGACAGGTAGTAGTTCGGGCAGAACAGCCGCCGCCGCATCAGCGTCGATGCGGGGCCCAGCAGCAGGAACGTCGTCGCCAGGCGCCCCGGAGCCACGATCACCATGAGGTCCACGTCCGCCGTCTCGTGCGCGTCGTCGGCCGCAAGCGAGCCCGTGAGCGCCAGCGCACGGACGAACGGAAGGTGGCGAAGGATCCGCGCCACGCGCCGTCCGCGGCGCTGGAGCGCGTGGGCCCGGGCGAGGCGGCGCGGCCGCTCGTCGATCAGGTGCTCGCGGCCGGTGAGGGCGTACAGACCCTCGCGGCCTCCACCGCCGGATGGTGAGCGAGCTGATCGCGCAGGTCGGCCGCGTCCATCTCCACGGGGCCGTAGCGCCAGACCTCCCCCAGGGTGAGCGCGCAATCGAAGCCGTCCGCGTAGATCAGCGCGTCCACGAGGTCGAGCCGGCGATTCACCGCGCCACCACCAGCGCCTCGAGCGCGGGCGCGCGGGGCTCGGCTCCGGCGCATGCGGATCAACCTCGAAGCGCCAGTGCTGCGCGATCGCGGCCAGCCCGAGCGTCATCACGGCTCGGGCCAGCGGTTCGCCGATGCAGGTGTGCACGCCCGCGCCGAAGGGCAGGTAGGTGCCCCGGCGCCCGTCGCGGCCGGCCCGTGTCCAGCGGTCGGGGTCGAAGTCGCGTGGTCGCTCGTGCAGCTCGTCCTCTCCGTGCGTGACCAGGGGGCTGATCACCATGTTGGCACCGGCGGCCACATGCTCCCCGTTCACCTCCACGTCGTGCACCGGGCAGCGGTCGATGTGCCGCGCGGGCGGATACAGCCGCAGCACCTCGCGCAGTACGGCGTCGAGCCACGGCAGCCGGGGCCGGTCCGCCAGCGCGGGCGGGCGCCCGCCGAGCACCGAGTCCAGCTCGGCGTGCAGGCGAGCCTCGGCCTCAGGATGTCGTCCCAGTAGGTAGAAGGCGGCCTCCAGCGCGCTTGGCGGTTCATCCATCGCCGCCAGCAGGAAGGCGATCAGCTCGCCACGCACCGTCGCATCCGGCAGGTCCGCGGCGAGCAGCGCGGAGACGAGGTCCGCTTCGCCACCTGAGTCGCGGCGGCCGGCCACGACGCCGTCCACGAACTGCTCCGTGCGCGCGAGCGCCCGGCCGTGGCGGGTTCCCGGAAGCGGAGGCAGCAGCCGCGGAACCGACGTCATCACCTCGTTCAGGTGCGCGGCCAGCACCGGCGCGCGGTCGCCCAGGTCCGTGGAGAGCAAAACGTCGCCGGCCATCGCGAGCGACAGCGGGTCAAGTACCCGGCGCAGCTCCACCCGCTCGCCCGCGGCGAGCCCGGCGGCGGCATCCGCCGCTCTGGCTCTCGAGCCCGGCCGCGCAGGCCTCGATCCGGGGGCGGGACAGCGCGGCGGTGAGCGCTCGCCGGCGCTCGCGGTGCTCCTCGCCATGGAGGGTGTTCAGCGTGGGCCCGACGAAGCGGCTCGCGCGCCGCTTCCACTTGCCCGGGCGGAAGGAGCTACCGTCCGTGACCAGGACGCGCCAGATGTCGTCGGGATCGCGCAGAAGCGTGAACCCCCCCGTCGCGGAGCGCAGGCGCAGCAGCCGCCGGCCGTTTCCGTGCTGGGCCACGAACGAGCGCGGGTCGCGGAAGAACGATCGTGCACTGAGGGTCGGGTCGGCCACACGGTCATCCTCCCTCAGCGGGCACGGGTTGTGTCACAAGCCCCCGTTGCGGCGGAACATCAGGCGCGCGAACAGGCCGGCCGTGATGAACATGAACGCGCTGTAGACCGCGGCGGGAATGCTCAGCATCGTCGTCGATCGAGGACCCGACCGCGATCGCGAGCGTCGCTGTTGTGCACGCCCAGCTCCATCGCGATCGCCGTGGCCTGCCGGTCGTTGAGGCTCGCCACGCGGGCGATCGTGAACGAGAGGGTCATCGCGGCGATGTTCAGGGTGAGCGCCGCCAGCGCGAGGATCCCGAAGTTGTCGGCGATGGTCTCGAACTCGCTCGCCACGGCGCCGATCACCACGAGCAGGAAAACCGTGAACGCCACCTTCTTGAGCCGTGGCTCGAGCGCCATCGCCTTGGCCTCGCTTCGCGCGCGGTAGTACATGCCGAGCGAGAGCGGGACGATCGTGATCAGGAACACGCGTGCCACCACCCCGCCCATGCTCACGTCGTCTGCCACACCGGCGTCGAAATGGCTCACCGCCAGCGCGAGGTACGTGGGCACGGTGATCACCGCGGCAAGGCTGCTGATCGCGGTCATCGTCACCGAGAGTGCGACGTCGCCGCGGGCGAGGTGGGTGAGCAGGTTGGCCATCGTCCCGCCCGGCGACGCGCCCAGGAGCACCAGCCCCACCGCGAGCGCCGGCTCGAGGTCGTAGATCGTGGCCACGGCGAAGGCGAGCAGCGGTGAGATCAACAGCAGGTTCGTCGAGCCCGATCGCCACACCGCGTGGCTCGGTGGCGATGCGGCGGAAGTCGGCCGTCCTGAGCGTCAGGCCGAGTGTGAACATGATCGCGGCGAGCGCGATCGGCAGGAGCACCGTGGCGAAGAAGGAGGTGTCTTCCACGGCGCGTCACCCTAATCGGCTACCGGCGCGCCTCGCGCCGCTTGCTCTTTACCCTCTCGGCACGGGCCGCGGGACTCCCCGCGGATGGGTACACAACAGGGGGTTTCATCTTGCTTCGTCGAAAGGCTTCGTCCGTGCTGGCTGTCGCCGGCTCCATCCTCGCTCTCTCCGCATCGCCCGCCATGGCGATCGTCGGCGGGAACGACGTCTCGCCGGGCGAGTACCCCTCGGTGGCGGAGATCACCTTCGGCGCGTTCGGCTGCACGGGCACGCTGATCTCGCCCGACACCATCCTCAGCGCCGGGCACTGCGGCTCGCTCACCGGTGGCGCAGGCCTCGGCTCCCCGGCCGCCTACCCGCCCCAGCTGATCACCGTGCGGGTCGGCAGCTACCACTCGGGTGACGGCGAGCAGGTGCCGGTCCGCAGCGTGGCGATCAGCCCGAACTACCTCATCGGCGACAGCAACGACGTGTCGATCCTCAAGCTCTCGCGCAATTCCGTGAAGGCGCCCACGAAGGTTGCCGGCGCGGGCGAGCGCGGCCTCTGGTCGGCGGGCACCGTGGCCACGATCTCCGGCTGGGGCGTGACCACCGAGGGCGGCAGCGCCCCCAACACCCTCCAGGAGGGCCAGGTGCCGATCACAACCGACGCCTACTGCGCCGGCGCCTACAGCAACTTCGACGCCGCGACGATGGTGTGCGCGGGCTACCCGCAGGGCGGCGTCGACACCTGCCAGGGCGACTCCGGCGGGCCGCTGTTCGCCGGTGGCCGCGTGGTGGGCGCCACCAGCTTCGGCGAGGGCTGCGCCCGCGCGGGCAAGCCGGGCGTCTACGCGCGCGTGGCCGACAACGGCCTGCGCGAGTGGATCCGGACGCAGGACCCGGACGGCGTGAACTAGAGGGTTAGGAGCAGGTCCGCCCGGCGCCCTGAGGGCGCCGTCGGGCAGTGAAGGGGGTGAAACTGGGCTCGCTTGGGGCTTTCACCCCTCTATGCGTCCCGAAAGCCCCAATCATGGCGTTTCGCCGCCGTTAGGGTGGCGCGCTGTGATTCAGGTCCAAGACGTCTCGCATAGCTTCGTCACCCGGTCTGGGTCCGAGCGCGTCACCACGCGGGTCTTCGAGGATCTCTCGCTGGAGGTCCCCGAGGTCCAGTTCCTGAGCGTCGTTGGGGCTTCGGGCTGCGGCAAGACGACGCTGTTGCGGATGATCGCCGGCCTGCTCGCACCCGAGCGCGGCGAGGTGCGGGTGCAGGGCGACCGTGTGAGCGCGCCCGACCCGAGCCGCCCGATCGTGTTCCAGGACAGCGCGCTGTATCCGTGGCGCACGGTGGAGGGCAACGTGCGCCTCGGCCTGGAGCTGTCGGGCCTGGCGACCGGGAAGGAGGCCCGCCGGCTGGTCGACCACCACATCGAGCTGGTGGGGCTCACGGAGTACCGGGACCACTACCCGAGCCAGCTCTCGGTGGGCATGCGCCAGCGCGCCGGGCTCGCGCGAGCCCTCGCGGTGAGCCCGCCGATCCTGCTGCTCGACGAGCCGTTCGCCGCCCTCGACGCCATCAGCCGCCACCGCCTTGGAGCGGAGCTCCTGCGCATCTGGGAGAGCGAGCGCAGAACGGTCGTCTTCGTCACCCACTCCCTCGACGAGGCCCTCACGCTGTCGGACCGGGTCGTGCTGCTCCGCGACGGCCGGGTGGTCTCCGACGTCCAGGTGGAGCTGGACCGGCCCCGCGACGTGGACGCCGTGCTCGAGGACCCGCATTTCCGTGAGTTGAGGAGCAGCCTGTGGAACCTGCTCTGATCACCCCGGAGGAGCGCGAGGCCGAGCGGGTCCAGGTGGACGCCGCCCGGGTGATGCGCGAGCCCATCCCTCTGCGCACCCGGATCCTTGGCGACGTCTCCCCACGGATCCGGCTGTTCCAGTTACTGCTCCTGCTCGCGCTGCTGGGGGCCTGGGAGGTGGTGGGTCGCAGTTCCTCGGGCCTCGCGTTCGCGCCTCCGAGCGCCATGGTCCCCGCCGCGCGGGAGATGATCTCCTCGGGCGAGCTCCAGTCGGCTCTGGGCGACAGCCTGGCCGCGCTGCTGCTGGGCTACGCGCTGGCGGTCGTCGCCGGGGTGGGGGTCGGATGGGCGATGGGGTGGTGGCGGACCGCCGGCCGCGTGCTGGACCCATTCGTCGCGGCCCTGTACGTGGTGCCCGTCGCAGCGATCGTGCCCCTGATCATCGCCTGGGGCGGGCTCGGCCTGGGATCGCGCGTCACGGTGGTCTTTCTCTTCTGCGTCTTCGAGATCCTGCTCGCCGCGAACGCCGGCGTCCGCAACATCGACAACGTCTACCTCGACGTGGCCCGCAGCTTCGGGGCCAGCCGCGCCGACCTCCTGCGCAAGGTGGTGCTGCCCGCCAGCCTCCCCTTCGTGATGGTCGGCCTGCGCATCGGGGCGAGCCGGGCGTTGAAGGGGATGGTGCTCGCCGAGATCCTGTTCGCCGTCACCGGGCTCGGCGGGCTGATCGTCCGGTACGCGGGTGTCTTCCGCATGGACAAGGTGCTCGTGGTCGTGGTTACGATCTCGCTCTTGGGGATCGTTCTCTCGGCAGGCGTGGTGGCGCTGGAGCGCCGCGTCACCCGGTGGCGCGCGTGAGGGCGCTCGCCCTGGCGGCGGTGCTCGCCGCCGCCGCCACCGTCGCGCGGATGCGGCGAGGATGATCGTCCAGCCTCCGCGCCGGTGCGGGTGGGATACGCGTTCGGATTCGACGCCACCGACAACGCCGAGCGGATCGCCTACAAGCGGATGAAGCGCGAGGGCGGCCCGAAGGTCGAGCTCAAGGAGCTGAACGGCCCTCAGAACGCCGTCACCGCGCTGCTACGAGGGGATGTCGACGTGGCGACCATGGCCCACCGCACGGCCATCGCCGCCGCCGCCGAGGGGGCGGACATTAAGGTCATCCTCACGTGTCAGCGCGTGCCGCAGTGGCAGCTGATCGCGCGGCCCGGGATCGACTCACCGGAGGACCTGCGCGGGAAGAAGATCGCCGTCTTCGGGCTTAAGAGCACCAACAGCGCCCTCGCGGACGCGGTACTCGCCAAGGCGGGACTGAGCCAGGACGACGCCAAGCTGGTGGCCGCCGGGGACTCCGCGGAACGGCTGGTGGCGCTGGAGCGCGGGAAGGTCGATGCCGCGGTGCTGGAGTACATCGACCTCCAGCTAGCCGGCGATAAGTTCGCGCGGCACAAGAACCTCGGGGCGCTGAGCGACCTCTCGCCGATCACCGCCGAGGGCGTCTTCGCGGTCTCGGGCAAGCGCCTGCGCGAGAACCCCGAGCAGATCCGGCGTTTCGTGGACGGGATGCTCGACGGGTTCGCCGCCGTGTACGGCCCCGGCGGCCGGAAGGCCTTCGTGGCCGAGGCCGGGAAGGGCCCGTTCTTCGACGGCTCCGACGCGATCGCCGGCAAGGTCTACGACTATCACCGGTCGATCGACCTCTGGCCGCGCCGCGAGCGGCCGTACACCGCGTCCGAGTACGCCCGGGACTTGGAGTTCTGGAAGACCCACGAGGTGGTGGAGAAGACGGCTCCCTTCGGCGACCTGTGGGACATGAGCTTCTGGCGGTGAGGAAGCGAGCGGCCGCGTTCGGTCGTTACGCGCGGACGCTGGGCCCGTGGCTGCGATCGCCCAGAACGCGCGAGGACTGCCTCGGCTCCCTGCGGCACCAGCTCGCCGACCGCGAGCGGGCGTTCCTTCACACGCTCGACGTCGGGATCTACGGCAACCCGCGCACCCCGTTCCGTGAGCTGCTCCGCCACGCCGGGGCCGAGCACGGCGACGTGGCGGCGCTCGTGGAGCATGAGGGGCTGGAAGGGGCGCTCTCCAGGCTTCACGACGAGGGGGTGAGGGTCTCGATCGAGGAGGCCAAGGGCAAGGAGCCGATCATCCGCGGGAGCCTCCGGCTCGACGTCGACCCGGAGGGCTTCGACAACCCGTTCGTCCCCAAGCACTACGAGGGCCGCAGCGGGGGCACGCGATCTCCGGGGATACGCGTGGCGGTCGACCTGGACTCGATCGCCAATGGCGCGGCCTACCAGCTCCTGTTCCGCGAGGCCTTCGCGCTCGAGGGACGCCCAATCGCCGTCTGGTACCCCGTGCCACCGGGCGTGGCGGGGATCAACAACGTGCTCACCACCTACAAGCTCGGCGCGCCCGCGGAGCGGTGGTTCTCCCAGACGCGCACGCAGTGGGGCGCGCCGTTCACACGGTCGGCCGTGTTCACCGCCTTCACCGTCGCGGCCAGCAGAGCCGCCCGCCGGCCCATCCCGAGGCCGGTCTACACCCCGCCGGACGAGGCGCTCACGGTCGCAACGTGGCTGGCGGAGAAAAGGGAGAGGGGCACACCGGCCCTCCTCCAGGCCACGCCGAGCTCCGCCGTGAGGGCGTGCCTGGCTGCCGAGCGCCACGGGCTCGACATCTCGGGCACCTTCTTCCGCTGCGGCGGGGAGCCCTATACGCCCGGGAAGGCCGCGGTGGTGGAGGCCGCCGGCTGCCGTGGGGCATGCAACTACTACATGTCCGAGGCCGGGGGGCAGTTGGGCATCGCGTGCGCGGACCCCGTTGAGCCAGGTGACGTGCACGTGGTGACCGACCGGGTGGCGCTGATCCAGCGAGACCGCGAGATGGCCGGCGGCGGCAGCATCGGCCTGTTGCTCTTCACCACCCTGCTGCCCATCAGCACGAAGCTCATGCTGAACCTCGAGACCGATGACTACGGCGTGGTCGAGGAGCGCGACTGCGGCTGCCCCGTCGCGCAGCTCGGCCACACGACCCACGTCCACACGATCCGCAACCACTCCAAGCTGACCAGCGAGGGCATGTCGTTCGTGGGCAGCACGCTGATCACGCTGATCGAGGAGGTGCTGCCGCAGCGCTTCGGAGGGGCCGCCACCGACTACCAATTCGTGGAGGAGGAGGACGCCGACGGCCTGACGAGGGTGAGCGTGGTGATCTCGCCCGGCCGTAGGGCCGGTCGACGAGGCGGCCGTCACGGAGACCGCGCTTGCGCACCTCACCTCCGAGGGCACCGGCGGGGCCATGATGGCGGGCGTCTGGCGCGAGAGCGGCACGCTGCGGGTGGAGCGGCGCGAGCCCCACATGACGAGGGCGAGCAAGATTACTCCTCTTCATTTGTGAGCCCGTGGAGTATTTGCTAAGGTAATTACCGAAGCTAATGACTGAGCAAGCCGCCAACCACAGCCGAACTCGCAGCCCGCCTGAGGCTGTCCGTCACGCGCACCGCGCGGCGGTTGCGCCAGGAGGCGGGCACCGACCTCAGCCCCTCGATGCAGTCCGCGCTGGCCACGATCGAGCGCGGGGGCCCTCTCACGCCCAGCGAGCTGGCGGACGCCGAGCGCATCCAGCGCCCGACCGCCACGCGGGTGGTTGCGCGGCTGGAGGCAGAGGGCCTCGTCGAGCGCACGGGCGACCCGGCCGACCGGCGCGTTGCCCTTCTCAGCATCACGCGCCCGGGCGCCGACCTGCTGCGGCGGCTGCGAAAGCGCAAGAACGTCTACCTGGCCCGGCGGCTGCGAGACCTGCCGGCCGAGGATCTGGCCGCGCTGGAGCGCGCGGCCGACGTGCTCGAGCGCATGCTCGAGGACGAGCGCAAGTGACCGCCGCGCTCCAGCGCCCCTTCGCCTCCCTGAGCGTGCCCAACTACCGCCGGTACTTCACCGGGCAGGTGGTGTCGCTGAGCGGCAACTGGGTCCAGATCGTCGCCGAGACCTGGCTCATCCTCCAGCTCACCGACAGCGCGCTGGCGGTGGGCGTGAACACCGCGCTCCAGTTCGCGCCGCTGCTGCTGTTCGGGGCCTTCGGCGGCGTCCTGGCAGACCGCTTCGACAAGCGCCGGCTGCTCATGGTCACCCAGGCGGCGATGGTGGTGCCCGCCGTCGCGCTGTGGGCGCTGGTCAGCGCCGGGGCGGTCGAGCCCTGGATGGTGTTCGCGCTGGTGTTCCTGCGCGGCTCGTTCCTCGCCGTCGACAACCCCACGCGCCAGAGCTTCGTGATCGAGATGGTCGGCGCCGACCGGGTGGTGAACGCGGTCAACCTCAACAGCGCGCTCGTGCACATGGCGCGCATGGCCGGCCCGGCCGTGGCGGGCATCCTGATCGCCACGGTGGGTGTGGAGCCGTGCTTCCTGGTGAACGCCGCCACCTTCGCGGCGATGCTGGTGGCGCTGCGGCGAATGAGGCCGTCCGAGCTCACGCGGCCCGGTCCCGACCCGCCGCCGCCGCGGCGCGCTGCGCGAGGCGCTGCGCTACGTGGCGGCCACCCCCGCGCTCGCGGTGCCGCTGGCCATGATGGCCCTGGTCGGCACGCTGGCGTTCAACTTCCAGGTGCTGCTGCCGCTGATGGCGCGATTCTCGTTCCACGGCGGCCCCGGCGCCTACGCCACGCTCGTGATCGCGATGGGCGCCGGCTCGGTGGTCGGCGCGCTGGTCGCGGGCAGCCGCGGGCGCGTGTCCCCGCAGCTGCTGATCGGATCGAGCGCGGCGTTCGGGCTCTGCACCCTGCTCGCGGCGCTGGCGCCCACCCTCACGCTCGCGGCGATCGCGCTGGCGCTCACCGGCGCCGCCAGCGTGACGTTCGCGGCGGGGGTGAACTCCACGCTCCAGCTGGCGGTCGAGCCCTCGATGCGCGGTCGGGTGATGGCGCTCTACTCGGTGGTGTTCCTCGGCTCCACGCCGATCGGCGGCCCGCTGGCCGGGTGGCTCGCCGGCACGGCCGGCCCGCGGGCCGGGCTCGTGCTGGGCGCGGTCGCCGCGATGGCTGCGGCGCTGGGCGCCTGGGCCATGCTCAGGCGTGCTGCCGATAGAACCGGCGTGCCGCGCCAACCCGCCGTCTTGAGTAGCCCGTGAGGGCATCCTGCCCTCACCTCTGAGAGCCATGGCGCCATCCTGGCGCAGTGAACGGCCCGCTTCGCGGGCCTCCTAGCCCGTAGGCTTCCCGCCATGAACAGAACCTTCGTGATCGGTGTCGGCATGACCAAGTTCGAGAAGCCCGGGGCGAAGGAGTGGGACTACCCGGACATGGCCAGGGAGTCGGGCAGCAAGGCGCTCGAGGACGCGGGCGTGGACTACGACGCGATCGAGCAGGCCTTCGTCGGCTACTGCTACGGCGAGTCGACCTCCGGGCAGCGCGCGGTCTACGGGCTTGGCCTCACCGGCATCCCCGTCGTGAACGTGAACAACAACTGCTCCACCGGCTCGTCGGCGCTCTACATGGCGCGGCAGGCGGTGAAGGGCGGCCTTGCCGACTGCGTGCTGGCGCTGGGCTTCGAGAAGATGGAGAAGGGCTCGCTCGGCGTGAAGTACACCGACCGCACGAACCCGATCGACAAGCACGCGGAGGCCATGTTCAAGGTGCGCGAGCCCGAGGCGTCGCCGCCGGCCCCGCAGATGTTCGGCAACGCGGGCCGCGAGCACATGGATCGCTACGGCTCGACCCCCGATCACTACGCGTGGATCGGCTGGAAGAACCACAAGCACTCGGTGAACAACCCTTACGCGCAGTTCCAGGACGAGTACTCGCTCCAGGAGATCAAGGACGCGAAGATGATCCACGACCCGCTCACCAAGCTGCAGTGCTCGCCCACCTCCGACGGCTCAGGCGCTGTCGTCGTGGCCAGCGAGCGCTTCGTCGACGAGCACGACCTGTGGGGCCAGGCGGTGGAGATCGTCGGTCAGGCGATGGTCACCGACATGGCCTCCACCTTCGCCGACGGCAACGCGATCAAGGTCGTGGGCTACGACATGTCCAAGACCGCGGCGGACCGTGCCTACGAGGAGGCCCAGGTCTCCGCCGAGGACGTGGACGTGGTGGAGCTGCACGACTGCTTCTCGGCCAACGAGCTCATCACCTACGAGGCCCTCGGCCTGGCCGAGGAGGGCCACGGCCACGAGCTGGTCGACTCCGAGGACACCACCTACGGCGGCAAGTGGGTGGTGAACCCGTCCGGCGGGCTGATCTCCAAGGGCCACCCCCTCGGCGCCACCGGCCTGGCGCAGTGCTCCGAGCTCACCTGGCAGCTGCGCGGCCAGGCCGACAAGCGCCAGGTGGAGGGCGCGAAGGTGGGCCTGCAGCACAACATCGGCCTCGGCGGCGCCGCGGTGGTGAGCATCTACAAGCCCGCAGCATGAGCGACCTTCGGGAGCGCCGCGAGGCTGTCGTGCGCGAGCACATGGAGTCGGAGAACGTGCACGAGTTCGACCGGACGATGGGCACGTTCACGCACCCGCGCTACGAGATCGTCCCGACCGGCGACGTGTACGACGGGCCCGAGGAGGTGTCGCGCTACTTCGAGGAGTCGCGGACCGCGTTCCCCGACCAGCGCAACGAGCTGGTGAAGATGCACCACGCCGAGGACTCGGTGATCGTCGAGTTCGACCTCAAGGGCACCCACAATGGGCCGCTACGGGGGATCCCGCCGACCGGCAAGGAGTTCACCTGCCGCACGCTCGCGATCTTCGAGTTCGACGACGACGCGGGGATCGTGTGCGAGCGCGTCTACTTCGACGTCGCGACGATCATGGGCCAGCTGGGGCTGTTCGACTCACCCGTTTGAGGAGCGCGTCGATCCGGCGACGGGTGTCGGCCTGATCGGTCTCCGCGAACCACGACTCGCCGGCGGGCGCCGCCCAGGGCACCAGGACGTCGAACTCCTCCTCGCGCAGCGCTTCAAGGCTGCTCAGGTAGGAGTTCCGGTCGCTGGAGTCCAGCATGCCGTCCACCCACTCGCCTCCGTTGAGGTAGATCGAGTCGGCGGTGAACAGGTACCGGCGCCGGCCGTCGTCCCACAGGTACGCCGTCGAGCCGGGAGTGTGGCCCGGGATCGGGATCACCTCGAGGTCGTCATCGAGCGTGTGGCGGCGGGAGAACGTGGCGCGCACGTCGAGCGCGTCGCCGACCGCCTTGCGATCGGCCTCGTGCACGAACACGGGTGCGTCCACCGGGTCTGAGGCGAACATCGCCTCGTGGCCGTGGCCGAGGTAGTGGCGGGCGATGTCGGTGCCCGGGAAGGCCGTCGCGAGCCCGTCGGTGCTGTACACGAGCACGTTTCCCTGCTCGCGCGGGAGCAGAAACGAGCGCACGTGCAGGGACGGCGCGAACGGCAATGGATGGGGTGCGCTGGGTGTGAGTGAGGCGGTAGCGGTGGTCATGTGAACGACCGTACAACCTCAAGTACGCTTTAAGTCAAGGGTGATTGCGAGGCGCTAGCGCCAGCGTCCGCGCCTGCCGAACCCGCCGGATCTGAAGCGCTCGCCGCGCAGGCCGACGCAGCCGACGCAGAAGGCGCATTCGTCGCAGTCCACGCAGGCGATGCACGCCACGCAGCGGCGGCACGCCACGCACAGCAGGGTGGCCGCGCAGGCCGCGATGCCGGCGCCGCCGAAGGTGAGAGCGCTTGCGAACACGCCGGTGCTGGCGGCCGTGCCCGCGCTGACCGCCACGGCCGCGCTGCCCACGGTCCCCGCGCTTGCGGTGACGGCGACGCTGTTCCGCGTTGCGGCGCTGCCCGCGACCGCGGAGCTCGCGCGTGTGTCCGCGCTGCCGGCCACCGCCGTGCTGCGGCGCGTGCGCGCGCTGCCCGCCACCCCAACGCTCGCGCGCGTGGAGGCGCTGCCGGAGATCCCCCGCTCCTCGTCGCGTTTGCTCGTCATCCGGCGCGAGTCTAACCCCAGGTAGGGTCCGTGCCGATGAGCACGCCGCCCGTCCTCTGGGAGCCCACGGAGGAGTTCAAGGACCGCACGGTGCTGGCGCGCTACATGCGCTGGCTGGCCGACGAGAAGGGCATCGAGCACGCCGACTACCACTCGCTGTGGCGCTGGTCGACCGAGCAGCTCGATGCGTTCTGGGCCTCGATCTGGGAGTTCTTCGACGTCCGCGGCGACAGCGGCTACGGCACCGTGCTCGGGCACCCGGACATGCCCGGCGCCGAGTGGTTCCCGGGCGCCACGCTCTCCTACGCCGAGCACATCTTCCGCGGCAAGGACGACTCGGCCACGGCCATTCACCACGCCTCGGAGCTGCGCGAGGCAAGCGCGATGTCGTGGGGCGAGCTGCGCGCCATGACCGCGGGCATCGCCGCCGGGTTGCGCGCCCGCGGCGTCGGCCCCGGCGACCGCGTGGTGGCCTACATGCCGAACATCCCGGAGACGATCGCCGCGTTCCTGGCGTGCGCTTCGATCGGCGCCGTGTGGTCGAGCTGCTCGCCGGACTTCGGCGCGCGCTCGGTGGTCGACCGCTTCGCGCAGATCGAGCCGAAGGTGCTGCTGGCGGTGGACGGCTACAGCTACAACGGCAAGCACTTCGATCGCCGCGAGGTGGTGGAGGGGATCGCGAAGGAGATCGGCGGCGGGGTGGGGGTGGTCGAGTTCGGCTACCTGAACGGTCACGGCTGGCCCGCCGACTTCGCGGGCGGCGGTCCGCTCGAGTTCGCGCGGCTGCCCTTCGGCCACCCGCTGTGGGTTCTCTACTCGTCCGGCACCACCGGCCTGCCCAAGGCGATCGTGCACTCGCAGGGCGGCATCCTGCTCGAGCACCTCAAGAAGCTGAACCTGCACCTCAACGCCCAGCACCGCGATCGCGTGTTCTGGTTCACCACCACCGGCTGGATGATGTGGAACTTCCTGGTGGGCGTGCTGCTCACCCCGGCGGAGATCGTGCTCTACGACGGCAGCCCCGGGCACCCCGACCTGGGCGTGCTGTGGGACCTGGCCGAGCAGACGCAGATGACCTGCTTCGGCACCAGTGCCGCCTACATCGCCTCGTGCATGAAGGAAGGCGTGGAGCCGGGCGCGGGGCGCGACCTGTCGAAGCTGCGCAGCGTGGGCTCCACGGGCTCGCCGCTGTCGCCTGAGGGCTTCCAGTGGGTCTACGACCACGTGGGCGACGACACCTGGCTGTTCTCGACCTCCGGCGGCACCGACGTGTGCACCGCCTTCGTGGGCGGCTGCCCCCTGCTGCCCGTGCACCTCGGCGAGCTGCAGGCGCGCGCGCTCGGGGCGAAGGTCGAGGCCTTCGACGAGGAGGGCAAGCCGCTCACCGGCGAGGTCGGCGAGCTGGTGATCACCGAGCCGATGCCCTCGATGCCGATCTACTTCTGGAACGACCCGGACGGGTCACGGCTGCGGGAGAGCTACTTCGAGATGTACCCGGGGGTGTGGCGCCACGGCGACTGGATCGAGATCACCGAGCGCGGCACGTCGATCATCTACGGGCGCTCGGACTCGACCATCAACCGCGGCGGCATCCGCATGGGCACCAGCGAGATCTACCGCGCCGTGCTCGGCCTCGACGACATCGTGGACGCGCTCGTGGTCGACGTGCCGCGCGAGGGAGAGGAGAACTGGATGCCCCTGTTCGTGGTGCTGCGCGACGGCGCGGACCTGGACGACGCGCTCACCAAGCAGCTCGCCGGCCGCATCCGAGAGGAGTGCTCCCCGCGCCACGTGCCCAACGACGTGTTCGCGATAGCCGAGGTCCCCCGCACGTTGTCCGGCAAGGTGCTGGAGGTGCCGGTGAAGCGCATCCTCACCGGGACGCCCGCCGAGAAGGCGGCGAGCCGCGACTCCCTGCAGAACCCGGAGGCGCTGGACTACTTCGTGGAGCTGGCGGCGGAGCGGGCCTAGGCGCCCAGGAACTTCCGCATCGCCTGGTGGGTCTGCGCCGGGACCTCCACCTGCGGCACGTGCCCACACTGAAGCACCAGGTGCTCGGCCCCTGGCAGCCATTCCTCCACGTGGCGGCGGAACCCGGCGGGCACCAGGCCGTCGTGGGCGCCCCAGACGAAGAGGCAGTCGCGCTCCAACCCCGATAGGCGCGACCAGAAGCCCTCGTCGCCGTCGGGCTCGTCGAGGTAGATGTTGCGCGCCGCCGCGTAGAACGCCGCCCGCCCGCGCGGGGTGAGGTAGGAGCGCAGGAACTCGTCCACCCCCGCGGCGGCCCAGCCGTCGGAGGCGCCCGGCACCAGCCGGCGCACCACGCCCTCGACCACCGGCCGGGGAGTGACCTGGAGCAGGCCCAGCTCGGGCCGCAGCAGGCGCACGATGCCGGCGTAGCGGCGGTCGCGCAGCCACGCGACGGCGGGGCAGAGCAGCACCAGCCGCTCGACACGGTCGGGATGGCGCATACCGGCCTCCAGCGCCACCCGTCCGCCCATGCTGTTCCCCACCAGGTGGGCGGTGTCGATCTCCAGTCCATCCATCGCCGCGATCACCGACCGGGCCATGAAGCGCGCGTCGTAGGCGGCGCCGATCGGCTTGGCCGACTCGCCGAAGCCCGGCAGATCGAGGGCGATCACGCGATGCGTCTCGGCCAGGGCGGCGAGCGTGGGGAGGAAGGAGGCCTTGGTGCCGCCGAGGCCGTGGAGCGCCAGCAGCGGCGGCCCGGTGCCCGCCTCCACGTAGGAGAGGTCGCCGATGCGGGTGCTCACGGCGTCGAAGCGCATTCGCCCGGGCCCGCGGTTGGAGCTCGTGGCCGCCAGCAGCCCGACGCCCAGGTGGAGGTTCATGCGCACGCGCAGCTTGCCGCGCTGGTAGGCGTCCATCCCGCCGCGCACGTCGTTGGCGATCCGGCGCCAGGTCGCGGCGTCGGCGATCAGCCGCGAGTCGGGCTCGCCCGAGGACTCCACGAGCTCCGCCTTGGAGCCGTCGATCACGGCGTCCCACGATGCCTTGTCCTCAACCTCCAGCCGGATCCGCGCCCGGCCTCGCGGCGCGTGGAACGCCGTGGCATCGAAGCGCTCGAGCAGCTCTTCGAGATAGGCCGGAGGAGCGCTCACTCCCGTGGTGCTCACGCGCCCGTCTTGGCCTTCCGTGTGAGCTTCACCCGCTTGCCCTTGTCCAGCTCGACCTTGCGCAGGCGCACCGTCTCGGGTGTGACCTCCACGCACTCGTCCTCGCGCAGGAACTCGAGCGCCTGGTCCAGCGACAGGTTGCGCGCGGGCACCAGGCGCACCAGCACTTCGGCGGTGGACGAGCGGATGTTGTTCAGCTGCTTCTCCTTCACGGCGTTCACGTCGAGGTCCTCGGGCTTCGCGTTCTCTCCCACGATCATCCCCTCGTAGACCTCCTCGCCGGGCCCCACGAACAGCGCGCCGCGCTCCTGCAGGCCGAACAGCGCGAACGAGGCGGTCTGACCGCGGCGGTCGGCCACCAGCGCCCCGGACGGCCGCGTCCGGACCTCGCCGGCCCACGGCTCCCAGCGGTCGAACACGTGGTGCAGGATGCCCGTGCCGCGCGTCTCGGTCACGAAGTCGGTGCGGAAGCCGATCAGCCCGCGCGCGGGCACGAGGTAGTCCATCCGCACCCAGCCCGTGCCGTGGTTGATCATCTGCTCGAGGCGGCCCTTGCGCAGCGCCAGCAGCTGGGTCACCACGCCCACGTAGTCCTCGGGCACGTCGATCGCCAGGCTCTCGACCGGCTCGTGCACCTTGCCGTCGATCTCGCGGGTCACCACCTGCGGCTGGCCCACGGTGAGCTCGAAGCCCTCCCGGCGCATCAGCTCCACCAGCACCGCCAGCTGCAGCTCGCCGCGGCCCTGCACCTCCCAGGAGTCGGGGCGCTCGGTGTCCACCACGCGGATCGACACGTTGCCCACCAGCTCCTGGTCGAGGCGGTCGCGGACCTGGCGGGCGGTGAGCTTCGACCCGTCCAGGCCGGCGAGGGGGGAGGTGTTGATCCCGATCACCACCGACAGCGACGGCTCGTCCACGGTGATCACCGGCAGGGGCCGCGGGTCGTCGAGATCGGCCAGCGTCTCGCCGATCGTCACGTCGGGCAGGCCGGCCACCGCGATGATCTCGCCCGGGCCCGGCCTCGTCGGTGTCCACCCGGTCGAGGGCGTCGGTCACGTACAGCTCGGTGAGCTCGGCGCGCTCGATCGTGCCGTCGGCGCGACACCACGCGATCGGCCCCTTGCGCACCGTGCCGTGGCGCACGCGGCAGAGGGCCAGGCGGCCCACGTACGGGGAGGCGTCGAGGTTGGTGACCTGCGCCTGCAGGGGATGGTCGGGATCGAACTCGGGCGCGGGGATGCGCTCCAGCAGCAGGTCCATGAGCGGGCCGAGGTCGGTGCCCTCGACCCCCTCCTCCAGCGCGGCCCACCCCGCCTTCGCGTTGGTGTAGACGATGGGGAACTCGATCTGCTCCTCGTCGGCGTCGAGGTCGAGGAACAGCTGGTAGACCTCGTCCACCACGTCGGCGATCCGGGCGTCGGGCCGGTCGACCTTGTTCACCACCAGGATCACCGGCAGCCGCGACTCCAGCGCCTTGCGCAGCACGAACCGCGTCTGGGGCAGCGGGCCCTCGGAGGCGTCCACCAGCAGCAGCACTCCGTCGACCATCGTCAGCCCGCGCTCCACCTCGCCGCCGAAGTCCGCGTGGCCGGGCGTGTCGATGATGTTGAACTTCGCATCGCCGTACCGAACGGAGGTGTTCTTGGCGAGGATCGTGATGCCCTTCTCGCGCTCCAGGTCGGTGGAATCCATCACGCGGTCGGCCACGTCCTGGTTCTCGCGGAAGGCGCCGGACTGCCACAGCATCGCGTCCACCAGCGTGGTCTTGCCGTGGTCCACGTGGGCCACGATGGCCACGTTGCGCAGGTCTTCTCGGCGGGCCATGGGCGTCGGCAACGGTAGACGGTTGCGCGCGGGGGCCGAAGCTATGCTGGACAGCTTGGCCTTTCCCGCGGATCAGAGTCCCGAACAGCCGCGGCGCGGCGAGGTCTGGCTGCGCGAGGAGGGCACTCGCAACGCCGAGCTCGTGTTCTCGTTCCCCATCGATGACGAGCTCAACGATGCGGTGAAGCAGATCCCCGGGCGCTGGTTTGACTGGCATCGCAAGCACTGGCGGGTGCCCGCCGACCCGCGCAACGGCCCGGCGGTCACCTCCATCCTCGCCCGCTTTCCGCAGATCGAGCCGCGCGAGGACGTGCTCGCCTGGCTCAGCGACTCGGGCAAGTGGCGCGGGCTGGTTTCGCTCACCGCGCGTGATGGCGAGGGCTTCTTCGTGATCCGCACGATGTCGGGCGAGCGGCCGGAGGAGCTCGACGGGGCCCGGCGCACCGACTCCGGCCTCGATCTGCTTCCGCTCGATGCCGAGTCCGTGCAGCGCCTGAAGGACGCCGAGGGCACCCAATTCGACGACCTGGCCCGCGACGCCCGCGACGAGATCGTCGCCGGCCGGAAGCCGCCGGCCGCCACCATCGACTTCGAGCTCGACGAGCAGAACGAACCGCAGCTGGCGCTCATCCCGGGCTGGGACCTGTCGCCCGTCGACGCGTTCCGCAAGCTGCCCGAGAGCCGCCCGTTCGAGCGTGCCGGCCGGTTCTTCGACCGCGGGCGCTCCTGGAAGTTCGCCGTGCCGGCCGACCCGGCGCTGGCCGAGGCGCTTCAGGGCTTCGCCGACGACCACCCCGCGATCGCCTTCGAGGACGCCGCGCGCGAGCAGCTGGACGAGATGCTCACCGAGCACGCACGCGCTTCCGCCACGGTGGCCCTCTCGTACGCCGAGGACGCCGAGCTCGAGCTGGAGCTGGGCGGCGAGCTGCACCCGTTCCAGCGCGCCGGTGTGCGCTACGCGCTCGAGCGCCGCCGCACCTTCATCGCCGACGAGCAGGGCCTCGGCAAGACCGTGCAGGCGCTGGCCACGCTGGAGGCCGACGACGCGTTCCCGGCTGTGGTGGTCTGCCCGGCGTCGATGAAGCTCATGTGGGAGCGCGAGGCCGGCATCTGGCTGCCGGGGCGCAGCGTCGCGCTGCTGGAGGGCCGCGGCGAGGGCGAGTGGGCGCGCGAGGCGCTCGAGGCCGAGATCCTGGTGCTGAACTACGACATCCTCGACGCCCACCTCGAGCGCCTCATGGCGCGGGCGCCGCGCGCGCTGGTGCTGGACGAGTCGCACTACGTGAAGAACGCCCGGGCGCGCCGCACGAAGGCCGCGCAGGCGCTGGCCGGCGCCCTGCCCGAGGGCGCGCTGCGCCTGGCACTGACCGGCACGCCGGTGCTCAACCGCCCCGAGGAGCTGGTGGCCCAGCTGCGCGTGCTCGGTCGGCTGAAGGAGTTCGGCAGCGGCGCGCGCCTGAAGCGCCGCTTCCGCAAGGCGGGCAGCGACGACCGGCTGCACTGGAACCTGCGCGCCCACTGCTACGTGCGCCGCACGAAGAAGCAGGTGCTGCCCCAGCTGCCGGCCAAGCTCCACGACACCGTGCCCGTGCTGCTCTCCAACGAGGCGGAGTACCGGCTGGCCGAGAAGGACGTGGTGGCCTGGCTTCAGACGCTTCCGCTCGACCTGCGCACCATCGACGCCAAGGTGGCCGCCGCGCTGCGGGCCGAGCAGCTCGTGCGGCTCAACCAGCTGCGCCAGCTCGCGGCCACCGGCAAGATGCCGACCGCGCTCGCGTGGATCGCGGACTTCCTCGAGTCCGGCGAGCCGCTGGTCGTGTTCGCGGAGCACATCGCGATCCAGAAGGAGCTCGTGGGCCGCTTCCCCGGCGCGGTGCACATCCTGGGCTCGGACAGCCAGCTGAAGCGCCAGGCCGCCGTCGACGCCTTCCAGGAGGAGGACGGCCCGCAGCTCATCGTCTGCTCCATGCGCGCGGCGTCGCAGGGCATCACGCTCACGCGCGCGTCGAACGTGGCGTTCGTGGAGCTCGACTGGACCCCGGCGCGCCACGACCAGGCGGAGGATCGCCTGCACCGCATCGGCCAGGACAGCGCGGTCACGGCGTGGTACCTGCTCGCCCCCGAGACGATCGACGAGACGATGGCCACGCTGCTGGAGCGCAAGCGCACGGTGATCGACGCGGTCACCGAGGGCGAGGTGCGCGAGGAGGGCCCGCTGGTCGATCAGGTGGTGCGCGAGCTGCGCGCGCGGCCGTTCCGCCACCTGCGCGTGGTGGCGTGAGCAACGCCTACGTCCACGGCTACGACCCGCGCGAGAGCGAGCGGCTGGCCGACCAGGCCGGCACGCTGGTCGAGCTGCTGCACTCCGACACCGCCTATCCGGCGGGGAGCACGGTGCTCGAGGCCGGGTGCGGCGTGGGCGCCCAGACCGTGACCCTGGCCCAGCGCAGCCCCGAGGCGCGCATCACCTCGGTCGACGTCTCCGAGGAATCGCTCGCCGAGGCGAAGCGAAAGGCCGGCGAGGCCGGGATCTCGAACGTCGAGTTCCGCCAGGCGGACATCTTCGACCTGCCGTTCGAGGCGGGGTCGTTCGACCACGTCTTCGTGTGCTTCGTGCTCGAGCACCTGGCTCAACCGGTCGAGGCGCTCCAGACCCTGAGCGGCCTGCTCAAGCCGGGCGGCACCATCACCGTCATCGAGGGCGACCACGGGTCGGCCTACTTCCACCCCGACAGCGAAGCCGCCCAGGCCGCGATCCAGTGCCTGATCGATCTCCAGCGCGACGCGGGCGGCGACTCGCTCATCGGGCGGCGGGTCTACCCGCTGATGGTCGACGCGGGCTTTGCCGATGTGAGCGTGCGGCCGCTCGCCGTCTACGCGGACGCCGGCAGGCCGGAGATGGTGGAGGGGTTCACGCTGAGGACGTTCACCGCGATGGTCGCGGGCGTCCGCGAGCCCGCGATGGCCGCCGGGATGCTCGACGCAGATCGCTTCGACGAGGGCATCCGCGACCTGGAGCGCACCGCCGAGGCGGACGGCACGTTCGCGTACACGTTCTTCAAGGGCGTGGGCCAGAAAAATCGGGACTAGCAGGGAAAAACGCCGGCCTGCTACCGTCCCAGACGTTCGGAGACCAATCGGGTCTCCGTGAGGTTCCGTTCCTAGCTGCGCTCAAGTGCGCGTCCGGGGTCGCTGGATCTCCCCGACGTACACAAGGAGTTGTAGTTCTATGTCTCAGCAGTCCTTCGCCGATCTCGGCGTGTCAAAAACCGTCGTGCGCGCACTCGCCGCACGCGGATTCGAAAAGCCCTTCGCGGTCCAGAAGCTCGTGATCGCCGACATCCTGGCGGGCCACGACGTGCTCGCCCAGTCCCCGACCGGCAGCGGTAAGACGCTGGCGTTCGGCGTTCCCCTGGCCGACATGATCGACCCCGAGTCCCGCCGCCCCGCGGCGCTGGTGCTCGCCCCGACCCGCGAGCTGGCATGCCAGATCGTGGACGAGGTTCAGTCGATCTGCAACGAGCGCGCCCTGTCCGTCGCCGCCGTCTACGGCGGCGTGGGCATTCAGGCCCAGGCCAAGCGCGCCGCTCGTGCGCACATCGTGGTCGCCACACCCGGCCGGCTGGAGGATCTCCTCCAGCGCAATGCCATATCGCTCAAGCACGTGCGCCATCTGGTGCTCGACGAGGCCGACCGCATGCTCGACATGGGCTTCAAGCCCGCCGTCGACAGGATCGTGTCGAAGGTCTCGGCCGATCGCCAGACGCTGTTCTTCTCCGCCACGCTCGAGGGCGCGGTGGGCAAGGTCGCCAAGGCCTACACCCGCAACGCCCGTCGCCACGAGCACCGCCCGGCGGCCGAGAAGCAGGCAGACACCGAGCACCGCTTCGTGCACCTCGATCACCAGGCCAAGCTCGGTGCCCTCGTGCGCGAGCTGGAGTCCGAGGATGCCGACCGCACGCTGGTCTTCGTCCGCACAAAGCGCGGCGCAGACCGCCTGGTCAAGCGCCTCAAGGCGCACAACGTGACGGCGGTCGCCATGCACGGCAACAAGTCGCAGTCGCAGCGCCAGAAGGCGCTCGCGAGCTTCGAGTCCGGCCGCGTGGACACCCTCGTCGCCACCGACGTCGCCGCCCGCGGCATCGACGTGCCCGACGTGACCCACGTGATCAACTACGACGCGCCCGAGGACCGGGACGCCTACGTCCACCGCACGGGGCGCACCGGCCGCGCCGGGCGCACCGGCATCGGCGTGAGCTTCGTGATGGGCGACCAGACGCGCGACATGCGCCGGATCGCCTCGGACCTCGGGCTCACGCGCGAGTTCGACGACGCCCGGCGCTAGGCGAGCAGGTGTGAGATCTTCCACCACTTGGTGGAAGATCTCCCACAGCTTCGCCGGCCTAGGGCCAGCCGTCCACGAACAGGTCGAGCGCCAGCTCGCCGCTGGGGTCCGCCTGGTAACCCGACAGGTCGGTGACCCCGGCCTCGGCCAGCACCTCGTCGTCGATGTAGGCGTTGCCCGTGCACTCGCGCGGGTCACGCTGGAGCACCTCGTACGCGGCGTCGGCGTAGATCTCCGGTGTACGCGCGCGGCGCATCGCCTCGTCGCCGCCGAGCAGGTTCTGTACCGCGGCCGTGGCGATCAGCGTGCGCGGCCACAGGCAGTTGGCGCCGACGCCGGCCTCGGCCTCGTCGGCGGCCACGCCGAGGGTGATCATCGTCATCCCCATCTTCGCGACCGTGTAGGCCGAGTGCCCCCTCAGCCACTTCGGGTCGGCCGACAGCGGCGGTGAGAGCGAGAGCACGTGCGCGTGATCGGACTCGCGCAGGTGGGGGAGCGCCGCGCGGGTGAGCAGGAACGTTCCACGGATCTGGATGTCGAGCATCAGGTCGAGCCGCTTGGGCTCGAGGTCGCGCATGGGGGCGAGGTTGATCGCGCTGGCGTTGTTCACCACGATGTCGATGCCGCCGAAGCGCTCCACGGTCTCGGCCACGGCGGCGTTCACGCGCTCCTCGTCGCGCACGTCGCCGACGATCGCCAGCGCCTCCCCGCCGGCGGCCTCGATTTCCTCGGCCGCGGTGTGGATCGTGCCCTCCAGCTTGGGATGGGGCTGATCGGTTTTCGCCAGCAGCGCCACGCGGGCGCCCTCGCGGGCGACCCGCTTCGCGATGGCCAGTCCGATGCCGCGGCTGCCGCCGGACATGATCACGGTGCGATTCTCGAGTGCGCTCATGGCCGGGCAGCCTACGGGCCGCCATGATCTGGCGGCATGCAGCCCCGCCGCACCCTGTCCCATGCCGACATGGACCGCCTCACCGCGCGCACGGTGCACCGCGACGGAGGCGGCGAGGAGTTCGCCGGCAGGCCGCACGACGTCGCGCACTATCTCGATCGCAGCCGCGGCCGCCTCGCGGAGACGCTCCGACCGCCTGCACGACGTCCCGGGAGAACGGGTGCTCGAGCTGGGCGCGGATCCCTACGTGATGACCCAGCTGCTGCTCGAGCAGGGTCGCGACGTGGTGACCAGCAACCGCCAACGCGGACCCGTGGGTGCCGTTCGAGGAACCGCCCCGGCAGGAGCTGGCCCTGAACTGGGCCGGGCGCGAGGAACGCCTGGAGCACCGCGTGTTCGATGCCGAACGCGAGCGCTGGCCCTTCGCCGACGGTGAGTTCGACCTCGTGCTCTGCTGCGAGGTGATCGAGCACCTCAGCTACTCGCCGGCCATCTGCTGCGGGAAGCGAACCGCGTGCTGCGGGACGGAGGAGCGCTGCTGGTTGCGACTCCCAACGCCCTCGCTGCGAGAAAGCTCGCGCGAATGCTGAAGGGCCAGAACGTGCACGGCACGTACTCGGGCTACGGCGCCCACGGCGCGCCACAACCGGGAGTGGACCGCGGCCGAGCTGGCGCTCGTCCTACGTGAGGCGAACTTCCGGGCGGAGGTGGAGGCGGTGAACCTCGACGCCTACGCGCGGGGCGGCGCGCTGGAGCGCGGGCTGCGCCGGCTCGCGTACCTGCCGCCCTTGGCCGGGCGGCGAGATCATCTGTTTGCTCTCGCCACCAAGACGGGGCCGCCGCGGCTGGCCTTCCCGCCCGAGCTGTACGCGGACATCCATTTCCGACCGGATGCGCGAGGACGGCGTGGAGCTGTTCGAGGCGGACTAGTCCGGAGCGGACAGTCGCTCGGCCAGGCGATTCATGCCGAGCTTCTTCGCCGCCTCCGCGCCGCCCTTGCGGTCGGTGGCGGCGTCCTTGGGGCGCTTGACCTTCACCGGGCGCAGCGTCGCGATGTCCTTGAACGCCAGCAGCAGATCCTGGTCCCGGCCCAGCGGGCCGTCCTCGGCGGCGCCCTCCAGGGCCTTCTCGAGCGACCCGGTGCGGGCCAGGATCTCCGCGGCGCGCTTCTCGCCGATGCCCTTCGCGCCCGGCAACCCGTCCGAGGGGTCTCCGCGCAGCGCGATGAAGTCGGGCACCAGCTCCGGCGGGATGCCGTAGCGCCGCTTCACCTCCGCGGGGTCGATCCGCGGCGGCCCCTCCTTGCCGCGGCCGCCGAACAGCAGCACGTTCACCCGCTTGGTCACGCACTGGAAGAGATCGCGGTCCGCGGTGACTATCAGCGCGTCGCCGCCCGCCTTCTCCTCCGCCTGCGCCAGCGAGCCGAGCAGGTCGTCCGCCTCCAGCGAATCGTGCTCGTGGACGTGCCAGCCGAAGGCGCGCATCAGGTCCGGCGCTCGCTTCCACTGGTGCGCGAGGTCGCGCGGCATCGGCGGGCGGTGGGCGTGGTAGGCGGGGTACAGGTCGGTGCGGTACTCGGCGGCGTCCGGCCCGAAGCAGCACGCCACCGCGCGCGCCTCCTGCTCGTCGGCCTGGGCGAGGATCGTGTTGACGGTGCCGAGCAGCGCGTTCACCGGGCGCCCGTCCGCGCCCTTGATCTTGTCGGGCAGCCCGTAGAAGGCCCGGTAGAGCAGATACGGCGTGTCGACGAGGAGCAGCGGAGCCGCTCATGCGCGCTCGAACGTTCCCAGCTCGGCGAGCGGCCCGCGCGCGGTCACCTGGCCGTCCTCGAGCAGCAGCGCGTTCTCGCACAGGCGCGACAGCTCGGCGTGATCGTGGCCGGCCGCAACCACGATCCCGCCGCTTGTCGACGATCTCCAGCGCACGCTCCTCCATACCCCGCCGGAACTCGTGATCCAGGGCCTCGTGGACCTCGTCGAGCAGCAGTACCCGCGGCTCGAGCCGGTCGACGACGGCAAACCCGAGGCGCGCCCGCATGCCCTGCGAGTAGCTGGAGACGGGATGCTCGAAGGCCTCTCCGAGCCCGCTGCGCTCGCGCACCTCGTCGAGCGCCGCGCGCGACTCCGTGCGCGTGCAGCCCTGTGAGCACCCCGAGCAGCATCGCGTTCTCGCGGCCGGTGAGCAGGGCCGTCACCCCCGCCTGGATCGAGAGCAGCGAGCCCACCCGCCGTCGATGAGCACGGTGCCGGCGTCGGCCGGAAGCACGCCGGCGAGCACCCGCAGCAGCGTGGTCTTGCCGGCGCCGTTGGGCCCGATCAGCGCGATGCTCTCGCCCGCCCTCGATCACCAGGTCGAGGTCGTGCAGCGCCCACGCCGTGGTGGTGCGCCGGCGGAACTTGGCGGCGATCGGCGTCATCGGCCGCTGCTGGCGGTCGAAGGCGAAGCGCACCCCCACGCCCTCGAGCCGGATCGCCGTCATTCGAGCACCTTCGCGAGGTGCGGCGCCTCGCGGCGGTAGAGCGGGATGAAGACCGCGACAAGCACCCCGGCGAACACCAGCGGGTAGACGAGCATCCACCACTCCGGCGCCTCGCCGTACTGCAGCACCGCGCGGTAGGACTCGAACAGCCCGGTGAGCGGGTTGGCTTGAGCACGTCGTCGGTGTACCCGTAGATCTGGCTCAGCGGAACCAGCCCGGGCGCGAGGAAGAACAGCGTCCGCATCACCGAGACGAGGAACGGCCGCAGGTCCGGGAACCAGAGCGCGAACAGCGCGGCCGGGTACGCGACGGCGACGGCGAGCGCGAGGTTCACGAGCACCACCAGCGGCAGCCAGACGATCGCGACGGTCGGCGCGACGAGGTAGACGACCATCATCAGCACCAGCAGCACGCTGCTCGCCACGAACGCCATCGACTCCGTGAAGGCCGACGCGGCCGGCAGGAACACCCTCGGGAAGTCCATGTTGCCGATGATCGTGGCGCGCGCCCGGGTGGAGTCCAGCGACGGTGACCACCGTCGCGATCATGAGCTGGAACGGCACCACGGCGCAGGCCACGCTCAGGCCCGGCTCGCCGCCGGGCCGGTTGAGCACGAGCGCCACCAGGGCCAGGTAGACCCCGGTGACGAAGAACGGGTCGGCCAGCCACTTGAAGAACTGCCACGGCCCGCGCCCGTAGCGCACGCGCATGTCGGCGGTGCCGAGCGAGACCAGCAGGTCCGCCGCGCGGCGGGTCTGACTCACGCCGGTTCGGATCGGGCCGATCCGCGGCGGCCGGGGCCTGCCGATCGCGACCGTGTGCGCCCACGCCGGCGGCTGACCGGCTGCTGCGGTCGCGCATGTAGATCGCCAGGCCGATCGGCACGGAGGCCGACCGCGGTGAGCTGATGCACGGCGTGCAGCCCGACGCCCGCGACCGCCTCGGCCGGGCCGCGCCGGCGCAGCAGCAGCGAGTAGAGGGGAGCGTTCAGAGCGAGCTGACACGCCGTCAGCGCGACCGCGGCCTTGGGCCGCCGCCCGGACGGCGGCCGCGACGGCGCCGACGGTGGCCAGCGCGCTGATGCGGTGGCGCCAGGCGAGGTTCAGAGCGGTCGGGAGCTGCCCGCGGCGCGCCAGCAGCGTGACCCACGGGATGCCGCGTGCCTTCATGTCCGTGCGCACCATCGTCGCGCAGCGACCAGGACTTCATGTGCGTGGCGCGCAGCTCCGGGTCGAGCACGATCTTCGCGCGCCTGCGTCCACCAGGCGCATCCCCAGCTCGATGTCCTCCATCATCGGCGTGCGGTACTCGGTCGGAGTCGAAGCCGCCGCTGTCGTGGAAGGCGTCGCGGCGGATGGCGCCGAGGCCCGCCCAGAACGAGTAGGCGGGGCCCGCCGCTCCCTGGTGCACGTGGTGGTGGAGCAGGTTGCGGAAGTTGGCGACGACGCCGTCGACCGCCGGCGAGTCGTCGTAGGAGCCGAAGATCCCGGTCAGCTCCGGGTCGGTCGGCGAAGGCTCGCGCGGATGCGCTGGAAGACGTCGGGGTGCACCGCCACGTCGGCGTCGACGAACACGAGGATGTCGCCCGACGCGGAGCAGCGAGCCCGCGTTGCGGGCCGCCGCCGGGCCCGAGTGCCGCGGGACCTCGATCACGATGACCTCCTCGGGGCCGTCATGGGCGGCCTCGATCGCTTCGCGGCATGTCGGCGAGCGTGTCCGGCCCGATCCGTGGCCGGGACGATTGCCGTGAGGCGAAGGGCGTCCAAGAGGCCTGCGACCCTAGCGCAGGATGCGGTCACCCGGTCGGGTGAGAACCCCGCTCACAGGCTCCCGCCTGTTCGCGGCTAGGGTTGCGCCGCATGAACGTCGCGGCCCCGCCGTCCACCTGCGCGCTCCACGTCTACGGGCTCGATCTTCGGATCGAGGGCGAGTGGCCGGAGGTCGTCGACTCGGTCGCCAAGGACTTCGCGTGGTTCGGCGCAGACCACGGTCGCGGCCGATGCCGAGCGCGTGGTCGTCGAACGCCGCGCCGCCGGACTTCGACTCGCTCGGGGCGCTCGACGCCTCATTCGTCACCCCCCGCAACGTCGTCTACTCGGACGGCCACCGCCAGGTGGTCGACTACTTCGGCAAGGCGCTGTGCGTCGTCGATAGGCGCGCCGGCACCGCGACGGTCCAGGGCGAGGATGCCCACCTCGTGCACGAGGCGGCGTATCTCTACCTGCTGTCCCGGGTCGGCGAGCACCTCGACCGGCCGCGGGCTCACGCGCGCTGCACGCGCTCGCGCTCTCGGGCGCGCACGGGGGCGTGGCGGTGATGCTCCCCTCGGGAGGGGGCAAGAGCACCCTGGCGGTGCGCGCGCTTCGCGACGACCGCGTGACCATCCTCTCCGAGGACACCCCGCTGCTCGACCGCCGCGGCGCGCTCCACCCGTTCCCGCTGCGGATCGGCGTGAACGCCACCGATGCCGAGACGCTGCCCGACGACCGGGGTGCGCCGCATCGAGCGGATGGAGTTCCACCCGAAGCTGGTGCTCGACCTCGAGGCGTTCGCGGATCACATCGAGACCGAGCCGCGGCCGCTTCGCCACATCGTCGTCGGCCGCCGCTCGCTGGGCACGTACGGCGTCGCTGGAGCCGCTGCAGCGCCGCGCGGCGGCGGCGGCCATGTTCCGCGAGGCGGTGGTGGGGGTGGGCGTCTACCAGGGAATGGAGTTTGTGCTCCAGCGCGGCATGCGCGACGTGGCCGGAAAGGCCGGGATCGCCGCTTCCAGAGCCGCCTGCTGCGCCGCCGGCCTGCGTGGCGCGCGGGTGTGGCGGCTCACGCTGGGGCGCGACCATGACGCCAATTGGCAGGCACTGTCGGCACTTCTGCGCTAGCGTTGCCCTCGTAAGGTCGGGCCATGAGCCCGATAGAGAAGTGCAGGCGCTCGCAGTCGTTGCTCCAAAGCATCCTCCGCGTACGCAGCACGAGAACAAGAAACGTGGAGGAATTCCACATGCCTACAGGCACCGTGAAGTGGTTCAGCGACGAGAAGGGGTTCGGATTCATCACCCCCGACGATGGGGGCAAGGATCTCTTCGTGCACCACACCGGGATTTCGGGTGAGGGCTTCAAGTCCCTCACCGAGGGGTCGAAGGTCAACTTCGACGCCGAGTCTGGTGACAAGGGCCCCAAGGCCGTAAACGTCACTCAGTCCTAATCCAGGGCTAACTGCGAGCGCCCGGTCCGGCATCCGCCGGGTCGGGCGTTTTCGTTTCTAGAGCAGGTCGAGGACCCGCTCCACCGGCCGGGCGAGCACCGCCCGGTCGCCGCGCTCGACCACCGGCCGCTGCATCAGCGCCGGGTGCTCCGCCATCAGGTCGATCGCCTCCTCGTCGCCGACGTCGCGTTCGGCCAGCCCGAGCTCCGCGTACACGGGCTCGCGCTTGCGGAACAGGGCGCTGGCCGGCTCGCCCGTCTTGCGGACGAGCTCGGCGATCTTCTCCCGCGGGAGCGGGTCGACGTGGTAGTCGAGGCGGTCGAACGCGATGCCCTTCTCCTCGAGCAGCGTCACGAGGTTGCGGCAGGTCGTGCAGGTGGGCTTCTCGTACACGGTCAGCTCGGCCATGCGCGAGAGGTTAGGCTGCGCGGCGATGGAACTGTCGACCGGCGAGCACGTTCTCTTCGAGGGCCACCCCTCGTGGCGCTCGACGCTCACCTTCTACATCAAGGGGCTGCTGGTCGTGGCGTTCGCCGCGGCCGTTGCCGCGGCCGTCACCGCCGCGGGTGACGAGTTCTCCGGCGGGGTCACCTCGCTGGTCGCCCTGGTGGCTCTCGGGTTGATGGTGGTGGCCGGCTACCTGAAGCGGATGTCCACCACCTACACGATCACCAACCGCCGGCTGCACATCAAGCGCGGGATCATCTCCCGCCGCACCCAGGAGGCGCGCCTCGAGCGGGTCCAGAACGTGAACACCGACCAGTCCGCGCTCGAGCGGATCCTCAAGGTCGGCACCGTCGACTTCGACACCGCCGGCGGCGGCGACTCCGACTTCGAGTTCAAGTTCCGGGGGTGGCGAACCCGCCGGAGGTCGTGCAGAAGGTGGACCAGGCCCAGCGCGAGGCCGCGGCGGACACCGGCTCTAGCCCTAGCCGCGCCGCTTGCGCTTGGGCAGCTTCCCACGCCCGCGCTTGTACTTCTGGAACTTCGTGGCAGGCCTCAGGTTGAACTTGAAGCGCGTGCTGCGCGGGCGGCCGAGCATGTCGGTCGGGCCAATCGCCAGGACATACACACGCCCTGACTGGGTCCGCGGCAGCTTGACGCGGAGAGAGCGGCGCCGGGTGCGGATCAGCCGCGTGGTCCCGTCGCGCCGCTTCACCAGCACCTGGTAGCGCTTCGCGTTGCGGGCGGACTTGAAGCGAACCGTCACGCCTCGGCGTGAGCGCTTCACGCGCAGCTTGCTCACCCTCCCGGGGGTGAGTGTGTCGCGCACGCGGAACCGGGCGACGGTGAGGTTCTTGTTCGGGAGTCCGCCGAGCTCGACCCGGGCCACGATCTGGCGCCGGCCGCCGGGCCCGACGGCAGGCTTGAATCGGAGGGATCCCTTGCCGCCCGTCGTGGAGCCGATCACGTGCGAGGTGGCAGCCCCGCGCTCCTCGAACGTCACCCGCTGACCGGGGCGGCGCAGCACCGAGTACCTGAGCCTCCGGCGGGCGCCCGATCCGCTGACCCTTGCCCGGACCTTGGCCGGGGCCAGGCCATTGGCCGTCGCGACCTTTGTGATCGGCCCCGAACCGGGCAGCGGCTCGATCCGGTACCGGCCCGCAACGGGCTTCTTCACCCCCACGAAGGTGAGTCCGGCCGGGTCGTTGCGCGCCGCGAGCAGCCGCTGCGAGCGCGATCCGGTGAGCCCGGGCGCGGCCGTGGAGACGCTATCCCCGTCGGGTGTCGTGATCTTCACGCGGGGAGCCGATCCTGGCCTACCCTCGAGCCGGATCATCGCGTTCGGCAGGCCACGGCCGAGCGTGACGGTGCGCGCTCCCGTTTGAGACACGCGCGCAACCTGGGCCCGGTACGGGCCTATGTCGCAGCCGAGGAGGTAGATCGTCAGGCCGTCCCTCCAGCTGTAGCCCGCGCCGACGCTGAGGCGGACCTCTCCAAGAAGCAGGTTGATGTTGATGCCGGCGCAGCCGGCGATCCCCCTGCTCGAGACGACGCCGCTCACGTTGGGACACGCCAGGCCGAAGGCGGCGCACAGCTCCACCCGGCCCTCGAGGTTGAAGCGGTTGCTTGACGTTGAGTACGCGCCGTCGATCTGTCCCTTTGCCGAGAATCCTGCGGCGCCGTAGCTCATGTGCCCGCCGAATCCGACGTAACTCCCGGAGGAGACGAAGTAGCCGTTTCCGAGCGGGATCTCCTCGTTGATGACGGGAGCGATCAGCTTCACCGTGCCACCGGCGGCGACCGTGAAGTCGCGGAACGTGCGCCCCACCAGCGGCGCCAGAGCTGCCCCGCCGACGCCGCCCAGGGAGTAGGGCTTGGCCTCGGGCGCCTCCCCGGCGTCGCCGCTGGTCAGGGTGTAGGGCCTGCCGGCGCTCGGGAACGCCACCAGCACCGCGCCTCGGATCTTCACCGTCTTGAGGGCTGAAACCTCCACCTCGCCGCGCAGCACGGTCGGCCTGAAGCGCATGCCGAAGCCGACCTCGTCGAGGAAGACCCCGGGGAAGATCTGTAGTGGCGGGATCGGAGAGCCGAACTTCAGGGTCGCGCCGACGTGGCTGATCCTTCCGTCCCGGAAGCCGATTCCGTTCAGCGCCGGCGGCGGCGCGAACCCGAGCTTGGCATCGCCCAGGATGATGTTGCCCCCCGCGCTCCAGCTCTTTCCCGCCTTGGAGTAGTTCGCAAAGAAGTTCGTGAGCTGCAGCGGCCCGATGAACACGCTCGGGATCCGCCCACGGAAGTCGCTCAGCTGCAGGCCGTCGGTGTTGTCGGTGGTGAGGTCGACGGCGAAGGTCGCCGGCTGGCCGCCGCTGAGCGAGAGCTCGGTGGGAAGCGCGAGGCGGGCCTTGATAAACGACGGCCACTGGATCGCCTTCGGGCTGGAGTTGCGCCCGAGCGACACGAAGATCCGGCCGATGGTCGCGTCGATCTGACCGTTGAGCGGGAACCCGGCGAGCTTGAGATCCCTCTTCGCATCGAACGAGCCGAGCGGCACGGTGGTGCGGAGGTTCTGACCGCCCGGCAGCTTCCCCTTCTCGACGTCAAGGTTGATCCTGCCCGCCTTGAGCGGGATCACGCCGGCCTTCACGAGCGCGTTCGAGGAGACCACGCGGCTGATCTGGGGTGCCAGCACGATCGCGGATCCCGGCGACGGGATGAAGTCAAGCCCGTTGATCCGCACCGGCCTGCGCGACACCTGGAGGTCCATGTAGCTCACGAACAGCAGGGCCCCGCTGCGGTTGATGATCTCCTTCGGCGGACAGGAGTTCTTGGGCCGCAGGCCCGCGATGATCTCGCGCTTGCACGGGCCGAGGACCACCTCGCGCAGCTGCGGGCTGGCGTTCCAGTAGCGCACCAGCTCGTCGAGTATCGGGCGCTCCAGCGCAGGGATGTCGCTGCCACTGTCCACGCGGTCCAGGCAGCCGACCGCCTGGATGAAGTCGAACTGGATCGTGTCGGCACAGCCCGCCGGGGGCCCGCCACCGCCGCCGGTGTCACCCGCCGCCGTGGAGTCCAGATTCGGGTACCTGGTCTTGTCCAGCAGGCACTTGAAGGCCACCGGCGGCCTCTTGCGGGCGCGCAGAGTCTTGACCTTGGGCCCCTGCACGAAGGTCCTGGCGCTGGCCCGTGCGGCCAGCCCGGAGAAGCTCAGCGCCGTGACGGTGATCCGCTTGCTGCCGGCCGTGAGGCGCGTTTCGAGCACCGGCGCGTGCCCGGGGCAGATGGCGTCGGTGTTGCCGTCGTCGTTGGTGTCGAAGCGCAGGAACTTTGCGTTCACCGTTCCCGTCGCGTTGATCGTGGCCAGCCGGCCCACCCGTACGTTGGGGGGCACGACAAGCTTGGCGACCGGGTTCCCCTCGACGCCGCCGGCTCCACCGCTGGGCGGGGGCGGGGGCGGTGAGTCGGCTACCAGCGCGGGCGCGTTCGGGCCTGACGGCGTAGCCGCGAGGCGGCCGAGCTCGGTCGCGGTGAGGGCGCGGCGATAGACCCGCACCTCATCGATGCCGCCGTTCAACTGCGAGCTGCTGCACTCCTCGACTCCGTTGCCGTTCACGTAGAAGCCCGCCCCGGGCTCGTGATCGAGTGACCCTGGGCCCACCGTCCCGGAACCGACCTGAGTGCCGTCCACGTAAAGGCGCACTCGCTGGCCGTCGTACACACCGGCGACGAGGTGCCACTGGTCGTTCCAGATGCCGGGGCCGGAATTGGGCGAGAAGTAGTCCTGACCGAGACCACGCACCTGGAAGCGGACACCGGTGTTCGCGGGCGTGTCCAGGCTGTAGGAGGTCGTGCAGCCGGTGAACTGGCTCGAGGTTCTCGAGATGGCCGGCGATCTGGCCCTCGAACCCGGTCGGCTCCGGCGCCTTGACCCACGCGAGCAGGGTGACCTGCTGGGGCTTGAGCAGGGGGACCGACGGGGTTGCGAGCAGCTGATTGCCGGTGGCGGACAGGAAGCTCCCGAACTTGCCCGGAGCGTCCAGGACCGTTGCGTTGTCGCCTGACGTCAGGTCGAGGCCGT
This sequence comes from uncultured Thermoleophilaceae bacterium, assembly GCA_963825775.1. GTDB lineage: Bacteria > Actinomycetota > Thermoleophilia > Solirubrobacterales > Thermoleophilaceae > JAAYBF01. The sequence continues at coordinate 158,691 of CAWGUV010000006.1, read as the reverse complement.
GGCCCGAGCTGTCGGGGGAGATGTCAGTGGCGCCGGGGCTGTTGACCTGATCGAAGTGCCACTGCGCGGCCAGCGGGCCAGCGTGGGCGGCCACCGCCGCGGAGGGCAGTGCGAGCGCGGCAAACGTCAGAACCAGCGGCACAGCCCTTCGGACCAGAGACAAGACCGACCTCCTGTTGTTCGTCAACCTACCCTCGCCAGGGTGAGGCCGACAGCTTTCAGGCTGCTTACCGTCCGGTAACGGTCAGGCCGCCAGCGCCAGCAGGCCCTGCAGGTCCAGCGGTGCGGTGTAGATGTCCAGCTCGCCTCCGGGCTTGCGCGGCCACTCCTCCTTGGCGCGGTCCCAGTACAGCTCGATGCCGTTCCCGTCGGGGTCGTTCAGGTAGATCGCCTCGCTCACCCCGTGGTCCGACGCGCCGGTGAGCTCCACGCCGGCGTCGATCACCGCCTGGACGGCCTTGGCCAGCGACTCGCGCGTGGGGTAGAGAAAGGCCACGTGGAACAGGCCGGTGGTGCCCGGAGGGGGCGGCGAGCCGCCGCGGCTCTGCCAGGTGTTCAGGCCGATGTGGTGGTGATAGCCGCCCGCGGACAGGAAGGCGGCCTCGTTGCCCAGCTGCTGCTGCAGGTCGAAGCCCAGGACGTCGCGGTAGAACGCCACCGCGCGATCGAGGTCGGAGACCTTGAGATGGATGTGCCCCACGCGGGTGCCGGGATCGATCATCGACGTACCCGAATCGTGGCAGCCGGGACGGGTCTGCGCCGCGTGATCACCCGGACGCGCACGCGCCCAGGCCTCCGGAAGCGGCGCCCCAGGGTCCGGCGCCCGCGGCGGTTCAGCCGCACCACGCGCCGCCCGATGCGGACACGCGCCCGGGGCGCCGGGGTGAGCCGTCCACCGCGCTCGAACCACACCCTCAGGCGGATCCGAACGCGCCGGCCGGCGCGAGCGCGGCGGGGCGACACCCGCAGCCGCACGCGCGTGCCGGGCAGGGCTCCGGCGGGCGGGACGGGGCGCGCCCGCGGGACCTCGACCACGCTTCCGGAGAACGTGACCGCGTAGAGGCTGGTGACGGGGAAGGCCCCGCCGCCCCCGAAAGCGACGGCGCTGGGCAGCAGCAGACCGCGCGCCACGGCGCAGATCGAGCGGTCGGTGCCGATCCGCCAGAGCTGCCCGCCGCCGTTGGCGGCGGAGAACAGGCGGTCGGACTGGTCGATCGTCATGCCGTCGAGCCCAGCCGAGGTGTCCTCGGGCCCGGGGCGGGCGAACGTCTCGACCTTCGACGGGTCGCGCAGGTCCACGCGCGCGATCGCCGCGGGCACGAAGGTCTGGTTGGCGTACAGGTAGCGCCCGGCGCGGTCCACGGCCAGCCCGTTGGCCGACGTCACCTCCGCCCACTGGGTCTCGACCTTCCCGTTGCGGAACCGGTCGATCCCGCGCAGGCCCACGTCGTCGGAGCCGTAGATCGTGCGGTCCAGGTCGTACGCCAGGCCGTTTGCCATCTGGAGGCCGGTCGCCACCGTGGTGGTGCGGCCCGTCCGCGGATCGATCCGCAGCAGCTTCGCCATCGGGCTCACGTTTCCGAGCGCGCCCTCCTGGAAGCCGTTGCCGGAGCCGGCGATCACGGTGCCGCCCGGCTCCAGCAGCAGGCCACCGGGCTTGGGCAGCGGCGCCACCTGGCGCGGCGTGCCGCCCGGGCGGTCCAGGCGCATCAGCGTGTTCTTGGTGTTGTCGGTGTAGAGCAGCCCGCCGCGGTCGTCGGCGATCACCGACTCGAGCACGCCCTGGCCCGAGAGGATCGTGCGCGCGGGGGCGGTCCCGGGGCAGTCGGTCACGGCGTGAGCCGGCGCGGCCGTCACGAGCGCCAGCGCCAGCAGTCCCCCCAGGCAACGCATCGGCGGAGTATCCAGCCCTACGCGTCCAGCCGTCGCACTATCGCCTCCGCCTCCGCGCGGATGCGCTCGATCACCGCGGGCTCGATGCCCGGCTCGTCGCGCTTGGCGAGGCGCTTTCCCTCCTCGTCGGTCACCAGTGGCACGTGCACGTAGGCGGGCTTGGGCAATGAGAGGAGCTCCGCGATGAGGAGCTGGCGGGGCGTCGTCTCCAGCAGGTCCTCGCCGCGCACCACCTCGCCGATCCCCTGGTCGGCGTCGTCCACGATCACCGCCAGGTTGTAGGCGAAGGCGCCGTCGTGGCGCTGCAGCACGAAGTCGTCGACGGAGTCGGCGCGCGCGTCCAGCCGCAGCGTCGGTGGCCGCCCCGCTTCGTGCTCGCGCTCCGCTCGCTGCGCCGCCGTCAGCTCACGACACGTGCCCGGGTACGCGCCCTCCGGCAGCGGGCCGTGAGGCGCCTGAGCCGCCTCGCGGATCTCGGCGCGCGTGCACCAGCACGGGTAGACGCGACCCTGGCGATCGAGCTCCGCCAGCGCCTCGGCGTAGAGGTCGTGGCGCTCGGATTGCCTGACCGGCTCCTCGTCCCAGTCGATGCCGATCGCGCGCAGGTCTGCGATCTGCGCAGCCTCATGCTCGGGCTTGGAGCGCTGCGGGTCGAGATCCTCGATCCGCAACAGGAACCGCGCCCCCTTCGAGCGCGCCCTCATCCACGCCACCAGGGCCGTGCGCAGGTTGCCCGCGTGCAGCCGCCCGGAGGGGCTGGGGGCGAAGCGGCCGGTGTGGCCGCTAGGTGGTGCCTGGGGGGATGCGCCCATCGAGCTCCTCGAGCCGGCGGTGCACGAGCGCGGCCGCCATCGCACCCTCGCCGACGGCCCCGCCCACGCGCTTGATCGATCCATGTCGCGCGTCGCCGGCCACGAACAGGCCGGGTGAGGACGTCTCGAGCGCCAGCGGATCGCGGGCCGGAGCCCAACCCTCGGGACGGCTTCCCTTGTGAAGCAGGTCGGGCCCGGTGAGGACGTAGCCCCGTGGGTCGGTCGCGATGCCGCTCTCGGCGGCCCAACCCGTGTTGGGCTCGCCGCCGAGGCAGAGGAACATGGTCTGCGCGTTCAGCACCTCCGTTCGGCCATCCGCGTCGCGCACCGTCACGCTGCAGAGGCGGTCGCCGTCGGCCGTCACGGCCTCGACCTCGGTGCGCAGGCGAACGTCGATCAGCGGGCTGGCCTCGATCCTCCTGACGAGGTAGGCCGACATCGACCTTCCGAGATCGTCGCCGCGAACCAGCATCGTGACCCGGGCGCCCGCCCCGGCCAGGTTCATCACCGCCTGGCCGGCCGAGTTGCCCGCGCCGACCACGATCACGTCCTCATCTCCACATGCCGCCGCCTCGCTGCGGCCGGCTCCGTAGTACACGCCGCGGTCCTTCAGTTCCTCGATGCCGTCCACGTCGAGCCGGCGCCAGACCATGCCCGGCGCGGCGATGGCCACGCGGGCCTCGATCTCCACGTCGCCCTGGATCCTCACGGTGAGGCCGTCGGCACGGCTGTCGTGGCCGATGGCTCCGCGCATGAAGATGAGGTCGGCGCCGAAGCTCTCGGCCTGCCGGCCGGCGAGCCGGGCCAGCTCGGCCCCGCCGATGCCATCGGGGAAGCCGAAGAAGTTCTCGATCAGCGAGGTGTGTGAGGCCTGGCCGCCGGGCACGTCGCGGTCCACCACGAGCGTCGAGAGGCCGTCGGACGCGGCGTACACGGCGGCGGCGAGACCGGCCGGCCCGGCTCCGACGATCACCAGGTCGTACTCCCGCTTCGACGGCCCATCGCTCTCCTGCCACGCCGCCACGAGCGCCTCGACCGTCGCCGCTTCGAAGGTGTCGTCGCCGTCGACGACTATCGGCAGCTTCGCCCCCTCGAGGCCGCGCTCGGCGAGGATCTGCCGCGCCTCCGGGCTCTCCGGCCTCCGCCCACTCGTAGGGCTGGGCGATGCGCGTCAGGAAATCGCGCAGCCGATGGTGTTCGGGCTCCAGCCGACGGCCGACCACGAGCAGCATCGGGCGGACCGGGCTCACGGCCCCAGCCTAGTTGCGTGGAGCTTCGACCCGCGGAGCAACGTGCGATCTTCCACCCATACGGTGGAACTTCTCACTCTGCTCGAGGAATCGACCCCTACAGGCCAGCGGGGTGGCGCACCGTGTAGCCGGCGCTCGAGCGCGCCTGGCCGGTCCAGCGCGAGCCGCTGATGCCGCGCGGCACTGGTGTCGAACCGGCGGCCGTTCGACGACCATGTACACGTGGCCGGGGTTCGCGTAGATCGTGATGTGCTTGCCGCGGCCCGGCCGGCCGTATCGCATGAAGCCGCTCGAGTCGCGCGGGCACGCGCAGCAGGCCGCCGCCGTGCAGGGCGTAGGACACCGAGCCGGAGCAGTCGTAGCCCGAGTCACGGAACGAGCCGTGGCCGCCGCCGTACTTGTACGGCTTGTGGGCGATCCGGTTGCCGGCCGCGATCACGCGCTGGATCACGGAGCTGCCGCCACCGCCACCGCGGGCGCCGCGCTTGAGCATCTTGCCCGCGCCGATGCCGAGCGCCCGCCGCGTTGCCGGGCCCGGCAACGCCGTCGGCCACCAGGCCGCGGCGCGCCTGGAAGCGCTTCAGAGCGACCGTTCGGTCTGCGGGCCGAACACGCCGTCGGCGGGGATGCCGAGCGCGCGCTGCATGGCGGCCACGCCGCCGCCCCCGCGGGAGCTTGCCTTGCGTGTGCGGGCCTTGCCCCGCCGCCCGCCGCCCTTCGCGCTTGAGCACGGGTCCCGCGCCGATGCCGAGCGCTGAGCGCGTGGCGGGCCCCGCGATGCCGTCGGCCGTGAGGCCGTGGCTGCGCTGCCAGCGCTTCAGGGCGCGCTTGGTCTGCGGGCCGAAGACGCCGTCCGCGCCGATGCCCAGCGCGCGCTGCAGCTTCTTCACTCCGCCGCCCTTGCGGTGCCTCACGGCCGGCTTGGCCTCCGCCGTCGGGCGCGTCGACCAGCGCGGCGCCCAGCGACACCGCCGGGACACCGACGAGGCTGAACAGCGCGGCGAGCGACAGGCCGCGCGGGGAGGGGGTGCGGAACTCGAAGCTCGGTCGAGGCGGCCTCGCGGCGCGCGTTCGCGCGCCAGCGCGAGCGCTGCCAGACCTCGGGGTCGGTCAGGTCGCGCGGCCCGGCCGGCAGCATCTCCACGGCCGTGATCGGCCGGGCGCATGCCCGCTCGGGTACGGCGCTCGTGTGAGCGCTGCAGCGAATGCGACCAAACGTCATGGGAAGCAAGGTCCCGATGGACCGAGCCCAAGACTCATCACCTCAGCTGTTTCGTTTCATTCGCCTACGAGGTGAGCTGACGGGCTCGCGTCGGTGAATCGGCGCTACCTCGCTCTACGACGAGGATTCGCCCCCGCGGCCATGGCGGCCGCATGGTTCCCCCGTTCGACCCGGACGGACCGGATCGATTCGGCTTGCGGCGTCGTTGTATCAGCCCAGAATCCTGCAAGTTGCAGGACTTCTTGCAAGAAGTCCTGCCTGCACGCATCCGCCCAGGGTTATGGAGACCGCAGCCAGGCCCGGATTTCGTCGGAATGCTCGCCCAGCAGCGGTGGCGGGCGGTCGTAGGCCACCGGGTCGCGCGACAGGCCGATCGGGTCGGCCACGGTGGGCACCCGGCCCTCCACCACCGGCGCCAGGCCGAGCGACTCGGCCAGCTCGAACGCCGCGCGCGATGTCGTTCACCGGGCCGCACGCCATGCCCGCCTCCGTGAGCTGCCGCGACCCATGACTCGGCCGAGCGCAGGAGCGCAGCGCGTCCTCCAGCTCCCTCACCAGCTCTTCCCGGTTGGTCACCCGCGCCGGGTTGGAGGAGAAGCGCGGATCCGCGGAAAGCTCGGTCCGGCCCAGCGACGCCGCACAGCGCCGCGAACTGGCGTCGTTCGCGGCGGCCACCGCCAGCGGCCCGTCGGCGGCGCGCAGCGTCTCGTAGGGCGCGATGCTCGGGTGCGCGTTGCCCATCCGCCCGGGCACCACGCCGCCGGCCACGTAGGCGGAGGACTGGTTGACCATCGCGGCCAGCACGCTCGACAGCAGGTTCACGTCCACGCGCTGGCCCTCACCCGAGCCGGCGCGGGCGTTCAGCGCGGCCAGCATGCCCATGGTCGCGTACAGGCCGGCCACCACGTCCACCAGCGCCACGCCCGACCTTCCGCGGCTCCTCGTCGCCGGTGATGCTCATCAGCCCGCCGACCGCCTGGAGGATGAAGTCGTAGCCCGCCAGCGCCGCGCCCTCCCCGCGCCCGAAGCCGCTGATCGAGCAGTAGACGAGGCCGGGGTTGTCCGCGCGCAGGTCGTCGTAGCCGAGGCCGAAGCGCTCCGCGCCGCCCACGTGGAAGTTCTCCACGAGCACGTCGGCGCGCCGGGCCAGCGTGCGCGCCAGCTCCAGGTCCTCGGGATCCGCAGGTCCAGCTCCACGCTGCGCTTGTTGCGGTTCACCGAGAGGTTGTAGGTGCTCTCGCCGTCGCGGAACGGCGGCCCCCACGCGCGGGTGTCGTCACCGGTGCCCGGCCGTTCGACCTTCACCACGTCGGCGCCGAGGTCGCCGAGCATCATCGTGGCCACCGGCCCCGCGAGCACGCGCGAGAAGTCGGCCACCAGCACGCCGTCGAGGGCGCCCACGACCTACTCGAGCACTAGCTCGGCGGCCTTGCGGACCATCGCCGCGTCGCCGCCGATCAGCAGGGTCGTGGCGATCGAGTCGCGCCAGGCGTCGAGCTCGTCGCGGATCTTGTCCTCCGGGCCGATCAGCGCCAGCTTCTCGATCAGCTCGGTGGGCACGGCGGCGGTGGCCTCGTCCTTCTTGCCGTCGAGGTAGAGGTCCTGGATCTTCTCCGCCTCCTCCTCGTAGCCCATCCGCCGCGGCACGTCGTTGTGGAAGTTCGCGCCCTTCGCGCCCATGCCGCCGAAGTAGAGGGCGTACATGGGGCGCAGCATGTCGGCGGCGGCCTCCACGTCGTCGTGCACGATCAGCGGCACCGTGGCGCACACCTCGAAGTCGTCCAGCGTGCGGCCCGACTTGGCGAGCCCCTCGGTCAGCGCGTCGCGGTAGAAGTCCTGGTGCTCGGGGGCGAAGAAGAGCGCCATCCAGCCGTCGCAGATCTCGCCCGCCAGCGCCACGTTCTTCGGGCCCTCGGCGCCGAGGAAGATCGGGATCCGCTCGCGCACCGGGTGCAGCGTGGACTTCAGCGGCTTGCCCAGCCCGGTGCCGTCGGGGTAGGGCAGCGGGTAGTGCGGCCCGTCGGCGCGTCACCCGGTCGCCGCGGGCGCACGATGTCGCGCACGATCGACACGTACTCGCGCGTGCGCGCCAGCGGCTTGGCGAACGGCTGGCCGTACCAGCCCTCCACGACCTGCGGCCCCGACACCCCGAGGCCGAGGATGAAGCGCCCGCCCGAGAGGTGGTCCATCGTCATCGCGGCCATCGCGGCGGCGGCGGGGGTGCGCGCCGACATCTGCATGATCGCCGTGCCCAGCTGCACGTTCTCGGTGGACGAGCCCCACCAGGCGAGCGGGGTGAGCACGTCCGAGCCGTAGGCCTCCGCGGTCCAGATCGAGTGGAATCCCAGCTTGTCGGCCTCGGCGATCGCCTCCGTCGGCGCCGTGGCGGCGGGCCGGCGGCCCAGTAGCCGGTGTTCAGGCCAAGTCCGAGATCACTGCCATGCCCGGAGCCTATTCCGCCGTTGCGCCCTGCTCGTCGATGTCGAAGGTCAGCTCGGGCGCGCCGATGCCGGCCATCGCGGCACGCAACGGCTCCGGGTCCGGCGCGTAGGCCAGCAGGAAGCCGCCGCCGCCCGCGCCCGTCATCGTCACGCCGCCCGCGCCCGCCTCGGTCGCGGCCGCCCGCAGGCGCTCGAACCGCGGCGTGGCGCTGTGCGGCAGCCGCTGGCACTTCAGCTCCCACTGCTCGGTCATCCGCCGCCCGACCGCCTCGAGGTCGCCCGCCTCCAGCTCGGTCGCCGTCGGCGCGGGCCAGCTCCTCGGAGCTGCTTGAGGTTCTCCAGCAGCGCGGAGTCGCCCGCCAGGGTGCGCTCGACCTGGTTGGCCAGGATCTCCGACGCCGAGCGGCTCTGGCCGGTGAAGAACAGGAGGAAGCGCTCGCGCGAACGCGTCGCGCGTCTCGGGCGAGAGCGCCAGGGGCCGGACCTCGACCGACCCGTCGCGCTCGAACGTGTAGGCGTTCACGCCTCCGTGGGCGGCCGCGTACTGGTCCTGCTTGCCGACCGTCCTCCCGAGGTCGCCCAGCTCGATCGCGCACGCGGCCTCGGCGAGCTCGGCGGGGGAGATGATCCGCCCGGAGGCCTCCTCGAGCGCCTTGACCGTGCACACCGTGTAGGCGCCCGAGGAGCCGAGGCCGGTGCCCGGCGGCACGTCGCCCGTCGAGGAGAGGTCGAGCGGCTGCCCGTTCCAGTGCCGCGCGATCGCGGCGCGCAGGATGGGGTGGCGGATCTCGGCGGGGTCCTCGACCTCCTCCCACTCCAGGTGCACGAGCCGCATGCGCGTCGCCCTTCGCGGGCCCGACCGTCACGTGCACGCGCCGGTCGATGGCCGCCGACACCACGAAGCCGCCGTGCTCGCGGTAGTGCGACGGCAGGTCGGTGCCGCCCCCGCCGAGAGCGATTCGCAGCGGGGCGCGGACGGAGGCGGTGTCCACCCGCGGAATGTACTGTGCGGCCGCGTGACGCCAACGCTCGACGAGCTCGTGGTGGCCGACGAGCCGGACGCCTGGGCCAGGCCGCCGGGTTCCGAGTCGAGGGAGACATCTGCGACGTGGGCACCGTGCGGCTCCGCCTGGCGGGCCGCGACGCCGGCCGCGCATCACGGGCTGGTCGCTGCACGACCTCGGCGGCGACGACCTCGACGGCCTGCCCACATCGCGCTCGGACGCGCCGCCCCGCGAGCCGGCCGCGCGCCACCCCAACCAGCGTGACGTCCTCGACCACGTGGTGGCCTTCAGCCCGGCCCTGGACCGCACGGTCGCGGCGCTCGAGGAGGCGGGCCTGGACCTCCGGCGCGTGCGGGACGAGCCCACCCCGGCCGGCGCGCGGCGCCAGGCCTTCTTCCGGGTCGGGCGAGGCGATCCTCGAGGTGATCCAGGCGCCTGATGACTCACCCGTGATGAAGGACCCGTCCGGCGCCCGCCGGCTTCTGGGGGCTGGCGTTCGTGGTGGACGACATCGACGCCGCCGCGGCGAGCTTCGCCGACGGCCAGGTGAGCGGGCCGCGCCCCGCCGTCCAGGACGGCCGCTCGATCGCGACGCTGCGCCGCGAGGCCGGGTTGGCGCTGCCGGTGGCGCTGATGACGCCGCGGGCGTAGGCTGGCGCCATGCGACGGACCATGGCCCTGGCCATCGCCTCACTGGCTGTGTGCGCAACGCCCGCCGCGGCGTCCGAGCACCTGATGATCGTGAACGAGGTCGGGCTCTCGGAGGGCGGTGACACGAGCAAACAGTTCATCGAGCTGATCGACCCGGTCGACGAGCCGTTCCCGAATCCGTCCTACGGCGTGGCGGGGCACAACGGGGCCGGAGCGAGCGTGGCCGACTCCAGACCTTTGGCAATGTCTTCGCGTTAAGGGACAACACTCAGCCCTACCTGATTGCCCGCGACCAATCCAGCTTCGCGGGCATCCGTGACGCGCGGCTCGAGGGTACGCTTCCGACCGCCGCGGGCCAGGTCTGCTTCTTCCGCAACGGCGACCCCAACGACCCCAGCGACCGCATCAACTGCCTCCGCTACGGCACGATCACCAACCCGGTGGCCTCCCCCACGAGCAACCAGGGGGCGACACCCGGCACGGGCCAGTCGCTCCAGGGCTGCTGGCGCCACCACCGTTGTCGGCCGCGCCGACCCCCAAGGCCGCAAACAACTGTCCGGCGGGCGGCGGGGGCGGAGGAGGCGGAGGCGGCGGCGGAACGACGGACGACAAGCGCAAGCCCAAGACCACGCTCGGCGGCAAAAAGACCCAGGACGTCGACAAGCTCGCCGTGACCGTCACGCTCGACGAGGCCGGCACCGTGAGCGCGACCGGCACGGTGCGCGTGCCGAACAGCTCGAAGACCTACCGCTTCAAGCGGGCGAGGAAGAGCGCCAGGGCCGGCAAGCGGGTGAAGCTGCGGCTCAAGCTGTCGCGCAAGGCCAAGCGCGCTGTGAAGCGCTCCCTGCGCCGCGGGCGCAAGCTCAGGGCGAAGATCGTCGTCAGCGGTGTCGACGGCGCGAAGAACAAGACGACGAAGCGAAAGACGGTCAGGCTGAAGAGCTGACCGGCGGCGGTATCGCCAGCTCGCTGCGCTCGGATGCCATGGTGAGCGCGGCCGGGTCGCCGCCCATCTGCTCCCACGACTCCGCCGCGTGGTCGTGCATCCGGTCGAGCTGCTCGTCGGAGTGCAGCGGGTCGTGGTGAAACAGCAGCGTGTTGCTGGGCGTTCACCCGGCGGGCGAAGCACAGCGAGTCCGACACCGATGAGTGGCCCCACCCGCGGTGGTCGGGGTACTCGGCGTCGGTGTACTGGCAGTCGTGGACGAGCAGGTCGGCGTCGTAGGCCAGCTCGTAGCCGGAGATCCATTCGGGATCGAGCTCGTCCAGGTCCGCGCCCAGCGCGGGCTCGTGATCGGGGATGTAGCAGAGCGTCTTGTCGCCCTCGGTGATGCGGTAGCCCAGCGTGGGGCCACGGTGGGTGACCGACGCCGCCAGGATCTTGGCCGCCCCGATCTCCCATTCCATCGCGGGCGCGCAGCGGAACGAGACGTCGCACGGCAGCTCGCGCACCTCCACCGGTGACAGCGGCGCCGAGATGTAGCGCGCGATCCGGTCCTCGAGGCTGGCCTCGGCGGACTCCGGTCCCCACACGGTGATCTCCGACCCCGGCTTGAACGCCGGCGCGAAGAACATCAGGCCCTGGATGTGGTCCAGGTGGAGGTGGGTGAGGAGGATGTTGATCTGCTCCGGGCCGTCCCAGGCGACGCCCATCGAGCGGATGCCCGTCCCGGCATCGAGCACGATCACGGTGCCGTCGTCGAGGGTGACCTCGATGCAGGAGGTGTTGCCGCCGTAGCGGTTGGTCTCGGGGCCGGGCGCCGGCACGGAGCCGCGCGCTCCCCAGACGCGGACCTTCATGCGTCGGTCTCCCAGAAGAACACCATCGCGCCGCGCTGGCCGCCGGCGGCCACGATCGGCATGGCGCTCGCCTCGATCCGCTTGTCCGCGCCGTCGCAGGAGCGGATGTGAAAGCGCGAGTGGCCGGCGCGTCCGCGCCGCAGGCCCTTCGTCAGATCGAGCTCGCCGAACATGATCGGCTCGCCGGCGTCGTCGAAGGGCCCGTGCTGGCGGCCCCACTCCTGCGCGGTCATCGGCCCGGTCTCCTCGAAGCGCCGCCCGAGCAGCTCGCCCGCCGCCTCGTTGTAGAACGCGATCATCCCGCCCTCGTCGGTGAGGAAGGCCGCGGTGGAGAGGCTCGAGAGGAGGTTCCTCGCAAGGATCAGCTCCAGCGGCCGCTGCACGCCGTCCACGTTCACAAGCCTAATCGGTGAGACCCATCTGAGACCGGGTCGATACTGCGGCTGACGCCTGGCCCGCCTACGGTTGCTCGCGAGATGGAGATCCGAGGGGAAGCGACGATCGAGCGGGTCACGGACACCGGCCACACGGTGGATCAGAACCCCGAGCTGGAGCTCGACCTGCTGGTCGCGCTGCCCGACCGCGAGCCCTACCGGGTGTCGCGGCGGCTGGTGGTGTCGCGTCAGGTGCGCCACAACCTCACCGCGGGCCGGGCGGTGCCCGTGCGGGTGGACCCCGATGACCTCAACAGCCTGGCGATCGGCTAGGCGCAAACCACTACGCGAAGGAGAGTTCGATGGGACTGTTCGACAAGGCAAAGGACGCGATGGCCCAGAGCGGCGACGCGATGAAGATGGCGCAGCAGGCTGAGCAGAACGCCGGCCTGTCCGGCACCGACGGCGCGGGGATCATGGCCGCCCGCGGCGAGATGGAGACCGCGGCCCACGAGAACAACCGGATCCTCGCGGTCGGCTCCCCGGGCCAGGCCACGATCAAGAGCCATGTGGACGCCGGCGAGCAGGTGGCCGGCAACGCGGTGTGGATCCTCGAGGTCGAGGTCGCGCCCGAGGGCGGCGAGCCGTACACGGTGCAGAAGCGCGAGATCGTGCCCACGATCTCGATGAGCGGCTACGCCGACGGCACCACCATGCCGTGCCGCATCGATCCCGCGGACAACTCGAACATCGCGTTCGGCGACAAGCCGTTCATGTAGGACCGATGGGCTTCTGGACTCGCAGCGCGCTCGGAGTCGCCCTCATGGTGGGGGGCGTCGCCGCGCTCACCTACTGCATCGTCGAGCTGGCGAGCATCGGCACCTGCGCGTCCGGCGGCCCGTACGTCTCGGCGCGCGAGTGCCCGGCGGGCACCGAGCGCTACATCATCGGGATCTTCCCGTCGGTCATCGGCTTCCTCGCCGGGGTGGGCGTCTTTGCCTCCCGCGGCGGGCGCAAGACGGCGCCGGGACTGCCCCCGACCGCAATCAACGACAGGAGGTAGGACATGGGCATGTTCAAGGACATGAAGGGCGCGTTCGACGTGATCCGCAGCGACGACCTCAAGGAGCTCAAGAAGAAGGCGGACGCGCAGCCGAAGAGGTCGATGCTCGACGGGGTGAAGGCGGCCAACGAGGCGATGGACTCCGCACAGGCCATGCAGGCCGCGTCGGGCGGCATGTCCGCCGACCCGATGGCCAACATGGCCACGATGGCGGGGGGCCTGATGGGCACCGCCACGGTCACGGGCCTCACCGAGACCGGAACGGTGGTGAACAACGCCCCGGTGGTGGAGCTCGACCTGTCGGTCACGGTCGGCGGCGGCGAGCCCTACCCGGTCAAGCACCGGCAGCTGATCGCGTATTCGGCGCTGCCGAACTTCCAGCCGGGCAAGACGTTCTCGGTCCGCGTGGACCAGAACGACCCCACCAAGCTGGTCATCGGTTAGGGGGCCGCGATGTCGATGAGAACGCTTGCGCCGATCGGCTGGCTGATGATCGCCCTCGGGCTGATCCTCGGGGTGGGCGGGATCGCCGCGGGCCAGGCCGTGACCGGCGCGATTCTGCTCGTGTCGCTCGCCGGATCCGGCTGGTTCATGATCTGGCTCGGCAAGGGCTGGGACAAGCCGCATGGACGACGCCACCGACCTCTACAAGTACGGTCGCCCGGCGAACGCCGAGGTGCTTGCGGTGGATGGCTCGTCGCTCACGGCCGACGGCGTCCGCACCACCGAGCTCACGGTGAAGGTGTCGCCCGTGAACGAGTCCTCGTTCAAGAGCAAGCGCACCGTGGCGGTCCCCGGCGGCGACGTGCCGGCGGTGGGCTCCACGGTCACGGTGAAGTTCGACCCCAACAGCCGGAAGAACTTCGTGCTGCTGGAGGAGAGCTACGACGTGGCGGCGGGCGTAGGCTTCGGTACTTGACCGAGGGGACGCTGAGGAGAATCACCGCGGGCGCGCTCGTGCTGGCGCCGGCCCTGTTCCTGCTCGACAACATCCTTCACCCGAGGGAGCTCGCTCGCGGCAACGAGGCCGAGCAGCTGGCCGAGATCGCCGAGGCCTACCAGCGCTGGCAGGCGGCGCACGCGATCGGCTTCCTGTCCGTGATCGTGTTCGGCGTGGCCGTCGCCGGGCTCGCGGCGCTGCTCTATCCCCGCGCGCCGCGGCCCGCGCTGGCGGCGGGCGCGCTCGCCATGGCCGGGCTGATGGGCCTGGCCGCCGCGATCACGATCGACGGCTACACGTGGGGTGTCCTCGGTGAGGTCTCCGCCCGCCCGGAGGCCGACCCGGCCACGATCCAGCGTGCCTTTCAGGACGTCCAGGAGTCGGACTGGTCGCTGGTCTACTACCTCACGCCGCTCGCCTTCATCCTCGGCGTGATCGCGCTCACCGTGACCGCCGTGCGCGCACGGCTGGCGCCCGCGTGGGCGGGGGGCATCTTCGCCGTCGGCGTGCTGATGGTCGGCACCGAGACGGCGATCATCAGCAACGTCTACTTCGTGGCCGGGTCGGCGGTGCTGCTGGCGGGCGGCGCATCGCTCGCCTGGGCCCTTGTCACCAGGCCGCCGATCTCCACGTAGCCGTCGTCGCGCGGCACCACGTCGATCACCGAGCCCTCGCCCTGGTGGATCCGCATCGGCCGCCCCAGCAGGGCGCCCAGGCGCACGGCCGCCGATCCCGTGGCCTCGTCCTCCGGGATCCCCAGCGCCACCGGGAACACCCGCGCGCGGATGGCGTGGTCGTCGATCGGCGCGTACACGCAGGCGAGGTCGGCCCGGCTCGGCGGCGGACCCGTCAGCGCCTCGACCTCGTCCGGCGAGCCGAGCTCCATCCACTCGTAGTCGGGCTGCCACTCGGGCCGCCCGGCCACGAACGCGCGGTCGCCCTCCACGCGCGCGGGCACCTCGCCCGCGGGCGGGTTCAGGGCCGAGAGGCTGTGCCCGTCCTGCGCGAGCAGCCACGCGGTCCCCACCAGGGGATGACCCGCGAACGGGAGCTCCACGGCCGGGGTGAAGATCTGCACGGCGCCGGTCGCCGGGTCGTCCACGAACACCGTCTCGCTGTATCCCAGGCGCTTGGCCTCGTTCTGGCGCTCATCGGGCGCGAACGCCTGCCCGTCGAGGTAGACGCCAAGCGGGTTTCCGCCGTTTCCCGCCTCGTCGCAGAACACGCGCAGCACCGTCAACCGAGCCATCCGCGGATCGTACGCTGCTACCCTGCCGCGCGGCCGAGTCGTCACCCCCTTGGGGTAACGAGCGGGGGAACCAACGTTTCTCTGGGGCGAATCGCGGCATTGCCGCCGCGTAGCGCAAACACAGCGCGAGCCCGTCAGCTCACCTCGTAGGCCGAAAAGCAGTGAACGCACGGCGCTACATATCCGCGGGCGCAGTTCTGCTCGCGCTTACGGCGGCCATCTCGGCCGAGGCTGCCCCGCGCGCGGAACTCGCGCGCCTGGCGCCGGTTCCGCCGTCGCTGGCGGGCGAGGTGCGCGACCTGGCGCGGACGGCCGCGCGCGAGCAGGCCCGGCGGCCCGCGTTCCCCGTGACCGATGAGTTCAACTGGGGCCAGGGCGGCGCGCAGTACGGCGCTTCCCGCGGTGGGCGCGCCCATGAGGGCCAGGACGTCTTCGCGCGCACGGGCACGCCGCTCGTGGCGGTCCGCCGCGGCGTGGTGGTGGAGACCGGCAACGACGGCGGCCGCGGCAACTACGTCGCGATCTTCTCGCCCGACAGCCGCCGCACGTACGTGTACCTCCACATGAACGAGCCATCGCGTGTCCGGCGTGGCCGCCGCGTCGCCGCCGGGCAGCGGATCGGAAGCGTGGGCTGCACCGGGTCGTGCTCCGGCGACCACCTGCACTTCGAGGTCCGCCGCGGGCGTGGGCCCGAGGGCCCGGCCGAGAACCCGCGGCCGGCGCTGCGGCGGTGGGCCGCGGCGGACCACGCGCACGCCACGCTGCCGCCCGGCGCGCACTAGCACCAGCGCGTACGATCCGCGCGTGGAGCACACGCTGGATCGGATTGAGGCGGTTCGCGATCGCGGCCGTCGCGGCCGCGGTCTGGGCGTCGCCCGCCGCTGCCGCCCCGATCCCGCGCGACCCGGTCACGGCGGCAGCCGCGCGCGTTCGAGGGCTCAGCGGCCAAGCCGCGCCGGCTCGACTCGCCCGAGCCGCCGCGCCATCCGTTCATGGCGCCGAACGGCCGCAGCAACCTGCACAACGACGCCTACCAGACCGATGCCTACCGCGGGGCCGGCCCGCTCGGCCGCGGCATGACCGTGAACTCGGTGCTCGAGGTGGCCGACTGCGCCTCCGTCACGTTCGACTCGCGCGGGCGGATCGTGACCATCTGCGTGGGCGTCCAGGGGCCGCGCCTGGAGGTCAAGGACCCGCGCACGCTGGAGGACCTCGTCCTCGATGACGCTGCCGCCGCGCAACCCGGGCGGTACGAACCTCTTCACGGACTTCTCCGGCGGCGGCTACTTCTATCTCGACAACCGCGACCGGGCGATCTTCGCGACCAACTCGCGCCACGTGTTCGTCGTGCAGGTTCGGCGCCGACGGTTCGCTGGCCATGCAGCGCGACTACGACCTGACCGGCGCGGTGCCTCAGGGGGACAAGATCATCTCCGCGCTGCCCGACTTCTCCGGGCGGATCTGGTTCATCTCGGTGAACGGCGTGGTCGGCACCATCGATCCCGCGAACGGCGCGGTGCGCTCGCGCGACCTCGGCGAGCCGAACGCGAACTCGTTCTCGGTGGACGAGCAGGGCGCCGTGTACATCGTCACGACCAAGGCGCTCTACCGCTTCGAGGCGGCGGCGGACGGATCGCCCCGCACGGTCTGGCGCGAGACCTACCGGAACTCGGGCGTCCAGAAGCCTGGCCAGGCGAGCGCGGGCTCGGGCACCACGCCCACCGTGATGACCGGGCGGCGGATCGCCATCACCGACAATGCCGACCCGATGAACGTGGTCGTCTACCGCGGCGCCAGGCGGGTGAGCGGCAGCCGCCTGATCTGCGAGCAGCCGGTCTTCCGCAAGGGCGCGAGCGCCACCGACCAGTCGCTGATCGCGGCACGCAACTCCCTGGTGGTGGAGAACAACTACGGCTATTCGGGCCCGGCCGCGGTGATGCTCGGCGCGACCACGGAGGCCGGCCTGGAGCGCGTCGACGTGAAGAAGGACGGCTCGGGCTGCCGGACTGTTTGGCGCAGCCGCGAGATCGCGCCGAGCGTGGTGCCCAAGCTCTCGCTCGAGACGGGCCTGGTCTACACCTACACCAAGCCGCGCCGTGCCGACGGCGTGGACGGCTGGTACTTCACGGCGCTGAACTTCTGCACCGGTCGCACCGAGTACCGCCGCCTGGCGGGCACCGGCCTTGGCTACAACAACAACTACGCGCCGGTCACGCTCGGCCCCGACGGCGCCGCGTACGTGGGTGTGCTGGGCGGGCTCGTGCGGCTGGCCGATGCGACCAGGCCGGCCGGGCCCGCCGCCTCCGCCCGTTCGGGCTGCGCGCCAAAGCCCCGCCTGCGGCTGCTCGTGCGCCGGGCGCGACGCGGATGCCGGGTGGTGGCCCGCATCGGCGGTGAGGACCGCGGGCTGGTCAGGCGGGCCGTGTTCCGGGCGGGCATCGGGCGCCGCGCCGGAGATCGGCGGCGGCCGTTCCGGCGCGTGCTGCACGCCCCGGCACGCAGGCTCACCGTGCGGGCGTTCGCGCGGCTGCGCGGCGGCCGGGCGGTGCGGCTCTCGGCGCGCGTGCGCCGCTGCCGGCGATGACGGCCTGAGCGCTCCTAGGAGCGCTCGATCAATTCGACCCGATAGCCGTCCGGGTCCCTGACGAAGCAGATCCGGGGGCCGTTCTCGCTCACCGTGTACGGAGGCTTCTCGGGCTCGATGCCGGCGCCGGCCAGCGCCTCCAGCCTCGAATCGAGGTCCTCCACCGTGAGCGCTATGTGGTTGTAGCCGGTGCCCATCTCGTACCTGTGCACGCCGTGGTTGTAGGTCAGCTCCAGCCGCGGGCCGTCACCGGGCAGCCCCATGAAGACGTTCACCGCCTCGTCGCGGATCGGCATCCTGCCGACCTCCTCGAACCCCAGGGCCTCGTAGAAGGCGACGGACCGGTCGATCTCGCCGATCCGGTAACAGGTGTGAATTAACTCGCTCATCCGGCGCAGGGTAGCCTGCGCACGATGGATCCCGCGGCCCTGCGCAACCGACTCGTGATGGCCACGAGCATGTGGAAGGAGACCACGGACGACCCGCTGCCGAAGATGGCCCCGGGCGACCCCGCGCAGCAGATCCAGGACTTCGAGCTCCGTGTGGTGGAGCTGCTGTTCCGCGAGGCCACGCCCGACAAGGCTCGCCGCACGGCGGACCAGACGTGGGACCTGGTGCACGACCGGCCGGACGACGACCCGGTCAAGCAGCGAGTGGTCAAGGGGCACGAGGCGCTGGCGAAGCTCTCGAACGAGAGCGCGCCCCCCGCCGAGGAGTGACGCCTTCGCTGTTCACCCGGCGCCAGGCGGCGCGGGCGCTCGGGCTGTTGTTCCTGGGTGGCAGCCTCATCCTGCTGGTCACGCTGCTCCTGCCTCACGACGCGATGGTCAAGGACGGCCCGCTGTTCGCGCTCACGGGCGGCACGGCCGCGACCGGCGCCGCTGCTGCTCCTACGCCTGGACGGGGTGCGAGAGGTGCACCTGCACACGGCCCTGGCGGCGGGCAGCCTGGCCCTCGGTGCGGCGAACTACTTCGTGGGGCCGACGGCCGTCTTTCCCCTCATCTACTGCTGGACCGCCCTCTACGCCTTCACGTTCTTCGCCCTGCCCGCCGCGCTGCTTCACCTCGGATTGATCGGAGCTCACATATCCGGTGGTCCTCGTCGCCCAGGACAGTCCGTCGAGCCCGGTGGTGCGGTGGCTGCTGGTGGTCGGCACGCCGCTGGTGGTCGGCGTCCTGATCTCACGCATCCTGGAGCTGGTGGCCACGCGCACCGAGGTGCTGCGCGAGAGCGAGATCCGCACGCGCGCCATCCTTCAGGGCGCTCCCGACGCGTTCGCGTCGATCGAGACCGACGGCACGGTGGTGGCGTGGAACCTCGCGGCGGAGCGCCTGTTCGGGGCCACCGAGAAGGAGGCCGTCGGTCGCGACGTGGCCGAGTTGATGTTCGCGCCCGAGGACCGCGCGGCTCACAGTACAACGCCGGACGAACGACTTCGAGACCCTGGAGGACAACGGGGCCGCCAAGCGGGAGGTCGAGATGGCCGCGGGCCGACGGCTCGCGCTTCCCGGCGGAGATCACCGTGTCGCGCGTCCAGGCGGCCGGCCGCACCCTGCTCGCGTTCTTCGTGCAGCGACGTGACCGCCCGCGTGCAGCGCCAGCACGAGCGCGAGGAGCTGATGCGCGAGCAGGCCGCCCGCGAGGAGGCCGAGCAGATGGCGACCATCGTGCACGGGCTCCAGGTGCTGCTCGACGCCGCCCTGGCGCACGCCCGGCTGGACGACATGCTGAAGGCGCTGCTTCCGCGGCTGTGCGAGGTGCTCACCGCCGAGGCCGCGTGCGTGCTGCTGCCCGAGGAGGACGGGTCGCTCCTGGTTCGCGCCTCCAGCTCCGACGCCCCCGGGGAGCCCGCCCGGGCCCACCTCGGCGAGGGCATCGCGGGCCGCGTGGCGCAGACACGCGAGCCCGAGCTCGTGAACGACCCAGCGGCGTCCGACGTGATCGACCCCGCTCTTCACGACAGCGGTTCGGTCCTCGGGGTCCCGCTGCTCGCGGGGGACTCGGTGTCGGGGGTGATCCTCGTGGGCGTGCCGCCGCCGCGGCGTTTCACCGACGACGACCTGCTGCTCCTCGGCCTGGCGGCGGATCGGGTGGCGCTGGCGATCGACCATGCGCGGGTCTTCGAGCGCGAGCACAAGATCGCCGAGACCCTCCAGCGCAGCCTTCTG
Organism: uncultured Thermoleophilaceae bacterium; assembly: GCA_963825775.1. GTDB lineage: Bacteria > Actinomycetota > Thermoleophilia > Solirubrobacterales > Thermoleophilaceae > JAAYBF01. Next base: position 139,239 of record CAWGUV010000006.1, on the reverse strand, counting down.
CCCGAGCGGCTCCCGTCGCTGCCCGGTCTCGAGGTCGCGGCGCGCTACCTGCCGGCGGCCAGTGAGGCCGAGGTGGGCGGCGACTGGTACGACGTGATCCCCATCGCCGCCGGCCAGGTGGGGCTGGTGATGGGCGATGTCGCCGGCAAGGGCCTGGCGGCCGCGTCGATGGTCGGGCAGCTCCGCAGTGCCCTGCGCGCCTACGCGCTCGAGGGCCACGATCCGCCCACGGTCGTGTCCCGCCTCAACCAGCTGGTGTGGTCGGAGTCCGGGCGACTCCGAGATGGCGACCCTTGCCTACGTGGTGATCGACCCGGCGGAGAACACCGCGTCGTGGGTGAACGCCGGGCACCTGCCGCCGCTCGTGATCGACGACGACGGCGAGCGTGAGCTTCCTCGAGAGCGCGGCGGCGGTGCCGCTTGGCGTGATGCCGTTTCCCGCCTACACGGTCACCACGCGCGAGCTCCCGGCCGGCGCGACGGTGCTGCTCTACACCGACGGCCTGGTGGAGCGCCCCGGCGAGATGCTCGACGCGGGCCTGGACCGGCTGTCCGACGCCGCGAAGGCGGTGCAGGGCGGTCCGGAGCGCCTGTGCGACGGGATCGTGCGCCGGCTGGTGCCGGCGGGCGCGGCGTCGGACGACGTGGCGGTGCTGGCCCTCCACAGTCCGCCTCTGGGCGAGCGGTTCCGCCTGCAGCTCCCAGCCGACGCGGCGCGGCTGGCCTCGATGCGCGCGCTGCTGCGGCGGTGGCTGCGCCACGTGGGCGCGAGCGACAGGGAGATGGCCGAGATCGTGACCGCGGCGGGCGAGTCGGCGGCCAACGCGATCGAGCACGGCTCGGACTCGCCGGAGCGGACGTTCGAGATCGAGGGCGAGCACGTGGACGGAGCGATCGCCCTCACCGTGAGCGACACCGGGAGCTGGCGCCCCGCCCGAGCCGACGGCCGCGGGCGCGGTCTGATGATGATGCGGGCGCTGATGGACGACGTCGACGTCACGCCCGGCCCCGACGGAACCCGTGTCGAGCTGCGCCGCCGCCTGGGCGCCGAGGATCGCGTGGTCAATGCCTGAGCGGGTGTTCGTGACGGGCGCGCTCGGGTTCATCGGGCGCGCGCTTGCCGACCGCTACGCCTCGCGAGGGCGCGGAGGTCCGTGGCGTGGACGTGAGTGCCGATCCCGAGCGCGGCGTGGTGGCGGGCGACATCGGCTGCCCCGGGGGAGTGGCAGCGCCACGCGGCGGGCTCGCGACCTCGTGATCCACACGGCGGCGGTCGTCTCGATGCGAGACGACCCCGATCCGATCTGGCGCGTGAACGTGCTCGGCACCCGTCACGTGCTCGACGCCGCCCGCGAGGCCGGGGCCTCGCGGTTCCTGCATCTCTCCTCGGTCACAGCCTTCGGCTTCGACTTCCCGGACGGGGTCACGGAGGACCACCCGGTTCGCGCGAACGGCGTGCCCTACGTGGACACCAAGGTGGCGAGCGAGCAGGTGGCGCTCCAGGCACACGCGGCCGGCGAGGTGACGTGCACGATCGTGCGCCCGGGCGACGCCTACGGCCCGCGGCTCACGGCCCTGGACGATCCTCCCGATGGAGGAGATCGCGCGCGGGCGGATGATCCTGCCGGCGATGGGCCGGGGCCTGCTCAATCCCGCGTACATCGACAACCTGGTGGACGGGATCTCGCTCGCCGCCGGTCGCGACGAGGGTGCCGGGCAGGTGTTCACGATCAGCGACGGCATCGGAGTGCCGCACGCGCGAGTTCTTCGGCCACTACGCGCGAGCTCGCCGGGCGCAAGCTGCGCGTGGCGCCCACCGCGGTGGTCCGTGCGCTGGCCGCCGTCGGGGGCAAGCTGCCGGGTGACCCCAGGGAGGTCAACCGCGGCCGCGATCGAGTACATCGCCCGCGGTGGCACCTACTCGATCGACAAGGCGCGGCGCGTGCTCGGCTACAAGCCCGCGGTGAAGTTCGAGGAGGGGATGCGGCGCACCACGGAGTGGCTGCGCGCGGAGGGCTACGGCTCATGATGCCCCCGAACCGCCACGAGCTTCGTGTGCTCGGCTGCCTGATCGAGAAGCAGCGCACCACGCCCGATGCGTATCCGCTCAGCGTGAACGCGCTGCGGCTGGCGTGCAACCAGAGCACGAACCGCGACCCCGTCGTCGACTGGGACGAGTCGACGGTGCGCACCGCCGCCCAGCGCCTGGGCGAGCGCGGCTGGGCGCGGTTCACCAGCGGGGCGGGCAGCCGCGCGGCGAAGTACCGCCACGTGTTCGACTCCGCCCTGGGCCTGTCACCGGGCGAGACCGCGGTGCTGGCGGTGCTGATGCTGCGCGGCCCGCAGACCCCGGGCGAGCTGAAGACCCGCACGGACCGCATGCACGGCTTCGGCTCGCTGGCCGAGGTGCAGTCGGTGCTCGAGGCGCTGATCGGGCGCGAGCTGGTGGCGGCGCAGCCGCGGCGGCCGGGGCAGAAGGAGCAGCGGTACGTGCAGCTGCTCGGTGATGAGGACGACGACGCGCCGGAGGCGCCGGCGGCGTCGGCAGCGCCGGAGTCCACTCCGGCTCCGGCGGAGCCCGCGGGCCCGTCGCTCGAGGAGCGAGTGGCGCGCCTCGAGGCCGAGGTGGCGGCGCTGCGCGAGGAGCTGGGCGGCTAGCGAATCAGCACCGGCGTGCCGTACGGCACGCGCGGGTACAGGTCGATCACGTCGCTCACGTGCATCCGGATGCAGCCGTGCGACGCGCGGCTGCCGATGGACCAGTCCTCCGAGGTGCCGTGGATGCCCACGCTGCCGGTCACGCCGAGCCAGCGCGCCTTCAGTGGGTTGTCCCAGGCGCCGCCGGGCACGGTCCGTCCCGCGTAGGAGCCCGCCCAGGGCCGGTTGGGCGCGGTCCACGACGGGTTCACGCGCTTGTTGGTGATGCGGAACAGGCCGGACGGCGTGTCGAAGCCCGCGGCGCCGACAGCGATCGGGTAGCTGCGGGCGTAGCGCAGCCGCTTGAACAGGCGCAGGCGGAAGCCCCCACGATCGATCGTGACGACCGTGCGATTGCGGCGCGCGAGCCCGGCGTGTGTGATCGCGGGCCGCACCCGCCCGCGCCGGCCCGCCAGACGACGTGAGCGCAGCGGGTCGACCACGGCGCGGTTGATCTCCCGCCGCAGCCGCCACTGCACCAGCGCGCTGCCGTTGCGGCCCTTGCGCCGGATCATCCGGCGGATGGTGATTCGCAGGCGCGCGTTGCGCGGGGCCACGAACAGCCGCCGTCCGATCTGGGCCACCCACGCCCGCACGGCCGAGCGGCGGTAGGTCACGAACGGCGCGACCACGAGCTCGCCCTTGAGCCCCGCGCGGTATGCGCGGCGGGCGGTGCGATCCGCGGCGAACCCCAGCCCCAGCGCGCGCATGTGAAGCCGCGTTGCGAAGCGACCGACTCGCACCTCCACCGGAGAGCGCAGCCCCTTACCCAGGCGTTGCTCGAGGACCGCCGTCGCCTCAGAGACCGACAACCCGCCGACGGCGACCCCGCCGGCGACCACGCCGGAGGTGATGACCTTCGGCTGAGGCGCGGCGAAGGCGGGCGCTGCGAGCACCAGGAACGCTGCCGTGAAGGCGAGGGCACAACGCATTCCGGCCAGGGTAGCCCCGGCCGGGCGTCGCTCTAGACGCTTGCAGGCTCGTGTTCAGCGATGAAGTTGAGCACGAGCTGGTTGAACTCCTCCGCTCGCTCCACCTGGAGCGCCGTGCGGAGCCCGCTCGATCACGGAGAGCTTCGAGCCGCCGATCAGCGAGGCGATCTCCTCCGACTTCCAGACGGGCACCAGGATGTCGCGCTCGGCGCCGATCACGTGAACCGGCATCTAAGCGAGGCCAGCCTGTCGCGCGTGTCGTGGCGCGAGCTGGCGCTGAGCTGCCGGCGAACGCCTCGGCGTCCTGCGGATGCGGATTCTGCAACATCATGTTGCGGGCGAACTCAACCTTTGCCGGGTCCTCGAAGCAGCTCCTCGGACAGGGTGAGCAGCAGCAGCTCGTCAACGTGCTCCTCGTGTGAGCTGCGACGCACACGGGCGCCCCACGTGTTCGACAGCGCTGCGCCCCACGGGCCGCCGCCGGCGAAGGTGACGGCCAGGCGTGAGCGTGCGGATCCGGTCGGGCGCCGCGAGTGCGATCTCCTGGGCGATCGCGCCGCCCATCGAGACGCCCAGCAGATGGAAGGTCTCGAGCCCGAGCGCGTCGGCCAGCGCCGAGCGCGTCCGGCGGCCATGTCCGCGACCTCGTAGGCGTCCTGAGCCATCGACGATTGCCCGACGTCGCGGTTGTCGAACACGACCGTGCGGTGGCTCTGGGAGAACGCGGGATCTGGAGGCCCACCCGAGCGTGTCGGTCGCCAGCCCGTGGACGCACAGCAGCGGTTCTCCCTAGCCGTGCTCCTCGTAGTAGATCGTCCCGCCGCTGCTCGTCTCGATGGTGGCCATCAGGGCCAGCCTAGGCCTTCCGGGAAAAATCGTGTAGCTGCCGATCGCGGTCGCGATCAGCCGCCCGTCCTCGTGGCGCACCTCGCTGCGCAGCGTCGCCAGGCGGCGGTTGCGGCGGTCGAGCTCGGTGGTGCACACGATCTCGCCCTCCACGGCGGTCTGCACGTAGTTGATCGAGATCGACACGGTCGCGATGCCCTCCTCGTCGGTCGTCTCCCTCCACAGCGTCGAGCCCATGCAGTAGTCGACCATCGCGTACGTCACGGCGCCCGAGAGCAGCCCACCCGCGTTGATGTGGCGCTCCTCGATCGTCAGGCGCATCCGGTCGGCGCGCTCCCAGCGCGACGCCGAGGAAGCCTGTGAGCCCGTCTATTCCCTCGGGTCCTGGACGCGGCAAGTGCCGGAGTCTACGGCGCTCCAGAACACGTGGAGCTCTTCCGAGTCGAGCGCCTCGGCAAGCAGTCGTGCGAGCTCGAGTTCGGATTCGGTGTGGCCGGCGGGCAGGGTCAGCACGTCGGCTCCAAGGTAGGCCAGGTCGGCCGATCCCGCCAATCCTGGCCAGCCAGCCAGTTTGGCTATCGTCTCCGGCATGGACGCCGCGTCAACAGGTCGGTGCGCAGTCATCGGCGCCGGCTCCTCGGGAATCGCCACGTGCCAGGTCCTGCATGCGCGCGGCATCCCGTTCGACTGCTTCGAGAAGGGCTCCGAGGTCGGCGGGAACTGGCGCTACATGAACGACAACGGCATGTCGTCGGCCTACGACTCGCTGTCGATCAACACCTCGCGCCGGATCATGGAGTACGCCGCGTATCCCATGCCCGCGGACTACCCCGACTTCCCGACCCACTGGCAGATCGCGGCCTACTTCGACGCCTACGTCGACCACTTCGGCTTCCGCGACCACATCCGCTTCAAGACCGAGGTCACGAGGGTCGAGCGCACACAGGGCGGCTGGGACGTGAGCCTCGACGACGGCACGACCACCACCTACGGGTCGGTGTTCGTCGCCAACGGCCACCACTGGGACCCGCGCTGGCCCGAGCCGCCGTTCCCCGGCGAGTTCGACGGCGACGAGACCCACGCCCACCACTACAAGACGCCCGAGGGCTACGAGGGCAAGAACGTGCTGGTGCTCGGCATCGGCAACTCGGCCTGCGACATCGCGGTGGAGACCTCGCGCGTGTCGAAGCAGACCTTTCTCGCCATGCGCCGCGGCGCATGGGTGATCCCCAAGTACTTCGGCTCCACCCCGAGCGACGAGCTCGCGCCGGAGTGGCTGTCCGCTTCGTTCCCTTCTCCGTGCTGCGGCACACGTTCACGCGCCAGGTGCTGAAGACCAACGGCCACCCCACGGACTTCGGGCTGCCCGACCCCGACCACAAGCTCGGCGAGGCGCACCCCACGATCTCGTCCGACCTGTACGGGCGGATCGGCCACGGCCGCGTGAAGGTGAAGCCGAACATCGAGCGCCTCGAGGGCGACTCGGTGCGCTTCGCCGACGGGTCGGTCGAGCAGATCGACAAGATCGTCTACTGCACGGGCTACAAGATCAGCTTCCCGTTCTTCGACCACGACCTGCTCGACCCGTCGGAGGACAACCGGATCGAGCTGTACCGCCGGGTGGTGCACCCCGACCTGCACGGCCTCTACTTCATCGGCCTGGTGCAGCCGCTGTACGCGATCATGCCGATCGCCGAGCGCCAGTCGGAGTGGATTGCCGACGTGCTCGAGTCCAAGGTCAAGCTGCCGGGACGCGAGCAGATGGTGCGCGAGATCGAGAAGGACAGGGTGGCGATGGACAAGCGCTACGTGAAGTCCAAGCGCCACACGATCCAGGTCGACGGCCCGCCCTACATGCGCCAGCTCGCGCGCGAGCGCAAGAAGCCAAGCCCGGAGCCGGCCGCAGGAGACGGCGTGAGCGTCGCGGTGGTCACCGGCGCGGGCCGCGGCTTCGGGCGCGAGATCGCGATCCGGCTGGCCCGTCGCGGCTACGACGTGCTCTGCACCGACATCGACGAGGCCGGCGCCGCGGAGACCGCGGAGAAGCTGGGGGGCGGCGCGTGGTCGATGGCGCACGACGTGCGCGACCCCGAGGCCCACCGCGCGGTCGCGCGGGCGGCGGCCGAGAAGGGCAGCCTGGACGTGTGGGTGAACAACGCGGGCGTGATGCGCACCGTGAAGGTGTGGGACCACTCCGACGACGACGTGCGGCTCATGATCGACGTGAACTTCTACGGCGTGGTCTGGGGCTCGCGCGCCGCGGTCGACGCCATGCGTGAGGCGCCCGGCGGCAACAAGCACCTGATCAACATCGGCTCGCTCTCGTCGCTCACGCCCGGTGCCGGGCCTCGCGGTCTACGGCGCCACCAAGCACGGGGTGCTCGGGTTCACCGAGTCGCTGTACGGCGACCTCCAGATGGCGGGCATTCCCATCACCGTGCACTGCGTCTGCCCCGACGGCGCGGACACCCAGCTGGTGCGCGACGAGGACGACAAGGCCGAGTCGGCGATCATCTGGTCGACCCCGCGGATGCTGTCCGCGGCGGAGGTCGCGGATGAGACGGTTGCCCTGCTCGACTCGAAGGCTTTGGTGAAGGTGATCCCGCGCTACCGCGGGTGGCAGGCCCGGATCGGGGCGCTATTTCCCCGCGTCGGGATGAAACAGGCGAAGATGCTTCACAAGCTCGGTGAGCGAAAGCGTGAGAAGGAGAGGATTGGCAATGGCTGAGACCACCACCAAGGATCCCGAGGCAGTCGCCGGAAACGGCGCGGCCCCGGAGCAGATCGAGGTTGAGAATCCCGCGACCGGCGAGATCGCGGGCACGGTCCCGCGCATGACGGTCGAGGACGTCGCGCCGATGGTGGCCCGCGCCCGCGCGGCTCAGCCCGGCTGGGAGGCGATGGGCTTCGACGGCCGCGCGAAGATCATGCGCCGCGCCCAGAAGTGGGTGCTCGACAACTCCGAGCGCATCATCCAGACGATCGTCTCCGAGACCGGCAAGACCTGGGACGACGCGCAGACCGCGGAGGTCGGCTACGCCGCCGCCGCGTTCGGCTTCTGGGCCAAGAACGGGGAGAAGTACCTGGCCGACGAGAAGGTCAAGGTCAGCTCGCCGTTCCTCAAGGGCAAGAAGTGCCTGGTCCGCTACCGGCCGCTCGGCGTGGTCGGCGTGATCGGGCCGTGGAACTACCCGCTCACCAACTCCTTCGGCGACTGCATCCCGGCGCTCGCCGCCGGCAACTCGGTGATCCTCAAGCCGTCGGAGGTCACGCCGCTCACCTCGCTGCTCATGGGCGAGATGCTCGACGAGTGCGGAGTACCGGCGGACGTCTACCAGGTGCTCACCGGCCTGGGCGACGTTGGCGCCGAGCTGGTCGACCACGTCGACTTCATCATGTTCACCGGCTCCACCGCCACCGGCAAGAAGGTGGCCGAGCGGGCGGCGAAGACGCTAACCCCGGTCGGCCTCGAGCTGGGCGGCAAGGACCCGATGATCGTGCTGCGCGACGCCGACCTCGAGAAGGCGTCCAACGCGGCCGCCTACTACTCGATGCAGAACGGCGGCCAGACCTGCATCTCGGTCGAGCGCGTGTACGTGGAGGAGCCCGATCTACGACGAGTTCGTGAACCTCGTGACCGAGAAGGTCTCGGCCCTGCGCCAGGGCGTGCCCACGGAGCACGGCAACGTGGACGTCGGCGCCGTCACGTTCGCCAAGCAGGAGGAGATCGTGACCTCCCACGTGGAGGACGCGGTGAAGAAGGGCGCCCGCGTGGCCGTGGGCGGCAAGGCGCGCGAGGGCGCGGGCCGGTTCTTCGAGCCGACCGTGCTGCTCGACGTGGACCACTCGATGGAGTGCATGACCGAGGAGACGTTCGGCCCGACGCTGCCGATCATGAAGGTCACCGACGCCGAGCAGGCGCTCGAGCTGGCCAACGACTCCCCCTACGGCCTCCAGGCCTCGGTGTGGACCAAGGACACCGCGCGCGGCGAGTCGATCGCCTCGCGCATCGACGCCGGCGTGGCGAACGTGAACGAGCACCAGGTGAGCTACCTGGCGCTGGAGATGCCGATGGGCGGGTGGAAGACCTCCGGCCTCGGCTCACGTCACGGCAAGGACGGCATCCGCAAGTACGCGCGCAAGCAGTCCTCGGTGGTCACGCGCTTCGGGCCCAAGAAGGAGCTGTTCATGTTCCCGTACACCAAGCGCAGCGCGAAGATCATCAGGGGCGCGCTCAAGCTGATCCACGGCCGCGGCAAGCGGCCGTAGGTACTGCGTCCAGCCGCGCCGGGCCTGATCTAAGCCTTCGGGCTTAGCTGCCGAAATTCGGGTGCATGCGCATCCGCAACGTCGTGCTGCCCGTGCTCGTGCTGCCTGGCCGTGCTGGCCGTGCCCGCGCTCGCGGCGCTCGCTCGGCCCCATCGACGATTACGGCTACGACCACGCTCGCAAGTGCGTGAAGCGGCCCGCCAAGGGCACGCTCGCGCTGCAGTCGTGGCTTGAGCACAACGCCCGCGGCGTGAGCTGGGGCATCATGCGCTGCGAGCGCCTCTCCGGGCAAGAACTTCAGCCTCCACGCCGAGGGCCGCGCCATCGACTGGCACCTCGATGCCCGCAGGCCGGCCGAGCGCCGCGCCGCCGACCGCCTGATCAAGCGCCTGCTCGCCACCGACTCCGAGGGCAACCCGCACGCGCTCGCGCGCCGCATGGGCATCCAGGAGATCATCTTCAACTGCAGGTCGTGGTGGTCGGGCTCGGAGAGCATGGAGCCCTACTCGCTCTGCGTCGACCGCCGCGGCAAGAAGCGCAAGAAGGTGAACGCCACGCTCGCGCACCGCGACCACGTGCACATCGGCCTGAGCAGGGCGGGCGCGCGGAAGCGCACCAGCTTCTGGGCCGCGCGCAAGTAGCCTGCCGTCGGCCATGGCCGACGAGCTCTCCCCTCAGAACAGGATCCGCATCGAGGTCGACCGCGGCCTGTGCATCGGCTCGGGCGACTGCGTGGACACCGCGCCGGCGGTGTTCGAGCTCGACTCCGAGGACAAGGCGGTGGTGATCGATCCCGGACGGCGAGCCCACGGACATCGTGATCGAGGCCGCCGGCAACTGCCCGGTCACGGCGATCTTCGTCTACGGCGAAGACGGGGACCTGTATCCGTAGGAAAGCCTCAAAGGGGGGCAAACATGCCCCCCTTTGCAACCCCCCGAACGCCCGCGCTTCGGGCGGCTGATAAACCTTCAGCGCGCGCGGCGGCGCAGCAGCAGCACGATCGCCGCGAGCAGCGCGAGCGCCGGCAGCAGGGTGCGGGGGTCCAGCCCGCCCGACCCGGAGCTGGGCCAGCCGCCCGTGGGCATCGCGAACTCCTCGGCGGCCAGCACGTCGTGGGGCTCGTGGATCGGGTCGTGGGGAACGTCGCGCGAAGAGCGCATCGGCACCGCGAACTCCTCCGCGGCCAGCACATCGTGCGGCTGCTGGATGCCCGAGGGGTCCTCGGGGAACCGCGACTTGGATTGGTCTGTCATGCAAATGATGTTGGCAGACAGGGCTGCCCGTTACCCTCCGGCGCATGGAGGAGACCGACCGGATCCAGGTGGAAGCGGCGGCTTTCCGCCGCCTGCTTGAGCACCTGCGCGAGCGTGCCGATGTGCAGAACATGGACCTCATGGACACCGCCGGGTTCTGCCGGAACTGCCTCTCGCGCTGGTACGCGGAGGCCGCGGCCGAGCGCGGCACGACCCTGACCAAGGACGAGGCGCGCCAGATCATCTACGGAATGCCGTACGAGGTCTGGAAGGAGCGTCACCAGACGCCGGAAGCCGCCGGAAAGTGACGCCGCGCCTGCCAGCGCTGGCGGCGACCGCCCTGCTGGGCGTCGCGTGTCTCCCCGGCTGCGGGAACGGCGAGGTGGCCGAGCCCGCCAAGGCCGAGCGCGGCGACGAGGTCGTGCTCACCCCGGAATCGGTCGACAAGGCGGCGGCGAAGCGGGCCGCCAAGGAGAGCGGCGGCGCGGGCAAGGTCGTCGAGCTGCGCGGCGCGGGCGAGGAGAAGAGCTACGCCAGCGGCACCGACGGCGTGAGCCCCGGCGCGCCCACCGACGCGGAGGTGAAGGCCGACCTGCGCCAGGCCCGGGCCGAGCTGTCGAAGTTCAAGCGCTTCCTCGGCACCACCGCCTACCTCCAGACCGGGCCACGGGCCAGGGTGCTGCGGGACGGGACCGCGGTCGCGCCGGACGACGCTCCCGAGCCGGTCAAGCGCGTGATCCAGGCGGCGAACGCCATCGCCAAGTTCCCCTACAAGTGGGGCGGCGGCCACGGCGCCTGGCGCGACAACGGCTACGACTGCTCCGGGTCGGTCTCCTTCGCGCTCGCGGGCGCCGGCCTACTGAAGGCGCCGATGACGTCGGGCGGCTTCGTGAACTACGGCGAGAAGGGCCCCGGCGAGTGGATCACGATCTACGCGAACAACGGCCACATCTTCATGATCGTCGCCGGACTGCGATTCGACACCAGCGGACAGGGCCGCGCCGGCACCCGCTGGCAGGCCAACGCGCGCGGCGCGGCAGGCTTCGCTGTGCGCCACGTGCCCGGCCTCTGAGGCCACAGGCCTCAGGCCTCAGGCATCAGGAAAGGATTCCGCCTGGTTGCAGGGAAGTCTGTCCTCGACTGCTACCTTCGCGCTCTTGGACGACCAGCCCACACGCCGCCTCGATCCGGCGCGCGACCCGCGCGGTGGAGGCAACAGGGAGGACGACTCCGTGTATCTGCGCCGCCGCCTCGTGGCGGCGCTTGCCGCGGCCATCTTCCTGATCGTCGTGATCGCCGTCGTGGCCGGCGGTGGCGGCGACGAGGAGACCCCCGTCTCGACCCCGTCGGACATCCGCGTGCCCACCACCGCGAACGACGGCAGCGAAGACGACACGTCCACCACCGACTCGACCGACACCTCCACCACACCTGCTCCGACTCCCACGCCGACTCCGACGCCGGCCCCGGCTCCGACTCCCACGCCGGGCGGCGGCACCCAGGGTGGCGGCGCAGCGCCGCAGGTACCTGCGGACCCGACGCCGTCCCCGGGCGGCGGCGCCGTGGCGCCGGAATCGCCCTAGACCAGCTCGTCCCAGTCCCGCACGCCGCCGCCGACGACGTGGATCACGCTCTGCCCGCCGTGGCGCTGGATCAGGCTCGCGCCGGTCGCAGCGCGCGGGCCTGAGTTGCACATCACGGCGATCGGGCGCTCGGGGTCCAGCCCCGCCGGCATCTCGGTGATGTCGTGCCAGGGCATGAACTCCGACCCGGGGACGTGCCCGGCGTCCCACTCGGCCTGCTCGCGGACGTCGAGGATCTGAACCTCGGGATCGGCCGCCGCGCGCTCCTTAACGTCGGCGATCGCAAGCCGCTCCACGGCGGCCGCCTCTCGTCCCTCCTGCCGCCAGCTGGTCATGCCGCCGTGCAGGTAGCCGCCGAGCTTTCGCACCCCGATCGCCACGGCCAGCCGACCGGCCACCCGGCCGTCCTCGTCGTCGCGGCCGATGAGCACGATCTCCTGCTCGTGATCCGCGAGCCAGGCGAGCTTGGAGCCAAAGCCCGCACGCAGCATCGGAATGCAGATCGCGTCGGGGATATGGGCGTCGTCGAACTGCTGGTCGGTGCGCACGTCCACCAGAAGCGCTCCCTCGGAGCGCTTCTGCTCGACCTGGCGCGGCGCCAGCGGGAGCAGCTCCACGCCGTTGGTGAGCAGCGGGCCCCTGTTCAGCTCCACGATCGTCTGGAAGTTCGGCGGCTGCGGGCCGAGCTTGGCCAGCGACTGCTCCACGAACTCGTCCTCGTCTGAGATGGCGAGCATCGGGTTGTGTCGGCGCTCGAACCCGAGCGTGGAGGAGACCTTCATATCCATCCCGGGGCCGCCGCACATCGAGCCGCCGAGGTGTCCCGGCCACACCTCCACGTCGGGCTCCAGGGTGAGCAGCTTGTCGTGCAGCGAGTGAAAGATGTCGCGGGCGCCCTCGGCCTTCTCGACCGCGAGGTCGGGGCGGGCCACGTCGCCCACGAACAGCGTGTCGCCGGTCAGCACCGCCCAGGGCTCGGAGCCCCGCTCGGTGTCGATCAGGGCGAACGCGCAGTGCTCGGGGCGGTGGCCGGGGGTGTGCAGCGCCCGCACGGTCACGGAACCGAGCGCAAACTCGTCCCCGTCGTCGAAGGGCTCGTGCGGGTAGTCCACGCCCGCCTCGCGGAAGACGTGGATCGATGCCCCTGTGGCCGCCGCCAGACGGCCGTGGCCGGAGACGTGGTCGGCGTGGTTGTGGGTCTCGAAGACGTGCTCGATGTTCACGCCCATGTAGCGGGCGAGCTCGAGGTACTCGTCGATCTCGAATCTCGGGTCCACCACGGCGGCAACGCCCGCTCCCCCGTCACCCACCAGGTAGGACGCACAGCCCAGGTCGTCGTGGATCAGCTGACGGAAGATCACCGGTGAGGCGACCCTACCTCGCGCGATCTAGTCGTCGGCGGATGGGCGCCGTCGCGCCCGCTTGATGTCCGCGCGGCGCTTCTTCGAACCCAGCCTGCGCTCCCGCGACGCGCGCGTCGGCCTGGTGCCCTTGCGCGGCCGCTGCACGGCCAGCGCGCCGGCGAGCCGCGAGCGCAGCCGCTCGAGCGCCAGATCGCGGTTGCGCGCCTGGCTGCGGGTGTCCTGGGCCACCGCGGTGACCCGCGGGCCGAGCCGCGCCATCACGCGCTGGCGCTGAGCCTCGGTCAGCGATGGCGACGACGCCACGTCGAACACGGCCTCCATCCGCGAAGCGGTCACGTTTGCGTGCTGGCCGCCCGGCCCACCGGAGCGGCTGGCGCGCAGCTCGATCTCCGCGAGCGGGATCGAGACATCGCGTGTGACCTGGAGGACGTCCATCGGGGGAACGCTAGCCTCGCGGGCGTGCCTCGCGAGCGCGTGAACCCTCCGGCCGAGGAGCTGTACGCCCGGAAGTGGGCGATCTTCGGCGTCACGATGATCGGCCTGTTCATGGCGCTGATCGACGTGACGATCGTGAACATCACGCTGCCGGAGCTCCAGCGCGACCTCGATGCCGACGTGGACACGGTCTCCTGGGTGCTCAACGCCTACAACATCGTGTTCGCGGTGCTGCTGGTGTCGATGGGACGGCTGGCCGACCAGTTCGGCCGGCGTACCTTCTTCGTCACGGGCCTGAGCATCTTCACCGTGGGCTCGCTGCTCTGCGCGCTGTCGCCCAGCATCGATGCGCTGATCGGCTTCCGCGTGCTCCAGGCCGTCGGCGCCGCCACGCTCGCGCCGCTCGCGGCTGGCCACCACCGCCATGGTGTTCCCGCCCGAGCAGCGCGGCCTCGGGCTGGCATTGATGGCGGTGGTGGCCAACACGGCCGGGGCGATCGGGCCTGTGCTCGGCGGCGCGCTGGTGGAGTACGCCAGCTGGCACTGGATCTTCGCGATCAACGTGCCCGTGGGCATCATCGGCGTTGTGCTCGCCCTGCGGGTGATGCCGGAGACGTTCGACCTCACCGCCAGCCGGAGTGTGGACGTGGCCGGCATGGTGCTGATCGGGGGCTCGATCTTCTGCCTCACCTACGGGCTGGTGGAGGCCAACAGCGTGGGCTGGGGCTCCACGCAGACGGTCCTGCTGCTCGGGGGCGCGGTGGTGCTGGCGGCAGGCTTCGCGATCTCCCAGCGGCTGGGCAAGTCGCCGATGCTGGTCCCGGCGCTCACCCGCAACCGGCAGTTCATGGGCGCCAGCGCCGCCGCTGTTCCTGTTCGCGATCGGTGTGATGGGCACGCTGTTCCTGGCGGTGATCGCGTTCGTGAACCTGTGGGGCTACTCGCAGATCGAGGCCGCCCTGGCGATCACGCCGATCGCGGTGCTGGGCATGGTGGTCTCGCCCCTCGTGGGCCGCCGCGCCGATCGCATTCCGCCGCGCGTGATCGCCGCGCCGGCCCTGGCGATGATGGCCGCGGGCCTCGTCTGGCTGGGGCTGGCCTTCACGGCCGAGCCGGACTACCTGGCGGTGCTCGGCGCCCCTGATCCTCGTCGGGCTCGGGATGGGCGCCGTGTTCCCCGCGACCAACGTCGGCGCGATGGGCTCCATCTCGGGCCAGGAGCTCGGGCTCGGGTCGGGCATCGTGAACATGAGCCGGCAGGTGGGCTTCGCCCTTGGTGTCGCGATCCTCGTGGCGGTGTTCACCGGCGTGATCGGCCAGCGCGAGGACACCGCGCGGGCCGAGGCGTCGCAGATAGCGAGCGCCGCGGGCTACTCGCCGGAGCGCCGCGACGCGCTGCTGGAACGTGCCTTCGCCACCGATGCCCGCGAGGGCGGCGCCCGTCCCCCTGCGCCGCGCAACGAGGTGGAGCGCCGCACCGCGGGCCTGGCCCGCGAAGCTGCGCGCGACGCCTTCTCCACGGGCTTCCTCGTGGCCGCGCTGGCCACCTTCCTGGCGGTGCCGTTCTCGCTGGCTATGCGGCGGAAGCCCGCCGAAGCCCAGCGCGGCGCCGCGGAGAGCGCAGCCACGGCCGCCGCCTAGAGCTCTCGCGATGGGTGGAAGCGTACGCCCGGAGGGTCATGCCTTCGGGCACGTCGCATTCGATGGTCGAGAACCCCTGGCGGCGGATCTGTTCCGTGGTGCTCATGACCCTCTGACCGCTGACTTCGCCGGGAATTACGCGGCTCCTCGTGATACTTCGGGCCCGGATGCGCGCGGCTGTCGTGGGACACGTCGAATGGATCGAGTTCGCCCGGGTGGAGCGGGTGCCCGTGCCCGGCGAGATCGTGCACACGCAGGAGACCTGGTGTGAGCCGGGCGGGGGAGGGGCGGTGGCCGCGGTTCAGCTCGCGAAGCTCGCGGGCGAGGCGACCTTCTACACCGCCCTGGGCGACGACGAGCTGGGTCACCGCGCCCTCGATGAGCTGACCGCCCTCGGCCTGCGCGTCGAGGTGGCGTGGCGCGACGAGCCCCAGCGCCGCGGCTTCGTGTACATCGACTCGTCCGGCGAGCGCACGATCACCGTGATCGGCGACCGGCTCGGCCCGCGCGAGGACGACGACCTGGCCTGGGGCGAGATCGACGGCGCGGACGCCCTCTACTTCACGGCCGGCGACGCCGTCAGCCGTGCGGCGGGCACGCTCGGCGCGGTGCCTGGTCGCCACCGCCCGCGCGCTCGAGCCGCTCGCCGAGGCGGGCGTCGAGCTGGATGCGCTGGTGGCGAGCGGAAGCGACGAGGGCGAGCGCTACGAGCCGGAGATGCTCGATCCCGACCCGCGGCTGGTGGTGCGGACCGCCGGCGCGGACGGCGGCACCTGGGAACGCCCCGGCGCGGCCGAGGGACGCTACGCCGCCACCGAGCTGCCCGGCCCGGTGGGGGACACCTACGGCTGCGGCGACTCCTTCGCCGGCGGCCTGGCCTACGGCCTGGGCGCCGGGATGGAAGTGCCCGAGGCGCTGGACCTGGCGGCCCGCTGCGGTGCGGCCTGCCTCACGGGCAGGGGTCCCTACGAAAGGCAGCTAGTGCTCGGCGACTGAGCCGTCCTCGGGCTCGAGCGGGAGCCCCTTCTCGGCCCAGGCCGCGAGCCCGCCCTCCATGTGGTGCGCGTCATAGCCGCTGGCCTTGAACGCGTCCAGCGCCATGCTCGAGCGGCTGCCCATCCGGCAGTAGAGCACCAGCGGCTTGTCGCGATCGATCGAGCCGGCCTCCTGGGAGAGCTTGGCCAGCTCGATGTGACGCGAGTCCGGCACGTGGCCGGCCTCGCGCTCGTGGGGCTCGCGGATGTCCACGAGCTCGATCGCGCCGGCCTCGTGCAGCTCGGCCACGCGCTCGGGGGTCAGGGCGTCGGGGAGGTCTGACACCCCTCCGAGGTTAGTCCTCGCCGTCCTTGTCGCTGTCCTCGTCATCGTCGTCGAGTCCCTTGCGCTCCTCGTCGGCCAGGTTGCGCTCGCCGCTGATCGACGCGGCGTTGGGATCGGTGGGGCCGCCGGGGATCGGATCGCCCTTGTACTCGTCGGGGTTGTCGACCTTCTCGCCCTTCACGGTCACGCTGCCGTCCTCGTGATGGCGCACCTCGGACTCGCCCAGCTTCGCCGTGGCGCCCTCCTCGTAGGACGTATCGCCCTCCGGGCCTCCGAACGTCTTGTACTTGGCGTCGTCGTCGGGCCAGTCCTCGATCTTCTCGGGCGGGTCCTCCTCCAGCGCGTCGACCTTCGCCTGCGCCTCCTCGGACTGCTTCTGATCCTCGGTGCGGGTGTCGTCGTCCATTCTTCCTCCTCGGGTCGCTCTCTGCCCCTTACCCCGCCACTGCGGTTGCGAACGCGGGTCGGCCTTCGCCGTTGCGATGCCGCTCGCGTAGGCCAAGGTCCCGGCGGCCAGCGCCGGGCCGGCGCGCAGGAGATCTCGCTTTGCCACATCGCTGGCGGGCAGTGCCGCGCGCCACGCGCCGGCGGCGCCGTCGAGCAGCGCCCGCGCCGTGAGCACCGCGCGGGGCCGGCGAGCCGAGCGGATCCGATGGCGGAAGCGCCCCCGGCGGGCGCTGTCCGCCATCAGCTGCCGGATCGTCGCCGGATAGACATGGGTGTACCTCGCCTCGGGCGCGAACTCGATCTCCACACCCCTGGCCAGGACCCTGGCGTTGAGGATCACGTCCTCCTCACCGGGGAGGTTCTCGGGAACGGCCCGACCTCCTCGAGCAGGTCGCGCGCGTAGGACACGCCGAACCGAAGCCGTGGGGCGGGCCGCACGTGGGGCATGCGCGAGCTGTGCTGGATCAGGTGCGAGGCAAGCGCCGCCGGCGGGCCGTCCGGGCGCCGCCATGGCGCAGGCCACGGCGCGCGCCCCGCCCGGTGGCGGCTCGATCCGTGCGTCGACCCACCCGGGGAGCGCCACGCAATCCGCCGCCAGGAACGCCACGAACTCGCCGGTCGAGCCGCGCACGCCTGCATTCCGCGCGCCTCCGGGGGTGAGCGGGCGCTCCGACCGACCAGCCGCAGCTCGGGGAAGCTCGCGGCGCGGGCGCCCAGCGCCGGCCCGCTGTGGGAGACGACGATCTCCGCCACGTCGGCCTGGGTCGCCACGGACCTGATCGCTTCCTCCAGCGTGGCCTCCCCGCGCGAGAGGATCACCACTGACAACGCGGGGCGGGACATGCGCGATGGTGATATCAGTCGGGCGGTGAGAGTTCGCCGCCGAGCCGCGCTGGCGCTGGCCCGCCGGGGCGTCCCGTCGGGTGGGCCGCCGTCCCGCCCCGGGCGCGGATCAGGCTGCTCGCGCTGCTCGGCCTGTCGCGACGAGATGGACCACCTGCCGGGCTACATCGCCAACGTCGGCTCCGCACGTGGACGGTGTCGTCGCGTTCGACGACGGTTCGACGGATGGCTCGCGGGGCTACCTGGAGAGCCGCCCCGAGGTGCTGTCGGTGCTGCGCGGCCCCGCGGGGCGCGAGCGCTGGGACGAGGTTGGCAACTACCGCGCCCTGGTTGAGGAGGCGCTGCGGCTGGGCGGTGGCTGGGCGCTCTCGCTCGACGCCGACGAGCGCTTGGAGCGCGACTTCCGGGCGCGCGCGGAACGGGTGATCGCGCGGGGCCGGCTCGTCGGGGCTCTCGGCCTACTCGGTGGCCATGCGCGAGCTGTGGGATGGCCCGGACCGCTACCGCGCGGACGGCGTGTGGGGGCGAAAGGCGCCGCCGCGCCTGTTTCGCCTCGCGCACCGACCACCGTTTCGACTCGCGTGAGCTGCACTCCTCGAAGGTGCCGCTCCAGGCACTCGAGGGCCATCGGCGGATCGCTCGCGCCGATCTCGAGGTCTACCACCTGGGGATGCTCCGCGAGCAGGACCGCCGTGCGCGCCGGGAGCGTTATGAGCGCCTCGATCCGGAGGCCCGCTGGCAGCCGCGAGAGGGCTACGCCTATCTCACGGATCCGTCCGGCCTCGAGCTGCGCCCCGTGCCCGCGGAACGTAGCTGGAGCGAATGACCGGCTAGTCGAGCCGCCCGCCGAGCCGTGCGGCGTGGCGTTTCAGCTCGAGGTCACCGAGCGGGCCGGGCAGTCGGCGGCGTAGGAGAACCTTGCGCCCACGGATCGTCATCGGCGCCATCCCGCCGAGGGTCGTCATCCGCCACGCCGGCGTGATTCCCGCCAGCTCCGCGATCGCGCGCTCGTCCGAGACCTTGAACAGATCCGGGCGCTCTGTGAGCAGCCCCGCCGCCGAGAATCCCTGCGACAGCAGCGCAGACGCGAAGGCCTGCTGGCGGGCGATGCGGGCGAAGTCGCCGCCGCGATGATCGTCGGCACCGAGGCGGGCGCCGAGCCACTGGTGGATCCGTTCGCCCGACAGGCGCTCGGATGGAGGGTCGAACGACACCTCCTTCCGTCCTTCCTCGAGAGGGCTCTGTGGGGAGAGCGGGTACCAGAAGCGCAGCGGCTCGCGCACCTCGACCTCGACCTCGACATCGGCCAGCAGCGTCTCAGCCGCTTCGCGCTCGAGGCACACCACGTGGTCCGCGCGGACACCAGCGGCTCGCAGTGCCCAGAGCAGGCCATCGGCGCCGACCCTGGCGTAGAGCCCGTTCACCCGCTTCCCGAAGACGTCCACCCACAGGTCGCGCGGCACCCACACGAGCCGTCGGCTGCGGGGGTAGGCGACGACGATGTTGTCGGTGTTCGCTCCCCAGCCGGGCCGGTCCATCACGGCCAGCACCGTGCTCACGGCGCCGGATCCCGTACGTCTACGTAAGCGGGCAGTGACCGCAGGGTGCGCTCGAACTCGTCCACGACCTCACGCGGTGGCTTCCCGCCGTGCTCCCGGCATGCATTCAGCTGGTCCAGAGCCGCTGCCGCCGGAGCGGCGCACTCCGGATATCCCTCGGCCAGCTCGTCGACCACCGCGCCGGCAGTCACCGCCAGCCGCGGCGTGCCCCGCCCGACCGACTCGTGGAAGAGCGCCGCGCGCGCGGCGGTGAGCAGCAGCTCGAGCGCGCGCGGGCCGAAGCCGCCCATAAGCGGCCGCCGCGTGAGCCACGCGCGGTGCTCCGCCAGCGCGCGGGCCGCGCAGTGGCTCGCCGACCATCCGGCCAGGGCCGGAAACCGCGCCCCGTCGCCGTCCTGTGAGAGAGCGTGCGACACGGGGTCGGTGACCGGGCACGACACGCCCCGCAGAGCCTGCGCGGCGGCGCTGGGCATCACGATCAGATTCCCCGATCGCAGCGCGGTCTGGGTGCGTGGCGGCGCTTTCGCCGCTGCGGCCAGGGCGGCCGGGTCCGAAACCGATCCGGCGCGCAGCTCGAACCGCTCGTCCGGCGGCTCGGCGTTGCAGCGCGCCCGCCAGTCCACCAGCGGGCGCGCCGGCCCGCCGCCCGTCGCGCCGGCGAGCATCACGTCGTCGAAGCCGGCGGCGTCGGCGACGCCAGGTGGCGCTCGGCCACGAGTGCGGTCGAGCGCTCGAGCGAGGCGAGGAAGGCCGCAGGTCCGGTGGCGCTCCGTGCGGCCCCTCGCGTCGCAGGCGCAGCGCGGCCTGCGCGGCCGCGGCCTCGCCCGGGAGCAGCCGTGGCGTCAGCTGGAGTATCTCCTCGAGCCGCCGGGGCGGCTCGGCGCCCCCGGCCCAGATCGCACAAGCCGCGGGCTCGGCCACCAGCTTTACCGCCAGGTGGCGAGCGTCCAATCGCGTCGGCTCGGCGGCCAAGCGGAAGGCATGGCGCCACCAGTACTGCAACTCCAGCCATGCCACCGTCAGCCGGTCGGGCCGGCCACCGGGGAGGTCCAGGCGCGGCCCGGCGATCTGCCGCCAGGCCCCTGCGGGGGAATGCAGCGACGGCCGCCGCCGCAGGCCCAGTTCGTCGGCGGGCGCGCCTGGCGCCAGGTGAGTCGCGGTCAAGCGGGGATCGGCAGGACGTCCTGGAGGCCGAACGTGATCACGGTCTCCCGGCAGGCATCCTCCAACTCGGCCGGGTGTAGAGCGCCACGCGTCACGTGCCTGGCGGCGTCGCCCAGGCGGGCCTCCAGCACCGTGCGGCGCGCGGAGAGGAGCCCCAGAGCCAGGTCGCCGTCGATCCCCGTGCGGGGGCTCACGCCACGATGTCCACGTCCGATACACCGGCCACGGCGTCACCGGAGGCGAAGCTGCCACGCAGGAACACCGCGGCGCCCGTGCCTGCCGCAATCGCGCCGCCAGCAGGCGCACGCCCAGCTTCGTGTGCGGCTCGCCAGCCCCGTCCCGGGACCCCGCCTGCAGTGCGCACCATGAGCGATCGCAGTGCGGCGGCGAATGGCACCCCGGCAGGATAATCACGATGGTGAGCTCCACAGAGCCCCGCCACAGCCGCCCTTCGGCGCGAGCGGCTGGCCGCCCGCCGGGTGGCGCCGCGCTGATGGGCTCGCCGGCCTGGGCCCGTCTACGGCACGGCATCGGCCGGGCCCGACGTGCGAGCGCCGTGCGCCGCATGGCCGCCATCTCGCGCGAGGAGGAAATACCTCCTCTGTTCACTGTGGCCGTGGCGCTGGTGGAGACCGGCTTGCGCAACACCGACACTTCCGGGCAATCCCGGGGAAGGGCTGGTTTCAGATGCGAATCCACGATCTTCCCTACCGGACCTCCAAGCTCCCTCCGACGCTCGAGGAGGCGCGCGACCTCGAGTTCGCCACGCGCGAGTTCTGCCGTGCGGCGGTCAGGGAGGCCACGCTCGACCCGGCCCTCCGGCGCGACCTGACAGCTTGGGCCGTGAGGACCCAGGGCGTGGGGTGGCACCTGTTCCGCAACGAGCCCTTCGTCGCCGTCAACTTCGCCGGCTACCTCCACGAGGCGGCCGGGACTGCTCAGGGCCTTCGACCGCTAGACGCGCTCGGCCACCCGCGGCGCCTCGCGGCGGAACACCCAGACGCCGAGGGCGAACGTGGCGGCCACGATGCCGAGCGGCACCAGGAGCATCGCGGTGCCCCCGGCCGCCTCTGCGGCCGAGGGGGCCGTTGGGTCGATCAGCGCGTGGCGCATCTGGGTGAAGATCGCCGATAGCGGGCTCAGGTCGAGCACCTCCTGCACGGACTCCGGGTAGCGCGCGGCCACGAACAGGATCGGCGAGGAGAAGAAGATCAACTGCTGCACGACCTGCCACGCCTGGCCGACATCGCGGAACCGGACGAAGAGGGTCGACAGCAGCATCGCGAGCCCGGCGCAGAGCACGGCCAGGATCCCCACCAGGAGCGGAAGCTCCAGCCACGACCACGCGGGCTCGACACCCGCGATCGCGATCACCACGGCCACGGCCACGAGGTTCACGCCGAGGTTGAAGAGCGCCTTGAGGATCACCGACGCCGGGATCGCCAACCTCGGCATTCGCATCTTGCGCATCATCGGCTGAGCGGTCTGGAGTGAGAGCAGCCCGTTCGAGGTGGTCTCGGCGAAGAAGGTCCACAGCACGATGGCCGTGAGCAGGTAGACGGCGTAGTTCTCGACGCCGGCGGCCAGGCCTGCGGCCTTGGAGAACACGAGGTAGAGCACCGCGAACAGCCCGAGCGGCCGCATCACCGACCACAGATACCCGAGCGCGGAGTCCTGGTAGTGCACCCTGATGTCCGCCCGCGCCAGCGCGATGGACAGGCGCATCAGATGACGCAGATCCTCCCCCGAGCGCCGACGGGGTGTAGCTGGCGGGAGGCTGCGAGGCCACGTCGTCCGGCGTGCGCCGGGGCGCGGCGGCCAAAGCCGCACTCGCGCGCTCGACGCCCGCTCGCTCGGCGTCTCGCCGGCGGTTGACCTCGCGATAGCGCTCGGCCACCTCCGCGGGCTCGCCGATCGCCTCCACGCATCCCTTCTCGAGCAGCACGGCGCGGTCGCAATACCGTTCGATCGCCTTCATGTCGTGAGAGACCAGCACCACCGTGCGGCCCTCTCGGCGCATCCGCTCGAACTGCTCGAAGCACTTGGCCTGGAACGATGCGTCGCCCACCGCCAGTACCTCGTCCACGAGCAACACGTCCGCGCGCGCGTGGATGGCCAGCGAGAACGCGAGCCGTACGGACATCCCCGACGAGTAGTTCTTCAGCTTCACCTCCGCCAGGCTCTCCACATCCGCGAACACGAGGATGTCCTGGAGCCGTCCCTGAGGTCGGCGGCGGGAATGCCGAGCAACGTGCCGCCCAGCATCACGTTGTCGCGCGCGCTCAGGTCGGGTCGGAAGCCCACTCCCAGCTCGATCACCGGGGAGAGCCGCCCGGAGACCTCCACCCGGCCCTGGTCAGCCTGATAGATCCCCGCGGCGATCTTCAGGAGGGTGCTCTTGCCGCTGCCGTTGCGCCCGACGATGCCGAGGAACTCGCCTCGGGCGGCGTCGAACGAGACGCCGCGGAGGGCGTGCAGCACGTCGGAGTCGCCACCGAGGGGCTGGTTGAGCCGCTCCTTCAGCGTCGTTTGACGCGAATGCGGGACCTCGAAGGCCTTGTGCACGTCGAGGACGGCGAGTGCTGGGGATCGCGCGCTCCCGGGCGCCTGAGGCACGCTCAACCGGCGCACTGGTGCCGCGAGGGAGGACAAGCCACGAGCATACCCCCGAACCTCGGCCCCGGCCACAGGGGCTAACGTGCATTCGTGATGAGTGCGGGGACGGCAAATGGGGACAGCCCGCAACTGGCGGTGGCGGTCCTGAGCCTTCGCTGCGAGCCATGGCTCGCCGAGGCCGTCGAGTCCCTGCTGTCTCAGCAGCCGCGTCCCGAGGTCGTGGTCGTGAACTCCGGCGGCGGCGACGCCCGCGCCGCGCTCGCGGCCCGCGGGATCGACGTCCCGGTCGTCGAACACGCCGCCCGCCTGATGCCCGGCGCCGCGCGCAACCTGGGGGTGACTGCCACCCGGGCGCCGTTCGTCGCGTTCCTGGCCGCCGATTGCCTGGCCCAGCCGGGGTGGGTTGCCGGCCGTCTTGCGGCACATGCACGAGGCGCACAGGCGGTTGGCAGCGTCCTGATCAATGCCTACCCGGGCAACCGCAGCGCCGCGGCGGCGGCGCTTCTGCTCCACCACCGGCGCATGGCCCATTCGCCGCCGCACCACCGCCTTCCGAACTTCGGCCTCTCGTTCGAACGCGCGCTGCTCGAGCGGATCGGGCCGTTCCGCGAAGACCTGCGCACGGGCGAGGACGACGAGATCTGCGGCCGCATCACGGCGGCGGGCGGGCGCATCCTGCTCGACCCCCGCGTTCAGACGGCACACCGCAATCCGAGGGACCTGACCGCTCTGCTCCGCGACCAGTACCGGCGCGGGGTGCGCAGCGCGCGGGCGCGATCCGCCCTGGGGCTGCGCACGATGCCGCTGCCCGCGGTGCTGAAGGACGCGGTGCGGGCATGGCTCTACACCAACCGCTGCGCCGACCCGGTCGAACGGCGTCACCTGCGCCGCGCCTGGCCGCTGATCGGGCCGGCGGCGCTGGCCTACTCGGCGGGCGCCACCGCGGTCACTTGGCGCGGTCGGCGATGAGGGTCCTCATCGTCTCGCCGTATCCGGTGTGGCCACCCAGCCACGGCGGCCGGGTGCGGGTCGCGGGTCTCGCGCGCGGGCTCGCCCGCGCGGGAGCGGACGTGACCCTGCTGTCGCCGTGGCACCCGCGCCAGCCGCGCGGTGTGCTGGGCCCGGAGGTGGACCACCGGACTCACCTGCTGCCCTCGAGCGCGCTCACGGCCATCGGTCAGCGTGTGGCGCCGGGACAGGCACTGCTCTCGCTCGAGCCCTCGGCCCTGCTGCCTCGCCGACTGCTGGGAGCCCTGGGCACGTTCGACGTCTACCAATTCGAGCTCTGCGCCCAGGCCACATGGATGGAATGCGTGCCGCCGGGGGCCGCGGTCGTCTACTCCGCGCACAACGTGGAGCAGGAGTTCTTCGCCTCCGAAGCCCATCGCTACCTCCTGCGCCGCGCGCCTGCCCGGCGGCTGGAGCGCCTCGAGCGAGCCGCGGTGGAGCGCAGCAACCTGGTGGTCACCTGCTCGGGAGAGGACGGCCGGCGCCTGCGCGAGCTGTACGGCGGGCACCGCACCACCGTGGTCCCAAACGGCAGCCGGACCACCCAGACCACCCGCGCCGAGCTCCGCGGTCCCGGACGCCGGCAGCTCAACCTGTC
This sequence comes from uncultured Thermoleophilaceae bacterium, assembly GCA_963825775.1. GTDB lineage: Bacteria > Actinomycetota > Thermoleophilia > Solirubrobacterales > Thermoleophilaceae > JAAYBF01. Next base: position 114,663 of record CAWGUV010000006.1, on the reverse strand, counting down.
GCCGGGCGACCGCGCATCGGTGTTCGTGGGCGGCCCCGCGGAGCACAACCGCGAGGCCGCGCGCTTCCTGGTCGACGACGTGCTGCCCCGGCTGGGCAGCGAGCACCGCCTGATCATGGCCGGAGCGAGCGCCGAGATCGCACGCAGGGCGAAGGACTCGCGCCTGCGGGCGCTGGGCTACGTTCCCGACCTCGCGCCCGTGCTGGCGGCGGCCGACGTGGGCCTGAATCCGGTTGCGATGTCCTCGGGCTCGAGCGTGAAGGTGGCTGACTACCTCGGCGGGGGCCTGCCCGTGGTGAGCACCGCCTCGGGCGTGCGCGGGGTGGACGCGGCGCCCAACGTGCGCGTGGTGCCGCGCTCGCGTTTCCACGAGGAGCTCGCCCGCTCGCAGCCTTCGCCGCCGTCCGCCTCACCGCGGGACTGGTCGGCGGTGGGAGCGATGCTCCACGCCGAATTGCAAGCGCTCTAGAGCGTCTTCACCGCAGCCAGCACCTCGGCCACCGACGCCTTCGCGTCGCCGAACAGCATCTCGGTGTTCTCGTTGTAGAAGAGGGGGTTGTCGATGCCGGCGAAGCCGGGGCTCATCGAGCGCTTGAACACCACCACGGCCTGGGACTTGTCCACGTCGAGGATCGGCATGCCGTAGATCGGGGAGCCCTCGTCCTCGCGCGCCGACGGATTGGTCACGTCGTTCGCGCCGATCACCAGCGTCACGTCGGTGGTCTCGAACTCGGGATTGATCTCGTCCATCTCCTTCAGCGCGTCGTAGGGCACGTCGGCCTCCGCGAGCAGAACGTTCATGTGCCCCGGCATGCGCCCCGCCACGGGGTGGATCGCGTAGTTCACCTCCACGCCGTGCTTCTCCAGCTCATCGGCAAGCTCGCGCACGGTGTGCTGGGCCTGCGCCACGGCCAGCCCGTAGCCGGGCGCGACCACCACCTGGTCGGCCATCGACAGCAGGATCGCGACCGACGTCGCGTCGGTGGAGCGGTGGGGCCGCTCCTCCTCGTCGCCGGACTTCGCTGCCGGCGCGCCGCCGAAGCCGCCCGCCACGATGTTGGGGATCGAGCGGTTCATGGCCTCCGCCATGAGCCTGGTGAGGATCGTGCCCGAGGCGCCGACGATGATGCCGCCCACGATCAGCGCCACGTTGTCGAGCGCGATGCCGGCGGCCGCGGCCGAGAGGCCGGTGAGCGCGTTCAGCAGCGAGATCACCACCGGCATGTCCGCGCCGCCGATCGGCAGCACCACCATGTTGCCGAGCACGGCGGCGGCGAGCAGGACCAGAACGAACAGGCCCTCGGACTCCGCGCCTGCCGCGATCGCAACCGCGGCGCCCACCGCCACGAGGAGCACCGCGGCGTTTATGAACTGCTGGCCGGGCACCGAGATCGGCTTCTGGGGGATCAGGTCCTGCAGCTTCCCGAAGGCGATGTTCGAGCCCCAGAAGGAGACCGAGCCGATGATCGCGGCGAACAGGATCGGGATCAGCGTCTCGAGCTCCGGGTTCCCGCCGAGCTCCAGCGCCTCGCGGTACTCGGCCCAGGAGATCAGCGCCACCGCCCCGCCGCCGACGCCGTTGAACAGCGCCACCATCTGCGGCATCGCGGTCATCTTCACGTTGCGCGCAGCGGGCACGCCCACCGCCGTGCCGATCACGATGCCGAGCACGATCAGGCCGTAGTCGCCCACGGAGGGGGTCAGCAGCGTGGCGATCACCGCGATCGCCATGCCCACAGCCGCCGTCGCGTTGCCGCGCCGGGCGGTGGTCGGGCCGGTCAGCTGCCGCATCCCGAGGATGAACAGCACGAAGGCCACGATGTAGAGGACGCGGATGAAGTCCGTGTCCGTGAGGAAGCTGGCGGTGTACATCAGGGGTCCTTCTTCGCCCGCGGCTTGAACATCTCGAGCATCCGGTCAGTGACCAGGAAGCCGCCCACCACGTTGATCGTGCCGAAGGCGATCGCGATCACGCAGAGCAGCTCGTTCAGGAAGCCCTCGGCCGGGCCGACCAGCAGGATGCCGCCGAGCACCACGATGCCGTGGATCGCGTTGGTGGCCGACATCAGCGGCGTGTGCAGCGAGTTGGGGACCTTCGAGATGACCTCGAAGCCCACAAACGCCGCGAGGACGAGGATCGTCAGCTCGGTTATGAGGTCCATCAGGCGCCGGCCGCCTTCTTGGCGCCCTCGTGGACGATCTCGCCGCCGCGGGTGATGCAGGCGCCCGCGATGATCTCGTCCTCGAAGTCGAGCTTCAGCGCGCCCTCGTCGTCGATCATCAGGCGCACCAGGTTCTCGATGTTCTTCGCGTAGAGCTGGGAGGCGTGGTCGGGCATCGAGGAGGGCAGGTTCACGGCTCCCACGATCTTCACGTCGTGGCGGACCACCGTCTGGCCCGCCTCGGTCAGCTCGCAGTTGCCGCCGGTCTCCGCGGCCAGGTCCACGATCACCGAGCCCGGCTTCATCCGCTTCACGGCGTCCTCGATGATCAGCAGCGGGGCGCGCCTGCCCGGCACGGCGGCGGTGGAGATGACGCCGTCCATCTGGGCGATCACGTCGGCGAGGGCCTCGCGCTGGCGCTGCTGCTCCTCGTCGGTGAGCTGGCGGGCGTAGCCGCCGGCGTCCTCGGCGTCCTCGAGCCCGATGTCGAGCTTCACGAACTTCGCGCCCAGCGACTGGATCTGCTCCTCGACGGCGGAGCGCACGTCGAAGGCGGAGATGACGGCGCCCAGGCGCTTGGCGGTGGCGATCGCCTGCAGGCCGGCCACGCCCGCGCCCAGCACGAGCACCTTGGCGGGGCGGATGGTGCCGGCGGCGGTGGTGAGCATGGGGAAGAAGCGGCCGAGCTCCTGCGCGGTGATGAGGGCGGCGCGGTAGCCGCCCACGGTCGCCTGGCTGGACAGCGCATCCATCGACTGCGCGCGGGTGATCCGCGGAATGGCCTCCATCGCGAAGCTCGTGACCCCCTGCGACGGCGAGCGCCTTGGCCGTGTCGCCCGCGGTGAGGGGCTGTAGGAAGCCGATCAGCACCGAGTCCCGGGTGAGCCTGCCGATCTCGTCGGCCGTGGGAGCCCCGACCTTGGCGACCACGTCGCCGGACAGACCCGCGCCTTCCTGCACGCTGGCGCCCGCCTCCTCGTAGAGGGCGTCGGGGAGGTGGGCCTGCTCGCCTGCGCCGGGCTCGATCACTATCTCGACCCCGTCGCCGGCCAGCTTCTTGACCACCTCCGGCACCAGGGCGACCCTGCGCTCGCCCTCGGCGGCTTCCTTTGGCACGGAGAGCTTCATCAGCGGGCGCGGAAGGCTATTGCAGAGTCAGCTAGCGCGCTGCGCGGGCGAACAGGCGATCGAAGTAGCCGATGTAGGTGTCGACCACGAATGGGTTTCGGTAGCCGGTCCAGATCTCATCGTGGCGCACGAGCGCGTTGATGGTGAAGTTGTGCGATCCCGTGTAGACGATCCGCTGCACGCGCTTGCCGATCTGCGCGTCGATGATCAGCAGCTTGTGGTGGACCGGCCACTTGCGCACGCGCCCGTCCGCCAGCCCCTTCTGCGCAAAGGCCTCATCCACGCCCCCGGTCGCGTTCTTCGGATCGATCACCATGCGCACGTTGCACTTGCGCCGCTTGCGCAGGAACCGCAGGGCCTTCTGCACCCGCGGGCGCGTGAACAGCGCCATCGCGACATAGACCTTGGCGTGGCCCTTCGTGCAGCGCTTCACCGACCGCAGGATCCTCACCACGGGGTCGTCGTCGTGGTCGCGGTCGAACACGTAGGCGGTGTTGCCGGCGGCGGTCCGCTTGACCCGGGGCAGGAACAGCCAGTTCCGTATGCGCAGCCGGACCCAGTATCCGAGGAGGTACTCGTACAACTCGTCGTCGGCGCTGGTGTGCACGAAGTCGTTGGCCAGATCGTCGCGCTGCCGGCCGGTCAGGTTGCTGGTGCTCACCACCGTGTGCTTGCGCCCGCCGATTCGCAGCAGGAACAGCTTGGCGTGGAGGATGCTCCCCTTCTCGTTACTGGTGCAGCCGCGCTTGCACACGCTGAGGTCGACTCCGCCCGCCCTGAGCGCGTTCTTCTGCTCGCCGTCGGCCGAGTTGTCGAGGACGACGGCGACGTCGGCGCCGCGCTGCTTTGCGGCGACCAGCGCCTTGGTCACGTTGCGGCCCTCCTTGGTCCAGGTGAACATCGCCACGTTGATCGCGTCGCCCGCCTTGGCGGTGTCGATCAGCGCGCGCAGGCGGCGGAACAGGACCTGGTGCTGGACCGGGCGCGGCCCGGTCGGGTCGTTGAAGCACACCTCGTAGCCGCCCCTCGCGCTGCAGCCCGCGAGGTCGCCCTGGGCCTGGGCCGGCGCGGCCGTGACGAGCAGGGCCAGGGCGAGCAGGGCGAATATCAGCGTGCGACGCATCCGGTGCTGGGTCCCCGATCGGCGGCAGGCCCAAACACTGCGACTGGCCAACCGGCCAGTTCCCTAAACTCGATCGCATACCGATGTACGCCGCCAAGTGAGCAAGACGCTCGAACGAAAGGACCGCGTGGTCGTCCGCTTTGCGGGCGATTCGGGCGATGGCATGCAGCTCACCGGCAGCCGCTTCACCGACGCCACGGCGGTGGTCGGAAACGACCTCGCCACGCTCCCCGACTTCCCCGCCGAGATCCGCGCGCCGGCCGGCACGCCCCACGGCGTCTCCGCGTTCCAGATCCACTTCGCCGACCGCGACATCCTCACGCCGGGCGACAACCCCAACGTGCTGGTGGCGATGAACCCGGCGGCGCTGATCACCAACGTCGGCACCCTCGAGAAGGGCGGCACGATGTGGTGAACGAGGACGCGTTCACCAAGCACAACCTCAAGAAGGCGGGCTACGGCGCGAACCCCCTGGAGGACGACTCGCTGGACGACTACCAGCTCTTCTGCGTGCCCATGACCAGCATGACCGTGCGCGCCACGGAGGACATCGAGGGCGTCACGTCGCGCGACGCGGCCCGGTCCAAGAACCTGTTCGCGCTCGGGCTCGTCTCCTGGCTCTACGGGCGCCCGACCCAGGGCACGATCGAATGGATCGAGGGCAAGTTCGCCGGCGCTCCACCGGTCAAGGACGCCAACATCGCGGCCTTCCGCGCGGGCTACAACTTCGGCGAGACCGCCGAGCTGTTCGCCGTCCATTACGAGGTCGATGCGGCGCCCGCCGACCCCGGCGACTACCGCAACATCAACGGCAACGCGGCCCTCTCGCTACGGCCTCATCGCCGCCAGCGTGAAGAGCGGCCTCCAGCTCTTCTACGCCAGCTATCCGATCACGCCGGCGTCTGAGCTGCTGCACAGCCTGTCGCGCCACAAGCAGTTCGGCGTGCGCACGGTGCAGGCCGAGGACGAGATCGCCGCGGCGGGCATGGCGCTCGGCGCCGCCTTCGCCGGCAACCTGGGCGTGACCGCGACCAGCGGCCCCGGCATGGACCTCAAGTCGGAGACCGTCTCGCTCGCGGTGGCGATGGAGCTGCCGATGGTCATCGTCGACGTGCAGCGCGCGGGCCCGTCCACGGGCATGCCCACCAAGACCGAGCAGGGCGACCTGCTGATGGCGATGTACGGCCGCCACGGGAGAGTCGCCGCTGCCGATCGTGGCCGCGGCCACGCCGGGCGAGTGCTTCGACGCCGCCGTCGAGGCGGTGCGGATCGCCGTGAAGTACCGCACGCCCGGTGGTGCTGCTGGCCGACACGTTCCTGTCGAACTCGTCCGAGCCGTGGCGGCTGCCCGACCTCGACGCGCTGCCCGAGATCGACCCGGCCTTCGCCACCGAGCCCAACCACCCCGACGGCTTCCTGCCCTACGTGCGAAACGAGACCTGGCGCGGCCGTGGGCCGTGCCCGGCACGCCCGGCCTGCGCCACCGCATCGGCGGGCTGGAGAAGGAGGCCGACACCGGCAACATCTCCTACGACCCGGAGAACCACGAGCGCATGACCCGGCTGCGCGCGGAGCGCGTCGAGCGCATCGCCCGCGACATCCCCGAGCTCGAGGTGACCGATCCCGACGGCGCCGAGCTGCTCGTGCTGGGCTGGGGCTCCAGCTACGGAGCGGTCGAGGGCGCGGCCCGCCGCGTGCGGCGCGAGAACGGCCTCAACGTGGCCACCGCCCACCTGCGCCACCTCAACCCGCTGCCGGCGAACACCGGCGACGTGCTGAAGAGCTACTCGCGCGTGCTGGTGCCCGAGATGAACATGGGCCAGCTGTCGATGATCCTGCGCGCGCGGTTCCTGGTGGACGTGGAGAGCTACACGAAGGTCGACGGGCTGCCCATCTTCACCCGCGACGTGATGGACCAGATCATCGAGAGGATCGGATGACAGAGCTGCCGGTGCTGACCAAGAAGGACTTCTCCTCCGACCAGGAGACGCGCTGGTGCCCCGGCTGCGGCGACTACGCGATCCTCGCCTCGGTCCAGGGCCTGCTGCCCGAGCTGGGCATCGCCGCCCGAGAAGACGGTGTTCGTGACCGGGATCGGCTGCGCCGGGCGGTTCGTCTACTACATGGACACCTACGGGATGCACGGCATCCACGGGCGCGCGCCCGCGCTGGCCACCGGCGTCGCCACGTCGCGGCCGGACCTGTCGGTGTGGGTGGTGTCCGGCGACGGCGACTCGCTCTCGATCGGCGGCAACCACCTCATCCATGCGCTGCGGCGCAACGTGCCGCTGAAGATCCTCCTCTTCAACAATCAGATCTACGGGCTCACGAAGGGCCAGTACTCGCCGACCAGCGAGGAGGGCAAGGTCACCAAGTCCACGCCCTTCGGCTCGCAGGACCACCCGTTCAACCCCGTCGCGCTCGCCCTCGGGGCCGAGGCCTCCTTCGTGGCGCGCACCGTGGACACCGACAAGGCCCACCTCGCCGCGACGCTGCGGGCGGCGGCCGAGCACCGCGGCGCCTCGCTCGTCGAGATCTACCAGAACTGCAACGTGTTCAACGACGGCGCCTTCGACGCCGTCCGCGTGAAGGGCCAGCGCGAGATCAACCAGATCCGCCTCGAGCACGGCGAGCCGATCCGCTTCGGCGCCGACGGTGAGCGCGGCGTGATCCGGGGCGCCGGGCGGCCTCGAGCTGGCGGACGTGTCCGAGGTGGGGGAGGACGCCCTGCTCGTCCACGACGCCCACCGGCGCGATCCCTGGCCTCGCCTTCGAGCTGGCGCACCTGGCCGAGCGCCCGACCGGCCCCACGCCCGTCGGCGTGTTCCGCGACATCGAGCGCCCCGTCTACGGCGAGCAGTTCGCCGCCGAGCTGGCGGAGAACCGCGCGCAGGTGGGCATGGACGACCTGCGCGAGCTGCTGCACTCGGGCGACACCTGGACGGTCTCCTAGCTCAGACCTCGTTCGCGGTGAAGTGCCCGGAGCGCTCGCAGGTGAACTTCATTCTGCCGTCCTCGCTGAAGGTGTCCCGGCGCCAGAAGGCGCCCTCGGCCACGTCCGTGCCCGCGAACCGCCCGCGAATCCGGTATTCCACCCGCTTGTCGTACTCCTCGCCGTCTCCGGCATGGTCGCGGGTGGTGTAGCTGCCGCGATCGCTGAAGCTGCCGTCCCGAGCGATCTTGGTTTCGTCGTCCACGAAATTCCAGAGCGTGGACGTGCCGGCGGGGAAGCACTCTTCGGTGCCGTCGGATTGCGCGATCCACTGCAAACGGCCTCCGCCGTGGCGGAGCAGCCCCACCTGCAGCGTTCCGCCCGGTTCCCGGCGGCTGAACATCCGGTAGCCCTCGTTGATCGGCGGCGCCATGGCCTCCATGGATCGCTGGCCCTGGCTCTGAGCCTGATCCGCGCGGAAATCGCTCCGTAGCCAACCGACCCCGATCGTCACCGCAATCGACACGACGATCAGGGGAACCCGATAGATGAGGGGAAGGCGCCGGCGTCGTCGGATCACCCGATTAGTCATCGACTGTTCCGAAAGGGTCTTGAGTGGACTGGGGCCGCCGAAGGGTCCGCCCAGGTACATTGCTTTGGTGCGGCTCGTGGGGAGAGTGGCTGGCCTTACGGCGTTGATCGCCGTGTGCCTCGCCGCGCCCGCGCAGGCGAAGGTGTCCATCGAGGTGCTCTCCAACCGCGCCGAAGCCATCTCCGGCGGCGACGCTCTGGTGGCCGTGAAGTTCCCGAAGGGCACGCGGGCCTCGCGCGTGCGCGTGAGCCTGAACGGCAAGAGCGTGACCCGCCGCTTCGCGGTGCGCCCGACGGGCCGCTTCGAGGGCATGCTCACCGGGCTGCGAAACGGGGCCAACAAGGTCGTCGCGCGTGTGCCGGGCGGCGAGGGCGCGCGCCTCACCATCCGCAACCACCCGATCGGCGGCCCGGTCACGTCCGGCCCCCAGCTCCAGCCATGGACCTGCTTCCCGGGCGCCACCGACCGGCAGTGCAACCGGCCGGCGACGTACACGTTCCACTACATGCCCCAGGGCGGGTCGGGGCTCCAGCCCTACGACCCCGCGAACCCGCCGTCGGACGTGGCCAACACCACCACCGACCAGGGCAAGACCGTGCCGTTCATCGTGCGCCAGGAGAGCGGCGCGCTCGACCGCGACGAGTTCCGGATCGCCGTGCTCTACCAGCCGGGCAAGCCGTGGCAGCCCTGGGCGCCGCAGGCGGGCTACAACGGCAAGCTCGTCACCTTCCACGGCTTCAGCTGCGACACCTCCTACGAGCAGGCCCCCGCGCCCGACGTCCTGAACGTCGAGGCGCTCGGACGGGGCTTCGCGACGATGTCCCACGCGCTCAACCACGCGGGCCACAACTGCAACATCGCCACCCAGGCCGAGTCGATGATCATGGCCAAGGAGCGCGTTGCCGAGCGCTACGGGCCGATCCGGTACACGATCGGCAGCGGCTGCTCCGGCGGCTCGCTCACGCAGCATCAGGTGGCCAACGCCTACCCCGGCGTCTACCAGGGCATCACGCCCGCGTGCAGCTTCACCGACGCCTGGTCCTCGGCCATGCTCTACGTGGACTACCAGCTGCTGCGCCGCTACTTCGAGAACCCCGGCGCCTGGGGTGCGGGAGTCGCCTGGGGCCCGACCCAGATCGCCGCGGTCGAGGGCCACCCCAACCCCCTCAACGCCGTCACCTTCACCACCGCCATCCCCTCGAGTGGCGATCCCAGCCGCAGCTGTCCCGGAGTGCCCGCCGAGAAGGTCTACGACGCCCAGTCGAACCCAAGCGGCGTGCGCTGCTCGCTGCAGGACTACATGGTCAACATCTTCGGCCGGCGCGCGAAGGACGGCTTCGCCCAGCGCCCGTTCGACAACGTGGGGATCGAGTACGGCCGCGAGGCGCTGGAGAAGGGTGTGATCACGCCCGCTCAGTTCGCCGACCTCAACGACAAGCTCGGCGGCTGGGACATCGACTACAACCAGACGAGCGCGCGCGTGGCGGCCGACCGCCCGGCCCTCAGCCGCATCTATCGCAGCGGCGCGATCAACCAGGCCGACCAGCTCGACAAGGTGGCCATCATCGACCTGCGCGGGCCCGACCCCGGAGCCTTCCACGACGTCTACCGCACCTACGCGATGCGGGCGCGGCTGATGCGCGAGCACGGCACGGCCGCCAACCAGGTGCTCTGGCGCGGCCAGGTGCCGCTGATGGGCGACGCCACCTTCACCGACAAGTCGATCGTGGCGATGGATCGCTGGCTGGCCGCCGTGGAGCGCGACAAGCGCCGCATCCCGCTCGCCCGCAAGATCATCGCCGACAAGCCGGCCGACGTTAAGGAGCGCTGCACCAACGGCGCCGGCGGCGACCTGCCCGCTTCGACCTGCGACGCGACAGTGCAGCGCTACTCGACGGTTCGCATCGAGGCGGGGATGAACGAGACCGACGACACGATGAAGTGCGTGCTCAAGCCGCTGCGCCGCGCCGACTACCCGGCCGGCCTCACCGACGTCCAGTTCGCCCGTCTGCGCGCGGCGTTCCCGAGCGGCGTCTGCGACTACAGCAAGCGGGGCGTCGATCGCACGCCCACCGTCACCTGGCTCTCCTATGCGAACGGCCCCGGCGGCAAGTCGCTGGGCGACCCCGACACCTCGAGCCGCTTCGCCTGCCTCGGGCGCCGCGCCGGCATCGACTCCGAAGGCCGTCGGCCGCGTGCGCGTGGGCATCACCCGCCGCCGCCTGTCGCGGCGGGTTCCGGGTGCCGGCACCGAGACCAAGCGCTCGTGGCGCTGGTGCGTGAAGCGCAGCCGAGGCACGGTTCGCGCTGCATTCACCCGCAAGGGCCGCGTGGCCCTGGTGGTCACCAGCGCAGCGCGACACGGCAAGGGCGGTCTGCGCCCCGGCGCGCGGGCCGCGCGCAGCGGACTGGTGAAGGTGGACAAGCGCCGCTTCGTGCGCGTGCGCCGCGGCAAGGTGCGCTACGTGGTCGTGGCCTCAACGGGCGTGGCGAAGAGCCGGAAGCTGCTGCGCCGGTACCTGCGCCTCGCCGGCCTGTAGGGCAAGATCACAGGGGATGACCGAGCCGTCCCTACCAAGAGTTCCAGTTGGCGAGACGGGGCAGATCGTCGAGCTGCGTGGCGGGACGAAGGCGTTGATCCGGCCCATCCAGCCTGAGGATCGCGAGCGGCTCAACGAGGGCTTCGAGAGCGCCAGCGACGAATCGATCTTCCTGCGCTTCCTCACGCCCCAGCCACGGCTCTCGAGCGGCCAGCTCGACTACCTGACCGAGGTCGATCACGTGGGCCACGAGGCGTTGATCGCGGTCGACCCCGAGACCGGCCAGAGCTTCGGCACCGCCCGCTACATCCGCACCGACGTTGAGCCACCCACGGCCGAGTTCGCCGTCGGCGTCGGCGACCAGTGGATGCGGACCGGCCTCGGCACCGCGCTCCTCGGCGAGCTCGTGCGCCGGGCCCGTGAGGCGGGCGTCGTGCGCTTCACCGGGCTGATCCACAGCGAGAACACCGCGATCAGGCGTTTGGTGGAGAAGGTGGTGGGGCCCTACGAGATCAGGCCGACGGGCCAGGGCGCCATGGAGATGGTTGTCGACCTCAGAGGCGCGGACTAGGCCGCGCTGGCGAGCCGGGCGATCAGCTCGCTCTGTCCGAACCCGGACGTGCGGCGCTCGAGGTGGCCGGCCAGCTGTTCCATCAGCCTGTGCGCGGCGCGGTTGTCTCCCAGCATCGTCGCGGAGAAGCGCTGGACGCCTTCGCGAACGGCCACCTCGGCGAGGTGCGCGGCCAGCACGGTCCCAAGGCCCTGCCCCTGGATGGCGTCGCCCACCACGATCGCCACGTCGGCGGTGCCGGGCTCGTCGGTCAGGCAGACGTAGCGCGCGACGGCCACGATCCGGCGGGGAGGGTCGGTCTCCTCGGCCACGAGCGCCACGTGGGAGTGGCCGTCGACCTCGGTGAGATAGCGCAGCTCTGAGGCGCTGAAGTGGGTCTTCGGGCTCATGAAGCGCTTCTGCACGCTTGCCTCGGAGAGACGTCCGAGGCCCGCGGTGAGCTCGGCCTTGTCCTGCGGCCGGATCGGCCGGATCGTTACCTGCGTTCCGTCGCTGAGCACGAACAGGTCCATGCCCAAAGGTCTACTCCCGCTTCCTTTAGGTAAGTGTGCCCGCCGTCACATAGCGGCGGTCTCGACGCGGCGCGCGATCGAGAGTGCCTCGTCGAGAGTCGACCCGACCGCGACGACTCCGTGCTGGGCCATCACGACACAGGCACCGCCATCCAGAGCCGCCACCACATTCGTGCCCAGCTCCGGCGAGCCCGGCGGGGCGAACTCGGCCACGGGGGCGACGGTCGTCGAAGCCGTCGCGGCCGGGCTGTGGGTGTGCACGATCGCCAGCACGTCGGGTCGGGCGGCGTAGATCGCGAGATGTACCGCGCGCTCGCTCGAGGGCTCTCGCTCCCCGGCCACCACCAGGCCCGCCAGGTCGAGAGTCACGAGGTCGGCCTCCTCCATCTCGCCGTAGGGCAGCTGCGCGGGCGTGATGTGGATCACGTCGCCCTCGCGTGCGCTCACGTTCCCCTCGCTGCCCTTCACCAGGCCCTCCGCGGCCATGGCCCGCCCGGTGGCACACCACCTCAGCGCGCAACACGGGCGATCGCCTCGGGGTACGGCGCCTCGAGCACGCCGGCCTCGGTGAAGATGGCCGTGACCAGCTCGGCGGGCGTCACGTCGAACGCCGGGTTGGCCGCGGGCTGGCCCTCCGTGAACGCGACCTCGGCCGGGTCGCGCTGCTCGATCGGGATCGCGGCGCCGTCGGGCGTCGACGGGTCGAGCGTGGAGAGCGGCGCCGCCACGTAGAACGGGATCGTCGTGGCGGGCGGCCAGCACGGCCAGCGGGTAGGTGCCGATCTTGTTGGCCACGTCGCCGTTGGCGGCGATGCGGTCGGCGCCCGACCACCACCCGGTCCACCTCGCCGCGCGCCATCAGCGAGCCGGCCGCGGAGTCCGCGATCACGGTGTACGGGATGCCCGAATCGCTCCAGCTCCCACGCCGTGAGCCGAGCGCCCTGGAGAAGCGGGCGGGTCTCGTTCACCCAGACGTGCGCCGACCTCGGCCGCGCGCAACACGCCCAGCGCGGTGCCGTACCCGCCGGTGGCCAGCGGCCCGGTGTTGCAGTGGGTGAGGGCGCGGTCGCCCGGCTCGAACCGCTGCGCGCCCAGCTCCGACAGCGCCCTGTCGGCCGCGAACTGCTCGCGCTCCAGGTCCCGGGCGGACTCGCAGCGGGTCCTCCGCCGCGAGCCCCCGCTCCAGCGCCCAGGCCAGGTTCGCCGCCGTCGGGCGCGCCGCGCTCAGCGTCCGGGCCGCCTCCTCCATATGGACGTCGCGCCTCCTCCGCGCACCGCTCGCCGCCGTCGAGGGCCAGCGCCAGCCCGTACGCGGCGGCCAGCCCGATCGCGGGCGCTCCTCGCACCGCCATATCGGCGATCGCCGAGGCCACCTCCTCCGGCGTCTCGCACCGCAGCCACTGCTCGCGCGCGGGCAGCAGCCGCTGGTCGAGCACGTGGAGCGCGCCGCTCTCGAACTTCAGCGGCGCGCTCCCGGCTCGGCCTCCGGGTTCCGTCACCCGGTGAGGCCCGACTCCTTCAGGTACTCGCCGGCAACTGCCTCCGGCGTCTTCTTGTCGAGGTCGACGCGGGCGTTCAGCTCCTGCATCACCTCGGCGGTCAGGCCCTCCTGGACCTTGGCGACCGTCGCCTCCAGGTCGGGACCGGCCTTCTCGACCGTCTCGCTGCTTCACCACGAACGTCGAGTTGTACGGCGGGAACATCCCCTTGTCGTCCTCGAGCAGGACGTACCCGTTGCGCTCGATCTGCGGGTCGGTGGTGAACAGGATCGACACGTCGGCCTGGCCCTTGTCCAGCACCTCGTGGCGCAGGGCGATGTCGACGGGCTTGAACGCCTTGAACTTCAGCCCGTAGACGTCCTGCAGGCCCTTGAGGCAGTCCTCGCGCTGGCGGCACTCGGGAGAGCCGTACAGCGTGAGGTCGCCGGCCTTGTCGGAGAGATCGGAGATCTTCGTGACCCCGAGCTCCTCGGCCTTGTCCTTGGTCAGGCCCACCTCGTTCGAGCTGGTGAACGGGGTCGGCGGGAAGGCCGTGATGCCCTTCTTCGCAAACCCGTCCTTGGCCTCGGTGAACGCCTCGTCGGGATCCTTGGGGATCTCACTCGACTTCACCCCGAAGAACGACCCGAGCGCGGTGCCCGTGTACTCCGGGTAGCCGTCGATCTGGCCCCCCTCCACGGCCTTGAGCGCGGTCTTCTCGTCGCCCAGGTTCAGCTCCTTCTTCACCTTGTAGCCCGCGGCCTCCAGGCCCTGGGCATAGATCTCCCCGAGCACCTTCTGCTCGGTGAAGTTCTTCGAGCCGACGGTCAGCGTCGTGCTCGCGTTGTCGGGATTGGACTCGATCGCGGCCGACTTCTCCGCGGTCGATGTCTCGGCGCTGTCCGCCGCCGCTCGTCGTCGTCATCGTCACCGCATGCGGCCATCGTCGAGCGATGCGACGAGGAGCAGCAGCGCGAACAGCCAGCGCGTGTTCCTCATGTCGTTACTTCCCTCCTGATCGGATTCGGAAATCGTCGTGCGTGGCCGCGACCCGGGGTCGGATTCGAGCTTGAGTCCCTCAGGGGTCACGGCGCGCTGTATTGCGCTGAGGGACAACTCCGTGAAGATTGCCAGGGCGGCGACCACGATCGAGGCGGCCAGGCGGCCTGCGTCGCCGTAGACGGAAGCGTTGATGATCGGGTCGCCGAGGGTGTTGACGCCGGCCAGCGGGGCGATCGTGGCGGTGGCGATCACGTTCACCGCCGACGTCTTCACGCCGCCGAAGATCAGCGGAAGGGCGAGCGGGCAGCTCCACCTTGCGCACGATCTCCGTCTCGGTCATGCCCTGGCCGCGCGCGGCGTCGACGGTGTCGGGGTCGACCTGGGTCACGGCCACGTAGGTGTTCGTGAGGATCGGCGGCACGGCCAGCAGCACGAGCGCGAGCGTGAGGTTGGCGAAGCCCACGCCGAGGTAGGCGACGAAGAAGGCGATCAGCGCGAGGCTCGGCACGGCCCGCCCGACATTGGAGAGGCTGATGGCGAGGAACCCGCCCCGGCGGATGTGCCCGAGCCACAGCCCGAGCGGGATCGAGGCCGCGCAGGCGATCGCCATCGCGGCGAACGTGAGCTTGAGGTGCTCCCAGGTCAGCTCGAGGAACTGGCGTGCCCCCGACGGTGGTGCCCTCGCGGGTCTCCCGGCTGGAGAAGATGTACTCGATCGCGTCGCCGAAGTCGCCGAGGAAGGCGAGCGTGGTGGTCATGTGGCCGCCCTCGCTCGCGCCCAGGGCGTCACCGCGCGCTGCGCGAGCAGGATCAGCCCGTCGAGCACGGCGGCCAGCAGCACCGCCAGGCCGCCCGCCACCACCACGTTCGACTTGAAGTTGATGTCGGCGAAGATCTGCTCGCCGAGGCCGCCGGCGCCCGCGAAGAACGCGAGCGTCGCGAGGCCCACCGTGGTCGTCGCCGCGATCCGCAGGCCGGCCATGATCTCCGGCAGCGCCAGCGGCAGCTCCACCCGCCAGAGCAGCTGACGGTCCGTGAGGCCCATGCCGCGGCCCGCGTCCTTCGACTCGGCGGGCACGTTGTCCAGCCCCGTCATCACGTTGCGGAAGATGATCAGCAGCGAGTACGCCACCAGCGCGATGATCGCCGTGGTGTTACCGCGGCCGGTGATGGGGAGCAGCAGGAAGAACACGGCCAGGCTGGGCAGCGTGTAGAGGATGCCCGTGACCTGGGTGATCGGGCCGATCAGCCAGCGGCGGCGGTGCGCGACCAGCGCCAGCCCGAACGAGATCGCGAAGCCGATCGCCAGCGACACCAGCGTGAGCAGCACGTGCTGGACGAACGGATCCACGTAGCGGTCGAAGTTGTCGACGATCCAGTCCGGGCAGAAGCCGTTGTCGGCCACGCAGCTGCCGTCGCCCGCGGAGCGGTCGCGGATCTCGACCTGCGCCAGCGAGAGGCTCACGACTCCTCCGCCAGCAGCGAGTCGGCGCCGCTCGGCACCGCCTCGGGATCGGCCTTGAGCGCGTGGCCGATCACCTCCACCGACAGCACGCCCGCCACCTGCCCCTGCGCGTCGACCACCGGGCCGTACTGCGTCTCATGCTGGAGTAGGTCCGACAGGGCGTCGCGCAGCACGTCGTCGAGCTCCACGATCGGCTCGGCCCCCGAGCTCAGCTCCACGGTCACCCGCTCACCGGTGAGGCCCCGCTCGCTCAGCCATCCCAGCGGCTTGCCGTCGCCGTCCACGAGCAGCGGGTAGGGGAGGTCGGAGTCCTTCACCTTCGCGCGGGCCTCGGCCACCGGCTCGCCGACTCGCGTACGAGCGGCGCCTTCCACAGGTCGATGTCGCGCACGCGCTGGAGCGCGAGGCGCTTGAGCGCGCGGTCGGCGCCCACGAAGTCCTCCACGAAGCGGCCCTTCGGGTACATCAGCAGCTCGGCGGGAGGTGAGTACTGCGCGAGCTTGCCGCCCTTCTGCAGCACCGCGATCCGGTCGCCCATCTTGATCGCCTCGTCGATGTCGTGGGTCACGAACACGATCGTCTTGCGGATCTCCTGCTGGAGGCGCAGGAACTCGTTCTGAAGCCGTTCGCGGTTGATCGGGTCGATCGCGCCGAAGGGCTCGTCCATCAGCATCAGCGGCGGGTCCACCGCCAGGGCGCGCGCCACGCCCACACGCTGGCGCTGGCCGCCGGAGAGCTGGGCGGGGAAGCGGTCGCGCGTCTCGGCGGGATCGAGCGACACCAGCTCGAGCAGCTCGTCCACGCGCGTGCGGATGCGCGCCTTGTCCCAGCCGAGCAGCTTCGGGACGGTCGCGATGTTCCCGGCCACCGTGAGGTGGGGGAAGAGGCCGATCTGCTGGATCGCGTAGCCGATCTGGCGCCGCAGCTCGGCCGGCGCGCCGGTCGCCGTCACGCTCTCGCCGTCGAGCAGGATGTCGCCGCTGGTGATCTCGATCATGCGGTTCACCATCCGCATGGCGGTGGTCTTCCCGCAGCCCGAGGGGCCGACCAGCACGCAGATCTCCCCCGCCGGGACCTCGAGCGACAGCGAGTCGACCGCAGCCTCGTCCGCGCCCGGGTAGCGCTTGGTGGCGTCCTTGAACTCGAGGGTGGCGGCCACGGGAGGGGGAAGCTACCCGCTGGGGCAGCGCGCGAGAAGTCTACTAATCCGGCTGCAGTTCGGCCAGCCGTTCCAGCTCGTGGGCCAGGCCCTCGCGCAGGTCGCGCACCTCGATCTCGGACACCTCGGGATCGCCCGCGGCCTCATCGATCATCGCGTCCGCCAGACGGCGGTTC
This sequence comes from uncultured Thermoleophilaceae bacterium, assembly GCA_963825775.1. GTDB lineage: Bacteria > Actinomycetota > Thermoleophilia > Solirubrobacterales > Thermoleophilaceae > JAAYBF01. Next base: position 97,823 of record CAWGUV010000006.1, on the reverse strand, counting down.
GCCTCGCTCAGGTCCCGGCCGTCCTCCTCGGGCTGCGCCGAGCCGCGGACGTCGAGCGCCCGCTCGCGCACGTCCTCGGCCAGCGGCTCCAACCGCTCCCGCGTGGGCCCGGACAGCCGTCGCCAGCGGCCGTGCAGCGACCGGGCCACGGTGAAGCCCATCAGGGCGATGTCCTTCGGACCCGGCATTGCGACCATGGTCGCGGACGGGTGGATGGAACGGGCGTGGCGCTCTACGCGGCGCGGCGGATGGACGTGATCGTCGCGCCCTTGTGCAGCGGCTTGCGGCGGGAGTCGCGCTTGCGGAACTCGGCCAGCGAGTCGGCCACCACGCGGTACACGTCGGGGTGCACCGCCATGCCGATGTGGCTCGACCGCACCTCGACCTGCTCGGCCGCCGGGTCGAGGCAGGCCTTCCAGGCGACGATGCCGTCGGTCTTCGAGTAGACCGACACGTAGCCGACGCCTCGTGGGACGTCGAGCCTCGAACTGCTCCCAGAACGTGGCGCAGCACTCCCCGTCCAGGCAGACCTTCGAGAAGAAGCCGGGCACGCCCAGCCTGCCGATGGCAGCGACCGCCTCGATGTTCGCCCGGACGACCGGGTGCACCGCCAGCGGGTCCCGCTGCGGGCAGCCCGAGCATGATCACCCCGGAAACGAGGTCGGGGCGCCGGCGCGCAAGCACCTTGGCGAAGCTGCCGCCGCGGCTGTGCCCGATGATTGCCGCGCGGCGGCCCTGGCGGTCGACCAGCCGTTCGAGCCGGTCCTCGAGCGCCTCGACCGTGCTGCCGGAGCACGCGACGTTGGAGCGGATGCCCGGCGCGGCTCGGGTGATGGCCGGTCCCCTTCAGCCAGCGCGCCATGATCCCGAGGGAGGCGTCACCGGCCATGAAGCCGGGGATCAGGAGAACCGGCTGCCCGCGCCCGTCGGTCACGCCCCGGCCGCGGAAGACGGGGTTTCTCGCGAGAGCCGCAAACTCGAGTCCCATCCGGGATTCGCGCCATAGCGGTGGAGTTTGGAAGCGCTGGGGCATCGTGCCTGCCCCGACTCCCGGGGCCGTTCTGACTCGGTGTTACCAAGCCAGGGTAGGTTGAAAACTACAGTTCCGCCAGGACCTATTCACCGGTAGATGCGAGCACTCACGATCAAAGACGGCGCCCTGAGCGTCGAAGACCACCCAGATCCCGCTCCCGGAGCGGGACAGGTGCTGGTGGCCGTAAAGGCGGCGGGGCTCAACGGCGCGGACATGCTTCAGCGCAAGGGCGACTACCCGGTGCCGCCCGACGCGCCGCAGGACATCCCGGGGCTCGAGCTGGCCGGCGAGGTGGCGGGCTCGGCGCCGGGCGCCCAGCGCTTCTCGGAGGGCGACAGGGTGATGGCGGTCGTCGGCGGCGGCGGCCAGGCCGAGCTGGCCGTGGTGCACGAGCGCGGCGTGATGCCCGTGCCCGAGGCGCTCGACTGGCCGCGGGCCGGAGGCGCCCCCGAGGTGTTCGTGACGGCCCATGACGCCCTGTTCACCCAGGGCGGGCTGCGCCCGGGCGAGCGGCTGCTCGTGCACGGCGGGGCCGGTGGGGTGGGCACCGCCGCGGTTCAGCTGGGCCGCGCGACGGGCGCGCGACGTGACCGCCACCGTGCGCAACGAAGCGCCTGCGGCCGCGGGTGGAGGAGCTCGGCGCCACGGCGATCGACCCCGAGGGCTTCGGCGACCACGGTCCCTTCGACGTCGTGCTCGAGCTCGTCGGCGCCCCCAACCTGAAGGAGAACCTGAGCGCCGCTGGCCCCCGGCGGCCGGATCGTCGTGATCGGAGTGGGGGCCGGCTTCAAGGCGGAGTTGAACCTGCTGGCGGTGATGGGCAAGGGGGCCACGATCCGCGGCTCGCTCCTGCGCCCCCGCCCGCTCGAGGAGAAGGCGGCGGCGATGAGGGCGGCGGAGAAGGAGGTCCTCCCGCTGTTCGAGCGCGGCGCGATCGACGTCCCGGTGGCCGAGACCTTCACGCTGGACCAGGCGGAGGCGGCCTACGACCGCTTCACCGAGGGCGGCAAGCTCGGCAAGATCGTCCTGACGATCTAGCCATGCGCGCGATGGTGCTCGACGCCCCGCGGACCCCGCTGCGGGCGGCCGAGCTCCCGCCGCCCGAGCCGGGTGAGGCGAGGTCCTGATCGAGGTCGCTGTCTGCGGCGTGTGCCGCACCGACCTGCACGTGGTCGACGGCGAGCTCACCGAGCCGAAGCTGCCGCTCGTGCCGGGCCACCAGATCGTGGGGCGGGTGGCGTCGGCGGGCGCTCGGTTCGCGGAGGGCGACCGCGTGGGCGTGCCGTGGCTGGGCTGGACCGACGGCGAATGCCGCTACTGCCGCTCGGGGCGAGAGAACCTCTGCGACAACGCCCGCTTCACCGGCTACGACCGCGACGGCGGGTTCGCCGAGCTCGCGGTGGCGGACGAGCGCTTCTGCTTCCCGATCCCCGAGGGCTATCCCGATCTCCAGGCCGCGCCGCTGCTGTGCGCCGGGCTGATCGGCTACCGCACGCTGCGGCTGGCCGGCGACGCCGAGCGGGTGGGGATCTACGGCTTTGGTGCCGCGGCGCACATCGTCTGCCAGGTGGCCGTGCACGAGGGCCGGCGCGTGTTCGCCTTCACGCGCGAGGGGGACGACGAGGCGCGCGCCTTCGCCCTGGAGCTGGGGGCGGAATGGGCGGGCGACTCCTCGGCGCCCGGCCCCGAGGAGCTGGACGCCGCGCTGATCTTCGCGCCGGCCGGCGAGCTGGTGCCGGCCGCGCTCCGGGCGGTGGCCAAGGGCGGCACGGTGGTCTGCGGCGGGATCCACATGAGCGACATCCCGTCGTTCCCCTACGAGCTGCTGTGGGGCGAGCGCGTGCTGCGCAGCGTGGCGAATCTCACGCGGGCCGACGGCGAGGAGTTCCTGGCGTTGGCGCCCGAGGTGCCCGTGCGGACGAAGGTCGAGGCGCTGCCGCTGGGGCAGGCGAACCAGGCGCTGGACCGCCTGCGCGCGGGGACAGTGACCGGAGCTCTGGCGCTGGTGCCCTAGGTCCGGCCGCGCCTTGCCGCGCGGGACCCGTTGAGGACCTTGTCCTTGCCCGGCCCGCCGCCGGAGCATTTGGCGCGGCCGTCGTTGCAGTCGACCCTGTCCGCGCCTGTCCCGCCGTAGCACTTCTCGCCCCTGGCGCCGGGGTTGCAGTCGACCGTGTCGTTGCCGCCGCCACCCGAGCACTTGGCCTGGGCCGCCTTCTGGCACTTGATCGTGTCCGCGCCGGTTCCGCCGGCGCACGCGCCCTTGGCCGTGTTGCAGTTGACCTTGTCGTTGCCGCTGCCGCCGGAACAGGCGGCCTTGCTGGCCCTGCAGTCGACCTTGTCCTTGCCGGCGTCGCCGGCGCACCTGGCGCCCTTGGGGGACTTCTCGCAGCTGACGGAGTCGTTGCCGCTGCCGCCTGAGCAGGCGGCCTTGCTGGCCTTGCAGTCGACCTTGTCCTTGCCGGCGTCGCCGGCGCACCTGGCGCCCTTGGGGGACTTCTCGCAGTCGACGGAGTCGTTGCCGCTGCCGCCGGAGCAGGCGGCCTTGCTGGCCTTGCAGTCGACCTTGTCCTTGCCGTCACCCCCTGTGCACCTCGCCCCCTTGGAGGCCTTGGCGCAGTCGATCGTGTCGTTGCCGCCGCCGCCCGAGCACGCCGCCTTGGTGAGCCTGCAGTCGAGCGTGTCGTTGCCGCCCCCGCCCGTGCAGCCCTTTGGGAGCCGCTTGCAGTCGATCGTGTCCGCTCCCGGGGTCCCGGTCGCCGACGTGACCACTCCGCCCGAGGACTCACAGGTCACGCCCGGCGAGGTGCCGGCGGGGCAGTCCGGCTCGGCCGGGGGCGGGGGCGGGGGCGGGTCTGGTACCAGCGCCGGGGGCGCGCCGGGGCCGGGCCAGGCCGCCAGCCTGCTCAGCTCGGTGGGCGTGAGGGCGCGGCTGTACACGCGGACCTCATCGATGTTGCCGGGGAAGACCCTCACGGAACAGCCCTGGTAGGGATGGTCGCCGATCAGGAAGAGGTCGCTGAACTGGCTGTAATCGATCGATGGGGCCGCCGGCACCGCGGCTCCCTGCTGTACCCCATCGACGAACAGCCGCACCGAAGACCCGTCATAGGTTCCGGCCACCATATGCCAGGCGCCGTTCCAGACCGACGCGCTCGCCGGCGCCGAGATGCGGTTGGTGGTCCCGTCCCAGATGGAGAAGCGGAGGCCGCCGCTCGTATTGAGCGCATAGGTCGCGTGGTTGCAGGCGACGTCTGAGCCGAGGCCGGCGATCGACTTGAGGTTCCCCGGATCTCCCGATCGCTTGATCCAGGCGAGCAGCGTGAGGCGCGAGGGCTGAAGCGGCGTCAGATCCTGGAAGCTTCCCGGAGTCTCGCTCTGGGTGGTGATCGCAGCGGCCAACCCGAACTTCCCGGCCACCAGCGGAATCTGGTCACCACTCGCAAGGTCCTGGTCGCCGACTGTGCCGGAGCTGTCTGGGGTGACGAAGAGGTTGACGCCGTGCGGGCCGCTTGGCGTGTCGATGCTCTGATCGAGGTGCCATTGACCGCGCAGTGGCTCGGCGGCACTCGCGGCCGGGGCCAGGGCGAGCACGAACAGAACGACGACGACGATACGCACGCGACCAATCTGACACCGGTTGGGAATCTTCGCCACAGGGTGCCACCCTGCTTTTAGGCCCGCAGTCCCTCCAGCAGTTCCAGCAGCGAGACCTCCATCTCATCCCGCGTGGCCTTCGGATCCTGCGAGTTGGCGATCATCATCGCGGCCTCACCCATGGCGGCGAGCAGCAGGTGGGCGAGGGGGAGCACCGGCTGATCACGCAGGACGCCGGCGTCGATGCCTCCCTGGAGCCCGGCGGTGATCAGCCCCATGCCGTATCGCATGTCGATCTCGCGCCACTCCGCCCAGCCCAGGACGGACGGGGCGTCGAGCAGGTTCACCTGCGCGTGTGCGGGGTCCATGCAGGCGTCCAGGAACGCGCGGGTCCCGATCTTCAGGAGCTCTAGCGGGTCGGCCGTGCCGTCCATGCGGGCCGCGATCGCGTCCACGATCTCCTGCTCCATCTGCTCGTGCACCGCACGGAAGAGGTCCCGCTTGTCGGCGAAGTGGTGGTACAGCGCCCCGCGGGTCACCTTCGCACGGCCCACGATCTCCTCCGTGCCCACCGCGGCGTATCCGCGCTCGGTGAAGAGTTCCCGCGCAGCGGTCATCAGCGCGGTGCGCGTGGCCTGCGCACCCTCCTCCTTCGTCGTCATACAGCCTGTATGTTACGCTGCCGGTCGGTCCATACAACCTGTATGTCAAAGGAGCCCAACATGCCGTCCAAGGCAACCTGGCGGTCACCCGCCCTCGGCGAGCGAAAGGTCCTCGACCTCCCTGGCGGTAAGCAGCTCGCGTACTTCGAGGCGGGCAGCGGCGCGCCGATCGTGTTCGTCCACGGGCTCCTGGTGAACGCCAACCTGTGGCGCAAGGTGGTGGAGCGCCTGTCTCCGGACTTCCGCTGCATCGCGCTCGACCTGCCGCTCGGCTCGCACACGCTGCCGATGCCCGAAAGCGCCGACCTGGCCCCGCCGGCCGTGGCGAACCTGGTGGCCGACGCGATCGAGGCGCTCGGCCTCGAGGACGTGACGCTCGTCGGGAACGACAGCGGCGGCGCGATCTCCCAGATGCTGGTCACGACCCGGCCCGAGCGGATAGGCCGCCTCGTGCTCACCTCGTGCGACTACCGCGACCAGTTCCCGCCGGCGCTCTTCGACTACTTCAAGCCCGCCGCCCGGATCCCGGGCGCGTTCAAGGTGCTGTTCGCGCCGATGCGGTTCCGCTTCGCCCGCTACCTGCCGATCGCGTTCGGCTGGCTGGTGAAGCGCCGTATCGATCTGGACGCCGAGGACTCCTACATCTACCCGGCGGGCGTGGTCTCCGGGGTGGGCGACGACACCAAGAAGTTCATCCTCGGGATCGACAAGGCCGACCTCAACCGGGCGGCCGACCGGCTCGGCGAGTTCGACAAGCCCGCGCTGATCGCGTGGTCGCGCGAGGACAAGCTGTTCAAGCCCGCGCACGCCGAGCGGCTCGCCGAGGATCTGCCGAACGCGCGGATCGAGTGGATCGAGGACGCCCGCACGTTCTCGATGGAGGACAACCCGGCGCAGCTGGCCGAGGCGATCGCGGGCTTCGTGCGGGAGCCGGTCGAGGCAGCCGCATGAGCGCGAACGGACGGGAGGAGTTCGTAGAGCGGTTCACCCGCGGCTGGGCGGGCGGCCGCGACGCGCTCGCCCGTGAGATGGAGGGGCACGTCGCCGAGGACGTGCTCCTCACCCAGCCCCTGGCGCCGCCGGCGCGTGGCCTCGCCGGGTTCCACGGCCAGTTCGAAGCGGCTGTTCCGGGCGATCCCGGACCTCACGGGCGAGGTCCACCGCTGGGAGCCCACCGACGACGGCGTGACGATCGAGATGACGTTCCACGGCACGCTGGCGGGGCGCCCCTTCCAACCGACCGACTGCCCGCGACCCTGGCGACCCCGCGATCGGCCTCGCTCCGCGGAGCGCCCGCAGGCGCCTGCCGCCTGGCGCGCCACGCGCTCGGACGTCATCCGAGCAGAGCCTCTCCGGGCGCTGCCAAGGCCTTCGGCGCGCAGCGCGGCGACGCGCGACACTCAGCTGCGACTACGTGGCCGCGCCGTCTTCGGCGCCCGGCGTCACGCTGGGCACGGGCTACCTGCTCTCGCAGGGCTCACGCGCCAAGGCCTGTGGCAGCGGCGACGCCTTCGTCTCCCGACGTCTCGGACTACGTGATCGCGCGGCATCGGCGACCTGCGCCGCGGTCGACGTGAGCCGCGCGAGCGCGCTCGCGGCGACAGCCCTCACGGGCACCTACATGGCGATCGGCGGAGCGAGGCTCGCCCGACGATCTCAAGGGCGCGGCCTGACGGGCATCGATTGCGGGCTTTCGCCACATACGGGGGTAAAGCCGATGAGACCCGGCGAGCGGCGACTAGCTCGGTGGCTCGACGGGCACTGCATGGCGGAGCGGCGGAGGACGCGAGAGGCTGTGCTGCACCTGCCGACCGATGACGCAGGTTGCCTGTCGAGTCTGAGTTGAGCCGCTCCACGATCATCGCTTCGCCCTGACCGCCGGCAACGCACATCGTCTCCAGCCCGATCTGCTTGTCGTCCGACTCGAGGCCGTTCAGCAGCGTGGTCATGATCCGCACGCCGGTCATGCCGAACGGATGCCCGAGGGCGATCGCGCCGCCGTGAGGGTTCATCTTCTCCAGCGGGATGTTGCACTCGGCCATGATCGGGATCACCTGAGCCGCGAACGCCTCGTTCAGCTCCACGGTGTCGATGTTGTCGATCGTCATGCCGGCCCGGCCGAGCACCTTCTCGATCGCGGGGATCGGCGCGACGCCCATGTACTCGGGCTCGTTGGCGGCGGTGGCCGCCGTGATGATCCGGGCGCGGGGCTTGAGCCCCAGGTCGTTCGCCTTGTCGGCGGACATGATGATCGCCGCCGCGGCGCCGTCGTTCAGCGGACACGAGTTGCCGGCGGTCACGCCGCCGCCGCCCTCGAAGGCCTCGGGGAGCTCCGAGAGCTTCTCCAGCGACGAGCTTGCGCGCGGGCCGTCGTCCTTCTCGACCTTGGTGCCGTCGGGCAGCGTGACCGGCTCGATCTCGCGGTCGAAGAAGCCGTCCTCCTGCGACTGCACCGCCAGCTCCTGGGAGCGCTGGGCGTACTTGTCCATGTCGGAGCGGCTGACCTCGTAGCGCTTGGCCACGTTCACGGCCGTGTCGCCCATCTGGATGTAGACGTTGGGCGTGCCGTCCTTGCCCTGGAGCTTCTCGTTCTGGTCCGCGGCGCCCGCGGCCTCCTGGCGCTCGTTGTACTGGGAGACCCACTCCACGCCCGCGGCGATGTAGGTGTCGCCCTGGCCGGCGGCCACCGAGTTGGCCGCGGAGCGGATGGCGTCCAGGCCGGACGCGCAGTAGCGCGACACGGTGTGGCCGTTCACCTCGGTCGGCAGCTTCTCCGAGAGCAGCGCGATCAGCCGGCCCATGTTGAACGCCTGCTTGCCCTGCGGAAGGCCGACGCCCGCGATGACCTCCTCCACGGACGCCGGGTCCACGTCCGGGTTGCGCTCGAGCAGCTTGTCCACGATGAACGCGCCCATGTCGTCGGGGCGAAGTGGGGCGAGCGAGCCCTTGAAGGCGCGGCCGATGGGCGTGCGGAGGGCGTCGACGATCACTGCTTCGGGCATCTGGAGGGTCTCCTTGGGTTCGGGCGGGGGCTGGAAGGCTATTTGGGCGGCATCCGCAGCGCGCCGTCGAGCCGGATCGTCTCGCCGTTGAGCATCCGGTTCTCGGCGATCGTGCAGGCCAGCTGGGCGTACTCGGACGGGTAGCCGAGGCGCTTGGGGAAGGGCACGCCGGCGCCCGAGCGCCTGGCGGGCCTCCTCGGGCAGGGCGGCGAGAAGGGGGGTGTCGAACAGGCCCGGCGCGATGGTCACCACGCGGATCCCGCGGCTCGAGAGGTCGCGGGCGGCGGGAAGGGTCATGCCCGAGATCCCGGCCTTGGAGGCGGAGTAGGAGATCTGGCCGATCTGGCCGTCGAACGCCGCGATCGAGGCGGTCATGACCACGGCGCCGCGCTCGCCGTCCTCGCCCTCGTCGTTCTCGTTCATCGCGTTGGCCGCGATGCGGAGCACGTTGAAGGAGCCGATCAGGTTCACCCGCACCACGGTCTCGAACGGCATCAGCTGGTGGGGGCCGTTCTTGGTGATCGTGCGCTCGGCCCAGCCCACACCCGCGCAGGCCACGGCGAAGCGGATGCCGCCGAACGCCTCGACGGCGGCGTCCACGGCGGTCTTCACCTCCTCCTCGCTGGTCACGTCGCAGTGAAGCGGGATGGCGGAGTCGCCCAGCTCGCCCGCGAGCGCCTCGGCCTTCTCGTCGTTCACGTCGGCGAGCGCCACCTTCGCGCCGCGCTCCACGAGTGCCCGGGCCGTGGCCTCACCGAGGCCGGACGCGCCGCCGGAGATGAATGCGCCGGTGTCCTTGAGATCCATGCGGCGCCGGACTCTATGCCAGAGACGCCGACGCCAGCCCGAACAGGCCGCCATCGTCGGTGTGGAAGTCGTCGAGCCGCAGGCCCGCGCCGTCCAGCTCTCGCTCCACCGCCTCGCGCGTGAACTTGGCGCTGATCTCGGTGCGCAGCTCCTCGCCGTCGGCGAACTCCACGATCAGGTCGGCGCCGTCGATCGTCACGGTCTGGGCGCCGTTAGCGCGCAGCCGCATCTCGATCCACGAGTTCGCCTCGTCGAAGAAGGCGACGTGCTCGAAGGACTCCGGTTCGAAGTTCGCGTCCAGCTCCCGGTTGAGCACCCGCAGGACGTTGCGGTTGAACTCCGCCGTCACGCCCTCGCTGTCGTTGTACGCCGCCTCGATCACGCTGCGGTCCTTCACCAGGTCGGTACCGATCAGCAGCCGGTCGGTGGGGCCCATCAACTCGCGCAGGGCGGCGAGGAAGCGTTCGCGCTCCGCCGGGTAGAGGTTGCCGATGGTCCCGCCGAGGAACGCGAACAGCCGCTCCTCGCCGTCCGGGATCTGGGCCAGGTCGCGCTGGAAGTCGCCCACCACGCCATCCACGGTCAGGCCCGGGTAGAGCTCCGCCAGCTCGTCCGCGCACTGCTCGACCACGGTCGCGTCCACGTCGAACGGCACGTAGCGGCGACAGCGATCCGGCGCCCGCCATCGCGTACAACAGCGCCCGCGTCTTGGAGGCCATGCCCGATCCCAGCTCGATCAGCTCGGACGTGCCCTTCACGATCTCCGGCGCGCGCCGGTTGAGGATCTCGCGCTCGGCGCGGCTCGGGTAGTACTCGGGCAGCGTCGTGATCCGGTCGAACAGCTCCGAGCCGCGGGCGTCGTAGAAGAACTTGGGCGAGATCTCCTTCGAGCTCGCGCGAGAGGCCCGCGCGGACCTCCTGGGCCATGGCGTCGATGGTGATGCTCATCGCGCGCACCTGAAGCCGGCGAAGATCTGGCGCCGCTCGGGGAAGTCCCAGTTGCGGAAGGTTGCCCGCGCCACGCTGGGCCGCGTGGCCCAGGACGCGCCGCGCAGCACCCGGTACGTCCGTGCCGAAGAACACCTCGGAGTACTCGCGGTACGGGAAGGCGGCGAACCCGGGGTAGCCGGCGAACCAGCTCGCCGTCCACTCCCAGCAGTCGCCCAGGAACGGCCCCGCGGTGCCGGGCCCGAAGTCGAGCTGATCGAGGTGGCCATGGCCCTTGCCGTGGATCTCGGCGGCCTTCTCCCACTCCGCCTCGGTCGGAAGGCGCGCGCCGCGCCAGCGCGCGAAGGCGTCGGCCTCGTGCCAGCGAGACGTGCATCACCGGCAGTCGAGCTCGGGGTCGATCGGCTCGGTAGCGGTCGAACGCGGCGCTCACTCACCGTCGTCAGTCCAGTAGAGCGGGCGTGTCGCCGCCGTCCTCCACGAACTCGGCGTACGCGCCGTTGGTCACCGGGGTGCGGTCGATCTCGAACGCGGGCAGGTCCACCTGTGCGCGGGGCGCTCGTTGTCGTAGGCGAAGCCGTCGCCGGGGAAGCCCATGCGGAACGGGCCCTCCGCCGACGCCGAGCATCTCGTGCTCGGGCGCCGGCGCCGTCGGCCGGGGTCCGCTCCGGCGAATAGGTGCCGGGCGCCGCGAGCTGCAGCGTCTGCAGCATCGTCTCGTTGTGCTGGTGCTCGTGCTGGACCAGCATGTCCCACAGCGGCCCGCCGCCGTCGCGCTCGAGCACTCCCAGCGCCCGCTCGCGCACCGCCTCCATGAACGCCAGCGCGTCGTCGCGGCGGAGATACGGGATGTCGCCGCGCTCGGCGCGCGGGATCTCGCTGGCGTCGTAGACGATCGAGAGGTCGGGCTCCAGCGGCTCGAGGCCGCCGAGGCGCTGGCACAGCCACAGGTCCTCGAACGCGGCGATGTGCCCGAGATCCCAGACCAACGGGCTCATCAGCGGGTCGTGGACGCGGTCCAGATCCTCCTCGCTCACCGGCTCCACGAGCGAGAGCGTGCGCCGCCGCGCCTCTGCCAGGGCGTCGCCGTAGCTCTGGTATTCCAGCGACTCGGCCCCTCCTCGGGGCAGTGTCTGGGATTCATGAGGGCGCAAGGGCGGTGCCGGTAGGCCAAAGCGTACCCCGTGGGCGGGTTCTCATTCCCTCTGGCACGGGGGCAACAGTTCGGCTAGCGTTGCCGCCGTGGAAGCTTCCCCGGCGGAGAAGAGCGGCTACCTCGACACGAGCCGGCTCACACCCGGGCGAGCTCGGGGGGTGCATCGCCGCGGTGATCCTCGTTCTCTCGATGTTCCTGCCCTGGTACGGCACCAGCGACTCGAACCCGAACTCCACCATCGGCGGCGCGAGCGGAGGCGACTCGGTGAACGCCTTCCAGACGTTCGCGACGATCGACTACCTGCTCCTGGCCGCCGCCTCGGCTCCGTTCATCCTCGCCTGGATCGTGGCCCGCGGGCACAAGCTCACGTGGAAGCCGGGCGAGGTCACGATGATCGTCGGGATCACCGCGTTCGTGCTGATCCTCTGCAACGGGATCATCCTCGGCCGCCCCGGCGACAGCGTCGACATCTCGCTGAAGATCGGCTACCTCGTCGGCCTCCTCGCCTGCCTGGGCATGGCCTTCAGTGGCTTCCTACGCCAGTCGCGCTACACCGAGGGCCGCAAGCCCCCGGGCGTCATCTAGGTAGATGCCCGACGGCGCAGGCTCCCGGCCCGACCGCAACCTCGCGCTCGAGCTGGTCAGGACCACCGAGTACGCGGCGCTCGCCGCGGCGCGCTGGATCGGGCGCGGTGAGAAGGAGTCGGCCGACGGCGCTGCGGTCGACGCCATGCGGCTCATGCTCGACACGGTCACGATGGACGGCCTGGTTGTGATCGGCGAGGGGGAGAAGGACGAGGCTCCGATGCTCTACAACGGCGAGCAGATCGGGGACGGCTCCCCGCCCGAGGTGGACATCGCCGTCGATCCGCTCGAGGGCACCGAGCTGTGCGCGCACGGCCTGCCCAACTCACTGGCCGTGATCGCGCTGTCCGAGCGCGGCACGATGTTCGACCCCGGCCCCTGCGTCTACATGAGCAAGATGGCCACCTCGAAGGAGCTGGCCCACCTGCTCGACTTCGATCGCCCGCTCACCGAGACGCTCGAGCTGATCGCCAAGGAGAAGGGCACCTCGGTCGGCGACGTGATGGTGATCATGCTCGACCGCCCGCGCCACGCGGAAGCCGTCAAGGAGATCCGCGAGGCCGGCGCGCGCATCCGCTTCATCCCCCATGGCGACGTGTCCGCGTCGCTCATGGCGGTCACATCTGGCTCGCCGGTCGACCTGCTGTGGGGCATCGGCGGCACACCCGAGGGCGTGCTGTCGGCGTCGGCGATCAAGTGCATCGGCGGCAAGATCATCGGGAAGCTCTGGCCGCGCGACGATGAGGAGCGCCAGGCCGCCCTCGACGCGGGCTACGACCTCGACGAGGTGCTCGACACCGACCGGCTCGTATCCGGCGAGAACGTCTTCTTCTCCGCCACCGGCGTGACCGACGGCGACATGCTCCGGGGCGTGCATTTCCAGGGCCCCGAGGGAGCCACCACCGAGTCCCTCGTGATGCGCTCGCGCTCGGGCACCGTGCGCACGGTCACGGCTCGCCACGATCGGGCGAAGCTGCGCGAGGTGACGGGTCAGAAGGTCGGCTGACCAGCGCCCCGACCACCGACGGCGCCAGGTCCAGCCGCGCCAGCGACCGCAGGAAGGCGTGGGTCACGATCACGTGGATGCGCAGCTGGGTGATCCGGTAGAGGTGACGGCCGATGCGTGAGAACCAGCCCCACCCGCCGATCAGCGGATAGAAGTTCGCCACCTCCGAGGTCACACGGATGGTGGTCGCCTCGTCGCCATCGTTGTCGGCCGGGCGGTAGACGGAGATCCGCAGGTAGCCCTTGCCGCGCCCCGCAGGCTGCACCAGCAACCCCTCGTTGATCCGCCAGGTGACCGTGCCGCAGTCGTCCCTCGTCTCGTACTCGGGGGCGAAGAAGCGCAGCAGTACGAACGGGCGCGTGAGCACCGCGATCTCTCGCGACTCGGGCGTGTAGAGCACCCGCAGCAGGCCCAGCGAGACGCGGGTGAGGAAGTGCCAGTAGGTGCGCGCGAGCCGTTCCAGGTACTCGGGCGTCCAGATTCGCTCCAGCTCGGCTCGCGGGAGGGTGACCTCGGCGGCCTGCTCGGTGGTCACGCTGCCATCGGGCGCGGAGCCCGACTGCGGCACCTCCACGATCTTCACGCGTGCACGTGCCTGCCGGCGCCTGCTGAGCACACGCCTGGGGTCCCGCTGCCTCATCCGAGCAGTTCTATCTCCACTTGCTCGCCGGCCGCCACCTCGCCGTCGCCGGGAGCGATCAGCGCCAGCGCGTCCGCGCCGAGCATGGAGGTGAGCACGTGCGAGCCCTGAGGTCCGGTCGGCGTCGCGCGCCAACCGTCTGCGAGCTCGAGCCCCACGCGGACCGCCTGCGCGCGTTTCGGATGGCGGGCGACCGGCTCCTCGAGCCGCGCCGTCGCCCGTGTCGCGGCGGGGTCCGCCCCCTGGAGGGCCCGCAGCGCCGGGCGGGCGAAGAGGTGGAAGGTGACCATCGCGGACACCGGGTTGCCCGGCAGCCCGAACACCGCCGCCTGGCCGGCCATCCCGAACCAGGCCGGCTTGCCCGGCCGCATCGCCACGCCCCAGAAGCGCTCCTGCACGCCGAGCGCCGCGAACGCGCCCTTCACGTGGTCGTGCTCGCCCACCGACACTCCGCCGGACACGCACACCACGTCTACGTCCGCGAGGGCGCGCGCGAGAGCGGCGCGGGTGGCCTCGGCGGCGTCCGGCACCGTCTCGCTCAGCACCACCTCGCCGCCGGCGCGCACGACCTGGCCGCCCAGCGCGAGGGGGTTGGAGCTCCAGATCCGTCCCGGGGCGGGGGCCGCGCCCAGCGGCGCCAGCTCGTCGCCGGTGGCCAGAATCGCCACTCGCGGCCGCCGCGCACACGCCGCGCTCGCGCGGCCCACGCTCGCCAGAACACCCAGCTCGGCCGGCCCGAGCTCTGTGCCTCTGGTCAGCACGGTGGTCCCGGCGCGCACGTCCTCCCCGGCACGGCGGATGTTCGCGCCATCCTCCGGCGCGCCCACATCCACTTTGCCGCTCGCGGTCTCGGTGCGCTCCACGGGCACCACGGCGCCCGCTCCCTCCGGCACCACCGCGCCGGTGGAGATGCGGATCGCCTCGCCGGGCTCAAGGGCGGCGCCGAACGGATGCCCGGCGCGGGACTCCCCGACCACGGGCAGCGGCCCCGTGGCACCGGACCCGACGGCGAAGCCGTCCATCGCCGAGCTGTCGAACGACGGCACGTCCACGTCGCTGTGCACGTCCTCCGCGAGAACGCGGCCGAGCGCACGCTCGAGCGGCACCTGTGCCGCGTCCAGCGGCGCGATGTCGGCGAGCACCAGGCGGCGGGCCTCCTCGATGCCGATCGGTTCGTCCACGCACGGGATTATCCCGCCGAGTCGGTGCGTACGCTGGCCTCGCCCGCCCAGGAGGCCGTTGCGTGCCCGATCCCGACTCACCTATCCAGTTGCCACTCCGCGGGCCGCTCGCGCGCCTGGAGCGCGCTCGGGAGGAACTGGCAAAGGCGTGGATCGTGCGGGTGATCGGGAGGGCGTCGCTCGAGGAGATCAAGGACCTTCCGACCGATCGCATCGCGGCGCAGCTGCCTGAGCTGATCTCGGACGTGCTGCGCGGCGCCGCGGAGGGCAGCGACCCGTTCGAGATGAGTCCCGAGGCGCACGAGCGGGCGGCCAGGCTGGCGGAACTGCGCGACACGCGCGAGCCCGCGGCGGCCGATCTCACCCGCGACGTCGCCGCCATTCAGCTGGTGATCCTCGAGGCCCTGCGGCGCGATGCCGAGGAGCTCGGCGGCGAGGCCCTCGCTCATGTGGCCGAGCGGATCGCGGAGTCGGTGGCGGCGGTGCAGGCGGCGGCGGTAGAGACGCTGGTGACCCGGCGCGGCCGGGAGCTGGAGTCGCTCGCCAACAACGACCCGCTCACCGGGCTGTCCAACCTGCGCCATCTGCACGCCCAGCTCAAGCAGGCGCTCGGCATCGCCAAGCGCTACGAGCACCCCTTCGCGCTGCTGGTGCTCGACATCGACGGCCTCAAGCGTGTGAACGACGCCCAGGGCCACGCGGCCGGGGATCGGGTGCTGGTGCAGGTGGCGCTGGCCGTGCGCCGGTCGATCCGCTCGGTGGACCTGCCGGCCCGCATCGGGGGCGACGAGTTCTGCGTGCTCGCGCCCGACCAGACCGCGAAGACGGCCGCCGCACTGGCGGAGCGTCTCGCGGAGGCCGTGGCCACCGAGACCGCCGGAGCGGTGGGGGATGACGGCGGCGTGGCGGTTTCGATCGGCGTCGTGGCCTGCCCCGAGCACGGCGACGACGCGGATTCCCTGCTGGAGTCGGCCGATCAGGCGATGTACAAGGCCAAGGCGAGCGGCGACGCGGTGGCGGTGGGCGATCCGCGCGAGGCGGAGATCAAGGTGGAGAAGACAAAGAAGTAGAGGCCTCAGGCGTCAGGCCTCAGGAACTGTCTACTCGATCAGGCCGTAGCGGATCCCTATGGCAACGGCCTGCGTGCGGGTTGACGCCTCGAGCTTCGCCAAGATCCTCTTCGTGTGGGTTCGGACCGTCTCTGTTGAGAGCCCCAGGTCCTTCGCCACGTGGTCGGTCTGCATGCCGTCGGCGAGCATCTGCAAGATCTCGCGCTGGCGCGCCGAGAGGGTGCGGTCGCCCTCCTCGAGCACGATCGTCGAGGAAAGCCCCGGATCCACGTAGAACTCTCCGCCGTGGGCGGCCTCGATCGCCCGGATCAGGTCGCTGGACGGCGAGTCCTTGCGCACGTAGCCCTTCACGCCCGCCTTCAGCGCCTCGCTCAGCAGCCGCGCGCCGCCGTCGGCCGTGAAGACCACGATCGGAGCGTCCAGCGCCTTCGACAGGCGCTTCACCAGTTCGCCCACGTCCGCGCCGGCGCGCCACGGGTCGACGATGACCACGTCGAGCTTTCCGTTATTGGTCGCGATCGCGGCGTCGAGGTCTTCCGCGTCGGTGACCGAGGCCTTCGGCCAGGTCGATTCCAGCAGCGCGCGGACGCCCTGCCGCACCACCGGATGCTCGTCGACGATCAGGCAGGAGGGCGCTGACTGCTTGCGGGAGGCCATACACCACCTTACCCAAAACTACGGCTCCGGTTCACCAGCCCGGAGGACACCCGTTTCGTGAATCTCGAACCTCATTGCGTTGATCGTCGCGCCCCCAAGGATGATGATCGCGAGCACGTAGAACCAGATCAGAACGATCACCACGAAGACGAACGTCGTGCCGAAGCGCGCGATCGTGTTGATCGAGGACAGGTAGGCCGGGAAGGCGTAGTCCACGATGCCGATCGACAGGGTCGCGGCGAGCGCGCCCGGCCAGATCGCGCGCCACGGCAACCGCCCGTTCGGCACGGCCCAGTAGATGAGGCACAGCACGGCGAACAGAAGCATCAAGCCGGCCGCGAGCGTGAGGGCGTAGATCAGCCCGTCGACTTCCGACAGCCCCAGCGGCAGGTCATCCGCGCCGGAAACCAGCACCGATTGCAGCGCGGGCACCGCGACGGTCGCCGCCATGAACAGCAGCACGACCACGAGCATCGCCACCGAGAACCGCTTCTGCCGCAGCCAGCTGCGTCCCTCGACGTGGTAGATGCGGGCGAACGCCGTGTCGAGCGCGCCCCAGAACGAGGACCCGATCCAGATGCTCGCCACCAGTGCCACCACTCCGAATCCGGTCGAGGTCGAGCGGATCCGGTCGAGGGCGTTGGTGAGGGTGTCGTCCGCGGCCGTCGGGAACAGCTGCTGCAGGTCCTTGAGCACGCTCTCCTCGAGGTCCGGGCTCTCCAGCACGCGCCCGGCGATGAAGAGGGCGAGCAGTGCCAGCGGGAAGACCGACAGCAGCAGGTTGTACGCCACCATCCCGGACAGGCCGGTGACGTTCTCGCGGTATGCCTTCCAGTAGAAGTCCTTGACGAACCGCCACGGATGGCGGTGGCGTTTGCCGGCGGGGGCGGGCAAGCGGCTCCCTAGGGCCGCGGCAGGCGGCGCAGGATCTCTCGGGTCACGCCGCCGGCCGTGCGGGCGACCGTTCGCAGGGCATCGCCGACCAGGTCGCCCGATGCCGCAGGCTCCGGCGTGGGCTTCCGGGGCTTCGCCGCCGGCTTGCCGTCACGTTTCTCGCTGCGCGTCCCCGGTCGCGACCGGGGTAGGTTGCCAAGCAGTCCTGGCTCCTCGCCGTCCATCGGCGCGAAATCCTATGGGCAGCGCGTATCGAATTTGCCGGGAGCGGGTATAAATTGGACTGGCTGACTGGCAAGTCAACGCAAACTCCGCAGGTTCCTCGTTGACTTCATAAAAGATAGCTTTATGATTCCGAGCGTCTGTTTGAATCGCCCGAGGCGCGTGCCCGGGCTCGGCGAGAAGGTAATCGGATACGGATGTCTGTAGGCGAACTCCAGGAACTCGAAGAGGTCAAGCTGCTCCTCACAAAGGGGCAGACTGCCGGCGTGCTCACGTACGCGGAGATCGCCACTGCCCTGGCCGAGGTTGACCTCGACGAGGGCGATATCGAGGACCTCCACACGCACATCGAGAAGTCCGAGATCGAGCTCGTAGAGGAGATCGACCCCGCAACGGTGGCCGCTTCGGCTGTCGAGCGCGCGCCCGACAAGAGGGGCCGGCGCAAGAAGGCGACGATCGATCTCAAGCCGGACATGACCACGGACAGCCTCCAGCTGTTCCTCAAGGACATCGGCAAGGTCCGCCTGCTCACCGCGCAGGAGGAGGTCACGCTCGCGAAGGGCATCGAGCGCGGCGACCTCGACGCGAAGCAGAAGATGGTCGAGTCCAACCTGCGCCTGGTCGTCTCGATCGCCAAGAACTACCGCAACCAGGGCCTGCCCTTCCTCGACCTGATCCAGGAGGGCACCCTGGGCCTCGTGCGCGCGGCCGAGAAGTTCGACTACCGCAAGGGCTTCAAGTTCTCCACCTACGCGACCTGGTGGATCCGCCAGGCGATCGCCCGCGCGCTCGCCGACAAGGCGCGCACGATCCGCATTCCCGTCCACGTCGTCGAGAAGCTCAACAAGATCGGCCGCGCCGAGCGCAAGCTGGTTACCGAGCTGGGCCGCGAGCCCACGCCGGAGGAGATCGCCGACGTGACGGGCATCGAGCCCGACGAGGTCGACTCGATCAAGCGCTCCGCCCAGGCTCCCGTCTCGCTGGAGAAGCCGGTCGGCGACGAGGAGGAGTCCGAGTTCGGCCAGTTCATCGCCGACGAGCGGGCCGAGTCGCCCTACGAGCGCGCCGCGGAGATCCTCACCAAGGAGGCCCTGCGCGAGGCGCTGGAAAACCTCTCTTACCGCGAGCGCCGGGTGCTCGAGCTGCGCTACGGGCTGGGCGGGGAACATCCCCGCACGCTGGACGAGGTGGGCCGCACCTTCAACGTCACGCGCGAGCGCATCCGCCAGATCGAGAACCAGTCGCTCAAGAAGCTGCAGAGCCTTGCCGAAGCGCAGAAGCTGCGCGACGTCGCCTAGCGCCTGTGTCCACCGAGACCGGGCAGCGCTACGTCCCCGCCAACGGGCGGTTTCTGCCCACGTCGATCTACGACCGCTCGATCGCCATCACCATGCGCGAGGACGCGTGGCGGCCGCGCCTGGTGCGCGAGGTGCTGGAGGGTGAGCCTGCGGACGTGCTCGACCTCGGCTGCGGCAGCGGCACGCTGGCGATCGCTCTCGCGGCGGCGCCCGGGCCGCACCGCGTGACCGGTATCGACGGTGATCCGGAGATCCTCGGCATCGCTCGGGCGAAGCCGGGAGCGGAGGATGTCGAGTTGATCGAGGGGATGGCCGACGATCTCCCCTTCGATGACCAGTCCTTCGACCGCGTCGTGACCTCACTGCTCCTGCACCACCTCGAGCCAACGGTCAAGCGGGCGGCCCTCGCCGAGGCGCACCGCGTGCTCCGCCCCGGCGGGCGCCTGCACGTGGCGGACTTCGGCAAGCTCGCGGGACCCCCTGATGCGGCTCCTGTTCGCCGGGCTCCAGGTCCTGGACGGCTTCGCGAACACCGCCGACCACCCAGCCGGGCGTCTTCCGGGCATGGTTGGCGAAGCGGGCTTCGCGGACGTCAGGAGCCGCGACACCCTGCGCACCACATGGGGCAGCTTCGAGCTGCTGACAGCTGACCGATGAGCCCCGAGGGCCTGTTCTCGCTCGAAGAGCTGAGCTTTAGCCCCACCGCCGCGTTGTTCGAGGGCCAGCGCCAAGCCGACGTCGACCTGTCGTTCTTCTTCACCCGCACCCCGCCCGGTGTCGAGGTGGGCCTGCACGTGCACCCGTACCACGAGGTCTTCGTGCTGATCGAAGGTCAGGCGGAGTACAGGCGAGGTGAGGAGCGAATCGAGGCCGGGCCGGGAACGGTGGTCGTGATTCCGCCCGAGACGCCTCACGGCTTTCTGAACGTGGGCGACACCCCGCTCGTGCAGCTTGGGATACACGAGCGGGGCACCATGCAGCAGACTTGGCTCGACGATTAGCGCTTCGGCTTGGTCGTTGCCTTGAAGGTTGCTCCGCCCAGGCAGCTGTAGACGCTGAACGTTCCGATCGGGAACTTTGAGACCAGGTACTGGTATTGGAGGCGCATGCGGCCGCTGATCACGCCGCCCTGGCCGCGTCGCTTGAGCCAGAGGTCGTGCTTTTGGGAGACCTCGCGCCAGTGGAAGGCGGGCTTGCCCATGACGGTGTGGCTCTGGTGGCGCTTGAGCTTCATCGACCCGGCGAGCCCGAAGACGTCGGAGCCACCGTACGTGCGGCCGCCGCCCTGGATCGGGATGCAGGCCATGCGCACGCCGCCCACGATCTCCTTGATCCTCTTGCCCTTGACCTTGATGGTGACGGGGTGGCCGGCGCTGGTCTTGCCCTTGTAGGTGGTCCTCTTGGCGGCCGCCGCCGGGCCCGCAAGGGCGAGCGCGACGATGACGGTGAGTGCGGTGATGGGTTTCTTCATGACGAGTCCTCTCCGTGGTCGACGGAACTCGTGCATGCTCGATCGCGCCAATTCCCTGCGCGACGGGGGATTCCCCTATGAGAACCCTTATCTGATCGCGCATCGGCCCTAAAGAACCGGCGTCCTCTCGTCGATGAGTACTACATGTTCGACCTCGAGCAGGCGCTTGCACGCGTCATCGAGACCGGTGGCTCCGATCTCCATCTGAAGGTGCCCTCGCGCCCGATCATCAGGACGCACGGACTGCTGGAGCCGATACCGGACACCGAGCCGCTCAAGCCCGACGACACCGAGGCGATCTTCCACAAGATGCTCGACGACCCGGCGAAGCTCGAGGAGTTCGAGCGGGAGCACGAGGTCGACTTCTCCTTCGCTATCCCCGGCCTCGCACGCTTCCGTGTGAACGCGTTCCTTCAGCGCGGATCGGTCTCGATCGTCTGCCGCGCGATCCCGGTGAACATCAAGACCGTCGAGGAGTTGATGCTGCCGGAGGTGATCAACGACCTGGCCGACGAGGAGCGCGGGATCATCCTGCTGACGGGCACCACCGGCTCGGGCAAGTCCACGACCCTCGCCGCGATGATCGACCGGATCAACACCACCCAGCGCAAGCACATCGTGACCATCGAGGACCCCGTCGAGTTCCTGCACAAGGACAAGCTTTCGATCATCAACCAGCGCGAGGTCGGTGAGGACACCGGCTCGTTTAAGCGCGCCCTCCGTCGCGTGCTGCGCCAGGACCCCGACGTGATCCTGGTCGGCGAGATGCGCGACGAGGAGACCGTTCGCACAGCGCTCAGCGCGGCCGAGACCGGCCACCTCGTGCTCTCGACCGTGCACACCGTGGACGCGGCCGAGACCGTGAACCGCATCATCGACTTCTTCTCCGAGTCCGAGCAGCGCCAGGCCCGCGCGATGCTCGCCGGCACGCTCAAGGGCGTGATCTCCCAGCGCCTGGTGCCGACACCCGACGGCAACGGCCGCGTGGCCACCTGCGAGGTGCTGCGGATGACCGGCCGCGTGCGCGACATGATCATGAACCCCGAGGAGACCGGCAAGCTGCCGGAGGTCATCTCCGAGGGTGCGTACTACGGAATGCAGACCTTCGACCAGGCTTTGCTGGGACACGTCCAGAAGGGCCTCGTGTCCATGGAGGAGGCCCTCAAGGCCGCCACCCACCAGCACGACTTCAAGCTGCTTGTGAGCAGCGACGGCCAGCGCGCGACCTCGGTCGACGGCGTGTTCGAGCCTGAGACCGGGACCGAAGTAGCCGTCTAGCGCGCGCGGGCCACCCGCACGCGCACCTGCAGCTTGCCCCGCAGCAGCAGCCCGGGCCGCCGCAGCACCACGGGCCCTCGGCCGCGAGCGGAGAAAGTTGCGCGCAGCCCGTCGGCCGCCCCGAACTGGGCGATGCCCGCCGCGAGCTCGCCGATCGAGCGCGGGCCGGCGTCGTCGCCGCTCCCGGCGCCTCCCTCCGCAATGTCCTCCAGCACGATCTCGAGGCCGTCCTCGGATGCCTGTTGCAGCGAGGCGGGCACCACCCCCCGGAGCGTGAGGGTCTTGACCCCCGGCCGCAGCGACCGCGGCACCCTCATCGGGAACGACAGGCGGGAGCGCCCGCCGCGGCGGCGCTGCAGCAGCAGCCGCACCCTGATCCGCTGGCCCGGCCGCACCCGCCGGGGCGCGCGCGCGGCGATCACGAACGCCTCCCGCACCCCGCGCGTGACCTTCATCCGCACCGAGACGTCCGTGGGCGTGATGCGCCCGAACTTGTAGCTGTCGACCAGCCCGAACGCGCCCGAAAGGTCCTCGAACGGCCCGAACGCCTCCTGGTAGGAGTCGCAGAAGCCCACCCGGCGGCGCCGCTCACGGAGCTTGATCCGCACGCACATCTCGGTCGACAGGCGGCTGGGGGCGGAGCCGAGCACCTGCCCGGTCGCCTGGGACACGGCGAGGGCGCCCACCAGGTCGAGCGCGGAGCCGAGCTCGAGGTGGCGCTCGTCGGCCACATCGGTCAGGAGCACCGAACGGCGGCGCGTGGCCGTGTCCTCGGCAGCCACTCGTAGACGGATGGAGCGCGGGGGCGCGCCCAGCCGCCCGGCGATCTGGTTGATGCCGTCGAACGTGAACTCCCCGAGGGTGTGACCGGGCACGGCGAGCTTGGTGGTGATGGCCTCCTCGGTGCCGAGGGGGTTGTTGATCACGGCGAACACGTATGCGTCCTGGAGCGCGAGCGCCCGCCTTCCGGTCGCGTCCAGCGGGTGTCCGAACGCCCAGATCGCGCTGCCGTCGCGATAGGCGACGGTCCCGATGGAGCCGATCGTGATGTCGCCGCCGGCGACGCCCGCCGACACCGCGGAGCCGGGGCGCAGATCCTGGCGAGGGAAGCCGCCGAAGGGCCCGGCGGGCGCGGCCAGCACCTGGGCGCCGGCCCGGCGAGCGGCGCGCCGCAGGCGCGCTCGCAGGGGCACCGAGAGCCCCGACACCGTGAGTGGCGTGGCGAGCGGCCGGGCGCCGCGGCGAAGCGCCGGCGCGCTGCGCGCGGAGGCGCCGGCCTCCGGCGTCTCGCCGAGGATCTGCTCTATCGGCGTGACCAGGACGTCAAAGTTCCCGTAGGCGCCGATGCTCTCCGAGATCGCGCCCACCACTCGCTGCACGCCGTCGGAGCCGCGGCAGTAGACGGGGGAGCCGGAGAAGCCGGGGCCGATCCCGGTTTGGTCGACCGCGGGCCCCGAGGTGCGGACCAGGATGCGGGCGCCCGGTGCGGCCGAGTCGCCGCTGATCACGTCGAGCACCAACACGTCGAACTCCGTGATCGCGGTGCCCTGGATCACCGTCCGGCCCGTGCACTCCATGCCACGTCGCACCTGGTCGAGGGGCATGATCGGGTCCCCTGCGCCCGCGGCGGGTGCGGCTGTCAGGAGGACGGCCGCGCAGGTTGCGACGCCGAGTCGGAGCCTCACCGGGGCGAGGCTAGCGCTCATTCGTACGGCCCGCTCAACTTCACTTGACGTGGGCCCGGCGGCCTAGCAGTGTTGGCGGCCACGACAACTAAGAAGGAGAGACGGTGCAAAGCACTCTCGCGGAGTTTCAGGAGACGCAGTCACAGGACGCGTTCACTCTTCAGAACAGCAAGCTGCTCAAGGTGCGCCTCCAGGAAGGCGAGATCCAGTCCAAGCTCGGCTCGATGGTCGCCTACCAGGGCGAGGTCAGCTTCGAGCACGCGGGCTCGGGCGGGATGAGCCGCATGCTCAAGAAGGCCGTGACCGGTGAGGGCACGCAGCTCATGAAGATGAGCGGAACCGGCGAGGTCTTCCTGGCAGACACGGCCCAGGACGTTCACCTGCTGATGCTCGAGAACGACGCCATCACCTGCAACGGCGCCAACGTGCTTGCGTTCGATGCCGACATCGACTGGGACATCCAGAAGGTGCAGGGCGGCGTGTCGAGCATGATGGCCGGCGGCCTGTTCAACATGTCGCTCCAGGGCACCGGCTGGGTGGCGATCATCTCCGACGGCCCACCCGTGCTGCTCAACACCGGCGACGCACCCACGTTTGCCGACCCGCAGGCCGCGATCACGTGGTCCAGCAGCGTGAGCACCTCGATCAAGACCGACGTGAAGCTGAAGAACTTCATCGGCCGCGGCTCGGGCGAGTCGATGCAGATGGCGTTCCAGGGCGCCGGCTGGGTGCTGGTGCAGCCGAGCGAGGGTCGCGTGATGCCCACCGCCGCGGGTGGCGGAGGCGGAGGCCTGCTTCAGAACCTGAGCGGATAATTCCCGCGCTTCAGTTAGTGAAGCTTTGCGGTAGACTGGGCACGTGGCCAGTGATTCCACGTGCCCAGTTTGCGCAACCGCCGACATCATCTGCGGTAAGTGGACCCTGCTCGTGATCCGCGACCTGGCTGAGGGCCGGTCGCGATTCTGCGAGCTCGAGCGCTCGCTCGATGGCATCTCGCCGCGCACCCTCTCCCTGCGCCTGCGCGCGCTGGAGGAGCAGGGCGTGGTTACGCGTCACACCTTCCCCGAGGTTCCGCCGCGGGTGGAGTACTCGCTCACCGAGAAGGGTCGCGCACTGCTTCCTCTGATCGAGGACATGCGCTCCTACGGCAAGGAGTGGCTGGGCGCCGAGTGCGCGCCCACCGCCACCCCGGCAGAACCCGTCGCTGCCTGACCCGGACTCCGCTGCGCGAACGACGGGTGGGCCTGGTCGAGGTACCAGCCGAACGCGCGGTCGACGATCGCCTGGCGCCCGAAGGCCCGCAGCGCGAGCGTGAGCACGCGCGGGGGTAGCGCCGGGATCAGCCGCTGCAGGCGAAGCGCCAGGCTGAAGGCCCGCGCGTGGCCCGCGCTGAACTCCGCATGGCGGCGCAGGGCCTGCTCGCGCGAGCGCTCCCCCGCCAGCACTCCACGGATCTCGCGCCCCGCCGCTATCCCGAAGTAGAACGCCGTGCGGATGCCCTCGCCGGAGAGCGGGAAGCAGTGCCCGGCCGAGTCGCCCGCGAAGAACACCCCGTCGCCGGCGGCGGGCCGCAGGCGATGGGGGAACCAGTTGCCCTGGTAGCGGATTGCCGGCACCCCGAGCCGCCCCGCCAGCTCCACGGTCGGCTGCTTCACGTGGTCACGTGGCTCATAGGACCCGGCGCCTACACGCTGTTCGCCTTCGGCGGGCACGCTCCAGCAGTAGCCGCGGCGCACCAGCGAGCGGTCGATCCACACGTCGAGGTCGGTGCCGCCGCCGTCGGGATGCACCTCGAGGCCGCGGGAGAGCGGTGACTCGGGCGGCTGGTGGCCCGGGCTGCCCAGAACACGCCGCCACCCCAGAGCGTCCACCACCAGCGGCGCGGTGAGTGCGCCGCGGTCGGTCACCACGCCCTCGCCGGCTCGGCGCTCCACCTTCGCTATATCGAAGCGCGCGTCGCACTGATCCCAGAGCAACTCGCACAGCGTGCGGTAGTCGAACGCCGACCAGCTCCAGGGCAGCCGGTAGCGCGCGCTGCCGTGCGGCGTGTGGAAGCTCATGTGTGGGATCTCCTGCCGAATCGAGCCCTCCACGCCCATCGCGTGCAACCAGGGCGTGGGCGCCGCGCACGCGGAGGTCTGGCGCTCGCCGATCTCGTAGCGGTCCACCACCAGCACGTCGGCGCCGGATCCGGCCAGCTCTCGCGCCACGGCCAGCCCCGCGAAGCTGGCGCCGCAGATCAGCACGTCGGCCTCGCGATCCGCGATCTCGGTGCGCTGCGACCCGCGCAGGGTGGCGCGAACCGTCACGCGGGCTCCCGCAGGCCGCGCAGCGCCGCGGCGCCCAGCTGCCAGGGAGGAAGCCCCGGCCGGCGGGCGAGCACGTCGTAGCCCAGGCTCTCCACCCGGTCCAGGATGCGCACGTACACGCCGCGCGCCATCCGCATTCCGGGCCGTACCCGCGGCTCCACGGCCGCCAGCGCGGGCGCGCCTTCGCTGAACAGCTCGCGTGCGCGCTGCACGTTGAGAGCGAGCAGGTCCCGGAACCGCTCCGACGCATGGCCGGCCGCGATCTCGCTCTCCTCCATGCCCGGCAGGTAGATCCGGTCGAGTGCGAAGTCCTCCCGCACGTCGCGGATGAAGTTGGTGAGCTGGAACGCCAGGCCCAGGCGCGCGAAGCTGTCACCGGCCTGGGGGGCTCCCAGGAGCGGGGCCATGATCCGTCCCACGGCGGCGGCGCTGCCGTTCATGTACTCCGTCAGCTCCTCCCACGATTCGATTCGCACCCGCCCGCAGTCGATCCGCATCGACTCCATGTACGTGCCGAGCTCGCCGAGCGGGAGGTCGTGGCGCTGTCCCGCGTCGGCCAGTGCGACGATCGCCAGGCGGTCCGAGGCTCCGGTCGCAAGGCCGGTCGCGAGGTCGGCCTCGAGGCTGTCCAGCGCCTGGCGCCGCGCCTCGGGTGCCCCGGCGCGGCCCGGCCCGTCGACCAGCTCGTCCGCCTCGCGCACGAACGCGTACAGGGCATGCACCGCGGGGCGGACCTCGGACGGGAGCCGGCGGGTGGCGTAGTAGTAGGTCGGGTCGTGGCGGCGATGGGTACGGCGGCACGTCGCATACGCCTTCCGGAGCTCCGTCCTCATCGCGATTCATGGTCGCAGAAGGAGCATGGGGGCCAATGGCGAAAACGCGCCACATGAGGAACCGCGACTTGCACGACGCTCTCAGGGACTTCGCGGTGGAGTCCGCGGGACTGCTGAGAGAAAGCTTGCACTCCGGCGCCGAGCTCGAGTTCGACCTGGAGGGCGGTCGCGGCGACGGCCCCACGCTCTACCACTACAAGCCGCTGACCCAGAAGTTCATCGTCGATCGCTGGCCCCGGCTCGCGAAGCTGGCCTCGTGCGCACCGGCGGCCGACGCCCTCGGCACGAGCGCCTCCGCCTACCTGCGCGTGAACGGCGCCGACAACGCCAGTCCCGAGCCCGCCTTACAGGCGCTGCTCGAGCGCCTCTGGGAGGACATGACCGACTTCTCCTTCCCCGAGGACCGCTTCGAGCGCCTCTACGCCGAGGTGGAGCGCAACCTGTTCGAGAAGAGCATGCCGGCCACCGTGCTGGTGGCGGTGCACGGCATCCAGATGCAGAAGGAGCAGGTGGATCTGGGAGACGGGCTGATGCTCGTGCGCGGCGACCGCACCGACGCGCCCGACGAGGCGGTCTGGGCTGCGGAGCGCGAGGACCCTGCGGCGCTGCTCGTGCTCACGCGCGAGGTCGCTCCCGAGGACCCGGTGCCAGTTCAGGAGGCGCGCATGCGCTTCCGCCGGATGCTCACCTGCCTGCGGTTGTGGAAGGCCGGCGGGATCGCCCTTGCGGCGGTGGGGTGGCGGCGCACCGGCGACGGGCGCTGGCTGCCGTTCGAGCTGGAGGCCACGGGCGCGGCCCGCGGCGAGCCGTGGATCATGATCGACGGCGAGGAGGTCGAGCTGAGCCAGTTCGTCGAGGCGATCGAGGGCGTCTCGCGCGGCGGGTCGGTGGCATGGGCGCTGTCGCGCTTCGAGATGGGCTGCGGCCGGCGGCTGGAGTCCGAGGCGTTGTCGGACTACCTGCTGGCGCTGCGAGCTCTCGTGGAGAGCAACGGAGACTCTGGCCGTTCGTCGCTCGCGCTCCGGGTGGCGGTGCTGTGCGCTGAGGAGAACGAGCGCAAGCGGGTGCAGCGCCGGGTGGAGCTGGCCCAGGCGCTTGGAACGGTTCGTGATGGGCGACGGGTCCGACGAGCCGTACCTCGACTCCGTCGGCTCGGATTCGCCCCGGACGCTGGTCGACGAGGTGGAGCGGCACCTGCGGGCGCTGCTTCGAGACGTGATGTGCGGGTATCTGGATCCCGACCTGCGGTCGGTGGCGGATGGGCTGCTGCTGTCGCCGGTTGAGCCGTTTGAAATCCAGGCGACAGACCTCAGGCCTCAGACCTCGGGGGCGAGGGCTCCGGCTGCGGCTCAGGCTCCAGCTCCGGTTCCGGCGGCCGAAACCGTCGTCACCCCTCGTACCGCCGTCGTCGAAGCTGAGCCCGTTGAGGCCGTCTTCGACGACGACCCGGCCAGTTTCTCCGCGCCGGTCTAGCTTTCGGCCCAGCGGCCGATAGAAAAGGGATGGAGGAGCGCAACCCCTTCGGCGTGGCCGATATGGCACGCACGCTTGCGTGGTTCTACTTCGCCGGAGGCGTGGTGGGACTGCTCTCGCTGCTCGTGCCGATGCACGCCTCCGCCAACGTCGCCGGCCTGATCGGCAACTGCACGCTCGCGTTCGTTGCGGCGGCGTTCCTCTTCATCACCGGCGACCGGCTACCCCGGTGGGTGGTCGGCGTATCGCTGGCCATCGGCACCGGCGTCGTGACCCTCGCCGTGCTCTGGGACGGACACGGCTCCAGCGCCTACCCGTTCTTCTACATCTGGGTCGCCGTCGAGGCGTTCTACTTCCTCTCACGCCGGGCCGCAATGGTGCACATCGCGATCATGGCCGCCCTGTACGGGGTCGCGCTGTCGCAGGTCGATCAAGACCCCGTGGCGCTTCAGCGGTGGGTGCTCACCGTGGGCGTGGCGCTCGTCTCGGGCCTGCTGGTGGCGTCGATGAAGGAGCGCATCGTGCGCCTGGTCGACCGGCTCTCGGGCGCCGCGCGCACGGACGCCCTCACCGGGATCCTCAACCGCCGCGCGTTCGAGGAGCGCTTCGATGAGGAGCTGGCCGCCGCGCGCAGGGCGAAGCGGCCGCTCACCGTCGCGGTCGGCGACCTCGATGGCTTCAAGCTGGTGAACGACCGTCTGGGCCACCAGGCGGGCGACGAGGCTCTGCGGCGGGTGACACGCGAGCTGTCGAAGTGGAAGCGCCGCAACGATGTGAACGCGCGGGTCGGGGGCGAGGAGTTCGCGTTGCTTCTGCCCGGAGTCGACGAGGCCGGCGGCCTGGCCCTGGCCGACCGGGTGCGCCTCGGCATCCAGGAGGTGTTCGCGACCGACAGCGTGCCGATCACGATCTCCTTCGGCATCGCCGTGTTCCCTGCCCAAGGCGACGACGCCGCCACCCTCATGCGCGCCGCCGACCAGGCGCTCTACGCCGCGAAGGAGATGGGCCGCAACCGATGCATGGTGTTCACCGAGGAGCTTGCGAAGTCGCTCGACGGCTCGCGTGCCCAGGTGGCCGACAGCGCCGAGATGCAGCTGGACACGGTGATCGGGCTGGCCGAGGCGCTCGACATCCGCGACACCGGCACCGCGCAGCACTCCCGGACCGTCGGCCATTACGCGACCGTGATGGCGCACGAGATGGGTCTGGGCGACGAACGCGCCAGGCGGATTGGCCTCGCGGGACTGCTCCACGACGTCGGCAAGATCGGCATCTCCGACCGCGTGCTCACCAAGCCCGGCCCGCTCGATCCCGACGAGTGGGCACAGATGCGCACCCACCCGCAGATCGGCGCCCGCCTCCTCTCACGCCCGGAGCTGAACGACCTGCGCCAGTGGATCCTCTCTCACCACGAGCGCCCGGACGGGCTCGGATACCCCTTCGGCCTGAGCGGCGACGAGATTCCGCTCGAGTCGCGCATCCTGGCCGTGGCGGACGCCTATGAGGCCATGACGGCGGATCGCGTCTATCGCCGCGCACTGGGCGAGCACGCTGCCCGTGAGGAGCTCCTGGGCGGCGCCGGCGCACAGTTCGACGGCGAGGTGGTCGAGGCGCTGCTGGCGGCGCTCGACCGCGACGCCGCGCTTACCTCAGCGCGCTGAGGTCGCCCTCGGCGAGCCTCTTGGCGGCTGCCTTCGCGGCGCCCACCGCCACCCACGCCAGCGAGCCGCCCACGCTCACGCGGCGTGCGCCCGCGCCGGCGATCGCCTCGAGCGTCAGGCCCGGCCACGCGAGCACGTTGACCGGTAGCAAGACCGCCTCGCACACGGCCTGGATCTCGTCGGCGCTGCTCAGGCCGGGCGCGTAGAGCACGTTGGCGCCCGCGGCCTCGTAGGCCTGCAGGCGCGCGATGGTGTCGGCCAGGTCCGGGTTGTTGCGGATGTGGTTCTCGGCACGGGCGGTGAGGGTGAAGGGGAAGTCCAGGGCGCGCGCGGCTTCCACCGCGGCGGTCACGCGCTCGACGGCCCGGTCCACCCCGTAGATGCCCTCGCCTGGATCGAAGTCCTCGATCGAGCCACCCACCGCGCCTGCCTCGGCCACTCGGGTGATCGCTTCCGCGGGATCGTCATAGCCGTTCTCGAGGTCGACGGAGAGCGGGAGCGGCACGGCGGCCGTGATGGCGCCGACGTGCCCGACGACGTCGTCCAGCGTGGCCTCGCCGTCGCTGCGCCCGAGCGTCTGCGCGAAACCCGAGCTGGTGGTGGCGAGCGCCTCGAACCCGGCCTTCTCCAGCAGCTTGGCCGAGCCCACATCCCATGGGTTCGGCATCACGAAGCAGCCGCTCTGGTGCAACTCGACGAAGCGCTCCGCGCTGCTCATGCGAAGAGATGCTCGTTCATCGCGCGCAGGCCGTCGAGGTCATGCACGTCGCCGGGAAGCTCGGGCACGGTGATCATCGGCTTGCGCCCGATCTTCGCACGCAGGCGCTCGACGTTCGCGGCGTCGCGCTCGGCCAGCGCCTTGTGCTCCCGAACCGTGAGGTCCACCTTGCCCGCCAGTTTCTCGTCGAGCAGGCCCGTCAGCTCCTCCTCGAGCTTCGGCCCGGGCCTGGCCTTCACCGGCTCGCGCATCCGGTTCACGATCACGCCGCCGAACGGCAGGTCCTCGTTGCGCAGCTTGCGGTGGAAGTACTGGGCCTCCTCGATGGACGCGGCGCGCGGCGAGGTGACGAGCAGGAAGGTGGTGCGGTGGTCGCCGATCAGGGCGTTCACCCGGTCCGCGCGCTCCTTGAAGCCGTCCGCCATGTCGCCGAAGGAGTTGAAGAAGTCCGCCAGGTCCTTGAGCAGGTCCACGCCGGTCGCGCGCTTCATCACCGAGAAGACCATCCCCGATCCGCGCCCGAGCAGCCCGAAGCCGAGCTTGCCGGAGGCGCGGAAGAAGCTCAGCGAGCGCGAGTCGATGAAGCGCGCGAGCCGCCGCGGGGCGTCGAGGAAGTCGAGCGCGTTGCGGGTCGGCGGCGTGTCGAGCACGAGCACGTCGTACTTGCCCTCCTGGTGCAGCTCGTGCAGCTTCTCCATCGCCATGTACTCCTGCGAGCCGGCGACCGCGTTGGACAGCTGGCGGTAGATCGGGTTGTTGAGCACGGCGTCGCGGGACTCCTCGTCCGGCGCGTGCGTGTCGATCAGCTCGTCGAAGGTCCGCTTGGCGTCGAGCATCATCGCCCACAGCTCGCCGGGGGCGTCCAGCTCCACCCGCGCCTCCTCGTTGCCCAGCTCCTTCAGCCCGAGCGAGTTGGCCAGGCGCTTGGCGGGGTCGATGGTGAGCACCGCGGCGGTCTTGCCCCGCTCCGCCATGCCGGCGGCGATGGCCGCCGAGGTGGTGGTCTTGCCCACGCCGCCGGAGCCGGCGCAGATCACCACCTCCTTGCGCGCGATCAGCCGGTCGATGCTCACAGCTTGCGCTCCAGTTCCCGCGACAGCTCCTCGAGATCGTCGAGCCCGACCTCGGGACTGAGGATGAACGGAAGCGTGGCGACCGGCGCCTCGGCGCCGCGCTTGAGGCGGCCGACCTGCGAACGCTGGGCCTTCGCCCGCTCGTGGGCGGCAAGCGCCGCGGCGAGCGCCTGGCGCGCCGCGGGGCTGCCCGCGCCGTCGACGGACGCCATCGCCTCGGCCTCGGCGCCCGAGAAGCGCTCCGGCAGCACGGCGTTCACGAAGATCCCGGCCAGGTCCATCCCCAGCTCGTCGCGCACCTTGCCCTCGAGGTCGATCGTCTCGTTCACGGGCATCTCCTCGGCCAACGCGACCGCGACGATCGCGGTCTGCTTCGGGTTGGTGAGAAAACCCTCGATCGTCTTCGCGTGGTTGTGGATTGGGCCGACCTTGGCCACGTCCGCGTAGGTGCGGGGCGCGCGCATCAGCGCCAGGCCGTGGCCGGTGGCGGGGGCGTCGAGGATCACGAGGTCGTACGGCGCCGACCTGGGCGTGACCCGCTCGAGCTGCGCCAGCTCCCAGACCTTGCCGATGGTCACGATCTCCGCCAGGCCGGGCGCGGCGGCGGTGAGGTACTGGAAGATGCGGCTGGAGCTGAGCAGCCCGGCGAGGGCGCCCGAGCGCAGCTGGTGCTTGAGCCACTCCTCCTTGGCGTCCTCGGGATTGACCGAGAAGGTGTGGAGGTTCTCCGCGACCTGGGTCTCGTTGAACCCGGCGGCCGGCTTGCCGAACGTCTGGGTGATGCGCTCCTGCTCGGACACCTCGCAGACGATGGTGCGCTTGCCCGCGCGCGCGGCCGCGAGACCAAGTGCCGCACTGACCGTGGTCTTGCCCACTCCGCCCTTGCCGGTCACGACCACGAGCCGCCTGTCGAGAACTTCCTCCATAGCAGGAGACTAGGCGGAAGGAGAACCCTGCGTTCGTGCGAATAGGCACTGCGTATGGCAGATGCCACCAACAAAGCGAAGGTCATCGCGTTCACCAACCAGAAGGGCGGCGTCGCCAAGACGACGACCACCCTCAACCTCGCGGCGGCGTTCGTCGAGAGCGGTCACCGGGCGCTCTGCGTGGACCTTGATCCGCAGGGCAACCTCACCATGAGCCAGGGCATCGACCCCGACTCGCTCGAGGTGTCGATGTACGACGTGCTCGTGCATGACATCTCGATCCGCGAGGTCATCCGCAAGCGCGAGGTCGACGTGGCCTGCGCCTCGATTGACCTTGCCGGCGCCGAGATCGCGATGTCCACCAAGATCGGCCGCGAACGCTCGCTGGAGAAGGCGCTGAAGCCCGTGATGGAGGACTACGACTTCATCTGCATCGACACCCCGCCGAGCCTCGGACTGCTCACGATCAACGCCCTCACGGCCTGCGACAAAGTGATCGTCCCCGTGCAATGCGAGTATCTGTCAATGCGAGGGCTGGTGCAGCTGCAGAACACGCTGGCGATGATCCGAGAGAACCTGAATCCAGACGTTGAGATCGAGGGCATCCTGCCGACCCTCGTGGACAACCGCACCGTCCACGCGAAGGAGGCGATCGAGATCCTCGAGGAGAACTTCGGCGACCGCGTGTTTGCGTCGCGCATCAACAAGACGGTCCGATTCGCAGAAGCGCCCGTGAAGGGAATGTCAGTGCTCAAATACGAACCAGACGGCAAGGCGGCCTCCGCCTATCGCGCGCTGGCAAAGGAGGTCCTCTCACATGGGAAGTAACAAGCGGGCGAGCATGCGCGAAGGGCCTCTTGCCGCGCTGTTCCGGAGTACCGACGACGAGGAGACTCCGAAGGACAAGGCGGAGGCGCCCGACGTCTCCGCTGAGCCCGTAGAGCGGGCTGCTGCGCCCGAGCCGGAGCCCACTCCCGAGCCTGAGCCCGAGCCCGAGCCCGAGGAGGCTCGTCCCACGGGTTCCCGTTACGAGGGTCTTCCCACGCCCGAGGAGCGGCTGCGGTCCGTGTTCTCCTCGGACATCCCCGAGAACATCTTGGAGCGCCCACCCGAGCCCAGCACGGAGCCCGAGCGGGCTCCCGCGCCCGCGGCCGAGCAGGAGCCGGTGCACATGCCACAGTCTCCGCTTACCCGCAAGCCCGTCCTGCGCGTGGTCGGCGTCGGCGGCGCCGGCGTGAACGCCGTCGATCGGATGATCGAGGCCCAGGTCGAGGGCGTCGAGTTCATCGCGGTCAACACGGACATGCAGTCGCTCGAGCAGTCCAGCGCGCCCACGCGCGTGCATATCGGCGACGACGCGACCCGCGGTCTCGGCTCGGGGTCCAACCCCGCGCTCGGGCGCCAGTCGGCGATCGAGCAGTACGACGAGCTCAAGGGCCTGCTCAAGGGCGCGGACATGATTTTCATCACGGCCGGCGCCGGCGGCGGCACCGGCACGGGCGCTGCTCCCGTGGTGGCGCGGATCTCCCGCGAGGTGGGTGCCCTCACCGTGGGCATCGTCACCAAGCCGTTCGCCTTCGAGGGTGCCAAGCGCGGCGCCCAGGCCGAGATGGGAATCGCAGAGCTGGCGGCCGAGGTCGACACGCTCATCACGATCCCGAACTCGCGCCTGCTCTCGGTGCTCGACAAGCAGACCTCGATGGTCGACGCCTTCCGGGTCGCCGACGACGTGCTGCGCCAGGGCGTGCAGGGCATCTCCGACCTGATCGCGCTGCCGGGGTTGATCAACCTCGACTTCGCGGACGTGCGCACGATCATGTCCCAGGCGGGCAACGCGCTGCTCGGGATCGGCATGGGCACCGGCGAGAACCGGGCGCTCGAGGCCGCGACGCACGCGGTCGAGTCGCCGCTGCTGGAGACCTCGGTGGAGGGCGCCAAGTCTGTCCTCCTCTCGATCACCGGCGGGAAGGACCTGTCGCTGTGGGAGGTCAATGAGTGCGCCAAGGCCGTGGCCGAGGCCGCTCATCCCGACGCCAACATCATCTTTGGCGCGATGGTCGACGAGAAGCTGGCCGACGAGGTGTGGATCACCGTCGTGGCGACCGGGTACGGCGACTCCGCCCCCCGCCGCCGCGAGCGCGAGCGCAGCCCGGAGGAGCTCCCGGCCGCCCCCGAGGCGGAGCCGAGGGTCACCCGAGCCCGGCGCGAGACGGTCGCGGCCGGTGGCCTGGGCGACCTGGACGTGCCTGAGTTCCTGCCCCGCGGCTGAGCCCTCCCGATCTTCTGGCGACTCGATGGGGTTATGACCCCGCCCAGTCGCCACTAGTTCAGCGGTAGCCCGTCGAATCCGCGGGCTTGCCCGGGTCCTGCACCTCCACCATGTAGCGCCAGCAGTCGGGCTGTGACCCGTCGGTGTCGGTGAAGCCGTACTCCTGCGCCAGGCCGCCTGAGGAGAACGAGCCGCCGTTCTTGCGCGCCACGTCCGGGTCCGCGGCGAGCGCTGCCACGGCGCGGCCCACGAACAGCGGGCTCTCCGAGATCGCGGCGAAGTGCGGCTGCTTTGCCTCGGTCCAGGTCTCCTCGGTCACGTCGAACACCTCCAGCATCATCTCCGAGCGCATCCAGCCGGGCGTGAGCGCGACCGCCGTGCACTCGTGCTTCGCCAGCTCCTCGCCCTGAGCGAACGCCAGCCGCAGCACCGCGTTCTTCACCAGGTCGTAGAAGGCTGGGTTGCGGTACGTCGCGTCGTTGTACTCCCGCGTGCCGTCTGTCATCTCGACCAGGAGGCCGCCGGGCTCGCGGATCAGCAGCGGCAGGGCGAAGTGGCTGGTGATGAGGTGGGTCTCGAGCCCCAGGCGCGTCATCCGCAGGCCATCGTCGAGGTCGTGCTCCCAGACCGGCTTGTCCCAGTCGAATAGCCCTTCGCCGCCCCAGACGTCGTTCACCAGCACGTCGAGCCGGCCGGCCTCGGACCCGATCCTCTTTACCAGCTCTTCCACTTGATCGCGCTCGAGGTGGTCGGCCGCGTGGAAGATGCCGGTGCCGCCGGCCTCGGTCACCAGCTCGGCCGTCTCCTCGATCGTTTCCGACCTGTCGTACTCCGACCGCTGCTCGCGGGTGGTGCGACCGCTGCAGTAGACGGTGGCGCCGGCTTCGCCGAGTGCCACGGCGATGCCGCGCCCGCCACCGCGGGTGGCCCCCGCGACAAGCGCGACCTTGCCCTCAAGCGGTTTGGAGTTCAAGGCGCTCCTCTTCTGGGTGGGGTTTGCACCGCCAGCACCGCCGCCAGCACCAGCGCGCCGCCGGCGAGCTGGGCCGGGCCGAGCGACTCGCCGAACACGACGAAGGCGAGCATCACGGTAACCACCGGCTCAAGCGTGGACAGGATCGCGGCGGCGGTCGGTCCCGACGCGCCGCAGCCCGGCGAAGAAGAGCGAGATGGCGACCACGGTCGACACGAGCGCGATGCCCGCCAGCCAGCCAAGGCCGGTGCCGCTCACAGCGCCGAGATCGAGGTCTCCCGTCGCTAGACCGGCGAGCGTGAAGCTGAACGCCGCCCCCGTGCACACCAGCGTGCTGAGGGCGAGCGGTTCCACCCGCGACGCCACCCCCTCCGAGCTGAGGATGTAGACGCTGTAGACCACCGCCGCGCCCAGCGCGAGGGCGGTCCCGAGGGGGTCAAGCGCGCCGGCCGCGGCGCCCGCCAGGACCAGCACCAGGCCGGCCGAGGCCACCAGGAGCGCGGCGGCCGTGCGCAGGCTCGGCGCGATCGCGGCCGAGCGCGACGGCGGCCACGGCCACCATCACGGGGAACGTGTAGAGCACCAGCGAGAGCAGCGACGCGTCGAGCCGCTCGAGCGCCAGGAAGTAGCAGCCTGCCTGGGCGCCGTAGCCGATCGCGCCGAGGGCGAAGGCGAGGACGGCGTCCCGCCGGGAGAGGCGCCGCAGCGCGGGACCCGCACCCGAGGCGATCAGCACCAGCCAGAACACCGCGGCCGCGAGCCCGAAGCGGGTGGCCAGCAGCGTGCCGACGGTCGCCCCTTCGTCATAGGCGAGCTTCCCGAAGATCCCCATCGCGCCGAAGGCGGCGGCGGAGCCGAGGCAGAAGAGGACGCCGGTGGGGGGCACGGCGCCATCCTGCCTTCCAATACATAAGGAACAACTCGGATTCATTACCTAAACACAGTAGAATTACTAATGAGATGCTCGACCTCGGCCGCCTGCGCCTGCTGCACGAGCTCCACGCGCGCGGAACGATCGCGGCGGTGGCCGACGCGCTGCAGTTCACGCCGTCGGCGGTGTCCCAGCAGCTCTCGGTGCTGGAGCGCGAGGCGGGCGTGAAGCTGCTGGAGCGCGCCGGCCGCGGCGTTCGGCTCACCGACCCCGCACTGGTGCTCGTCGGGCACGCCGGGGCGCTGCTGGAGCGAGCAGAGGTGGCGGAGTCGGAGTTGGCGGCGGCCGCGGGCACCATCGCGGGCCGCGGGCGGATCGCGTCGTTCCAGTCGGTGGCCTTCCACGTCGGCATCCCCGCGATGCGGGCGCTCGCGCGGGACGCGCCGGGCCTGCGCACGGAGCTGGTCGAGGCCGAGCCGGAGGAGTCGCTGCCGGCGCTGGAGCTCGGCGACTACGACCTGGTGCTGGCCGACGAGTGGCAGCACCAGCCGCGGCCGCGGCGAGCGGAGCTCGTGCGCGAGGACCTTGGCCGCGACGAGGTGAAGGTGGTGCTCCCGGAGGGGCATCCATCCGCGGGCCGTCGCCGCGCCATCACGCTTGCGGATCTGGAGGTCGAGGCATGGGTGACCGGCCATCCCGGGCACCGGCTGGGACGAGGTGACCGAGCGCTCATGCCGGGACCTCGGTGGCTTCGACCCCGACATCCGCCATCGCTCGAACGACAGCGTGATGTGCCTGCGGCTGGTCGCGGCCGAGCGGGCGGTGTGCTTTCTGCCCGACCTCGTCCGCCCCGGCGACCACCCCGGCGTGGTGGTGAGGAAGATCGCCGAGGGCACCCTCGAGCGCACGATCTTCATGGCCACGCGCGCGACCGACGCGGAGCGCCCCTCGGTGCAGGCGCTTGCAGGCGCCGTTCGCAGCGCCGCCAGGCACTACGGTCTGGCCGCATGAGGGGCGTCATCGCAGCCGGTCACCCGCTCACCGCCCGGGCGGGGGCGGATGTGCTGCGCGCCGGCGGCAACGCCGTCGACGCCGCGGTGGCCGCCGTGCTGATGTCGTTCGTCGCGGAGTCGCCCCTGACGGGCCCGGCGCGGGCGGCTTCATGCTCGTGCACACCTCCTCGGGCGAGAACCACCTGCTCGACTTCTTCGTGGCGGCTCCGGGGAAGGGCATCGCCGAGCCCGACCCGGCACCGCTGGTGCCGATCGACGTCGCCTTCGCCGAGGATGCGGTGCAGCGCTTCAACTGCGGCCCCTCCTCGTGCGGCGTCTACGGCACGACGCGCCGGCCTCGCCGAGGCCCTCGACCGGTTCGGCTCGGTGGCGCTGGGCGAGCTCACCGGGCCCGCGGCGAGCGCCGCGCGCGAGGGGGTCGAGGTGATCCCGATGCACGCGCTGCTGTTCGAGATCCTCGGCCCGATCATGCGCTCGACGCCCGAGGTGGCGGCGATCTACGAGCCCGAGGGGCGGCCGCTGCGCGAGGGCGAGCGCCTGTATCTACCCGATCTGGCGGACCTGCTCGACCGCCTGGGCGCCGAGGGACCGGGCTTCCTCTACGCCGGCGACGTGGCCGGTGCCGTGAGCGACTGGGTGCTCGAGCGCGGCGGCCTGCTCACCCGCGACGACCTCGCCGCCTACGAGGTGATCGAGCGCCTGCCCACGCGCGCGAGCTTCCGCGAGCGCGAGGTGCTCACCAACCCGCCGCCGTCATCCGGCGGAATCCTGATCGCGGACGCGCTGGAGCTGCTCGACCGCATCGAGGGTCCCTGCGACGCCCGTGCGCTGGCCGAGGTGATCGCCTCGACCAACCGCGCCCGTGACGAGGAGTTCCTCGCCGGGCTCACCAGCAAGGACTACGCCGAGCGCTTCCTCGCCGAGGACGTGCTCGACGGGGTGGCGAGCGAGATCGCCTCGAGGCTCGGGTCCACCACGCACCTGGCGGTGATGGACGCCGACGGCGCCTGCGCCACGGTGACCTGCTCCAACGGCTCGTGCTCGGGCGTGGTGGTGCCGGACACCGGCATGCACCTGAACAACATGCTCGGCGAGGAGGACCTCAACCCGACCGGCTTCCACC
Source organism: uncultured Thermoleophilaceae bacterium (assembly GCA_963825775.1). GTDB lineage: Bacteria > Actinomycetota > Thermoleophilia > Solirubrobacterales > Thermoleophilaceae > JAAYBF01. The sequence continues at coordinate 59,392 of CAWGUV010000006.1, read as the reverse complement.
GCAACCCGCCGGGCGCGCGCGTGCCGAGCATGATGGCGCCGACCGTGGTGCTGCGCGACGGCCGGCCCGAGATGGCGCTCGGCTCCGCGGGTTCGAACCGGATCCGCTCGGCGATCGTGCAGACGGTGGCGGCGGTGATCGACGGCGGGCTCGCCGCCCAGGCGGCGGTCGACGCGCCGCGCCTGCACGTGGAGGACGACCTGGTGGACGCCGAGCCGGGCGTGGACGAGGACGCCCTGCGCGAGCTCGAGGCCGGCGGCTGGCGCCTGCGCCGCTGGGACGAGCGCAACCTCTACTTCGGCGGCGTGCAGCTGGTGACGCGCGACTCGGCCACCGGAGAGCTGACCGGAGGCGGGGACCCCCGCCGCGGAGGCGTGGTCACCTCAGCCTGAGCCGGCCTAGGAGGGCAAAGAGTCGACCTCGGCGGTACCCGGGCAGTGAGCCGGCTCCGGGCGCCTCCGCGTGGCGCCCGGAGCCGGAGCCGGGGACGGCCCGCTGGCCTTGGGGGCGCTCTCGGGGGCGCCGCCGAGTCGCTGCGCGCCGCGCGCGGGGTGGCGAGGATCGCCGGCGCTCCGCGCGCGGGCGGCGCGCGGATCTACGACACCGTGCGGCGCGCGGCCCTCACCGTGGGCGATGACCTGCTGCGCCCGGCGCCGGCGTCGTACCTCAACGTGCCCGATCGGGCCCCGGCGCGCGCTGCTGCGCCACGCGCGCCGCATGGCCGACCTGCTCGCCGTGAAGCGCGCGGCCGGCGTGACGCTCAACGACGTGTGCCTGGCGGCGGTCGACCGGGCGCGCTGCGCGAGACGGCGCTGGCGCGTGGGGAGTCGCCGCGGGCGCTGAAGGCGATGGTGCCGGTCGTCGGTGCGGTCCGAGGAGGAGCGCGCCGATCTCGGCAACCGCATCTCGCTGGCGTTCATCGACCTTCCGCGTGCACCTCGAGCACGCCGCGGCTCGCGGCTGGCGGAGGTCCACCGCGCCACGTCGGCGTTCAAGCGCTCCGGTCGGCCCGAGGGAGCCGAGGCCATCTTCGGCGCGCTGGGCATGCTGCCCGACGCCGCTGCGCACCGGCGCGGCGCGGCTGGTCGGGCTCAAAACGCGTCTACAACCTCACGGTGTCGAACATCCCAGGGCCCGCGCTTCCCGCTCTACGTGCTCGGCGCGGAGCTGCTCGAGGCCTACCCCGTGGTGCCGATCGCGGAGGATCACGCCCTGTCGATCGGCATGTTCACGCTACCGGCGACCACATGCACTTCGGGCTCTACGCGGACCCCGAGGCGCTGCCCGACGTGCGCGGCCTGCCCGACGCCCTCAACGCGGCGATCGCTGGCGCTTGAGCGCGAACGCGCCGCGCCGCGGCGGCGCCGAGCGCCGCCGCGCCGACGCGCTCAGCGTCGACTGGCTCCTCGCGCCCTGAGGGCAGTTCTAGCCGCCGCCCGGTGTAGGCGCAGGACCGCCCCCGGCCGCCTTGCAGAGGTTCACCCGGCCGAAGCCGAAGCTGGTGTCCCTCCCCGCGGCGCCGAGGTCGTCAACCCGCGACGTGAGCAGCGAGCGGATGCCCGCGGCCGTCTGCCCCGGGTTGAGCTGCCACAGCACGGCCGCGACGCCCGAGGCGTGCGGCGTGGCCATCGACGTGCCGCTGAACGCCACGTACCCGCCGCCGCGCTTGGCGGAGAGCGTGTTCACTCCCGGCGCCGAGACCTCCACGTCCGCGTTGGCGTTGGAGAAGCTCGCCCTCGCGTCGCGGTTGTCGGTGGCGGCGACCGAGACCACCTCGGCGTAGCCGGCCGGGTAGTTCACGGTCGAGTTGCCGTCGTTTCCGGCGGCGGCGACCAGCACGGAGCCGTTGGCGGCGCCGTTCTTGTACGCGTTCGTGACCGCGGACTGCAGGGTGGTGGAGGCTCCGCCACCGAGCGACATCGAGATCACCTTGTTGCCCTTGTTGTGCAGGTAGGTGATGCAGTTCGCCACAGCGGCGGTCGAGCCCGAGCCCGCCGCGCCGTGCAGCGCCTTGCAGATCCCGAAGGTGGCGTTGAAGGCCACTCCGGCCACGCCCACGACGTTGTTCGCCTTCCCGGCGATCGTGCCGGCAACGTGGGTGCCATGGTCGTTGTCGTCGGTGCAACCGCGGCTCTCGACCGGGTTGGGATCGCCGCCGATGATGATCAGCCCCGGCGTGGTGGCCGCACAGTCGACGGTCTTGCCGGCGAGGTCCTCGTGGTTGCGGTCGATGCCGGTGTCCACGATGCCGACCTTGACGCCACCGGCTCCCGGGAACGCCCCGAGGCCCGCGAGGTCCCAGCCCTCAGGAGCATCGATGTCGGCATCCGCCGCGCCACCCGACTGGCCCGTGTTGTGCATGCCGTACAGCTCACCGAAGCGGGCGTCGTTGGGGATCGCCTGCGCGCGCAGGATGTAGTTCGGCTCGGCGTAGAGCACGTCCGGCAGCTTGTTCAGGCTGGCCGCCACCGTGGCCGGGTTGCCCGCCACGCGCAGCACCTTGGCCCCGTTCGCGGTTACCGAACCCACGACGTCGCCCACGACGGGCGTGCCGGGCTTGAACTTCACGATCACTGTGTCGGCGTCGTATGCAGCCCCCTGGGCCGACGACGCGAGCACGAGGAAAGCGACGCCGGCCAGGCCGGCGACGCGCAGTCGCGTTCGCAACTCACACACCTCCAATAGAAAGAATGGGACCCCTACCGGGCCGGGATTTCCCCGCTTGCGGGGAAAACGAAACGTTGCGCTAGTGGTGGACCTTGCCGTTGGTCTGCGCGCGCTCGGCGGCTTCCTCGGCATGCTCGAGCCGCTCCAGGGCCGTCGTGCACAGCGAGGCGCAGTCGTGTCAGCCGGTCCGATTCCGAGCGCATCTCGAGCAGCGTCTGCTTGTCGTCGAGGTCGAAGGCGATCGTGGCCGCCATGTCGTAGGCGCCGAGACCGTCGAGGTCGCTCGGCTCCGGGCGCGTGTCGGTCACCCGTTCGACGAGCGTCGCGTAGCTCTCGTGGGCGGCGTCGGCCACCTCGGCTTCGAGCACATCGTCGTCGTCGAGCAGCTCGACGTCGCCCGCCGGGTATTCCATGTCGTCGATGCGGCGGCTGAGGCGGAAGGGCTCGGTGCCGCGCACCGCGATGTTGAGCCGGCCGTCGTCCATCCGCTCGAGCACCTCGTCGATGTGCGCGGAGCAGCCGACCTCCTGGAGCCCGTCGTCGCCCAACCACAGGATGCCGAACTCCGACTCCTGCTCCAGGCACTCGCCGATCATCGTCTTGTAGCGCTCCTCGAAGATGTGGAGCGGGACGATCTCGCCGGGCAGGAGAACGAGCCCCAGCGGGAAGAGCGGGAAGCGTTCTCGCAGTTCTCCCATCGCTGGGCTTAGGCTAGCCGGGTGCCACTGCGGCGAGCCCTCGACGACGTCGATCCCTACAGGCCTCAGCCGCCGATGGACGTGCTGGCGCAGCAGCACGGGCTGGACCGGATCGTGAAGCTCGCCTCGAACGAGGGCGCGTTCGGCCCGATGCCGGCGGCGCTGGCTGCATTCGAGGCGGCGGCGGGCAGGCTCAACCGCTATCCCGACGCCGGTGCCGCCTCGCTGCGCACCGCGCTTGCGGAGCGTCACGGCGTCCCACCCGAGCAGGTGATCCCCGGCAACGGCGCCGACGAGCTGATCCGCCTCTGCGGCGCCGCTGTGCTCGACGCCGGCGACGCCGCCGTGTTCCCTTGGCCGTCGTTTCCCAGCTACATCTCGGCCGCGGCCGTGCACGGGGCCGCCGCGTTGCACGTGTCGCTCCGCGACCGCCGCTTCGACCTCGACGCGGTGCTCGACGCGTGCAAGCGCCCGGCGCCCGGCGGCGGGCGGGTGCGCGCCGTGTTCCTCGCCAACCCGAACAACCCGACGGGCACTCTGCTCGCGCGGGATGAGGTGCGCTCCTTCATCGACTCGCTGCCCGAGCGCATCCTCTGCGTGCTGGACGAGGCCTACGCCGAGTACTGCGACGAGGAGCCGGAGGGCCCGGCGCTGGTGCGGGAGGGGCACGGGCGTCTCGTGGTGCTCCGCACGTTCTCGAAGGTCTACGGCCTGGCGGCGCTGCGCGTGGGTTACGCGCTGGCCTCACCTGAGGTGGCGGACGCGCTGGACCGCGTGCGGCCCGTGTTCAACCTCAACCAGCCCGCTCAGGACGCGGCTGTGGCCTCCCTCGGCGACTCGATCGACGAGCGCGTGGAGCACGTCCGGGCCGCACGGTCCCGCCTCTTCGCCACGCTCGCCGCCGCTGGGCTCGACCCGATCGAGCCGCAGGGCAACTTCGTCTACGCGGACGTGCCCGGCGGAGCGGGCGAGGAGCTCGCGGACGCGCTGCTGCGTGAGGGCTTCATCGTGCGCGGGTTGAGCGGCTTCGGCGCGCCGGGGGCGATCCGTGTGACGTGCGGTACCGATGAGGAGAACGCGGGCTTCGCCGAGGCGCTGGCGCGCGTACGCACCAACGCGTAGGGCGCCGTAGAGCGCCATTGGCGCGATCGCGAGTTCGGACCTAGGTTGGCGCCATGAGATCCCACCGCCTCGCCCTCGCCTGTTTGGTCCTCATCGCCTCGATCGCCGTGACGCAGGTTTCGGTTGCGTCCGGCCCGGCCGGCTCGGCGGCCAAGAAGTGCAAGAAGGGCTACAAGAAGAACAAGAAGGGCAAGTGCGTGAAGAAGAAGTTCTCGCCGAAGCTCGGCCTCTACACCAGCAAGGACGGCAAGACGCGCCTGCGCGTGCTGGGCTCGAAGCCCAAGTACGTCCGGTTGTTCAGCACGGCGCCGACGACGCTGCAGTGCCCCAACGGGCAGACGACGCAGGCCGCCGTTGGCGGGCTCGGTGTCCAGGCGAAGATCGCCGGGAAGTCGTTCAAGTTCCAGCAGCCCAACACCATCGCCTCGTTCGCGGGCAAGTTCACGTCGACCAAGGCGCTGAAGGGCACCTACACGCTCAGCCGGCAGCCGGTGCCAGGAGTGACCTGCACCAGCGGCCCGAAGTCGTTCAGCGCGAAGCGCACAGGAAACTGACCCCAGGGCCCTCCTGATCCGAGCCGCGGCGGGGGCCCTGTCCCCGCCGGACCGGTGATCTTTGGTTCCGGCGCGACCTGCGCGTGCGCGACAACCCCGCGCTGCGCGCGGCGCTCGACCGTGCCGACGAGGTAGTCGCCCGTTCTTCTGCCTCGATGACCGCCTGCTCCACGGCCGTCATGCCTCCGGGTCACGCACCCAGTTCATGCTCGAGTGCCTTGCCGATCTCGATGCGTCGCTGCGCGCAGCGCGGCAGCGGGCTGGTCGTGCGCCACGGCCCGCCGGAGGAGGAGCTGGCCAAACTGGCGCGCGAGACCGGCGCCGGGGCGGTGCATTTCACCGCCGACGTGACGCCCGTTCGCGCGCGCGCGTGGCGAGCGCTGAGGGGCCTCGACGCGGAGTCGTGCGCCGCATCCGGGCCTCGCTGTCGTCGACGAGCCGGGCGAGGTCCGAACGCAGAAGCGGCAAGCCTCTAGACCGTCTTCACGCCCTTCTTCAACGCCTGGCTCGAGAGCCGGCGGCGCGAGCTCCTCGGCGCCCCTCGCTCCCTGCCCTCCGCTGCCCTCCGGCGCTCCGCAAGGGCCGGATCCCGTCGCTGGCGTCGCTCGGCTCGAGCAGGAGGTCGACGGAGCCCACGCCCGGCGGCGAGGGGCCGGGACGCGAGCGGCATGAACGCCTGGCTCGCGCGATGGCGTGTCGCGACCACGCGGACCACCACGACGCTGCTCGGCCGCCGACCGCACCTCGCGCCTGTCGCCATATCTGCGCTTCGGGTGCATCTCCGCCGCTCGAGCTGGAGGAGCGGCTGCCGCGCGGCAAGGGGCCCGATGCGTTTCGGCGGCAGTTCTGCTGGCGCGACTTCTACCAGCAGGTGCTGCTACATCACCCGCGTAACGCTCGATCGGAGTTCCAACAGCGCTTCCGCGGCACCATCAAGTGGAGCTACGCGGAGAGGGCCTTCGACGCGCTGGGCCGAGGGCAGGACCGGCTTCCCGCTGGTGGACGCCGGGATGCGCCAGTTGCTCCGCGAGGGGTGGATGCACAATCGCGCCCGGCTGGTCGTGGGCTCCTTCCTCACCAAGGACCTCGGCATCGACTGGCGCTGGGGCGAGCGTCACTTCATGCGCTACCTGCTCGACGGCGACGAGGCCAGCAACAACGGCAACTGGCAGTGGATCGCCTCGGTCGGGCACCGATCCCCAGCCCGTGTTCCGGCGCATCTACAACCCCGCCCTCCACATGGAGCGCTTCGACCCCGACGGCAGCTACGTGCGCCGTTACGTGCCCGAGCTGAGCCGGCGTGCCCCGCAAGTATCTGGCCGAGCCGTGGACGATGCCCGCGCGAGGTGCAGCGTGACGCCTGCTGCGTGATCGGCGAGCGACTACCCTGCGCCCATGGTGGACCGCAGGGAAGCCCGTGAGCACGCACTCGAGCGCTACCGAGTCTGATCTCGCAGCGCCGGTTGGCCCCGCCCACGTGGCCACCGCGTCGTTCCTGGCCTCGCGCGCCACGCCCTCGGCCGGCTTCCTCGTGGCGCTGGCGGGTGGCACCGCGCTGGCCCGGGTCGCGCAGCGCCAGGGCGCCCGCGAGGGCTACGGCGCGAGCGTCGCGGCCACGCTCGAGACCGTGGCGATCATGGGGCCCGCGCGCTTTGGCGTGCCGTTCACCCAGGCCGTAAGCGCTCCCATGCTCGGAGCGATGGAGGCGCGCGGCGTGGGGCCGGGGCTTCAGATGCTCGCCTGCACCGCCATCCGGGTGCTCACCAACGCGATCGGCACAGCGTTCGCGATCTGGGTGATCGCGGGTGGGATCGATGCCGTCGCCGGCACCGTCGACAACTTCCTCGGCTGGTTCGGCGCCGAGGCCGGCGAGGACGGCACCCTGGTCCTCTTCGGTGCCCTGCTGATCGCGTGGGGTGTACTCGCCAGCTGGGTGCAGGTCGTGGTCTACCGGCGGGGGCTGGAGAGCTGGCCGCCGGCGGCACCGGCTGAGCCCGAGCCGCCCACGCGGGCGGAGGCCGGCGAGAGAGGGCGGTTCGACCCTCGGGCCGTGGCGGTGGCGGCCGCCGCCGCGTTTGCGCTTCTGCTGTCGGGCACCGAGTGGGTGGTGCTCGGCGCGATCGCGGCCTGGCTCGCGCTCGCGTGGGTTCTCTGCCGCCCGGACAACTCGGTCGTCCCGACGGGCCTGGCGCTCGGCGCCGTGCTGGCCGGCGGGGCGTTCCTGGTCTCACTCTTCGGTGGCCTGGGCCTCGACGAGGCGCTGAGCAGGGGATCGCGAGCGGCGCTCCTGGTGGCCACGGCCACGTGGCTCCGCGCAGCCGCGGGTGCGCCGGGCTTGCGCGAGGTGTCGCGCCGGGCGCTGGGGCGCCTCGCGCGGCTGCCGTCGGTGCCCGAGGCCACGCGTACTCTGGACACGCTTGGGTCGGAGGGCAGCCTGGCGGCTTCGGGCCGGGCGCTCGTCGAGGCCCTTCGCGGCGTGCCGCCGCAGCCGCTGCCGGTGATCGATGCCGTGCTCGGCTGGGTGGCAGACCGCGCCGCGCGGTTCGCGCCCAGCGCGCCCGCCCTGCCGCTGACGCTGCGGCTGCGTGCGTTCGACGTGCTGCTGGTGGCCGCGGCGCTGGCGCCGGCGGCCGCGCTCGCGCTCTAGCCCGGGACCCGCGCCGAGATCAGCAGGTTGTAGAAGACCGCGGCCGGGAGCCGCGGTTCCAGCAGGGCGCGGTCGAGCGCCTGAAGGGTGAGGTAGCCGCGGTAGGCGTACTGGCGCCACAGCCACGGCACCTCGGTCGGCTCGGCGGTGGACTCGAGCGCCCGGTTGGCCCAGCCGAACATGCTCGCCGCCAGCTCCTCGCCGCGCACCTCGATGTCGTCGAATCCCGCCGCGCCCGCGCTGCGTGACAGCACGCCCGGGGTGAAGGCGTGCACGTCCACGACCTTCTCCAGGTCGTCCTCCTCCTCCACCTGGTGATGGCCGTTGTGCTCCGCCGCCCCGGCGCGCATCAGTGCGCGCCACGCCGGCGCCACGGCGTGGGCGGCGCGCTTGGGCAGCTCGGCGATCCGGTCTCCATAGCGGGAGGGCTCGCCGCAGAACGCGATTCGGCCGCCCGGCCGGAGCACCCGCAGGAACTCCGCGAACGATCCCTCGAGGTCGGGTAGGTGGTGCAGCACCGCATGCCCGAACACGATGTCGAAGGAGTTGTCGGGAAATGGCAGTGCGGCGCTGTCGCAACGGGCGGTCTGCACCGGGATGCCGAGCGTGTCGGCGGTGCGCGAGAGCACGTCGAGCATGCCGGCCGAGATGTCGGTGGCCGTGTAGGCGCCCACCACGCCCGCGCGGACGAGGTTCAACCCGAAGTATCCGGTGCCGGCGCCGATCTCCAGGCCGTCGGCATAGGGGCCGGGCAACTCCTCGCCGAGGGCCTTGCACAGCTTCACGGTCACCTGGGACTGGCCCAGCTCGCCGTAGTCGATGCCCCACTTCGCGTCGTAGTTCTGCGCCGCCAGGTCGTGGTAGCGCACGTTCGCGTCGTGGATCTCCTCGGTGCTCGCCGTGGGTGACATAAGCGGTGAAGCCTATGCTGCCGCCGTGTCTGAGGTAGCCGATTACGTCCAGCAGGGCCAGCCCGCAGGGGTTCCTCCGCTGCCGTTGACCGGCGAGCGGACGCTGCCCGACGTGCCCGAGGAGAACTACTGGTTCAGGCGCCATCTGGCGGTGTACGAGTGGATCGCGGCGCGCTGCGGCGGGCTCGACGTGGTCGACATGGCCTGTGGGGAGGGCTACGGGACGGGCGTGCTGGCGAGCCGCGCCGCGCGCGTGACAGGGGTCGACGCCAATCCCGAGGCGCACGCCCATGCCACGGCGAAGTACACCGCGCCCGGGGTCCGCTTCGAGCGCGACCTGGTCGACCGCTACGCCGAGTCGTGCGACGCCGTCGTCTTCCTCCAGACCATCGAGCACGTCGAGGAGCCCGAGGCGGTGCTGCGCCACTTCAAGGCGATGGCCGACGTGGTCTACGTCTCCACTCCCAACGTGCTGACGCTGGCGCCAGAGGGGGCGGAGAAGTCGGACAACCCCTGGCACCTGAAGGAATACCGCGCGGAGGAGTTCGAGCAGCTGTGCGCCGTCGGTGTTCGACCGCGTGGAGATGCTCGGCCTCTTCCACGCGCGCAAGCTGCGTGCCCACGAGCTCGCGCTGAACGCCGGATGGGATTCCGTGCACCCGGCGATCGGCCTCACCAAGCCGTTCTACGACCGCTTCACCCCGGCCATCACCGCACGCGACTTCGCGCTCAGGCCCGGCCCCCTGGAACGGGCGCTCGATTTCGTCGCGGTGCTGCGTTGAGGCCTCCCTACCCGCCCGAGCTGCCGGAGGCCGCGCGGCCGCGGTGGCCCGCCGGGTTCGGGTTCGCCGCGATGGCGGCGGGCACCGGCGCGGTGCTCCTGGCCTCGTTCCCGCTGCTGCCGGTGGTGCTGTCGTCAAGCGTGGAGGGCGGCCTGGGAGCGCTTGCGCTGCTCCTGCTGATCCTGGTGCAGGACGCGGGCTACATGGCGGCGGCGGTGGGCTTCGCCCACCTGCGCGGCGGGCGTCCGCGGAGGTGGCACTTCGGCCTGCGCGCCACTCCGGTGAAGCGCACCCTGGTGATCACCGTCGCGGCTCTTGCGCTCCTCCTCGCCTTTGAGTTCGGCTTCATCGAGCTGGTCGGCATCGACGACTCCGACACCGATGAGCTGGGCACCGACGAGGGCTTCGTGCCGGCGCTCGCCTTCTCGCTGGCCGCGATCGTGGTGGCTCCGGTGGCCGAGGAGTTCTTCTTCCGCGGGTTCTTCTACCGGGCGCTGCGCAACCGGCTGCGCGTGTGGTCGGCGTGCCTGATCACGTCCGTGGTGTTCGCCTCGCTGCACCTGCAGTACGTGTCCACCCCGCTGGTGTTCGTGGTCATCGGCGTGTTCGCACTGGTCTGCTGCCTGGTGTACGAGGCCACCGGCAACCTGTTCACCGTGATCGCCATCCACGCGATCTTCAACACGCTCGCCACCGCCGGCACCGACGCCGGCTACGCGGTGCCGATCGCGGTGGGCGCGTCCGTCGTGGTGGCGTGCGTGCTGGCCCCGCGCGCGCTCGGCCCGGCGCCGTCGCCGTTTCCCCGGACCGCCCTGGCGCGATGAGCCGCGACCGCGGCGCCCTGGCGCTCGTGCTGCACTCGCACATGCCCTACGTGGAGGGCTTCGGCACCTGGCCGTTCGGCGAGGAGTGGCTGTGGGAGGCGGTCTCGTGCGTGTATCTGCCGCTGATCGACCTGCTGGGGGAGATCGAGGCGCCGGTCACGCTCGGCGTCACGCCGGTGCTGTGCGATCAGCTCGAGGCGCTGCCGGGTGACGCGGGGGAGCGGCTGCTCGGCTTCCTGCGCGAGACCCGGCACGCCGTGCACGAGGAGGACGGCAACGGCCTCGAGCGCACGGGCGAGCCGGAGCTGGCCGCGGAGGTGCGCCGCGCCGCGGGGGACTACGAGCGCGCGGCGTCGGCGCTGGAGCACGACCGCGACCTGATCGCCGCCCTCGCGCGCATCGGCCGCGAGACCCCGGTGGAGCTGTGGACCTCCTCGGCCACCCACGCGCTGCTGCCGCTGTTGGCGAGCGACGCCGGGCTGCGCCTGCAGCTGGCCAGCGGCATCGCCTCGCACGAGCGCCGGTTCGGCGAGTGGGGAGGAGGGCTGTGGCTACCCGAGTGCGCGTACGTCCCCGGCCTGGAGCGCGAGCTGGGCGACCACGGCGTCGGGTCGTTCTGCGTCGACCAGACCGAGGCGCTCGGGCACGGGTCCAACGACCAGCTCGAGCCGGTGCTCACATCCGGCGGCGCCGTGGCGGTGCCGATCGACTGGCAGACGGTCGAGCTGATCTGGAACGACCGCAGCGGCTACCCCGTGCACCCCACCTACCGCGACTACCACCGCCGCACCGTGCACGACCTGCGCCCGTGGAGCAACGGCGGCGCCCCATACGACCCGGTTTCCGCGCGCGCGCTCGCGCGCGAGCACGCGCGCGAGTTCGCGGAGCACTGTGCCGAGCGCCTGGACGCCTACGTCGCGGAGCGCGGCCGGCCCGGTCTGCTCACCTGTGCGCTCGACACCGAGCTGCTCGGCCACTGGTGGTACGAGGGCCAGGAGTGGCTGCGCGGCCTGGTGGAGCAAGCCGGGGCGATCGGGCTCGACCTGGTCACCGTGAGCGACGGCATCGAGCGGGCCGAGCCGGTGGAGCGCGAGCTGGCGCCGTCGAGCTGGGGGATCGGCAAGGGCTTCACCACCTGGGATTCGCCGGCGGTGGCCGAATTCGCGTTCGGGGCGCGCCGGGCGGAGCTGCGTACGGTGGCCGCCGCCGCGCTCCGGCACGAGCCGCGCGAGGCGCTGGAGCGCGCGGCGCGAGAGCTGCTGGCACTCCAGGCCAGCGACTGGGCGTTCCAGGTCACGCGCGACCTCGCGGCCGACTATCCGCAGCAGCGGGTGCGCGGCCACGCGGCCGCCCACGACGCTGCGTTGACCGGTTTGTCAGACTCCGCCGCTGTGCCAGACCCCGCTTTGCGCAACCTTGCGCCCGACCTGGACCTGGCCTCCCTGGTGGCGCCGTGAGGGTTCTGATCCTCTCCTGGGAGTACCCGCCGCTGATCGAGGGCGGCCTGGCCCGCCACGTCCGCAAGCTCGCGGAGAACCTCGTGGAGCAGGGCGTGGACGTCCACGTGCTCGCCCGGGGCATGGAGGAGTCGCCGGTCGAGGAGGAGATGGAGGGCGTGGTGGTGCACCGCGTCCGCGAGCCCGAGCGCCCGCGTGGCCTGTCGGAGTTCGTGACCTGGATCGAGCACATGAACGCCGACATGCTGGCGGCCGGCGTGGAGGTGGGGGACCGCTACCACTTCGACCTGGTGCACGGCCACGACTGGCTGGTGGCCGTGGCCGGCGACCATCTCGCCAAACGCTTCCGCTGCCCGTTCGTGGTCACCATCCACGCCACCGAGTACGGCCGTCACCAGGGCTGGGTGGACAAGCACCCGCAGTCCCACATCCACGGGGTCGAGCGCTGGATGGCCAACCGCGCCGAGCGGGTGATCACCTGCTCCGCCTACATGCGCGAGCACGTGGCCGACATCTACGGCCTGGAGGAGGACCGGATCGCGGTCATCCCCAACGGCATCGACCCGACCGAGCTGGTTCCGGTCGACGACCTCGAGACGCTGCGCGCGCGCTTCGCCGAGCCGCACGAGACGCTGGTCCTGCTGGTGGGTCGCCTTGTGTATGAGAAGGGCTTCCAGCTGGCGCTCGAGGCCCTGCCCGGCGTGATCGAGCGGGTGGGCGACGTGCGCTTTGTGGTCGCCGGGTCGGGCACCGCCGAGGCCGACCTGCGCCGCCAGGCCTCCGAGCTGGGCCTCGACCCTTACGGCACCTTCCTCGGCTGGATCGGCGACGACGTGCTGCACTCGCTCTACCGGATCGCCGACCTCACGGTGGTGCCGTCGCTGTACGAGCCGTTCGGCCTGGTCGCCCTGGAGGCCATGGCCTCCGGCTGCCCCTGCATCGTGGCCGACACCGGCGGCCTGCGGGAGATCGTGCCCGCCGATGACCGCGTGGGGCTTCGCTTCAACGGCGGCGATCCCGAGCATCTGGCGACGATGGTCGAGCGCCTGCTCACCGACGCCCCGCTGCGCGACCGCCTCGTGGCCGAGGCCTCCGAGCACGTGTTGTCCTTCGACTGGGCCGACGTGGCGAAGCAGGTGGCGTTGCTCTACGGCGAAGCCGCGCCGGCAGCGGTTCGCTGAAAACCGCGATCCTCGCAGCGGTGCTGGCCCTGGCGCCGATCCACGCCCACCGCGGCGGGTCGGTTTTCGACGGCCAGCCCCGGTATGCCGAGAACACCATGGCCGCTTTCAAGAACGCCAGCCGGTCCGGGTACGTGCTCGAGCTCGACGTAAAGCTCACCAGCGACCGCGTGCCGGTGGTTATCCACGACGCCACGCTCGACCGCACCACGCCCTGCACCGGCGAGGTCGCGTCCAGGACGCTCGCCCAGGTGCGTGCGTGCCGGACCGATGTGCTGGGCAGCGGCGCGATCACCCGCAGGGTCTCGCCGGGCGAGCCGATCCCGACGCTGGCCGAGGTGCTGGCCCTCGCGCGCCGCGAGGGCGCGTTCGTGAACATGGAGATCAAGAACCAGCCGACCGATCCGGACTTCGATCCGGGCTCCGGGTTCGCGAATACGGTGATGGCCGCGGTGGCGGCCTCGGGCTTCCCACGCTCCAGGCTGATCGTGCAGAGTTTCTGGCCGCCCAATCTCACGGCGGCGAAGGCGCGGCTTCCCGGCGTGGCGACCTCGTTCCTGACGCTGCAGCAGGGCAACGGCGGCGGCCCGGCGTTCGCCCAAGCGAACGGGCACCAGTGGGTGTCGCCGGCGTGGCCGGTCACCCCGGCGTTCGTGGCCGATGCTCACGGTCACGGGCTGAAGGCGGTGCCCTACACGCTGAACGCCCCAGCGGAGTTCCGGGCCGCGCGGGCCGCCGGAGTGGATGCGCTGATCACCGACGACCCCGCGCTGGCGGCGCGCGTTCTGGGCCTCTCGCGTGCACAGCTGGCGCCCGAGGCGCTCGCGCCGGTGGCGCGCATCCGGGTGCCGCGCTACACCAGCGACGCCGGCACGCGCCCGCGGTTTCGGGTCCGGATGGCGGCGACCGACCGGGGCAGCGGCGTGGCCGGCTTCCGGCTGCAGTACCGGCGCAACACCACGGTCGCCACGCGCTGGCGCCCGGTGCTGGCCGAGACCAGGGCGCCGTCGATCATCTTCCGAGGCCGGCCCGGCCGGACCTATCAGCTGCGCCTGCGGGCGCGCGACCGGCTCGGCAACTTCAGCCCCTACGTCTACGCACGAACGACCGTGCCGATCGACGACCGGTCGCGGCGGCTGCGCTTTCGCGGCAACTGGGCCCGCACCCGCGGCCGGCGTGCATACGGCGGGAAGTTGCGGAGGGCGCTGCGTCCGGGCGCCTCGATGACGCTGCGCTTCCGCGGGGAGCGCGCCGCGCTGGTGGCGCCGCGCTCGCTCGACGGCGGGCGCGTGCGTGTGACCGTCGACGGGCGCAGCCGGGTGGTGTCGCTGCGGGGGGATTCTCTGGCGCGGCGGGTGGTTTTCCGCTCGCGAATAATGAGGCCCGGCGTCCACCGGATCCGTTTAGTCGCCTTGGGGGGAGGCCGGATCGCGGTGGACGCCGTGGCGTTTGAGCAGGGGCCCCGGCGCTAGACGCCGGCTAGTTCCTTCTCCCGCTCAGGCGGAGTGGTCTCTTCGACCGCGGGCTCATGCGTCACCCGTGGCAGCCACTCCAGCCACTTCGGCAAGTACCAGTTCCAATCGCCCAGCAGCTTCATCGTCGCCGGCAGCAGCACGCCGCGGATGACCGTGGCGTCGATCAGCACCGCCGCCGCCAGCCCCACGCCCATCTGCTTGAACTCGACGGACGAGAGCGTGGCGAAGATGGCGAACACGCCCACCATCACCGCCGCCGCGCTGGTCACCGTGCCGGCGGTGCTCTTGATGCCGCTGGCCACGGCGTCGGTGGTGTTCATGCCGCGGTCGAACGCCTCGCGCACCCGGGTGAGGATGAACACGTGGTAGTCCATCGACAGGCCGAACAGCACCACGAACAGGAACAGCGGCAGCCAGGCGGTGATCGGGCCGGTGGTCTCGAGCCCGATCAGGCCCTTGGCGAAGCCCTCCTGGAACACGAGCACCAGCAGCCCGTAGGCGGCGCCCACCGACAGCAGGTTGAGCGCGATCGCCTTGAGCGGGATCACGATCGAGCGGAAGGTCACCAGCAGCAGCACGAACGCCGCTGAGAGCACGAAGGCGAACACCCAGGCGATCCTCGACTGCATCAGTGAGTTGAAGTCCTCGGTCTCGGCGGTGATGCCGGCCACGTTGGCCTCCGCGCCCCGGACCGTGCCCACCGTGGCGGGCACGATCTCGTCGCGCAGCTGCGTCGAGCGCGCGGGTGGACTCCTCGTCCGTGCCGTTGCCCGCCAGCGGGATAGCCACATCCGCGACCTTTCCGTCGGGGCTGATGTCCACCTCGCCGCGGCCCTTGAAAAGATCGGGCTGCTGCGCCGCGCGGTCACGCAGCTCCTCGATCTGCGCCGCCGCGGGGCCGCTGCGCACGTCGTCGGCCTCGACCACCACGTTCGCGGGGATGTTTTCTCCCGGGAAGGCGGCCTGGATGCGGTCGTAGGTCTGCATCACCTCGAGGTCGCGGGGCAGGGTGTCGATGCCCGACAGGCGGGTGTCCATGCCGATCGTGGGCGCGGCCAGCGCCAGCAGCAGGCCGCCGGAGACCAGCGCCGAGAGCAGCGGGCGCTTGAGCACCCGATTCACGATCCGCGCCCAGATGGTCTTCTCGGGGTCGTTCTGACGCAGGCGGTGCAGGAACGGGACCCTGCCCTTGTCCACGCGGTCGCCAAGCTTCGACAGCACCGCGGGCAGCACGGTGATGCGACCCGAACATCGCGATCGCCACCACCAGGATCGTGCCCGTGGCGAACGACTGGAACGTGGCCGCGCCGGCGATGTACATGCCGGCCATGGCGATCATCACCGTGAAGCCGGAGATCAGCACCGCGCGGCCGGAAGTGGCCGCCGCCGCGAGCAGCGCCGCCTCCTCGTCCTTACCGGCCGCGCGCTCCTCGCGCTCGCGCCGGAGGTAGAAGAGCGAGTAGTCCACGCCGACGGCCAGGCCGATCAGCAGGATCACCGATGAGATCGACTCGTCGACGGGGAACACCTGGCTGATCGGGCCGATCAGGCCGATCGTGGCGGCGACCGCCGTGATCGCGAGCAGCAGCGGGATCCCCGCCGCCACCAGCGCGCCGAAGGCCAGCACGAGGATCACGAGCGTGATCGGCAGCGAGGTGACCTCGGCCTTCTGGAAGTCGTCCTCGAACTTCTTGCTGAGCGCCTTGCCCGCGCTGGCGTCCCCGAACTGCTCGATCCGCAGCTTGGGGTTGGCCTTCTGCGCCGCGGCCGTGCTGTCGAGCGTGGCATCGACCCGGTCGCTCGCCTCGTCGTCGTCCTTGGCCGTCAGCTCGAAGCTCACCAGCGCCGAGCGGCCGTCCTCCGAGACGGAGCGCTCCGGCCCGTAGGGGCTCTCGACGTCGCGCACGTGCTTCGTGTGCGCCGAGTCGCTTCTGGACGTCGGCCACGGCGGCGCGGAACTCGGGGCTCCTCTGCCGTGACCGAGGCGTCGCGCGCCTGCACGAGCACGGTCTCGGTCGATCCGCCGGGGAACGCGTCGTCCACCACGCGAGTCAGCGTCGCCGGAGTCGCCGACGCCCGAGCGCGTCGTAGTCGAGCGTGTCGGTGCCCACGGCTCCGCCGCCGACGACGGCGAGCACCACGAACACGAGCCACCCGGCGATCGCCTTGCGGCGATGCTGGGCGCTCCAACGACCGGCTCTGGCAGCGAAGTTCTCGTTCATGGGAGAAGCGTGACCTGCGGGGCGCGGCCGCGGGTAGGCGGCTGTCCGGCGAGTGCGGGTGCGGTTATCCGTACGCCAGCATCCTGGCCATCGCCCGCAGCGGCGCATCCGCCTCGTCGGGCCAATCGGCGGGGTCGGGCGGCCACCAAGCGTAGTCGTCGTGCTCGTGGTCCATCTCCACCGCGGCGCCGGGCTCCAGCGTCGCCATGCCCACGAACAGCACGAGCCCGGACGGGATCCGGATCAGCGCCCTCGGCCGTCAGGCGAGCGGGCGCCACCGACCACTCCTCCTCGAGCTCGCGCGCGAGGGTGCTCGACGGGTTCTCGCCCACCTCCACCGAGCCGCCCGCGCCGAGCGCCCAGCGCCCGGCCCAGGTCGCGACCCACGCCGCGCGGCGCCCGGCAAGCCAGCGGCCGTCCGAGTCGCGCACGACGCACAGCGCGGAGATGCTGTCGAGCGCATCGCCGCCCAGTCGCAGCGACCAGCGGGCGGGCTGCAGCGAGAGAGCCACTCCCTCCTCACCAGCCTGGACGTCCACCAGGCGGGCGGCAAGCCCGTCGTGCGTGGGCGAGCCCCGCTCCTTCAATGCCGCGATTGCGGCGTCGGCACGCGCTGTGGCCTCGGCGTCGGGCTCGTAGGCGTCCTCCAGCCAGTGGCACGTCGACCGCCCCGGCAGCCCACGGCCCGCGGGCGAGGAGGCCCGGGTCGCGGGTCACTCCCACCGCATCGACCGCGGCTCGTCGCGCATCCGGATCAGCCGCGCAGGCACGCCACCGACCACAGCGTTGGCCGGCACGTCCGCGGTCACCACGGCGTTCGTGCCGATCACGGCGTTGTCGCCCACGGTCACCCCGCGCAGGATGCAGGCGCCGTATCCGATCCAGACGTTGTTCCCCACGCGAACATCGCGCATGTAGATCCCCTGGAGGCGGATCGGGCGATCCACCTCGACCATCCCGTGGTCGAAGTCGATCATCATCACGCGGTCGGCGATCACGCACTCGCGCCCGATCGACACGTGCTGGTAGGCGGAGATCGTGCACTCCTGGCCCATCACGGTCTTCGCGCCGATCGAGATCACCCCCTCGTGGCAGCGCAGCTTGCAGCCGTGCCCGATCCACGACCAGCGGCCGATCTCGATCCGCCCGTGGGGCGCGATCTGCATCACCACGTCGGGGGCGATGAACGAGAGCCCGTCGGAGTGCATGCGGCGCCCGTAGCGGGTGAGGAAGCGGCGCCGCGAACAGCCCCGCGATCAGCCGCATGTACTTGAGGCTGAGCATCCGGTTGCGGCGCATGAAGCGCAGCAGCGCGATTGGGCCGCCGGCCAGGGGTTCGGGAACTCCCGGCGCACGTCGGGCTCGGCCGTGCTCGCGGGCCTCTGTGGCGGGCTCCATGGGCGCAGGATTGTAGGTGTGGCTATCCGTATTGGCGCATCGGCGCAACGCGTTCACAATTCTCTGTACATGCCCCTTACCGTCCTAATCGTGGACGACCACCCCAGCTTCCGCGCCAGCGCACGCCTCCTGCTCGAATCCGAGGGCTGGACGCGTCGTGGGCGAGGCCGCCGACGGCGCCCGCGCAATCGCCGCCGCCAGGGAGCTCGAGCCCGACCTCGTCCTGCTCGACATCCAGCTGCCGGACTTCGACGGCTTCGAGGTGTCGTCCCGCCTGGCGTCCAACGGGCCCGGGCCCGCCGTGATCCTGGTTTCGAGCCGCGACCGCGAGGACTACGGCTCGCTCGCCTCCCGCAGCGGCGCGCGCGGCTTCATCCCCAAGGCCGAGCTGTCCGGCGAGGCGCTGGAGGCGCTGCTGTGAGGCCGGACCCGCGGGTGCTGGTCGCGCTCGCGCGTCGCGGCGCTCGTGATCGGCGTCGGCCCAGCTTCCGTTCCTGCTGGAGAGCGACAACGGCGAGATCCCGCCGGCGTCTGGGCCGCCCTCACGCTGTTCGTGGGATGGGGCTTCGTGGGCGCCGGGCTCGTGGCCTGGTGGGGCAAGCCCGAGAACAACACCGGCAAGCTGATGGTGGTCACCGGCTTCCTCTGGTTCGTCGGCAGCCTCCAGGGCTTCGAGGACCCGTGGGTCTACTCGATCGCCAGCGCTCTTCGGCGCGACGTTCCTCGGGCGCGGCGCATCCACCTGCTGCTCGCCTTCCCCAGCGGGCCGGCTCGCCACGCAGCGCGAGCGTCGCATGGTGTTCGTGACCTACTTCGCGACCACAGTCCTGCTGCTGCCCCGGGGCCCTCTTCGCAACGCCCGAGGACTTCCGGCTGCACCGACTGCCCGGAGAACGTGCTGCTGATCGCCCACGAGCCCACGGTGGCCGCGGTAGCGGTGGTGCTGGTCGCGCTCCTGGCGATCTACGTCCTGGCCCTCACGGCCCGCATCCTGCTCCGGCGCTGGCGGGACGAGCTCCGGCGTGCAGCGGCCGGTGCTCGGGCGCGGGCCTGGTGCTGATCGGGATGCTGAGCATCAGCCTGATCGGCCAGCTCGCGGGCTTCGAGGGCGCGGTGATCGAGGCGGTCACGCTCATCGGGCTGGCGGCGTTCGGCCTCGTGCCCTACATCGTGCTCGTTCGCCCTCGCTCGGGTGCGGCTCGACCGCGGCGGCGCCCTCAGCGCCCTGCTCGCGCGTCTCGCGGAGACGCCCGGGCCCGGGCGACCTGCGCGACGCCCTCGCGAGCGCTCTCGGCGACCCCGATCTGATGCTCGCCTACCCGCTGCCGGGTACCGATCGCTACGTGGACGCCCGCGGCGCCGATGTGGAGCTGCCCGAGCCCGGCTCAGGCTCGGTGGTGAACTACGTGGAGCACGACGGCGAGTGGGTGGCGGCCATCGTTCACGACCCGTCCCGCACGAGCGACCCCCACGCTGGCGGCGACCGTTGGCGCCGCGCCGCCGCGCTGGCCCTCGCCAACGAGCGGCTCGAGGCCGAGCTGCGGGCGAAGGTCGAGGAGCTGCGCGCCTCGCGCATGCGGCTGATCGAGGTCGGCATGGCCGAGCGCCGGGGCCTGGAGCGCAACCTGCACGACGGCGCGCAGCAGCGCCTGGTCTCGCTCGCGCTGTCGATGAGGATGGCCAAGAACAAGCTGCGCGAGGACCCCGACGCCGCCGAGACGCTGCTCGACAGCGCGGCGGAGGAGCTCGACCACGCGCTCAAGGAGCTGCGCGAGCTGGCCCGCGGGATCCACCCCGCCGTGCTGTCCGACCGCGGGCTGCCCGCGGCGCTTGACTCCCTGGCCGGCCGCTCGCCCGTTCCCGTGGAGGTGGCCGCACCGCCCGGCCGCCTGCCCGAGCCGGTCGAGCTGGCGGCTTACTACGTGGTGTCCGAGGCGCTGGCGAACGTGGCCAAGTACTCCGAGGCGAGCCGGGCGAACGTGCAGGTGGCGCGCGAGAACGGGCACGTGCTGGTCTCGGTCTCCGACGACGGCATCGGCGGAGCCGACCCGGGCCGCGGCACGGGCCTGCGTGGCCTGGCCGACCGGCTCAAGGCGATCGAGGGCCGGCTAGAGGTCGAGTCGTATCCTGGGTATGGGACAACCGTGAAGGCGAGCATCCCGTGCGAGTAGTCGTGGCCGACGACTCCGTGCTGCTGCGCGAGGGCGTGGTGCGCCTGCTCGAGGAGGCCGGGCTCGACGTGGTCGGTCAGGCGGCCGACGCCGACGACCTGCGCCGCAAGGTCTACGCCCACAAGCCCGACGTGGCGATCGTGGACGTGCGCATGCCTCCCGACGGCACCGACGACGGCCTGCGCGCCGCCCTCGAGATCCGCGAGCGCCAGCCCGATACCGCGGTGCTTGTGCTCTCGCAGTACGTGGAGGAGTGCTACGCCGTGGACCTGGTGGGCGAGGGCGCCGGCGGGGTGGGCTACCTGCTCAAGGACCGCGTGGCCGACATCGAGCGCTTCACCGAGTCGGTGGAGCGCGTGGGCCGCGGCGGGTCGGCGCTCGACCCGGAGGTGGTCTCCCGGCTGCTGCGCCGCAGCCGCAAGGACGATCCCGTCGCGGACCTCACCGCACGCGAGCGCGAGGCGCTCGAGCTGATGGCCGAGGGCCGCTCGAACGCGGCGATCGCCGAGCAGATGGTGGTCACCGAGCGCGCGGTCGAGAAGCACGTGACGAGCATCTTCAGCAAGCTCGGGCTGAGCCCGGCCGCCGAGGATCACCGCCGTGTCCTGGCCGTGCTTGCTTTCCTGAGGTCATGAACTCGAGCGAACCGATCGTGACCGCGGTGGACCTGCGACGCCGCTACGGCGAGGGGGACGCCGCCGTCGACGCGCTCGACGGGATCAGCGTCTCGTTCGACCGCGGCCGCTTCGCGGCGATCATGGGCCCGTCGGGCTCGGGCAAGTCGACGCTCATGCACATCCTCGCCGGCCTCGATCGCCCGACCTCGGGCACGGTGGTGCTGGCCGGCACCGACCTCGGCACCCTCGACGACGCCGACCTCACCGAGCTGCGCCGCGACCGGCTCGGGTTCATCTTCCAGTTCTTCAACCTGCTGCCGGTGCTCACGGCGGAGGAGAACATCGTGCTGCCGCTCACCATCGCCGGGCGCGAGCCGGACAAGGAGTGGCTCGACCAGGTGATCGGCGCCGTGGGCCTGGACGACCGCCGCACCCATCGGCCGGCCGAGCTGTCGGGCGGACAGCAGCAGCGGGTGGCCGTCGCCCGAGCGCTGGTCTCGAAGCCGGACGTGGTGTTCGCCGACGAGCCCACGGGCAACCTCGACTCCACGGCCTCGGACGAGGTCCTGGCCCTGCTGCGCCAGGCCGTCGACGAGTTCGGCCAGACCGTGGTGATGGTCACCCATGAGCGCCACGCCGCCGACCACGCCGACCGGCTGATCACCCTCAGCGACGGCAAGGTCGACTACGACGGCCCCGCCGGCGCAACGGGGCGTAAGCAGTGCTCGCCTACACGCTCCGCGGCCTCGCGGCACACCGGCTCCGCTCGGCGGGGATGGCGCTGGCCGTGTTCCTCGGGGTGGCGCTCGTGTCGGGCACCTTCATCCTCACCGACACGATCAACCGGTCGTTCGACGACATCTTCGACCAGGCCCTCGAGGGCGCCGACGTGGTCGTCACGCCGAGGGAGCTGGTCCGCCAGGACATGGAGGAGCCGCCGCCCTTCGACGCGCGGGTGCTCGACCGCGTGCGGGAGGTGCCGGGCGTCGAGGCCGCCGCGGGCAACGTGGGGGCGCTGGTCCGCCTGGTCGACGACGACGACGACGATCTGGGCAACGGGTTCGCGCCGAACTTCGTGTCCTCGGTGGTTCCCGAGCCGTTCGAGCCCGTCACCTACGACGAGGGGCGCGCGCCGCGGACCGCGCGCGAGGCGGCGATCGACAAGGGCACCGCCGACCGCAACGACCTGGAGCTCGGCGACCGCGTGGGAGTGGCCGGGGACACGTCGGTGAAGCGATATCGGATCGTGGGCATCAACCGGCTCGGCGACGCGTCGACGGGCGGCTCCGCCTCGGCCACGCTGATCCTCCCCGAGGCCCAGCGCGTGACCGACCGCCGGGGCAAGTTCGACCAGGTCTCGATCGCCGCCGCACCCGGGGTGAACCCAGAGGTGCTCAAGCGGCGCGTCCAGCGCGTGCTGCCGAGCACCGTGCGCGCGGAGACGCGCAGCGAGAACGCGGGCCGCGAGGGGGACGAGATCCAGTCCGACCTGAGCTTCTTCACGATCGCGCTGCTGGTGCTCTCCGGCGTGATCGTGGTGGTGGCCGCGTTTCTCATCTTCAACACGTTCTCGATCACGGTCGCGCAGCGCATCCGCGAGTTCGGGCTGCTGCGCACGCTCGGGGCCAAGCGCTCGCAGATCATGGGCTCGGTGGTGGGGGAGGCTGCGCTGATCGGAGGGCTCGGCACGGCCGCCGGCGTGCCGGGCGGGTTTGCCGCCGCGGCGGGCCTGAGAGCGCTGATGAAGTCGATCGGAATCGACCTGCCCAGCACCGGCAACGTGTTCCTGCCGCGTACCGCGATCGTTGCGATCTGCGTGGGCCTCGGCGTGTCGCTCGTTGCCGCTATCACCCCGGCGCTGCGCGCCACGCGGGTAACGCCGATGGCCGCGCTGCTCGATGCCGCCCTGCCCGAGCGCAAGGGTCGCGGACGAGTGCTGCTTGGCATCGCGGTCCTGCTCGGGGTGGCGGGCGTGGCATTGGTGCTCGGTGGGCTGTTCGGCGGCATCGAGTCCTCGAGCTCGGCGGCGGCCATGACCGGCGGCGGCGCCGCGCTGGTGCTGTTCGCCGTCTCCCTGTTCTCGCCGCGGCTGGTGAAGCCGCTGGCGTCCCTTGCCGGTAAGCCGATCGAGCGCCTGCGCGGCATCACCGGCCGCCTCGCGCGCGAGAACGCGATGCGCAAGCCAGGCCGCACCGCCGTCACCGCCGCGGCGCTGATGATCGGCGTCGCGATGGTGGTGTTCGTCACCGTGTTCGCGGCCGGCATCACCAGCTCGATCAACGGGGCGATCGACCGCAACTTCCAGGGCGACATCTTCGTGCAGAACACCGACGGCTTCTCTCCGATCCCGGCGTCGATCTCGCCCGAGGTGCAGGGCGTCGAGGGCGTGGGCCCGGTGTCATCGCTCCGCTTTGGCACCGCCAAGGTGCGAGGCGTGCGAGGCGAGAGCCGGATCGCGGGCGTGAACCCGGCCACGTTCAGCGATGTCTTCTCCCTGGAGTGGAAGGACGGCTCGAACGAGGTGATCGACTCGCTCGGGTCGACCCAGGCGGTGGTGGACGACGCATGGGCGACGTCCAACGACGTCGACGTCGGCGACACCCTGCGCACCCTCGGGCCGACAGGCAGGGCCGGGCGCTACGAGGTGGTGGGCAGGGTGAAGGACAACGCCGACTTCCTCGGCAACTTCGTGGTCACCCAGTCCCGGCTGCGCGCGCGACTTCGACGTGCGCCGCGACACCTACGTGCTCGCTGACGTGGCGAGTGACGCCGATCCCGACCGGGTCCAGAGCCGGATCGAAGCGCTGCTCAAGCGGCGCTATCCCTCGGCCGAGGCGCTGAACCAGTCCCAGCTCAAGGAGGACCAGGAGGCCCAGCTCCAGCCGGTGCTGGCCATGGTCTACGGCCTCTTGTTCCTGGCCGTGCTGGTGTCGATCTTCGGGATCGTGAACACGCTGGCGCTGTCGATCCACGAGCGCACCCGAGAGCTGGGGATGCTGCGCGCGATCGGGATGAGCCGGCGCCAGGTGAAGCAGATGATCCGCTACGAGTCGGTGATCACCGCGCTGATCGGGGCGATCCTCGGCACGGTTCTGGGCGTGATCTTCGCCGCGGTGGTCTCGCGGCCGCTGGCGGACGAGGGCTTCGGGCTCTCCTACCCGATCGTGAACCTGCTCGTGATCCTCGTGCTGGCGGCCGCTGGCGGGCGTGCTGGCGGCCATCCTGCCCGCCCGCCGGGCCGCCCAGCTCGAGGTGCTCGAGGCCGTGGCCTACGAATAGGTCAGCGCCAGTACACGTACTGCCAGCCCCGCCCGTACTTGCCGCAGAAGCGCGCGGCGCTCAGCAGCGACAGGATCGATCCCAGCGGCGCCCCCGGCTTGGTGTTCGCCACCAGGCACCAGTACTTGCCCAGCTGGTAGCCGGCCACGATCGTCGCCGGGCTGGACACCCGGTAGCGGATCTTCGGGATGCACACCTTGCGCCCGAAGATCCTCCGCGCGACCACGCGGAGCTGGAACGACAGGTGCTTCTGGTTCACGCACGAGCGCGCGAAACGGTGGTTGTCGAACGGGTTGTCGGGCACCCAGCGGGCCTGCGCCGCGGGTGCGGCGGCCACGCTCAGCGCCAGCGCGGCGGCGGTTGCGATCAGCAGCTTTCTCATGGGTCCTCCTTGAGTCGGTTGAGGGCAAGGTCCCGATGGACGCCCGGAGCGCCCCCCTCAAGGGCGGCTACCGTCCCGCCGAATGGGTGAGCTGATGCGCCTACTGCCGCTTGTCGTCCTGCTCAGCCTGGTCATGGCCGGGCCCGCCGCTGCCGCCACGGTCTCCGTGGAGGGCTCGGCCCTGCGCGTGTACGCGCTGCCCGGTGAGCGCAACGCGATCACCGTGGGCGCGGAGTTCGACCAGCTCGTGGTCACCGACCCCGGTGCGCCGCCCACCCCCGGCGCGGGCTGCCTGCCTGGCCTCACGCCCGAACGGGTGACCTGTGCCGCTGCGGCGGTCACCGCTCTCACCGTGTCGGCAGGCGACCTCGACGACTCCGTGACGATCTTCTCCGAGCTCCGGGCGACCGTGAACGGCGGGGATGGCGATGACCAGCTCTCGTCCGGTGCCGGCGCCGACCGCCTCGACGGCGGCCGCGGTGACGACCGAACCGACGCCGGCGCGGGCAACGACGCGATCATCATGCGCGACCGCAAGGCCGACAGCGCCTACTGCGGCGACGGCCGCGACAGGGTGCGCGCCGAGGTGCTGGATTCCCTGGACTTCAACTGCGAGCAGGTGGACTACGGCCCGCCCGGCCGCGTGGGCCGGCTGCGCTCACTTACCGGCGGCGGGCGGTTCGTGCCGATCCCGGGCCAGAACGGAGCCCGCATCGACCGCCGCATCCTCAAGTCGTGCTCTACCTCGTCCGCCGCTACCGCATCCGGATCGGCGACGGCTTCGCGCACGCACGGCAACCACGAGTCGCCGCGGCGAGCATCCGCTCGGCCTCGCCGTGGACATCACGCCCGGTCCGGGCGGCAGCTGGAGCCAGATCGATCGGCTGGCCAAGTGGGCCGAGCCGCGCCGCAACCACCCGCGCCCGCCGTTCCGCTGGGTCGGCTACAACGGCGACTACAACCACGGCCGCGGCAATCATCTCCACCTCTCCTGGCATGCACTCGCCGGGCAAGCCCGGCCGCCCCGTGCGCCGCGTCTGGACCTGGGTGGTGCGCGGCGCGGTCCGCCGCCGACCGTGGCCCGCGCCACCGCGACGCACAGCCGCCGACCTCGCCGAGAGCCTGCTCGCCGGCGACAAGCGCGCGCTCGCCCGCGCGATCTCCCTGGTCGAGAACGACGATCCCGAGGGCTGGGCGCTGGTCCGCGAGGTCTATCCGCACACGGGCAAGGCGGCGATGCTGCGGCTTCACCGGCCCGCCCGGGCGTGGGCAAGTCCACGCTGATCGGCGCCCTCACCGCGCACGCCCGCAAGGCCGACCGCAGGTGGCCGTGCTCTCCATCGACCCGTCGTCGCCCTTCACCAAGGGCGCGCTGCTGGGCGACCGCATCCGCCTGACCGAGCACTTCCTCGACTCCGGCGTGTTCATCCGCTCGATGGCCAGCCGCGGCTCGCTCGGCGGCCTGTCGGAGGCCACGCTCCAGGCGGCGCTGCTGATGGACGCCTCCGGCAAGGACGACGTGTTCCTCGAGACCGTGGGCGTGGGCCAGGCCGAGGTGGACATCATCGACCACGCCGACACCGTGGTCCTGGCGCTGATGCCCGGCTCGGGCGACTCGATCCAGGCGCTCAAGGCGGGCGTGATGGAGATCCCGGACGTGATCGTCGTCAACAAGTCCGACCACCCGCTCACCGACACGATGATCCGCGAGGTGCGCGGCGTGCTCTCGCTGGGCCCGCAGGAGGGCTGGCGGGTGCCGATCGTGAAGACGGAGGCGTCGCGGGGGGAGGGCGTCGAGGAGCTGTGGGACGCGATGAAGTCGCACCGCGCGCACATCGAGGCCGAGGGCACCCTGGCCGAGCGCCGCCGCCGCAACCTGATGAACGAGGTGCTCGCGCTGGCGGCGGGCCGCCTGCGGCGCAAGCTGGAGGCCGAGGTGCACGAGGACGACCGACGTGCAGGCCCTGCTCGACGAGGTGGTGGCGCGGCGGCTCGACCCGGCCAGTGCGGCGACGAAGCTGCTGGAGCGCGAGCTCTGACTGAGCCCGCCGACGTCGCCCGCAGGTGGCTGGAGGGGGTGAACGAGCCCGGCCTGTCGTCCACCCTGGCGCTCAGCCACGAGCACATCGAGATCGGGAACCTCCCCGAGTTCGTGATCCAGGGGCCCTACCGCGGCCACGCCGACGTGCACAAGTGGTTCGAGGAGTCCTTCGACGTGGTCGCCGACCGGCGCATGGTGATCGAGGAGGCCACCGAGATCGACGCCGGGACCGTCGTAACCGTTCAGGTCATCACCGGCACGTCGACCCACACCGATCTCCCATTCGATCTCCGCTGGGCCGCCGTCTGGAAGATCAGCGACGGGAAGGTCGACCGCGTGCAGGGCTACGCGACGAAAGGCCAAGCCATGAAGGCGGCGGGCGCCAAACCTGATGCCTGAGGCCTGACGCCTGAGGCCTGTTAAACCGCGCCGCCGGCCGCTTCAGGCGCGGTCGGATCATCGTCCTCGCCGCCCGGCGCCTCGCGCGCCAGGTACTCCTCCACCAGCAGCGGGTTGTCGCGGCCGCGCTCGACGACCTTGAGCAGGTCGGACATCGTCGCGACCTCCTCGACCTGCTCCTTGAGGAACCACTGCATGAACTGCTCGCTCTGGTAGTCGCCGCCGTCGCGCGCCAGTCCGGCGAGCTCGGCGATCTGGTCCGACACCTTGCGCTCCTGCTCGAGCGCGATCGACACCGGCTCGACCATGTTGGCGAACCCGCTGCGTGGCTCGGTCACGCCGGGGATCGGCGCATCCTCACCGGCGTCGAGCAGGTACTGGATCATCATCATCGCGTGGTTGCGTTCCTCGATCGCCTGCGCGTAGAAGAACGCCGCGAGGCGGGGGAGCGTCTCGGCGTCGTAGTAGACGGCGACGGCCACGTACTGCTGCGAGGCGGCGAACTCGTTGGCCACCTGCTCGTGGAGTCGCTTGAAGAACGCTTCGCTGCTCATAGTTAGGGCAACCTAACACTTCTGCTAGGTTGCGGCCGCGGAATGGCTAAGAGGGTCAAGACAAAGTCCAAGTGCTGCAAGTCTGGGCCGCGCTGCAAGCGCTGCCCGGTCGTGTACAAGCGCCTCGAGTCAGAGGGGCTCGCGGAGCGTACCGGCAAGCGGACCTACGTGATCCTCGAGGCGCCGACCAAGAAACAGCTCAAGCGCGCCCGCAGGCGCCGATAACGGAGGCTCGATGGACTTCAGGCGCTGGATGCTGGTGGCTCTCTGCGCGGCGCTTGGCGCCGGCGCGTCGTTCGTGGTCGCGTCGTGTGGTGACGACGACGAGGGGCGGGTGGACGTCCAGGGCGGCACGACCGGACGACCGGCACCGGCACCGTCCACCACACGCGGTCACGGTCGACACCACCGCCACCGATCCGGCCGCGCTTCAGAAGGCGATGGACGAGGTGGCCGAGTACTCCCGCGAGCAGACCGCCGCGCTGGTGAAGGCCACCGAGGAGCTCCAGACCGCGATCGACGACGGCGACGTGGCCGCCGCCAAGAAGGCCTACGCCGCCGGCCGGCCCTACTACGAGCGGATCGAGCCGCTGGTCGCGCTTTTCCCCGAGCTCGACGGCAAGATCGACGCGCGCGAGGACGACTTCCCCAAGAAGGCCGCCGACCCCACGTGGACCGGCTTCCACCCGATCGAGCGCAAACTGTGGAAGGACGAGAAGATCGACGCCGCCGCCGAGAAGCTGGCGGCCGGGCTCGTCAAGGACTCCAAGCGCCTCGACGAGCTGATGCAGGACGCGAAGTCACCCCCGAGGTCGTGATCCCCGGCGTGGCCGAGCTGGTCGACGAGGTCGAGGAGTCGAAGATCACCGGTGAGGAGGAGCGCTACTCGAAGCTCGACATCCCGACGTTCATCGCCAACCTTGACGGGTCGAAGGCCTTCTACGAGACGCTCGAGCCGCTGGTGGAGGCGAAGGACCCCGAGCTGCACCTCAGCATCGAGAAGGCGTTCGACGACGCGTACGCGGAGGTGCGCGGATTGAAGGGCACGTCCTACGACGAGCTCACCGACGCCCAGAAGAAGGACATCAAGCAGAGCATCGAGGCGCTCGCCGAGCCTCTGGCCCGCGTACAGGGGACGCTCGGCGTGAAGTCGTGACCAACGTCTCACGGCGGCGGTTCCTCCAGGGGGCCGCCGGCGGGGGTGCCGCGGTGGCGGCGGGCGCGATCGGCGTGCCCGCGCTGAGCAGCGACGATGCCGAGGCGAAGAAGGACGGCCTGCTCGACTGGCGCGGGCGTACGCAGGCCGGGATCACCACGCCGCGCACCGACTACGGGTTCGTGGCCGCCTACGACGTGGTCGATGACGACGTGCCCGGGCTGTTGGCGACATCACCGGCAGGATCGAGGAGCTCACCCAGGGCTGGCCCGACCGGCTCGACGACATCGACAACGAATCGCTGCCGCCCTCCGACACCGGCGAGCTGGGCTACGAGAAGCGCAACGAGGGCCGCCTCACGATCACGCTCGGGCTCGGCGCCTCGCTGTTCGACAAGCGCTTCGGCCTGAGAGGTCGCCGGCCGAAGGCGCTGAAGCGCATGCCCTCCTTCCCGGGCGACAACCTCGACCCCAACCGCACGCACGGCGACCTGCTGCTGGTGTTCCAGTCCGACCACCAGATGGTCACCCACCACGCCGTGCGCGACGTGATGCGCCGCACCAAGGGCCGCCTGCAGGGGCGCTGGGCGCAGGCCTGCTTCCAGCGCCACACCGCCGAGCGCGACGGCAAGGGCCCGAACGTCGCCCCGGCGCTCGGGCTGCTCGGGTTCGCTGACGGCTCGCAGAACATCCCCACGGCCGACCGCCGGCGGATCTTCGACGACGCCGGCGGCAGCTACCTCGCGGTGCGCCTGATCCGGCTGAAGATCGAGCGCTGGGATCGCCTCAGCCGCACGGCGCAGGAGGACTCGATCGGACGCCGCAAGCTCGACGGCGCACCGCAGGAGGGCGGGCGCGAGTCAGGACGAGCCCAAGCTCGGCAAGGAGACGCCGATCGACGCCCACATCCGCCTCGCCAACCCGCGCACCGGGGCCGACAGCGAGTCGCGCCGGTTCCTGCGCCGCGGCTTCGTCTACAACAACAACTTCGACCAGTACGGCCTGCTCGATTCCGGCTCGGTCTTCATGGCCTTCAACCGCGACGTCGGCAAGCAGTTCGAGGCCACCAAGCGGGCCACCCGCGGGCAGGATCTCGACGAGTACATGGTCGCGGTGGGCGGCGGCTACTTCTACTGCCCGCCCGGCGCGCGCGGGAAGGACTATTACATCGGCGGGGAGTTGGTTGGGTGAAGTCCGCGGGGTTCGCCGAGGTCTGGGCCGCGCGGGCCTGGAACGTGTTCAACGAGGGCAAGCCGTTCTCGATCGTCTACCCGGCGATGGTGCTGCTCGCGGCGGCGCTCGTGGGCCTCGCGCCCGACGGGCCGCTGGGCCTCGCGCTGCTCGGCGCGGTCGGCCTGGCGATCGTGCTGTCGCGGTTCTCGTTCCCGCTGCGCGGCCGCGCGCTGCTGTGGCTCACCGCCGCGATCGGCGTCCCGCTGTTGGAGCCGTGGCGGGCGCCGTCGCTGCTGCTCGGCGCCCTCGCCGGCTACCTCTTCTTCACGGTCCTCTTCTGGGGGACGCTCTACTACCACCTGCGCACCGGCGCGCCGTGGACCAACTTCCTGCGCTTCTGGCGGCTGGTGGCGACGAACTCCGACCCCACCAGCGGCAACGCGCTCGAGCAGGTGCCGAAGTGGGTGATGGCGCTGAGCGCCGGCACCTTGCTGGCGGAGGAGCCGGTGGCCGGCAGCGTCGCGCGCATCGCGGCCGTGGCGCTGCTGGCCGCGGGGCTCGGCCTCGTCGGCATGGCGGCGCTTCGAGCGCGATCGGATGCCGGACTACCCGCCGCTGCGCCCGCGCGCCGACCTGAAGCCCTCGCTGGCCGGGCGCGTGTACGTGATCGTGGTCGACGGCTGCAACCGCGAGCGGCTGTGGCAGGCCGAACACCCCCACCATGGATCGCCTTGCCCGTGAGGGAACCGAGTATCTGGCGGTGGAGCCCGCCTACCCGGCGCGCACGGTGGTGTGCTTCTCGTCGATGCTCACCGGCGCCGCGCCGCACGAGCACGGCATGCGCTCGAACTTCGCGCCACGGCTGGGCGTGAGGCGCGAGTCGGTGTTCGACAAGCTCGACCAGGCGGGGCGCCGCGGGCGGCTCGTGGGCATCGCCCACCTGCTCGACCCGTTCGGCGAGGACGTGGTGCGCTCGGTCACCTCGGTGCAGCCCACCGAGGAGATCGATCACTCGCTCACCGCCGCCGGTCGCGACGTGGTCGAGGAGGAGGACCCCGACCTGCTGGTGCTCCAGCTGCTGGCGGCCGACCAGCTCGGCCACGTGCGCGGCACGCGCAACCCCGAGTACCTCGACCAGATCGAGGAGACCGATCGCCGCATCGGCGACTTCCTCGCCTTCCTGTCCGAGCGCGGGAAGCTCGACGACGCCACCGTGATCCTCATGGCCGACCACGGTCAGGGCCGCGGGATAGGCGGGCACGGCCACATGGACTGGGGCGAGAGCCCGGTGCCGTTCGTGGTTTGGGGCCGCGGCGCTGTGCCCGGCGCGGTGAGCCGCGAGCCGCGCTCGGTGTGCGAGCTGGCGCTCACGGTCTCCGAGCTGCTTGGCGTCGAGGCGCCGTCGGCGGCGCGCGGGCGCTCGCTGGTGCCCGAGTCCGATCCGGGCCTGCGGCCGGCGCTGCCAGGCCGGCGGCGCTGCCTCGCCATCGTCGTCGCCCGCGACGAGCAGCCGCGCATCGGCTCGGTGCTCTCGCGGCTGCCGAAGGAGGCGTGTGGGATGGACGTGGACGTGCTCGTGGTGGACGACGGCTCGGAGGATCTGACCGCCGACATCGCCCGCACGGCCGGCGCCGAGGTGCTCTCGCATGCCTACTCGCGCGGCCTCGGCGCCGCGCTGCGCAGCGGCCTCGACCACGCTCGCGACGAGGGTTACGATGCCGCCGTCTACATCGACGGTGACGGCGAGTACGACGCCGCCGAGCTGCCCGCGGTGCTCGACCCGGTCGCGCGCGGCCGCACCGCCTACGTGGTGGGCTCGCGCTTCCTCGGCCACCGCCACGGCATGACGTGGCACCGCACCCTGGCCAACCGCGGCACCACGGCGCTGCTCGGCACGCTGATGCAGACCGTGTTCACCGACGGCCAGAGCGGCTTCCGCGCGTTCTCGCGCGAGGCGCTCCGGCACGCGCGGATACCCCATGACTACAACTACGCCCAGGTGCTCACCCTGTCGCTGTGGGGCGCGGGGATCGAGCCGGCCGAGGTGCCGATCTCATACCAACGCCGAAACGGCGGCCGCTCCTTCGTCCGCTACCCGGAGTACTTCGGGCGCGTGGCGCCGGCCCTCTGGCGCCAGTTCCGCGCTTCGAGAAAGGCGAGGGCGGCGAGCGCGCCGGCGAGGGCGCCGAGCAGCGCGTACGGCCACGCGGAGTCGCCGAAGAACGGGAACAGCTCCGTGAGCGGGCCGAACGGGGCGTCAGGCCTCGGGGTCACCAGCCCGCCGTCGCCGACCGAGACGTCCACGTAGAGCCACACCGACGCCGCCACCGTGAGCAGCGCGAGCGCGGCGCCCGTCTTCGGCACGTGGCGCAGGGCCCAGGCCGACAGCGGGATCGCCAGCGGCAGCGCGGCCAGCAGATGCCGCGGCGGGAACCAGAAGCCGAACATGGTGGGGGCGAGGAAGGTCGCCACCAGCAGCTGTGCTCCCAGCGCCCCGGCGCACAGCAGCGCCACGCGCTCAACGGCGCGCAGCTCGGGCACGGCGTGGGAGAGCTTCTCCCGCCGTTCTCGGTAGAGCAGCCATAGCCCGCCGAAGGCCAGCAGGAAGAACGGCGCCCAGCGCAGCAGGCCGTAGTCGCGGTCGAGGAACAGCGCGCCGAGGCGGTAGGTGCGCTCGAGGTAGCCGAGCGGGAAGCCGGCGTCGGTGGCGGTCTCGCCGGCAGAGTCGGCCGTGTAGGGCGTGGGCCCGCCGTAGAGCGCCCTCGTTGATCGCGACGTAGAGCGTGACGCTGAACAGGGCCAGCTCAGCCGAGCCCAGGGCCAGTGTGCCGCGGCGCGATCGCATGATCGAGCGGATGGCGAAGCCCGCGATCACGATCCCCGCGGGCACGAACTTGGTGCCGAGCCAGGGCAGCGCGCCGAGCAGCGCGAAGCAGCCGAAGGCGGCCCTTCTCGACACGCTCTCCTCGAGCCGCGCCGCGAGGAGTGCCGCGCCCGCGAGCGCGGCCGCGGCGGTCAGCTCGGGGTAGACGGCGGTGCCGTAGGCCACGAACGGAGGGGAGAGGCCGACGGCCAGCGCCGCGCCGATCGCCCACGGGTCGGGTGCCACCCGCAGTGCGAGCCGGTAGGCCAGCGTGATCGCCAGCGCGGCGATCAGTGCCAGGAACAGCTCCACGCCGTGCGCGCCGCCGATGGCGTAGGCGGGAGCGATCAGGAGCGGGAAGCCCACGCCGTGCGGCTCGTTCAGCCGCCCCTCGGTTTCCTCGCCGTGCTTGTCGAGCTCATAGGGGTAGAAGCCCGCGTAGTCCTTCGCGGCGAACTCGTCCTTCACGTCGACGTCGCCGTCCTCCACGATCGACTCGGCCGCGAGCAGGTAGTGCGGCTCGTCGCCGCCGTAGTCGGAGGACTGGAACGCGTCGAGGCCCACGGTTGCGGCGTAGGCGGCGAAGAGGAGGAGGAAGAGGGCTGCGGTGCGGCGCACTACGCGCCGAGCGAGCGCGCGATCACCATCTGCTGAACCTCGTCCGTGCCCTCGCCGATGGTGAGGATCTTGGCGTCGCGGTAGAAGCGGCACACCGGGTACTCCTCGATGTAGCCGTAGCCGCCGTGGATCTGCACGGCCTCCTCGGCGGCGCGCACCGCCAGCCGGCCGGTCTTCAGCTTGGCCTGCGCGGCGGTGAGGTTGAAGTTCTTGCCCTCGTCCTTCTCGATCGCCGCCTTGTAGGTGAGCAGCCGGGCGGCCTCGATCTCGGTCGACATGTCGGCGAGCTTCATCTGGATCGCCTGGTACTTGGAGATCGCCTGCCCGAACGCCTGGCGCTCCTTCGCGTAGGCGAGCGCCTCGTCGAGCGCGCCCTGCGCGAGGCCGACGCCCATCGAGGAGACGGAGATGCGGCCGCCGTCGAGCGTCTGCAGGAACTGCTTGAAGCCCATGCCGCGCGGGCCGAGCAGGTTCTCCTCGGGCACGCGGCAGTCGTCGAAGCTCAGGGGCCGCGTGTCGGACGCGTTCCAGCCCATCTTGCGGTAGGCCTCGCCGACCTCGTAGCCGGGCGTGCCCTTCGGCACGATGATGTTCGAGACCTCGCCGTCGCCGGTCTTGGCTGTGATCGTCACGAAGCCCGAGATGTCGGTGCCGCTGTTGGTGATGAACTGCTTGGCGCCGTTGATCACCCACTCGCCGTCCTCGAGCTTGGCCGTGGTGCGCACGTTGCCGGCGTCCGAGCCGGCCTCGGGCTCGGTGAGCCCGAAGGCGCCGAGCGTCTCGCCGGACGTGAGCTTGGGCATCCACTCCTGCTTCTGCTCCTCGGAGCCGAACGCGTAGATGGGCCAGGTGGCGAGCGAGGTGTTCGCGGCGACCGTGATCGCCACGGAGGAGTCGATCCGGGCGAGCTCCTCAATCGCGATCGCGTAGCTCAGCGTGTCCGCGCCGCCGCCGCCGTACTCCTCGGGGTAGGGGATGCCCATCAGCCCGAGCTCGCCGAGCTTCTTGACGATCTCGTAGGGGAACGACTTGGTCCGGTCGAGCTCCTCGGCAACCGGCTTCACCTCTTTCTCGGCGAAGTCGCGGACGAGGCGGCGGATCGAAGTCTGTTCGTCGGTGAGGTCGAAGTTCACGGGTGCGGCATGCTAGTTGGCACCAATGGGCCGCAACAGACTGCTCTGGCCGTTGGCGCTCTTCTTCGGCGGCTTCGTGCTGTTCGGGGCCCTGCGCCGCGCCACCGAGGATTCGTCGACGGGAGTGGCCGTGGCCGTGCAGGTGGGCGCGCTGGCCGTTGTGCTGGTGGTGCTGGTGGTGCTGGTGCGCCGACTTGACGGCGACGGCGAGTAGCGCTGACCTACTTGCGCTTCAGCGTGAACTTGGTCTTCGAGACCGCGCTCGACCCGTCGGCCGACGTGATCTGGAAGGTGCCCTTGACCTTGCTCCTTGTCGTGAACTTGCCGCTCAGCGTGGTCGTGATCTCGGCGGGACCGACCTTGCTCCTGTAGGAGAACTTGCCCTTCTTGCTCACCTTGATCGGCTTCTTGGGCGTGACGCCCGACTTGAACAGGCCGACCTTGTAGGTGAGCTTGGTCACCTTCCCGTTCTTGACCTTCAGCGACAGCTTTGCGGTGCAGGGGTTTCCTCCGCATGTCTTGTCGACGCTTCCCTTGAAGGTCCCGTCCTTCGGCTGCGCCGCGACGGCCAGGCCGGCGAGGAGCAGCGTGGTGACGACGGCGAGGGCGATCGGGCGGAGGTTTCGCATCGCGCAACCCTAGGGGCGGGGCCCGATTCTCGCCAGCGGCGCAGGCGGGTTAGGATCGCTCAGCGCCCCGAACCGAGGGAGAGAGATGGCGGTAGCTACGGCGGTGTTCGACGAGACCCAGCGCGCGACGCTCGAGGCGCTGTGCGAGACCTTCGTGCCGTCGGTGGAGACCGACACGGGCGATCCGCTCGAACGGGAGTTCATGGCGCGGTCCGCGCTCGACATGCAGATTCCCGCGCAGATCGAGGGAATGCTCGCCCAGTCGATGACTCCCGAGGAGATCGCCGAGGTGGCCGGGCTGCTCGACGCCCTGGCCGCCGAGGACCTCGCCACGCTGCCCGTCGAGGCGCGCACCCAGGTCGTACACGGCTTCCGCGACGCGGACCCCGAGGCCAAGCTGGGCCTCGACTCGGTGCGCGGGCTCACGCTGCTGCTCTTCTACGCGCTCCCCGACGACGAGGGAGGCAACCCGAACTGGGAGGCCATCGGCTTCCCCGGCCCCGTATCGCAGGCTCCCGACGCCGCGGCCGCGCCGAAGACGATCACCGTCGAGGACGTCCAGGGCGAGAGCGCCACGCTGAGCGCGGACGTCGTGGTGGTCGGCTCGGGCGCCGGCGGCTCGGTGATCGCCTCGCAGCTGGCCGCCGCGGGGAAGCAGGTGCTGGTGCTGGAGATGGGCGGGTACCGCAACGAGCAGGACTTCAACCAGCTCGAGCTGCAGGGCATGCAGGAGCTCTACTACGGCGCCGGGCTGGCGGCGTCGGAGGACGGCTCGATCTCGATCCTCGCGGGCTCGACGCTCGGCGGCGGGACGGTCGTGAACTACATGAACTGCATTCCGACCCCGGAGCGGATCGTGGACGAGTGGTCCTCGCACGGCCTCGCCGGGCTCGACGACTACGACGCATACAAGCGCGACCACATCGATCAGGTGATGGAGCGCATCAACGCGAACACCGAGGCCACGAAGCAGAACGGAACGCACACGCGGCTGATGGAGGGGCTCGACGCTCTCGGCATGGAGCACCGCCCGATCGTGCGCAACGCGTCGCTCGACGACAATCCGGAGTTCTGCGGCTACTGCTCGATGGGCTGCCAGCACGGCTGCAAGCGCTCCGCGATGAAGACCTGGCTCCAGGACGCGTCCGACTCGGGGGCCCGTGCCGTGGTGGCCTGCCACGTGGAGCGCATCACCACGGAGGACGGCCGCGCCACCGGCGTGGACGCGACGGTCACCCACGAGGACCTGTCGACCACGTCGCTCAGGGTCGATGCGCCGACGGTGGTCGTGGCGTGCGGCTCGGTGGAGTCCCCGGCGCTGCTGATGCGCTCGGGCATCGGCGGGCCCGCGGTGGGCAAGCACCTGCGCCTGCACCCGGCGTACCTCGTGATGGGCACCTACGACGAGCCGGTGGAGGGCTGGCGCGGGCAGATCCAGTCGCTGGTCTCCGACGATCTCGACGACATCGAGGACGGCTGCGGCTTCCTGATCGAGGCGACGGGCATGGCCCCGGGCCTGATCGGCGCCAGCTACCCCTGGGTGGACGGCGCCCGCCACAAGGAGCTGATGCAGGCGTTCCGCTGGCACGCTCCGTTCATCAGCGTCGCCCGCGACCACGGCGAGGGCGAGGTGGTGCTGGACGACCTCGGCCGGCCGGTCGTGCGCTGGGGCCTGGGCGACGACGTCGACATGCGCCTGGCCAAGCGCGCCCACGTCGAGCTCGTGCGCCTGCACGAGGCCGCGGGGGCGGCGGAGATCTTCACGGGCCACCAGAGCGAGCTGCGCTGGCGCCGCGGCGACGACATGGACGAGTTCCTCGAGCGGGTGGAGAACGCCTCCTACGCCCCCAACGACGTCGCGTGCTTCACCGCGCACCAGATGGGCTCGTGCCGGATGGGCTCGGACCCGTCGGACTCGGTGGCCGACGGCCGCGGCGAGCTGCACGACACGAAGGGCGTGTGGATCGGCGACGCGTCGGCGTTCCCCACCGCGCCCGGCGTGAACCCGATGATCTCGATCATGTCGCTCGCCCACCGCACGGCGGGCGAGATGCTGCGGGCCACCTGACCAGACAATGACCGGGCTGGAGCTGGCCGCGATCGCCGCGGCCGCGGTGATCGGCGCGACCGCGCAGTCGGCCACGGGCTTCGGCGTGGCGCTGGCCACTCGCGCCGGTCCTGTTCGCCGTCGCGGACGCCGCCCGACGCCGTGCTCATGGTGCTGATCGCCTCGCTCGGCCACAACCTGCTCGTGCTGGTCACCAGACACCGGCACCTCGATGCGCGGCGGCGTGACGTGGCCCTGCTCGTGGGCAGCGCCCTGCCGGGCCTCGCCGCTGGGGGCCCTGCTGGTCACGCGCCTGTCGAAGCCCGCCCTGCAGTTCGCGGTCGGGGCGGCGATCGCCGCCGCGCTCGCGCTGCGGGTCCACGAACCCGCGGGCGAGGCGACGCGGCAGGGCTGGGAGACGGGCGCCCCGGTGGGCTTCCTCGCCGGCGTGCTGACCACCACCGTGGGAATCAACGGACCTCCGATGGTCCTCTGGCTGCGGGCCGGCGGCGCGAGCCCCGCCCGGCTGCGCGACACACTCGCGGCGGTGTTCCTGGTGCTGCACGTGGTCGCCATTCCGGTGGTGGCGAGCCAGGGCGGCACCGCCCGGCCGAAGCGCTCGCGGCGCATCGGGGCCGGGCTTCTGGCGGGCCACGTCGCGGGCATGCAGGCCGGCGCCCGGCTCGGACCGCGGGCGGCTCGAGAGCGCCCTCACCGCGCTTCTCGTGGTGGCAGCCGGGGCGAGCATGGCGGCGGGGGCCAGCGCGCTGCTCTGACAGCGCCGATGAGTAAGCCCGCGCGTGGCCGGGGTATGCCGCGACCTGAGGGTGACTGGCCTTTAGGGAGGGAGAGAGATGTACGAGCAGATCTTCGACCCGGTGAGCAATTCCCTGGGCCTGAGCGCGATTTTCGCGGGGCTGCCGCTGATCACGTTGTTCGTCCTGCTGGGCGGATTCCGTGTGACCGCATGGGCCTCCGGGCTGGCCGGGCTGGCCGTCGCGCTGATCGTTTCGATCACCGTCTACGACGTCCCCGTCGGGCAGTCGCTCGACATGGGCCTCGAGGGAGCGGCGTTCGGGCTCTTTCCGATCATGTGGATCGTGATCAACGCGATCTGGATCTACAACATGACCGAGCAGACCGGGCACTTCGCGGTGCTGCGGCGATCGTTCGCCTCGATCTCGGACGACCAGCGCATCCAGGCCGTGATCATCGCCTTCACGTTCGGCGCCCTGATCGAGGGCCTGGCCGGGTTCGGCACCCCGGTGGCGATCACCACGGTGATGCTGCTGGCGCTCGGGTTCAAGCCGCTGAAGGCCGCGGCCCTCTCCCTCATCGGCAACACGGCCCCGGTGGCGTTCGGCTCGATCGCAACGCCGATCGTCACGCTGGCGGCCCAGACCGACCTCCCCATCGACGACCTCGGTTCGATGGTCGGCCGCCAGACGCCCTTCCTGGCGCTGATCGTGCCGCTGATCCTGGTCGGCGTCGTCGACGGCGCCCGCGGCGTGCGCCAGACGTGGCCGGCGGCGATGGTCGCGGGGGTCACCTTCGCGATCGCGCAGTTCGTGTGCTCCAACTACATCTCCGTCGAGCTCACCGACATCCTGGCGGCGCTCTTCTCCACCGTCGCGCTGGTCGGGTTCCTGCGCTTCTGGACGCCGTCGGAGCCGCTGCTCGTCGAGGGCCCCAGCGCGCGGCCTCCCCGCTGTGGCCGGCGCCGAGACTCACGACGCTGCGCTCGAGCGCAGCGTGCGGCTGCGCAATCAGAAGGAGGACTCGACGCGCGAGAAGCTCGAGGCCTACGCGCCGTACATCATCATCGTGGCCGTCTTCACGCTGGCCAAGCTCGTGGATCCGATCGAGCAATTCCTGTTCGAGTTCTCCGGCGGCACCGGCTTCGGTACGGACGAGAAGACGGCGAACGGGTTCGCGTGGCCCGGCCTGGACGTGGTGGGCGCGGACGGCGAGGCGCCGTCGGCCCAGACGTTCCAGTTCTCCTTCTGGGACACGCCCGGCACCGTCGTCCTGATCTGTGGCCTCCTCACGATCGCCGCCCTGCGCGTCAACCTCCGCGACGCGCTCCGGGCATATGGCGAGACCCTGGACCAGCTCAAGTTCGCGATCCTCACGGTGATGGCCGTCCTCGGCCTGGCCTACGTGATGAACCTCACCGGCATGACCACCACGCTGGGGCGCTGGATCGCCGGGTCGGGTGACGTGTTCGCGTTCCTGTCGCCGATCATCGGCTGGCTGGGCGTGGCGATCACGGGCTCTGACACGTCGTCGAACGCGCTGTTCGGCGCGCTCCAGGTGGAGGCGGCGAAGGAGGCCGGCCTGTCCGACACCCTGCTCGCCTCGGCCAACAGCTCCGGCGGCGTGCTCGGCAAGATGATCTCCCCCCAGAACCTTGCGATCGCCGCCGCGGCGGTCGCGATGGCGGGCAAGGAAGGGGATATCTTCCGCCGCGTTTTGTTCTGGAGCGTGGCCATGACCCTCGTGATGTGCGTGCTCGTCTACCTGCAGTCGACCGCGGTGCTCGACTGGATGGTCCCGTAGGCATCCCGCGATGACCGTGTCCGGGGTCGAGATCCGGGGCCCCGTCGAGGGCCGTGCAGCGGAGGTCCTCACCGACCCCGCGCTGGAGCTGATCGCGAACCTGCATCGCGAGTTCGACGGCAGGCGCCGCGAGCTGCTGGGCCGCCGCGACGAGCGCCAGGCCGAGCTCGACGCGGGCGGCACGCTCGACTTCCTTGCGGAGACCGCGGAGGTCCGCGAGGGCGACTGGACGGTCGCGCCGCCGCCGCCCGCGCTGCAGGACCGCCGCACCGAGATCACCGGGCCGACCGACCGGAAGATGGTGATCAACGCGCTCAACTCCGGAGCGCGCGGGTTCATGGCGGACTTCGAGGACGCCAACTCCCCGACCTGGGACAACATGGTGGGCGGGCAGGCCAACCTGATCGACGCGGTGCGCGGCACGATCGAGCACACCGGGCCCGACGGCCGCGAGTACAAGCTGGACGAGGAGACCGCCACGCTGCTGGTGCGCCCGCGCGGCTGGCACCTGGTGGAGCGCCACCTGCTGGTGGACGGCGACCCGGTGGCGGGCGGCCTGTTCGACTTCGGCCTCTTCCTGTTCCACAACGCCGAGGAGCTGCTGGCGCGCGGCGCCGGGCCGTTCTTCTACCTGCCCAAGATGGAGTCCCATCTCGAGGCGCGGCTGTGGAACGACGCGTTCACGCTCGCCGAGCAGGCGCTCGGGCTGGACGCGGGCACCGCCCGCGCCACCGTGTTGATCGAGACGCTGCCCGCCGCGTTCGAGATGGACGAGATCCTCTACGAGCTGCGGGACCACTCCGCCGGGCTGAACGCCGGCCGCTGGGACTACATCTTCAGCGCGATCAAGCGCTTCCGGCAACGGCCCGAGTTCGTGACGCCCGACCGCGCGCAGGTGACGATGACGGTGCCGTTCATGCGCGCCTACACCGAGCTGCTGGTGAAGACGTGCCACCGCCGCGGCGCCCACGCGATGGGCGGCATGTCCGCGGTCATCCCCAGCCGCACGGACGAGGCGGCGGCGGAGCGCGCCTTCGAGGCGGTGCGCTCGGACAAGGAGCGCGAGGCGAAGGCCGGCTTCGACGGCACCTGGGTGGCGCACCCCGACTCGGTGCCGCCCGCGGTCGCGGAGTTCGACTCGGTGCTCGGCGAGCGGCCCAACCAGGTCGATCGCCTCCGCGACGAGGTGGACGTCGGCGCCGAGGATCTGCTGGCGGTGGAAGCCACCCCCGGCGAGGTGACCGAGGCCGGGCTGCGGGCGAACGTGAATGTGGGCATCCAGTACATCTCGTCGTGGCTGCGCGGGAACGGCGCCGCGGCCATCTACGGCCTGATGGAGGACGCGGCCACGGCGGAGATCTCGCGCTCGCAGGTGTGGCAGTGGATCCGCCACGGGGTGCAGCTCGAGGACGGCCGCACGGTCACGCCCGACCTGGTGCGCGACCTGGCCACGGACGAGCTGGAGAAGATCCGCGCCGAGATCGGCGACGACGAGTGGTTCGAGCGCGAGGGGCGCCCGCGCGAATCGCGAGCCCTGTTCGAGCAGGTGGCGCTCTCGGGCGAGGACTTCGTGGAGTTCCTGACGCTACCGGCGTATGAGCAGCTGGACTGAGGGCCTGAGCCTCCGAACGCGCAATCCGCCCGACGCGCCTCGAGGGCCGCGCGCTCGTGAACGTGGCGGGCGAGTCCCACTACCAGGACGCGTTGCACGAGATCGCCGGGGATCAGGACCGCCTCGATACCACCGCCGCCCTGATCCCCGAGCCCACCAACCCGCACGATCCGAACGCCGTTCGGGTGGAGATCGACGGCAGGCTCGTCGGCTACCTGCCGCGGGCCGCGGCGGTTGCATACGGACAGCTCGTCAAGGAGCCCGCCGAACGCGGGCGGACCGCCGTCTGCGAGGCGATGGTGAGCGGGCGGGAAGGCCTGTTCGGGGTGTTCCTCAAGCTGCCGGAGCTCGAATGACCAGAGAGCAGGTTGAGCGCTGGGTCGCCGGCTACGTCGAAGCCTGGCGAGCGCCTGGCACGGACGGGCTGGGTGACCTCTTCACGCCCGACGCCACCTACAGCCGCGACCCCTACGAGGAGCCGATCCCCCAGGGCCTCGAGGCGATCGCCGCGCTTTGGGACGAGGAGCGCGAGGAGGGCGAGCAGTTCGAGCTCATCCACGAGATCGTCGCCGTCGAGAGCGATACCGCGGTCGTCCGCGTCCACGTCCAATACCGCAAGCCGCGCGAGCAGGAGTACCGCGACCTATGGGTGATCCGTCTCGACGCCGACGGCCTCTGCACCCACTACGAAGAGTGGCCGTTCTTCCCGGACCGCCCGCGGGTTGCCTAGCCGCGCAGTCCCTTCTCGCGCAGCTCGTCCAGCGCGGCTTCGGTCTTGCCGAGACCGCCCAGGCCCATCGACGCGAGCACGAACGGGTCCTTCGTGAACTGGATCTCGCGGTAGTCGACGACCTGCACGCGGTTGCCCCACGGGTCCATGAAGTCGAGCCCGCGGCCGGGCAGGATCTCCGCGCCCGCGGCCTCCAATGAAGCGCGGGCGGCGTCCATGTCGTCCACGACCAGGCCGAAGTGGCGCCCGTCGTCGCGCGGTTGCGAGCGGCCCTCGGCCATCGCGATGAACTGGTCGCCCATGTCGAGGAACGCCATCCCCGGCACCCGCCCGCGCAGCTCGAAGTCGAAGATCGAGCCGTAGAACTCCAGCGCCGCGTCGAGGTCGCCGACCTCGAGGGCAACGTGGTTGACGCCGACCAGGCGCGGGCGCTCGGCCACGGCCGCCTAGCCCGGCCGCCGCGCCGACGCGACGTTCACCGCGGCGGGAAACACCAGCGACCCGTCGTCGGCCTTGAACGCATCACCGGACGCCTTCACCTTCGCCTCGAGCTCCTGCGCGCTCTCGGGCGGCAGGTTCGACAGCGCCGCGGTGAACGGCGCGGCCAGCGCCAGCGTGCGGTCCCACCACGCGTCGGCGTCGGCGAAGGCGTCGTCGGCCTCGAGCTGTTCGATCTGCACGTCCTCGAAGCCGGCGCCGTCGAGCAGCTCGGCCACACGGTCGCGGTCTCCGAGCGCGCACGGCCCGGGCGTCCCCGGCGGCGGGGGCGGCGCGCCGACATGATCGAGGAGGGTCTTCATGGGGAGCCCCAGCCACGGGTTCTGATCGGCGGTGCCCCAGACGCCGAGCGCCAGCCGTCCTCCGGGGACCAGCACGCGGAACGTCTCGGACAGGGCCTGGGCCGGGTCCGAGGTGAGCATGTAGCCGAAGCGGCACAGCACCGCGTCGAACTCGGCATCGCCCACGTCGAGGTCCTCCGCGTCGAGCACCCGCGCCTCGGCGTTGTCGAGCCCGAGCGCGGCGATCCGCCCGCGGATCTCGTCGACCATCTGCTCGGCGAAGTCCGACAGCACGACCCGGCCGTCGGGCGCGACCATCTCGGCCACGCGAAGGCCGATGCCCGCGGCGCCGCTCGCCAGCTCCACGACTCGGTCGCCCGGCTGGGGCGCGATCGCCTCGATCATCCACGGCGCCGCCGCGCCGTGCGCGCCCTCCTCGAGTGTCTCGGCATGGTCCGACCAACCGCCCGCCGCCGTCTCCCACATCTGCCTGCTTGCCGCCCGATAGTCATCGTTCATGGGTTGAATCGTCACACAGGTCACCCACGTGTGACACGCGACCCGGCACGCTCGGCCGATGCGGTGCGAGCGCGGCCAGGCGACAATCGAGTGGGTCGGCCTGGTGCTGCTCGCGTCCCTCGTGCTGGGCGCGCTCGCGGCCGCTGTGCCGGTGATCGACGGCCGCTCGTTCGGCGGCTTTCTGTCGCACCGGCTCGTGTGCGCCGTGAAGGGCTCGGCGTGCGAGGAGAGCGACGGCTCCCTCGCACGCGCCTACGGACAGAGGGACGCCGAGCTGCTGCGCCGCTTCATGCCGGGCATCGTCTACGAGCCCGGCGAGGCCCAGATCCCGGTCGACTTCCGCGAGTGCCGCAGCGTGAGGTGCGCCGAGGCGCCGCTCGACCGCGACCTCGACGTCCACCGCAGCAACGCCGGCCGCCGCGCCACGGTCTTTACACGCGTGATCCGCCGCGGCGGGCGCACCTACCTCCAGTACTGGCTGTACTACCCCGACTCCAACTCCACGTTCGCCGGCTCGGACCTGCCGTGGAAGCTGGCGGGGCGCCCGCGCGACTATCCCGGATATCACGACGATGATTGGGAAGGCCACACCGTGCGACTCGACCGCGACGGCCGCGCGTACGTGCGCTCCACGGCCCACGGGCACTGGCAGTGGTGCAAGCAGGCCACGTGCCGCGACCGCTGGGGCCCGCGCACCGGCTGGACCCGCGTGAG
Source organism: uncultured Thermoleophilaceae bacterium (assembly GCA_963825775.1). Lineage (GTDB taxonomy): Bacteria > Actinomycetota > Thermoleophilia > Solirubrobacterales > Thermoleophilaceae > JAAYBF01. The sequence continues at coordinate 15,480 of CAWGUV010000006.1, read as the reverse complement.
CCGCGGCAGCCACGCCGGTCACATCCCTCTCGACAGAAACGCGGGGCGCCGCCGCGGCGGTCGCGCCGGCGGCCGCGGGCCGCGCCGGGTGCGCTACCGAGCACGCCTGCCCGGCGTGGACCTGCGCGAGCGGACGACCACCGCGGAGGGCCTGCGGCTGGTACCGCTGGAGACCATCGACAGGCGTCACTACCGGGCGCTCGATCCGGCGGTCAAGCCGCCCTGGCTGAAGGAGGCATACGAGGATCCGGAAACTCCTCATTCCTGAGCCAAAAGCGCGCGATCCGCCGACCCTGCGGTTAATCTTGCCCGTAACGCTCGTCAACTGCGAAAGGCAGGCCACGACGATGGCGCGGACAGTCCGCGAACAGCAGGACAAGCGGCGCGAGGAGAAGCTCAAGCAGGTTCAGGAGCAGATCGACGACGGCTCGCTCGTGATCCGCAAGATGACCCAGAAGGAACGCAAGGCGAACCCGCCGCGGCCGCCGAAGGAAAAGAAGAAGCGCTGACGTCGCGATGAGGGTCGGACTGGTGCTCGGGGCGGGCGGCGTCCTCGGGGGCGCCTGGCTTACGGGCGGCCTGCACGCCCTCGCGGAGGAGACCGGCTGGGACCCCGGTAGCGCGGAGCGGATCGTCGGCACGTCGGCGGGCTCGATGATCGGGGCGTTCACCGCCGCCGGCATCCCGCCCTGGTTCATGGTCGCCCACTCGAGGGGCGAGTCCTTCGAAGGACTCGCCGGCCCCGACGGCAGGCCCGCGGGCGAGGCCGACCGCTCCGGCGGCGCCGTGTTCAAGCTCCACCGCCGCCTCCCGCGGCCCGGCCCGGGCTCGCTCAAGCTTGCGCTGACGAGCCTCGCCCAGCCGATGCGCCACACGCCGCTGGGGGTGACGGTCGGCTGGCTGCCCCGTGGGCTGATCTCCACCGACTCCCTTAAGCACATCGTCGAACGGGCCGTGCCCGGCGGTTGGGTCGACCACCCGAGCTTCTGGGCCGTGGCGTACGACTACTCAAGCGGCCGGCGCGTGCCGTTCGGCCGCCGCGGCGTCGAAGGCCGCGCCGACGCTCCGCCCGCCGACCTGGCGGACGCCGTCGCTGCCTCCTGCGCCATCCCCGGCTTCTACCGCCCGGTTCGCATCGGCAACCGCGACTACGTGGACGGCGGCGTGCGCTCGGCGTCGAACCTCGACCTGCTCGCCGGCCTCGATCTCGACCTGGTGATCTGCATGAACCCCACGTCCACGCGCGAGCCGGGCGGCGGCCTGAACGTCCTCGACCGCGTGGCCCACATGACGCGCCAGGCGGCCGGGCGCCGGCTGGGCCACGAGGCGAAGCGGGTCAACGCGAAGGGCACGGGCACCGTGCTGATCCAGCCGGTGGCGGACGACCTCAAGGCGATGGGCCGCAACCTCATGACAAACGCCCGTCGCAACGAGGTGATCGAGACCGCGCAGCGCACCGTGCGCGAGCAACTGCGGCGGCCCGAGATCGCGCGCAGGCTGAACGACCTGCCCCAGGGCGAGCCGCACAAGATCCGCATGCCGGACGGCCCGGCCTCGGATTGGCCCGAGCTCGTGCCCGTGCACCGTCGCGCCGCCTGACCCAACCCTGCGAGACTCAGCCGTGATGGCGGAGGGATCGAGCAGCACCAAGGGCAAGCGCGGGTCGAGCAACGGCTCGGGCCCCGCGCACGAGGCCGCGCGCGCGAAGGACAGCACGAACGGTGCCGGCCGCCCCGTGGCGCGCCCGCTCGTGAGCCCCTCCGACGCCGTAGCGCGGATCGCCGACGCCGCGAGCGCGATCGCACGCGCCGCCCAGCAGCGTGTGCCAAAGGCCGACCTCGACGAGCGCGACCCCGACTACATCCGCGAGTCGCTGCCCGGGCTGTGGCTGCTGGCGAGCCTCTGGTTCCGGGCTGAGGTAAGAGGCCTCGAGCGCATCCCCGAAGAGGGCCCAGTGCTGATGGTCGGCAACCACTCCGGCGGCAACCTCACACCCGACACCGGCGTGTTCACGCTGGCGTTCAACACCTACTTCGGCGTCGAGCGGCGCTTCTACCAGCTCGCACACAACCTGGTGCTCTCGATGCCTGGCCTGGGCTCCCTGCGCAAGTACGGCACGGTCGCCGCGTCGCCCGAGAACGCCAACAAGGCGCTCGACTCCGGCGCCGCGCTGCTGGTCTACCCCGGCGGCGACTACGAGGTGCATCGCCCCACTTGGGAGTCGGGGAAGGTCGACTTCGGCGGGCGTAAGGGCTTCATCCGCCTGGCGCTGGAAAAGGACGTGCCGATCGTGCCGGTCGTGAGCATCGGCGGACAGGAGACCGCGCTGTTCCTGTCACGCGGCGAGGGCCTGGCAAAGCTCCTGCGCCTCGACAAGATGTTCCGCCTGAAGGTACTGCCGATCTCGATCGCGCTGCCGTGGATCCTGAACGTCGGCGACATGCTCGGCCACCTGCCCGCGCCGGCGAAGATCACCGTTCAGGTCCTGCCCCCGATTCATCTCAAGGAGCGCTACAGCGACGACCCGGACCTCGACGAGGTCTACGCGGACATCATCGACGAGATGCAGGAGACGCTCACCGCGCTCCAGGACGAGCGCAGCCTGCCCGTGATCGGCTGAGTCGAGATGCGTCTCGAGGAGAAGATCACCGTCGAGGCCACGCCGGATGAGGTGTGGGAGCTGATCGCCGACCCGCAGGACATCCCGCGCTTCGTGCCGGCGATCACCCGCTTCGATCCCGAGGCGGAGGACACCGAGCCCGGCATCGGCGCGCGCTACCAAATGCTCATGCACGTCGGCTCGGCCGACGTCGGCGGGCTGATCGAGGTCGTGGAGTACGACGAGGGCCGCGACATCGCCTGGACTTCCATTACCGGCATCGATCAGCGCGGGCGCTGGCGGGTCAGGGAGGCATCAAATGGCTGCACGCGGGTATCCCTGCGACTCAGCTACGGCTCGCCGGGCGGGGTTGTGGGAGCGGTGACCGACAGGTTGTCGGCCCCGCAGGTGCGCGGGCACCTGCGCACGGGCCTCAAACATCTGAAAGCGGAACTGGAGGGAGAACGAGTGGCGCCGGACCAGGGCAGAGGAGTGGTGGGCACGTTGACCCACGAGGTGGGGTCGCTGAAGATCATGCGCGACGCCGGGATCATCCGGCCGATCCGCCCCGACAAGCTGGTCCGCATGGCGGCCACGCTGGTGCGGTGGGGCCGCGGCCCGGCCGCTGGGTTCATCGCCGGCGCGCAGACGTCGCCCTACGAGCCCGCCGTGATCGACGACCTCGGCACGCTCACCTTCGGCGAGATCGACCAGCGCACCAACGCGCTCGCGCACGGGCTCGCCGACCACGGCGTGAAGGAGGGCGACGGCGTCGCGATCATGTGCCGCAACCACCGCGGCTTCGTGGAGGCGACGGTGGCCGCGGCGAAGCTCGGTGCCCACGCGCTCTATCTGAACACGGCCTTCGCCGCGCCCCAGCTGGCCGAGGTCGTGAAGCGCGAGAAGCCGGTCGCGCTCGTGTTCGATCAGGAGTTCACCGACCTGCTCGAGGACGCCGCCACCCGGCGCAAGCGCTTCATCGCATGGGTCGACAACGAGGACGACGTGGACGACCCCACGCTCGCCCAGCTGATCGCGGACTCGCCCACCGAGCAGCCGGTGCCGCCGGAGGAGATCGGCAAGGCGATCATCCTCACGAGCGGCACGACCGGTACGCCCAAGGGCGCCAACCGAGCGTCGCCGACCTCGCTCGATCCCGCGGTGTCCTTCCTGTCGAAGATCCCTCTCAAGCAGGGCCAGGTGAGCGTGATCGCCGCGCCGCTGTTCCACTCGTGGGGGTTCGCGCATTTCACCATGGGGATGCTGCTCGGCTCGACGCTGGTGCTCACGCGCAAGTTCGATCCGGAGACCACGCTCGCGCAGATCGACCACGCGCAGGCGGATTCGCTGGTGGTCGTGCCCGTGATGATGTCCGCGGATTCTCGAGCTCGACGACGAGGTGAAGAAGAAGTACGACACCTCGTCGCTCACCGTGACCGCGGCCAGCGGCTCCGCGCTGCCCGGCGACCTCGCCACCAAGTGGATGGACGAGTTCGGCGACAACCTCTACAACCTCTACGGCTCCACCGAGGTCGCGTGGGCCACGATCGCCACGCCGGCGGACATGCGCGCCGCGCCCGGCACCGCCGGCAAGGCGCCGCGCGGCACCGTCGTGAAGCTCTACGACGAGCGCGGGGTGGAGGTGCCCCGCGGCGAGACCGGCCGCATCTTCGTGGGCAACGAGATGCTGTTCGAGGGCTACACCGGCGGCGGCGCCAAGGACGAGATCGACGGTCTCATGGCCACCGGCGACGTGGGCCGCATGGACGACGCCGGCCGCCTGTTCGTGGAGGGCCGCGACGACGAGATGATCGTCTCCGGCGGCGAGAACCTGTTCCCCAAGGAGGTCGAGGACACGCTCGCCTCCCACGAGGGCGTGGCGGAGGCCGCGGCGATCGGGGTCGAGGACGAGAAGTTCGGCCAGCGCCTGCGGGCGTTCGTGGTTCCCGCCGGATCGAGCAAGCCCAGCGAGGACGAGCTGAAGAAGCACGTGAAGTCCAACCTCGCCAACTTCAAGGTGCCGCGCGAGATCTGGTTCCTGGACGAGCTGCCCCGCAACGCCACGGGCAAGGTGCTCAAGCGGGAGCTGAAGGAGATCGAGAAGCAGCCGAGCTAGGCCGGGCGCAGGTCGCGCTCGGGCTCGATGCCCCAGCGCGAGCCCACCGCGCTCAGCTCGGGCGTGAGCGGCCAGCGGTCCGGGCGCTCCTCGCCCTCGTGGTCGGGCACGCCGCCCTTGAGGGTCATGCAGCCGGTGTTGTCGCCGATCGCTCGGATCTCGGCGACCTCTTCCTCTGAGAGCACGATCTCCGCCGGCGTTGCCGCCAGCTCGGCGCGCTTCTCCTCCACCGGCCGCCCGCCGGCCTCCTGGATCAGCGTCGGCGCCGCGCAGGCCACCGCGTCGTGCGCGAGGTTCCACTGGCACGCCAGCTGCAGCGGGGTGAGGCCGTGGCGCTCGGCGATCGGGCGCATGCGGTCGATCAGCTCGTGGCCGCGCTCGGTCCAGCCCTCGGGCCGAAAGCCGCGATGGTCGCCGCGATCGAACTTGTGGTCCGCCGCCAGGTCGCCCCAGAACAGCCCGCCGTAGTCCACCACCCGGGTGATCACCCGCACGCCCTGGTCGGCGGCGGCCGGCAGCGCCAGCTCGCCCGGCCACGGCTCGAGCGGGTTGAGGATCAGCATCGCCCAGTCGATCAGCTCGCCGAAGCGCTCCAGGCATGCGATCAGGTCGAGCGTGAAGCCGTTGGCCGGGCCGGGCGCCACGCCGATCGCTCCCGCCAGGCCCTGCCCGCGCAGCTCGGCCATGCCCTCCCACACCACGTCGCTGGTGTAGCCGGTGCGGTCGGGGTTGTGGAGCAGCAGCAGGTCGAAGGACTCGCAGGCCGCAGCGCTCGAGCGATTGCTCGGTGGCGCGGCGCAGGTAGTCCGCGTAGCCCTCCGGGCCGCGCAGGCGCGCGTCGGTGAAGCGGGGGAAGCCGCGCGGCCCGTCGCGCTCGCCCTCGTAGAAGTCATGGCCCACGGCGCCGACCGCGCAGTAGGAGGCGCGATCCACGCCGGCGAGCGCGCGGCCGAGCAGCAGGTCGGCCTCGCCCTGCCCGTAGGTGTCGGCGGTGAGCACGGTGTCGATGCCGTCGCCCGGGCGCAGCAGCGCCTCCAGGCGCTCGTCCTCGATCGCCTCGCCGAAGTGCATGAAGCGCCCGCCGCTCCAGGTGCCCACGGCCACGTGTCCGGGATCGCGCATGTCCCTCAGGGTACGTCGCTGAGCCGCTCGGCAAGGGCCGGCCAGACCGGGCGCACATCGCGCTGCACGCCGCGCACGTACTCCCCAACGGTCTGGTTGCGCACCTTCGTCTCGTCGTCGGCGCCGGCGTCCTTGATCACGCGCTCGATCCGGTCGACCTCCTCGGCCACAGGGCCGTGCAGGGCGCGCCGCGGGTCGGACGCGGCGTAGCGGCGGAACACGCGCAGGGCCGGGCGGTCGAGGGTGACGGGCACGCCGTCGCGGTCGGTCTCCACCACGCTCGGCAGGACCAGCTGCAGCTCGCCGAGCGCGGCCAGACCGAACTCGTCCAGCTCCTTGGTCTCGAACGACCCGGTCGCGATCAGCCGCTGTACCTCGCGCAGGATGCGCGTCGTCTTGGCAGGGGAGCGCAGGTCGGCCTCGGTCTTGAGCGCGTCCTCGAGCGCCTCCCGCGAGGTGGTCAGCGTGGCCGTGTCCTTGCCGGACATCTCGTCGGGCGCGCCGCAGCCCGCCAGGAAGGCGAGCGCCACCAGCGCCGCGGCGACCCGCACTACGAGGCGGTTCGCCGAGCCAGCTCGATCAGCATGCGCACGCCGAAGCCCGACGCGCCCGAACCGACGTACGGGCGTCCGAGGCCCCACGCGGTGCCCGCGATGTCCACGTGCACCCAGGGCGTGTCGCCCACGAACGCCTTGAGGAACTCGGCCGCGGTGATCGACGACGCCTTGCGACTCTCGGGGGCGTTGTCGAGGTCGGCGTACTTGCCCTTCACCTGGTCCTCGTACTCGGGGTGCAGCGGCAGGCGCCAGCCGATCTCGCCGGTGTCGGTGGAGGCGGCGTCCACCTCGGCGAACCAGTCGTCGTCGTTGGAGAACAGCCCGGCGTGGGTCGAGCCCAGCGCCACGATGATCGCGCCGGTGAGCGTGGCCAGGTTCACCACGCGCTCGGCGCCGTCCTCGATCGCGTAGTTGAGCGAATCGGCGAGGATCAGGCGGCCCTCGGCGTCGGTGTTGTTGATCTCGATCGTCTTGCCGTTGGCGGCCGTGACGATGTCGCCGGGCTTCACTGCGTGGCCGCTCGGCATGTTCTCGGTGGCCGGGATCACCGCGGTGATCTTCACCGGGATCGCCAGCTCGGCGATCGCGCCCATCGCCTCGAGCACGGCGGCGCCGCCCGACATGTCGAACTTCATCTCGCTCATCTTCGCCCCGGGCTTGAGCGAGATCCCGCCGGTGTCGAAGGTCACGGCCTTGCCCACGTAGCCCAGGTGCGGCCCGTCGCCGCCGCCCTCGTAGCGGAGGACGATCAGCTTGGGCTCGGCGTCGCTGCCCTTGGCCACGGCGACGAACGCGCCCATCTTCGCCGCTTCGATCTCCTTGCGCCCGAGCACCTCGAGCGAGAGGGCGTCGTGGGCCTTGGCGAGCTCCTCGGCGCGCTCGGCGAGGAACGTCGGGGTGGCGACGTTGGAGGGCAGGTTCTGTAGGTCACGCGCGGCGTTCTGGCCGCGTTGGCGCCCGCGGCGGCCGCCTTCACCTCGTCCTCGTCGGCGCCGGCCATCTCGAGGGTGGACAGGCCGTTGTCGTCGTCCTCGTCGTCATCACCGGAGGACTTGAACTGCTTGAACTCGTACAGCTTGAGCAGAGTGCCCTCCACGATCGGGCCGGCGAAGCCGTCCGGCGTCTCCCAGGAGAGCGTCTTGGCGCCGAGCTCCTTGGCGCGGCCGGCGACCGCCGAGGCGGCCACGCGCGCCTTCTCGCCGTCCAGCTCGTCGCGCTTGCCCATTCCGGCGACCAGCATGCGCGTGCCGTCCTCGTGGGTGACGGCGACGGACTTCAGCTTCGGCTTGGCCTCGCCGACCGGCTAGCTCCGGCGCGGCGCCCTCGAGCGTCGTCGCCCTCGAAGAAGGGGACGACGCGGGTGTCGGCGGGTGCAGTCGGACTTTGGTGGTGCACGGCGATCATGAGCCGATCGAGCCTAGCCTGCCCGCATGGGGACGCCAGTCGTCACCAAGGTCACGGGGCCGCTGCCCGCCGCACGCACCTTCGCCGACAGAATCGTCGTTCGCTTTCCGCGGATCGCTCGGATCGTCCTCGTCTGTGACCATGCGGTCTCACCACTCCGCGGTCGTGGGTCCGGCGGGACGGGCTCAAGCGGGTGCTGCTCTCCGGCTGGGCCGCCGCGCCCCGCAAGGACTGGGAGCTGATGCTGACCCGCTACTCGCCCGACGTCGTCTGGGGGATCCCCGAGGAGTTCATGACGCTCGGCTTCGCCGAGAGCTATCACGGCCACCAGGGGCTGAGGGAGGGGTTCGAGCAGTTCGCGGAGACATTCGAGTCCTGGGAGATCCGGCCCGAGAGGGCGATGGACTTCGGCGACCGCGTGCTGGCCCTCGGTGAGTTCCGCGGCAAGGCGCGGGCCAGCGGCGTGGAGATGCGGCAGGAGTTCTCCCAGCTGGTCACGCTCCGGAGGGGGCTCGTGGTCCGCGATCAGTTCTTCTACTCGTGGGAGCAGGGATTGCGGGCCGCGGGGCTCGAGCCTGAGGACTGGACCTAGAGCCGCGGATCAGCGGCCGCCAGCCGGCCAGCCGCCGCCAGCCCGGCGCGGTGCCCAGGTACAGGCACGGCTCCACGACCTCGAGCTCCAGCAGCACCGGCTCTTCGTCCGGCGCCGGGCAGCATGTCCACGCGCGCGTAGAGCGGCGGCGCGCCGAAGCGCTCGGCTAGGTAGGCGATCACCCTCCGCGCGAGCTCGCGCTCCGCCCTCGTCGGCCTCGCCGGCCACCACCAGCTCCGGGTCCCACATCACCGCTGCGGTGCGCAGCCTCCTCCTCGCGGATCGGGGCCTCCTCGTCGGCGCCGAGCACGGCTCCCTTGCGCAGCACGTGGCTGATCTCGCCGCCGATGAACACGATCGCGGTCTCGCCGTGCTCCTCCACCGCGGGCAGGTAGGGCTGGACCATGGCGGTGCGGCCCTCCTCCCGCAGCCGCGCCACCAGCGCCAGCGCGCCCGCGTGCGCGCACGCGGAGAAGCGGCCGGTGTCGCGCGCGCCCGCCGAGATCGTGGGCTTCACCACCACCTCGCCGTCGAGCTCGGGCAGCGGGTCGCCCGGGCCCACGAACTCGGTCGACACCACGGGCAGCCCCGCCTCGGCGAGATCGGCCAGTAGCGCTTGTCGCTGTTCCAGCGCATCACCTCGGGCCGGTTCTGGATCCTCTCGCCGAGCGACGAAGCCCAGTCGAGGAAGGCGTCGCGCTTGAAGGTGTAGTCCCAGGGCGAGCGCACGATCACCCGGTCGAAGCCGTCCCAGTCGACGTCCGGGGAGTCCCAGACGGCGAACTCGGCGCCGAGGGCCTCCGCCAGCGGCCGATCGTCCTCGAAACCCTCGGCAGAGCGGCGCAGGTGGCGATGGCGATCTTCATGGCGCGCCCCATTATCGTTCCCACCCCCTTCGACAAAGGACGTTTGATGCCCAAGACCGTGATCCTCGGCACCGCCCGCACCCCCTTCGGGAAGATGGGCGGCGCCCTCGCCTCCCTCGACGCCACCGACCTCGGCGGCCACGCCATCGAGAACGCGCTCGAGCGCGCCGACGTCGCGCCCGACCAGGTCGAGCACGTGGTTTTCGGCCAGGTGCTGCAGGCCGGTCAGGGCCAGGTGCCCTCGCGCCAGGCTCAGATCAAGGGCGGGATCCCGAAGGAGGTCTCCTCGGAGACCGTGAACAAGGTCTGCGCCTCGGGCATCCGCTCGGCGGGCATGGTGGACCAGTCGGTCCGCGCCGGCGACCTCGACGTGGCGGTCGCGGGCGGCATGGAGTCGATGTCGGGCGCCCCCTACCTGCTCACGAAGGCCCGCTTCGGCTACCGCATGGGCGACGCCAAGACGCTCGACGCGATGGTGCACGACGGGCTGACCAACCCCTTCACCGGCAAGCAGATGTTCGTCGAGGCGACCGAGGTGGGGGAGGAGCTGGAGATCACCCGGCCCGGACCTCGACAAGTTCGCGCTGCGCAGCCACGAGCTGGCGATCCAGGCCACCGACGACGGCAAGCTGCCCGAGGAGATCGCGCCGGTCACGATCAAGTCGAAGAAGGGCGAGACGGTCGTGGAGGTCGACGAGGCCCCGCGGCGCGAGAGCTCGCTCGAGTCGCTCGCCAAGCTGCCCGGCCTGACCGGCCCCGACGGCTCGCACACCGCCGGCAACTCGCCCGGCGTGAACGACGGCGCCGGCGCGGTGGTGCTCTCCAGCGACGAGTGGGCCAAGGCCAACGGCAAGACGGTGCTGGCCACGATCGTCGGCCAGGCCGCGGTGGCCGACGACTTCCCCTACCTCGCCCGCACGCCCGCGAACGCGACGAAGAAGCTGCTCGAGAAGGCGGGCCTGAAGGTCGAGGACATCGACCTGTTCGAGATCAACGAGGCGTTCGCCTCGGTGGCGATCAACTCGATGCGGATGCTCGGCATCGACGAGTCGAAGGTGAACGTGAACGGCGGCGCGATCGCGCTCGGCCATCCGATCGGCGCCTCGGGCGCGCGCATCCTCGGCTCGCTGGTGCACGAGCTGCGCCGCCGCGGCGGCGGCCTCGGCGTGGCCGCGATCTGCTCCGGCGGCGGCCAGGGCGACGCCGTGCTGGTCGAAGTGAACGGCGGCTGAGTACGGCACCGCCGCCGCCTTCTTCGACCTCGACAAGACCCTCATCGAGGGCTCGAGCGGGGTCCACTTCGCCCGCGCCGCGTACCGCTCGGGCATGATCGGCCGGCGCGAGCTGGTCGGCGACCTGTGGGCGAACGTGAAGTTCCGCATGGAGGGGTCCACCGACGCGGGCAGCGAGGAGATCCGCGACCGCATCCTGCAGGCCATCGCGGGCGTGCCAGGTGAAGGACCTCCAGCGGCTCGGCGCCGAGCGTGCTCGCCGGCGTGCTGCCGCGCCTGTACCCCGAGATGCTGCGATCGCCTACGAGCACCAGGACGCGGGGCGGCCGGTGTTCATCGTCACCGCGGCGTCGCACGAGATGGCCGAGATGATGGCGCACGTGCTCGCGTTCGACGGCGGCATCGGCACCCGCTCGGAGATCGAGGACGGCGTCTACACGGGCCAGCCCGGACGGGCCGTTCACCTATCGCGCGGGCAAGGCCGAGGCGATCGAGCGCGTGGCGGCCAAGCGCGGAATCGACCTGTCCGAGTCCTACGCCTACTCCGACAGCGAGTCCGACCTGCCGATGCTCGAGCTGGTGGGCAACCCGGTGGCGGTGAACCCCGACTCGCGCTGCTGGCGATCGCCCGCGAGCGGGGCTGGCGGGTGATCCACTTCGACAAGCTCGCACGGCGGCTGAAGATCGGCGCGGCGGTCGCGGCGGTGGGGCTCGTCGGCAGCGGCGGCGGATACCTGGCGGCGCGGCTGACAGCCGGGCGGACGCGGTTGAGCCTGCGCTGACCGGGCAAGTCCGCCCCATGGACGACGAAAAAGATCCCCAGAAGGACGAGCAGCAGGCCGCCGAGGCCGACGAGGGCCAGGACCAGGAGCCCAAGCAGGCCGAGGAGGACTCCTCCTCGACCTGGGACACCGACGAGCACTCGGACGCCCCCGGGCCGTTCGGGACCGGCGACGAAGAGTGATGGCGCTGGACTTCCTGCTGCCGATCGCGGCGGGACGCGGAAGCAACCCCGATGAGGGCACCGGGGTGCTGATGATCATCGGGATCATCGTGCTGGTCATCGTCGTGATCGGGACGATTCTCTTCGCCGTGACACGGCTCACGGCGCGCCGCGGGCGCTCTGGCGCGGAGGGCTGAGCCGGGTGTAGGCTCCGGACCGTGAGGTCGGGGGCAGTCACGCTTGGCGTGCTGTTGGCGGTCGCCGTTGCGCCCGCCGCCAACGCTGCTGTCATTCCCGGCCAGGTGATCGCCGGGCCGTCGGCGGAGATCCTAGCGCGCCCGTGATCGACATCGCGCCCGACGGGACGGGCGTCCTCGCGTTCAGGCGCAGCGAGGGGATGGCCGCGCGGCTGTGGGCTGCGCGGCGCATCGGCGGCGTGTGGCAGCCGCCCGAGCAGCTCACCAGCGGCGTTCAGACCACCCCCTTGAACATTTCCGTGGGGGCCGGCAACGGGGGAAAGGCGATCGTCTCCTTCAAGGGCGCGAGCGGCGCCAACGACGCCAACTTCCGCTATGCCCCTGGGACGGGCCAGCCGTTCGGTCCGATCACCGCGATCAAGACCGGTGGGGTCCAGGGGGTCGTGGCCGGCACCAACGCGGCCGGGGTGTCCTACGCCCTCGTCACCACCCCTCCCGCGAACCAGGACGTGTTCGCGTACCGGATCGTCGGCACCACGGTCACGCCTGTCCAGGCGGGCCAGGCGCTCGACAACGTCCAGGCCAATATCGCGAGCTCGGGCCCGCATTCGCTCGCGGTCGACGCCGCGGGCAATGCGGTCGCCACGTGGAACGAGACCGGTACGGTGTTCGCCCGCAGGCTCGTTGGGACCGCATTCGGGGGCCCAGCCGTGAACGCCAGGGTGACGTCTCTGGAGGGCTTCCCCGCTGAGCCGGGTGGCCCGTCGACGGCAGCCGTCGCCACGGACGACTCCGGCCGCGCGTGGCTCGCGCTGCTGCAGGAGTTCAACTATGGCGGTGGCACGCTTGCCGATCGCGGCCTGGTCCGCCGCTTCGTCGGGAATGCGTTCGAGGCCCCGCTGCGCACGGACACCATGCCGGCCTCGCCGCCTGCCGGGCGCGAGGTGTACCTGCCGCGGATTGCGGTCACGCCGTCGGGAGGGCGTGCACTGGCGACGGGCCACTACAACGTCGGCGCCGCCTTCGCCGCTCCCTACCTCGGCTTCGGGGCGACCCTCTCGCCGGGCGCGGTCAACTCCCGCTACGGCCTGCACTCGACGCCCACGGCTGAGGAGACCTTCGAGTCCGTCGCCATCGTCCCGAGGGGCGCCGGCCTCTTCGCGCATTCGTTCCAGCCGAGCTCTACGGGGCCCGCGTCACTACAGGCGCGCGTCGTGCTCGAGAGCGGGCAGCTGGCTCCCGTTCCGATCACCCTCTCCGACCCGGCGCTGGGCAACGTTCTCGGCGACGAGCCCTCGATCGCGGCGGACGGCGCGGACTCGGTCTCGGTGGGGTACCTGCAGGGAACGGGCGCCACCACGCGCATCCTCGTCGCACGGGTCGATCTGCCGCGCCCGCCCGCCGCCGCCGCAGCGCAGCGGACCGCACCGCCCCGCGCGTGACCCGCTTCAGCCTCTCGCGCAAGCGCTTCCGCAAGGGCACCAAGCTGCCGAAGCTGTCCGCGGTGAAGACGGGCACCACCATCCGCTTCCGGCTGTCGGAGAAGGCCACGGTCCGGCTCAGCTTCGAGCGAAAGCGACCGGGACGGCGAGTCGGCAAGCGTTGCCGGAAGCCCTCGCGCAAGAATCGAAAGCGCAAGCGCTGCACGCGCTACGTGAAGGTGAAGACCGCGATCCGTCTCAACGGGAAGGCGGGCTCCAACAGGGTCCGCTTCCAGGGCCGGCTGAGCCGCAGGCGCTCGCTCGCCCCAGGTTCCTACCGGGTCACCCTCGCTGCCACGGATGCTGCGAAGAACGCCTCGAAGCGCCAGCGCAAGGCGTTCAAATTGCTGAAGGCCGCAAAGCGCAAGCGCTGACGTAACCTTGGGGCGTGGCCACGCCTCCTCGTGAGTACCTCCGAGCGCGACGCGCTGTTCGAACACGATCTCCGGCGAGCCGGTCGAGCCGCTCTACACCGAGGAGGACCTGCCGCCCGATCACGACGCGTCGATCGGCTGCCCGGGCGAGTACCCCTACACGCGCGGGGTCTACCCGTCGATGTACCGCGGCCGGCTGTGGACGATGCGCCAGTTCGCGGGCTTCGGCACGGCCGAGGAGACCAACGAGCGCTTCCGCTACCTGCTCGACCACGGCCAGACGGGCCTCTCGACGGCGTTCGACATGCCGTCGCTGATGGGCCACGACTCCGACCACGCGCGCTCGGAGGGCGAGGTCGGCCGCGAGGGCGTGGCGGTGGACACGCTCGACGACATGGAGACGCTGTTCGACGGGATCGACATGGGCGAGGTCTCGACCTCGATGACGATCAACGCGCCCGCGGCGATCATGCTCGCCTTCTACGTGGTCGCCGCCGAGCAGAAGGGCTGCCGGCCGGAGCAGCTCGCGGGCACGATCCAGACCGACATCCTCAAGGAGTACATCGCCCAGAAGGAGTGGTGCTTCCCGGTCGACCCGGCCATGCGGCTCGTCACCGACATGATCGAGTTCTGCTCGCAGCGGATGCCGCGCTGGCACCCGGTCTCGATCTCCGGCTACCACATCCGCGAGGCCGGCTCGACCGCCCAGCAGGAGCTGGCGTTCACGCTCAAGGACGGCTTCACCTACGTGGAGCAGGCGATCGAGCGCGGCCTCGACGTCGACGACTTCGCGCCGCGGCTGTCGCTTCTTCTTCAACGCGCACATCGACTTCTTCGAGGAGATCGCGAAGTACCGCGCGGCGCGGCGGATCTGGGCGCGCGAGCTGCGCGACACCTACGGCGCGAAGGACCAGCGCTCGCTGCTGATGCGCTCCCACGCGCAGACCGCGGGCGTCTCGCTCACCGCCCAGCAGCCGCTCAACAACATCGTCGCGCACCGCCATCGAGGCGCTGGCCGGCGGTGCTCGGCGGCACCCAGTCGCTGCACACCAACTCCTACGACGAGGCGCTCGCGCTGCCCACCGAGGAGGCGGTGCGGGTCGCGCTGCGCACCCAGCAGGTGATCGCCGAGGAGACCGGCGTGACGAACACGATCGACCCGCTCGGCGGCTCCTACTTCGTCGAGGCGCTGACCGACCGCATGGAGGAGGCGGCCTACGACTACTTCGCCAAGATCGACGAGCTCGGCGGGATGGTCGAGGCGATCAAGCAGAACTACCCGCAGCGCGAGATCGCCGACGCCTCCTTCACCTACCAGCAGGAGGTCGACTCCGGCCAGCGGATCGTGGTCGGCGTGAACGGCTACACCGAGGACGACGAGCGAGCCGCTGGAGATCCTGCGCATCGACCCCGCGCTCGAGCGCAAGCAGATCGACCGCGTCGCAGGCGGTGCGCGCGCGGCGCGACGCGCGAGGAGGTGGAGGCAGCGCTCGCCGCGCTGCGCGAGGCCGCCGCCGGCGACCGCAACCTGATGGACCCGCTGCTCGACTGCGCGCGCGCGCACGCCTCCGAGGGCGAGATCGTCGAGTCGCTGCAGACGGTCTTCGGCACCTACACCGAGACGCCGGTCTTTTGAGGCTCGCGCTCGCGATCGCCGCCGGGGCCGCGCTGGCCGCAGCGCCGGCGCACGCGGCCGTGTTGCCGGGGCAGACGCTGGACGGGCCGAGCGCGGCGATCGCCTCGGCCCAGGACGTGAGCCTGGCGGCCGACGGGACCGGCGCCGTGGTCTGGCTCAAGGACGTTGGAGGCCAGGACCAGGTGTTCGTGTCGCGCCGCGCCGGCGGGAGCTTCGGACCGCCGGTGCAGGCCACCAACTCGTTACAGGACGTCACCGGGCCCAGGTCGAGGCATCGAACGGAGGCAGGCTCCTGGTGGTCTGGCAGTCGGCGGTGAACGAGCTCAAGGCGAGGGTCTCGCCCGGCACCGGCCAGCCCTTC